>NZ_JBVAXO010000003.1:0-603938 GCF_055419385.1 Mycobacterium sp. IDUB_24
CCCTAAACGGGAAAAAGAATGTGGCCAAAAACAACAAACAAAAACCACCAAACACACTATTGAGTTCTCAAACAACACGCCCGAGTTTGTCGCGCAGAAATCCCGCGGCTAAAAGCCGCTGAACTTTACTGCGGGCAGTGAGAATACCCACCGTAATGGGTGTCTCTCTCGGATTTTGTCTTCGCTCTCCGGCGCTTGTCCGTGTCGCTCTGACTTGGAATAAGTTACGTGAGCGCTAACAGCGAGTCAAATCGCCTGGTCACTGCGACGTTTTCCCAGGTCAGAGCCCGGTCGCCGGTTGGCCTAGGCGCCCACGCGCTCGACCCCGGCAATGTGCCGCTTGCCACGTCGCAACACGAGCCACCGCTCATACAGAAAATCAGAATGCTGTGGTATCCACTCGTCGCTTTCAATACGAATGTTGTTCACATACACACCGCCCTCGGCGACGTTGCGGCGTGCCGCACCCTTACTTGCCGCCAACCCGGTGCCGACCAACAAATCCACGATCGAATCCGGGCCGCCGGGCTTCAGCTCGGCAACCTGTCCACTACTGGCCTCGCGCAGCGCGGCGCCGAGGGTGGATTCGTCGAGGTCGGTCAACTCCCCCCGGCCGAACAGCGCCTGACTGGCGAGCTCGACCGCTTTCGTCGCGCCCTCCCCGTGCACCAACGTGGTGAGCTCCCGGGCCAGCCGTTTCTGGGCGGCACGCTCGTGCGCGCGGTTATTGGTGGCGTCCTCGAGCTCGGCGATCTCGTCCGGCGTCAGAAACGTGAACCAGCGCAGGTAACCGATGACGTCGGCATCGGCGGCGTTCACGAAGTACTGGTACCAGGCATATGGGCTGGTCATCTCGGGGTCCAGCCACACATTGCCGCCGCCGGTCGACTTGCCGAACTTCTTGCCTTCCGAGTCGGTGACCAGCGGAGTCGTCATCGCGTGCACCGTGGTGCCCAACTTCTGACGCACCAAGCGGGCGCCGGCCACGATGTTGCCCCACTGGTCGGAGCCGCCGATCTGCAACGCGCAGCCGTGGCGCTGATGCAGCTCGACGAAGTCATTGGCCTGCAGCAGCATGTAACTGAACTCTGTGTAGGAGATGCCGTCGCCCTCTAACCTGCGTTTGACCGTCTCCCGGTCCAGCATCACGTTGACCGAGAAGTATTTACCCAGGTCACGCAGGAATTCGATGGCCGAGAGCCGGGCCGTCCAATTCAGGTTGTTCTCGACGATGGCACCGGTCGGGGTGTCGTCGAATTCGACGAACCGCTCCAGCTGGCCACGAATGCGGCCGGCCCAGTCCGAGACGGTGTCGGCGGTGTTCAGCGTGCGCTCCCCCGTGTCGCGGGGGTCACCGATCATCCCGGTGGCCCCGCCGGCGAGCACGATCGGTCGGTGCCCGGCGCGTTGGAACCGGCGCAGCGTGAGCAATGGGACCAGATGGCCCGCGTGCAGGCTGGGCGCGGTGGGATCGAAGCCGGAATAGACGGTCATGGGTCCCTTGGCCAGGTCATTCGCCAGCGCATCGCGGTCGGTCGATTGGGCGATCAGCCCACGCCAGTCCAGCTCATCCAGGATTCCCATGCTCATGACGACGATCATGCCGCATCGCGGAGGTCAATCACTGGCACCGGGCGCAGGGGCACGCGGGCTGCGCCGATACGCCGAAACCTCTCCCCGATCCGCCAGCCACAACCGCCATCTGCGGTCGGCGGCCTTGCTCACCCCGACCCGTGGTCCTTCCACTGCCGGAGCCGCATCGCGCAACGCCAGGCGCACTGGACTGTCGGCATCGAAGAGGTCAATTCCGTTGTCTTCCATCGTGATTCCCAGCGCCGAACACAGATTTCCGGGTCCCCGTGCCAGGGCGGCCGGCAGTATCGCCGGTCCGCGGCGCCGGCCGGCCAGCTCGGTGCCGGCACTCACCGACGCGGCTCGCAGCAGGACCGCACCCGCGACGCCGTCGTATCCGCAGACCACGTTGGCGCAGACGTGGATGCCGTGGCTGCGGTAGGTATAGAGGTGTCCGGGCGGGCCGAACATCACGAGATTGCGACCACCGGCGCCGCGAAACGAATGTGACGCGGCATCGGGCCAGGGGCCGTCGAGCGGTCCGCCGTACGCCTCGACCTCGACGATGACAGCACTGACACCGCGGCCGGTCAGCTCGGCCCCCAACAGCCGGCGGGCCGCGAGCAGGGGGGCGCCAGTCAACAGCTCGGTGCCCATCTGCAAGCCCACCCGAGCGATTTTGCCCTCCCCGACATTGACCGTTGACACCGGCCGGACTTGCGCGCACTATTCATCACATGATGACTTCATCGATTGATGAATTCTCGACCCCGCCTCCGTCCGACGCCCGCGCCCCCGCCGTCGACATCACCGGACTGCAGGTCAGCCGGGGTGGCCGCCCCGCAGTTCGCGACCTCTCGGTGCGGATCGCCCACGGTGCCATCACCGGCCTGCTCGGTCCGTCAGGCTGCGGCAAGACCACCTTGATACGCAGCATCGTCGGTACCCAGATCATCGAGGCGGGCACGGTCACGGTGCTCGGACATCCCGCCGGTTCGGCACCGCTGCGCCACCGGGTCGGATACGTCACCCAGGATCCGACGATCTACAACGACCTGCGAGTCGTCGATAACGTCCGGTACTTCGCCGCGCTGTACGGCACGTCGGCAGACTCGGCGGCCGACGCCATCCGCGCGGTCGGTCTCGACGATCACCGCACCGCGTACTGCGGCAATCTCTCCGGAGGTCAACGGACCCGGGTCTCGCTCGCCTGCGCGTTGGTGGCCGAACCCGAACTCCTGGTGCTCGACGAGCCCACCGTCGGCCTCGATCCGGTCCTGCGGGTCGACCTGTGGGAACAGTTCAACGAACTGGCACGACGTGGCACCACGCTGCTGGTTTCCAGCCACGTGATGGACGAGGCCGATCACTGCGGTGACCTGTTGCTCATGCGTGAAGGCCGCTTGCTCGCCCACACCACCCCTGACCGGCTACGGAAGGACACGGCATGCACGTCCCTGGAGGAAGCGTTTCTCACCGTCATCCGGCGCAGCGACTCGGACGCGACCAACCGAGCCGACTGAGCCCGGCGGCCTACCTGGCCACGACCGGTCGGATCCTGCGGCAACTGGCCGCAGACCATCGCAGCGTGGCGATGATCCTCGTGGTGCCGAGCCTGATCATCACGCTGATGTACTTCATGTTCCAGAACACCCCGCACCCGCCGGGACACCCATCACCGTTCAACAATGCGTGCCTCATCATGCTCGGCGTCTTCCCGCTCATCGTGATGTTCCTGATCACGTCGATCACCATGCAGCGGGAACGTGTCTCGGGAACCCTCGAGCGGATCTTGACCACACCATTGCGCCGGTTCGACCTGCTGGCTGCCTACGGCACCGCTTTCTCGATCGCCGCTGCGGCCCAGGCCATCCTCGCCTGCATCGTCTCGTTCTGGTTCCTAGGCCTGGATACCGCGGGCAGCCCTGTCCTGGTGTTCCTGATCGCGATCATCAACGCCGTGCTGGGCGTGGGGCTGGGCCTGTTGTGCAGCGCATTCGCCCGCACCGAGTTCCAGGCAGTCCAGTTCATGCCCGTGGTGATCGCGCCCCAGCTGCTGTTGTGCGGCATCATCGTGCCGCGCGCCGCCCTGCCGGAATGGCTGCAGTGGATCAGTAACGTCCTGCCTGCCAGCTATGCACTCGAAGCCCTGCAGCAGGTCGGCGCCCACCCTGAGCTGACCGCCATCGCGGCCCGTGACATCGCGATCGTGGTGGGATTTGCAGTGCTGGCACTGTGCCTGGCCGCGGCGACCCTGCGCCGCCGAACCCCGTAGGAAGCCGTGAGCACCGACATCGATTCCGAACGAGAACGAAAACGCCCCGGCCGGCCCGCCGGGCCGTCGGACAGACGCGAGCGCATCTTGACCAGTGCGCGGGAATTGTTCTCCCGCAACGGGATCGACAAGACTTCGATCCGCGCCATCGCGGCCGAGGCCGGGGTGGACGCCGCGCTGGTGCATCACTACTTCGGCACCAAGACCCAGCTGTTCGCCGCCGCGATCCACATCCCGATCGATCCGATGACGGTGATCGGAAAGCTCAAAGAGGTGCCGGTCGAGCAGATCGGACACACGCTGCCGTCAATCCTGTTGCCGCTGTGGGATTCCGAGATCGGCAAGGGCTTCGTGGCGACGCTGCGCTCGATCCTCGCCGGCAACGACGTATCGCTGGTCCGGTCATTTCTCCAGGAGATCATCGTCGGCGAAATCGGACCACGGGTGGACAACCCGCCCGGCAGTGCCCGAGTCCGCATCCAATTCGTCGCCTCGCAACTGGTCGGCGTCGCGATGGCGCGCTACATCCTGGAGTTGGAGCCCTTCGCCTCGCTGCCGGCGGACCAGATCGTCGAAACCATCGCACCCACCTTGCAGCGCTATCTGACCGGTGACCTACCGGGACTCCCCTGACCCGGCCAACTCGATCAGCCGGCGATGCTCGGCATCGTCATCGATGGCCACGGCCTCGTCGACCAGTAGGACCGGGATGCCGTCCTCGATCCGGTAGGCCCGCCGCAACCGGGGGTTGTAGAGCCAGTCCGTCCCCGCGAGCAGCAGCGGACCGCGGTCCTGCGGGCAGACCAGGATGCTCAGAAGCTTGTCGTCGACCACCACGTGAAGTTAGCCCAACGGGATCTGGATGCCGCCACTCGGGCCGGGCTGTGCCCCGGCCCCGCCCGGAATCGGAGCGATGCCTCCCGGGAACTGGCCCACCCCGGGGTTCAACCCACTCTGCTGCGGAATCTGAGCGTTGGACTGGGCCTGCAACTTGCGCTGGTAGGACAACGTGCTCTTGAGCGCGTCGATCAGCGGGCCCTGGTTGGGGCGCTTGTCGAGGGCCTTGGTGATGGCTTCACGGTTGGCATTCGACGGCTTGTACCCCTGCTGACGCAGCTTCATGATGTCGTGGATCAGCGTGGAGATCTGGCCACCGCCCTCGCCGGTGTCGTAATCCTTGGCGATGATGGACAGCGCTTGGTCGGCCGTCATCGGCGGGGCCGCCGGCGCAGCGGACCCGGGTGCGTCCGCTGCAGGCGTCGGCTGGGCAGGATCGGCCGCGGCTGTCGGCGCACCCGCGCCTACCAGCAGACCAAGGACCAGCGCACCGCCGGTCACCGATCCGGTGACCGCCCGACGCCAGCTGTTCGCACCCGATCCCGATGTCATCGATCCTCCAGTCGTTCTGCCGTTCGCCGGAGCGTAACAGCGCATTCTGGCCCCGGCATCCCGTCCGGCGACGCGATCAGCCGGACTCCGGCTCGCCGTCGGGGACTCCCGCAACGAGTTCCGCCCGGCCCGCGGCAGTCAGTTTCTTGTACGTTCCGGTATCGCCGTCGAGGTACCAGCAGTTACGCCGGCCGGATTTCGGGATGCCCGCCGCCCGCAACGGCGCCACGAGCGGGCGGTACGACGCGCCGAGTTCCATGTCGGCCACCACGTGCACCACGTCGGGCGGGTTACCCGCGGCCAGATCCTCGAGGGCGAGTGACAGATCTGCCGTCGGCACGCTGCCGCCGGGACGCAGCGCCAGCGCCGTCACCGCCAGCTGCCGGCCTGCCTCTTCGACCCCGTAGGTGACCGACATGTCGACCGCGTCCAACCGACCGACCGCGTCGTTGACGGCCGTCGCGAACACCGGCCCCCGTTCGGTACGGATCACCGCACCCCGGTTGTCGACCAGCCAATAGTCACCGTCCTCATCACGACGGAACAGGAACTCGGTGGACACCCAGGTGTCGGCCGGCGCGAACACGCCACGCTTGACCACAGCAGTCGGATCGACCGGGCCGCGCGGGTGGGCGAGAAGCACACCGACCTCGTTGGCCTCGGCCTTGCGCACGAAACCGTGTTCGTCCTCCAGGATCAGATCGTCGTCGGCGTCGTAGGCGGCAAGTTCGACGGTGCCGCCACCCGGTAGCGGACGCCCCTTGCTGCCGATCTTGGCGCCGGACACGTTGGCCAGCACGGCCTGGCCGTCTGTGGTCGCGAAGAACTCGACGACGTGGGCCGGCTCGAACACGTCGACCACCCGCTTC
This sequence comes from Mycobacterium sp. IDUB_24, assembly GCF_055419385.1. Classification (NCBI taxonomy): domain Bacteria; kingdom Bacillati; phylum Actinomycetota; class Actinomycetes; order Mycobacteriales; family Mycobacteriaceae; genus Mycobacterium; species Mycobacterium sp. IDUB_24. The sequence continues at coordinate 6,106 of NZ_JBVAXO010000003.1, forward strand.
CACAGCCCGGCAGGCATACCCGAGCCGATGAACAACCGGACCGGGTGACTTCCGGTGAGCGAGAACGACGGGTCGTCGATGACCTCGCGCAGCATGGCCCAGGTGTAGGACACGACCGTGACGCCGTACTGCCGGATCTCCTGCAGGAAGCGGTCGGGCTGCAGCCCGCGGGACAGCGCGATGCGTGACCCGCCGACCACCGCACCGCCCAGGCTGACCAGCAGGCCGGACTGGTGATGCAGCGGAGTCAGGCAGTAGACCGTGTCGCCGCGGCCGAGGTTGGCCGCCGACGCGGTGCCGAACGCGGACAGCGCCCACCGGAAGTTGGTGATCTGACGGGCCACGAGCTCGCCGCCGACCTCGCTGAAGGCGACGAAGGCCAGGTCGCGGGCCAGGCCCGGGTTGGGCCGGTACCAGCCGGGGAGTTCGACGACGTCTGGGTCGATCTTCTCCATGTCCACGACAGCGGCGACGTCTTCGGTTTCCTCGGGGAGATCGAGGTCGCGGTTCTCGCCGCCGCCGAGGACCAGCACCCGCGCATCGAGCGCCCGGGCCATGTCGAGGTGGCTCGGGTCGGCGATGATTTCGGTGACGCCGCCGAGACGGGCGGCCGCGGCCAGATCCGCCTCCGGCAGCAGCACCGCCACCGCCCCCAACCGGGACAGCGCCGCAATGGCGACCAGGGCACTCGGCCGGGTGTCCATCAGGACGCCGACGCGGGCGCCCTGGCGCACCCCGACGTCGATCAGGCCGTGCACCACGTTGTTGACCCGGCGGTCCACTGCTTCGTAGGTGTGCACCCGGCCGTCGAACAGCAGCGCCTCACCGTTGGGCGCGCTGCGCGCCTGCTCGCTCATGATCCGGCCCAGCGAAATCCGGGTGTGGTCGTTGACCTGCCCCAGCCGGGCCAGGCGTGGCAGCGTACGGGCCGTCTCGATGACCAGGGTCCTGGCGTTCTTGTTCGCCGCCATCAACGCGTCGGCTGCCGAACGGGCCACCCCGAACGCCATCTCGGTGGCCGCCGTCGCGCCGTGGGTGACGCGGGTGGAGAACGACACCCCGCCCTCCGGGCGGTCTGCCGGCTGCGATCCCATCGGAACCACGCCTTCCGGCATCTGTTCTCCACCAAGCCATTTCACCCACTGCGCCACCGTCGGCCAGGTCTGGTCGGAAGCCTTCGAACCCACGACCAAGCCGAAATGTCCTGCCCTGATCAGATATTCGTAAACATCCGCATCGGGCGCAGCCCGCTTGATGCCCCGGACCGCGGCCGGCTGGCCGATATCGTCGACCTCGCCGACCACCGCGAGGATCGGGCAGTCGATGTCAGAAAGCGTGACGAGGTCGCCGCGGATCGAAAAGCCCCCGGTCATCATCCGGTTGTGTGAGATGAACTGCTTGAGCAGTTCGGAGATCGCGGGCCCCGACCACGCGATCCAGCCCTCCGAGGACAGGAACCGGCGCTGCTGTTCGCGCGGCAGCAGGGCCTCACGGTCGTGCAGCTGACGCAGGAACTCCAGACGAGACTGGGCGGTCTTGATCGGGTCGAGCATCTGAAAACCGGTGCGGGCCAACCAGCCCGGGATGTCGATGCGGCTGAACACGTGATCGGCCATGAAATCCGCCGCACCCGCGGCGACCCCGGCCGGCAGGTTCATCGGCAGTGCGGCCAGGGTGTCCACCGGGGCACCGAAGGCGATGATGCTGGCCAGATCCTTGGACCGCCGGTAGGCCGCGGTTTGGTAGGCGAACATCCCACCCTGCGAGTAACCGGCCAGGTGCACGTCGCGCCCCGTGACCTCTTTGACGACGTCGATGGCCTCCGACAATCCGACGACGTGGTCGGCGAGGTTGCGCTGCATGCCACCCTCGACCTTGTCGGGCGAGCCGAAATCGATGACCCAGGGGTCGATACCGGCGGCGTGCAGGATGCCGACCGCACCATCGTCACGCGTCACGTCCCACATGTCCGCCGACATCATCATCGGATGCACCATCAGCACCGGCGGACGCGGATTCTGGGCCCCCGGGCGGGCGTCCGGCGGAAAGTACCGCCGCAGCCGGTACATCGGCACGCTCTGGATGATCTGGAACGGCGACGGGACCGCACCGGTCTCCAAGCCCCCGTAGCGCAGAACCTCCAGGCCATTCTGCGCGGTCGCCAGCAACCGCTCGACCGGTCTGGTCACTGCTGAGAAATCCACCAGCTTGCTCCCCACCTGACAACTCAACCCCGACCCCGATTGACGTCGTCATCATGGCACAACAGCAACCGATCACCGACTTGATCACGCCTACGTGCGTAGCCGCCCGATGCGGTGCCGGTGACGGAGGCGCCGAACGATAGGGTCGGCGGCGATGGCACACCTGCTCGGGGGCGAAGCCCTGCATCTGGAGTACCCCACCGGCGTGGTGTTCGACTCCGTCACGGTCGGCGTCAGCGAAGGCGACCGGATCGGCATCGTGGGCCGAAACGGCGACGGAAAATCCAGCCTGCTGGCCATGCTGGCCGGCCGACTCGAACCCGATTCCGGCCGGGTGACCGTCCGCGGTGGTGTGCGGGTGGGCGTCCTCGACCAGGCCGACACCCTCGACGACGCGGACACCGTCGGGCACGCCGTGGTGGGTGACGTCCCCGAACACGAATGGGCCGGTGACCCGCGCGGGCGCGACGTCATCTCGGGTCTGCTCGGCGACCTGCCCTGGGACGCCGAACTCCGCACCCTCTCGGGCGGACAGCGGCGCCGGGTCGCCCTGGCCGGGCTGCTCGCCGGCGATCACGACGTGCTGGCCCTCGACGAGCCGACCAACCACCTCGACGTGGAGGCAATCACCTGGCTCGCCGAGCATCTCAAGAAGCGCTGGTCGGCATCCTCGGGTGGGCTGCTGGTGGTGACGCACGACCGCTGGTTTCTCGACGAGGTCTGTACGGCCACCTGGGAAGTACACGACCGCATCGTCGAACCGTTCGACGGCGGCTACGCCGCATACATCCTGCAGCGGGTCGAACGCGACCGGCAGGCGGCCACCATCGAGGCGCGGCGGCAGAACCTGGCCCGCAAAGAACTGGCCTGGCTGCGCCGCGGCGCTCCGGCCCGCACCTCCAAGCCGAAGTTCCGAATCGACGCGGCCAACGCGCTGATCGCCGATGTGCCGGAGATCCGGGACAAGGTCGCACTGCAGTCCCTGGCGGTGTCACGGCTCGGCAAGCAGGTCGTCGACCTCCTGGACGTGTCGGTGAGCTACGGCGACCGCGAGGTGCTGCACCAGGTCGAGTGGCGAATCGCCCCGGGTGAGCGCACCGGGATCCTCGGCGTCAACGGCGCCGGAAAATCCACGCTGCTCGGTCTGATCGACGGTTCGGTGCAGCCGACCTCAGGCCGGGTCAAACACGGTAAGACGCTGCAGGTCGCGACCCTCACCCAGACCGTCGACGAGCTTGAGCCTCACCTCGGCGACCCGGTGCGGACAGTGCTCGCCAACCTGCGCACGTCGTATGTGTTCGGTACCGGGTCGAAGGCTCAGGAACTCACGCCCGGGCAGTTGCTGGAGCGTCTCGGGTTCTCCAACGCCCAGTTGTCGACACCGGTCAAGGACCTCTCCGGCGGACAGCAACGCCGCCTGCAGCTGCTGTTGATCCTGCTGGCACAGCCCAACGTGCTGATCCTCGACGAACCGACCAATGACCTGGACACCGACATGCTCTCCGCCATGGAGGATCTGCTCGACTCGTGGCCCGGCACGCTGATCGTGGTGAGCCACGACCGCTATTTTCTGGAGCGGGTCACCGACCAGCAGTACGGGATCCTCGGCGGGCATCTGCGGCATCTGCCGGGCGGGGTGGACGAGTACCTGCGATTGCGGGCCGCGCATGCATCGGCGACCGGCGCCGCGCCGGCACCGGCCGCCGGCACTACACCCGACGGGCTGTCCGGCGCCGATCTGCGGGCAGCGCAGAAGGAGGTGTCCGCCCTGGAACGCCGGCTGGAGAAACTGCAGCAACAGATCAACCGGTCCCGGACGGCGATGGCGGACCATGACCAGTCCGATTTCGAAGGGCTCGCGGTCAAGGTGGCCGCCATCCGCGCGCTGGAGGACGAGGTCACCGAGGTCGAGGAGCGTTGGTTCGAACTCGGCGAGCAGATCGGCTAACGGCGCAAGCGGATTCGTAACTCCTCAGCGGTGTTGCGGACCACGCCGAGCTGCTTGGCGACCTGAACCGGTGCGGTGCCGCCACGGGCGCTGCGCGCGTTCACCGAACCTTCGACAGTCAGCACTTCGCGCACCTGCGCGGTGAGTGCCGGGTCGATCTCGGCGAACTCGTCGTCGGTCAGCTCGTCGAGCCCGACGCCGCGCCCCTCGGCCGCCTGCACCGCGGCACCCGCGGCCTCATGGGCGACACGGAACGGAACACCTTGGCGCACAAGCCATTCAGCGATATCGGTGGCCAGCGTATAGCCCGCGGGAGCCAGCGCGGCCATCCGGTCCTCGTCGAAGGCCAGGGTGGCGACCAGTCCGGCCATCGCCGGCAACAACAGCTCCAGCTGCGCCACCGAGTCGAAGACCGGTTCCTTGTCCTCCTGCAGGTCCCGGTTGTAGGCCAGGGGCTGGGCCTTGAGCGTGGCCAGCAAGCCCGTGAGGTTGCCGATCAGCCGTCCGGATTTACCGCGGGCCAATTCAGCGATGTCCGGATTCTTCTTCTGCGGCATGATCGAACTGCCGGTCGACCACGAATCGTGCAACGTGACGTAGCCGAATTCGGTTGTGCTCCAGAGGATGATGTCCTCAGCGAGCCGGGACAGGTCCACGCCGATCTGGGCGAAGACGAACGCCGCCTCGGCGGCGAAATCGCGCGCCGCGGTGGCGTCGACGGAATTGTCTGCCGCCGAGGCGAATCCGAGATCCGCGGCGATCGCGTCGGGATCCAGTCCGAGAGAGGAGCCGGCCAACGCCCCCGAGCCGTAGGGCGAGACCGCGGTGCGGTCATCGAAATCGGCGAGCCGGTCGACATTGCGCAGCAGCGGATGAGCGTGGGCCAACAGATGGTGGGCGAGCAGGATCGGCTGGGCGGCCTGCAGATGCGTCTTGCCGGGCATGATCGCCGTCGGATGGGCCGCCGCCTGGGTGGCCAGGGCGTTGACCACCTCGAGCACGCCGTCGGCCACGCGGCGGACAGCGTCGCGCAGCCACATCCGGAACAGTGTGGCCACCTGGTCGTTACGGGAGCGTCCGGCGCGCAGCCGGCCACCCAGATCCGGTCCGACCCGGTCGATCAGCCCGCGCTCAAGCGCGCCGTGCACGTCTTCGTCAGTGACCAGCGGCTCGAAACTGCCGTCGGCGACGTCTTCTCCGAGGCTGTCCAGCCCGGCCAGCAGACCGTCGCGCTGCTCATCGGTGAGCAGGCCCGCCCGGTGCAGAACGCGGGCATGGGCCTTGGACGCGGTGACGTCGTACGGCGCCAGCACCCAGTCGAAGTGGGTCGACTTGCTCAGTGCGGCAAGGGCAGCCGAAGGGCCATCGGCGAACCGGCCGCCCCACAGCGATCCCTCGTTGGTGGTTCCGTCGTTGGTGCTCATGTCACCCTCACTGCTCGGCGGTGCTTGCTGCTTACAGACCCAGGTCGCGCTTGGCCGAGATCTTGGAGCTCAGACCGTGCAGCAGCACGAAGCCCTTGGCCGCGCTCTGGTCGAAGCTGTCGCCCTCGTCGTAGGTGGCCAGGTTGAAGTCGTACAGCGACTCCCCGGAACGCCGGCCGTTGACGATGACGCTCCCGGCGTGCAGAACCAGCCGGATGTCGCCGGAGACATGCTCCTGCGTGTGCTCGACGAACGCCTCCAGGGACCGCTTGAGCGGGCTGAACCACAGGCCGTCGTAGGTGAGCTCGCCCCACTTCTGGTCCACGCCGCGCTTGTACCGGCCCAGCTCACGCTCCAGCGTCACATGCTCCAGTTCGGTGTGCGCGGTGATCAGCACCATCGCACCCGGCGCCTCGTAGATCTCGCGGCTCTTGATGCCGACCAGCCGGTCCTCGACCACGTCGAGCCGGCCCACGCCCTGCGCACCGGCCCGGGTGTTGAGCTCCTGGATGATCTCCAGCACGCTGAGCGGACGACCGTCGATCGCGACCGGGCGACCCTTGTCGAAACTGATGATCAGCTCGTCGGGGGCGTTGAAGTTGACCGTCGGATCCTGGGTGTAGTCGTAGACGTCCTTGGTCGGCGCGTTCCACAGGTCCTCGAGGAACCCCGTCTCCACCGCACGGCCCCACACGTTCTGATCGATCGAGAACGGTGACCGCTTGGTGACGTTGATCGGGATGGCGTTCTCCTCGGCGAACGCGATGGCCTTCTCACGGGTCCAGGCGTAGTCGCGAACCGGTGCGATGACGTCGAGTTCGGGGGCCAGGGAGGCGAAGCCGACCTCGAAGCGCACCTGATCGTTGCCCTTGCCGGTGCAGCCGTGCGCGACGACGGTGCCGCCGTGGCTACGAGCCGCGTCGACCAGGTGCTTCACGATCAGCGGGCGGCTGATGGCCGACACCAGCGGGTAGCGATCCATGTAGAGCGCATTCGCCTTGATGGTCGGCAGGCAGTATTCGTCGGCGAACTCGTCACGGGCGTCGACCACGACGGCCTCGACCGCACCGCAGTCCAGGGCACGCTGGCGTATGACCTCCATGTCCTCGCCGCCCTGGCCGAGGTCGATGGCGACGGCGACGACCTCTTTGCCGGTCTCCTTGCCGATCCAGCTGATCGCGACCGAGGTGTCCAGACCTCCGGAGTACGCCAGGATGACGCGTTCGGACATGAGCAATCTCCTTGTTTTGGGCTTTATTTCAAGTTCTCGATGATGCCGGCGAGCTCTGCCCCGGTCATCGGGTCGCGCGCCACCATCAGGATGGTGTCGTCACCGGCGATGGTGCCGACCACATACGGCAGGGCAGCACGGTCGATCGCGCTGGCCAGGTAGTGCGCTGCCCCTGGCGGGGTGCGCAGCACGGCAAGGTTAGCGCTGGCGTCTGTCGACACCAGCAAGTCCCCCAGCAAGCGGGTCAACCGCTCGGTACCGCCGGACACACCCCGCACCGGGCTGCCGTCCTCGGGTACGACGTACACCCCGACGCCGCCGTCGGCGCCACGCAGTTTCACCGCGCCGAGTTCCTCCAGGTCCCGCGACAGCGTGGCCTGGGTGACCTCGATGCCCTCCTGGCCCAGCAGGGCGGCCAGTTCGGTCTGGCTACTCACCTGCCTGGACGACAGGAGCGTGATGATGCGGGCCTGGCGGCCGGCACGGGTCGGTGCGCTCACGTCAGGATCGCTCCAGGAGCCACACCAGCATGGCCTTCTGGGCGTGCAGCCGGTTCTCGGCCTCGTCGAACACCGCGCTCTGCGGCCCGTCGATCACCTCATCGGTGATCTCGTGACCGCGATGCGCCGGAAGGCAGTGCAGCACAATGGCTTCCGGGTCGGCACGCTTGAGGAGGTCGGCGTTGACCTGGAACGGGCGGAACGGCCGCACCCGGTCGAGCCCGTCGTTCTCCTGACCCATCGACGTCCAGGTATCGGTGACGAGCACGTCGACCCCGTCGACCCCGGCATGTGCGTCATCGGTGAGGGTGACGGTCGCCCCGGTCTCACTGGCACGGCGCTTGGCGGCATCGACGAACTGCGGGTCAGGTTCGAAACCGGCAGGTGCGGCGATGGTGACGTGGATACCCGCGGTGACGCCGCCCAGCATCAGTGAGTGCGCCATGTTGTTGGCGCCGTCGCCCAGGTAGGTCATTCGCAAACCTTTGAGGCCCTCCACCCCGCCCCGGCGCTCGGCCAGTGTCTGCAGGTCGGCCAGCACCTGGCAGGGGTGGAATTCGTCGGACAGCGCATTGACAATCGGGACGGAGGCGCCACTGGCCATGGCGGTCAGCCGCTCCTGGGCGAAGGTGCGCCACACGATCGCGTCGACGTAACGGGACAGGACCGCCCCGGTGTCCTCGAGGGTTTCCTCGCGGCCCAACTGGGTGCTGCGTCCGTCGACCACCACGGCATGCCCGCCGAGCTGGGCGATGCCCATCTCGAACGAGAACCGGGTGCGCGTCGAGTTCTTCTCGAAGATGACGGCGACCCCGCGCGGGCCTTCGAGCGGGCGCCGCGAGAACGGTGCCTTCTTCAGCTCGGCGGCCAGCGCGAGCACCTCGGCCTGCTCATCGGGCGACAGATCGTCGTCACGCAGGAAATGCCGGATCATGATTCAGCCTCCACAGCGGTGTCGAGAACGGTGGGCAGAGCGGACAGGAACGTCTCGATCTGCGGTTCGGTGATGATCAGTGGCGGCGCCAGCCGGATCACGTCCGCAGCAGCGGCGTTGACCAGGAAGCCCGCGTCGCGGGCCGCGGCCTCGACCGCCTTGGCGCTGGGGGCGGTCAGCACCACTCCCTGCAGCAGGCCCTTGCCGCGCACGTGGTCCACCAGCGGATGGCCCAGCTCCTCGATGCCGTGGCTCAGGGTCTTGCCGAGTACCCCGGCCCGGGCGATCAGGTCCCCATCCGTCAGCGCCTTGAGCACGCCCAGCGCGGCTGCAGTGCACACCGGGTTGCCGCCGAAGGTGCTGCCGTGCAGGCCCGGGGTGAGCAGATCACCGGCCGGCCCGATGGCCAGGCAGGCCCCGATCGGCAGCCCGCCGCCCAGGCCCTTGGCCAGAGTCACGATGTCGGGGGTGATGCCGTCGTGCTGATGGGCGTAGAAGACGCCGGTCCGCCCGACTCCGGTCTGTACCTCGTCGAGGACCAGCAGCGCACCGTTCCTTGTGGTGATGTCCCGGGCAGCAGCCAGGTATCCGGCCGGCGGGACGACGACGCCGCCCTCCCCCATGATCGGTTCCAGGAACACCGCGGCGGTATGTGAATCGACCGCGGCCGCAAGGGCTTCGACGTCGCCGTAGGGCACGTGGGTGATGTTGCCCGGCAGCGGTTCGAAAGGTGCCTGCTTGGCGGGCTGGCCGGTCAGGGCCAGCGAACCCATCGTGCGGCCGTGGAAGGCGCCTTGGGCGGCAACGATATTCGTCTTGCCGGTCAGTCGGGTGATCTTGAAGGCCACCTCATTGGCCTCGGTACCCGAGTTGCAGAAGAACACCCTCGCCTGGGTGCCCAGATGCCCGACCAGGGCCTCGGCCAGCGCGATGCCCGGCTCGGTGGCATAGAGGTTGGACGTGTGGCCCAGCGTGTTGAGCTGGGCGGTGACAGCCTCGATGACCGCGGGGTGACGGTGCCCGAGGAGGTTGACCGCGATCCCGCCGAGCAGGTCCAGATAGGACTTGCCGTCAGTATCGGTGACCACGACGCCGTCACCGCCGGCCAGCGCCAACGGCGGGGTGCCGTAGTTGTTCATCATCACCGCTTCCCAGCGGTCCTGGAGGCTCATGCGGGTACCACCTTGGTTCCGGTTCCTTCATCGGTGAAAAGCTCGACGAGCACACAGTGTTCGACACGGCCGTCGATCACATGCGCGCTCGGCACCCCGCCGGCCACCGCCCGCAGGCAGGCCTCGATCTTGGGCACCATCCCCGATTCGAGCTTGGGGAGCAGCTGCGTCAGGGCCCCGGTGTCGATCTCGCTGACCAGCGAGGAGCGGTCCGGCCAATCGGTGTAGAGCCCCTCCACATCGGTGAGCATGACCAGCTTCTCGGCGCCCAGCGCCTCGGCCAGGGCCGCGGCCGCGGTGTCGGCGTTGATGTTGTGCACCACGCCGTCGACATCCGGCCCGATGGTCGAAACCACCGGAATCCGGCCCGCGGCAATGAGATCCAACAGCGATCCGGCGTTGACGTGTTCGACGTCGCCGACCAGCCCGATATCGGTGGCGACCCCGTCGACGGTGACGCTGCGCCGTACCGCGGTGAACAGATGCGCGTCCTCACCGGTGAGGCCCACTGCGTACGGGCCGTGAGCGTTGATCAGGTTGACCAGCTCCCGGCCCACCTGACCGAACAACACCATCCGCGCCACATCGAGGACCTCGGGTGTGGTCACCCGGAAGCCGCCCTTGAAATCGCCTGGGATGCCGAGCTTCTTGAGCATCGCGCTGATCTGCGGCCCGCCCCCGTGCACCACCACCGGGTGGATACCGCAATTGCGCAGAAACACCATGTCGGCGGCGAAGGCCGCCTTGAGGATGTCGTCGGTCATCGCGTTACCGCCGTACTTGACGACGACGATCTTGCCGTGCAATTGCTTGAGCCACGGCAGCGCCGAGGCGAGCACCTGGGCCCTGACGCCGCGCTCGATGGCCTGGCTCATGAGCTGTAGGCCGAGTTCTCTTCGACGTAGGCGTGCGACAGGTCGGTGGTCCGGATGGAAGCACTGTGGTCTCCCGCGCCCAGATCGACCACCACGGCGATGTCCTCGCCGGACAGGTCGACATCGCGCGCACCCGGGGCGCCGGCCCCGTCGATGCAGACCGGAGAACCGTTGAACGACACGCTGATCCGCTCCGGATCGAGCTTCACCGGCGCGATGCCGACCGCGGCCAGCACCCGGCCCCAGTTGGGGTCGGAGCCGAACAGCGCGGTCTTGACCAGGCTGTCGCGGGCGATGACGCGCGCCGCGACCAGTGCGTCGTCCTCGCTGCCGGCGCCGGTGACGGTGATGACGACGCGCTTGGTGACGCCTTCGGCGTCGGCCTGCAGTTGCGCGCACAAGTCGTCGCAGACCCGCAGCACAGCCTCGTTGAGGTCGTCCTGACTCGGGGCGATCTCGCTGGCGCCCGACGCGAGCAGCAGCACGGTGTCGTTGGTCGAGCAGCTGCCGTCGACGTCGAGCCGGTCGAAGGTCAGTGCCGCGGCCCGCTTCAGCGCGACGTCCAGGGCTGCGGCGTCAACGACCGCATCGGTGGTCAACACCACCAGCATGGTCGCCAGCGACGGCGCCAGCATCCCGGCGCCCTTGGCCATCCCGCCCAGGGTCCAGTTCTCCCCCGACTCCACCGAATGGTGCAGCGCAACCTGTTTCGGCACTGTGTCGGTGGTCATGATGGCCCGTGCCGCGTCGTCGCCGCCCGTCAGGCCACCGGCGATCTCGTGGACGATCTCGGTGACCCCGGCCAGCACCTTGTCCATCGGCAACCGGTCACCGATCAGGCCCGTCGAGCACACCGCAACTTCGATGGCACCGGTCTCGGTGCCCCAGTCGCTCAGCGCGGAAGCGACGGCCTCGGCGGTGGCATGGGTGTCCTGGAAGCCCAGCGGACCGGTGCAGGCGTTGGCGCCACCCGAGTTCAGGACCACCGCGCGCAGCCGGCCGGTGGTCAGCACCTGCTGTGACCATTGCACCGGGGCAGCCTTGATCTTGTTGCGGGTGAACACGCCCGCGGCGGCGTGGTCGGGCCCCTCGTTGAACACCAGGGCCAGGTCCGGCGCGCCGGAAGCCTTGATCCCGGCGGCGATCCCGGCCGCCCGGAAGCCCGCGGGGGCGGTGACGCCCTGCGTGCGGACCAGCTTGGTTTCCTCGGTCACGGTGCCACTCCCACGATCGACAGTCCTTCGGTTTCCGGCCAGCCGAGCGCCAGGTTCATCGACTGCACCGCGGCGCCGCCCGTGCCCTTGGTGAGGTTGTCGATGGCGGCGATGGCGACCATGGTCTTCGCTTCGGTGTCCACTGCGACCGCGATCTGCGCGGCATTGCTGCCGATCACCGACCCCGTCTTGGGTAGCTGCCCCTCGGGCAGCAGGTGGATGAACGGCTCTGCGTCGTAAGCCTTTTCGTAGGCAGCCCGGATCTCGTCGTTGGATGCCTCGGTGCGGGCGGTGCAGGTGGCCAGGATTCCCCGGGAGGTCGGGATCAGCACCGGGGTGAAGGAGACGGTGACGTCCTTGTCGGTCACCGCACGCAGCCCCTGGGCGATCTCCGGGGTGTGCCGGTGCTCGCCGGCGATGTTGTAGGCGCGTGCCGAGCCGATCACCTCCGAGCCCAGCAGGTCCACCTTGGCGGACTTGCCCGCACCCGAGGTGCCGCTGACGGCGACCACGGTGACGGCCGGTTCGACGAGGTCGGCGCCGACGGCGGGCAGCAGCGCCAGCAGTGCCGCGGTCGGATAGCAGCCCGGCACCGCGATGCGCTTGGCGCCCTTGAGCCGGTCCCGGGCACCCGGCAGTTCGGGCAGCCCGTAGGGCCAGCTGCCGGCGTGCGCCGAACCGTAGAACTTCTCCCAGTCGGCGGCGTCGGTGAGCCGGAAGTCGGCACCGCAGTCGATGATCAGGGTGTCGGGACCGAGTTGCTCGGCGAGCGCCGCGGAATGACCGTGCGGCAGGCCCAGGAACACGACGTCGTGGCCGGCCAGTACCTCGGCATCGGTGGCTTCCAGGATGCGCGAGGCCAGCGGCAACAGATGCGGGTGATGCTCAGCCATGCTGGTGCCCGCGCTGGAGGCCGCGGTCAATGCCCCGATGGTCAACCGGCCGTCAGCGTAGGCCGGATGCCCGAGCAGCAATCGCAGGATCTCTCCCCCGGCGTACCCGCTCGCGCCGGCCACCGCTATCGAAGTCATGCGGCAATTCTGCATTGTTATGCATGCAGATGCAAACTCATTAACCGGCTAAGCGGCGGCGATGCAGAGCGCGTCGTAGAGCCAGCGCTGAGTGGATCCCACAGTAGTGGCCTCCCCCGCGATTTCACTGAACAGGCTCCAGTACCGGCGGACGTCCGGATCGGTGTCGGCGCCGGCATTTGCGGTGAGCATCCGCCGAAAGCGCGGCGTGTCGGAAACCCGGCGGGCCCGGGCGTGCGCATCGACGAATCGGTCGACGGCAGGTCCGTCCGAAGGTGGCTGACCGAGGCCACCACGATCGCTGATGCCCGCCGGCTCGAACCCGCCACAGCTGCTTGGCCATGACCGTTCCGAACTCCGCCCGGCGGCGCAGACGAGCAGCAGAGCCATGTCACACGCCTCGGCGACACCGGTGACGACGGGCGAGCGCAACAAGTTCTGCGTACGCGACGACGCGGGCCGCGCTCGCCTCGCCGGGCGGTTGCGGCACCGTCATCTCGACGAACTCGTCGAACATCGTCATCGACGTCGCCCCCGCGAACAACCGCCGCCAGAACCCGACGAGAACATCGTGCCCGCGACGCCCCTCCTGGGCGGTGACCAGTCCCTCCAACGCTGCCAGGCGACCCTTCAGACCGGTCAACTCCGCCTCGATGGCTCGTTGTTCGGCCGCCACGGCCTCACCGATCGACGTCCGGCCCGCCAGAATGCCGCCGATGGCGCTCAGGCCGAGACCGACCGCTCGGAGCCGACGGACTAGCCGCAACGACTCGACTGCGGTGGCATCGAATACCCGGTGTCCGCCGGAACTGCGTCGAGGCGCCAGCAGACCTTCGTCGCAGTAGTACCGAATGGTCCGCACCGGCACATCGGTGAGCCGTGACAGCTCACCGATAGTTGTGCTGTGCGTCACAATCTCTTGAACCTCCCCCTGACTGGAGTTTCTAGCGTAATCCGCATGAACACCGAGGACGTCTGGCACGCCGTCGACACCGAAAGACGCAGCCTGCTGCAATTACTCGAACAGCTCAACGCATCGCAATGGCGCCACGCCAGCCTGTGTGACAGCTGGCAGGTCCGAGACGTCGTGGCCCACGTGGCGCTCTCGACCCATGCCCATGTCGGTCGAATTCTGGTCAATCTGATGCGCGCACGCGGCAATCTCGACCGCATGGTGTGCGATACCGCCGTCCGCCACGCCGCGAGAACCGGTGACCGCGAGCTGCTCGGCGAAATCCGGGGCACCATCGGGGCCCGATTCACCGCAGTCGGCACCACGCCGACCGATCGGCTGATGGATCTGCTGGTACACGGACAAGACATCGCGGTTCCCCTGGGCCTTCGTCACGAAATGCCCGTCGAGGCGGCACAGCTGGCGCTCGAACACATCTGGCACCCGCGGTTTCCGTTCCATGCGGCGACGAAGCTCGCCCCGTACCAGTTACGCGCGGTCGATACCGCCTGGGCAGCCGGCGAAGGTCCGCTCATCGAGGGACCGGTGTCGGCGCTGCTCCTGCTCGCCACCGGACGCGAGGCGGCCGCGCTTCCCCACCTGCGCGGCGCCGGGGTCCCCTCATTACGCCCGTGAGGAGAGATCAGCCGCGCAGCACGGCTCCGACCCGCTCACCGGCCACGGCCACCGCGGCGTCACGGGCGGCGCTGGCCTCGTCCTCGGTGAGGGTGCGATCGGCAGCCCGGAACCGCAGCGCCAGGGTCAGCGACTTGCGCCCCTCCCCGATCTGCGGTCCGGTGTAGACGTCGAACAGCCTGACGTCCTCCAGCAGCTCGCCGGCCCCGTCGCGGACGGCATCAACAACTGCAGCCGACGCGACCTCAGCGTCCACCACCACGCTGATGTCCTGGAATACCGCCGGGAAGGGCGATACCGACGGCGCCGGCAACGCTTCGACGATCGGTACGGCATCGAGGTCCAGTTCGACAGCGCAGGTCCCCTTGGGCAGGCCGGTGCGCTCGACGACCGCTGGATGCAGCTGTCCCGCATAGCCGACGGAGGTGTCACCGACGAGTACCTCGGCACAGCGGCCCGGATGCCACGGCAGCTCCTGCGCGGCGCGCAGGGTGAACTCCACCCCGGCCGCCCGGCCGATCACCCGTACCGCCTCGAACGCGTCAGCGGCTTCCACCGGACGTCCGGGGCCCCACGGGCCGGCAGGTTCACGCAGCCCGGTCAGCACCGCCGCGACGTGTTGCGGCTGGCGCGGCAGCGAGGCGTCCAGCCCGGCGATCTCCTCATCGGTGGGCCTGCGGTCGTTCGGGATCCGCTCGACGGACCGGGTCTGCTCGGTGGGATGCACCACCTGCTGAATCGCGAACAGCGCGACATCGGCGGCACCGCGGGAGACGTTGCGGCCCAACGCCTCAAGGAGGCCCGGCAGCAACGTGGTGGCCAGCTGCGGCCGGTCGGCCTCCAGCGGATTGAGCACCTTCGTGGCGTTGCGCCGCGGATCGTCGGCAGCAAGGCCCCACGCGTCGAACACCCCGGCAGGCAGGAACGGCGACGGCAGGACCTCGACGAAACCGGCCAGCGCCAACGACTTCCCGATCGCCCGGTGCCGCTTCTGACCCGCGGTCAGACCACGCCCGGCCGGCGCGGTCGGCAGCACCGACGGGATGGACTCCAGCCCCTCCAGCCGCAGCACCTCCTCGACCAGGTCGGCACGCTGACGCATGTCGGGCCGCCAGCTGGGCGGGGTGACGGTGAGGACGTCGGAACCCGCGGCTTCAACGACCGAGGCGCCGATCTGGGTCAGCCGGCGCGCCGTGGTGCCTGCGGCATATTCGACGCCCGCAGTCCGGTCGGGCAGGTCGGCCGGGATCTCGACGGCCGGTTGCGACCAGTCGGTGCGTCCGTCCACGCGCCAGTCCGTGAGCTTCGGCTCCACGGCACCGCCGGCGATCTCGGCCAGCAGGGTCGCGCAACGGTCCAGGGCCGCAACGGAAATGGCGGGGTCGACCGAGCGCTCGTAGCGACGGCCGGCCTCGCTGGCCAGGTGCAGGCGACGCTGGGTGCGCGACACCGCAGCCGGATCCCACACCGCCGCCTCCAGCAGCACATCGGTGGTGGTACCACGCACCTCGGTGGTGCCCGCACCCATCACTCCGCCGATCGCCGCGGTCGCGACGTCGTCGACGATCAGCACGTCGGCCGAGTTCAAAGTCCGCTCGACATCGTCGAGGGTGACGACCTTTTCACCGTCACGGGCGAAGCGCACCGAGAAACCGCCGGTGATGAGACTGCTGTCGTGAGCATGCATCGGATGACCGAGTTCGAGCATGACGTAGTTGGTGACGTCCACGGCGGGCGAGATCGCCCGGATGCCGCTGAGCATCAACCTCCGCTGCAGCCACCACGGCGACACCGCTGCCGGGTCGATGCCGGTGACCGGGCGTAAACCGAAGCGCTGCACCCCGGTTCCGGGCTCGACGGTCAGTGGCCAGGCCTCCCCCTCGGCGGGCAGCGGCGGCACGTCGGCGAGGTCGACGAAGTTCAGATCGTGCGCACAGGCGATCTCGCGGGCCAGGCCGCGCACCGATAGGCAGTAGCCGCGGTCCGGCGTGATCGCCAGATGGAACACCACGTCGTCCAGACCCAGGACCTCGGCGGCCGGGGTACCGGGTGCGGCGGTGCCCTCGGGCAGCACCAGGATGCCCGCCTGATCGACACCCAGGTTCATCTCCGATGCCGAGCAGATCATGCCGTCGGAAACTCGGCCGTAGGTCTTGCGTGTGGCGATGGTGAAGTCCCCGGGCAGGACGGTTCCCGGCAGGGCTACCACCACCAGGTCGCCCACGGCGAAATTCGTCGCGCCGCAAACGATGTCGTGTGGCTCGCCGTCCACATTCTGGATACCGACGTCCACCTTGCAGGCCCGGATCGGCTTCTTGAACTCGGTGAGTTCCTCGATCTCGGCGACGCGGCCGATGGTCAGCGGACCACTGACGGGGCCGATCGGGATGATCTCCTCGACCTCGTGGCCGATTCGGATGAACGTCTGCTCAAGCTCCTCGGCCGATGCGTCCCAATCGGGGGCACCGGCGCGCACTGCCTCACGCAACCAGCTGAAAGGAATCCGCATCAGGCACCGACCCCGAACGGCAGCGAGAAGCGGACATCGCCCTCGACCATGTCACGCATGTCGGGAATTCCGTTGCGGAACTGCAGGGTTCGCTCCAATCCCATGCCGAAGGCAAATCCGGAGTAAACGTCGGGGTCGATACCGCAGGCGCGCAACACGTTTGGGTTGACCATCCCGCAGCCGCCCCACTCGACCCAGCCGGGGCCCCCCTTCTTACCGGGGAACCAGATGTCCACCTCGGCCGAAGGCTCGGTGAACGGGAAGAAGTGTGGCCGGAACCGGGTGCGCCCCTCGGGCCCGAACTGGGCCCGCGCGAACGCGTCCAACGTGCCGCGCAGGTGAGCCATGGTCAGGCCCTTGTCCACGGCCAGCCCCTCCACCTGGTGGAACACCGGTGTGTGGGTGGAATCCAGTTCATCGGTCCGGAAGGTCCGGCCGATCGAGATGATGTAGACCGGAAGCTCGCGCTCCAGCAGTGCCCGGATCTGCACGGGTGATGTGTGCGTCCGCAGCACCTGTCGCGAGCCTTCAGGGGCGAGCGAAGCGACGGGGGAAGCCTGAGGGGCGATCTGGAAGGTGTCCTGCTCACTACGGGCCGGGTGATCCGGCGGGAAGTTCAGTGCGTCGAAGTTGAACTGCTCGGTCTCGACCTCGGGCCCCTCGGCCAGTTCCCACCCCATCGCCACAAAGGTGTCGGCGACGTTCTCGGCCAGGATCGTGATCGGGTGCCGGGCTCCCACCGGCTGGCGCGTCGAGGGCAACGTCACATCGATGCGTTCGGCGACCAGCACCGCGGCGTCGCGCTCGGCCCGCAGCGCGGCCAACCGCTCGTCGTACGCGCGCTGAGCCTCACCCCGGGCGACGTTGACGCGTTTGCCGGCGTCGGCGCGGTCTGCCTTCGGCAGCGTCGCCAACGACTGCCGGGCCAGAGCGATCGGGGCACGGTCACCGAGGTGCTCGGTCTTGGCGCGTGCGAGCGCGTCCAGGTCGCCGGCTTGATCGAATGCGTGCCGGGCCGCTTTCACCGCGTCATCGAGCGCGGCGGCGGACAAATCCTTTTCGTCACCCACTCGGCGACAGCCTCCTTGATGTCTGCGGCACCGGTGTGACGCAAGTGCTGATCATATGTGATCGGCATCTGGCCCTGACGCTGCGGTTTTGGTTCGGTCGGACCTGTCCGGCGGTCACTGAGCGGGCGGTTGCCCGGAGGTTTTCACCCGGTACATCAGCAGGTCGTCGGGCACACCTTCGGGCTTGTTCGAGAACATCTGTCGACGTTGACGTTTCACGGTGACGCCGATTTCCGCCAACTCCTCCTCGGAGATGCCCTCCAGCGCGGTGTGGGACACCACGAGGCCGCCGCTGTTGGCCCGTTCCATCACCCGGGCGGTGACGTTGACGTCCACGCCGAGCCAGTCCGATCCGATGCGCTGCGGGCGCCCCGTGTGGATCCCGACCCGCATGCGCGGCGCGTAACCGTCCATGTCGATGCCCTTCACCCCGTCGAGCGCAACAAGCATCGCGCGCAGGGCGGTACCCGGGTCGGAGAACACCGCCATCATGCCGTCGCCCATGCGTTTGACGATGTGACCGCCGGCTTCCAGCACGGGCGGCTCGATCACTTGCGCGACGCGGCGCAGCAATCGCAGTGTGGCGTCATCCCCTGAACGCAGCGACCACGACGAGAAACCCACCAGATCGGTGAACACCAGCGTCACTTCGGGATTGGCGGGAGTCCCCGAGACACGTTCGGTGAGCGCCTGCCATACCTGCAATGCGCCCAGGCTCACCTCGCGCGAGGCGGCGTCACGGTCGAGCAGGCGATCGGCTACCCGTGCGGCCGCGCGGGGTCCGCCCTCGCCCGAGGCCGACAGGCGGTCGCCGAAATCCGGATCCCCGGGCAACGACCGACGTACCCGCCGGACCAGGTCGACGACGGCGGGGCTGCGGTTGGCGCTCTGCAGCCACCCGAACGGGCCCGGCAATCCGGGTCTCTGCGCCGGACGCTGTTGGGGCGCCTGCTCGATATCTCCGACTCCGCCGGACGGGTCATCGAACGGCTCGCCATCCACAGCGCAAGAGTAAGTGGCCCGCGGACCGGGCGGCAATCGCGCTACGAGCTGGTTTGCCCACATTTCCCCTACGCCGGCGAACCGGGCTGGTCACAGCGCCGTGGCGCCACGGTAGCCGCCGAATAACAGTGCGCCGCGACGCGCCGCGTCAACGTAGACAACGTACGTTGTCACTACTATCGTTGGCCACAGCTGTGATCCACGTCATGACGAGTCAACGAGGACCAATGACCACACGAGCCACCACCGGCAGCGAACACGATCCACTGGGCCCGGATTCGCTGACCTGGAAGTACTTCGGCGACCTGCGCACCGGGATGCTGGGCGTCTGGATCGGCGCGATCCAGAACATGTATCCGGAACTCGGCGCCGGCGTCGAGGAGCATTCGATCCTGCTGCGCGAACCGCTACAGCGGGTGGCCCGGTCGGTGTACCCCATCATGGGAGTGGTCTACGACGGGGACCGCGCGCCCGACACCGGCGCGCAGATCAAGGGGTTCCACACCACCATCAAGGGCGTCGACAACCAAGGGCGGCGCTACCACGCACTGAACCCTGAGACGTTCTACTGGGCGCACGCGACGTTCTTCATGTTGATCATCAAGACCGCGGAGTATTTCTGCGGCGGCCTCACCGAAGCCGAGAAACAGCAGCTCTTCGACGAACACGTGCAGTGGTACCGGATGTACGGCATGAGCATGCGGCCGGTCCCCAACAGCTGGGAGGAGTTCCAGGAGTACTGGGACGCCAAGTGCCGCGACGAGCTCGAGATCAACCGGGCCACCCTCGACATCTTCACCATCCGGATCCCCAAGCCGTGGTTCGTGCTGATGCCGACACCGGTCTGGGACCAACTTTTCAAACCACTTGTCGGAGCGCAGCGCTGGATCGCCGCCGGATTGTTCGATCCGGCGGTGCGGGAGAAGGCCGGGATGCGCTGGACGCCCGGCGACGAGGTGCTGCTGCGGATCTTCGGCAAGATGGTCGAGTTGGCGTTCGTCGCGGTGCCCGACGAGATCAGGCTGCACCCACGCGCCCTGTCGGCCTACCGCCGCGCGGCCGGGAAGCTACCGTCGGACGGTCCCCTGGTGGAAGCGCCGGGCTTCATGGCGCCGCCCCGCGACCGCAGGGGCCTGCCGATGCATTACCTGCCGCGCAACAAGACCCTGCTCGACCGGGCCGGCGCCCTGGTGCACACCACGTTCTCACTACCGGCGCTGCGGCGCCCTGCCCGCCGCCCCGCGGCCTGACTTTTGACACCTGTCTAAGCTGTCGGGATGCTGGATTGGTCTGATGTAGACATCGCCGTGCGCGACGCGGTTCGTGAGTTCGTGGACAAGGAGATCCGCCCGCACCTCGACGAGCTCGAGAGCGGCGATATGGAGCCCTACCCGATCGTGCGAAAGCTGTTCGCCACGTTCGGTATTGACGCGATGTCCAAGGAATCGCTGGACAAACGGCTGGAGAAGCTGCGCAGCGGTGACGCGAAGCCGTCCGGCGCGCGGGGCGGAATGTTCGGTGGCAGCGGGTCCCCGGGCATGGGATTCGTCCTGATCAGCGAACTGTGCCGGGTATCGATGGGCCTGGTCACCGGGCTCGGGGTCAGCCTCGGCTTGACCGTGTCGACCATCCAGAGCCGCGGCACGCTGGCCCAGCAGGAGCGCTGGCTCCCCGGCCTCGTGACCTACGAGAAGATCGGCGCCTGGGCGATCACCGAACCCGATTCAGGCTCAGACGCCTTCGGCGGTATGAAGTCCTATGTCACCCGCGATGGGGACGATTACATCCTCAACGGCCAGAAGACCTTCATCACCAACGGGCCCGACGCCGACGTCGTCGTCGTCTACGCCAAGCTGGATGAACGAGACGGGTCGGACAAGCGCAACCGCAAGGTACTGACCTTCGTCCTCGACCGCGGCATGGAAGGCTTCGTGCAGTCGAAGCCGTTCCGCAAGATGGGCATTCACTCCTCGCGCACCGGCGAGCTGTTCTTCAACAACGTCCGGCTGGGACGTGACCGGCTGCTCGGCGAGACCGAAGGCTCCGAGGATGGCACCGACGAGGGCCGGGCAAGCGCGCGGTCGAACTTCTCGGCCGAACGCATCGGGGTGGCCGCGATGGCACTGGGCGTGATCGAGGAATGCCTGCGGTTGAGCGTCGACTACGCCAAGACCCGCACCCTGTGGGGTCAGGAGATCAGCCAGTTCCAGCTGATCCAGCTCAAACTGGCCAACATGGAAGTGGCCCGGATGAACGTGCGCAACATGCTGTTCCGCGTCATCGAATCCGCTGAGAAGGGCTCCCCGATCTCCCTCGCCGAGGCATCGGCCATCAAGTGGTACTGCTCGCAGGCCGCGACAGATGTCGCGATGGAGGCCGTGCAGCTGTTCGGCGGCAACGGGTACATGACCGAGTACCGGGTGGAGCAGTTGGCCCGCGACGCCAAGTCGTTGATGATCTATGCCGGCAGCAACGAGGTTCAGATCACCCACGTGGCACGAGGACTGCTCAGTTAGCCCTGCCCCTGGATCATTTCGCGACCCGGGTGTGCCTCGCGCCACCCGGCCATCGCGGCGTCCCAGTCGGGTCCGTCGAGCGCGGTGAGCGCGGCCGGAAACAAGCCGTCCTCTTCTTTGGCGATGTGCAGGTAGAGCTCTTCGATCTCGTTGCGCACCCGAGCCTGGTGCTCGGGATCGGCCAGGTCGACGACCTCGAGGAACGCGGCCAGCTCGCGGTGTTCGGCGACCAACGGATCGATGTGCTCGGCGTAGAGCTCATCGCCGTGCATCACCGCGAACAGCCCGTTCTCCTCGCCCTGCCAGTGCGAGCGCAGCTCCTCGAACATCTCCCCCAGCCGCCGGCGGGCCACCTCCAGCTCACCGCGGTCCAGTGCGCGCACCGCTTCCCGGCCGTGGTCGACTGCGCGCTCGTGCTCGGCGATGTAATCCCGCAGCAGTGGCATGTCCCGGCATCCGCAGTATTGGCACATGCTCAATCACTAGCACTGCGGTGGGCGCGGGCGCTCTGATACAGACAGATAGAGGCTGCCGAGGCGATGTTGAGGCTCTCGGAGTGACCGGGCATGGGTATGTGCACGCGATGGTCGGCAGCCGCGGCCAATTCGGTTGGCAGGCCGTGGGCTTCGGGGCCGAACAGCCAAGCCGTGGGCTGCGCCAGGTCGCCGCCGGCATCGAGGTCGTCGAGGCTGACCTCGCCGTCGACCGTGGTGGCCAGCACCTGCAACCCTGCGGCCTGCAGCCGCGCAACGGTTGCCGCTTCATCGGGCTCGTCGATCACCGGCAGCGAGAAGATGCTGCCGGCCGACGCCCGCAGGCACTTGCTGTTGTACGGGTCGACGCTGTGGCCGGCCAGCACGACGGCATCGGCCCCCATCGCGTCGGCAGTGCGGATCAACGTACCGGCGTTGCCCGGCTCCGAGATCCGCACGGGCACCGCGATCAACCGGGGCGCAGCGGCCAGAACGTCAGCAAGGGAGACCTCCGGCAGCCGGCACACTGCAACCAGGCCGACCGGGGTCACGGTGTCGGACAACGCTTTTGCCGCGCGCTCGGTGACCAACTCCACGGGTGCGTCGCCGAGCACGGATCGGAAGCGGTGCGCAGCTTCTTCAGTCGCGAACACCTCGGAAACAAGTCCGCGCCGCAACGCTGCCTCGACGAGGTTGGACCCCTCGGCAAGGAAGCGTGCGGCGCGGCGGCGCCCGACGTGGCGCTGCAGTTTGACCGCAGCAGCCACCCGGGCAGAACGCTCGGTAAGCGTCAGGCGGCCTCTCCGGAGGGCGCATTGACATCTTCGGGGAGCGCGGCCTTGGCGACCTCGACCAGCGCGGTGAACGCGGCGGCGTCACTGACGGCAATCTCGGCCAGGTTCTTGCGGTCTACCTCGACACCGGCAGCCTTCAGCCCCTGGATCAGGCGGTTGTAGGTGATGTCGTTGGCGCGGGCCGCGGCGTTGATACGCGAGATCCACAGCTTGCGGAACTCACCCTTGCGGGCGCGACGGTCGCGGTAGGCGTAGTTCAGCGAATGCAGCTGCTGTTCCTTGGCCTTGCGGTAGAGGCGCGACCGCTGGCCGCGGTAGCCCTTCGAGGCCTTGAGTACGGTACGCCGCTTCTTCTGGGCGTTGAGTGCGCGCTTCACGCGTGCCATGGGATGTTCCTATTCTCGTTCGGTACGGGGAGCGGCAGGTCTAGCCGTTGAGCAACTTGTTGACACGCTTGGTGTCGTTGGCTGCCACCACGGTGCGGCCGTCGAGCCGACGGGTGCGCTTGGTGGCCTTGTGCTCCAGCAGGTGGCGCCGGCCGGCCTTCTGGCGCACGATCTTGCCGGTCCCGGTCTTGCGGAAGCGCTTGGATGCTCCGCTGTGGGTCTTCGCCTTGGGCATGAATCCTCAGTTCTGTGTTGAAAACTAGTTCTGCGTGACGTCTGGTTCTTCTGATGCGGCTGGTGCAGCCTGCTGCCCGCCGGGGCGCTCGGCCTGCTCTGCCGCCTTGGCGCGAGTCTTCGCGCCGCGGTGCGGTGCCAGCACCATCGTCATGTTGCGGCCGTCCTGCTTGGCTGACGTCTCGACGAAGCCGTAATCGGCGACATCGGCGCCGAGCCGCTGCAGCAACCGGTACCCGAGTTCGGGGCGGGACTGCTCACGACCACGGAACATGATCGTCACCTTGACCTTGGACCCGGCTTCGAGGAAGCGGACCACATGGCCCTTCTTCGTCTCGTAGTCGTGATCGTCGATCTTGGGACGCAGCTTCTGTTCCTTGACGACGGTCTGCTGCTGGTTCTTGCGAGACTCGCGCTCCTTGAGTGCCGTCTCGTACTTGAACTTGCCGTAATCCATGATCTTGCAGACCGGGGGTTTAGCGGCTGGTGCAACTTCGACGAGGTCGAGATCGGCATCCGCGGCGACGCGGAGAGCATCTTCGATGCGCACGATCCCTACCTGCTCGCCGTTCGGTCCGATCAGGCGGACTTCAGGTACGCGGATGCGCTCGTTGATGCGGGTCTCAGTGCTGATGGGGCCTCCTATGTTGGGTCTGCTGAGGAGACCCGCCCATCCGCACTTCTGCCCTGTAGAACAGAAAAGCCCTGCTGAAAAGCAGGGCCCAATGCCGACCGATCACGGCTTCCGCCGCCTGCAGCTCCAAAGGTGGAGCACAGAACCGGCGTCCGAGGACACCGGCGACCGGACCGTTGTACCAGTGTGGCCAACGGTGGGAGTGGGACTCCACTTGCTGTCCCTGACATAAGCCGGGACGGTCGCGCATGAAAGTCTAGCAGCTATGACGGATCCGACCGAAACGCCCGACGAAGCGACACCGCAGCTACGGGAGCTGGCCGACATTCCCGCGGTCGAAGTGATCACCCGGGCGGCGGTCATGTTGATGAGCGCCGCAGCCGAGAAGATCGGGCTGTCGGCCGAGGACCCCGAGGATAGCCCGCACCGCGATCTCGACGAGGCCCGCCGGCTGATCACTGCACTCGCCGGGCTCGTCACCGCCTCGGCCGAATACCTGGGACCCCACGCGGGCCCGGTGCGCGACGGCCTCAAGAGCCTGCAGCTGGCGTTCCGCGAAGCCAGCGCGGCACCCGAAGAACCGGGAAAAGGCCCAGGCGAGAAGTACACCGGCCCGGTCTGGTAGCCGGTCCCCCCGGTGTCTGTGCGCGGGCTCAACCCAATTGACGGGTTGAGCGCCTATTCTCCGGGCGTATGACCGTCATCAGCCGCGGCAACGGCACCGGGGTCCAGCCCGCGTCGAGATTCTCCTGGGTTCCCGCAGCAGCCGGCTGGATCGTCGGGGTGATCGCCACCCTGTCGCTGATCGCCAGCGTGTCACCGGCAGTGCGCTGGTTGATCCAGGTGCCCCGAGAGTTCGTCAACGACTACATCTTCAACTTTCCCGACACCAGCTTCGCGTGGGCGTTCGTGCTGGCGTTGCTGGCCGCGGCGCTGGCCGCCCGCAAGCGGATCGCCTGGTGGATCCTGGTGCTCTACATGGTGGGCGCCATCGGCTGGAACCTCGGTGACCTCGCCGCCGGTGGAGATCCTGTCGCCGACGATGTAGGCGAGGTCATCGGTGTGGTGTTCCACGTGGCCGCGATCGCCGCGCTGGTCTTGGCCCGTAACCAGTTCTGGGCCAAGGTGCGCCGCGGTGCCCTGCTCAAATCCGCCGTGGTCCTGGTCGCGGGCATGGCGATCGGAATCCTGGCCGCGTGGACGCTGCTGGAACTGTTCCCCGGCACCCTGCCCCCGGAATGGCGGCTGCTGTACGCGGTCAACCGGGTCAGCGGATTCGCGACCGTCCCGCCCGAGGTTTTCGAGGGCTATTCGCACACCTTCCTCAACGCGATCTTCGGCTTGTTCGGCGCGCTGGCACTGATGGCGGCCGCGGTCGTGCTGTTCCAGTCCCAACGCGCCTCCAATGCACTGACCGGCGAAGACGAGTCAGCGATCCGCGGGCTGTTGGAGACCTACGGCAAGAACGATTCGCTCGGGTACTTCGCCACCCGCCGGGACAAATCGGTGGTGTTCGCCCCCAACGGCCGGGCCGCGATCGCCTATCGCGTGGAAGTCGGGGTGTGTCTGGCCGGCGGCGATCCGGTCGGTGATCCGAAGGCCTGGCCGCAGGCGATCGCCGCCTGGCTGCAGCTGTGCCAGACCTACGGCTGGGCGCCCGGTGTCATGGGCGCCAGTTCGACGGCAGCCGAGGCGTTCCGGGTGGCCGGGCTCAACGCGCTGCAACTCGGTGACGAGGCCATCCTGTATCCGGACAGCTTCCGGCTGTCCGGCCCCGATATGCGCGCGGTGCGACAGGCGGTCACCCGGGCCCGGCGCGCCGGCACCTCGGTGCGCATGCGGCGCCACCGTGAACTGGATCAGGCCGAGATGGCCGAGGTGATCAAGCGTGCCGACGCCTGGCGGGACACCGAGACCGAACGCGGCTTCTCGATGGCGCTGGGCCGGCTCGGCGACCCGGCCGACGGTGACTGCCTGCTCGTCGAGGCGGTGCAGCACAAGGCCGGCGAACCAGAAAAC
This sequence comes from Mycobacterium sp. IDUB_24, assembly GCF_055419385.1. Lineage (NCBI taxonomy): Bacteria > Bacillati > Actinomycetota > Actinomycetes > Mycobacteriales > Mycobacteriaceae > Mycobacterium > Mycobacterium sp. IDUB_24. Next base: position 31,864 of record NZ_JBVAXO010000003.1, read on the forward strand.
TCAGAACCCGAGGTGGTCGCGTTGCTGTCGCTGGTGCCGTGGGGAGCCAACGGTGTCTCGCTCGACGTCATGCGCCGCTCCCCGCAATCCCCCAACGGCACCATCGAGCTGATGGTCAGCGAACTGTGCATGCAGTCCGAAGGCATTGGGGTCAGCCGTATTTCATTGAACTTCGCAATGTTCCGGTCGGCATTCCAGCAGGGTGCACAGCTGGGCGCCGGTCCGGTGGCCCGACTGTGGCGCGCCCTGTTGGTGTTCTTCTCCCGGTGGTGGCAGTTGGAGACGCTGTACCGCTCGAACATGAAGTACCAGCCTCAGTGGGTTCCCCGGTACGCCTGCTACGAGGACGCGCGGTTGATCCCGCGAGTCGGGGTGGCCTCGGTGATCGCCGAAGGTTTCCTGGTGCTGCCGTTCTCCCGGCGAAACAAGCAGCACACCGGCGAGCACGTCGCGGCCCCGGCGGAGTTGGTGGGTTCGGGCCGCCTCCACCACGACGGCAGCGCACCGGACTTCTCCGGAATGCCGACGGATCCCGACGGCGACGAGCGGCAACGGCTACCCGAGCAGGTGCGGGTCCGGATGGCCAAGCTGCGGCAGTTGCAGGCCGGCGGCGTGGACGCCTATCCGGTGGGCCAGGCCCCGAGCCACACCATTGCGGCCGCACTGGAGGCCGCCGACGGCGACGACGTGATCGTGGCCGGCCGGATCCTGCGGGTCCGGGACTACGGCGGCGTGCTGTTCGCCCAGCTGCGCGACTGGTCAGGAGAAGTTCAGTTACTGCTCGACAACGAGGGGCTCAGCGGGGCCACGACCGCCGACTTCACCGCCACGATCGACCTGGGTGATCTGATCGAGGTCAGCGGTGCGATGGGCCGCAGCCGCAACGGCACCCACTCGCTCCTGGTCGACAGTTGGCGGTTGATCGGCAAATGCCTGCGCCCGCTGCCGGACAAGTGGAAGGGCCTGACCGACCAGGAGGCCCGGGTCCGGGCCCGCTACGTGGACCTCGCGGTCAACACTGAGGCACGAGACCTGATCCGGGCCCGTAGCGGCGCACTGCATGCCATCCGGGAGACGTTGTACGCCAAGGGTTTCCTGGAGGTCGAGACCCCGATCCTGCAACAGATCCACGGCGGTGCCAACGCCCGGCCGTTCCTGACCCACATCAACGCCTACGACCTGGACCTGTATCTGCGGATCGCGCCCGAGCTCTACCTCAAGCGGTTGTGCGTCGGCGGCGTCGAGCGGGTCTTCGAGCTGGGCCGCGCGTTCCGCAACGAGGGCGTGGACTTCAGCCACAACCCGGAGTTCACCCTGCTGGAGGCCTACCAGGCCCACGCCGACTACAACGTGTGGATCGACGGCTGCCGCGAGCTGATCCAGAACGCCGCGGCAGCCGCCAACGGAGCCCAGGTCTTCCAGCGGCCCCGTGCCGACGGGGTCCTCGAGCCGGTCGACATCTCCGGCCGGTGGGCGGTCAAGACCGTGCACGACGCGGTGTCGGAAGCCCTCGGCGAGCACGTCACCGTCGAGACCGACCTGGCCGTGCTGCGCCGGCTCTGCGACGCGGCGCACATCCCCTACCTGACTCATTGGGACGCCGGGGCCGTGGTGCTGGAGATGTACGAGCACCTCGTCGAGGACCGCACCGAAGAACCCACGTTCTACAAGGACTTCCCGACCTCGGTGTCCCCGCTGACCCGGCCGCACCGCAGCATCCCAGGGGTTGCCGAACGCTGGGATCTGGTGGCTTGGGGCGTCGAACTGGGCACCGCCTACAGCGAGCTCACCGACCCCGTCGAACAGCGCCGCCGGTTGCAGGAGCAATCGTTGCTGGCCGCGGGCGGTGACCCCGAGGCGATGGAACTCGACGAGGATTTCCTGCAGGCCATGGAGTACGCCATGCCGCCGACGGGCGGTCTCGGTATGGGTGTGGACCGTGTGGTCATGTTGATAACTGGCCGTAGCATCCGCGAAACACTCCCGTTTCCCCTGGCCAAACCTCGTTAGCAGCCACCTCACAGCCGATCCCAAGATTGGGCGGCGACGATGTTGCCGTGACCTTCACTCACCACCTGTCCTTGATGCACGGCTGGGTTCCGACCAGCATCCAAGTCATCACCGCCGTGGTGTTGATCGCCGCAATCGGGTGGCGTACCCGCCGCTGGGCGCTCATCTGGCTGCCGTTCGCCGCGGCCGTGGGCGGCATTCTCGTCGCGGGCACAAACTGGTACATCGAGTCCGAGGGTCTGGCGGGCAATCCGGCGCCGCGGTCCCTGTGGGTGTGGATCGCGCTGACGGGCGCGGCGGTGGTGATCCTGGCCGCGGGCTGGCGCGGCAGCCGGTGGTGGCGGCGCGGTACCGCTGTCATGGCAGTGCCGCTGACGCTGCTGTGCACGGCACTGGCGCTGAACCTGTGGGTCGGTTACTTCCCGTGGGTGCAGACCGCATGGAACCAGTTGACCGCCGGTCCCCTGCCCGACCAGACCGACCAGGTCACGGTGGTCGCCATGCAGCGCAAGGGCGCCATGCCCGCCAAGGGCAGTGTGGTCCCGGTCGAAATCCCCAACACCGCTTCGGGTTTCCGGCATCGCGGTGAGTATGTGTACCTGCCGCCGGCGTGGTTCGCTTCCAATCCCGCTCCTCAGTTGCCGACCGTGATGATGATCGGCGGTGAGTTCAACACCCCGGCCGACTGGATGCGGGCCGGCAACGTGATCAAGACGATGGACGATTTCGCCGCCGCCCACCACGGCTATGCGCCGGTGCTGGCGTTCGTCGACCCGGGCGGCACCTTCAACAACGACACCGAATGCGTCAATGGCAAGCGCGGGAACTCCGCCGACCATCTCACCAAAGACGTTGTCCCATATATGAACAGCCACTACGGCGTCAAGCCGGCGGCCTCGGGTTGGGGCATCGTCGGCTGGTCCATGGGCGGCACGTGCGCGGTGGACCTGGCGGTCATGCACCCCGAACTGTTCAGTGCGTTCGTCGACATCGCCGGTGACATCGGCCCGAACTCGGGGACCAAGGCGCAGACCATCGACCGACTGTTCGGCGGCAATGCCGCCGCGTGGGACGCCTTCGATCCGAGCACGGTGATCAACCGGCACGGGCCGTACGACCAGATGACCGGTTGGTTCGACGTCAACGACACCTCCACGCCGGGCAAGCCCGCAGCCCACGCCAACGATCAGGCCAAGGCCGCCAACTCCCTGTGCGCACTCGGTTCGAAACACGGCATCGCCTGCGCCGTGGTGACCCACCAGGGCACCCACGACTGGCCGTTCGCCAGCCATGCATTCTCGGCGGCCCTGCCCTGGCTGGCCAGTGCGATCGGTACACCGCAGGCACCCGCGACCGGACTGCCGCAGGCGTCGCCCTCGGCGGCGTTCATCCAGACGGCCGCCAAGTAGCGCTCAGTAGTCGGATTCAACTGCGCGGACCTCGGCGAGGAAGGCACCCGCGGCCATCCGTGTGCGCGCGAACGCTCGCACCCGCTCCCGCGCCTCCGCGGACTCGGGGGCGTCCTCGGCGCCCACCCGGACCGCGGCGTCTGCCCAATCCAGGTTCCAGGCGTGGGTTTCGGTGAGACGCCGCCCGTCCGAATCGTGCAACTCCAGCACCGCACGACCCGTGGCATCGAGGAAACCGGAAGCGCCGCAACCGTTACCGCGTAGTCCCACCTCGATACCCAGCGGTGAGTCCGGCCCCGAAAGCGCCACCCGCACCACCGCTGTGACCCCCGCACCGTCCCCGAGCACCGACCACTCGAGGGTGTTCTCGGCAGCGTCGAACACTCCGGGCGGCACGGCCGACCACGCGACGGTGCCGGTTCCGCGTGCGATCAGCCCTGCCGTCTTCCCACTGTCGCCGCTGCCGGCCGCGAGCGCGTAGTCGTCCCGCTGTGGTTCCGCTGCGAGCGTGTCCGGCCAGTTCAGCCCGATCTCACCGGCGAGCTCGCGGCATTCCTCGACCATTGCCGCAATCCTCGGATCACCGGATGCAGCAAGTGAATTCAAGGCACTCAGGTGTGGCGCCAACAGACCTGCGACGTCGGAATCCAGGGTGTCGTCAGTGAAGAAATCCTCGGCGGCCACCGTCGACAGCGCCAGTTCGGCATCGAGTACCGGACGCTCCAGTGCCGCGATGCCGTCCCGGTCGCTGGCCGGCCACCACCGCCGCAACCAGTGCCCGATCGCCAACCGCTGCAACGTTTCCATCGTTCCCGGCAGCACCTCGACCCCGGTCAGCTCGAGCGATTGTCCGGGCTCCCGGTGGCGCAGTGCGTCCAGGAGGGCGACGTGGCCCGACTCGCCGAGCACTCGCCAGAGCCAGTCCGCACGCTCCGGATCGGTGAACGTGATGGAAGGTGGTTCGTCTGCGCCCCCGTCCACGACCCATGACAGGACCGCGCCGCTGACCTCGAGTACCGCGACCAGAGGCAGATCGTCGGCCACCGGGCCGCTACTCCACAGCCCGCCGTCTGCACCCAATTTCACTCTGCCACCTGCACTTCCAGCATCGCCTTGATCCGCTGCCGGTGATCCAGACTGACCGACCTGGCCACGCCCTCCAGCAGCGACCGCAGGTCGTCGACGTCCGCGCAGGACTCTTGCCAGACATCCCGGCCGTGCAACCGCGCCCACAGCCGGCTCAGATAGGGGCGGCAGAACGCACCGAGATCATCGATGACCTGCCGTTGGCGCGGGTGCACCGGGGCACCGGCCACCACGTAGCGGCGGGCATGCAGCACATACGCTTCCTTGGCCAGCCGGGCCTGTATGCGCGCCGACAGCTGGTAGCGGCCCGCGGCGTCGGCGTCGAGCGGACGCAGGTCGGTGGCCACCTCGATGCCGGCCACCAGGCCGGCCTGCTTGTCCTCGGCGAGCAGCCCCCATGGAGCGCAGGACCGGTCCACCTCCTCGGCACACAGCAGCGGGATGTCCGGCAGTTCGTCCCGGTCCAGTGCCCGGCGCAATGTCGCCCGTACCCGATCGACCACGCTGCGGTCCAGCGGGCGATCACCCTCGGCCGGGCCAATGATCGACGGGTGCTGTTGTGGCAACACTGAACTCAGTCCGATGTCCACAACCGACCAGGGCAGCCCGGCATCCTCGTGCCGCACCCCGGCGCCGAGGTTGTACGGCGTGGCGTCGGCCACCAGCGCCGACCACACCCGCCGGCGGGCCGCCTCGGCACGATGACTGTCGGCCGGGCCCAGCACAGTCGCCAGTCCGGCGAAGAACGGGCCGGTGATCGCGTCGGAGGCGACGATGTCCTGCCAGCTACGGTCGAGCTGGCGACGCAACCGGTCGACGACATGCGGATCGGCCACATGCTGGTTGAGCGCCTCGATGGCGGTACGGTCACGGCCCTGATGGAGATCGGCCAGCACCTCCGTCGCAACGTCAGTCTTGTCTGAGGCCGGGGCACCCCGGGTAACGGCAAGCTCGAAACACACCGGGAAATACAGCTCCTGGGCGTTGCCGGCGGTGATGCGCAGCCGTCGGCGCTGCTGTTTGAGCTCGGTGAACCAGGCAGCGGCGGCACGCAGGTGTGGCCCACTGCGGATCATCTGCGCGTGCAGGTCAGCAGCCACCGCGGGAGCCAGCACCGGTGCCGAGTAGTGGGTGTTGCTGCGCAACCTGAGCACCAGCGGGTCGATGATCCGTTTGACGGTCCGGCGCAGTGGCCCGCCGTCGTCGCCGCTGAACACCTCGACGCCGGGGCCGAGGGCGCGCCAGGCCCGATCGATCACCGCGCGGCGCGGCTGGGCGGCGCCCACCGCCGAATCGGGGTCGGCCCGCGCCCCAGACGTTTCGGACCCGATGCTCACCGGCACCAGGATAGAGGCGTCGAAGTTGGGTTCGGTAGCGGTCGGTCGGCCGGACCCTTGGGGACATGACCGACGTCGTGCTGCTCACCGTCCTGTGCCTGTTCTGCGCCGGCGCCGCGCTGACCGCCACTCGCCGGGCACGGTGCGTCTGCCGGGACGACGAGGCCGACGAGCGTCTCGTCACTCTCGGCGAATTGGTCGCCGAATTCGACCACATGCTGGTCCGCAAGGGGCTCATGACGCGGGTTCAGCTCGAGCTGATCCGCACCGGCACCCGGTCGCGCGGAATCATCACCGGAATGCGGGCCACCGGGACCATCCGCGAGGACTACCGCGAGGTCGAACTCGACCTCATGGTCAGTAGGCGCGGCGGCGGCCAGTTCCCGGTACGTCAGCGGGCGTTGATCCCGGCATCGGCGCTGGCAAAAGTCTCACCGGGCAACGTGATCGACGCGTACTACCGGCCGGGCAATGAACGCGTCGTGGCGGTCTGTGTGACCCCGGCCTGACTCAGCGGGCGCCGTCGACGCTGAACGTGGCCACCGCGGCCCAGTGCAGTGGGCTGGCCGTCAGGTCGCCGTCACGCCACCGGCGCATCATGGCCCGCTGCCAGCGGTTCACCGCCCGGCCCGCGTCATCGTCGCGATGTGCCAGATCCACCCCGACGATGGTGTCCGTCATCGGATCGGCCTCTGCGCCGGCCCGGCTGAATTGACGGAATCCGGCCGTGGTCGGCAACGACCACAGGGTCGCGGTCACCAGTTGCGCGCCACCCAGGATCATCGCCGCGACCAATCCGGCCGCCTCGTCGAACCGGTAGTCGCCACCGGAGGCGCACGCCAGCAACGCCACTCGGGGCGGGATGGGCAACTGCGCCGCGATCATCTCCCCCGCGGTCAGAGGCCGGCTCTCGGCCAGATGCAACGCCGCGCGGTCGGCGTGCCCGTCGGCTCCGTCAGCGGCGCTGGCGTGCCCGACGTAGAGCAGCCGGCTCGGGTCCTGTGCGCAGGCATCGGCCAACCACCCCCGGTCGGTATCGGTACGCCGGAACAGCTCGACGGCCGCGTCGACCTTCGGCAGCACGGGGTGGCCGGCCACCAGCTCACTGAAATGTTCCGACAACGGCGTCTGTGGTGACGGGCGGCCCAGCACCGAGCCCAGCGCCGAATCCGGTCGCTGTCCCGGAATGCGGGGATCCAATACCAGCACCGGTGGACAGTCGAGGCGTTCCGTCCAACGCGCGGCGCGGCGCGGCGCATGAACGATGTTGGGCGGCACCGCCATCAGTACATCCACCAGCTCCATCAGCCGGAAGCCCTCGGCACCCGGCATCGCGAGCTGGCCCCAGGGCACCCGGCCCAACCGCGGGCTCGGTGTCACGAAAAGCACCGGTCGGACGTCGGCGACGCAATCGGCCAGCAGTTGCCAGCCGTCGATCCCGATGAGGTGCGAACCGAGCAGGCGGGCCAGCTCGAGTTCGGTCTCCGGGGTGGCGAATGCGCCGGTGACCACGGCCCGTTCGACTGCCTCGGCAGGCGTTTCGGTACCGATCGGGTCCGGCAGCGCCGGATTGAGTACCGCCTCCACCGCCTCCATGTGCGGTTCCTCGATCACCCACGTGATCGAGCGTTGCGGCTGCCCCACCACGCGCAGGCTGACGTAGGTCGCGATGCCGACGTCGGCGAACCGGAGTACCAGAGTGTCGGTCACGGCCACGTCGTCCATTCCGCACCAGACGCGGTGACATCGCACCCATACCGCTGCAGCGCGAGCTCCCGGTAGTGGCTCAATATCGGACCCGAGCTCGGGTCGATCCGCAGCGGGGGCAGCGGGCCGAGCCGGGTCAGTGCGCCTTCACCGCCGACTGGTGCCGCGGCGGCCGCGACGGCGAGTTGCGGTGCGAGTTCGGCCTCGACCGGTACGGCCGCCGTGGCGGTCTCGGCCCATTCGGCGGCCGGGCCCGGCTCATCCGCTCGGTCCGTACTGAAAGTTCCTCGTGCGCTGTGGTATTCGATCAACTCACAGGTCAGCTCGGTATTGTCCGATTCCCAGGCCACCGCGAACGCTCCCGCCATCAAGGGAGCCGCAACGCTGTGGGCCCATCGGGCCCTGGCCCCCGCGTCGGTGATCGTGTATCGCACCGAATCAACGGCGAGCGCCGCGGGGACCTTCAGGTCGGCGGCGCGGTCGAGCTTGACCATCCCGCGGCGGTACCTGCGGCTACCCGGGCGGCAGTTGAACGTGCCGGACCCCGCGGCATGCCGAGCCTCGACCTGTTCCCAGCTCTGCCCCGGTTTGCCCAGACCGTCGAAGCCCATCCCCGCCAGCGCGTCGGCCCGCCAGATGTTGCCGAGGTGCGCATCCAGCCGCGCGTACTGCAACCAGGTGCGCCGGGGCGAGGCGTCCAGCAGGCCCCTGGCCTCGTCCACCATCGCGATTGCCTCGTCGAAGGCGCCGCGGAACAGAGCTATCCAGCTCCGTTGCAACAGAATTCGGTGAATATGCAGAGGCCGCTCGATTTCGCGCCAGTGCCGCTCGGCGTGCGCCCAGCATTCGTCGGCCTCCCGCAACCTGCCCAGACCCACCCGGATCAACCCGAAGTAGAGCCAGCTCCGGGATACGTCATGGGCGCGGGCATGCTCGGCGATCACCGGGTAGGCCTCGGTCACCAGGTCCTGGGTGTCGGAGTACTGACCGGCCGACCAGGCCGCGGCCCCCCGCTCCAGCTGAGCGCGGGCGGTGTCGAGCTTCCAGCCCCGGGCCTGCGCACGCGCTCCGGCCCGGCGCAACCATGGCTCGGCCTCGTCGAGACGGCCGGACTCGATGCAGAACCGACCGTAGCCGAGCGCTCCGGTGACGAAAAGGTGATCGGCCTCGGCATCCTCAGTGTCGGGCGCAGTGCGGTCCTCGAGGACGTCCAGCACCTCGGCCCACACCGGCACCGATGCGGCATACAGGTCGTCGTCGCACAGGCTGCTCGCGATCAGAATCCTGGTGTGGCAGATCAGGTTACGATGTTCGGACCGCAAATCGTCGAAGTCCCCGTCGATTTCGATCAGGGTCGCCAGATGCGCTGCGGCGCCGTCATGATCGCCGCGGGCGGCGGCCAGTCCGGCTTCGAGGAACTTCACCCTGCGCGTGTAGCGGCAGATCATGTGATCGATCTCGGAATCGGACATGGTGGCCTGCGCCGCGAGGTCGGGCCGTTGTCCCGACCGGATCGATTCGTAGATCGCCAGACAATCGCGGATGCGGGAAATGCTCTCCACCACACCCTCATACGCGGTGCGTACCAGGAATATCTCGCCGAGCTGTGCGAACACCTCGAACGCATAGTCGTCGCGGTCGGCCTGCTCGATCAGGGGCAGCAGCGAGACCAGGAGATCGCGGGCCGCAACCTCGTCGGCGGCCAGCGCCAGCTGACGGGCACGGTCGAGATCGCCGGCGATGGTCACCCCTGCACCCTATAAAAGGGGCGGGCGCACCCGGCAGGAGGTCCGCCAGGCACGCCCGCCATGTCGGGAGATCAGCTGCAGGACACCGTGATGGTGAACGGCTTGTTGATCATCCCGGCCATCGGGTTCTTCATGTCGGCACCCGACGCTTCACCGGTGATGGTGTAGGTGTCCCCGTCGACCTTGACCTCGGCCGAACCGACCTTGACGCCCATGGCCTCGCTGACCGCCAACGCGCTGCCGTCGTAGACCAGGCCCAGCGACTCGACCTTCGGCGCGGCCTCGTCGGTCATCACCACGCCCAGGCCCTGCTGGCCGCCGACGGCGGCGCTGGCCACGTTGATCTTGCCGCCCTGTTTCACACAGGTGACCGAGTTCAGGTCGAGGCCCGCCAGGTCCGAACCGTCGACCTTGACCTGGGTGTTGCTCCCGGAGCTGACCTTGGTGTCGGTCGCCGACGCGGCCGGCTTGTCCGCGGGTTTGTCGGCAGGCTTGTCGTTCGAGCAGCCCACCAGCACCGCACCGGTCGCGAGCAGTCCCATGGCGCCGGCGATAACTCGATTCATGGCCATTGCGTCTTCTCCTTCGTTTCACGTTGCCCCGATGGCTCCGTCGTGTCCCGAAGTCTTGGCGGGCCCAAGTGCTACCGATCCCAAGAAATGTCGGTTCCCGCAGGTAACGTGGGGTGCATGACGGACCCATCGCAGCCGGACCGATCCGAAGAATCCGCAGCAGCCGAGGAGCCCGCCACCATCGAGGGCGAGGTGGTTCCCCCGGCTCCGGCCACGGGTTCTGCGCCGCGGCCCGTCCCGGGACCGGTTTCCGGGCCGGCGGACCCGGGCTACACCTCAGCCGGGGTGCCGACCTTCGATGCGGTCCGCGAGAAGATCGAGACCCGCTACGGCACCGCGCTCGGAGCGTCCGAACTGGACGCCGAGACACCTGAGGGCCGGTCCATCGAGGAGCAGTACGAGAAGCGCCAGAAGGCGGCAGCCGAACGCTTGCGGCAGATCCGTGAGTCCATGGACAAGCAGGACGACGCCTGACCCGTGCGATCGTTCACACCCGCCGAGCGCCGGGCCCGGCTGGCCCGGCGCCATTTCTTGTGCCGACCGGGGTCCTCCATCGACGACACCACGCGCGCCTTCGTCGGCCTGCACGCGACTGACCCCTCGACCCCCTACCTGTCCCTGTTCGCCCGGCTGCCCGGCTTCACCATCGACGATCTGGACAAGGAGCTGTACCAGCGGCGCACCGTGCTCAAACACCTCGCGATGCGGCGCACACTGTGGATCGTGCGCGCCGAGGACCTGCCACTGGTCCAGGCCGGGGCCAGCGACCGGGTGGCCGGCAACGAGCACCGCAAACTCGTCGGCGATGTGGAGAAGGCCGGTGTGGCCGCCGACGGCGCCCAATGGCTGGACACGGCATGCCAGGCGGTCCTGGCCCACCTGCGCGAACATGGACCTACGCCCGCGGCCCAATTGCGCAGCGCTCTGCCCGAACTCGCCGGGAGTCACGACCCGGCGCCCGGAAAGCGCTGGGGTGGCGAAACACCGCTTTCTCCAAGGGTTTTGACAGTGCTCGGCGTGCGGGGTGACATAGTGCGCGGCCCCAACGACAGTGGCTGGAACAACTCACGGCCGCGCTGGACGGTCACCTCCGACTGGCTCGGGGCACCGGTGCCGACCGCCGACCCGGACCATGCGCGCACCGAGCTCGTGCGGACCTGGCTACGGACGTTCGGCCCGGCCACCGTCGCCGACATCAAATGGTGGTTCGGCAACACCCTGACCTGGGCCCGCCACGCCTTGCGGGATACCGGCGCCGTCGAAGTGGACTTAGAAGGCGCGCCCGGTGCCGTGGGTTATGTACTGCCCGACGACCTCGACATCGAGCCGGATGCCGAGCCCTGGGCGGCCCTGCTCCCGGGACTGGACGTCACCACGATGGGGTGGTTCGACCGCGACTGGTACCTCGGCGCTCACCGCAGCCAGGTCTTCGACACCAACGGCAACGGCGGGCCCACGGCCTGGTGGAACGGCCGAATCGTCGGCGGCTGGAGTCAGGACGCTGACGGCCGCGTCCAAGTCCATCTTCTGGAAGAGATCGGGCGCGACGGCACTCGCGCATTGCAACAGCGCGCCGATGCGCTGACCGAATGGCTGGCCGGCGCCCGCGCCAATCCCCGGTTCCCCTCACCACTGACCAAGCGCTCATGATGCGATTCGCGAGTTGGGGGCTGGTGGCCATGACCGGATGCGCCGTCATCAGCCTTGTCTACGGGTCGAGTTTTCCCGGCGAACCATCGGACATCTTCTATTTCGCGGCATTGACTCTGGTTCCGCTGTTCGTCATCTCGTGCGCCTTGGGCATCGCACTGCGACGCAAGACCGGACGGTGCGACCGGGCGCTGATACTGGCGAGTCCGGCGTTGGTAATCGCAGGCATCGTGCTGGTCTGCACAAACGTCCCACTGCAACTGCATTGGCGAATGGCGCAGCCGTCATTCGATCGCGCTCTACTGGCCTTCGATGCGGACGCCAACTTCGGCAAACATCCCGGCCATATCGCCGGCTACCCCATCGAGTACATCGCGCGCCCGGCCGACAACTTCGTCGACTTCACCTATCGCGACGGCCAGAACGGCTGGAACGGCTTCGCTTACAGCGCCGACGGCAGCGCACCGCAGACCCAACACAAGTCAGCCGGCGATTACGTCATCGGCTGGGCGAAACGCCTTGGCCCGCACTGGTTCGCGTTCCAGAGCTACCACACCGTGCACTGACCGTCAGGCGCTGACCTTGCGCCGCTTGGTTTTCGGCGCGGGTACATCGATCAACTCGGCAAGGAACTGCCCGGTATAGCTGTCGGGGTTGGCCGCCACGGCCTCGGGCGTACCCTGCGCGACAACCGTGCCGCCCCCGGCGCCGCCCTCGGGCCCCATGTCCACGATCCAGTCCGAGGTCTTGATCACGTCGAGGTTGTGCTCGATGACGATCACCGTATTACCCTTGTCGACAAGGCCGTTGATCACCTTGAGCAGCTTGCGGATGTCCTCGAAGTGCAGACCGGTGGTCGGCTCGTCGAGGATATAGACGGTGCGCCCGGTGGACCGCTTCTGCAATTCCGCCGCGAGCTTGACGCGTTGCGCCTCGCCGCCGGACAACGTCGGTGCCGGTTGCCCCAGGCGCACGTAACCCAGGCCGACGTCGACGAGGGTCTTGAGGTAGCGGTGGATCGAACTGATCGGCTCGAAGAACTCGGTGGCATCCTCGATCGACATGTCCAGCACCTCGGCGATGGTCTTGCCCTTGTAATGCACCTCGAGGGTTTCCCGGTTGTACCGGGCGCCCTGACATACTTCGCACGGCACATACACATCGGGCAGGAAGTTCATCTCGATCTTGATGGTGCCGTCACCCGAGCAGGCCTCACAGCGGCCGCCCTTGACGTTGAACGAGAACCGCCCGGGCTGATAGCCGCGGACCTTGGCCTCGGTGGTGGCGGCGAACAGCGACCGGATCTTGTCGAACACCCCGGTGTAAGTGGCCGCATTGGACCGCGGCGTGCGGCCGATAGGTGACTGGTCGACGCGGACCAGCTTGTCGAGTTGATCAAGGCCGTTGACTCTGGTGTGCCTGCCGGGCACCTGCCGGGCACCGTTGAGCTTGTTGGCCATCACCGAGGCCAGGATGTCGTTGACCAGGGTCGACTTGCCCGAGCCGGAGACTCCGGTCACCGACGTGAGCACGCCGAGCGGGAAGGCGACGTCGATCTCCCTGAGATTGTTCTCCCGGGCCCCGACGACCGTGACCTGACGACGCTTGTCGGTGGGCCGGCGGATGGCCGGGACCTCGATGCTCTCTTTGCCGGAAAGATAAGCGCCGGTAAGGGATTCGGGGTTGGTCAACAGGTCCGCATACGTTCCGCTGTGCACGATCCGGCCACCGTGCTCACCCGCGGCCGGGCCGATGTCGACCACCCAGTCGGCGTGCGCGATGGTGTCCAGATCGTGTTCGACGACGATGAGGGTATTGCCCAGCTCACGCAACCGGACCAGGGTGTCGATCAGCCTGCGATTGTCACGCTGGTGCAGGCCGATGGACGGCTCGTCGAGCACGTAGAGCACACCCACCAGCCCGGAGCCGATCTGGGTGGCCAGCCGGATACGTTGCGCCTCACCACCGGACAGCGTGGCGGCAGCCCGCGACAGCGACAGGTAGTCCAGGCCGACGTCGAGCAGGAACCCGAGCCGCGACTGGATCTCCTTCAGCACCTGCCCGGCGATGGCCTGCTCGCGATGCCCGAGCGTCAGTGCGTTGAGGAATTCGGCGCAGTCCGCGATCGACAGCTCGGCCACCTCGGCGATGGACTTCGCGCCGAACTCCCCCGCGGCCATCGTCACCGCGAGAATCTCGGGCTTGAGCCGCGTGCCGTTGCACTCGGGGCACGGGATGTCACGCATGAAGCCCTCGTAGCGTTCCTTCATCTGCTCCGAGTCGGTCTGCTCCATGCGCCGCGCCAGGAAGGCCATCACGCCTTCGAAGTCCGCATAGTAGGACCGGGTGCGGCCGTAGCGGTTCTTGTATCGGACGTGGACCTGGTGATCAGACCCTTCGAGAATGGCCTTGCGCGCCTTGGCGGGAAGCTTCTTCCACGGGGTGTCGACGTCGAACCCGAGTTGATCGCCCAATCCGGACAGCATCCGGGTGAAGTACTCGGCACTCTGCCCCACGGCCCACGGCGCGATGGCGCCGCCGGCCAGCGTCAGGTCCGGATCGGGGACGACCAGTTCGGGGTCGACCTCTTTGCGGATTCCCAGGCCCGTGCATTCCGGGCAGGCGCCGTAGGGAGAGTTGAACGAGAACGACCGGGGTTCCAGATCGTCGACGGCCAGCGGGTGGCCGTTGGGGCACGCCAGTTTCTCGGAGAACCGTTGTTCGCGATGCGGATGGTCGTCCTCACGGTCGACGAACTCGAGCACCACGATGCCGTCGGCCAGGTTCAGCGCGGTCTCCACCGAATCGGTGAGCCGCTGCTTGGAGCTGGCCTTGACCGTCAACCGGTCGATGACCACCTCGATGTCGTGCTTTTCCTGCTTCTTGAGCTTGGGCGGATCGGTCAGCGGATGCACCACGCCGTCCACCCGCACCCGGCTGTAACCCTGAGTGTTGAGCTTCTCGAACAGGTCGACGAACTCACCCTTGCGGGTGCGTACCACCGGGGCCAGCACCTGGAACCGCAGGCCCTCGTCCATGGCCAGCACCTGATCCACGATCTGCTGTGGGGTCTGACGGGCGATGCGCTCACCACACACCGGGCAGTGCGGGGTGCCCGCGCGGGCGTACAGCAGACGCAGATAGTCGTAGACCTCGGTGATGGTGCCCACGGTCGAGCGAGGGTTGCGGTTGGTCGACTTCTGATCGATCGACACCGCAGGCGACAGGCCCTCGATGAAGTCGACATCCGGCTTGTCCATCTGTCCGAGGAACTGCCGGGCGTATGCCGACAGGGACTCGACGTAGCGGCGCTGCCCCTCGGCGAAGATGGTGTCGAAGGCCAGCGAGGACTTGCCGGACCCGGACAGGCCGGTGAACACGATCAGCGCATCGCGCGGCAGATCGAGGTCGACTCCTCGCAGATTGTGCTCGCGGGCACCCTTGACAATAAGGCGGTCAGCCACGCGTTTCCTTTCCCACGACAGACTTCACGCCCATGCTATGTGCGCCCACCGACAAGCCGGATACGGTGGCGCTATGACCAGCCCTCACATCGCGGTTGACGACACCTACACCGGACACCAGGAGCCCGGCACCGCCGCCCGGCGCGCCCTGCCGAACGCCTCGATCATCAAGGTGTCGGTGGGCCCGATGGACAACAACGCCTACCTCGTGACCTGCAATTCCACCGGTGACACACTGCTGATCGACGCCGCAAACGACGCCGATGTGCTGCTCGACGTGATCAAACAGCAGACACCCAAGCTGTCCCTGATCGTCACCAGCCACCAGCATTTCGACCACTGGCAGGCGCTGGAAGCTGTGGCAGAGGTCACCGGAGCGCCGACGGCCGCACACTCCCTGGACGCCGAGCCACTGCCCGTGACGCCCGATCGGATCCTGGCCGACGGCGACACCATCACGATCGGCGACCTCACGTTCGACGTGATCCATCTACAGGGTCACACCGAGGGGTCGGTTGCGCTGGCCCTCAAGTCACCGGACGGCGTGACCCACCTGTTCACCGGCGACTGCCTGTTTCCGGGCGGGGTCGGTAAGACCTGGCAGCCCGGTGACTTCGAGCGGCTACTGGGTGATGTGAGCGCCAAGGTGTTCGACGTCTACGACGACCGCACAGTGGTGTACCCCGGCCACGGAGACGACACCACGCTCGGCGCCGAACGTCCCCATCTCGGGGAGTGGCGCGAGCGCGGTTGGTAGTCGTCTGCCGGTGCGGCTCAGCTGGTGTGGACGATGAGCACGTCGGTCTTGGACCGGCGTGCCACGTTCGCCGGCACCGAGCCCAGCAGACGGCCGGCGATCGTGCTCAAGCCGACGTTGCCGACCACCAGCAGATCCGCCTGGACGTCCTCGGCGAGCTCGACGAGCGCATCGACCGGAGCGCCGACAACCGGCCGCTCCTCGATGTCGGTGGCGCCGGCGGATTTCGCACGATCGGTCGCCTCGCGGAGGATGGCGTAGATCGGTGCATTGCCCGCCATCTTGTAGCCCTCGTCCTTGAGCACATCAGCGGCACGCTGATCTTCGCTCTGGGGGAAGTAGGCGGTCGCCACGATCAGCTTGGCATTCGAGCCGGCGGCAATCTGACCGGCGCGGTCGACTGCACGCAATGACGAATCAGATCCGTCCGTGCCGACCACCACGGTTCGATACGCGCTCATCAATACCCTCCCACTGTCAGTTGCAACGCCACCCGAGACAGTAACCCGTCGTCCGCTGACCAGGGGGGCGAATCACGACACCCACACGGACAGCCGACAACTGAACCCATATTTCGGTCCCGGAACGGCGAATCGGCCCTGATGTTAACCCTCGGAACCACAATTTCGGTGCCGACCGTGACGTAGTCGACGCGGATCGAATCGGGGTTGCCGCCAGGACGATTCACCACCGTAGTGATCCAGCTCATCTATCGGTGCGCCGCTCGACACGGTGGGCAATAGCACTGTCGGAGAGAGCGAGTCGGGTGCCCCAGGCTAATCTTTGGCATCGGTTGAGGGGGTGACACGGTCGCTGACGTGGATCTATCGCTGAATGAGCGTGCCGACGGCGCGGGCAGGCGCGTCGATCGAGACATCCGATTCGACGCTCTGGCGGTGGCCGCGTTCGCCATTGTGCTGAGCGCAGCAGGGGCTGCCCGGCCCTCACTGTGGTTCGACGAGGCCGCCACCATATCGGCGGCAACCCGATCGGTTTCCCAGCTCTGGGACCTGATCGGCCACATCGACGCCGTGCACGGCCTGTACTACCTCGGCATGCACGGCTGGTTCACCGTTTTCCCGGCAACAGAGTTCTGGTCCCGGTTCTCCAGCTGTCTCGCCGTCGGCGGCGCGGCGGGCGGAGTGGTCGTTCTAGGCCGGCAGCTCGGCAGTCGGACGGTATCGGTCTGTGCGGGAGTTATTTTCGCGATATTGCCCAGAGTCACGTGGGCCGGCATCGAGGCTCGGTCCTATTCGTGGTCGACGCTGGCGGCGGTGTGGCTGACGGTTCTGCTCATCTTCGCGCTCCGGCGCGATCGTACCGCGTTGTGGGTGTCATACGGTGCGCTACTGGCGATTTCGGCCGTGCTGAACATCTTCGTGGTTCTGATGGTGATCCCACATGCCGTGGCCGTCATGATGCTCTGCGACCGCCGTCGCAACAGAGCCGGCTGGGCTGTGGCCACCGCGGCCGCCGTCCTGATGGTGGTTCCCTTCATCTCGTGGTGCCGTTCGCAGAGCTTCCAGGTCGGCTGGATCTCACCATTGGGCCTACATACGGTCGGCGAAGTCCTCATGGAGCAGTACTTCGACCACAGCCTGGCCTTCGCGCTACTGGCGGCGGCCGTGCTCAGTGCACCCTTGTTGGTGAGACGGCTACGGCCCACCGATGCCGGCGCCCGGCAGCTCGTGCTTGTCGCCGCGATGTGGGTGCTCGCACCGACAGCGGTGCTTCTGGTGTATTCGGCTGTTTCCCAACCGCTTTACTACCCGCGTTACCTCTGTTTCACCGCACCGGCAATGGCACTGCTGCTGGCAATCTGTGTGGTCGCGGTGGCCCGCAGCCGGGAATGGATCACTGCCGTATTGGCGGTGTTCGCCCTGACCGCGACACCGAACTACATCACGGTGCAACGCGGCCCTTACGCCAAGGAAGGCATGGATTTCAGCCAGGTCGCAGACGTCATCTCGGCACACTCATCCCCCGGCGACTGCCTGATCTTGGACAACACGACCTCATGGAAGCCGGGCCCCATCCGCCCCCTCACCGCCGCCCGGCCGGCCGCGTACGCCGACCTCGTCGACCCCGGTCGCGGTACCCCGGCCTGGAAACGAAATCGGTTGTGGGATGCGCACCTCGGGATCTGGGGCGTCGCAAACGAGGTGCGCCGGTGCACGGTCTTGTGGACCGTGTCCGAACGCGACCCTTCGGTGCCCATCCGACAGAGCGGACCGAAGCTTCAACCGGGGGCGCGGTTGGACCGCGCTCCGGCCTATCAGGTGCCCGAAAGCATGGGTTTCCACATCGTCGAACGCTGGCAGTTCAACTTCGCCCAGGTGGTCAAATCCATCCGGTGAGTCAATCGCGTCTGGCCCGGCCGAAGTACATCTCCTGCGTTGTCGAACACACCAGTTGCCCCGCCCGGTTGTACAGCGTGGCGCTGCCCAGCCCGCGCCCGTTGATGCCGCTGGGTGAAACCTGGTCGGCCAGTACCCAATCCGTCAGATCGGCCGGACGGTGGAACCAGATGGCCAGGTCGATCAGCGCCGAGAAGACCGTCACCTGAGTCGCACGCCGCATCGTCACCGTGGCATCAAGCAACGCCGTACCCGAAAAGTACGTCAGCAGACAGCTGTTGACGATCGGATCATCGGTGACCGGTGCGGCAGGACGCCACCACATCCGGGTGCGCTCCGGTGGTTCCGGCAGATCGATCGCCAGCCGCGGCGGCGCGTCGATGTAACGCCGCTCGATCCACTGCGGACGCACCCAGTACCCTCCGGCCTCATCGGCGAACGCCTGCAACTGCTCCTCCACCGGGGGCAGGGTCTCGGGATCTGGCACCTCCGGCGCGGATTGCTGGTAGTCCGCGGCGTCCATGTCCACGCTGAACGAGACGAGCGCTTCCAGCAACACCTCATCGCCTTGGCGCCCGATGACCCGGCGGGTGGACAGCGATCCGCCGTCGCGCAGGTTGTTCACCTCCATCTGCACCGGATGCCGGGCATCCCCGGCCCGCAGCAGATACACGTGCAGGCTGTGCGGCAATCGGCCCGGAACCGTCCGACTGGCTGCCATGAGCGCCTGGGCGGCGATATGCCCACCCACGATGTGATGGGAGGGGTTGTCCCGCTGTTCGGCGACGAACATGCCGTCACCCGACTCGACCAGGTCGAGCGTGGACAGGACATCGGCAAGGGGCAGCATGGGCACCGCAGCATTATTCGATGCGGCGTGTTGCTGTTTGCAGTGGGGTGCCGAGAGGGCCCCTGCAGATTTCTCCACAGGGGCCTCCGACGCTCGAGCGAGTGACGGGATTCGAACCCGTGTAAACGGCTTTGCAGGCCGGTGCCTGACCACTCAGCCACACCCGCGTCGATTGGTTACTGTGCCAGCCGCGCAGGTAGCCGCCCATAGTTTCGATCTCAATGATCCCTAACTGTCGGCGTCCCCCACCGGCCTGCCGACCACGGCCCCGCCCTGGGGCCACCCGGCCGGCGAGTCCTCCCACGGTTCCTGCCGTCCGTACGGGGTGAGGTCGAGGAACGGGTAGCCCACTGCGCTGTGGTCGAGTCCGCGCGCGAAGGCGGAGTAGGTGTGGAAGACCTCGTCGTCGCGGCGTAGGAAGACACTGGCGCCCGGCCAGTCGCCCCGGAGGTCTTCGTCGGCGAAGCCGGCATCGTGGAGCTCGTTGACGGACTTGTAGTTGTATTCGATCGGCGCCCGGGCCGGGTCGAGCGTCACATGGAAGTCGTAGGTGAAGTCGCCATCGCGCGACGAGTACCACGGGAACGTCCAGCCGTGCGCGTCCCGGTACGCCGCGATGCTGGCATACGGTGCCCGGGAAACACAGGCGAACGTGACATCCTTGCCGTGCAACAGTTCTCGGTCCTGTGCGGTGAAGGTGAGATCAGCCGCGGCGGTGCAACTGGGACACCCCGCATCGATCGCGTCGATCCACATGAAGTGGTGGATGTAGAGCTGGCTGCGCCCCTCGAACATGTCGACGAGGCGCACGGCACCGTCCGGCCCCTCGAACGCGTAGTCCTTCTCCACCTTGACCATCGGCAGCCGGCGCCGTTGAGCGTTGACCGCGTCGCGCAGGTGCGTCACCTCGCGCTCGGCGGCCAGCAGTTTCTTGCGCGCCTGGCGCCACTCGTCCCGGGTGACGACATCTGGGTAGGCATTGGGTGTCAGCGGCATCGAATCACTCCTCGTATCGGTCGTATACGAGTGAGACTCGTGGCGCCGGAGGAACTCATCGCGCGCGAGGGTGCGGAAAATGTTGGTACTGGGCCGCGTGTCGGCGAACAGACGCGCACGCTCGCGCTGCGACTAGCGCCGACCGGACCGGAACGAGGCGAAAGCCCCGAGCACGGCCAGCACCGCGAACCCGGCGAACAGCCACCGCGCTGCGGCCGCGTCCGCCGTATCGCTGAGGTTGACGACGACTCCGGCCAGCCCAGCACCGAACGCGCCGCAGATGAGCTGCACGGTGTTGATCGCCGCCGCCGCGGCGGGGCCTTCGACCGGATCGTCGACGCTGCCCATCGCCCATGCGGACAGGTGGGGCCAGGCGATACCGATACCGGCACCGGTGACCACGAGCGCCACTGCCCACACCACCACCAACCACGGCGACATCCCGTCCCGGATCAACAACGCACCGCCCGCCAATCCGACCGCCATCACGATGGGCGCGAACGCCACGGTGCGTGTGATCGTCCGCCGGTTCTGCAGCGATGCACTGACGATCTCCCCCGCGGTCCAGCCCACCGACAACACCGCGCCGAAGAACCCCGCCACCACGGGCGTCAGGTGTCCCAACCGTTGACCGAACAGCGGCACGTACATGTCGACCATGGTCGCCGCCATCAGCACCCCGAGACTCAGGTAGATCCACTTGAGTGGGCCCGGCCCGAATGTGCTGGGCGGCAACACCGATGCCCGGGCGCGGCGGTCCACGAACAGGAACCCGGCCACGAGTGCCAGCCCGAGAACCAGCAGAGCTGCCGTGGGCCGCCAATCGTGTGGAATCCCCGCCACACTGACCGCCATGGCCGCAGCGCCCAGCAGTGCCAGCGACCGCACGGGAATTCCCGGCGCCGGGGCCGCGGCCGCGCCACGGGCCGGCAGCGCGACGGGCACGAGTGCCGCCATCGCAACCGCCAGGATCACCAACACCCCGAAAGCCCACCGCCAGTGCCCGAACTGTGCGAACAGCCCGCCCGCCGCCGGTCCGATCAGGGTGCCGACACCCCACATCGCCGACACCAGTGCAGATGCCTTGGTCCACAACGTATTCGGGAGCGCGGTATTGATGACCGCATAACCCAGGCCGGCCAGTAATCCGCCGGCGAACCCCTGCACCGTGCGCCCGACGAGCAGCACCTCCATGCTCGGGGCCAGCGCGCAACCCAGGCTTCCGGCACCGAACACCGTGAGCCCCAACAGATATGCCTGCCGTGGACCGAGCCGCATCAGCAGCGAGTGGACGGTGGTGGCGGCGATCACCGAGGCGACCAGGTACACCGTCGTCACCCAGGCGTAGAACCGCTGCCCACCGATCTCGGCCACCGCACTGGGCAGCAGGCTGATCGTCAGGAACTCGTTGGTGGCGTACAGCAGCACGCCGCCGGCCAACACGGTGGACGCCCCCAGATACCGGGTGCCCAACAATTGCCGCCAGTTCCCGGTATCGGGCGTCACGGTATCGGTCACACCGATGACGCTAGAAGCTGAACCGCCGTTGAGGTCAACTCCGGTTATTTCAGGCCGGCCGCGTCCATTCCACGCAGCTCCTTCTTCAGGTCCTGGATCTCGTCCCGGATGCGCGCCGCCAACTCGAATTGCAGATCGCGGGCAGCCGTCATCATCTGCTCGGTCAGATCCTTGATCAGATCGGCCAACTCGGCACGCGGCATGTTGGTGGTGTCGCGGCCTTCCACGATCCCGGCGCTGACCGAACGTCCCGGCTCGCCCTGGGCGCGCCGGCCACGCGAGGCATTGCGCCCCGAACCGCCAATCGGGACGGACTCGGCGGCTTCAGTATCGTCAGCCTCGCGGTACACCTGGTCGAGGATGTCGGCGATCTTCTTGCGCAGTGGCTGCGGGTCGATCCCGTTGGCCTCGTTGTAGGCGACCTGCTTGGCACGACGGCGCTCGGTCTCGTCGATCGCGTCGCGCATCGAATCGGTGATCTTGTCCGCGTACATGTGCACTTCGCCGGACACATTGCGCGCCGCGCGGCCGATGGTCTGGATCAGGCTGCGGGTGGAGCGCAGGAAGCCCTCCTTGTCGGCGTCCAGGATCGCGACCAGCGACACCTCGGGAAGGTCCAGACCCTCGCGCAACAGGTTGATGCCCACCAGCACGTCGTACTCCCCCAGCCGAAGCTGGCGCAGCAGCTCGACGCGCCGCAACGTGTCGACCTCCGAGTGCAGATACCGGACCTTGATGCCGAGCTCCAGCAGATAGTCGGTGAGATCCTCGGCCATCTTCTTCGTCAGCGTGGTGACCAGCACCCGCTCGTCGCGCTCGGTGCGCGTACGGATCTCCCCGATCAGATCGTCGATCTGCCCCTTCGTCGGCTTCACCACCACCTGCGGATCGACCAGCCCGGTCGGGCGGATCACCTGCTCGACGAACTCGCCGCCGGCCTGACTGATCTCATAGGCACCCGGCGTCGCCGACAGGTACACCGTCTGCCCGATCCGGTCGGCGAATTCCTCCCAGGTCAGCGGCCGGTTGTCGACCGCAGAGGGCAGCCGGAAGCCGAAATCGACCAGGTTGCGCTTGCGCGACATGTCGCCCTCGTACATGCCGCCGATCTGCGGCACGGTGACGTGGGATTCGTCGATCACCAGAAGGAAATCTTCCGGGAAGTAGTCGATCAGTGTCGCGGGCGCGGTACCGGGACCGCGGCCGTCGATGTGGCGCGAGTAGTTCTCGATGCCCGAGCAGAACCCGACCTGCTTCATCATCTCGACGTCGTAATTGGTCCGCATCCGCAATCGCTGCGCCTCCAGCAGCTTGCCCTGGCCCTCCAGCTCGGCAAGCCGCGCCTCGAGTTCGGTTTCGATGCTCGAGATGGCGTGCGCCATGCGCTCGGGACCGGCCACATAATGGGTGGCCGGGAAGATCCGCACCGAGTCGACCTGGCGCACCACGTCACCGGTCAACGGATGCAAGTAGTACAGCGCCTCCACCTCGTCGCCGAAGAACTCGATGCGAATGGCCAGCTCTTCATAGGACGGGATGATCTCCACCGTGTCGCCGCGCACCCGGAACGAACCGCGGGTGAACGCCATGTCGTTGCGGTTGTACTGGACGTCGACCAGCAACCGCAGCAGCCCGTCACGCGGCACTTCCTGGCCGACCTCCAGCTCGACCGAGCGGTCAAGATAGGACTGCGGCGTGCCCAGACCGTAGATGCAGGAGACCGACGCCACCACCACCACATCGCGCCGGGACAGCAGACTCGAGGTCGCCGAATGCCGCAACCGCTCGACATCGTCGTTGATCGAGCTGTCCTTCTCGATGTACGTATCGGTCTGCGCGATGTAGGCCTCGGGCTGGTAATAGTCGTAATACGAGACGAAGTACTCGACGGCGTTGTGCGGCAACATCTCCCGCAGCTCATTGGCGAGCTGGGCGGCCAGCGTCTTGTTCGGCGCCATCACCAGGGTGGGCCGCTGCAACCGCTCGATCAGCCACGCCGTGGTGGCCGACTTTCCGGTACCGGTCGCGCCGAGCAGCACGACATCACGTTCGCCGGCCTTGATCCGACGTTCGAGCTCCTCGATGGCGGCCGGCTGATCACCGGCGGGCTCATACTCGCTGACCACCTCGAACTTGGCGCCGGCCCGGACGAGGCCTTCTACGGCATCGACGGCAGATCGGTACTCCGAATGCGCAAGCACAGGATGTTCGGTCGCGAAGGCCATGCTCACCAGCGTAGAACGGTGCACCGACAACTTCCGCCCGCGTTCGCTCCCCGCGTAGGCTGAGCCCATCCACGCACCCAAGCACGAGACATTTGACCTGGTGGCCCGCACGAACACCGATCCAAAGGGCATCGTGCGGGCCGTCGACGTCTACACCGTCGAGCCCTGGGGGCTGTACATGGCGCGACCGACACCCGGCCGGGCCCAGTTCCATTACCTGGAATCGTGGTTGCTGCCTGCGCTCGGACTGCGGGCCAGCGTGTTCCATTTCAGCCCCGGACACGAACGTGACCAGGACTTCTACCTCGACATCGGCAGCTATACCGCCGGCCCGACGGCCTGGTATGCCGAGGACCACTACCTGGACCTGGTGATCCGCACCGGCCGCGGCGTCGAATTGTGCGACGTCGACGAGCTGCTCACCGCGGTCCGCCACGGGCTGCTGAGTCCGGAGGTCGGCGAGCAGGCGGTGCAAACCGCGGCCACCGCGATCGAGGGCCTGGCGAGCTGCGGATACCACCTGGATCAGTGGCTGTCCGGCAACGGAATGGCCCTCACGTGGCGGGAAGCGTAAGGTCGGGATTCATGAGCTCAGCTAAGTACGCCTGGGGAGCCCTCCCCGCGCTGGCCGGACTGCTCACCGGCGCGCTGTTGATTCCCGCTGTGGCACAGGCCGATCCGGAGGCGCCGCCTCAGGTGGAACCGCTGCCCGGCCAGCAGCTGCACAACGTCACTTACCGCGCCCGGATCGACGGCGTGTCACGCAACGCGACCATCGCCTACAAGATCGACGACGACAACGTCAACACCGCCGACCCGTCGATGCTGCCGGGTCGGATCTTCGAAGCGACCGGTGTGGTGACCAATCCGGAGACCGCAGGAATGGCCGTCCGCATCGACTGGCCGTACTCGGCGAATCTGCACTGCGAGATCCTCGTGGACGACCAGGTCATCGCCCAGGCCGACACCTTCGTCGGCCCGCGATTGACCCGACCCAAGGATGACCCGAGCTACGGCAGCCTGCCCTGTGGCGCCCCGCTGAGCACCCCGATGCCGGGCACCGCCGTCGACACCACGCCGGTGGGCACCGATACCGCGCTCCCGCCACCGGTCGACCCCTCAGCACCGCCCGTCGAACCTGAGCCACCGGCCGCGTAGCCTTCAGCGCTTCAGCCAGGACTCGACCGTGTGCCGCGTGTCGTTGATGTGGGCCGCCATCAGCGCGGCAGCCAGCTCCGGATCACGGTTCGCGATCGCTTCGAGGATCGACTCGTGGTAGTCGTTGGCGTTGGGCTCCAGGCGTCCGAAGATCGCACCGACCGGTAGCCACATCCTCCGGCGGGCGTCGGCCACTGACTCCAGCAACCGATCGTTCTGCGTAGCCTGGGCGATGCCGAGGTGAAATGCGGAGTCGAGGGTCTGGAAATCCGTGGTGTGCTGAGCTGACTGGTCGTTCATCCCGGTCTGCAGCGCGGCTTCCATACCTTTGAGCAGCTTGCGCAGTTCTCTCACATCGCTGACCCGGCGTCGCTCGGCCGCCAGCCGGGTGGCCCCCGTCTCGACGATGACGCGGTAGTCGAAGGCATCGCGGATCGCGCGCTTGTTGTGGCGCAACTCCCGGCGCATCTGAGCCGGGTCGTACCGTGGCGCCTGGACGGTGAACCCGCCACCGCGGCCGCGCCGCACGGTGATCAGCCCCTGCTTTTCGAGGACGGCCACCGCGGCACGCACCGTGGTGCGAGAGACGTCGAGCATGTCGGAGAGCTCGCGTTCGGTGGGCAGCCGGTCACCTGGTCGGAACTGGCCGAGCTCCAGGGCTCGCCGCATCTGGTCGACGACCAGCTCATGGGCGGCGATCTGGCGGACCGGAACCAAGGCCGGCTTCAACGTTGACATGTTCGTCCCCCCTTTGGACGCCCCAAACGCTACCGCACAGCCGAAACCAGCTGTCCGGACACTTGACTGTTGTGCTCTTGATCGCGAAACTGCTGCGGCCCAATGATTTAAGGCTGCCAGCCCGTCGATTCCGCCCATTCCCGGGCACGCCGGTAGGCGTCCAGGAACCATGGTTCTTTGGCCACCGCGTAGTCGGGCGTGGCCAGTGCGGCACGCTTGGCCGCCAGGTAATCGGCGCGCACTCCCGGGTTGGCCCGCAGCCAGTCGACGAACATCAGAGCGAAACGCTGGTTGGGCCAACCGTTCACGCGGATGTGCACGTTGGTGGGCCGACCCGGATCCGCCGACGCGTGGAAACGCTTGCGCCACACCGTGGGATCGTCATCGTGCGGGGTATCGGCCGTGATGTCCGGCACCACGGGATAGCCGGCCGTCAACAGTGCCTCGGCGAGCTCGTCGGCGACGGCCAATGACTCCACCGTCACCTGCACATCGATGACATCCTTGGCATCCATCCCCGGCACAGCGGTCGAACCGATGTGGTCGATGCGCACGGCGCGGTGTCCGCATGCTGTGTTCAGCCGGGCCACGATCCGCCGGGCCTGGTCCGGCCAGGTCGGGTCGTAGGGCACCACGACAGGGTCACGGCGCGCCGGCTGCCGGATGTTGAGGTTGTGCGCGAACGGCAGGATCCGCTCGTGCCACAGTGCGCGGGCCTGTTCGACGACGGCGCCGGGGCTACCCGAGTTGTCCAGCCAGACATCGGCTACGGCGCGACGCTGCTCCTCGGTGGCCTGTGCGGCGATGCGGGCCCGGGCGTCCGCCTCGGTGAAGCCGCGGTATTCGATGAGTCGCTTGACGCGCAATTCCGGGTCGGCGTTGACGATGATGACCAACGGGAACATCGGCGCCATCTGGGATTCCACCAGCAGCGGGATGTCTTCGACGATCACGGCATCTTCGTGCGCCGCCGAGATGAGCTCCGACCGGCGGTGCGCCACCAGCGGATGCACGATGCCGTTCAAGGTGGTGCGCTTCTCGTCGTCACTGAAGGCGATCGCGGCCAGCGCGGGACGGTTCAGCGCACCCTCGGGCAGCAGGATCCCCCGCCCGAACGCGTCGACCAACTTGGCCAGCCCCTCGGTGCCGGGCTCCACCACCTCCCGGGCGATGACATCGCCGTCGACGATGATGCCGCCGAGATCGCTGAATGTGGCCGACACTGTTGACTTTCCGGCGCCGATACCGCCGGTTAACCCGATGCGAAGCACGCCCAACAGTCTGGCAGGCACCAGAAACGACGAACGCCCCGACCCAATGGGCCGGGGCGTTCGTTGTGTTACTTCTTAGGCGTTGCCTGCGAGCTTCTCACGCAGAGCAGCCAGCTGTGCATCGCTGGCCAGCGTGCCACCGGTGGACTCCTCCGACCGCGAGGAACCGTTGGACACCGGACGGGCAGCTTCCTCGGCCTCGGCCGCGGCGAACTTCTCCATCTGCGTGGTGTGCATCTTGTGCCGGCGCTCGGCCTCGGCGTAGCGGGCCTCCCACTCCTCCCGCTGCTTGTCGAAGCCTTCGAGCCATTCGTTGGTCTCGGCGTCGAAGCCCTCGGGGAAGATGTAGTTGCCCTGCTCGTCGTAGCTGTCGGCCATGCCGTACTTCGACGGGTCGAACTCCTCGGTGTAGTCCTCGTTGGCCTGCTTGAGGCTCAGCGAGATCCGGCGACGCTCCAGGTCGATGTCGATGACCTTGACCATCGCGTCGTCGCCGACGGTGACAACCTGGTCCGGGACCTCCACGTGGCGCTCGGACAGCTCCGAGATGTGCACCAGACCCTCGATGCCCTCTTCGACGCGGACGAACGCACCGAACGGCACCAGCTTGGTGACCTTGCCCGGCACGATCTGGCCGATCGCGTGGGTGCGGGCGAAGTGGCGCCACGGATCTTCCTGAGTCGCCTTGAGCGACAGCGAAACCCGCTCGCGATCCATGTCGACGTCGAGCACCTCGACGGTGACCTCGTCGCCCACCTGAACCACCTCGGACGGGTGATCGATGTGCTTCCAGGACAGCTCGGAGACGTGCACCAGACCGTCGACACCGCCGAGATCGACGAACGCGCCGAAGTTGACGATCGAGGAGACGACACCCTTGCGGATGGCGCCCTTCTGGAGCTGGTTGAGGAACTCGCTGCGCACCTCGGACTGGGTCTGCTCCAGCCAGGCGCGGCGGCTCAGCACCACGTTGTTGCGGTTCTTGTCCAGCTCGATGATCTTGGCCTCGATCTCCTTGCCGATGTACGGCTGCAGATCGCGGACACGACGCATCTCGACCAGCGATGCGGGCAGGAAGCCGCGCAGGCCGATGTCGAGGATCAGGCCGCCCTTGACGACCTCGATGACGGTGCCCTTGACGGCCTCGTCCTTCTCCTTGAGCTCCTCGATCGTGCCCCAGGCGCGCTCGTACTGAGCACGCTTCTTGGACAGGATCAAACGGCCTTCCTTGTCCTCCTTGGTGAGAACGAGGGCCTCGACCTCATCGCCCACGGAAACGACCTCGTTGGGGTCGACGTCGTGCTTGATGGAGAGTTCACGGGAAGGAATGACACCTTCGGTCTTGTAACCGATGTCGAGCAGAACCTCGTCACGGTCAACCTTGACGATGGTCCCCTCGACGATGTCGCCATCGTTGAAGTACTTGATGGTCTTGTCGATCGCGGCGAGAAAGTCCTCGGCCGAGCCAATGTCGTTGATGGCTACTTGCGGCGAGGTGATGGAGGGACTTGGCATGTGGTGGGTTGCTCCGGACAGGTTTACTCGTAGGGACAGTAATGTTGCGGTATTGCGTTCGTGCCGATCCGTGACGGTCTAGCTGCGTGCACAGATACGTAACGAGGGTACTAGACCAGGCACACGCAGGACAAACCGCCTACCCTGACGGCGGCTCACGGGGCCTGTAGGACCCTCGCCCGAACTTGTGCCGGGAACGCAACCTGCCCACCGCTACGCTTCGCAGGTGGCGTACTCCCCGACCCCCGGCCCCGTCCATCGGCCGTGGTTTCCGATCACCGCACCCATGCCCAGGCCGGTCCGGAAGGTCGGGGCCCCGCTGGCCGCGATCATCGCCTGCGGCGTCGTCATCGGTGCGCTGGTACTGCTCTTCACCGCACTCAACCCGGCCGGCGCGATCATCGGCTTCACGCTGTCCAGCATCGTGATGACCGGGGCGGTGTTCGCCTACCTGTGGCTGGATCGCTGGGAGCCCGAACCGCCCCGGTTGTTGCTGTTGGCGTTCGGTTGGGGCGCCGCGGTCGCCGTCGTGCTCTCCCTGATCCTGGGCCTGTTCGCCGATGCGCTACTGGCGACACCCGGTGTCGACTCGTCCCACAGTTTCGCCTCCGTGGCGATCCGGGCGCCGTTCATCGAAGAGGCCGCCAAGGGCCTGTTCCTGCTGGTCATGATGACCGGCAAGCGCCGCAACGAGCTCAACTCGCTCACCGATTGCCTGGTCTACGCCGGCCTCGTCGGTCTCGGGTTCGCCTGGCTGGAAGACATCATGTACATCTCCAGCGCGGATTCGCTGGGAGGATCCCTGCTCACCGCGGCGATGCGACTGATCATGGCGCCGTTCGCCCACTCACTGTTCACCACGATGACCGCGATCGGGGTGTACTTCGCACTGCAGCGGCGCAGCGGCATCGCCAAGGCGCTGTGCATCCTGGCCGGCTACCTCGGTGCGGTGCTCATGCACGGGTTGTGGAACGGGTCGTCGCTGCTCGGCGCCGGAACCTACTTCATCGTCTACATCGTCTGGATGGTGCCGATCTTCATCATCATGATCGTGGTCGCCGTCACCAGCCGTCGCCGCGAACAGCGCGTGGTGGCCGAGAAGTTGCCGGGAATGGTCGCCGCCGGGCTCATCACCCCCAACGAGGCCACCTGGCTCGGAGCGTTGAAGACCCGCCACGGCGCCATCCAGCAGGCGACGATGGCCGGCGGCCGCCCCGCGGGCAAGGCCGTCGCGGCGTTCTCCGCCGCCGTCGTCGAACTGGCTTTCGTCCGGGACCGCATCGACCGTGGTTTCGGCGACGCGCAGGTGTACGCGCTACAGCAGGAAGAGGTGTACTCGGTGACCGCCGCCCGCTCGGCCGCACCGATCCTGCAGTGGCTCGCCAACTACCAGGCGCCGATCAGCTAGCGCGCCGATTGCGCCAACGCCGCACAGTCGGGGCACTCCGAGACCATCGGATGCACGCAGGTGACGACGTGGGAAAGAAACTGCTCGGCGCGCTGCAGCCGGGAGATGTCCGCCCTGATCCGCCGCAGCGTGGTGGTGATCATGTCGATTCGGACATCGCGATCGGCGAGGCGCAGATCGCGGATCTCCGCCAGAGCCAACCCGGCCTGCTGGCACAACCGCACCAGCCGCGCCCTGGTGATCAGTTCGTCGTCATATCGCCGGTGCCCCGCGGCGCTCCGCAACGGGACGAGCACTCCAACGTCTTCCCAGTGCCGCAGCACGTGGGATTCGACACCGACCGCCGCTGCGGCCACCCCCACCGGATATTTCTCACCCATGTCGGTCCACGCCCCTTGACTTCAGGTCGACCTGAAGTTCTAGCTTCGCATACGTGACTACCACTGCCGTCAAAACTCCGGTTCGACAGCCGAGCCTGTGGGCCTGCTGCTCGGCGTTCGCCCATGCGCCGGCCGGGCTCATCCGCCCCCGTCGTCCGGACCGAAGCCTGCTCAACCAGTTGAAGAATGCGGGCCTGCCGTCCACAGACGAGACCGTCACCATCCGCACGCTGCGTCAAGTGCCGAAATGGGTCCCCACTGCGGCCATCGTCGAGGGAACCCGCGCACCGCGGCGCATTCCCATCGCCATGACCGCGTTCATCGTGGAGCATCCGCGCGCCCGCTTCGTGGTGGATCCAGGCATGTGCGCCGATGTAGGCGTCCGAGTGCTCAGCCAGTTACCCGCCGTGCTGCGTCCAGCCGTCGTTCCTCCGCCCGACGCGGTCACCACCGCAGCGGCGCTGGCCGAGGAACTCGGCCAGGATCACGTCGACTTCGCGCTGCCGACCCACCTGCACTGGGACCACATCTGCGGGCTTCTCGACCTGCCCACCATGCCTGTGCACGTTCATCACCCCGAGCTTGAGTGGGCCACCCGCGATCCGGTCGCACCGATCGGCGGCGTGCGGGACTCGCTCCAGAACCGAACCATCACCACATTCACACTCGACGGCCCGCCGGTGCTGACGTTCGAACGCAGCCACGACCTTTTCGGTGACGGCGCGGTGCAACTGGTCGACCTCGCCGGCCACACTCCCGGCAGCATCGGGCTCTTGCTCAACACCGCCGGTGGAAGGGTACTGCTGGCCGGCGACGCCGCCTGGCATGACCTCGCCGTGGAACACATCCGGCAGAAGCCCAGTTACCCAGGAGCTTTCGCCGACGAGGATCGCGACCAGTGCTTCCGCACCCTGCACCGGTTGCACGCGGTGAGAGACCAGGTCCGGATTGTCCCGACGCACGACCACGCCGCTGCGACGTCCTTGCGCGGTTAGTGAGCGGTCCAGCCGCTACTGACGCCTAGTGCGCCGCGGCATCCCAACTGCGGCCGTAGCCGACCGACACCTCCAGCGGCACGTCCAACGGATAGGCGTTGCCCATGTGCTCGCGGACCAGCGACTCCAGGGTGTCGTGCTCCCCGTCGGCCACCTCGAACAACAGCTCGTCGTGAACCTGCAGCAGCATCCGTGACTTCAGCCCGGCTTCCTTGATGGCGGCGTCGACATTGATCATCGCCACCTTGATGATGTCGGCAGCACTGCCCTGGATCGGCGCGTTGAGCGCGGCCCGCTCAGCTGCCTCGCGCACGTTGCGGTTGCTGCTGTCGAGTTCCGGCAGGTAACGGCGACGGCCCAGCACCGTCGAGGTGAATCCGTCCTTGCGGGCCTGGTCGACCACGTCACGCAGATAGTCCCGCACCCCGCCGAACCGGTCGAAGTACTGCTCCATCTGTACCTTCGCCTCTTCGGTGGAGATCTTGAGCTGGCTCGCCAGCCCATAGGCGCTCAATCCGTAGGCCAGGCCGTACGACATGGCCTTGACTCGCCGGCGCAGCTCTGGGGTCACCTCGTCGATCGGTACCGAGAACGCCCGCGACGCCACGAACGAGTGCAGGTCCTCACCGGTATTGAATGCTTCGATGAGCCCTTCGTCCCTGGAGAGGTGCGCCATGATCCGCATCTCGATCTGGCTGTAGTCCGCGGTCATCAGCTCCGAGTAGCCCTTGCCGACCACGAACGCGTCACGGATCCGCCGGCCCGCCTCGGTGCGGATCGGAATGTTCTGCAGGTTGGGCTCCGTGGAGGACAGCCGGCCGGTGGCCGCGATCGTCTGATTGAACGTGGTGTGGATCCGGCCGTCACCGGCGACCGCGTTGAGCAGGCCGTCGACGGTGACCTTGAGCCGAGTGGCGTCGCGGTGGGCCAGCAGATGTTGCAGGAACGGATGCCCCGTCTTGTCGAACAGTGACTGCAGCGCATCGGCGTCGGTGGTGTAGCCGGTCTTGGTCTTCTTGGTCTTCGGCATCTCCAGCTCGTCGAACAGCACGACCTGCAGCTGCTTGGGCGAGCCGAGGTTGATCTGCTTACCGATCACGGCGTAGGCGGCCTCGGCGGCATCACGAATCTGGTCGGCGAACTCGCTCTGCAGCTCCTGCAGGTTGTCCAGATCCACGGCGATGCCGATGGACTCCATCTCGGCCAGCGCGCGCTGCACCGGCAGCTCCATCCGGCCCAACAGCGAGGACGAGTCGATCCGAGCCAGTTCCTCATCCAGCGCTTCGGCCAGGTCCAACACCGCACAGGCCCGCAGGATCAGCGTCTGCACCGCCTGCTCATCGACCCCGTCAGAATCATCCAGCAACGAAAGTTGTTGCTGTTCAGGAGTTTCAGCGCGCAGCTCGCGACGCAGGTAGCGCACCGCAAGATCGTCGAGCGCGAAGCTGCGCTGGCCCGGCCGCACCAGGTACGCGGCCAGCGCGGTGTCGGAGGTGACCCCACGCAGGGCCCAGCCGCGCCCGGCCAGATCGTGAATCGCCAGTTTGGCCTCGTGCAGCGCCTTCGGCGGACCGGGATCGCCCAGCCAGCGCGCCAACGCCTCCTCGTCCTCCGGCGTCAGCGTGGCGGTGTCGATGTAGCGCCCGTCGCCATCGGCCGCCACGATGGCCAAAGCGGTGGCGTCGGCGTCATAGGCCAGGTGCGTGCCGACCACCGCAAGCCCGAACCTGTTGCCCAAGCTGTGCTCGGCAAGCCACGCCGCGAGCTCACCGGGCTCGAGCGCTCGGCCACGCACATCGAACCCGTGCTCGACCTCGGGCTCCGAGGCGACCAGAGTCTCGAACAGCCGGTCACGCAGAACGCGAAACTCCAGGTCGTCGAACAGCCGGTGGATCTGGTCGCGGTTCCAGGGTTGCATCCGCAGGGTGTCCGGTGTCTGCGGCAGCGGCACATCGCGGACCAGGTCGGTGAGCTCACGGTTCAGGACGACGCTGGACAGATTCGCCCGCAGCGAATCACCCACCTTGCCCTTGACTGCGTCGACGTTGTCGACCAGTGCCTGCAGGGAGCCGTATTCGACGATCCACTTGGTCGCAGTCTTCTCACCGACCCCGGGAATGCCCGGCAGGTTGTCACTCGGGTCTCCGCGCAGCGCTGCGAAGTCCGGGTACTGGGTCGGGCTCAGCCCGTACTTCTCCACTACCGCATCCGGGGTGAACCGGGTCAGCTCACTGACGCCCTTGCGCGGGTACAGCACCGTGATGTTGTCGGTGACCAACTGCAGCGCGTCCCGGTCGCCGGTGACCACAAGCACCCGGTAGCCCTCCCGCTCGGCCTGGGTGGCCAGCGTGGCGATGATGTCGTCGGCCTCGAAACCAGGTTCGGCCAGCGCGGTGATGCCCAGCGCGCCGAGCACCTCTTTGGTGATGTCGATCTGACCGCGGAATTCGTCGGGGGTAGCGGACCGGCCCTCCTTGTATTCCGGGTACTTCTCCTTGCGGAACGTCTGACGCGAGACGTCGAACGCCGCACCCACGTGGCTGGGCTGCTCGTCACGCAGCAGGTTGATCAACATCGAGGTGAACCCGTAGACCGCGTTGGTGGTCAACCCGCCCTGGGTCTTGAAATTCTCGGCGGGCAACGCGTAGAACGCCCGGAAAGCCAGCGAATTGCCGTCGAGCAGCATCAGTGTGGGCTTCTCGTCGGCGGTGGGATTCAGCGCGTTCTTGGTCTCGGTCTTGGCGGGGCTCACGGCCCTCACTCTAGGCACCGGCGGTGACATCCCGTCGACCACCGACACCACTATCGTGGACCGCAGTGGCTGAAACAACGACGGACACCGTATCCGTCAACCCGCCGGTCGACATCCCGCCGCCGGCCGTCCGCGCCGTCACCGCCATCGCCGTCGTCACCGGAGCCGTCCAGCTTGCGGCCGCCATCGCGGGCCGGGGCTACTGGTTCGACGAGGTGTACATGCTGGCCATCGGCCGCCGCCATCTCGACTGGGGCTCGGCCGATCAACCGCCACTGGCACCCACACTCGCCGCACTCAGCGATCTCATTGCTGCTGATTCCGTTGTCGCGCTCCGTATCCCGGCGATCCTGGCGACGATGGGCGCCATCGTGGTGGCCGCCCTGATCGCCCGCGAGATGGGTTGCGACAGCCGCGCTCAGGCGTTGGTGGCCTTCGCCCAGGCGACCGGGGCGTGGGTGTCGTTCGCCGGGCACTGGCTCACGCCGTACACACTCGAGCCGCTCGGGTGGCTGCTCCTGATCTGGTTGGTGGTGCGCTGGATCCGGCTGCGCGACGATCGACTGCTCCTCGCCCTGGGGGCAGTCGCCGGGCTCGCGGCGATGACGAAGTTCCAGGTGCTGCTGCTGTGCGCGGTGATGCTGTTGGCCGCACTCGCGGTCGGGCCGCGCGCGCTGCTGCACCGCCCACTGCTGTGGGCCGGCGTCGGCGTCGGTGCCGCGATCACCGCACCGACACTGTGGTGGCAGGCGCGGCACGCTTGGCCGCAGTTGAAGATGGCCGAGGTGGTGGCGGCCGAATCGGGACCCCTGTACGGCGGCCGCGGAGGTATCGCGGTGCAGCTGATCGTGTTCGCCGGCGTGATCGGTGCGGCACTGGCCCTCTACGGCCTCGTCCGTCTGGTCAGGGACCGCACCTTGGCCGATTACCGCTTCCTCGGCGTCACTTTCGTGGTCCTCTATGTTCTGTTCGTGGCCACGGCCGCCCGGCCCTATTACCTGTGCGGCCTGTTCCCGCCGCTCGTCGCAGTCGGTGCACTGAGCCTGCAGCGCCGCCGCGAGGCAGGCCACTCCCGGTGGCGATGGGCAGTGTGGCCGGCCTGTGTTCTCAGTGCCGCAGTGGCGGCGGCGGCCATCGCGCTCAGCATCACGATCGGCCGCGAGGGCACCGACGAGCAGATCGCGCAGCGCACCGCTGCGGCGTATGCAAAGTTGCCCGCCGGCCAGCGGGAACACACCGCCATCGTCGGCGAGTCCTACATCGTGGCCGCCTTCCTCGACGGCTACTCCGACAAATACCAGCTGCCCCCGGCATTCAGCCCGACCCGCAGTTACGGCTACTTCCCCGCACCGGCGCCAGACGTCGGCACCGTGCTGTTCATCGGCGAGGAGCCGGTGCGCCTACGCCCGTTCTTCGCAAATGCCCGCGACGTGGGCGGCATCACCGACGACCTCAGCGCGTGGTTGCTGACCGGCCGGACCGAGCCATGGGATTCGTTGTGGCCCAAGATCCGGACGCTGTCGGTGGGCTGATCATTCGGCGAGCCATCTCGATCAACACCCTGGCGGCCGGACTCATCGGGCCCTGCGCCCGCCACGCGAACACCAACCGGCCACGCAGCTCCGGCGTGATGGGCAACGGGTGCAGCGCAGTCCGCGCGACGGCCACCGACTCCGGCAACACCGCGACTCCGAGCCCGCGCTCGGCGAGCTCGGCCAACGCGCGCGGGGTACTCGCCTCGAATGCGACCCGCGCAGCCACTCCGGCCCCTCGGCAGGCCCGGTCGAACTGGTGGCGGATACCGGCACCCGCCGGCAGGGCGATGACCGGATGTTCGGTGAAATCGCGCAGCGCGACGGTGCGCCGTCGCCGCCACGGATGATCGTCCGCCACCGCGGCGACGATCCGCTGATCTGTCACCACCTCGGCAGCCAACCCGGCAGGCAGTTCGGCGCCCACCGACACGATGGCCGCATCGAGCCGTCCCGAGCGCAGGCCCTCGGCCAATGCGTCGGACTCGTCGGTGGCCAACGTGATGTCGATCAGCGGGTGTGCCGCGTGGAACTGTGCGAGCAGGCCCGCCATGTCGAAGTCGTGGGCCGTCACGGTGCCCACGACCACAGAACCGCGCAGCAACTCGCCGAGTTCCTCGACCGCGGTGCGGACCCCGGCCGCGGCGGCTAGGGCCGTCCGCGCGTGCGGCAGCACGGCTTCGCCCGCGGCCGTCAGCCGGACCGTACGGCGGCTGCGATCGAACAACTGCTGGCCGAGTTCGCGCTCCAGGTGGCGGATCTGAGCGCTCACCGCTGGTTGCGCGACGTGTACCCGCTCGGCGGCGCGGGTGAAGTTGGCTTCTTCGGCCACCGCGACGAAGTATTCGAGCTGCCGCAATTCCATAAGTATTCACAATAGTTTGTGGATCAACTATGTATTGGACTTATCGTTCAGTGGGGCCGACGCTGGAGTCATGTCCAGTAAACCGATCATCATCGCCGGCGCCGGGATAGGCGGTCTCACGGCCGCACTCAACTTGCACGCGAAGGGTTTTCCCGTCATCGTGCTGGAAGGCGCCCGCGAGCTGCGAGCCCTCGGCGTGGGCATCAACCTGCTGCCGCACGCCGTGCGTGAACTGACCGACCTCGGCCTCGGCGAGGACCTGCTGGCCATCTCGTCCACCCCGGCCGTCATCGATTTCTACCGCGCCGACGGCACGTTGCTGTTCCGCGAGCCCCGCGGAATCGAAGGCGGCTATGGCTACCCGCAGTGCTCGGTGCACCGCGGCCGGCTTCAGATGCTGTTGCTCGACGCGGTCCGGGCCCGTCTGGGTCCCGACGCGGTGCGTACCGACGCCGCCGTCACGGGATTCCAGGAAACCGACCGGCAGGTCCGCGTGGCGACCCGCGCCGCGGAGTTCACCGCCGAGATATTCGTCGGCGCCGACGGAGTCCACTCGATGGTGCGCCGGCAGTTGCACCCGGGGCCCGATCCGCTGATGTGGTCGGGAGTCCGAATGTTTCGCGGCGCGAGCCGGATCCGGCCGTTTCTCGACGGCCGCACCATGGCGATCGTCAAGGGCGACAACGGGGTCGAGCTGGTGACCTACCCGATCGGCGGCGATCTGATGAACTGGGTACTGCAGGTCCCGTGCGCCGATCCCGGCCCACTCCCCGGCGAGGCCAACTGGAATGCCCCGGCCGATCCCATGACGGTGGCCGCCCACATGTCCGGCTGGCGGCTGGACTGGTTGAACCCCGCCGAACTCGTGGCCCGGTCCCCGGCCGTGTTCGAGTACCCGATGGTCGACCGTGAGCCGTTGTCCCGCTGGGGCACTCGTCACATCACGCTGCTCGGCGATGCCGCGCACCCGATGTATCCCGTCGGCGCCAACGGCGGTTCACAAGCCATTCTCGACGCCCGCGCCCTCGCCGACGAAATGGCCGCCGGACGGGGCCTGGCCGGCTACGAGGCTCGCCGCATCCCGGAGACCACCGCCGTGGTGCACGCCAATCGCGAGATGCATGCCGGCGATCCCCGAGATCTGGCCCGCGTCACCGCCGACTATCGGCGAAACACCCGCGCAGACAGGAGCTCCCGATGACAGACGTCACTCCCCTGCTCGGCGGAGTTGATCGCGGATGGCCTCCGGGCGGGTGCTGATCGCGCCGACGTAACCGTCGGGCCGGACCAGGACGTAGGAGCCGACGGGTACGTCGTAGTCGGCGCTGGGCGCGATACGCACCCGCGGGATTCCGAAATCGACTGGTTCGCAACCGAATTGCAGCACGGTCCAGTGCGGGCCGCGGAAGACGTCGAACAGTCTGCGACCGTCCGGCAGCAGGCCGTCGGGCGCCCGGTCTCCGGCGCGCAGCGCACCGGTCGGATCCGTGTCGACGGCCAGCGGGCCGCCCCGGTAGTGGATGTCCAACTGGTGGATGGCCGCCGGCGCGGGCCCCGTCGCGCCGAACCCCTGGCGGTGCAACAGGCCACTGAGGTGCAGCACGTCGGCGGCGACGGGCAAGCGCTCCGCCTCGTAGCTGTCCAGCAGGCTGTCAGGCGCTCCGGCCAGCACTGCGGCCAGTTTCCAGCCGAGGTTGTAGGCATCCTGCACGCCGGTGTTGACGCCCTGTCCCCCGGCGGGCGAATGCACGTGGGCGGCATCCCCAGCCAGGAACACCCGGCCCATCCGGAAATGTTGCGCCATCAGCAGATTGACCCGATACAGCGAGATCCACCTCAGATCCGAGAGCGTCACGTCCCGGCGTCCCGACCTGTGCTGCAGGACTGCCTGCATGGCCTCGAGGGTCAACGCGGGAATCTCGTCGCCCGGTGCCATCGTCACGACAAGTTGGTAGTGCTCGCTGCCCGGCAGGTTCCACAGCGAGAACCGGGTGGCCCGGTCTCCGTCACGGGTCAGCAGGTGACAGCACCGACCGGTGAGCCCACTGGCCCGCACGTCACCCACGATGATCCGTTCCTCGGTGAGTGCACCACCGAGGAAGTCGACCCCGGATAGCTTGCGGACCGTGCTGCGACCGCCGTCGGCGCCGATGAGGTAGTCGGCACCGATCGTCCCGCGATTCGTGTGCACCGTGACACCGTCGGCGTCTTGCGTGAAACCCGTTACCTCGGTGTCGAACTCGATGGTTCCGCCGAGGTCGGCGAAGCGCGCCGCCAGGATCTGGTCGGTGCGCCATTGCGGGAGCAGCCACGTATACGGGTACGGCACCGCCGGCGAGGAAACCAGCTCCGGCAGTCCCAGCAGCTCGTAGATCGGTTTCTCCCACACCACGTCCGCGCCGCTGTAGAGCCGCATGGGCGGAAAGGGCTCCCCGGCGGCCAGCACGGCACCGATCACCCCGAGATCATCGAAGACCTCGAGCGTGCGCGGCTGCAGCCCTTTGCCGCGAGAGCCGGGAAACAACGTCGCGGCCTTCTCGAGCACCCGGCACGGCACGCAGCGGCGGGCCAGCTCGATGGCCAGGGTGAGTCCGGTCGGCCCGGCGCCGGCGATCACGACGGTCATCCGTGGGCACCCCCGAGCAGGACCAGCAGCGCGTCGTCGACCAGCCGTGCACTGAATTTCGCGTCGACGGGTAGGTCGAGGTGGAGCTGCCGCAGGATCATCGCCTCAGCCACGTCGTGGATCAACTCCACGTCGGTGTCCATCGCGATGTCTCCGCGGGCGATGGCCCGTTGCAGCGCGTCACGGAAGGGCGAGAGCTCTTCTTTGTCGAGATGTTCGCGCAGGGCCTCGGCCAGCTGCTGATCGTGCCGCATGAGCGTGGCCAGCTCGGCGGTCACCCGGGTCAGCGGCTCGGAGACCTCCGCGGCCAGCACGTCCATCACCGCCAGCAGGTCACCGCGCAGGTCACCGGTATCGGGCACGGAGGCATTGCGGGCGGCATCAGCAGCGTCCAGGGTGGCGCGGACCAGCTGGGCCTTGTTCGGCCACCGGCGATAGATGGTGGCCTTGCTGGCGCCCGCCCGCGCGGCGACCGCATCGATCGTCAGCGCTTGATAGCCCCGTTCTGCCAGCAGTTCGGTCGTGGCGGCCAAGACCGCCCGTTCACGCTCCACACCTCGCACCATGCCCGAAGAGTACGAAACAGTTTCGTACTCTTCAAGCGAATATCCTGACCCTCGGGACAAAACTGCAACACGTTTCAGTTCGGCGGTCTCGATCGTTTAGGCTGGCCGCGTGCCAGCAGCATCTTCGCAACCCGCGATCGACGGGTGGTTCGCCACCGACGACGCCGGTGCCACTCACCTGATCGGCGGAAAGTGCACCCAGTGCGCCACCTACGTCTTCCCGCCGCGCGAGAACAACTGCCCCAACCCGGCCTGCGACAGCGACACCCTTGATCTGGTGCCGCTGTCCCGCCGCGGGAAGGTGTGGAGCTACACCGAGAACCGGTATCTCCCGCCCACGCCGTATCCCAAGACCGACCCGTTCGAGCCCTTCGCGATCGCCGCGGTCGAATTGGCCGACGAGGGCCTGATCGTGCTCGGCAAGGTCGTCACCGGCACCCTCGCCGCCGATCTCAAGGTCGGCATGGAGATGGAGCTGACCACCATGACGCTCTACACCGACGACGAGGGCGTCGAGCGCACCACCCACGCCTGGAGGATCGCCTGATGAGCGCACCCGAACCGCTGTACATCTTGGGCGCGGGCATGCACCCGTGGGGCAAGTGGGGACGCGACTTCACCGAGTACGGCGTCGTCGCCGCTCGCGCGGCCCTGGCCGAGGCCGGCCTGGACTGGCGCCAGATCCAGCTGGTCGCCGGAGCCGACACGATCCGCAACGGCTACCCCGGCTTCATCGCCGGGTCGACGTTCGCCCAGAAACTGGGTTGGAACGGCGTGCCGGTGTCATCCTCATACGCGGCGTGCGCCAGCGGTTCGCAGGCGCTGCAGAGCGCCCGCGCCCAGATCCTGGCCGGGTTCTGCGATGTGGCCCTGGTGATCGGCGCCGACACCACGCCCAAGGGGGCCTTTGCACCCGTCGGCGGCGAGCGCAAGAACGATCCCGACTGGCAGCGCTTCCACCTGCTCGGCGCCATGAACCCGGTGTACTTCGCCCTGCTGGCCCGGCGCCGGATGGATCTCTATGGCGCCACCGCCGAGGACTTCGCCCAGGTGAAGGTGAAGAACTCCCGGCACGGCCTGCAGAACCCGAATGCCCGCTACCACAAGGAATCCTCGGTCGAGGACGTGCTGGCCAGCCCGGTGGTGTCCGACCCACTGCGCCAGCTCGACATCTGCGCGACCTCCGACGGCGCCGCCGCGCTGATCGTCGCGAGCGCGGATTTCGCCCGCAAGCACCTGGGCTCGCTGGAGGGCGTTCCTTCGGTACGCGCGGTCTCGACGGTGACCCCGCGCTACCCCCAGCACCTGCCCGAATTGCCGGACATCGCAACGGATTCCACCGCCGTGGTGGCCGCCCCGGAGCGGGTGTTCAAGGACCAGATTCTCGACGCCGCCTACGCCGAGGCCGGAATCGGCCCCGAGGACGTCAGCCTGGCCGAGGTGTACGACCTGTCCACCGCACTCGAGCTCGACTGGTACGAGCACCTGGGCCTGTGCGCCAAGGGCGAGGGCGAGCAGCTGCTGCGTTCCGGTGCCACCACCATCGGTGGGCGCGTCCCGGTCAACGCCTCGGGCGGTTTGGCGTGCTTCGGCGAAGCCATCCCGGCACAGGCCATCGCGCAGGTGTGCGAGCTCACCTGGCAGCTCAAGGGCCAGGCCACCGGCCGTCAGGTCGAGGGTGCGAAGGTCGGCGTCACCGCGAACCAGGGCCTGTTCGGCCACGGCTCATCGGTGATCGTCGCGCGCTGACGTCTGCTCCGCGAGCGTGCGTGTCTGCTCCGCGACACGCCGCCGCGCGTCAGCATTTTGCGCACGTTCGCGTAACGATGAGGACGTGAGCGAAACCGTTGTCGTCCGGGTCAAACCCGGCAGCCGCAAGGGCCCGCTGGTCGAGACCGGCGACGACGGCGCGCTCACCATCTATGTGCAGGAACGCGCCGTCGACGGCAAGGCCAATGACGCCGTCACCAAACTGCTTGCCCAACATCTGGGTGTGCCGCGCAGCCGCGTGGAGTTGATCGCCGGCGCGACTGCGCGGCTCAAGCGATTTCGCATCACCTGAGCGCCGGCGAGCGTGCGCAGAGCGCTGAGACGATACGGCGTGTCGGGCAACAAACACGCACGCTCGCGGTGCCAAGGGCCATCTACGCCAGGTTGCGGTTCCACTCCAGCCAGCCGATACCGCTGCGCCCGTCGTTGGTACGGACCTTCGCCCAGGCCCGGGGGAACTGACTGACCCTGCCGTCGTCTCCTGGAGCCACCAGCAATACGGGCGCATGGCCGGCGATGTCGACCGTCACTTCGACGTCGCCGGGTTGCAGCGTCAGCGTCGTCGACACCGGCAGATCATCGGCACCGAGCGTGTAATCCGCAGTCACCGCCTGTAATTCGACCAGCGGCTCACCCGCGCGCTGCGAATACCCGATGCCGATCGGCGGCATGCCTGGTATCCGGATGTCCACGCCGTGCAGATGGGTGCCGTCGTCGAGATGGAACGCACTCCACACCCAGTTCATCGCCCACCAGTCCCGCACGCCCCACGAGTGGTCGCGTTGGCCAGCCACACCGTTGATGTCGAAGGTCTGCTCGCCGATGGTCACCGTGCCCGAGACCGTGCACGGAATCTCGTAGCGGGGCGTGATCCGGTACTGGTAGGGAGTACCCACCGTGGTCCAAGTCAGGTCCATGGTCACCGCAACCGGCCGGCCCGTCGCGCCGCGCAGCAGCGCCGCCGGATCGTCGTGGGCCTGCCCGGTACCCGATGCGGTGACACGGTAGGTCTTGAGCGGTTCGAGCGGTTGCAGGCTCAACTCGACGCCCTCACCCGTGATCGATGCGGGTTCAGCCGGTGTGGCATGAAAGTCGTTGAGCGCCACGGTCGGCATGCCCGGACCACAGAACAGCACGTTGACCCATGCGGTGTCCAGGTTGGGGATCAGGCCCAGGCGGACCCAGCCGCCGAAAC
Source organism: Mycobacterium sp. IDUB_24 (assembly GCF_055419385.1). Lineage (NCBI taxonomy): Bacteria > Bacillati > Actinomycetota > Actinomycetes > Mycobacteriales > Mycobacteriaceae > Mycobacterium > Mycobacterium sp. IDUB_24. The sequence goes on from NZ_JBVAXO010000003.1 coordinate 74,321, forward strand.
CCGCAGCGGCGTCGGTGAAGTCGAAGTACCAGCTCTCGTTCCACAGTTCTTCACCGGTAGGGGCGTGCGGATAGTCGTCCTCGGCGGCAGGTGCCAGCGGTTGCGGAATTGCCGGTGGCGCAAGGATATCCAGTGCGCCCGTGTCCAGAACGTGGCTGCAGTGCCGGTCGAGCATCGTCATGAACATCTGGTCACCGCGTTCGGTGCGCTCCACCAGCATCGAGGAGATGATCGCCATCATCACCCCGAAGAAACTCTGCCGACGCACGCCGTCGCGCACCTGGTCGAGCGTCAGCGCCGAGGCTGTGCCGAGCGCCTGGTGATACGCCGTCAACAGCTCGTCGTAGTGTGCGCGGCGCTGATCGACGGGTAGGGCGCAGCCGATGAAGTAGGCCACGTCGGTGAACGCCGGCCCCTTCGTGACGGTCTGCCAGTCGACCACGGTCAGGCCCCGGTCGGCACCCGTGTCGCCGAACAGCATGTTGTCGAGCCGGTAGTCACCGTGCACCAGACCCTGGGGCCGCTCGGACGCGCCCTCGTCGGCCAGGTACGCATCGAAACTCTCGACGAGCCGGTCACACACCTGGCGCTGCTCCGGCGTGATCAGGCCTGTGTAGCGCTCGACGAATGCCGCATACAGGCCGGTGATCAGAGCCTGGTTGACCGGCGCCTCACGGTTGAGCCATTTGGCCCGGTTCAAGGCCTCGACGCCGGCCACCGATCCGTGTACGTGTCCCAGCTCGGTGAGCGCCACCGCAGCCTGTTCTGCTGTCGCGCCACGGATCTCGTCACCGACGACAGCCGGGGTGGCGTCGCCGAGCAGCAGGTCGAAGGCACCGGTCTCGGTGTCGATCGCCGCGTGGTAGCACGGCGCCACCGGCCCGGGAGCCAGGGCGGGCGCGATGTCGGTGTAGAACCGCACCTCACGCTCGTAGAGTCCCAGCGCCAGCCCGGTCTGGCGGCTGTTGGGATCGGTGGCGGCCACCTTGAGCACGACCGAGGCCGGCCCGTCCGCCTCACCGGCATAGTTCAGCGCGACCCGGTAGCACTCGCTCATCTGCCCGGTGCCGATCCGCTCGAAACTGAATCCGCTGACCGGACCGGCACCCAGGGCGGCGGTCAGCCAGTCACACGTCAGGTCTTCGGGGCGGTCCAGGACAGCGGTCTGAGTCGGTTGCACACAGGCAACCTAGCAGTGTTCCGCATCACACATGACAGGTGTCAACTAATACCTAGTGGTGTGCTGCTTTGGCATGACCGTGTGCACAGGAGTCCGGCGGGGTGGCCGCCACGTCCAGTGCCGGGTTGCGGTCGAAGAACCCGAAAGGCTTGAGCCAGAACGACACCACATCCACCGGCATCACCGGCCAGTCCTCCGGTCGGGTGATGTGGTGGATGCCGAACACGTACCACAGCACCACGTCGGTGTTGTCGATCGGCCGGTCGGCCTTCGTCCACTCGCCCAACCCGGTGTCGGCCACCGACTGGTTGACGAACTCCCCCGCCGGCCAGCGTTCGTCCGGCCGGTTCGGGGTCACCCACAGGGTGTGGGCGATGACATTGGCGCGTTGCAGTACCGGCGAGGACGGGTCGAACATCGCCGGGATCGCCCCGGTGGGCACCAGCTTGTAGGACGGGTGCGTCCCCAGGCCGTTGACGACGTTGGTGTTGACCACCTTCCAGGCCCGCTGGGTGGCGAAGTTGACGTCCTGTTTGCCCTCCTTCTCGGTGCGCAGCGCCTGGTTGCGCACCACCAGGGACAGGCCGTACGGATTGTCCGGACTGATCGGTTCCGCGTATGACTCGGTCATGTAGACCGTGTTGTCGGTGCCGTCGACGTCCAGGTCCAACCGGGCGATCAGGAAATGCTGATGGAACGGCGCATAGGTGCGCTCGTCGACGAGCGTGCCGTTCTTGGGCGTCGCCCCGGCCGGGAACGGCGTGGTGACCATGATCCCGGTGGCGCGGACCTCGCACTCGATGTTGCCGTCCTGGTAGAGCCGCCAGTACACCAGATACTCGTAGTTGGCGACGGTGACATGGAATGACAGTGTGAGCCTGCGCATTCGGCGCACCTCGGCCCCCGCGTCGTGGTCGACGTGCTTCCACAGGACGGCGTTGTCCTCCTCGTGGATACAGATCGCGTTGGTGATCGTGTACGGCTCGCCGCTGCTGTCGTGCAGAACCGCGTCCAGATAACGGATCTCACCGAGACAATCGCAGCCGAGCTCCAGCGAAGTGGTCATGAATCCCAGTCCCCACTCGCCGATGTCGAAGGCGGTGCGCCGATAATGATCGACCGACGAGTCCCGATAGGGCACCACCATCTCGGCGAACGACATCCGGTGGGCCACCGAGCGATTCACGTCGCCGTCGCGGTAGCGCACGGTGTGCAGCGTCATCCCCTCGCGGTGGTTGAACCCCACCCGCAGCGACCAGTTCTGCCACTGCAGCAGGTTGCCGTCCAAGGTGAAGGACGGCCCCTCGGGCTGAGTGATGTCCAGCGGCTTGAGCGGCTCCCGGCGCGACGCCGCCCGGATCCGTTCCGGAATGTGATGCGGTACGTATTCGCCCATCACAGAGGGCATTTCGGGAGGCGTATCGTCCCTGCAGTCATCTTCGACGCGCAGCACCTCCATGCTGTTGATGTCGATCACGCAATGCAGACCGCTGACCGGGTGGGCGTACGGATTGGCCCCGGCGGCCTGCTTGTACCAGGTGTCCGACCAGCCGATCCGCCGGTCGCGGTACTCGGGGGGTGCGACCGCGTCACCGTAGGTCCAGGTGTCCATGAAGACGTTGTCCAGGTCGGTGATCCCGCGTCTGGCCAGTGCCGCGATCACGTCGGGGTGCCGACGCAGGACCTCGTCGCATTCGACGAACTCGTCGACGGTGAAGTTGGCCTGCACGCCCGGAACGTGGTCGAACTTCTCGACCCGGTCATCGGTCAGCGACACCACGCCCTTATAGGTGGCATTCGCTGCCCGCTCCAGACAGATCACGGCGGCCCGCCTGGGCGGTGTCGCGCCGCCGCCGTCGAAGAGGGCCAGTTCGGCCTTGGACGGCTCGACGAGTTCCACCGAGGCAACCCGCCAGCCCTCCCCGACCCCGTGCTCACGCCGCAATATTGCTGCCACCGCGCGAAACTCGTCGGCGGACAGCGGATCCAGGGGGTAGTCCACGTCAAATACGCAACCACATCCGAGCGATTCCCTGCAGCAAATCGCTCAGAGTGGAGCCGGCGAACTCAGCGCTCGGCGAGGGTGAACCCTTCCCAGGCCTGCCGCCGCACCGCCCGGGGGTCGTATTCGACGCGCGGCCGGCGGTCGAAAACGAACACCGCGCGGTCGTTGCGGTCATAGGCGGGCCAGCCCGGGCCCGGCTCACCGGTCCGGCTGAATTCACGCCAACGGCGCTGCACGTCACGGCTGACCCGCCGGGCCGAAGTGCGGTCACCCACGGCGGTCAGCAGTGCGCCGTAACTCGTGTGGTACGTGTCGAACACCGCCAGCAGCTCCATCGCATGCGTCGCCCCGAGCCCCGCCCAGTGCAAGGTGCGCGGCGCGTAGTCGTAGCGGTACACGTAGGTGGGCGCGTGCCGACTGTGGGCCTCGGCGATCTGCCAGGTGGCCGAGGCGAACGCGAAATCACCACCGAGCCGCACGCAGGCCGCGCTGCTCGGATAGTCCGGGTAGGCCGCGACGATCCGTCGGCGCTCCTCGGGATCGCTACGGGCAAAAAGCTTTTCGATCATCTGCTCATTGGTCGGCAGCAACTGCATGAAGCGGGTGAACAGGCGCCCCTCGTCGGCATTGTTGCCGACGATCAACGGCACCCGGTGTGCGCTGCCCTCGGCCATCGCCGTCACCGGATCGGCGGGCAGGTACTCGGTACCGAAGGTCGGGCCGACCGGAAATGCGCCGGGCATATCGGTCTGCCCGCGCACGATCAGTGCTTCCAGCGCCCGACCCAGATCGGCCGGACGGGCGGTCATCAGCGCTGTGGCCGCCGATCCCTCACCGGGACTGATCAATTCGGCGAGCTGATCTGCGAGCTTGGCCGCGGCGTCCGCGGAGCTGACCATCCCGCTGGCCGGACTCTCCGAGATCACGCGGGCGAACAGTCCTTCGGCCTCGGGCACCGCGAGCAACGTCGCGACCGCATGGGCACCCGCGCTCTCCCCGAAGATCGTGACGTTGTCCGGATCCCCGCCGAACACTGCCGCGTTGTCCCGTACCCAGCGCAATGCCAGCACCAGATCGCGCAGGAACAGGTTGTCCTCGATCGGATGTTCCGGCGTCGACAGGGACGACAACTCGACACACCCGAGCATGCCGAGCCGGTAGTTGACCGAGACGAACACACAACCGCGACGGGCCAGCGCGGCGCCGTCATAGACCGGCGTGGCGGAGCTGCCCATGATGTAGCCACCGCCGTGCACGAAGAACATCACCGGCAGTGGACCGTCGGAGTCCGGTTTTTCCGGCGCCACCACGTTGAGGGTCAGGCAGTCCTCGCTCATCGGCTGGTGTTTGCCCACCCCGACGAGCGTGTAACGACGTTGCTGGGGCGCGCAGTAACCGAACCCGTGGCAGTAGCGCACACCCGGCCATGACTCGGCGGGCTCGGGTGCCCGCAGACGCAGCCGTCCGACCGGCGGTTTGGCGTAAGGGATGGAACGCCAACGGTGTACGCCGTCGCGCGTGAACCCCTCGACGATGCCGGTACTGATCTTTGCCCGGACAGTCCGCTCGTGCATAGGACGACCGTATCGAACAACACCACGGGGGGCCGACAGGCGGTGGGCGTGGCATGCGACCGCTAGCCTTGCGGGTATGCGAATCGCTGTGACTGTTGGGGCTGCTGCGCTTTTGGCGGCGCTCGTGGCGGCCTGCTCACCGGGAGGGGGGCACGAGACGCAGCCGAGCTCGCAGCCCCGGATGTCGATGCCGGCCGGCGCCCCGCACATCAAGACCCCCACGTCGACCCCGACGACGACCTCGCCACTGCCCACCACCGCACCGGCCCCCGGCACCCCGATGAGCCGGGTGATCAAGTGGGTCGAGGCGGGCACCCCGGCCGATCCATCCGGCTTCCACACTGCAACCCGCGAGGGCCAGTCCACCAATCTCGGTGACGATGTGGCGTTCGTCGTGCCCTCGGGCACCGCGCGCTGTGCCACCGACAAGAACGTCGAAGGCCAACTGGCTTGCCTGATCAAGGCCGACGGTCTCCCCTCGAAGCCGTCGGACGTCGAGGGCCAGTGGATTCCCGGCTGGGTGGATTTCGCCGGGGAGACGGTGGATATCGGCTCACTGCACGGCGACCCGGGGCGATTCAACTACGGCGACGGCGCGCAACTGGCCGCGGGCAAGTCGCTGGCCTTCGGCGACTACCGGTGCCGGGCCGATGACACCACGTTGGTGTGTGTCAACTACGCGCACCAGTCCGCGGTGCTGCTGAACTCGTCGGGCGTCGAACCACTGGGCTGCCTCAAGCCGGTGCCTCCGCCGGTGGGCGTCGGACGACAGCTCAGCTGCCCGCCCGACTAACGCCAGCCGTCGGCGGCCTTTGCAGCCTGCAAGAGCGCGTCACACAACTGCCGCAACTCGTCAGACCCGGCGCCCTCGTCGACCGCGATCGCGACATCCTCGGCCGCACACCTGACCTGATACACCCGGTCGGATAGTTGGGCGGCCTCGTCGGCGGTGAGCACCACCGAATCCGGCGCCAGCGAGGTGCCCTTCACCATGGCGCGTTGTTCATAGGCCCGCTGCCGGCAGGATTGTCTGCAGTACTGGCGACGGCGGCCCATCTGCGCATCGGCGACCTCACGCCCGCACCACCGACACGGCTGTGGACGGTCGCGTCTGCGGTTCCCGATCGCCATGGGTCACGACTGTAGACGGCCGTGTGCCCTGACCCGCGTATCATCAATGGTCGAGTCGGGAACTTGGCAACGCCGTGCAGCGTTGATATATCCGGACAAAACGCCGAACAAGGAGTGTTGACGATGGCTGATCGCGTCCTGAGAGGCAGTCGCCTCGGAGCCGTGAGCTACGAGACCGACCGCAACCACGACCTTGCACCGCGTCAGGTCGCGCGCTACCGCACGGACAACGGCGAGGTGTTCGACGTTCCGTTCGCCGACGACGCCGAGATTCCCGGCACCTGGCCCTGCAAGAACGGCATGGAGGGCACGCTGATCGACGGCGACGTGCCGGAGCCCAAGAAGGTCAAGCCGCCGCGTACCCACTGGGACATGCTGCTGGAGCGTCGCTCCGTCGAAGAGCTCGAGGAGCTCCTCAAGGAGCGCCTCGACCTGATCAAGACCAAGCGTCGCGGCAGCTGAGCCTCGCATAAAAAACCGCGATATGCCCTTCGTGGGCATATCGCGGTTTTTGCGTATTCAGCTAGCGCACCACGCCTCGGGCGCGGTCCAGGCGCCCACGGATCCCCCACTCCGCGACCTTGAACATCGCCTCGCGGATGTTGGAACCACTCATCTTGGAGACCCCGAGCTCACGTTCGGTGAACGTGATGGGCACCTCGACGACCTTGAACCCGTTGTTGATCGCGCGCCAGGTCAGGTCGATCTGGAAGCAGTAGCCCTTGGAATCCACCGCGGACAGGTCGATCTTCTCCAGCACCTCGCGCCGGTACGCGCGGTACCCGGCGGTGATGTCGTGGATACCGACACCCAGCAGGAGCCGCGAATAGGTGTTGGCGGTCTTCGACAGCACCAACCGTCGGACCGGCCAGTTGCGCACGGTGCCGCCGGAGACATAGCGCGAACCGATCGCCAGATCCGCGCCGGCATCAACCGCGTCCAGCAGCCGGTTCAACTCCTCGGGCGCGTGACTGCCGTCGGCGTCCATCTCGACCAGGACCGAGTACCCGCGACCCAGACCCCAGGCAAAACCGGCCAGGTAGGCCGCGCCCAGGCCCGCTTTGCTGGTCCGGTGCATCACGTGTACGCGATCCGGGTCGGCCAGGGCCAGCTCATCTGCCAGCTTGCCGGTGCCGTCGGGGCTGCCGTCGTCGACCACCAGGATGTGCACCTCGGGGCTGGCGTGGTGCACACGCCCGACGATCAGCGGCAGATTCTCCCGCTCGTTGTAGGTGGGGATGATCACCAGGGTGCGCTGACTCGGGCGTTCACCGTCCCGGCGAGGGCTGGATTCCCCCGGCCGCTGCGCTCCCTCACCAGAGACTGTCATGTGGCTCCTTCATCGTCGCGGGCCTTCGCCGGTGCGACGCCTCAACATTCTTTGCACGAACCCTCCATTGTGCAGTATTGCGGCCAGCAACGCCCCAAATCCAATCGTGACCAGCACCACCTGCAAGGTGGGTCCCCACTCGGTGGCGGGCGTCAGCTCTGATTTCAGCCTGATCTGGCTGTCCAGATAGGCAGGCTGGAAGAACTCGGTGCGAGCCAACTCACGTCCGTCCGGCGCGATGACCGCACTGATCCCGGTGGTCCCGGCGACCACGACGTAGCGATCGTGCTCGACGGCCCGCAGTTTGCCGAATGCCAACTGCTGAGCGCTCATGTTCTCGTCGAACGTCGCATTGTTGGTGGGCACCGTCAGCACCTGGGCACCGCTCAGGACCGATTCTCGTGCGGCCCGGTCGAAGATCACCTCCCAGCAGGTGGTCACCCCGATCGGCACGCCGGCCGCGTGTACGACGCCGTTGCCCTGACCCGGCACGAAGTAGCCGGCCCGGTCCGCATACGACGACAGGTGCCGGAAGAAACTGCGCCACGGCAGGTACTCACCGAAGGGCTGCACGATCTTCTTGTCGTGACGCTCGCCGGGCCCGTGTTCGGGATCCCAGACGATCACGGTATTGGTGGCCACCGGGTTGTCCGCGGTGTAGCCGTCGGCCTTGGTGACGGCTCCCACGAGAATCGGTGCGCCGATGGTGTCGGCCGCCGCGGTGATCTGGGCCGCGGCGTCGGCATTGGCCAAGGGATCGATGTCGGAGGCGTTCTCGGGCCAGACCACGAACATCGGCTGCGGTGCCCGGCCCGCGCGCACGTCGTCGGCCAGTCGCTGCGTCTCTTTCACGTGGTTGTCGAGCACTGCACGACGCTGGGCGTTGAACTCCAGCCCGAGCCGCGGCACATTGCCCTGCACGGCGGCGACGGTGACAGTCTGCTCATCGCCCGCGCCGGTTCCGGAATGACGAACCTGCGGCCACAGCAGTGCAGTGGCCAGCAGCACCACGGTGATGCTCAGACCCGGCAGCATGACCGCGGGCGCCGGGAAGCCCGGCTTGTGGCCGTGATGCCACCACTGCACGATCTCGAGCGCCAGCAGCGTCAGACTGAAGCCGACGAGTACCACCGCGAACGACAGCAACGGCGCGCCGCCCCAGCGCGCGAGGGCCAGCAGCGGCCCGTTGGTCTGGCCGAATCCGAGTACTCCCCAAGGGAATCCGCCGAACGGCACGGTGGATTTCAGCCATTCCTGGGTGCCCCACAACGCGGCGAACCACAACGGCCAGCCCGGCAATCGTCTGACGACGACCGCCGCCAGGCCGAAGAATCCGCAGAACAGCGCCTCCATGGCCGACAGTGCCAGCCACGGCACCGCGCCGACGAGACCGCTGATCCACGGCAGCAGCGGGATGTAGAACGTCAGGCCGAAGAGGAATCCGTAGCCGAAGCCGCCGGCCCGGGTGGTGGATTCGAGGGTCAGCACCCAGCCGATCAACGCCACTCCGACGAAGGCCGCCCACCACCATCCGGTCGGCGGGTAGCTCAGGCACAACGCGAGTCCTCCGCCGGCCGCAGCGCTCAACTGCGCCCAACGCCGCGCCGCGGCGCGTCCGAATCGCGACGCCCAGACGGTCACCACGGACCAACGGTCAGGTGTGCCCGCAGCGGTCAGGCGGTACTCGAGCTCCTCGGGCTCCTCGTCGGGATCGATGTCGGCCACCGGATCTCCGGTGACTCCCTCGTCCAGTTCGTCGAATGACTCGTCGTCGAGCGCGTCGAGTTCGGCGAGCTCGTCGTCCTCGATGGCTGGGATCACGTCGGTGATCTCGGTGGGTTTCGGCCGTGAGCGGCCTGGGCCATCGTGCCGCGAGCGGCCTGGGCTCACCGGTCGCGGGCGGCCCGATTTGTCTCTGGGACGGTCATTGCCCATGGATGACGACACCCCGGTGAACAGTCTGACGACAGCGCGGCAGCGCGGCATCGGGCGCCAACCGCGGCAGTGCGGGAACCCGTGATCGCGGATCGGTGGACCACCGCTGGACGGCGTTGGCCGGCGCGCTGACCTCCAGGTCGTCGGCCTCCCAGACTGCGTAACTGGCCGGGGCACCAGGGGTGAGTGTCCCGGTGACGCCATCGCGCACCCCGCCGGCCCGCCAGCCTCCGCGGGTGGCCGCAGCGAACGCTGCACGAGCCGAAATGGCACTGCCCGCGCTACGGTGCGACACCGCGGCACGCACGGTCTGCCAGGGATTCATGCTGGTAACCGGGGTGTCTGAGCCGAAAGCGAGGGGCACGCCTTCGGATGCTAACAGCGCAAACGGGTTGAGCCGGTGAACTCGGTCAAGCCCGAGACGCTGGGCGTACATGCCGTCTTCTCCGCCCCACAGGGCATCGAAGTTGGGTTGCATGCTCGCCATCACGCCCCAGGCGCCCAATCGAGCGGCCTGCTCGGCGTCGACCATCTCCAGATGCTCCAGGCGGTGACCGCAGCGCGCCACTGCCGGACCCCCGAGCCGCTCCACCACGGCCTGGAAACCGTCTACGACCGTGGCGACAGCGGCATCACCGATCACGTGGAATCCGGCCGGGATCCCGGCCTCCGTGCAGGCCTGGACATGCGTGGTGACGGCGTCGGCGTCGAGGTAGCGGTTGCCGCACGTATCCGGAGCGTCGTGGTAGGGCTCGTGCAGCCATGCGGTGTGTGAGCCGAGGGCACCGTCGACGAACAGGTCTCCGGCCAGACCGCGCGCCCCGGTCTCGGCGAGCAGGTGGCGGGCGTGCTCGGCGTCGTGGGCCGGTTCGCCCCAGTAACCGACGACCTCGACACCGTGCTGCAGAGCCTGCAGTTCCTGCCAGTCAAGGAGGCCGCCGATCTGCGGCCCCGCGCACTCGTGGACCGCGGCGATCCCCATCGCGGCCGCGTGATCGAGTGCCGCAACGCGGGCGTCATGCCGTTGTTGCCGGGTCAGCTGCTCACGCGCGGCCGCGCGCACCAAATGATGCGCCTCGGCGCTCAGCGGGCGTTGCGGATCGAACCCGGCCGCCTCGGCCAGCGCAGGCGCCAAGCGGCGCAGTGCGGTGCTGGCGGCGGCCGAATGCACGTCCACCCGGGCCAGATAGGCGGGCCGGTTCCCCAGCACCCCATCGAGATCCCCGGTGCTCGGTCCGGTGCGCTCCGGCCAGCCCGACTCGTCCCATCCGTGCCCCCACACCGGCCCGTCCGGATGCCGACGGGCGTATTCGTCCAGCAGCCGCAGGCAGTCTGGCAGCGAGGTGGCCCCGCGCAGGTCCAGGCCGTGCAGATTCAGCCCGGTGGCGGTCAGATGCACGTGGCTGTCGACGAATGCCGGGGCGACGAACCCGCCGTCGAGGTCGACGATCTCCGCGTCGGGAAACTGTGACCGGCCGACTTCGTCGGTACCCAGCCACGCCACAACCCCGCCGCGCACGGCGAGTGCCGTCGCGTCGGGATAGCTGGGGCTGTGGATGCGCCCGTTGATCAGAAGTGTGGTCAAACTGTTCGGCTGGCGGTTAGGCCTTGGGAGGCAGGCGGAACGGATCGACGTCGTGAACATCGTCGGAAACGTCGATTACTTCGCCGTCAATGTAGTCGCCTGTCCCCCGTGGATAACCGGCGGCACCGGTCGCTGCGCCGAAACCGGCGGGCGCCGCGACTATGAGCGGCATCCGTCGGGCGACCAGACCCGTGAGTACCGGCCGCGCGGCCGCCCGCGTGGGCGGCAGCAGCAACAGTGCGCCGACGGCCGAGCTGGCCAGTCCGGGAATCACCACCAACACGGTGCCCAGGGCTACCAGCACGCTGTCGGACACGGCTCCATGAGCATCGGACAGGCCACCTGAGAGGCCCGTGCGCAGCCGGCGGATGTGCCGGTTGAGCTGTGAACCCGCCAATGCCAGCCCGATCACGAACGACGCCGACAGCAACAGCACGGTGTAGCCGAACCCGATGGTCGTCACCAGGGCGACCATCACCGCCATCTCGACCAGGAGATAGATCAGAAACAGCCGCTTTGCCATGCTCGGTCAACGGTTGGGCGGGCGGTTCGGTTCCTGACAGGTTCGATCTCAGTTCACTGGCTTCAGCAGGAGCGAAACGTTGTTCTGCATGCCGCCGCGCAGTTTGGAGAAGACGTTGAACGTCTTGCCCAGCAGACCGTAACGCTTGCCGATCGCGTCGTAGGTGGCGCCGTTGGCCGATTTGGGCAGGATCTCCGCGACGGCCTCGACCGCTTCGCTCTTGGGATTGCCGCGCACGTCACACGCCGCGACCGTCACCCGCGGCGTGTTGCCGATCCGTTTGACCTTCCAAGACGACTCCTGGGTGATCACCACCAGCCCGTCGGCTGACGGCGCGGCCCAGATCGCGGTCGGTTTGGGCCTGCCGTCCTTGGTGAACGTGGTCAGCAGAACGTAGTTGGCCTTGGCGACATCGGCGAAGGTGAGAGCCATGCGCTGAATCTACTGCCCGCCGGACATCTACCGCCCCCTAGCCTTCCAGCTCACCTTCGGTTTCCAGCAGCACCTGCCGGAGCCCGTCGAGGGTGGCCTGCTCGGGCTGGGCCCACATACCGCGGCCGGCGGCCTCAAGCAGTCGCTCTGCCATACCGTGCAATGCCCACGGGTTGGATTCGGACATGAACTTGCGATTCTCGTCGTCGAGTACGTACTCAGCCGAGAGCCGTTCGTACATCCAGTCGGCCATCACGTGTGCGGTGGCGTCGTATCCGAAGAGATAATCGACGGTGGCCGCCATCTCGAAGGCGCCCTTGTAGCCGTGCCTGCGCATCGCGTTGATCCAGCGCGGGTTGACCACCCTGGCGCGGAAGACGCGGTTGGTCTCCTCGGACAGCGTGCGGGTGCGGACCGCGTCGGGGCGGGTGTTGTCACCGATGTAGGCGGCCGGGGCCTGCCCGGTCAACGCCCGCACGGTGGCCACCATGCCGCCGTGGTACTGGAAGTAGTCGTCGGAGTCGGCGATGTCGTGTTCGCGGGTGTCGGTGTTCTTGGCTGCCACCGCGATTCGCCGGTACGCCCGGTTCATGTCATCGGCAGCGGGTGCGCCGTCAAGTCCGCGGCCGTAGGCGAATCCGCCCCATGCCGTGTAGACCTCGGCCAGGTCGGCGTCGTCGCGCCAGTTGCGGCTGTCGATCAGCTGCAGCAGACCCGCGCCGTACGTTCCCGGCTTGGACCCGAAAATCCTTGTGGTGGACCGCCTTTGATCGCCGTGTTCGGCCAGGTCGGCCTGCGAGTGAGCGCGCACGTAGTTGTCCTCGGCCGACTCGTCGAGGCCGGCCACCAGCGCCACCGCATCGTCGAGCATGGTGACCACGTGCGGGAAGGCGTCACGGAAGAACCCGGAGATGCGCACCGTGACATCGATGCGCGGCCGGCCGAGTTCGGCGAGGTCGATGGGCTCCAGGTTCACCACCCGGCGCGAGGCGTCGTCCCATACCGGGCGCACACCCAAGAGGGCGAGTACCTCGGCGATGTCGTCGCCGGCAGTGCGCATGGCCGAGGTCCCCCACACGGACAGGCCCACCGACTGCGGCCAGCGGCCGTAATCGGTGCGGTAACGCTCCAACAGTGAATCCGCCATCGCCACACCGGTTTCCCAGGCCAGCCGCGACGGGACCGCCTTGGGATCCACCGAGTAGAAGTTGCGCCCGGTGGGCAGCACGTTGACCAGGCCGCGCAACGGCGATCCCGACGGCCCGGATTCGATGAAGCCGCCGGCCAGGGCGCGCAGCACCTGGTCGATCTCGCTCGCGGTACCGGCCAGCCGGGGCACCACCTCGGTGGCGGCGAACCGCAGGATCCGGGCCACCTCCGGGTTGTCGGTGATCTTCTCCACCGCAGAAGCGTCCCAACCGGACTCCTGCAGCGCCGCCACCAATTCACGCGCGCCGGCCTCGGCGGCGTCAACGGCCGTACGCTCGTCACTGCCATCCTCGATCAGCCCCAGTGCCTGACGCAGGCCCGGCACGGTCTGCTCACCGCCGAACAGCTGCCGGGCGCGCAGGATGGCCAGCACCAGGTCCAGTTCGCCTGAACCGGAGGGCTTCTGCCCCAACACATGCAGGCCGTCGCGGATCTGGACATCCTTGATCTCACACAGCCACCCGTCGACGTGCAGCAGCATGTCGTCGAACGAGTCCTCGTCCGGGCGATCCTCCAGGCCCAGGTCGTGGTCCATCTTGGCGGCCCGCATCAGCGTCCAGATCTGTTGGCGGATGGCCGGCAGCTTGCCGGGATCGAGGGCCGAGACGTTGGCGTGTTCGTCGAGCAGCTGCTCGAGTTTCGCGATGTCACCGTAGGTTTCGGCGCGCGCCATAGGCGGGATGAGGTGATCGACGAGGGTCGCGTGCGCTCGGCGCTTGGCCTGGGTGCCCTCCCCTGGATCGTTGACCAGGAACGGATAGATCAGCGGTAGGTCGCCGAGCGCCGCGTCGGTGCCGCATGCCGCGCTCATGCCGAGCGTCTTGCCGGGCAGCCATTCCAGGTTGCCGTGCTTGCCGAGATGCACCACCGCGTGCGCACCGAACGAATCGGGGAACGAGGAGTCCAGCCAGCGGTAGGCAGCCAGATAGTGGTGGCTGGGCGGTAGGTCGGGATCGTGGTAGATGGCCACCGGGTTCTCCCCGAAGCCGCGGGGCGGCTGCACGATCAGCACCACGTTGCCGGCCTGGATGGCCGCGATGACGATCTCCCCCTGGGGATCACGGCTGCGGTCGACGAAGAGCTCACCCGGCGGTGGGCCCCAGTGCTTCACAACGGCGTCGGCGAGTTCGGCCGGCAGGGTGGCGAACCAGGCTCGATAGTCCTTGGCGGGGACCCGAATCGGATTGGCTGCCAGCGCCTCGTCGGTGAGCCAGTCCGGATCCTGCCCGCCGCGTTCGATCAGGGAGTGGATCAGTGCGTCACCGTCGCCGGAGGCGACAATTGTGGCGAGGTCGCCGGATCCGCCGATCTTGGCGAGGTCGCCGGATCCGCCGATCGTGGCGAGGTCGCCGGATCCGCCGATCTTGGCGAGGTCACCCGGCGCGGCGGCCTCACCGATGTCGTAACCGGCATCGCGCATGGCGCGCAGCAGCGCGACCGCGCTGGCCGGGGTGTCCAGGCCGACGGCATTGCCGATGCGGGCATGCTTGGTCGGATAGGCCGAAAACACCACGGCCACGCGCTTTTCCGCAGCGGGAACGGATCGCAGCCGGGCGTGACGCACCGCCAGGCCGGCGACTCGGGCGCAGCGCTCGGGGTCTGCCACATACGAGATCAGCCCTTCGGAGTCGATCTCCTTGAAGGAGAACGGCACCGTGATGATCCGGCCGTCGAACTCGGGAACGGCGACCTGCGTGGCGACGTCCAGCGGCGACATCCCGTCGTCATTGTCCGACCACTGGTCCCGGGAACTGGTCAGGCACAGTCCCTGCAGGATCGGAATGTCCAGTGCGGCAAGGTGAGCGACGTTCCATGAATCGTCGTTGCCGCCGGCGCCGACCGCTGCCGGGGTGGCGCCTCCGGCGGCGAGCACGGTGGTGACGAGCGCGTCGGCGGTGCCGAGCAGCTCGAGGAGTTCGGGTTCGGCAGTGCGCAGAGACGCGCAGAACACGGGCAACGCGCGGCCGCCCGCCTGCTCGACGGCATCGCATAGCGCCTCGACGTAAGCGGTGTTCCCGGCCAGTTGCTGGGCGCGGTAGTAGAGGACGGCCACCGTCGGTCCAGCGGAAGCGGCGACGGCGGGGCGCTCCAGGACACCCCAACTCGGGGTGGCCACCGGGGCCGCGAAGCCGAATCCGGTCATCAGCAGGGTGTCGGAAACGAACGAGTGGAGATTCGCCAGGTTCTCCAGACCACCCTGCGCGAGGTAGATGTGGGTTTGCAGGGCCGCACCCTGCGGGGCGGTCGAATGTCCCATCAGTTCAGCGTCGGGCGACTGCTCACCACTGACCACGACCGTCGGCAGGCCACTGGCCACCACGGTGTCGATGCCGTCCTGCCAGGCCCGGTAACCGCCGAGGATGCGGATCACCGCGATGTCAGCACCGTCGAGAAGCTCCTCGAGCTCACCGCTGACCAGCCGTGACGGGTTGGCCCAGCGATAGCGGGCCCCGCTGGCGCGGGCAGTGATCAGATCGGTGTCCGAAGTCGACAGCAGCAGGACAGTGGGAGCAAACACCCCCCATTCGTACCGCACCGGCTACCCGATCGGGGTAGCCGGTGTGTACGGACAGGCCGGGTCAGGGCTGGGTTTCGCCGAACCGGTTGTGCCATGACTGCCGGTACGGCGAGCCCGCCGTCGCAACCAGCACCAGGACGAATGCAGTGAACGCACCGAATGCGAGCATCGATTGCTCCTTTCATCAGAGCCTATGGTCAAGCTTTAAAACTTCCCGGTACCGGTGGTCCCGGGAATGCTCCTAAACGGTACGACCGACGGCGCCGAAAATCGCCGATCTGTAAGCGACCGAACAGGTTTCCGAGCCTGTGACCGATGTCACAGACGACAGTGAAAGTAAGATGGCGGTCGATATGACCAGGACCCGCGATCAGGACGCCTGCCCCGGCGCACTGACGGTGCACCAGGCCGCCGACGGCGCCCTGGTGCGGATTCGACTCCCGGGCGGGATGGTCACCGCCGCCCAATTGACGGCGCTGGCCGAAGTGGCTGAGCAGTTCGGCTCTCCCGCAATGGAACTGACCTCTCGCGGCAACATCCAGATCCGGGCAGTGACCGATACCGACGCAGCCGCGACGGCACTGGCCGGCGCCGGTCTGCTGCCGTCACCGACACATGAGCGGGCCCGCAACATCGTGGCCTCGCCGTTGTCCGGGCGTTCCGGCGGCGTCATCGACATCCGCTCCCTGGTCACCGAGCTCGACGAGGCCATCCAGGCCGACCCGTCCCTGGCCGGGCTGCCCGGCAGGTTCTGGTTCAGCCTGGACGACGGGCGGGGCGACGTGTCCGGGATCGACGCCGACGCCGGTGTGCACGCGCGGGACGACGGCCGGTACGCACTGCTGCTGGCCGGGCGCGACACCGGGGTCCGACTGGACACCGGTGACGCGGTCGCCACGTTGATCACAGTGGCCAGACGATTTGTCGAGATCCGCGGAAATGCCTGGCGGATAACCGAACTCGATGACTTGTCGGCGCTGTTGGACGGCTTGACCGCCGATGCCGAGGCCGGAGCCACCTGGCCACCGACAGTGACGCCGCCGGTCGGCTGGATCGAGCAGCGCGACGAGCGGGTGACACTGGGAGCGGCCGTGCCGCTGGGGGTACTGCAGGCCCGGACCGCCCAATTCCTCGCCGCGATCGAGGCTCCGCTGGTGATCACCCCGTGGCGTTCGGTGCTGGTGTGCGACGTCACCGACGGCGTCGCGGACGCGTCCCTGCGCGTGCTCGCACCACTGGGGTTGGTGTTCGACGAGAACTCGCCGTGGCTGCGGGTCAGCGCCTGTACCGGCAGCCCCGGGTGTGCCAAATCCGCCACCGATGTGCGTGCCGACGCCGCCGAGGCGGTCCGCAGCCCCACAGAGGCGCACCGCCACTTCGTCGGCTGCGAGCGGGCCTGCGGCAGGCCAGCCACCGCCGAGGTCCTGATCGCCACCGAGGACGGATACCGGCTGCGTATCGCGCCCCCGTAGGGTATGCGCGTGCTCGACTACATCCGTGACGCCGCCGAGATCTACCGGCAGTCATTCGCGACTATCCGCGCCGAGGCGAACCTGTCGCGCTTCCCCGACGATGTGTCGCGGGTGGTCGTCCGGCTGATCCATACCTGCGGCCAGGTGGATGTCGCCGATCATGTGTCCTACACCGACGATGTCGTGACCAGGGCGCATGCCGCGCTCGCCGCCGGCGCCCCGGTGCTGTGCGATTCATCGATGGTCGCGGCCGGGATCACCCGATCTCGTCTGCCCGCCGACAACGAGGTCGTCTCGCTGGTCGCCGATCCCCGCGCCCCGGAGTTGGCGGCGAAGTTGGGATTCACCCGCTCGGCGGCCGCCGTCGACTTGTGGGCCGACCGCCTCGGTGGCGCGGTAGTGGCGATCGGCAACGCGCCGACGGCGCTGTTCCGGCTGCTGGAACTGCTCGACGAGGGCGCGCCCGTCCCGGCGGCGGTGCTGGGCGGACCGGTCGGTTTCGTCGGGTCGGCGCAATCCAAGCAGGAACTGATCGAGCGCCCGCGTGGCATGTCCTATCTGGTGGTGACCGGCCGGCGCGGTGGCAGCGCCATGGCCGCGGCCGCCGTCAATTCGATTGCGAGTGAGCACGAGTGAGTACAACGGCGACAGAACGTGGAACCCGCGGAACCCTCTACGGCGTCGGGCTGGGCCCGGGCGACCCGGAGCTCGTGACCGTCAAGGCGGCCCGGCTGATCGGTGCTGCCGACGTGGTGGCCTACCACAGCGCCAGGCACGGCAAGAGCATCGCCCGAGGTATCGCCGAGCCTTATCTACGGGAAGGCCAGCTCGAGGAACACCTCGTGTATCCCGTCACCACCGAGACCACCGAGCATCCCGGCGGCTACGTCGGCGCAATGGAAGATTTCTACGCCGCCGCCGCCGACCGCATTGCCGTACACCTGGAGGCCGGCCGCGACGTGGCACTGCTGGCCGAGGGTGATCCGCTGTTCTACAGCTCCTACATGCACATGCACACCCGCCTCACCGAGCGGTTCGACGCCGTCATCGTTCCCGGCGTCACGTCGGTGAGCGCGGCCTCGGCTGCCACCGGTACCCCACTGGTGCAAGGCGATGACGTGCTGACGATCCTGCCGGGCACCTTGCCCACCGCGGAACTGGAGCGCCGCCTGGCCGATACCGACGCGGCCGTTGTGCTGAAACTGGGCCGCTCGTACAGCCGCGTGCGCGAGGCGTTGTCGTCGACCGGACGCCTGGATGAGGCGTACTACGTCGAGCGGGCCAGCACCGATCGGCAACGGGTGTCGCCGGCCCGCGACGTCGGCGGCGATGACGGCGAAGCCGGCGACGAGATCAAGGTGCCGTACTTCTCACTGGCGATGGTGCCCGGGCGTTCGCGGTCCACCTCATCGCAGGGCAGTGTGGTGGTCGTGGGCCTCGGGCCGGGTGACTCGGACTGGATGACCCCGCAGAGCCGCCGCGAACTGTCCGCTGCCACCGATCTGATCGGTTACGGCCCGTACCTCGATCGGGTGGGAGCCCGTGCCGGGCAGCATCACCACGCCAGCGACAACACCGATGAGCCCGCCCGCGCCCAGCTGGCCTGCAAGCTGGCCCAGGAAGGCCGCACCGTCGCAGTGGTCTCGTCGGGCGATCCCGGCGTCTTCGCGATGGCGACTGCGGTACTCGAAGAGGCCAAACAGTGGCCCGGCGTAGAGGTCCGGGTGATCCCTGCGATGACGGCGGCCCAAGCGGTCGCCAGCCGGGTCGGCGCCCCCCTCGGGCACGACTATGCGGTGATCTCCCTGTCCGACCGGCTCAAGCCGTGGGACGTGATCGCCGAGCGTCTCACCGCCGCAGCCAAGGCCGATCTGGCACTGGCGATCTACAACCCGGCGTCAAAGTCGCGGACCTGGCAGGTGGGCGCCATGCGCGAGTTGCTGCTGGAGCATCGCGACCCGAGCACCCCGGTGGTGGTCGCACGTGCGGTCTCCGGCGCCCAGGCCGGCCCCGGCGAGCGGGTGTCCGTGGTGCGACTGGCCGATCTGGATCCGGCTCAGGTGGATATGCGCACCATGCTGATCGTCGGTTCGTCGCAGACGCAGTGGTACACCGGTTTGGCCGCCGGCGACGCCACCGAGGACCGGGTGTTCACCCCGCGCCAATACCCCGGCTGACCTCAGCGCTGACTTGCGTCGAATTTTGTTGACTGCTGTCAGAATGACCGATAGTGTCCGGCGTCACACCCTCTGAAAATGGGAGGCCGGCCACCATGCCGACGGCACCACAGGGCGCACCCGCGCGGTCACCGGTTGACCGTCGGCAACCGCAACGCAGCGATCAGCGCCGCACCGCGATCCTGACGGCACTCGACGAACACCTCAGGCAGACCGGGTTCGACTCCCTCAACATCGCCGAGGTCGCCCGGGAGGCCGGGGTGGGACGCTCGGCCTTCTATTTCTATTTCGAGAACAAGGCCGCCGCGGTGGCCGCATTGCTCGAACCGATGCACGAAGCTCTGCTGGCGGCCAACACCATCCTGGCCAACACCGCTGCGCCGCCCCGATCCCGGGTGCGCGACACGCTTGAGGCGGTGGCGCGGACCGCCGAGGAACACCGCTATCTGTTCCAGGCCATGTGGGAGGCCCGCGCAGCCAACAGCGCCGTCCGGGACATGTGGAACGGGGCCCGAGAGTCGTTCGTCCCCACCGTCGCCGCCGTGATCGCCGCCGACCGGGCCGCCGGACGTGCCCCCGACGGCCCAGAGCCACGGGTGCTGGCCAGCCTGCTGATGGAACTCAACGATCGTCTGGTGGAACGGATCATCGTCGGTGGGCCGCTGACCCGCCGGCAACTATTGGAAGGTGCAGAAGCGATGTGGATGGGCACGATTTACGGCACGATCCGCGAAACCGGAGAATCTCGATGACGGCCGCGGTGTCCATCCCGAGCAGGCCCGCCGAGGTCACCGCCGGTTGGTTGTCGAATATCCTTGGTGCCGAAGTGGATTCAGTGCAGACCGAGCCGATCGGCACGGGCCAGACCGGTGCCACCTACCGGGTATCGGTCACCTACCGCGACGACGCCGGCCTGCCCGGTACCTTCGCGGTGAAGCTGCCGTCTCAGGACGAGACCGTGCGTGACCGCGTCAGCATCGGCTACCGCTCCGAACACGCCTTCTACACCAACGTGGCCGACCACGTGCAGATCCCGACCCCGCACTGTCACCATTGCGAGATCGCCGGCGAGGGAGCCGATTTCGTCCTGCTACTGGCAGATATGGCGCCGGCCGAGCAGGGTGATCAGATCGCCGGATGCACACCGGCCGAGGCGAGGCTGGCCGTGTTGGCCCTCGCCGATCTCCATGGGCCGACCTGGGCCGACCCGCGCTGGGCGAACTTCCCCGGTATCGCCATGCCCAAGCCGGAACCCGACTCGGCCAAGGGCTTCGGGGATATCGCCAAGATGGCGGCCGACATCACGCTGGACAAGATCGGCGCCCGCCTGGACACCGAGGACCAGGACACCATGCGCGCGGCGATGTCGGTGGTCACCCCGTGGCTGCTGGCGGAACCGGACCGGTTCGCCATCCTCCACGGTGACTACCGCCTGGACAACATGCTGTTCGACCCCGACCGCACCCGGATCACCGTGGTGGATTGGCAGACCCTCGGTTCCGGCCTTCCGGCCCGTGACCTGTCGTATTTCACCGCGACCAGCCTGGATCCCGCTGTCCGGGCCGCCGCCGAAGCCGACCTGGTCGACGCCTACCACGACCGGCTGCTGACGCACGGCGTCACCGGATATGACCGCGAAACATGTTGGCAGGATTACCGTCTGGGAATGCTGCAGGCGCCGCTTATCACCGTGCTCGGCACCGCATTCGCCAACTCCACAGAGCGCGGCGACGACATGATGGTCGTGATGGCGCAGCGCGGCTGCCAGGCGATCCGGGAGCTCGGCACACTCGATCTGATCAACGCCTGATCCTTGGGGGTCAGGTGAAGTTGGCCCGGGGGGTTACCCGGGCGATCCCGCGCATGATCCGAGGCGCTCTCCTCGCCATCACCGCCATCGCGTGATCGGATCGGCGCATCGTGGGCCTGGGCCCGGGGGTCGGCACCGAAGCCAGTTCCGCCTCCGCTGTCCCGGCCCGCGCGCCGTGGCGATCGACTGCCAGAAGTCTCCAGGTGCCCGGCACGCCACGCAGCTCGACGTCGCCGCGGTCCTCGAAACCGGTTCCCGAGCCCACCACCAGATCGCGGACGGTGCTGGACACCAGAATCTCCCCCGCACCGGCCTGCCCGAGGATGCGCGCCGCGATATGGACCGCGATTCCCCCGATATCGCCGTCCAGCAGTTCGCATTCGCCGGTGTGGACGGCGGCGCGAATCTCGATGGCCATGGTCTCGGTCTGATCGCGTAGAGCCTCCGCGCAGCGAATGGCTGGTGTCGGACCGTCGAATGTGGCGAGGTATCCGTCGCCGGTGTTCTTCACCACGATGCCGCCGAATCGACCGGTCAGGTCGGCGGTGATATCCCCCATCCGGTGGAGCACCGCACGCCAGCGTTCGTCTCCGGTGGCTGCGGCGTGCTGTGTGGAGGCGACCATGTCGGTGAACAACACCGTGCGCAGGGCGCGATGCGACTGCGACGGTGCAGCATGGCAGCCGGTGAGGAATTCCTCGATCTCGCTGGTGATCTCGTCGGGGTTGGCGATCCAGGGAGCATGGTCGGTGCCGTCCACCTCGAGCATTCGCGCGCCCGGGATGTGGTCGGCGAGATACCGCCCGCCCTGGATGGGCACGAGGTCACCGGTGGCATGGATGACGAGGGTGGGCGTCGTGATTGTCGACAGGATGGATCGGACGTCGATCCGGAACAACGCTTCGAGCGTCGCGCGCGCCATACCCGGGCTGGCGCTCATCCGCTCGATCATCCCGAGCTGGCGGACCGACCCAGCGGCCGGGAGCAAGCGTTTGAGTGCGGCACCGGTGCCCCACGCCGAGCCGCTGGCGCGCCCGAACTCCTGAAAATCGTCGAGCTGCCCGGTCGAGGGCGTGTACTCCGCGCCCATCTCGGTCAGGATCCGCGCGTGCAGCTCCGACGGGTCACGGTCGAAATCGGCCCACTCGGTGATACCGGAGTACGCGAAGGTGCCGGTGAGGATCAACGCCCGGGTGCGTTCGGGCCGGGTTGCCGCGAACAACATGGCCGCTGGGCCGCCTTCACTCAACCCGAACAGCACAGCACGCCCGAATCCCGCGGCGTCCATCACCGCCTCGATCTCGGCTGCCCGCTCGTCGAGCGTGCGCACCTGAGGGACGGGATCCGACAGACCCACACCCGCCTTGTCGAACAGCAGGACGCGGCAGAACGTGGAGAGCCGCTCCATGAAGGCCTCGAACTCGGGCATGGTCCAGAACATCTCGAGGTGGCTGACGAACGACCCGGCATAGACGAGCTCGACGGGTCCGTCGCCGAATACCTGATAGGCGAGACTCAGACCGCCGCACGGTGCGTATGACGTCTCCGCCACGATCTGGAGCCTACTGCTGTCAGGTGCTGCAACCTGCGCTTTTGACCCGAACCCAGCCTGCAGCTTCCTCGACGGTCGCCACTGTGTGCACCCCCGGCGGCAGCGGCGGCCGGTCCACCATCACCACCGCCACCCCCGCCGTCTCGGCGGCCCGCAGCTTGGGCTCGGTCATTGCGCCGCCGCTGTTCTTCGTCACCAGCGCATCGATACGGTGCTCGCGCAGCAACGCCAACTCCCCGTCGTAGTCGTACGGTCCGCGCGACAGCAGCAACTGGTGATCGGCAGGCAGGGTGTCGGGGTCGGGCGGGGTGACGGCACGAATCAGAAACCAGGCGTCGACGTTTTTGAAGGCCGCTGTCCCGGACCGTCCGGTGGTCAAAAATATTCGCGAATAGCCGTTGGCCGTCACAGTTTCGGCTGCTTCCCGGTCCGATGCCACCACGATCGCGGTTCCCGGCGCCCAGGCCGGCCGGGCCAGCACCAGATGGGGCAGCTGAAGTTCGGCGCACACCTGCGCCGCGTGTGCGGTGATGGTGGCCGCGAACGGATGGGTCGCGTCGACCACGGCATCGGCGCGTTCGTCGATCAGCCATTGCCGCATACCGGCCACACCGCCGAACCCGCCGATGCGCACCGGCCCGACCGGCAGCGCCGGATCCGGAACCCGGCCGGCCAGGGAACTGATCACCTCGACCTGCGGGTGCAGCACCGCGGCCAGCGCTCGGGCCTCCCCGGTGCCGCCGAGCAGCAGAACTTTCATCAGTGGGTCGCCCCGCGACGTCGATCCGATGAGTACAAATAGCTGTCGGAAAACCCTTCGGCGGCAAGCACATCACCGACGACGATCACCGCCGTCTTGGTCACCGCGGCAGCATGCATCTGCGCGGCGATGTCGGCGAGCGTGCCGCGCAACACGATCTCCTGCGGCCAGCTGGCGAATGCCACCACGGCACAAGGGGTTTCGGGTCGGTATCCGCCGTCGATGAGTTGCGGCACGATGTGGTCGATCTGGGCCGCGGCCAGGTGCAGCACCAACGTGGCTCCCGGGGCCGACAACGTGCGGAGATCCTCACCCTCGGGCATCGCCGTGGACAGCGTGGCCACCCGGCTCAGGGTGACGGTCTGCGCGACGCCGGGCACGGTGAGCTCGCGGCCCAGTGCAGCCGCCACAGCGGCGAAAGCCGGTACGCCGGGGACGATCTCGTACGTGATTCCCAGCTCGTCCAGCCTCCGGCACTGCTCGGCCAGCGCACTGTAGATCGACGGATCACCGGAATGCAGCCGTGCCACATCCAGGCCCGCCTTGTCCGCGGCCACCAATTGGTCGATGATCTGGTCCAGGTTCAGCGGGCCGGTGTCGACGACCTTCGCCTCGGCCGGGCACAGCGCCAACAGGTCGTCGGGCATGATCGACCCGGCGTACAGGCACACCGGGCAGCTGCCGAGGAGTCGCGCGCCGCGCACGGTGATGAGATCGGCGGCGCCCGGGCCGGCGCCGATGAAGTACACCGTCATGGCTTCACCACCGCCCACTGGGTGACGGGCAGCGCCGGGCGCCAGCCGGTGAACCCACCGATCGCCCCGCCTTGGTAGTGCTGATAACGCCGCACCTCGCCGCCTTCCTTCGAATACCACTGCGCGACAACTGCTTCTGACTCCAGCGTGACCGCATTGGCCACCAGCCGCCCACCTGAGGGCAGGCGGTCGAAACACGCCTGCAGCAGTCCGGGTTGAGTGACGCCGCCGCCGATGAAGATGACGTCGGGCTCGGGCGCACCGTCGAACGAATCAGGGGCGCCACCCCGTACATCCACCCGGACCCCGAAGGCCGCGACATTGCCGAGGATCCGGTCGCGGCGCTGCGCATCGCGTTCGAATGCCACCGCCGCACATCCCGGTGCGCTGCGCGACCATTCGATCGCGATACTGCCCGACCCTGAGCCGACATCCCACAGCAGTTCCCCGGGACGCGGCCCCAGAGCCGCCAGGGTGACCGCCCGGATGGACTGCTTGGTCAGCTGCCCATCGTGGGCGAACACGTCGTCAGGCAACGCCTGTGCCCGGCGATCGTCGGGCCGGTAGGCCACCGCCACCACGTTGAGATCGTCGATTCCGGCCGGACCGGCGGTAGCCCAGTCTGCCGCGATGCCGTCGTGGCGGCGCTCCCCCGGCCCGCCCAACTGCTCCAAGACCGTCAATTCCGAATCACCCCGGCCGGATTCGCTGAGCAGACGCGACAGCGTGGCGGGCGTCTGCGCGTCGCGGGACAGTACGATCGCTTGGCCACCGCGACGCACCGCGGTGTGCGGCTCGGCCGTCACCAGGCTGATCACTTCGGTGTCGGGCACCGTCCAGCCCATCCGGGCACAGGCCAGCGTCACACTCGACACGTGCGGCAGCACCCGCACCCGCTGCGCGCCGAACAACCGGATCAACGTCGTGCCGATGCCGTGCAGCAGTGGGTCCCCGCTCGCCACCACATGCACGTCGCCATCGCCGAAGAGCGTCGGCAGCGCGGGCAGCATCGGCGACGGCCATTCCCGTCGCTCCGACGTCACGCTGTCGTCGAGCAGTTCCAACTGCCGCGGCGAGCCATACACCACGGTGGCGCTCGCCAGCTCGTCACGCGAGGTCTGCGACAACCCGGACATCCCGTCGGCGCCGATGCCGACCACGGTGATCGACCCCATCACCGGAGTCTTCTCTCTTCGCGCAAGCGGCTCATCTGCCCTCTGTTCTTCGCGCAAGCGCTCATCACCGCGGCATCCTGCGCCAGATCGGCCGCGGCACAAACCGCGTCACAAAGATCATCGGTCGGATCACCCACGGCACCCACACCGCACTCTTGCCCCGGGCCAGCGCCTTGGCGGTGGCATCGGCCACCTGAGCCGGCGTGCTCGAGAACGGCGCCGGCTCCATGCCCTCGGTCATCCGGCCGATCACGAATCCGGGCCGCACGATCAACAGTTGCACGCCGGTTCCGTGCAGGGCGTCGCCCAGGCCGGAGGCGAACGAGTCGAGGCCGGCCTTGGCCGAACCGTAGACGTAGTTGGCGCGGCGGGCCCGGGCGCCCGCGATCGAGGAGAACACCACGAGCCGCCCCCGGTCCGCGGCGCGCATGCGCTGGGCGAGGACGGTGAGCAGGCTGACCTGGGCCACGTAGTCGGTGTGCACGACGGCCGCCGCGTGAGCGGGGTCGGCCTCGGCCCGGTCCTGATCTCCCAGCACCCCGAACGCCAGCACCGCTGTACCGATCGGACCGTGGGCGGTTTCGATCGCCTCGATGACACCCCTGTGGCCGGTGAGGGCGTCGGCGTCGAACTCGCACGTGTGCACCTCGGCGGCCCCGGCCGCCCGCACCGCGGCGACCTGCGCATCGAGGTGGTCGGCGCGACGCGCGGCCAGCACAATGACCGCCCCGGCCGCGAGCCGCACCGCGAGTTCGACACCGATCTCGCTGCGGCCGCCGAAAATCACCACGACACGAGGATCCGTGCCTGCAAACCCGGCCGTGTCTGCTGTGTCCTCCATGGCAGCGATTATGTCCTGCGCTAGCGTGGACCCCGATGGCTACATCTCGTGGCAAGGCAACCACCAAGCTCACCAGCGAAGCACTGGCGTTTCTCACCGAACGTCACCTGGCCATGCTGACCACGCTGCGCTCGGACAACTCGCCGCACGTCGTGGCGGTGGGTTTCACGTTCGATCCCAAGACACACATCGCCCGGGTCATCACCAACGGCGGCTCCCAGAAAGCGGTGAACGCGCACGAGCGCGGGATCGCCGTGCTCAGCCAGGTCGACGGCGCGCGCTGGTTGTCGTTGGAGGGCAAGTCCACCGTGCGCAGCGAAGCCGATGCGGTCCGCGATGCCGAGCTGCGATACGCCCAGCGCTACCGCACGCCGCGGGTGAATCCCCGTCGCGTGGTGATCGAGGTACGGATCGAACGCGTACTGGGTTCTTCGGAGCTTCTGGACCGCAGCGAGGGTTAGCCAGGCGCGTCGAGCATCAGGGTCATCAGCTGGATCTCTTCGGTCTGTTCGGTGACCATGAGGCTTGCGGCCCGGCGTACGGCGTCGTTATCGCTGTGCTGAAATGCATAGCCCGCCATGGTGATTCCGCCCTGATGGTGGCGCGTCATCAGTTTCAGGAATTGCGTCTCGTTGTCGGGGCCCGTGCTGCGCTGCAGGCGGGCGAGATCCTCGGGTGTGGCCATACCGGGCATGACCGTCGCGTGCTCGTGGTGATCCGTACCTTCGTCCGACATCCAGGCCATCGGCTGGGTGGACGACGGCGCCGCACCGGCGAGTTGAAGCCAGCCGGTCATCTGTCCGATTTCGACGAGCTGGGTGAAGCGGATCTGTTCGGCGAGCGCCGTGACCTCCGGCGAAGCGTCTGCGGCCAGCATGTCGGTCATCGTGACGGCCTGCTGGTGGTGCGCTGTCATGTCTTGGGCGAAGCCGATTTCCAGCGCCGAGAGGACCGGTGGCCGGGGGTGGTCGCGGTCCATCACCGCAGCGCACAGGACGGCACCCGCCACAGCGGCGACGACGGCCATCACAAGGGCACGAAGAGCGCGGCGGACGGTCATCGTGGCGGGTACACCGACCGGTCGAGGCGCAGTGTCATGAAGCCGTTGTCCGAGCACGTCACGTACAGCAGATCGCCGCGGAATTCCGGTGGGGACATACACCAGTCCGCCGAGAGGTCCAGCCCGATGATCCGGCCGTCGCGGACGATGTCATCGCCGTTGATCTGGCCGTTGAGGATGGCGTGGGCCACGGCGATGACGCTGCTGGCCGGCGGCACCACGATGCCGCCGAAGCGCACATGCTGAGAGTTCGGGAGCTGGTCGTTCTTCCCGGTCTGGGCCGGTGGGTTGAAGTAGGCGATTTCGTGGACGTTGTCGGGATCGCGGACGTCGAATACCCGGATCCCGGATTGCGCCCACCCACACGCCAACGCCTGGGGGTCTTGCCGGCGGTCGACGCTGCAGTAGTGGGATTCATAACCGAAGGCTCCGCTGCTGGAGGCGCTGGCGGCCCATCGGTCGAGGTTCTGCGGCAGGTTGATGTCTAGTTTGACGGTGGTGCGCAGCTTCAGGTCGGAGAAATCGGAGGCGTCGAAGAGTTTGACCCCACCGGAGCCGAACTCGTCGACGTTGAACAGGTGTGGCACCCCGTCGTAGGTGACGTAGATGCTGTGTTGGCTGATCAATCCGTCATGCCAGTGTTTGTACCCGCGACTGGGTAACAGCTGGTGCATGGTCGTACCCGGTGCTGCTCGGTCCTGTACGGCGGAGGTGTCCAGCACGTTCAGCCCGGCTGCGGTGGACATGAACATGGTGTCGCCGTCCGGGGTGAAATCCATGCCGTGGCTGGCGAAGCCCGCCGGTGCGCTCCACACCACCCCGGGGTCGGTCGGATCGGAGACATCGACAGCGCTGGCCCAGATCTGGCCGGAAGCCCAGTATGTGTTGCCGTCGGGCGAAAACCCGCCTTCGTGGGTGAGCATCGGAATCCGCACCCCGGGCAGCGATCCACGGCCCTCGTTGAGCAATCGGGGATGCGCGCAGTCGGTCGCGATGTCGTAGATGGAGATGTACCCGAGCCCGAACAGAAACGGCACCCCGGTCCCGGCCAGCAAACCGCGGGTTTCGTTGACCTTCAATGATTCCCACGTGCCGTTGACCATGGCGGGTTGATCGAGCATCACGGTGGGACGGGGATGCGCCGGATCGGAGACATCGACCACCTGGACCCCGTCCGTGTGCGGGAAGGTCGAACCGATGTAAACGCAGTTCTTGTATGCCGCACTGGTCCAGCCGGCACCGGGCCCCTGGTACTGGCCGACCAGATCGATGTTGCAGTTGTAGCCCAATGTGCTGCGTCGGGAATCGCGATCCCCGACGGGCACCTCACCCTGCAGACCGGTCTCGACACGATCGCCCGGGCGACACGTCGCCGCCGCCACCGCGGTTGACCAGACGTCGTTGTTCGGGTCGAAACCCGGGGGCAGGCCTGCCCAGGCGGGCGAGGCGGCGCAGATGAGGACAGTCAGGAGGGTCGCGCACACTGCCGCCCACCGCAGCGCCGCGGTGTGGCTGTGGCCGGCCGGCGAGGTGCCGGCGCCGAAGCGCTCGCAACGAAATCCGTCGTTCTCCCCCATCGCCGCAACCTAACATCCTCTAAGGCATTAGAGGATATTCATGGAGAATTTGCTCTGATCGCCTCCCCGTCGGTTGGTAGCTGGAAGGTTAGGATTGCGCCATCAGCGCACCTCGTAAGTACAACCCGACCAAGCGGCGCGCCG
This sequence comes from Mycobacterium sp. IDUB_24, assembly GCF_055419385.1. NCBI lineage: Bacteria > Bacillati > Actinomycetota > Actinomycetes > Mycobacteriales > Mycobacteriaceae > Mycobacterium > Mycobacterium sp. IDUB_24. The sequence goes on from NZ_JBVAXO010000003.1 coordinate 103,066, forward strand.
ACCTGGCCGACGCCGCCATCGAGCTGTTGAGCACGGAAGGCGCACGGGGACTCAGCCATCCCCGGGTGGACAGGCAGGCGGGTTTGCCGGCAGGAACGACGTCGTACTACTTCCGTACTCGCAAACTCCTGTTGCACGGGGTCGCGGAACGCCTGACCGAACTCGACCTCGGTGACCTGTCGATGATGGACGAGCGCAGCGATCGATTCGAGCGCCAATACGGCGGCACCCTGGGGCTCGCGCGGCTGGTGATGCTCTCGGGTACCGAGCCCTACCTGACCCGCACCAGGGCTCGGTTCGAGCTGATCCTGCACGCCCACCGGGACCCTGACCTGGCGGCCATCATGGCGACCTACGGCGTCCAGTTCTACAGCCGGGCACGCGAAGTCATCGCCCGCTGGTACGACGATCCCACCGTGCCGGCCACCCAGATCGAGGAAAGTGCCGTCGTGGTGCTCACCTTCATCAGCGGCATCATGACCAGCTTCATCCACGGCAGCCCCGTCATCACCGACGCCCACCACCTGGACCAGCTGATCCGCCACCTGCTGCAGCGTGGATAGCGGTGCGTACGCCTAGCCCACCGGGACGACGACGAGGTCGTGCGGCTGATTGTTGACCGACAACGCACCGCCCTCGGTGACCACGACGATGTCCTCGATACGGGCGCCCCAGTGGCCCGGGAAGTACACGCCGGGCTCGACGCTGAATGCCATCCCGACCTCCAGGGGCAGATCGTTACCGGCCACGATGTAGGGCTCCTCGTGCACCGACAGCCCGATGCCGTGCCCGGTGCGGTGGACGAACGCCTCGGCCAGCCCCTCGGCCGCCAGCACGTCGCGCGCGGCCGCGTCGATCTGCTCAGCGGTCACCCCGGGGCGCACGGCCGCGACGGCGGCCTGCTGCGCGCGCTGCAGTACCGCATAGCGACGCGCCACCTCCGGATCCGGCTCACCGATGCTGTAGGTGCGGGTGGAGTCGGAGTTGTAGCCGGGCTCGTACGGACCTCCGATGTCGACGACGACGATGTCCCCGGCGCGCAACTCACGGTCGGAGCACTCGTGATGCGGGTCCGCACCGTTGGCGCCGGAGCCTACGATGATGAACGCAACTTCTGAATGCCCTTCGGCGACAATGGCTTCGGCGATGTCAGCGGCCACATCGGCCTCGGTGCGGCCAGGCACCAGGAACTCGGGAACCCGGGCGTGCACGCGGTCGATCGCCGCACCTGCCTTGCGTAGCGCATCGATCTCGGCGGGGTCCTTGATCATCCGCAGCCGGCGCAGCACATCGGTGGCCAGCACCGGAACCACGCCGAGCAGGTCGGCAAGGGGCAGCAGGTGCAGGGCGGGCATGGCATCCGTGACCGCCACGGCACTTCCCGGCCCGCCGAGCGCGTCGGAGACCATCTGATACGGGTTCTGCCCGTCCACCCAATCGCGCACCGTCACACCGAGTTCGGTGACCGCCGACTCACGCAGCGCCGCCAATTCCAGGCGCGGCACCACGATCGTCGGGTCGCCGGAGGCCGGTAGCACCAGCGCCGTCAGCCGCTCGAAGGTCTGCGCCCGGGAGCCCACCAGGTACCGCAGGTCATAGCCCGGGGTGATGACCAGACCGGTCAATCCGGCGTCCGCCGCGGCGGACGCCGCCGCGGAAAGCCGTTGGGCGTAGACATCGGTGCTGAATCGGCTGACGCTCATGGCGTCGAGGCTAGTCCGTAGCTCACCGACGCCACCGGCTACTGTCGCTGGAATGTTGCGTGACATCCGTGATCTCACCGACGATCCCGAGGCCTATGCCACTGAGCTGCGCAGGCGCTGGGGCGGCCTGCTCAGTTATCGATACCTCGGGCGCTCGTATGCCTCGATGGACCTGGGCCCGGTCGACGACACGGTCACGTTGCGTCGCGACATGCGCAACCCTGCGGGCGGATTGCTGCTTGCGGTGCTCGGTATCTCCTCTCCCGACAGCGGCGGAGTCAGTGATCTGGAGGCCGTGCCCAATCCGGTCATCCATTCCTGTCAGGTCCTGGATCCGGCCACGGATGTGGCTCGCATCCGGGTGGACACCGAGGTCCTCAAACAGGGCAGGCAACTGGCCTATAGCCGCTCGGTCATCGTCGACGCCGACAATCCGGACCGGGTCATCGCACTGACCGAGGGCCAGGGCATCTCGATCGGCACACCACCGGAGGGCCTGGAGAAGATGCCCGTCGACCCGATAGGTGTCGTCGACGGACCGGATCTGCCGCCGCTGTGGCAGGTGTTCGGTGGCAGCAAGCGCGACAGCGGACCGTGGGCCGGGCACTGGGCGCTGCCGGAGCTGGCAGTCGAGGTGGCCTCACCGGACGCCGCCCTTCACATCGGCCCGCAGTTCGTGATACTGGAGACGGCTGCCATGGAAAGCGCGGTCGAGGCCACAAACAGCGTTGCGTTGCAAGGCCTTTCGTCGCACGTGATGTTCTTGGCGCGCGGCAAGGCCGGCCCGTTCCGGGTCGACACCCAGGTACTGACCGGCGCCGGGAGCGCGGGTGCCGGCAGCGTCGCCGTCAGGGCCACCCTGTACGACGAGGGTGCCGGCGGCAAAGCCGTCACCGCCGCCTCATACATCTTCGGGAGGATCCAGTGAGCGACCCGGTTCTGCTGCTCGACGGCGCCAGCATGTGGTTCCGGTCGTACTTCGGTGTGCCCTCGTCGATCAAGGCCCCCGACGGCCGGCCGGTGAACGCGGTGCGCGGGTTCCTCGATTCGATTGCCACTCTGGTGACCCGGGAACGGCCGCGCCGGCTCGTCGTGTGCCGCGACGACGACTGGCGGCCACAGTGGCGGGTCGACCTGGTGCCCTCGTACAAGGCGCACCGGGTCGCTCGGCCGGAGGCCGACATCGGGCTGCGGCCTCCTCCTGATGGAACCCTCTACGTCGAAGAGGTTCCCGACGACCTCACCCCGCAGGTCGACATGATCATCGAGCTGCTCGACGCCTTCGGCATCGCGACGGCCGGGGCGCCCGGGTTCGAAGCCGACGACGTGCTCGGCACGCTGGCGACACGTGAACAGCGGGATCCGGTCGTGGTGGTCAGCGGCGACCGTGACCTACTGCAGCTGGTACGTGACGAGCCCGCCCCCGCCGTGCGCGTGCTCTACATCGGTCGAGGGCTGGCCAAGGCGACGAAGTACGGTCCGGAGGAAGTCGCAGAGCTGTACGGGGTGCCCGTCGACCGAGCCGGACCCGCGTATGCGGAGCTCGCCCTGCTGCGGGGTGATCCGTCCGACGGACTGCCCGGTGTAGCCGGCATCGGAGAGAAGACGGCCGCGGCCCTGCTGGCCCGATTCGGCTCCTTGGAGGGCATCAAAGCGGCCACCGAGGATCCGAAATCCTCACTGTCCAAAGCACACCGGGCCAAGTTGCTGGCCGCGGCCGACTACCTGGCGGCGGCCGAGCCGGTGGTGCGGGTGGCCACCGATGCCCCGGTGACCATGACCACTGCGACCGATCAATTGCCGCTGGTCGCCGGCGATCCGGCCCGGGTCGCCGACCTGGCCGCGGCGTACGGGGTGACCTCGTCGATCAGCCGATTGCAGTCGGCCCTGGACCGGCTGCCCGGCTGATCTCGGACATTGCCCATCGCGCGGGCTTTACGCGCCGTTTTCTACATGCGGGTCGCTCACGGCGCGGCGAGCTGCCCTCATGTAGAAATCGGCGAGAAGTCAGCCAACGCGCCGGGCCAAACCAACGTGGCGACCGGTAGGACTACTTGGGCCGACCGACCTCGTAGGTGCCCTTGTCGTCCTTGAAGGTCACCGTCACCTTGCGCTTGGTGCCGTCGATGGTGACCTCGCAGTCGAACGTCGAATCCTTCTCGACCTTCGGATTTTCGCCGTCGTTGCACTTGACACCGGTCACCTTGGTGGCGCCGTAGCCGTTGGTCTTGTCGGTCAGGATCTGCTCGACGCCGCTCTGGGCCTTGTTGATGTCGAGCTTGGTCGTGACCGCCCAGCCGGGTAGCCAGAAGGCGGTCACCGCCAGGATGATCAGCAACAGCGCCACCACGCCGCCGACAACGCCGCCGATCACCCCGAGTGAAGCCTTGGAACCCTGGTCGGCACCTGGGATGCCGTACTGACCGAACTGACCGGGAGCGCCGTACTGGCCCGGTTGACCGAACTGACCCGGCTGTCCGGGCTGTCCGTACTGGGGCTGCTGGCCGGGCTGGCCGTACTGCGGCTGCTGCCCGTAACCGGGCACCTGGCCGTACTGGGGCTGCTGGCCGGGTTGCGGGTACGCCTGCTGGGCGTACTGATCAGGCCCGGGATACTGCGGCTGCTGGGGCTGTTGCGGCTGCGAATAATCCGGCTGCTGAACGCCCTGCGGCTGCTGCGGGTAGGACGGGTACTGCTGCGGCGTGTACGCCGGAGGCTGCCAGGCCGGAGTGTTGGTCGTGGGGTCCTCGGAAGCGGGGGTCGGCGGCTGCCATGCCTCGGCGCCCGACGCCTGGTCCGCTCCGGGCTCAGGCTGCTGACCGGGCCACTGTTGTCCCTGGTCAGATCCCTGCGGTCCGCTCATGGTTCTCCTTGATCCTGTTCTGTGTCGCCTCAGACACCCTACCCCGCATCAACAGCAACAACGCCGCGCCGAACATCGTTGACAGCGCGTTTCGCGGTATTGCGCAGGGCGGATTGCGGCGCGGCATTACGGACTTGGTCGAGCAAATCTAGGACCTGGCGGCACCACCGCACGAAATCGCCCGCCGAGAGCGTCGAACCCGACCCGTTCACATCAGAGGCGGCCAGGGCGGCAGCCAGATCTCCGGTGGTGGCCCAGCGGTAGACCGCGGTCACGAATCCTTCGTCGGGTTCGCGCCCCGGGGCCAGCCGGTGCCGCTGTTCGTCGCCGCGCAGGTCCACCGACATCCGCCGGGTACGGGCCAGCGCGCGACGCAGGCCCTCCGTGGGAATGTCGACTCCCAACACACCGCCCGCCGAATCCCCACGGGACTCGAACAGCACCGCCGAGAGCACCGCCGCCAGTTCTGCCGCCTGCAGGCCCTGCCACAGCCCAGCACGCAGGCATTCGGCCACCAGCAGGTCGCTCTCGCTGTAGATGCGGGCCAGGAGCCGGCCGGCATCGGTGACGCTGAGATCCGGCTTGAGTTCACCGTCGTTGTTCGCTTTTATGAACCCGCGTTCGCTGAGCAGCGCCACGATCCGGTCGAAGGTGCGGGCCAGTGAGTTCGTCGCCGCGTTCACCTTCTGCTGGATCTGGGCGTTGTCACGTTCGATGCGCAGATACCGTTCGGCGATCCGGGCCTGCGCTTCACGATCTGGCAGTTGGTGGGCCGGATGATCACGCAACTCGTCACGCAGGCCGGCGAGTTCGGGATCGACGTCACGTTCGGGGGCGCCGGTGCGCCGGCCCGACCGCACCGACGGCAACGACAGGTCGGCTGCGGCCGAGCGCAACGCCGACGCCAGGTCCCGGCGTACGCGCGGCTGCCGGTGCTCCACCCGCTTGGGTAGCGTCATCGCGCCCAGCGGGGCCGAGGCACCTGAGTAGTCGGCGGACGAAATCCGGCCGGCCCAACGGTGTTCGGTCAACACGAGCGGTCTCGGGTCGTCACTGTCGCGCTGGGCAGGCTCCAGCACCACCGCCAGTCCACCGCGGCGCCCCTGGGTGATGGTGATGATGTCGCCGCGGCGCAACGCGGACAACGCATCGGTGGCCGCCTTGCGTCGCTGCAGGCGCGAGGCCCGCGACTGCGCACGCTCGCGTTCAGTGATCTTCGCCCGCAACCGGACGTAGTCGAGGATGGGCGCGTCTGGACCGCCGAATTCGGTCGCCAGCTCGCCCATCATCCGTTCGCCGCGCGCGATCCCGCGCACCAACCCGACCACCGACCGGTCTGCCTGGTACTGGGCGAACGAACGTTCGAGCAGTTTGTGGGCCTGTTCTGGCCCCATCTGCTGCACCAGGTTGATGGTCATGTTGTAGCTCGGCGCGAACGAGCTACGTAACGGGAAGGTTCGAGTGGAAGCCAGGCCGGCGACCTCGGCGGGTTCGGCGTTGCTGTCGTCGGGCCGCCACAGCACAACGGCATGGCCTTCGACATCGATGCCGCGACGCCCGGCGCGCCCGGTCAGCTGGGTGTACTCGCCCGGTGTCAACGGGACATGCTGCTCGCCGTTGAACTTGACCAGGCGCTCGAGCACCACGGTGCGGGCGGGCATGTTGATCCCCAGCGCCAGCGTTTCGGTAGCGAACACCGCCTTTACCAGGCCCGCGGTGAAAAGTTCCTCCACGGTGTGCCGGAAGACCGGCAGCATGCCCGCGTGGTGGGCGGCGAGCCCACGCAGCAGGCCTTCGCGCCACTGGTGGTAATCGAGCACGATCAGGTCGGATTCGGCCAGATCGGCGCAGCGTCGGTCGACGATCTCCGCGATCCGGCCGCGTTCCTCGTCAGTGGTGAGCCGCAGTGGCGCACGCAGGCACTGTTGGACCGCCGCGTCGCATCCGGCCCGCGAGAACACGAAGGTGATGGCGGGCAGCAGCCCCGCGCCGTCCAGGGTGGCGATGACGTCCGGCCGGCTGGGCGGCCGGTACAGCTGCGGGCGACCTCCTCCGCGGCCACGCCCGCGTGGTTGCCAGTCGGCCAGCCGGTCCGCCTCGCGCCGATGACTGATGTGGCGCAACAGCTCTGGGTCTACCAAGGTTGATGTCGCCGCCCGGGCGGCTCCGTCAGTGCTTCCGGCGCCCTCGAACAGGTCGAACAACCGCCGGCCGACCAGCATGTGCTGCGACAGCGGGACGGGCCGGTGTTCGTCGACGACGACGGTGGTGTCGCCGCGGACGGTCTGGATCCAGCCACCGAATTCCTCGGCGTTGCTGACAGTGGCCGACAGGCTGACCAGCAGCACCTCCTCGGGCAGGTGCAGGATGACCTCTTCCCACACCGCGCCGCGCATCCGGTCGGCCAGGAAGTGCACCTCGTCCATCACGACGTAGGAAAGTCCGTGCAGTGCAGGTGAATTCGCATACAGCATGTTGCGCAGCACTTCGGTGGTCATCACCACGATGTCGGCGTCGCCGTTGATGGACTGGTCGCCGGTCAGCAACCCGATCTTGTCCGCACCGTAGCGGGTCACCAGATCGTTGTGCTTCTGGTTGCTCAGCGCCTTGATCGGCGTGGTGTAGAAGCATTTTCCGCCGGCCGCCAGCGCCAGGTGCACCGCGAATTCACCGACCACGGTCTTACCAGCCCCGGTGGGCGCACACACCAGGACGCCGTGCCCGCTCTCCAGCGCGCGGCAGGCACGCACCTGGAAATCATCGAGGGCGAACGGGTATTCGGCGGTGAACCTGGTCAGCTCAACGCCCGTCCCCTCACCTGGTTCAGGTGGCATCGTCGTCGATGCCGATCCGTGACGGACCCAAATCCGGTTCTGTCACAGGTTCGGGCCGTTCGACGGGTTCCACCGTCGGGATGGGCGCAGCCTCGTCCTCGGGCACCTCCAGTGCCTCGCGCCGGGCCTTGCGCTTGTCGTTGATCCGCGCCACCTGGATGGCGAACTCCAACAGGAGGCTGAGCGCGCCGGCCAGTGCCAGCATCGTGAACGGGTCCGACCCGGGGGTGGCGAACGCCGCGAACACGAACAACCCGAAGATCAGTCCGCGGCGCCAGGCCTTGAGCCGCTCATAGCTGAGCATGCCCACCAGGTTGAGCATGATGATCAACAGTGGGAACTCGAAGCTGATGCCGAACACCAGCAGCAGGTTGATCAGGAATCCGAAGTACTGGTCACCCGACAGCGCAGTGACCTGCACGTCGCTGCCGACGGAGAGCAGGAAGCCCAGGGCCGTGGCCAGCACCACGTACGCCAGGATCGCGCCGGTGATGAACAACAGGGCGCCGACGCACACGAACGCCATCGCGAAGCGGCGTTCCTTCTTGTACAGGCCCGGCGTGATGAACGCCCATAGCTGGTAGAGCCACACCGGGCAGGCCAGCACGAGCCCGGCCGCCAACGCCACCTTGAGGCGCAGCATGAACTGGTCGAACGGGCCGGTGGCCAGCAGACGGCACTCGCCGTCCGGTGCGATCGTCGCGCGCGCCGAGTCGGGCAGCGCGCAGTACGGGCCGCGCAGCCACTCCCCCAGGCTGTGGAAGCCGAAGAAGCCGTGGGTGTACCACAGGAAGCCGAAGATCGTCGTCAGCAGAACGGCGGCCACCGCCATCAACAGACGGTTGCGCAACTCGTGCAGGTGGTCGACCAACGACATCGTGCCGTCGGGGTTGACCCGCGAACGGCGGCGACGTGGATCGAGCTTCTTGATGAATCCGGAGGTCACTGGCGTGTTCTAGAGGCCTGGTCGTAGACGCGACACGGCATCGCGGGGCGATGACCGCGATCGGCTGCCGGACCGGTCAGGCCGTGTGGCGATCCGGGGACTGCTCCGGGGCAGGCGCCTCGACCCGCTCGGAAGCTATCGGCTTCGCCGGCGGGGGGTTGTCGGCCGTGGGACCCGAAGACGCTGAAGAATCCGACTGCATCTCCTTGATCTCCGACTTGAAAATCCGCATCGACTTACCGAGCGACCGGGCGGCGTCCGGCAGCTTCTTGGCACCGAAAAGCAGTACGAACACCGCGATAACAATGATCCAGTGCCAGGGTTGTAGACCACCCAATTTGGTTACCTCCAGACGTCGGTGCCGAGTCTACTCGCGTGTGCCGTCGGTGTTGTACGCATGCGGCGTCACCGCGTCATAGACACGCAACGCCTCTCCGGCAGATTCCTGCACCCGCTGCGCAAGTTCCTGTGGGGCCAACACCCGCACCGCCGAACCGAATCCGAGCAGGAAGCGCGCCATCCACTCGGGCGAGGCGTACGTCATCACCGCTTCGCACGCCCCGTCGGGCAATTCATTGACCACCCGCAACGGGTAGTAGTCGAACATCCACGACGCGGATGGGTCGATCAGCAGAGTTGCCGACGGCAACGACGGGTCGGCGGTATCGGGATCGAACAGCGAGGTATCGATGCCGGCCTGCACCGCCGGCGACGGCGGCTCAGCGGGATCGGCGAGACGCTCTGCCGCGACGATCCGGTCGAACCGGAACATCCGGACCGCCTCGGCGCTGCGGCACCACGCCTCCAGGTAGCTGTTGTCGCCGATGAGCACGACGCGGATCGGGTCCACCGTGCGGGTGGTGAGCGAATCACGCGAAGCCGAGTAGTACTCCAGGGTCAGCGCACGGGCGTCCCGCACCGCGGCGCGTACCGCCGCGGCCGTCCCGGTTTCCTGGGGCACGCTCTCCTCGACAGCGGCGCGCTGGCTGCCCGCCGCCGATTCGATCTTGGCGATGGCGCTGCGAGCGGCCTCGGGGTCCACCATCCCGGGCACGTCGACCAGCGAACGCAGGGCCACCAGGATGCCGGTGGCCTCCGTCGACGTCAGGCGCAGCGGGCGATCGACACCGGCGCTGAAGGTGACTTCGACTGTGTCCCCTTCGAAGTCGAAGTCGATGAGATCGCCGGGACTGTAGCCGGGAAGCCCGCACATCCACAGCTGCCGCAGATCGTCGTCGAGCTGCTTGGCTGTCACCCCCAGGGCGGCCGCGGCCGCCGAACGCGTGACCTTCGGGTTGGCCTGGAAATACGGCACCATGTTGAGCATCCGGACCAACCGGGTGGAAACCTGACTCATGACCGCTCCACCTGCGCCCGCAACCGGCTCACCACGTCGTCGCGCAATGACGGTGGTTCCAGCGCGACGGCGTCGACGCCGTAGCCGGCGATCTCGCGGGCCAGCCGGTCCGACATTCCGATGTCGACGGTGATCTCCTCCCCTGCGCGCCCGCCCAGCGTGCGCGGCACGGTCTCGATCGCCTGACGGCGCAGCGCGGTGGCGCGTCCGCCGGCGATCCACACCCTGGCCTGTTCACCGGTCGGTTGTTCGGCCACGGCACGCGCGACGATGTCACGTAGGTTCACCTCGTCGGGTTTGGCCACCGCGCAGGCCGGCCCGACCGTGCTCACGTCGGGATCGATACGGGAAAGGCGAAAGGTACGGGTGTCGTCGCGGTCACGGTCGTGTCCGACCAGATACCACCGGCCGCGATGGGTGACGACGCCCCACGGCTCGACGTTGCGGCTGGTGTGCTCCACGTTGCGCGAGGCGCGGTGCCGGAACTGCACCGCGTGCCCGGAATCGATCGCCGACAACAGGATTCGCAACACTTCTTCAGAGCCGCGCAGGCCGGGCAGCGTTGCGGTCGAGGCGATGGCCACACCGGCCCCGTCGGCATCGACATCCACGCCCGCGGCACGCAGCTTCAGCAGTGCTCCCTGCGTCGCAGTGATCAACTCGGGCGACTGCCACAGTTGAGTGGCCACCGCGACCGCCGCCACCTCATCGCCCGTCAACTGGACCGCGGGCAGCGCGTACTCGTCGCGGTTGATGCGGTAGCCCTCGGTCGCGTCGAACTTGGAAACCCGCCCGGTCTCCAGCGGGATTCCCAGGTCGCGCAGTTCGTTCTTGTCACGCTCGAACATCCGGGAGAACGCCTCATCGGTGGGACTGTCCTCATAGCCCGCGACGATGCCGCGGATCTTGTCGGCCGGCAGGAACCGATCGCTGGACAACAACGCGATGACAAGATTTATCAACCGCTCGACTTTGGATACCGCCACGAGATGAAAGCTTAGAGCTCACATGCTGGCGATCAGGCGCTTGACCCGCTCGTCGACCGATCGGAACGGATCCTTGCACAGCACGGTGCGCTGAGCCTGGTCGTTGAGCTTGAGATGCACCCAGTCCACGGTGAAGTCGCGCCCGGCTTCCTGTGCGGCGCTGATGAACTCGCCGCGCAACTTGGCCCGGGTGGTCTGCGGCGGGGTGTTGACCGCGGCGTCGATCTCCTCGTCGGTGGTGATCCGGGAGGCCAGACCTTTGCGCTGCAACAGGTCGAACACGCCACGACCACGCTTGATGTCGTGGTAGGCGAGGTCGAGCTGACTGATCTTCGGATCGGACAGCTCCATGTTGTAGCGGTCCTGGTAGCGCTGGAACAATTTGCGCTTGATCACCCAGTCGATCTCGGTGTCGACCTTCGCGAAATCCTGGCTCTCGACCGCGTCGAGTTGGCGGCCCCACAGATCGACGACCTGCTCGATCTGGGTGCTCGGTTCCCGGGTCTGCAGATACTCCACGGCCCGGCTGTAGTACTCGCGCTGGATGTCGAGGGCGCTGGCCTGCCGCCCGCCCGCCAACCGCACCGGACGCCGCCCGGTCAGGTCGTGGCTGACCTCACGGATGGCGCGGATGGGGTTGTCCAGGGAGAAATCCCGGAACGGGACACCGGCTTCGATCATCTCCAGCACCAGCGAGGCGGTGCCCACCTTGAGCATGGTGGTGGACTCGCACATGTTGGAGTCGCCGACGATGACGTGCAGCCGGCGGTACTTCTCGGCGTCGGCGTGCGGCTCGTCGCGGGTGTTGATGATCGGCCGCGAGCGGGTGGTGGCGCTGGAGACGCCCTCCCAGATGTGCTCGGCGCGCTGGCTCAGGCAGAAGGCTGCGGCCTTCGGTGTCTGCAGCACCTTGCCCGCACCGCAGATGAGTTGGCGCGTGACCAGGAACGGCAGCAGCACATCGGAGATCCGGGAGAACTCACCGGCCCGCACGATCAGGTAGTTCTCGTGGCAGCCGTAGGAGTTGCCCGCGGAGTCGGTGTTGTTCTTGAACAGGTAGATGTCGCCGCCGATGCCCTCGTCGGCGAGCCGCTGCTCGGCATCGATCAGCAGGTCCTCCAGGACGCGCTCACCGGCGCGGTCGTGGGTGACCAGCTGGGTCAGGTTGTCACACTCGGCCGTCGCATACTCCGGGTGGCTGCCCACATCCAGATACAACCGGGCGCCGTTGCGAAGGAACACGTTGGAACTGCGGCCCCACGACACGACCCGCCGGAACAGATAGCGGGCAACCTCGTCGGGACTGAGCCGGCGATGGCCATGGAACGTGCAGGTCACACCGAATTCTGTCTCGATGCCCATGATTCGTCGCTGCACGCCATCGAGCTTACGGGGTGGCTGACGGTAACGGTGGGCAAGCTCGTCCATCGTGTTCGTGGCGCAACCTTTCTCGGACTTTTGACCCTGGTCAGCGCCCCTGGCAGGCATAGGGTTGGAGAAGCATCGACACAAAGGAGTGGTGATGACCCGCTATGAACTACCCGATGTTGCCGACCTGATCCGCCTTGGCGAGCCCCACGAGAACGCCATCACGGTCTATGCGGAAACCGCACCGGGACCGGACGAGCGGGAGAAGAGCGTGCTGACGGCGAAGAGCGCGGTGGACCGGGCACTGCGCACGATCCGCGAATCCGGGGCGCGGCACGCCGTGGAGGAACAGCTGCGGTCACGCTGGACCGAGATCGCCGAATCGGAACTGTGGCTGAGCCTGTCCCGTTCGGTGGCCATCTTCATCGCCGACGACTTCCATGAGGTCTACGTCCTGCCCAACGCTCTGGACAGCCAACTGCAGGTGGGCAGTTACTTCGACATCGGCCAGTTGGTGCGGGCAGTCACCACGCCGCAGGACGCCTACGCGCTGACGCTGTCCGCCGATGGCTGGAACCTGTGGCAGGCCACCGCGAGTACGCGGGCCGAGGAGTTGGAGCTCACCGGCGAGTACGCCGTCGACGTCGCCGATGCGACCCACCGCGCCACCGTCCGCGACCGGGGTCATGTGCGGCGCCTGGTCGGTGACGAGGGCAAGAAGGTGTTACTCGAGCAGTACGCCAAGCGGGTCGCCGATGCGGTGGACAGCGAACTGGGACAGCTCGATCCGTCGTCGACGCGACCGCTGTACCTGTTCGCGACCGGCCCGCTGCTCGACATGTACCGCGGCCTCGACCACAAACGCCAGATCGTGGCGGTGCCCGGCGCGGCAGACCAGCTGCGGCCCGATCAGATCGACGGCGCCATCCGGGAGTCGCTGCCCGCCCTGAACGCCGAGCAGGCCAGCGCGTGGGTCGACGAGTTGGGCGACGACATCGGCAAGGGGCTGGTGGCCACCGATCTCGGCGACATCACGCGGGCCGCGGCGGCCGGGGCGGTGGACACGCTGGTGTACAACTTCACCGTCGATGTGGTGGGCCGGATCGAGGCAGCCACCGGAGCGCTGCACTACGACGATTCCGGCTATGACGTCCTGTCCCGCGTCGCGGTGACGGTCCTCGACAAAGGCGGTGCGGCTTACGCCGTGCGGCCTGACGAAATCAGCTCCGGCATCTGGAACCAGACCGCTGTCGCGAAGCTACGTTTCCCCCTGGCCTGAGGACGCCGACGCGTGCAGTGACCCGGCGGGCGCGCCGAGGATGCGTTCGAACGCCTGCAGGTAGGCACCCACAACCTTTTGGGCATTCGCCCCGCTGATGTCGGAGCCCGTGGCGCCGTCCGCCTCGATCGCATCGATGAACGCATCGGCCAGGTGTAGTCCCATCCCGGTGATGATGCCTGCGGCCTCGTGCGGGTAATCGGTGTCGAAGACGCCTTCGGCGCAACCCTGGCGGATGATCGACTCCAGCATGGGCGCCGTGGTGCGCATCGAACCCTGGGTCATCTTCTGCCGCAGCAGCGCATTGTTCTCGTCATGCCACAACCGGATCAGGGTCGCCACCTCGGTGACACTCTCCGATTTCCATGCCCTCGATGCGTCGAAGTAGGCGTGCATCTTGTCGAGTGCCCCGCGGTGCGGGTCCTCGACGATGCGGGCCAACCGGACGGTGGCACTCTCTCCCATCTGCTCGATGACGGCCTCGAGGAGGGCGCGCTTGGACCGGAAGTAGTGGTAGAGCGCCCCTTTCGAGATCTGCAGCTGGGCCAGAAGATCCTCGATGGTCATCGCCTCGTAGCCCTTGTCGTGCATCAACCGCAGTGCTGCATCGAGAATGTCGCGACGCCGAACGGCGTATTCGGTGGGGTTCACCTGACGTGCCACGAATCCTCCGTTGACGTTGGACGTGGACCGAGTCTAGCCTAAAAATAGACCGTCAGTCGGTTTATTAATCAGGAGCCGCACATGCCGCAACCCACACCGCAGGCCCGGCAACGCACCCGCGCGTTCGCCAGAGTCCTCGGCCCCTTCGTCGCCATCGCCACCGTCATCATCGCGATCCGGCTGCCCAGCCTTCAGAACCTGCTCGGCGACCTGTTCACCAGCGGGACTCTGCCCTGGATCCTCGGGGCCGCCATGCTGCTGATGGGGCTGGTCGTGATCGCCTTCCACCAGTACTGGTACAGCGTGACCGCCGTGCTGATCTCGTTGTTCGGCTGGTTCGTCGCACTGCGCGGGGCAGCCATGATGGCCATCCCGTCTGCCATCGAGTCCGGTGCCGATGCAACTGTGACCAGCGCCGGGCTGCTGATCGCCGCACGTTGCTTCTTCCTACTGCTGACCGCGATGGGACTGTGGTTCACCTATGTCGGCTGGCGCCCCGAGGACACCGACGGACGGTGAGCCGGCCGGGCTCCTCAGCCCGTCCAGTACAAAACCGAGGTGGCGCCGCCACACGGCATCGTCGCCGTCGGCCATCGCGATCACCTTCGACATGGCCCACATCAGCGTGGACAGGTCATCCGCCCCGAAGTCGGCGCGGAGCACCCCGGCCTCCCTGGCCCGGCCCACCACGGCCTCGAGAAGCCCACCGGCACGGCCACATTCGCCCGCGACGTCGACAGCGCCGACCGGGTTTCGGGCCACCGCGTCGTTGATGCTGCGGTCCGAGGCCTGCATCGCGAACAGGCTGTCGAGGAATCCGGTGAACCCCCGCCACGGGTCGGCATCGCCGAGCGCCTGCTGCGCCAACCGATCGATGACGGCCAAACGATCGGACAGCACGACATCCAGGAGTGTGCCGCGGTTCGGGAAGTGGTTGTAGAGCGTGCCGATGCTCACGCCGGCCCGTCGGGCGATCTCGTCGAGCGGTACGTCGACGCCGCGCTCGGTGAAGAGATCCGCGGCCGCGGCCATCAACCGGTCCCGGTTACGGACCGCATCCGCACGCATTGCCGCCATGCCGTTCAGCATATCGAAGTTGAGGGCACACTCAACTTGTGTTATTAAGTTGAGCATGACCTCAACTTCTTCTCCCGTCCTGCTGGCACTCGGCGTCGGCCCCGGTCTCGGTCTTTCCGTCGCGCAGCGGTTCGGCGCCGAGGGGTACCGCGTAGCACTGATTTCGCGTTCATCACGACGGCATTCGGGTTACCTGGAGGCACTGGCCGACAACGGAATCGAGGCGGCCGCCTATGTGGCCGACGCATCCCGACCCGATCAGCTGCGCAGTGCCATCGACGCTGCCCGCGCCCGGTTCGGCCGGATCGACGTCGGCTACTACGGTCCCGCCGCGTTTGAATCGGCACCCACCGACGACATCACCGGTCTCGACGCCGCAGGCGCGAAAGCCGCGCTCGACAGCGTCGTACCCGCGGTCGACTTTGCCGCCCAACTGCTTCCCGAGATGCAACAGCGCGGCAGCGGAGGATTGCTGTTCGCCGGCGGGCTGAGCAGTGTCGTGCCGATGCCCCCGCTCGGCGGGCTCGCCCTGGCGGCGGCGGCGCTGCGCAACTACGCAGTCACGCTGCACGCCGCGCTTGCGCCCACAGGCGTGTACGCCGGGACGGTAACCATCGGCGGCCTGATCGAGCGCGGCGACATCTACCAGGCGATGGCGGGCGCGGGTGATCTACCGACGATCGATCCCGACGAATTGGCGGACCTCACGTGGCGGCTCTACCGCGACGGCACCGAGGCCGAAGCGGTGGTCAACCTACTTACCTGATTTCTTCGGCTTCACCGACGGCTCAGCATCGGCCGTCTTGTCCGAAACCGCTTCAGGCAGAAGCGCTTCCAGCGCGGCACCGGTGATCCGGCGGAAACACCGGCGCGGCCGGGTGGCATCGAGCACGGCGACTTCGAGTGTCGCCGGACCCAGAGCGCGTGCCTCGGATCCATTACCGCTCGCGCCCAGCGCCTCCACCGCGATCTTGATCGCAGCGGCCAGATCGGCGTTCTCCGCGTACGACTCGTTCAGCGCGGCGATGATCGGCTCCGTGGTGCCGCCCATCACGACGAAGTGCGGCTCGTCAGCAATCGACCCGTCATAGGTGATCCGGTACAACTCCGGGGCCTTCGTCTCGCCATAGTGCGCGACCTCGGCCACGCACAGCTCGACCTCGTAGGGCTTGGCCTGCTCGGTGAAGATCGTGCCGAGAGTCTGCGCGTAGACATTGGCCAGCTGGCGACCGGTCACGTCCCGACGGTCATATGCGTAGCCGCGGGTGTCGGCGAACTGGATGCCGCCGCGCCGCAGATTGTCGAACTCGTTGAACCGGCCGACGGCGGCGAAGCCGACCCGGTCATAGAGCTCACTGACCTTCTGCAGGGAGCGCGACGGATTCTCGGCGACGAACAGCACGCCGCTGTCGTACGCCAACGCCACCACGCTGCGGCCTCGGGAAATGCCCTTGCGGGCCAATTCGGAGCGCTCACGCATCGCCTGCTCGGGCGAGATGAAATACGGGAAGCTCATTTACCCCTCACCGCCCGTCCGGGTCCGGCGCGCGATGACCTCGCGGGCCAGCTCGGCGATGCGTCCCTCAGCGATCTCCTCGGCCCCGCCGGCGCCGAGGGTCACCGCGGTCGGATAGATGCCGCGCACCAGATCGGGTCCGCCGGTGGCGGAGTCGTCGTCGGCAGCGTCATAGAGCGCCTCGATCGCCACCTTCAGCGCCGAATCCGCGTCGACCGCTTGCGAGTACAGCTTCTTGATCGAGGACTTGGCGAAGATCGAGCCCGAGCCCACCGACTGGTAGCCCTCTTCCTCGATGTTCCACCCGCCGGCGGCGTCGAAAGACACGATGCGCCCGGCGGTCTGCGGGTCGGCGGCGTCGACGTCGTAGCCCACCAGCAGTGGCAGCGCCACGAAACCCTGCAGTGCGGCACCGAGATTCCCCCGCACCATGATCGCCAACCGGTTCACCTTGCCGCGGAACGTCAGCGGCACCCCTTCGACCTTTTCGTAGTGCTCCAGCTCCACGGCATAGAGCCGGGCAAACTCCACTGCGATGGCCGCGGTACCCGCGATGCCGGTCGCCGTGTATTCGTCGGTGATGTACACCTTCTGCACATCGCGCCCGGCGATCATGTTGCCCTGCGTGGAGCGACGATCACCGGCGATCAGCACCCCGCCGGGGTACTTGATCGCGACGATGGTCGTCCCGTGCGGCACTACGTTCGTCGGGTTGATCGCGCCGTCGGAGACACGGTTCACCGGCAACAGCTCGGGGGCCTGCCGCCGCAACAACTCAGAGAAAGATGACAGGTCCATGGCTACAGAGGGGGTACCGGAGAGGGTTGGTTGGGACAGAGACAGGTTCTCGCGCCAGGTCACTGGCCGCCCTTTTGGACGTATGCGCGCACGAAGTCTTCTGCGTTCTCTTCCAACACGTCGTCGATCTCATCGAGCAGATCGTCGGTCTCTTCGGCCAACTTTTCGCGACGCTCCTGGCCGGCGGCCGATGCACCCGGGAGGTCCTCATCCTCGCCGCCGCCACCGCCACGCTTGGTCTGCTCTTGAGCCATCGCTGCCTCCTGCAATTGTGATCGGCCGGGCTAACCGCCCAACCGGTTCTTCCACAGTACCGGTCGGCACCCGGATTGCCCGGGATAGCTCACCGGTCGAGATCGTCAGTTCGTGAGTTGCTCGACGAGTTCCGCGGCGCTGTCCACGGAGTCCAGCAGGGCCCCGACATGCGCCTTGCTTCCACGCAGCGGTTCGAGCGTCGGAATCCGGACGAGCGAATCCCCGCCGAGATCGAAGATCACCGAGTCCCAGCTGGCCGCGGCGATATCGGCGCCGAAACGGCGCAGGCATTCGCCTCGGAAGTATGCCCGGGTGTCGGTCGGCGGATTGTCCACCGCGTCGATCACCTCCTGTTCGGTGACCAGGCGCTTCATCGAACCGCGCGCCACCAACCGGTTGTACAGGCCCTTGTCCAGCCGGACGTCGGAGTACTGCAGATCGACCAGGTGAAGCCGAGGCGCCTGCCAGCCGAGGTTCTCGCGCTGGCGGAACCCCTCCAGCAACCGCAGCTTGGCGGGCCAGTCCAGGATCTCGGCGCATTCCATCGGATCGCGTTCGAGCAGGTCCAGCACATGGGCCCAGGTCTCGACGACGTGGGAAGCCCGCGGGTCGGAGTCCTTGATGTCGACCAGTTTGGCCACCCGGTCCAGATAGACCCGTTGCAGCGCCAGCGCGGTCATCTCCCGACCGTCGGCGAGCGCGACCGTGGCCCGCAGCGACGGATCGCGGCTGATGACGTGCACCGCATGCACCGGCCGGGCCAGCGCCAGATCGGACAGGTCCAGCCCGAACTGCGGGCCCTCCTCGATCAGGTCGAGCACCAGAGAGCTGGTGCCGACCTTGAGGTAGGTGGATGTCTCGGCCAGGTTGGCGTCGCCGATGATGACGTGCAGCCGGCGGTACTTGTCGGCGTCGGCGTGCGGCTCGTCGCGGGTATTGATGATGCCGCGCTTGAGCGTGGTCTCCAGGCCGACCTCGACCTCGATGTAGTCGGCCCGCTGCGACAGCTGGAAGCCGGGATCGTCCCCTGACGGTCCGATGCCGACCCGGCCGGAACCCGTCACCACCTGACGGGACACCAGGAACGGCGTGAACCCGGCGATCACCGCAGAGAACGGAGTCTGGCGGCTCATCAGGTAGTTCTCGTGCGAACCGTAGGACGCACCTTTGTTGTCGATGTTGTTCTTGTAGAGCTGGAGCTTGGCGGCGCCGGGCACACTGGCGACATGGCGGGCCGCGGCCTCCATCACGCGCTCACCGGCCTTGTCCCAGATCACCGCATCCATCGGATCGGTGCACTCGGGCGCCGAGTACTCCGGGTGGGCATGGTCCACGTACAGCCGGGCACCGTTGGTGAGGATCATGTTGGCCGCGCCGACCTCGTCGGCATCGACGATCGGAGCCGGCCCGGAGGCCCGCGACAGGTCGAATCCGCGAGCGTCCCGCAACGGGGATTCGACTTCGTAGTCCCACCGGGTGCGCTTGCCCCGCTGAATCCCGGCGGCTGCCGCGTACGCCAGCACTGCCTGCGTCGAGGTCAGGATCGGATTGGCGGTCGGATCTGACGGCGAGGATATGCCGTATTCGACCTCTGTTCCGATGATCCGTTGCATGGGGCCAGCCTAGGTGACGGCCTGTGCACCCCGACCCCGGGCCGCCAGGTATTCGGGCCGTCGCCGCGGTGCGGCGAACGGCTCCGTCAGCGCGTTGTCGACGGAGTTGAAAACCAGGAAGACGTTCGACCTCGGCAGCGGTGTGATGTTGGACCCCGAGCCGTGCAACAGGTTGGCGTCGAACCACAGGGCAGTGCCGGGAGGACCGGTGAACTGGTGGATGTCGTGCTCGTCGACGGCCTTGGTCAACGTCGTCTGATCGGGCACGCCGACGTTCTGGGCGACCAGGGAGGTGCCGTGGTTGTCCTCGGGCGTGGCGCCGACGCAGGGATAGAACGTCTGGTGCGAGCCGGGGATGACCATGAGCGACCCGTTGTACGGGTAGTTCTCGGTCAGGGCGATCGAACACGAGACGGCACGGATCGCCGGCATGCCGTCCTCGGCATGCCAGGTCTCGAAGTCGGAGTGCCAGTAGAACCCTGTCCCGGTGAAACCGGGCATGAGGTTGATCCGGGCTTGGTGGATGTAGACGTCGCCGCCCAGGAGCTGCCGCGCGATCGGTAACACCGTGTCGAGCCGGACCAGCTGTGCGACCAGGTCGCTGAGCAGGTGCGGTTCGAAGATCGACCGGATCGTGCCACCCGGCTCACGGATCACCCGTGGGTCATCCGACTCCAGATCTACTGCGATCCGGTCGATTTCGTGCCGCAACAGCGGCAGCCAGTCATCCGACACGGTCTCCGGCGCCACGAGGTACCCGTATTCGGAGAAACCGTCCAGGTGATGCTGGCTCAACGGTCCGTCAGCCACACCGCCCCACACCACGGGCTCCTGGCGCGGTATCGGCTCGATCGCGTGGTCGAGCCGGGTCGGGTACCGATCCTCGACACCGGCCGAGTCCGTTCGCGATTCGCCGACGGATTCTCGCTGGACTGCCGTCATGCGACCGACTGCGGCGCCGGGTAGACGCCGTTCTCGTCGTGGACCTCCCGCCCGGTCACCGGCGGATTGAACACGCACAACATCCGGAGCTGCTCGTCGCACGTAACCCGGTGGCGGTCATGGTTGTTGAGGACGTACATGGTCCCATCGGCGAGCGGGTACTGCTGGCCGGTCTGCAGATCCGTCAGCGTGCCGGTGCCCTCGATGACCCAGACCGCCTCGATGTGGTGCTGGTAGTGGAACTCGTTGACCGACCCGGACTCGATGGTGGTCTCGTGGAACGAGAACCCGACACCGTCGCCGGCCAGGAGAATGCGCTTGGATCGCCAGGTTCCGTCGGCGACATCGCGGTCCGTCCCGGTGATCTCAGCTGTGGTGCGAACGATCATGTTTCAAGCCTCCTCAGGCCAGCGTGACTGCGACGGACTCCGCGAGAATGTCGAGACCCTCGGACAATTCGGCGGCTGAAGTGGTCAGCGGCGGCAGCAGTTTGACCACTTCGTCGGACGGACCACTGGTCTCTATCAGCGCGCCACGGTCGAACGCGGCGCGGCACACCTGCCCGGCCAGGTCCGCCTGGTCGAATTTGATGCCCTGCGCCATCCCGCGGCCGCGGGCGGTCACTCCGTCGTGGGCCGCGGCGATCTCCTCCAGCCGAGCCCTGACCAGCTCACCCTTGGCGACCGTCTCGGCACTGAATTCGTCGTTTTCCCAATATGTCTCGAGTGCCGCGGTGGCGGTGATGAAAGCGGGGTTGTGGCCACGGAACGTGCCGTTGTGCTCCCCCGGTGTCCACACGTCGAGATCGCGACGGAACAACGTGAGCGCCATCGGCAGCCCGTATCCGCTGACCGACTTCGATATCGTGACGATATCGGGCACGATGCCCGCGGCCTCGAAGCTGAAGAACGGCCCGGTGCGGCCGCATCCCATCTGGACGTCGTCGACGATCAGCAGGATGTCGCGCTTGCGGCACAACTCGGCCAGGGCACGCAGCCATTCGATCCGTGCGACGTTGAGACCGCCTTCGCCCTGGACGGTTTCGACGATCACCGCGGCGGGCCGGTTGAGCCCACTACCCGAATCATCGAGCACACGCTCGAACCACTGGAAGTCCTCGGTGACCCCACCGAAGTAGTTGTCGTAGGGCATCGGGGTGGCGTGCACCAACGGGATACCTGCGCCGGCCCGCTTCATCGAGTTGCCGGTGACCGACAACGCGCCCAGCGTCATGCCGTGAAATGCGTTGGTGAAGCTGATAACCGACTCGCGACCGGTTACCTTCCTGGCGAGCTTCAGTGCCGCCTCCACCGAGTTGGCCCCCGTCGGCCCGGGGAATTGCACCTTGTAATCGAGCCCGCGCGGCTGCAGGATGAGCCGTTCGAAGCTCTCGAGGAAGCGTTGCTTGGCAGCGGTCGCCATGTCCAGGGAGTGCACGATCCCGTCGGACGCAAGGTATTGGAGCAACGGCTCTTTGAGGGCGGGGTTGTTGTGACCGTAGTTCAGCGCCCCCGCCCCGGCGAAGAAGTCGATATAGGTGCGTCCCGAGGTGTCGGTCACCCAGGAGCCCGCGGCGCTGTTCATCACGGTGGGCCAGCCACGGCAATAACTGCGGACCTCGGATTCAACCGTGCCGAAGACGTCGGGCAGGTCAGATTCGGTCAGGGGTGCTGTAGTAGCCAGCAGCAAGGGACAATCCTTCCAATGTGGATCAAAATGGTTATCAGATAACTGATTTCAGCGAGAGAGCGGTGTGGTGATCGGCCCCATCCGCAGGATCGGCTCATCTTCGTGTGCTCCGCCCGCATCCAGCAGGTCGCACCCGAAATGCGGGTCTTCGACGAGCGGCACGCCATGCCGGCGCGCGAAGGCCCCGAAGAATGCGCGTGAGGCGGCATTGCCGGGCGAGACCGTGGCTTCCACGGTGACCGGGCGTCCGTCGCGCTGCGATCGAACCCGGTGCACCAGCGCGTCGAGCATCGTGCTGGCCAGTCCCCCGCCCTGCGCCGACGGCGCCACGGCGACCTGCCACACGAACAGGACATCCGGTCGCGGCGGCGGGTGGTAGCCCGTGATGAATCCGTGCAGGTCACCGTCGCGTTCGGCGACGATTGACGTCGCAGCAAAATCGGTTGCCAGCAGCAGATAGGCGTAAGTGGAATTCAGATCCAGCACACCGGTAGCTTCGGCGAGGTCACGGATGCCAATCGCATCGGTACCCCGCGGTTGGCGCAGGAACTCTTCCCGGGAATGGCGCCCGGGAACGCTTTCTAAAACACGCATATCGAGTTAAAAGTCACCACCGAACTTCTCAGCGATCATCGTCAGTTTCAAGCCATCGGTGCCTTCGACGTAAGCACACCGCCCTGCCCGGATCAAGCGCCGACACCGCCCCGGAAGCGCCAATCCGTCTGTAGTCACAGCCTTTGACCTGCAATAACTGCGACATTCGTCAATTCCAGAAAAGTGTTAGCGCCGTTATCGAATCGTTACATTGGTGCGGGGGTACCACCCTCGGCGTCGCCGCCCCGTCCGTACCCCCGGCGGGGCCGACCGGTGGACCCGAACGCACACTCGAAAATTTCTCCGCGCTTTTTCACCCTGAAATTCAAATCGAAATTTAATAATCGCTGGGTGCGGCCGATCTTCAAAAGCCGATCGAACCCGCTCGGCGGGCTCCCCTCGAATCGTCGCCTCGGCGTTGGTCGCCCTATCGTTGTACGGGCAACCCCACGCGATCCGTAGCGGCGCCTCGCCTACTCCGAGATCACCGCAGCAACGCTGCGCTGGGGACCGAGCGTGACGCCTACCCGGTGCCGGAGCAACGCCGAGGCCGGTGAGGTGAGAATCATGCGTCCCCACATCGTGCCGATGATCACCAGTACGGCTCCGGCGATTCCGGCGCCGGTGACCGGATCATCGGCCACCGTCACACCGACGACGGCCGCCCACAGTGGTTCGGTGCCCACCAGGAGACTGACCCGGGCCGGGCTGATCGTGCCCAGTGCCCGCAGTTGCACGAGGAACGCGAACACCGTGCAGGCCAACACCAGATACCCGATCAGGGCCCAGTCGGCTACGCCGTACGCCGCGGCCACCGCCGGCACGGACTGCCCGGACGCCGCGCACAGGGCGAGCGCCACTGCGGCGACGGTGATCAGCTGCACCAGAGTGGTTCGGGCCGAGTCGATCTCATTCGCTGCCGACATCCGCGCCATGACGGTGACATGCACCGCCCGCAACAGGGCGGCGATGACGATCACCATGTCGCCTGCCCGCGGGGCGGTCAGACCGCCGGACTGGGTCAGCATCGCGCAGCCGATCACCGCGAGCGCTGCCGCCAGGTAGAAGCGGTGCGCGACCCGATGGCCCTGGATCATGGGTGTGGCCACGATGGTCAGCGCCATGATCAGTCCCGCATTGGACGCCGATGTCGCGGTGACGCCGAAGGTTTCGGCGATACAGACCGCGGCCAGAAGGATTCCACCGACCGCACCCGAAGCGACCTCACCGCGGGTCAATCCCGCCAGGCGCCGGCACAGGACGACAGCCAGCACCGCTGCGGCAAGGGCGAATCGAACCACCAGCAGCGCGAAAACCGTGTCGGGCGCGGCGATCTCCTTGGTGACCAGATAGCTCGATCCCCACACCACCGCGACGGCAAGTAGGCAGGAGTCGGTAGAACGTCGGGCCATACGGGTCAGCCTCTAGCCTGCTCGATAGTTCAGTCAAGCTACTCTTTTAACCGATTATATGTAGCATTGCTTCATGGATGCTGGTCGCCTACGGATGTTGCGAGAGCTCGCCGACCACGGCACAGTCGCCGCAGTGGCACAGGTGCTGTCCATGACACCCTCGGCCGTCTCCCAACAGCTGAAGATCCTGCAACGCGAGGCCGGCGTGGCATTGATCGAACCCGACGGCAGGCGGGTGCGCCTGACCGACGCCGGGCAGGTGCTCGTAGGGCACGCCGACACCGTGTTGGCGGCCCTGGACCGAGCCC
Organism: Mycobacterium sp. IDUB_24; assembly: GCF_055419385.1. NCBI lineage: Bacteria > Bacillati > Actinomycetota > Actinomycetes > Mycobacteriales > Mycobacteriaceae > Mycobacterium > Mycobacterium sp. IDUB_24. The sequence goes on from NZ_JBVAXO010000003.1 coordinate 127,269, forward strand.
GGGCCGAGATGGACTCCTACCGCAGCACGCCCCGAGGCGCAGTGAGCGTGTCGTTCTTTCCCTCCGGCGCGGCAATGTTGTTGGCCCCGTTGATCCTTCGGGCAGCCAAGCACGGGGTCCAGGTACTCGGGCGCGACATCGACCTTCCGGCCGCCCGGGCTCCGGCGCAACTCGCCGACTTCGATGTCGTGGTGGTGCACCGCGACGAACGCGACGCATCGCCGTGGGGCCCACGCTTCGAGGCGACCCAGCTGCTACGGGAACCACTGGATGTCGTCCTTTCGCCGGGGCATCATCTCGCGAGCCGCGATCAGGTCCGGCTGACCGATCTGGCCGAAGAACGCTGGATCGGCGTGGAAGGGGGGCTGATGGTCGACGACGTGCTGAATTCGATCACCATCCTGTCCGGCATTCGACCGCGAATCATCCAGCGGATCAATGACTTCCGTGTGGTGGAGGAGCTGGTGCACGCGGGCACCGGTATCGCCCTGATGCCTCGCTACGTGAGGCTGGCGCGCGAGTTGGTGCGGTTGCCGATCGCCGACATATCGGTGGCGCGCCGAGTGGAGGCGGTCACCCGCGCGGGTGCGGTGGCGCGGCCCGCGGTGTCCGTCGTGCTCGATGAGCTGGCTGCTGTCGCCGCGGAGATCGGCTCAGCGGCCAACTGACCGCCCGCACGCGGTTTGCCGCGACACGCTGTGCCCGTCACCATCCGGTGCTTGCCGTACCGGTGATTGCTTGGTGCAGTAGTCGTGATGAGAGCCGTGGCGAGTTCACGATCCCCTGACCGTATCGCGGCTGAACGCTGGTTCCTGGCCAACGGACTGCCTGCAGTATTACGTCCGGGTGCTTTGGTCCGTTCGGTGTGGGCGCGGTCGGCTCCGGCTCTGGCCGCCTACGCGTGGGTGATGCTGAGCTCCGTGCTGGTGGTCGCCCTGACCGGAAAGCACACCATCGACATCGATGGCACCCCGACCCGCACCGAGTGGTTCGTGCTGGCGGTATTGCTGCTGGTGTTGCCGACCGCCGCCGTGGTCGGATGGTCGGTCTCTCGACTACCGTCCGCACGGGCGGCCGGCGCGGCATCGACGGTGGCCGGTGTGGTGATCGTGGTGAGCGGGTTCTACGGCGGTATGACCACGCGAGACGGCGTGAACCTGATCATCGAATTGGTGGTCGTTTCAATCGTCTTACTTTGCACCGCAACAGGAATCGGATCGATCCTGGGTTTCGCGGCCCGGGTGACGATCTCCAATCTGGCATCGGTCGGCAGCCTGTTCGTCCGGGCACTGCCGGTGGTGCTGCTGACCGTACTGGTGTTCTTCAACACCTACGTCTGGCTGATGGCGTCCACCTTGAGCCGGACCAGGCTCTGGCTGGCGCTGCTCTTCCTCTTTGCGATCGCGTCGGTGTTTCTGGTCTCCAGCACGCTGGAGCGGGTACGGCCGATTCTGCGGCCCGACGCCAAGGAACCCGAGGACGCCCGGCGGCTGGCCGGCACCCCGTTCGCCGACATGCCCGACCGGCCGAGGCGAGTGCATCTGTCGAAACCGGAACGGGTCAACGTGGTGTTTGCGCTCGTGCTGTCCCAGATCGTCCAGGTGCTCACTGTCGCGGTCGTGACAGCGCTGATTTTCTTCGTGCTGGGGCTGATCCTGCTCAGCCCGGAACTGCTGGCCGCCTGGACCCGCAACGGATCACCCGACGGCCAGCTGCTGGGGATGACTTTCCCGGTACCCCAGGCGCTGATCCAGACCACCATGTTCCTGACCGCCTTGACGTTCATGTACCTCAGCGCCCGGGCGGTATCCGACGCCGAGCAGCGGACCCGGTTCCTCGACCCGCTGCTCGACGATCTGCGACTCACGCTGGTGGCCCGCGACCGCTACCGCACGCACACGGCCGAATCCTGACCCGTCAGAGCTTGTAGCCGATCGCGCGCAACAGATCCCGCCGGGCCGCAACGTCGTCATCGGATTCGACGCCCAGCGGCGACTGTCCGTCGATCACGCCCGCGATGCCGCGGCCGAGCGGAGTGACGGCAACCAGCACCTCGACCGGATTTGCGGTGGCACAGAAGATCGAGCAGACCTCCGGGACCCCTTTGATCGGATTCAGGACGTTCACCGGAAATCCCTCGCGCAGGAAGATCACGAAGGTGTGCCCGGCGGCGATCGCCAGCGCATTGCGCACCGCCAACTCGACCAGATCGGGATCATTGCCGCTGCGCCGGACCAATCGTGGACCGGACGCCTCACAGAAGGCCAGCCCGAACCGCAACGACGGGCTGACTCCCACCATGGCCTCGTGCAGGTCGTCGGCCGTCTTGATGAAGTGCGCCTGCCCGATGACGACGTTGAGGTCATCCGGCTTGTCGACGGACACCACGTCCCACGACAGCGACGGTGTGGTCACACCGTCATGCTGCCACCGTCACCGCCCGGCCGGGGCCGATTCGCCCGCAGGTTCTGCGGTTACAGGTACTGGCCCAGGTTCGACTCGGTGTCGATGGCACGGCTCGCACTCGAGCTCTTCCCGGTGACGAGCGTGCGGATGTAGACGATCCGCTCGCCCTTCTTGCCCGAGATACGGGCCCAGTCATCGGGATTGGTGGTGTTGGGCAGGTCCTCGTTCTCCGCGAACTCGTCGACGATGGAATCCAGCAGATGCTGGATACGCAGGCCGGGCTGACCGGTCTCCAGCACGGCCTTGATCGCGTTCTTCTTCGCCCGGTCGACGACGTTCTGGATCATGGCACCGGAGTTGAAGTCCTTGAAGTACATGACTTCCTTGTCACCGTTGGCGTAGGTGACCTCCAGGAACCGGTTGTCGTCGATCTCGGCGTACATCCGGTCCACGACCTTCTCGATCATCGTCTTGATCGTCAGCGAGCGGTCGTCGCCGAACTCGGCGAGGTCGTCGGCGTGCACCGGCAGCGCCTCGGTCAGGTACTTCGAGAAGATGTCCTGTGCCGACTCGGCGTCGGGCCGCTCGATCTTGATCTTGACGTCCAGGCGGCCGGGCCGCAGGATCGCAGGGTCGATCATGTCCTCGCGGTTGGAAGCGCCGATGACGATGACGTTCTCCAGCCCCTCCACACCGTCGATCTCCGAAAGCAGCTGCGGCACAACAGTTGTCTCGACATCCGAGCTGACACCGGTGCCGCGGGTACGGAAGATGGAGTCCATCTCGTCGAAGAACACGATCACCGGGGTGCCCTCGGAGGCCTTCTCGCGAGCGCGTTGGAAGATGAGCCGGATGTGACGTTCGGTCTCACCGACGAACTTGTTCAGCAGCTCGGGGCCCTTGATGTTGAGGAAGTAACTCTTCGCCTCACGCGCGTCGTCGCCACGAACCTCGGCCATCTTCTTGGCCAGCGAGTTCGCCACGGCCTTGGCGATCAGCGTCTTACCGCAACCGGGCGGGCCGTAGAGGAGCACTCCCTTCGGCGGACGCAGCGAGTACTCGCGGTAGAGCTCCTTGTGCAGGAACGGCAGCTCCACGGCGTCGCGGATCTGCTCGATCTGCCGGCCCAGGCCGCCGATGTCGCTGTAGCTGACGTCGGGCACCTCTTCGAGCACCAGATCCTCGACCTCGGCCTTCGGAATGCGCTCGAAGGCGTATCCGGCCTTGGTGTCGACCAGCAGGGAATCGCCGGGACGCAGTTTGCGGGGCCGGTCATCGTCTTGCCTGGCGTCAGGAAGGTCGGGCAGATCCTCGGCGGCGACCAGGGGCTCGGCCAGCCACACGATGCGCTCCTCGTCGGCATGACCCACGACCAGTGCCCGGTGGCCGTCGGACAGGATTTCGCGCAACGTGCTGATCTCGCCGACGGCCTCGAAGTTGCCGGCCTCGACCACGGTGAGCGCCTCGTTGAGCCGGACCGTCTGGCCCTGCTTGAGCGAGGAGGTCTCGATGTTCGGCGAGCAGGTGAGTCGCATCTTGCGCCCGGACGTGAACACATCGACGGTGTCGTCCTCATGGGTGCCCAGCAGCACGCCGTAGCCGCTGGGCGGCTGGCCCAGCCGGTCCACCTCCTCGCGCAGGGCGAGCAGTTGCTGGCGGGCCTCTTTGAGTGTGTCCATGAGCTTCGCGTTGCGCGACGCGAGCGAGTCGATCCGCGCCTCAAGCTGGTGGACGTCACGGGCACTGCGCAGTCCGCTCTGGGGCCCTACCGCATTCTCCAGTTGCTCACGGAGAACCGCAGCCTCACGACGCAGCGATTCCAGCTCGGCGGCCTCATCGTTGGACATGGGTTGCGAGTGGCCGGCCGAGAAACTCTCGGCATGGCCGTCCGAACGCTCTGACTCACTCATATTGCGCTCCCTCCCGCACCGTAAGTTGGTGCAGTAACAACTTCAACGCTACCGGCGATTCAGCCATTGTGTGCGCTCTAGGAACGAGACACACCAGCACGACTGTTAGCCTCTTAATTCAGTTGGTCCGATCGAAAGGACAATCGTGGCCTTGAAAACCCTCGTTACCGGCTTTATCACCGCAGCTGCTGCCGCCGCTGTGGTGAGCGGAGCAGCGGCGGGTGTGACATCTATTGCATCCAGCGGCATGTCGACCGCCCCGGCGATCCAGCCGGTCGTGTTCGACGCGCCTCTGCCGGCCACCCCGGCGCCGGATCTGGCAACGCCACTGGTGCAGACCTTGCAGGCGCTCTCCAACGGCGGCTCGTTCAGCGGCAAGGCCTCCTACATCCAGGGGGGCATCGGCCGTATCGAGAGCATCGCCGCGGACCGCGCGTTCAGCAAGGCCGCTGCGGAAGGGAAGTTCCCGCTGACCTTCGACATCGCCAATATCGATGATCAGGGCGGCGTGGCGTTCGCCGACGTGACCGCAACCTCGGCCACCGGCGGCACCGCCACCCAGAACATCCAGTTCGTGGCCGGCCCGAGCCCCACCGGCTGGCAGATCTCCAAGGGATCGGCCCTGAACCTGCTGTCCTCTGTCGGCTGAGTAGGTAATTGAACCGCAGCCGTATCGCTGTCCTGAGTGCCGCCACGATCGTGGCGGCACTTGGGCTATGCGGGTGCAGTAGTGGCGAGCATCCGGCCAAGACTTCGCACCCCACGACCAGCGTGCAATCCACGACCGTGCCGCAGGTCCCGCCCGCCGCGCCGCTGCCTGCCCCCGAAGCGCTGACCGGCGTGCTGGACCGGCTGGCCGACGTGAACGTCCCCGGCGCCGACAAGGTCATCCTGGTGGAACAGGGCACGGCCGATGACGCCGCAGCGCTGGACAAGTTCGGTCGCGCGCTGGCCGACAACGGGTTCACCCCGCTGACCTTCCAGGCCACCGATCTGGCGTGGTCGCAGACCGAGCCGAAGAACGTGGTGGCAACCGTCAACGTCACCGCGGGCGGTGAGAACTCGGCGCGCGATTTCAGCTTCCCGATGGAATTCACCCCGCACGGCGACGGCTGGCAGCTGACCCGGCACACCGCCGACCTGTTGCTGGTGATGGGCGCCGGCGCCGAAGCATCTACGCCGCCCGCGCCGACTCCACCCCGCTGAGCCGGGCCATGTGGATCGGCTGGCTGGAGTTCGACCTGCTGCTCGGTGATGTGCACTCGCTCAAACAGAAGCGCTCGGTCATCCGTCCGGTGATCGCCGAGTTGCACCGGAAGCTCGCGGTGTCGGCAGCCGAATCCGGCGCCCAGGACCTGCACCGCCGCGCCGGCATCGGCGTCGGAGTCGTCGCCGCCGACCGTGCCCACGTGGTCGACGTGCTCGATGCCGCCGAACGGATGGTCGCAAGCCGACCCGAGCTCGAATTACTCTCCGCCCGAAGGGGCTTGCACCACAGCGATGACTGAGCCGTCAGACGCTCGATTCCGCGGTGCCACGCGCGCCGTTTTCGACGTGAGGGTGGTCATCCAGGCCTCAGAGCAACCGCGGTGCAGAAAGCGACGCCGGCCGATGGGCCGTCAGACGCTGGACTCGGGCCCGGCGGCGAGCTGACGTTTCTTGCGCAGCGGGACCGGCGCAACCGCACCCGGCGCCAATTTGCGCGCGCTGACCAGAAAAGCGGTGTGGCCGCGCATGTTGTGTTCCGGGCGGACGGCCAGACCCACCACATGCCAGCCGCGCTGCATGCTTTCCCAGGCCCGCGGTTCGGTCCAGCACTGCTGCTCGCGAAGCGCCTCCACAACCCGCGACAGCTGGGTGACGGTGGCCACGTAGACCATCAGCACACCACCGGCGACCAGTGCCTTGGAGACCGCGGGCAGCACCTCCCAGGGCGCCAGCATGTCCAGGACCACGCGGTCCATCTCCGGGCCGTCGTAGTCGGCGAGGTCGGCGATCACCAGATCCCAGTTCTCCGGGCGCTCACCGAAGAATGTGATGACGTTGCGTTCGGCGGTCGGGGCGTGATCGTCACGGATCTCGTAGGACGTCACGCGGCCCTCGGGGCCGACCGCCCGCAGCAGCGAGCAGGTCAGTGCGCCGGACCCGGCACCGGCCTCCAACACCCGGGCGCCCGGGAAGATGTCACCCTCGTGGACGATCTGTGCGGCGTCCTTGGGATAGATCACCTGCGCACCGCGCGGCATCGACATCACGTAATCGACCAGGAGCGGTCGCAGCACCAGGAACTGGTCGCCGTTGGTGGATTTGACCACGCTGCCTTCCGGCAGCCCGATCACGTTGTCGAAGGCGATGATGCCGCGATGGGTGTGGAACTCACCGCCGGGGTTGAGCACCATCGTGTAGCGCCGGCCCTTGGCGTCGGTGAGTTGCACCCGGTCGCCAACGGCAAACGGTCCGGTCGGTCTCTTCCCTGCCACGGGCGTCCAGCCTGCCAGTACCCGTACCCGGCCGGGTGCCCGGGGTTCTGCAACTTTGTCGGTGCCCGGTCCTAGGCTTACGGATGTGAGTGAGGAACCGGCCCCGACGCCGCGCCGCCCGGCGCTGTCACCGTCTCGGGCCGGCGATTTCAAACAGTGCCCCCTGCTTTACCGGTTCCGCGCCATCGACCGGCTGCCCGAGCCCCGGTCCACCGCCCAGCTGCGCGGTTCGCTGGTGCACGCCGCGTTGGAGCAGCTGTACGGGCTTCCCGCAGCCGAGCGAGTGCACGACACCGCGCTGACGCTGGTCGAGCCGGCGTGGGAGCAAGTCGTCGCCGCCGAGCCCGAGCTGGCCGACACCGAGTATCCGACCACGTTGCTCGCCGAGGCCAGGGCGCTGTTGTCGGGGTACTACCGGCTGGAGGATCCGACCCGGTTCGATCCGCAGTGCTGCGAACACCGTCTCGAGGTCGAACTCGCCGACGGCACGCTGTTGCGCGGATTCGTCGACCGGATCGATGTGGCGCCGTCGGGAGAGTTGCGCGTCGTCGATTACAAGACCGGCAAGGCCCCGCCCGAGGCGCGGGCACAGGCCGAGTTCAAGGCGATGTTCCAGATGAAGTTCTACGCCGTCGCGTTGCTGCGCTCGCGTGGGGTGATGCCGTCCCGGCTTCGGCTGTTGTATCTGGCCGACGGTCAGGTGCTCGACTACTCCCCCGAGCATGACGAGCTGCTGCGGTTCGAGCGCACCCTGATGGCGATCTGGAAAGCCATCCAGGCTGCCGGGGCCACCGGCGACTTCCGGCCCAACCCGTCACGGTTGTGCTCGTGGTGCGCGCATCAGAGTTTGTGCCCGGCGTTCGGCGGCACCCCACCGCCCTATCCGGGGTGGCCAGAATCAGGAGCTGCATGATCGGGTGTCACTACCATCGGCTCGGTTCCGATGGTGAGTATCAATTGTTCGAATCCACCGCGGATACCCGGAGCAACTGGGATCCGGCCATTCAGCACGGCTCGCCGCCGCTGGCACTGTTGACCAAGGCCATCGAGGAGTTGACCGCGGACTCCGGTCTGCGCGTGGGACGGTTGACGCTCGACATCCTCGGCGCGATTCCCGTTGCGCCGGTGCGGGTTCGGGCGTGGGTGGACCGGCCGGGCTCACGTATCTCCATGGTCGCGTCGGAGATGGAGGCGGCCCGGCCCGACGGCACCTGGCGGGCGGTGGCGCGGGTGACGGCCTGGCTGCTGGCACCCAGCGACACCAGTGACGTGGTCACCGACCGCTTCCCGCCGTTGGTGGAGGGCTCGGCCGCCGACGTGGCACACAACTGGCAAGGCGTGCCCGGCTATCTGGAAAGCGTGACGTGGCGGCGGCAGCGGACTGCCGAGGGCGAGGCCGCCGTGGCGTGGATGAGTCCGTTGACGCCGGTGGTCGACGACGAGGAGACGACGGCCCTGCAGCGCCTCGCGCTCGTGGTGGATTCGGCCAACGGTATTGGCGCGGCGCTGGATCCGGAGAAGTTCATCTTCATGAACACCGATACCTCGGTGCATCTGCACCGGCTTCCGGAGGGCTCGGACTTCGCGGTGCGTGCCCGTGGCTCGATCGGTCCGGACGGTGTCGGCGCCACCACTGCGGAAATCTTTGACCGCCAAGGGTTTATCGGCACTTCGGCACAGACCCTGCTGGTGATGCGGGCGTCGTGATCGCTGCGTTGCGTCGGCAGTTCGACCTGGCCTGGGCGCTGACCGACCTGCACCTGTCGGCGCTGTCCGAGGGTGATCACCTGTGGGAGCCCGGCCCATTGGTGTGGACGGTGCACGAGGATTCTTCAGGTCGGTGGTGGCCGGACTGGGCTGACACCGAACCTGATCCGATTCCGGTTCCGACCATCGGCTGGCTCACCTGGCACATGATTTTCTGGTGGTCGACCGCCCTGGCCCATGTCGACGGCCGGCCCCCAGTTCCGCACTCGGAGATCGACTGGCCTGGCCCTGCGGCCTCGGTGCAGCGGATCAGGGTGCTCAGTGCACGGTGGAGCGACGTACTGGACTCGCTGACCGACACGGATCTCCTTGGCCCCGCGGCGTTTCCGTGGGGCCCGGATTCCGGCCGGTCGTTGGCCGACATGGTGTTGTGGTTGAACGTCGAGCTGACGAAGAACGCTGCGGAGATCGGTCAGTTGCGCATGCTGCGCGCGTCTACCCGCACCGACTAATCGTCTTCGCCCCAACGGTCGCCGTCCCAACCGCCACGCCAACGCGGACCGTCATACCAACCGTTGTACCAGCCGGGCGTGTCCACGCAGGCATGCGCGAAACCGTATGGGCCACTGACACACAGGCCCGGATCAGCCGATGCCGACCCCGCACCGGCAACCGCGACACTGATCGGCACCGCCACCACGCCGAGTCCGGCGGCCAACTTTCCCAGATTCTTCAATCGGATCACACCCCACCTCCGGCATAGCCTCAAGCGAGCACCCCGACTCTGCCCATTTTAGGCCGACTGGGCGTGGTCGCAAGGCTCGTGCCGGAGCACCCCGTCGATGCAGCCTGCGGGCTGTCGAGATTGCGTTCAGGGTCGCCAATCTCGAGAACTCCTGATCCCATGTGCAATCTCGGCAACATGCCACCCGACTCATATATGCCCTTGCGTCTATATAGACCTAATGCAATACTTGACACCATGGACGTGTTCGAGGCGATAGCCGAACCCAGTCGGCGCGCATTGCTCGACGCCCTCGTCGACGGTGAACGCACCGCAGGCGAGCTGGTGGCCACCCTCCCTGAGCTGACCCAGCCCACCGTGTCGCGGCACCTACGGGTGTTGCGGGAAGTCGGGTTGGTCGAGGTACGGCCAGATGCGCAGCGCCGCATCTACGCGTTGCGCGCCGATGGCCTGGTGCAGATCGACGAGTGGATCGAACGGTACCGCCGCTACTGGACCGATCACCTCGACGCCCTGGAGCGTCATCTCAAAGCGACCCATAAGGAGACGAAATGACCAGCCGCGAAGGCAAACTCACCGTCGAGGGCGACCGGGCCGCTCTGAACTTCGAGCGGCGGCTGCCCTATCCCGTCGACGCGGTATGGGCCGCCATCACCGATCCCGAACAGCGCAGTCAGTGGATGGGCGAAACGACCATCGACGCCCGTGAGGGCGGCTCGATCGAGATGATTCCGCATTCACCGCCGATTCCGCCGCAGCAGAAGACGATGACCGGGCGGATCCGGGTATGGGACCCGCCAAGGGTTTTCGAGCACGAATGGAGCCAGGCCGTACTGTCGGCCCCTGAACCCGGAGTCGTGCGTTACGAGCTCATCCCCGACGGCGACGGCACCCTGCTGCGGTTCAGCCATCGCGGACTCACGGTCTCCGACGGTCAAGGCTTTCACCCCGGCACCCACGCCTATCTGGACCGGCTCGAGGCGCATCTGGGCGGGCACCAGCTGCCCGGCTGGACCCAGCGCTATCAGGAAGTCGCCCAGATGCTCGGCACCCAATGGAACCGATAGAAGGAAACAACATGCCACACAATGGAACTGACATCGCTGCCCCCACCGTCGCAGTGGTTCACCACTCCGGATTCGGCCACACGTCAACCCTGGCCGATGCCGTCGCGGCGGGTGCTCGCGACGGCGGCGCCGACGTCACCGTCATGCACGTCGAGACCATGACCGACGAGGATTGGGACCTGCTGGACAACGTCGACGCCATGATCTTCGGCAGCCCCACCTACATGGGGAACGTGTCGGCGGGTTTTCAGGCGTTCGCCGAGAAAACCGGCCAGCGGTGCATGGACGGCACCTGGCGTGACAAGGTGGCCGGCGGCTTCACGAACTCCGGAGGTAAGAGCGGCGACAAGCTCAACACACTCAGTTCACTGGTGGTCTTCGCCGCCCAGCACCACATGCACTGGGTGAACCTGGGTTTGAGAACCGGTTGGAACACCTCGTTCAGCAGCGAGGACGACCTCAACCGGCTCGGCTTCTTCCTGGGCGCCGGGGCCCAGACGAACGTGGACGCCAACCCCGATCAGGTGCATCCCTCCGATGTGCGCACGTGCCGCCACCTCGGGCAGCGTGTCGCACTGGTGACGCGCCAGCTCAACATCGGCCGCACGTTCAGTCCAGCGGTTTCAGCTCCTGCAGCATCGTAGGCACCAGCTCGCTGACGGTCGGGTGGATGTGCATGGTGCGCGAAATCGCCGTGTAGGGCAGTTTCGCCGTCATGACATCGAGAAGGGAATGCACCACCTCGTCGCCGCCGACACCGAGGATCGCCACCCCCAGAATCTCCTCGGTCTCGGCATCCACGACCACCTTCATGAAGCCCTGGGTCTCGCCCTTCTCCACCGCCCGGCCGACCCTGGTCATCGGACGCTTGCCCACCAACGCTTTTCGACCGGATTTGCGTACCTGATCGACGGTCATCCCGGCGCGGCCCAGCGGCGGATCGATGTAGAGCGCATAGGTGGTGACGCGATCGCTCACGCGACGCGGGTCGTCGTCGAGCAGATTGGCGGCAACGATCTCGAAGTCGTTGTAGGACGTGTGGGTGAACGCGCCCTTGCCGTTGCAATCCCCCATCGCCCAGATGTGCTCGGCCGTGGTGCGCAACTGATCGTCGACCACGACATAACCGCGACCGTCGAGGTCCACGCCGGCGTTCTCCAACCCGAGATCGTCGGTGTTCGGTAAGCGACCCACCGCGAGCAGCAGGTGCGTACCGGTGATCGGATCGGCGCCGGCGCGCGGCGTCACCTCGAAACCGCCGTCCTGCGCGGCGAACCGGATTCCGGTGGCGTTCAGCACGACCTCGATGCCCTCGGCCCGCAGAATGTCGGCGATGGTGGCCGACACATCCTCGTCCTCGCGGGAGGTCAGGCGCGCACCCTTCTCGATCACCGTGACCCTGGCACCGAACCGGCGGTACATCTGCGCGAACTCCAGCGCGATGTAACTACCGCCCACGATCACCAGGTGTTCCGGCACTTCGTCGAGGTCCAAGATCCCGACATTGGTCAGGTAATCGATGCCGTCCAGACCGGGAAAATCCGGAACCACCGCGCGGCCACCGACATTGAGGAAGATTCGATCGGCCCGCAGCAATTCGCCGTCGACGTCGATGGTGTGCGGGTCCACGAAACGGGCATGGCCGCGGAAAAGCGTCGCGCCGTTCATCCCCTCGAGCCAATCCTCGACACCGTGGCGGTCGGCCAGCATGATCGCATCCTTGCGGGCCTTGACCTTGGCCATGTCAACCGCGACTTCGCCTGTGCCGATGCCGAAATCAGCGCCACGTCGCGCCAGATGCGCGGCATGTGCGCTGGCCACAAGGGTTTTGGTGGGGATGCAGCCGTAGTTGACGCAGGTGCCGCCCACGAGCTTGCGTTCGATCACCGCGACGGTCTGCCCCGCCGCGGTCAACCGGCCCGCCAACGGCGGCCCGGCCTGCCCCGCGCCGATGACGATTGCGTCGAAACTCTGCGCGGACGCCATGGGTTAGAGGATCGAGGTCAGGGCTGCGATGGCGAAACCGCCGAGCACGGCGACCGCATCCTCGAAGAGCGCGACGGGCAGATCGTGACCATCGTTGCGGGCGACCAAGCGCTTTCGTGCCTCGTAACCGCCGAGCGTGCCGATCACCGCGCCGACGAGCGCCGCACCGACCGCGGTGTACGTGAAGCCCCACGCGGTGCCGATCACCGCACCGGCGAAGGCGCCGGTGATCAGGCGGGCGATGAACTGCACCGGGGTCTTACGGCTCGGCGTGCGCGGCAGCTGATCGGTAACCAACTCCACCACAGCCAGAATTGTCAGCACAGTGACCGTGACCGGGTGCGCCAACCACTGAACCCAGGTGCCGTCGAGGTTGATCCAATTCAATGCAGCGGCCCACGCCACCGCGGCCGGAGCGGTGAATGCCCGCAATCCGGCCACCACGCCGATGAAAAGAGCCAACAAAAGAACCAGAAAATGCGTCACGGCGACCTCCGAGGCCTGGAATTGTCACCCGGACGCTAACACGCAATGCGCCGCGGCACGCGCCGATCAAGGAGCGCGGTATCCGCCCGTCAGAAACGGCAGAACCGAATATCCGATGCGAGTATCGCTTTGGCGCCGATCGCGGAGATCTCATCCATGATGGCGTTGACGTCGCGTCGCGGTACCAACGCCCGTACGGCCACCCAGTCCGGATCGGCCAGCGGCGCGATGGTCGGTGACTCCAGCCCCGGCGTCACCGCGGTGGCCTGCTCCAAAACCGCACGCGGGCAGTCGTAATCCAGCATCAGATACTGCTGGCCGAACACCACGCCCTGAACGCGCGCCGTCAGCTGATCGCGCGCCGATGCGTTGTCATCGCCCTCGGCACCGTCACGTTCGATCAGCACGGCCTCCGAGTCACACAGCGGCGCACCGAATGCCACCAGGCCGTGCAGCCCGAGAGTTCGGCCCGAGCCGACCACGTCGGCGATCACGTCCGCAACCCCGAGCTGAATCGAGATCTCGACCGCGCCGTCCAGCCGAATCACCGAGGCCTCGATCCCCTGCGCCGCAAGATCCTTGCGCACCAGGTTGGGAAACGAGGTGGCGATCCGCTTGCCCGCCAGGTCCTGCGGGCTCCACTCCCGGCCGGCCGGGCCGGCATAGCGGAAAGTGGAGTTGCCGAAGCCCAGTGACAGGCGCTCACGCACCGGGGCGTCGGAGTCGGCAGCCAGGTCCCGCCCGGTGATGCCCAGATCGAGCTGACCCGAGCCCACGTAGATCGCGATGTCCTTGGGACGCAGAAAGAAGAACTCGACGTTGTTGACCGGGTCGACGACAGTCAGGTCCTTGGGGTCACGCCGGCGCCGGTACCCGGCCTCGGCGAGGATCTCGCCGGCCGCTTCGCTGAGCGAGCCCTTGTTGGGCACCGCGACGCGCAACAACTGATCGGCCACGGCTCACAACTTCCGGTAGACGTCGTCGAGGGTGAGACCCCGGGAGATCATCAGCACCTGCGTCCAGTACAGCAACTGGCTGACCTCCTCGGCGAGCGACTCGTCGCTCTCGTGCTCGGCGGCCAGCCACACCTCGCCGGCCTCCTCCAGGATCTTCTTGCCGAGCCCATGGACGCCGGCGTCAAGGGCAGCGACCGTGCCGCTACCGGCGGGTCTGGTGCGCGCTTTGTCGCTGAGTTCGGCAAACAGGGCCTCGAAGGTCTTCACAGGCACGAATTGTTTCATGCTCGGAGAGGGTCCCTTTGTGGGGTTCGGTAGAAGGGTGAGCGAATCCGTCGCCGGCCAGCCGTTTACCGCTAGGCACTCAACGCGTTGGCGTGCATGTCCTCGAGATTCTTGCCCTTGGTCTCCTCGACCCAGCGCCATACGAACAGGAACGACAGGACCGCGCAGATGGCATAGAAGCCGTACGCCGCGCCCAGGAAGTTGCGCAGTTCCGGGAACGACACGGTGATCAACCAGTTCGCTGCCCACTGCCCAGCGGCGGCCAGGCCCAGGGCTGCCGCCCGGATGCGGTTGGGGAACATCTCACCGAGCAGTACCCACACCACCGGACCCCAGGACATGCCGAAGGCCACCACGAACAGATTGGCCGCGATCAGCGCGATCGGCCCGGTGATCCCACCGAGGAACGGTTGCTGCTCCATCAGACCGGTCGACTTGTTGAGCACCTCATGCGTCTGGGCGGTCCCGAAGAGCACGGCCATCGTGCCCAGTGTCACCGCCATTCCCACCGAACCGATCAACAGCAGCGGCTTGCGGCCGACCTTGTCGATCAACGCGATCGCGATCAACGTGGTCACGATGTTGGTCACCGAGGTGATGACGGTGATGACGAACGACGAGCTCTCGTCGAATCCGACGGCCTGCCACAAGACATTCGAGTAGTAGAAGATCACGTTGATGCCGACGAACTGCTGAAACACCGACAGCCCGAGGCCCACCCAGACGATGCCGTAGACACCGCCGGCCGGTTTGCGCAGATCGCGCCACGCCGCCGGTTTCTCCTGCTGGAGCGTGTCCTGGATCCGGCCGAGGGTGATCTCCAGGTTCTTCTCCCCGAGCAGGCGCGACAGCACCTTGCGGGCCTCGGGAATCCGGTGTGTGGCAACCAGATACCGCGGCGATTCGGGAATCGTGAAGGTCAGCATGCCGTACACGACGGCGGGAATCGTCATCAACAGGAACATCCACCGCCAAGCCTCCATGTTCAGCCACAGTTCCTTGGTGGCGTCCCCGGCGATGTGAGCCAGCAGCGCATCGATACTCAGGGCCAGGAAGATGCCCGAGACAATCGCCAGCTGTTGCAGAGATCCCAACCGGCCGCGGATGCCCGGAGGCGACGTTTCGGCGATGTACGCCGGGGCGATCACCGACGCGATGCCGACGCCGATGCCGCCGACGACGCGGAACAACACCACCACCCAGACGCTGGGAGCCAGCCCGGTGCCGATCGCGCTGACGAAAAACAGCACTGCGGCGATCTTCATCACCGCGATCCGGCCGATCCGGTCGGCTATCCGGCCCGCCGTCAGCGCACCTACGGCCGCACCGAGCAACGCCGAGGCCACCGCGAAGCCCAGGATCTTGTTATCGATGAGGAAATGCTTCTGGATGGCGTCCACCGCACCGTTGATGACTGCGCTGTCATAGCCGAACAACAACCCACCGAGCGCAGCCACCGAGGCGATACGCACGGCACTGCGTCCGGACGAGTAATAGTCGTCGCCGTGAACTGCAGGAGTGCCGTCACCTACCGGACCGTGTGACATACCGTGCCCCTCCGCACCATTTGCGTGACTGGTCACCATCACCTTGGCACAGCACACCCGCAGCCAGGGTCATATCCGGCAGCTGGATTCGAGGCGCGGGTCAGGCGCTGCGGACGTCCGTGTCCTCCGCCAGCTCGGCGTGGATCGTCCGCAGGGCGGAGACATCGAGCGCACCGAGGGTCTCGGCATGCCTGCGCCGCGCCCCCGCTGGGACCTCGACATCGTTGGGTACCACCAACACCGGGCAACCGGCGGCTTCGGCCGACGCCGTTCCGGTGACCGAATCCTCCACGGCCAGACAGTGCTCCACGGGCACCCCGAGCAGGTGAGCGGCCCGCAGGTAGGGATCCGGTGCGGGCTTGGCCCGGTCCACCTCGTCACCGCAGACGCTCACCGTGAAGTAATGGCTACCAATACTTTTCAGGGCCCGCTCGGTGAGTCCGCGACGGGTGTTGGTCACCAGCGCCATCGGAATCCCGGCGACTGTGAGGCCGTCGAGCAGCTCTTTGGCGCCGGGACGCCACGGCAGTCCCTGCTCGAACAGCTCACCGGTGTAGTCGTGCAGCCAGTCCGCCGATTCGGCCATTGCGGCAGGGTGGGGCTCCAGTCCCAGATCGTCGTAGACGATGCGCATCACGCTCTCGGCGGAGCCGCCGACGGTCGATTCCCTTACCTCCGCAGTCAACACTCCACCCATCCGCGCGTACAGCGCGTGCATGGCGATGTCCCACAGCTTTTCGGAGTCGACGAGCGTGCCGTCCATATCCCAGAGCACAGCACGCATGGCGACCATTCTCGCATTGTCGGACGGCGTCGATAGCGTGGGAGCATGACGGTATTGGTGACAGGAGCCACAGGAAACATCGGCAGACGCGTCGTGGATCAACTGATCACGTTGGGTGCCCACAACATCCGCGCATTGACCGCAAAGCCGGCGAAGGCGGCGCTGCCCGAATCTGTGACAGCAATCACCGGATACCTGGGGCGCCCGGAGACGCTACCGGCCGCGTTCGAAGGTGTCGAATGCGTGTATCTTGCCCCGTTCCCCGCGACCGTCGGCCCGACACTCGAGCTTATGGCGCAGGCAGGCGTGCAGTACGTGGTGGCGCTGTCCGGCGGGGCGCATTGGTCGGACCACGCCGACGCGATCTCTGCCTCCGGACTGGCGCACACCCAGCTCGGCCCCGGCGAGTTCTGCGAGAACTTCGCGATGTGGGGCCCGCAGGTCAAGACCGGCACAGTCCGCGATGTCAGTCCGGAGTACGTCCAGTCGCCGGTGTCGATGGATGACATCGCCCGGGTGGCCGCTCACCTGCTGGCGGCGCCGCGGGATGCCCACGTCGGCGCAATGTATGAACTGACCGGCCCAGTCGCGCTGTCTCGCGCCGACATCGCCCGCCAGATCGGCGCGGGCATCGGAATGCCCGTCGACATGCAGCGGTGCACCCGCGGCGAGGCGGAAGATCTGTTGCGCCCCGTCATGGGTGATGGTGCGTACTGGTATCTCGACCTCTTCGATGGCTACCTGGAGCCCCAGACCGCCAATGACAACGTGGCGCAGTTGACGGGCACTACGGCGGAATCGATCGCCCAGTGGGCAGCCCGCAACCGGAGCCTGTTCATTTAGCCACCCTGGTTGAGCCAGAACTGGAGCCTGTTCCGGCTCAACCGGTTTCGGCTCGGTCAGTCCTCCGGGTTGTAGGCGAGGTTGGAGCTGAGCCAGCGTTCGGCCTCCTGCAGGGTCCAGCCCTTGCGCTTCGCGTAGTCGGCGACCTGGTCCTGGGCCACCCGGCCGACGACGAAGTACTGCGACTGTGGGTGAGAGAAGTACCAGCCGCTGACGGCAGCGCCGGGCCACATCGCCATCGACTCCGTGAGCTCGATACCGGTCCGCGCCTTGACGTCCATCAACTCCCACAGCGTCGCCTTCTCGGTGTGCTCGGGGCAGGCCGGGTAGCCCGGGGCGGGGCGGATTCCGACGTACTTCTCGCCGATGAGTGCATCGTTGTCCAGCTGCTCGTCGGGCTGGTATCCCCAGAACTCCTTGCGAACTCGTTGGTGCATCCGTTCGGCGAACGCCTCGGCGAGCCGGTCGGCGATCGACTCCAGCAGGATGGCGCTGTAATCGTCGAGGGCTGCCTTGAACTCCATGATCTTGTCCTGGCTGCCGAGTCCGGCGGTGACGGCGAACGCGCCGATATAGTCCGGGACCCCGGTTTCTCTGGGCGCAATGTAGTCACCCAACGACCGGTTCGGGATGCCGGCTCGGTGCTCACCCTGCTGGCGCAGGTTGTGCAACGTGGTCAGCACCTCGGTACGGGTCTCGTCGGTGTACACCTCGACATCGTCGCCGACCGCGTTGGCCGGGAAGAACCCGATCACCCCGTTGGCCGTCAGCCACTTTTCCTTGATCAGGCTGTCGAGCATTTCCTGGGCATCGTCGTACAGCTTGCGGGCCGTCTCGCCGGTGGCCGGGTTGTTGAGGATGTCGGGGAAGCGGCCCTTCATCTCCCAGGCGTTGAAGAACGGCTGCCAGTCGATGTACTCCCGCAGTTCGGCGAGGTCATAGTCCTGGAATTCCCGAACTCGCGTCCCGATGGCGGGCACCGGCGGGGTGTAGCCGTCCCACTCGATCGGCGTCCGGTTGGCGCGGGCCTTCTCCAACGTCAGCATCGGCCGCTCGTTCTTCTGCGCGTGCCGTTCGCGAAGCGATGCGTAATCCTTCTCGGTGGCCTCCAGCAGGGCCGGACGCTGCTTGTCGTCGAGCAGCGCGGCGGCGACCGGCACCGAGCGGGAAGCGTCCTTGACCCAGACCACCGGACCGCTACGACGCGGCGAGATCTTCACGGCCGTGTGGGCGCGCGAGGTGGTCGCCCCACCGATCAGCAGCGGGATCTCCAGCCCCTGGCGTTCCATCTCGACGGCAAAGTTGACCATCTCGTCCAGGGACGGGGTGATCAGGCCGGACAGCCCGATGATGTCGGCATTGTGTTCGTGCGCCGCGTCCAGGATCTTCTGGGCGGGAACCATCACACCGAGATCGATCACGGTGTAGTTGTTGCACTGCAGCACGACCCCGACGATGTTCTTGCCGATGTCGTGGACGTCGCCCTTGACCGTCGCCATCACGATGGTGCCGTTGCTTCTGTCGGCATCGCCGGGCTGCTTCTCGGCCTCGATGTAGGGCAGCAGGTAGGCCACCGCCTTCTTCATGACCCGGGCCGACTTCACGACCTGGGGCAGGAACATCTTGCCTGCGCCGAAGAGGTCGCCGACGACGTTCATGCCGTCCATCAGCGGCCCCTCGATCACCTCGATCGGGCGGCCACCGGCGGCGGCGATCTCGGCCCGCAGTTCCTCGGTGTCGGTCTCGACGTCGGCGTCGATGCCCTTGACCAGGGCATGGGTGATGCGTTCACGGACCGGGAGAGATCGCCACTCGGCTGCTGCCGGATCATCGGATTTCTCCGACTTATTGAACCGTTCGGCGATCTCCAGGAGCCTCTCGGCCGCGTCGGGGCGACGGTTCAGGACGACGTCCTCGATCCGATCCCGCAGCTCGGGGTCGATCGAGTCGTAGGGCACCAGCGCGCCGGCGTTGACGATGCCCATGTCCAAACCGGCCTTGATGGCGTGGAACAGGAACACCGCGTGGATCGCCTCGCGGACTGGGTTGTTGCCCCGGAACGAGAACGACACGTTCGAGATACCGCCGGAGATGTGCACCCCGGGAAGGTTCTCCTTGATCCAGGCGCAGGCCTCGATGAAGTCGATCCCGTACGTCGCGTGCTCCTCGATACCCGTCGCCAGTGCGAAGCAGTTCGGGTCGAAGATGATGTCCTCGGCCGGGAAGCCGACCTCTTCGGTCAGGATCCGGTAGGCGCGCCCGCAGATTACCTTGCGGCGCTCCAGGTTGTCGGCCTGCCCTTGTTCGTCGAAGGCCATCACGACGACGGCGGCGCCGTACTTGCGGCACAGCCGTGCCTCACGGATGAACTTCTCCTCGCCCTCCTTCATGGAGATCGAGTTGACGATCGGCTTGCCCTGGACGTTCTTCAGGCCGGTTTCGATGACCTCCCACTTGGAGGAGTCGATCATCACCGGGACGCGGCTGATATCCGGCTCGGCCGCGATCAGCTTGGTGAACCGGTCCATCGCGGCGACGCCGTCGATCATGCCCTCGTCCATGTTGATGTCGATGACCTGCGCACCGACCTCGACCTGCTGTAGGGCGACCGACAGCGCGGTGTCGTAGTCCTCGGCCTTGATCAGGTTGCGGAACCGGGCGGACCCGGTGATGTTGGTGCGCTCACCGATGTTGACGAACAGGGAGTCCTTGGTGATGTTGAGCGGCTCCAGGCCGGCCAAACGTGTGGCGACCTCGATCTCGGGCACCTCACGCGGCGGCTTGCCCTCTACGACCTTGGCGATCTTCGCGATGTGCGCCGGCGTCGTTCCGCAGCACCCACCGGCCAGGTTGATCAGGCCGGCCTCGGCGAACTCGGCGATGTAGGAGGCCTGGCTCTCCGGGGACTCGTCGTACTCGGCGAAGGCGTTGGGCAGGCCGGCGTTCGGGTAGCAGGAGACGAAGGTGTCCGCGATGCGTGACATCTCGGCGATGTATGGCCTCATCTCGGGCGCGCCGAGAGCACAGTTCAGCCCCACCGCAATCGGATTGGCGTGCCGGATCGAGTTCCAGAACGCCTCGGTGACCTGACCGGACAGCGTTCGCCCGGAAGCATCGGTGATGGTGCCCGAGATGATCACCGGCCAGCGGCGTCCACGGTCCTCGAACAGCGTCTCGAGGGCGAACACCGCGGCCTTGGCGTTCAGCGTGTCGAAGATCGTCTCGATGATGATGAGATCGGAACCGCCGTCGACCAGGCCGCCGGCAGCTTCGCGATAGGCGGCCACCAGCTGGTCGTAGGAGATGTTGCGGGCTCCGGGGTCGTTGACGTCCGGCGAGATGGACGCGGTCCGCGTCGTCGGGCCGAGTGCGCCTGCGACGTAGCGCGGCTTGTCCGGCGTGCTGAACTCGTCGCAGGCCTTACGGGCCAGAGCCGCGCCGGCGTAGTTCACCTCGTAGCTCAGGTCGGCCATGTCGTAGTCGGAGAGCGAGACCGCGGTCGCGTTGAACGTGTTGGTCTCCAGGATGTCGGCGTCCGCCTCCAGGTACTCGCGGTGGATCGCCTCGATGATGTGCGGCTGCGTCAGGTTCAGCAGATCGTTGTTGCCCTGAAGATCGCTCGGCCAGTCCTTGAACCGCTCGCCGCGGTAACCGGCCTCGTCCGGCCGGTCCCGCTGGATCGCCGTCCCCATCGCGCCGTCGATCACCATGATCCGCTGGCGCAGAGCTGCCGTCAGTGCGTCGGTGCAGTCCGGGCGGATGTTCGGCTCAAAGGTGTTCGATGGGGCGGCGTTCACGTGCACTCCTTCCGTAACGGAAGGCGTCCTTGACTCTGCCGAGCGTGGCGGATACCAAATGGACCCAAGGCCCCCGGTAACCGTTGCAACGCCTCTCGACCAGAAGAGTCTACGTCGTCACCCGATCGACGTATGGACGCCCAACTCGTCGCTGCGATCGACTCGACACGCTGGCCGACGCGTGCCCTTCGCCCACTACCACGCGCTGCGACACGGTGTCGAGCAGCTCGGTG
This sequence comes from Mycobacterium sp. IDUB_24, assembly GCF_055419385.1. Classification (NCBI taxonomy): domain Bacteria; kingdom Bacillati; phylum Actinomycetota; class Actinomycetes; order Mycobacteriales; family Mycobacteriaceae; genus Mycobacterium; species Mycobacterium sp. IDUB_24. The sequence goes on from NZ_JBVAXO010000003.1 coordinate 148,501, forward strand.
TCGTAGGCCTTCTTGTCAGAGGCAGCCACATAAACAGGGTAGTCGGTCTATCAAATGCCGCTGTTCGGTGCCGTGGCGACCCGCGCGCACAACGGGCTCATCGGCACCGTCCAAGGCTTAGGCTGAAGGTGTGACACCGTCGTATCCGAACGCCGGCCGGCCGATGAACCTGCCCGAATTGAAGGACGCCACCATCGTGGTTGCCTTCGAGGGCTGGAATGACGCCGGCGACGCGGCCAGTGACGCGCTGGACCACCTGGATGCGATCTGGGAAGCCCAACCGATCGTCGAGATCGACGACGAGTCGTACTACGACTATCAGGTGAACCGTCCGGTGATCCGCCAAGTCGACGGCGTCACGCGGGAACTCGAGTGGCCGTCGATGCGGATCTCGTACTGTCGTCCCCCGGGCAGCAACCGCGACGTCGTGTTGATGCACGGCGTCGAACCCAACATGCGCTGGCGCACCTTCTGCGCCGAGTTGCTGGCCATCGCCGACAAACTCAACGTGCAGACCGTGGTGATCCTCGGCGCCCTACTCGCCGACACCCCACACACGCGGCCCGTACCCGTGTCAGGCTCGGCGTATTCGGCCGATTCGGCGAAGCTTTTCGGGCTGGAAGAGACTCGCTACGAAGGTCCGACCGGGATTGCCGGGGTGTTCCAGGACGCGTGCGTGCAGGCCGGCATCCCGGCCGTAACCTTCTGGGCCGCGGTTCCGCACTACGTGTCGCAGCCACCCAGCCCCAAGGCCACGGTGGCCCTGCTACGCCGAGTCGAGGATGTGCTGGACGTCGAGGTGCCGTTGGCCGACCTGCCGGCGGCAGCCGAGGAGTGGGAGCAGGCCGTCACCGAGATGACGGCCGAGGACGAGGAGATCGCCGAGTACGTCGCCTCCCTTGAACAGCGCGGCGACGCCGAGGTCGACATGCACGAGGCGCTCGGCAAGATCGACGGCGACGCGCTGGCCGCGGAGTTCGAGCGCTACCTGCGGCGTCGCGGCCGCTGAGCGGCCTGTCCAGCTGGTGCCGCTGAGCGGCCTGTCCAGCTGGTGCCGCTGACTACTTCTCTTCCAGGGCCTCGATGCGGGCGCTGGTCGAGCGGCCGAGTGCGGCGGCCTCGGCGTCGAGTTTCGGCAACAGTGTCGGAGTGAACTTGCGGATGTCGCGTTCGGCCAGCGGCGTGGTGACGAACGGCCGGATCCACCGGAACACCCCGACCCATTCCGGGCTGTAGATGCGCTTCTTGCGTCCCTCGATGCCCTTGACGAAGGCCGCACCGCAGGCATCGACGGTGGTGGTCCGGTTCAGCGGCGGGGGCAGCTTGGACAGCATTTCCTGGAAGGCCGACAGGTCCGACTTGGCATCCTGCACCAGCGGAGTGTCGATCCAGCTCATGTGCGCCGAGCCGACGTCGACGCCGCGATGGGCCACCTCGAGGCGCAGCGTGTTGGCGAAGTACTCGGCACCGGCCTTGGAGGCGTGATAGGCGGCCAGCCCAGGTGCCGAGGTGAACGCGGCGAGCGAGGACACCACCAGCACGTACCCGCGGCGCTCGATGACGGATGGGAGGGCGGCCCGCACGGTGTTGAACACACCCGTCACGTTGATGTCGATGACCCGCTTGAACGCCTCGGGGTCCACCTGCATGACCGAACCGAAGCTGGCGATGCCGGCGTTGGCCATCACGATGTCGATGCCGCCGAACCGCTCGACGGCGGCATCAGCGGCCTTCTGCATGGCGGCCAGATCGCGCACGTCGGCCAGTGCCGTCAGTACGTGCTCCGCACCGAGTTCGGCAGCCAGCGCGCTCAACGGCGCCTCATCGAGGTCGGTGAGCACCAGCTTGGCGCCCCGGCGCCGCAGCCGGCGGGCCACCTCGGCACCGATCCCGCGCGCACCGCCGGTGATGAAGACGACTTTCCCGTTCACTGAACCCATTGCCGCAACGTACCGCACCGGGGCGCGCGCGACGAGGCCTAGAGTTCGACGCCGAGCAGCGCATCCACGGTAGCGGCAACCTGCTGTGGCGAAGCGGTGTCGTGGCCGCCGTAGGCCAGCGCATCGCTACACCAACCATCCAGTGCGGCAAGGGCTTTCGGGGTGTTCAGATCGTCGGCGAGGTACTGACGCACCCGGGCCACCACGTCGGTCGCATCAGGACCGGCGGGCAGGGCCGTGGCGGCGCGCCACTGGTTCAGCCGGGCGTTGGCCGCCTCCAGTACCGCGTCGCTCCAGAACCTGTCACTGCGGTAATGCTCGGCGAACAGGCCGAGCCTGATGGCCGACGGATCGACGCCCTGCGTACGCAGCCGGGACACCAGCACCAGGTTGCCGCGGCTCTTGCTCATCTTGTGCCCGTCCCAGCCGATCATGCCGGCGTGCACGTAGTGGCGAGCGAATCTCCGCTCCCCCGTGACTGATTCGGCATGTGCGGCGGAGAACTCGTGGTGCGGGAAGATCAGATCGCTGCCGCCACCCTGGATGTCCAATTCCGAGCCGATGCGGGTGAGCGCGATCGCCGAGCACTCCACGTGCCAGCCCGGCCGGCCCGCTCCGAACGGTGACGGCCAGCTGGGCTCACCGGGCCGTTCGGCGCGCCACAGCAGGGCATCCAACTCGTCGCTCTTGCCCGCGCGATCGGGATCGCCGCCCCGCTCGCCGAAGAGCCGCAGCATGGTCTCGCGGTCATAGCCCGACTCGTAGCCGAACTGCGCGGTGGCATCGGCGCGGTAGTACACATCGGGGTACCGGGCGTCGTCGACGACGTAGGCCGCACCCGAGGCCAGCATCTTCTCCACCAACTCGACCACCTCGGAGATGGTCTCGGTGGCGGCCACATAGTCGTGCGGGGGCAGCACCCGCAGGGCCGTCATGTCCTCGCGGAAGAGCTGGGTTTCACGGTCACCGAGGTCGCGCCAGTCGATGCCGTCGCGGTCGGCCCGCTCGAACAGCGGATCATCCACATCGGTCACGTTCTGCACGTAGTGCACGGTGTGCCCGGCATCCAGCCACAGCCGGTGCACCAGATCGAAGGTCAGGTAGGTGGCGGCGTGGCCCAGATGGGTGGCGTCGTACGGGGTGATGCCACACACGTACATGGTGGCCGTCGGCCCCGGGGTGACCGGCCGTACCTGCCGGTCGGCACTGTCGTACAGCCGCAGTTGCGGACCATGCCCTTCCAGCACCGGAATTGACGGTGCCGACCACGATTGCATGGCTTCGACTCTAAGGTGCTCGCTCAGGACGGCCTCCCGCCGGTCGGTCCCGCATAGTTCTCCCAAGTCAGACAATGCCGCCGACGATTCCATTCCCGGATCGCAGCGGAGATGGCTCATCGGGCCACGCCGATCGCCTCCAACAGGATCGGTGCCAGCTCTTTACGGCACATCAGGAAATCCGGCAGGTACGGGTCAGCCCGGTTGTAGCGCAGCTCCGAGCCGTCGAGGCGGGACGCGTGGAGGCCCGCGGCCAGCACCACACCCGCAGGTGCGGCCGAATCCCATTCCCACTGTCCGCCGGCGTGGATGTAGGCATCGACGTCACCGCGCACCACGGCCATCGCCTTGGCGCCGGCCGAGCCGATGCGCACCATCCGGAAATCGAGTTGCTCGCGCATCCGCCACAGCACCGCGGGGGGTCGATTCGAACTCGCGGTGATCAACAGCGGACCGTCGCGGCGCGGTGGGGGCGGGCTCACGGTATCGCTGCGGTACACCTCACCGCGGGCGGGCAGACCCACCACGGCATCCGACAGACCGCCGTCGACGCCGACCGAGCGCTGCCACAGGGCGATGTGTACGGCCCAGTCCTCTCGCCCGGGTAGCGAGAACTCATGCGTGCCGTCGACGGGATCGACGATCCACACCCGGTCGGCGTCGACGCGGGCCAGGTCGTCGACCGCCTCCTCGCTGAGCACGGAATCGCCGGGACGAGCCTTCGCCAGCCGGTCCAGGATCAGCGCGTTGGACCGCCGGTCCCCCTCGTCGCCGAGGTAGTAGGGGTCGTAGTAACCGACCTCCTCGCGTACGGCCAGCAACAGCTCGCCGGCCTCCTTGGCCACTGCGGCAGCCAGGTCGGCGTCGGTCGAGTGCACCCGACAAGTATCGGTGGCGCTTCGCATTGGCGTACTGGCGGGGCCCGTTGTGCCATTAAGGTCAGGGCATGACCGAGCAGACCCCAGTCGACAACCTGTCCGACTCGTGGCGCTGGAAGTTCGATTTCTTCGGCACCTACGGGCTGCCGAGCGCAAGCCCCGAGGCCAAGGCCGCGTACCGCAATCTCAGCTTCATGGCCAAGCTGCGGCTCACGTCGAACATCCTGGCGTTCCTGTTCGGACCGCTCTACTTCTTCGTCAAAGGCATGTGGCGCAAGGGATTGGCGCTGCTGGCGTTGACGATCGCGGTGGCGGCGGTGCTGGTGGTGCTCGACGTCAGCGACTCGATCGGCCGGGCCGTCGGCTTCGGTGTCGGGGCACTGGCGATGTCCACCGCCAACTACGCCTACTACCTGCACATCGTCCGCGGCAGCCAGTCCTGGAATCCGTTCGAGGGGTTCGGGCGCGCCCGCTAGGGCCCGGTTAGAAGGCCGGCCACGGGATCGGCCGGTGCCGATCGGGTGTCGGCATCACCGGATTGTTCAGTAGGCCAACAATTCTGGACCGCAGCGCGGCGATCTCCGTGTCGGTGATGTGTGCGCACAACTGCTCTGCCAGGTCACTGAACGCGTCACGCAGCGTGGTGACGTCGGCCAGAGTTTCGTCGTCGACGGGCTTGCCGGCCCAGCCCCACAGCACGGTCCGCAGCTTGTCCTCGACGTGCAGGCTCACCCCGTGGTCCACGCCGTACACGCCGCCGTCGAGCCCGGCCAGGATGTGACCGCCCTTGCGGTCGGCGTTGTTGATGAGCACGTCGAACACCGCCATCCGGAACAGTCGGGGATCGTCGGCATGCACCAGCGTCACCTCGTCGCCGGCGTAGTCGTAGGCCTGCAGGATCGGCAGGAAACCCGGCGGGAGGTGTCCGGCCGGCAGCAGGTCCACCAGATCGGGGCCCGAATCCGGCTCGTCCCCCACCTGATCGCCGGGCTGGTCTACCCACAGCTGCAGCATTCCCGGACCGGCCGGGCCGTCACGAATAATGGTGTGGGGCACGATGTTCCACCCCAAGGCGGCCGAAACCAGGTAGGCGCCGAGCTCGCGGCCGGCAAGCGTGCCGTCGGGAAAATCCCACAGCGGCGCCTCGCCCCGGATCGGCTTGTATACGCAGTGCACCTGCCGCGCACCCAGGTTGGCCTCACACAGGAAGGTGGCGTTGCTGGCCGACCGGATGCGGCCGATCACCGTCAACTCGCCGTCGGCGAGGACCGCGCCGTCAGGATCGATGCTAGGTTTCTGCGTCATCTTCGGATCCGGCCACCTCACCGCGCCGATAACCGTTGGTGCGCACGCAGATGTGGCCATCGGGATCCAGCGGTTCCTCGCACAACGGACAGGGCGGGCGTCCGGCCGAGATCACCCGGTTGGATCGGGTGGCGAACTCCCGGGCCGATTCCGGGGAGAGAAACACCCGCACGGCGTCGGGGCCGTCCTCGGCGTCGTCCAGCACGACCGAGGCGTCGAACTCGCCCTCGGAGACCGCCAGCAGTTCCACCACGACGGTCTGCGCTTCCGAATCCCAGCCCAGCCCCATCGTCCCCACTCGAAACTCGGCATCGACCGGGGTGACCAGCGGCAGCAGGTCACTGACTTCACCGGTGTCCGGCGGGATCGGCGTGCCGAAGCGGCGATTGATCTCGGTCAACAGGGCGGCGATACGCTCGGCCAGCACCGCGACCTGCTGCTTCTCCAGGATCACCGAGATCACTCGTTTGTCGTGGACAGCCTGCAGGTAAAAAGTGCGGTTGCCGGGTTGGCCGACCGTCCCGGCCACAAAACGGTCGGGAGTACGGAAGACGTGAATTGCGCGGGACATGGCACCTTCCAAAATACCGGTAGCGGTACCGCGGGTCAGTTGGTGGACCCACCGACCACGGCGTCGGTCGCGGGTTTGGCGGCCAGTCCGGCGCTCAATTGCGTACCGGTGTGGTTGATGTGCATGACGAATGGGCGCAGTTCGGTGTAGCGGATCACGCTCATCGATGCCGGGTCGGCGGTGATGCGCTGGAACCCGTCCAGGTGCACACCCAACGCGTCGGCGAGCACCGCCTTGATCACGTCGCCGTGCGTGCAGGCCAGCCACAACACATCGGCGTTGTGCTCTTCGGCCAACGCGCGGTCGCGTTCCCGCACGGCAGCGACCGCCCGGGCCTGAACCTGGGCCAGGCCCTCGCCCTCAGGAAACACCGCCGCACTGGGCTGCTGCTGGACCACCGACCACAGGGGTTCCTTCACCAGTTCACCGATGGCGCGCCCGGTCCAGCTGCCGTAATCCACCTCGGTGAGCCGCTCATCGACGATCGGCTGTAAAGCCAGCGCCTCGGCCAGCGGCGCCACCGTGCGGGCGCAACGCAACAGCGGCGAGTGCACGATCGCGGTCACCGGTAACTCCCCGACACGCGCCACCAGGCCGCTGGCCTGTTCGGCACCGCGCTCGTCGAGGTCGACGCCCGCGCTCCGGCCCGCCAGGGTGTGTGCGGTGTTCGAGGTCGAGCGGCCGTGCCTCAGCAGGATCACGGTCATTTGGGCTCCTCGCGCCGGCAGTCGTCGGTCATAGGTCAGCTTTCACTGTCGGGATCATTGCGCGGCAACCACCCCGGTAGCCAGCAGGGCCAGTACCACTGCGCCCAGCACCACTCGATAGCCGACAAACCAGTACATGCTGTGCGACACCAGGAATTTCAGGAACCAGGCGATCGCCGCGAGGCCGACGATGAACGCGATCACCGTGGCCACCAGCAGCTGGACCCCCGTGGCGCTCATCCCCTCCCCGACCGGATGAAACGCATCGGGCAGGGAGAAGATGCCGGAGGCGAAGACCGCCGGAATCGCCAGCAGGAAACCGAACCGGGCGGCCAGCTCGCGTTCCATCCCGAGGAACAGCCCGGCGCTGATGGTCGCACCGGAACGCGACACCCCCGGCACCAGTGCCAGACACTGGGCCAGGCCGACCACGATGCCGTCGCGCCAGGTCAGCTGCTCAACCCGGCGGACCTGCCTGCCGTAGTACTCAGCCGCGGCGATCACCGCCGAGAACACGATCAGCGCCGTGGCCACCAGCCACAGATTGCGGGCGCCGGTGCGGATTTCGTCCTTGAACAGCAGGCCGAACACCCCGATCGGAATGCTGCCGATGATCACCCACCAGCCCAGCCAGTAGTCGGGGGACCGGTGTGCGGCATTGAACAGCCCGGAAAACCAGGCCTTGATGATCCGTCCGATGTCGCGCGCGAAGTACACCAGCACCGCAAGCTCGGTGCCCAGCTGGGTGACTGCTGTGAACGAGGCGCCTGCGTCGTCGTCGAAGAACACCCGGGAGGTGATCGCGAGGTGCCCCGAGGACGAGACCGGCAGAAACTCGGTGAGCCCCTGGACAATCGACAACACAACCACTTGCAGCCAGGACATGGCACCGACGTCAGTCACGACGACGACCGTACCGTGAGACGGGCAGTGAGATGCGTCAGCGAGCGGCGCGCGAAACCGGCTGCGCGCCGGCAACCGCGTCCCGGACGGTTGCCGACAGGGTGCGCTCATCAGACAGGTCGATATCGGTCAGTTTGCGGGTGGCCATGGCCACCACGTCGTCCTCGACCGGAACCGGTCCGGACAGCCGCGGACGGTAGACCTCGATCACGAGTTGCTGACGTTCGATGTGGAAAGAAAAACTCCGGCCATCGCCAACTTGGCCAAACCCACTGGCGTGTACACCAGTGGAAATATCCTCCATAGCAAACTCTCGGTTACCCAGTTCCCGGTCTGCGGCGAGGGTCATGATCGAACCATACCTCTACTTATGCCGCGATGGTTGCAGACGCCACCATTTCCGATCGAGAGCCATGCCTAGACTGGATTCCTGCACGTCACCGACCATCCGCCTCGACCGAGAGCCTTCCGTTGCGCCCAATCCTTGCAGGTCAGCCAGTTCGCGCCGGCCTCGTTGCGCTGGCCCTGCTGATCACCGCGGGCTGCACGTCCGACCCCGCCGACACCCCGCCGCCGACCATCGAGCCCGCTCAGGCCGCAGTTTCGCCGCCGGTCACTGCCCCACCGGACGGTGAGATCCGACAATTACGCGGGCACGCTGTGAGTGCGGTATTCGATCCAGCAACCGGCACCCTGGCCGTCCTGACCCCCACGTCCGAAGGCCAGTCGACCCTGACCCTGGTGACGGGCAAACGACAGCCGCGCGAGGTGACACTGATGCCCGCGGCCACCGCGCTCAGCGTCGACGGCAAGGGCGATGTCCTGGCGTCCACCAGGGGCGGATACTTCCGGGTCGACCTGACCGACGCCAAGGCCAGCAAAATCGACGTGGACGGCGCCCAGGGCGTCGACTTCACCGCGATCGCATTGCGCGCCGACGGCAATCCGGTTCTGGGCAGTGCCGACGGAGCGGTCTACACATTGGGCGGTGACCACACCGTGGCTGCCCGGCTCAAGATCTTCGCCCGAGTGGATTCGCTTGTCACACAAGGAAACACCGCGGTGGTTCTGGACCGAGGGCAAACCTCGGTGACTGCCGTCAACGCCGACGGCACCAGCGCCGCACAGGCACTGCGGGCCGGCGAAGGCGCCACCACCATGGCCGCCGATGCGCACGGCCGGGTCCTGGTCGCCGACACCCGCGGTGACGAGCTACTCGTGTTCGGTGCAGACCCCTTGATCATGCGGCAGCGTTACCCGGTACCCGCCGCCCCCTACGGTCTGGCCGGATCCGACCAGCTGGCCTGGGTGTCGCAGACCGCGGCAAATACCGTGATTGGTTACGATCTCTCCACCGGCATACCGGTGGAAAAGGTGCGTTATCGAACCGTGCAGCAACCGAACTCCGTGGCCTTCGACGATAAGACCGACACTCTCTATGTGGTGTCGGGGTCGGGAGCGGGTGTCCAGGTGATCGGCAGCGCATCGGGTCGCCGATGACCGCCATCCAGCAGGGCCGCATGCCGCCGGGGTGGGACAAGGTCGTCGCCGAAGACCGTTCCGAAGAATACGAGTGGATACCGTTGCGGCTACCGCCCGATGTCACCAGGATCAGCGCCTCGATCCGCTTGTCGATCGAGGCCGAGTACCGCGGCTGGGAACTGACCCGGGTGCGGGCCTATACCGATGGGAGCCGACGGGTGCTGTTGCGCCGCAAGAAATCCGCGTCATCCATGCCAGGCACACCCCAGGCGCCTTCGCTGTGATGTATGCGGCCCTGCGGCGGGCACTGTTCCTCGTGCCCCCCGAACGCATCCACATGTGGGTGTTCGCATTGTTACGCACCGTCACCGGGCCGGCCATCCTGCGTCGCGCGCTGGCGAAGCGGCTCGCCCCCACCGACCCGGCCCTGGCCAGCACGGTGTTCGGTGTGCGGTTCGGCGGCCCGATGGGTCTGGCGGCCGGCTTCGACAAGGACGGCCGCGGGCTGGAGATCTGGGGAGCGCTCGGCTTCGGCTATGCCGAGGTCGGCACCGTCACGGCGCAACCCCAACCGGGCAACCCGGAACCGCGGCTGTTCCGGCTGCCCGACGACCACGCGCTGCTCAACCGGATGGGATTCAACAACGAGGGCGCCGGGGCGTTGGCGATCCAGCTGGCCCGGCACACCCCCGATGTGCCGATCGGGGTGAACATCGGCAAGACCAAGGTCACCCCGCCGCAGGACGCGGTGGCCGACTACGCCGAGAGCACCAGACTGGTCAGTGCACTGGCCGCCTACGTCGTCGTCAACGTCAGCTCCCCCAACACCCCGGGCCTGCGGGACCTGCAGGCGGTGGAGTCGCTCCGGCCGATCCTGGCCGCCGTCAAAGCCGAGACCAACAAGCCGGTTCTGGTCAAGATCGCCCCCGACCTCTCTGATGCCGACATCGACGAAATCGCCGACCTGGCAGTCGAATTGGGGTTGGCGGGCATCGTCGCCACCAATACCACAGTGTCCCGCGACGGACTGGCCACACCCGGTGTCGCCGATCTGGGTACCGGCGGCATCTCGGGACGCCCCGTGGCGCAACGGTCCATCGAAGTGCTGCGTCAGCTGTACCGCCGGGTGGGTGACAAGCTCGTACTGATCAGCGTCGGCGGCATCGAAACCGCCGACGACGCATGGGAGCGGATCACCTCGGGAGCCACCCTGCTGCAGGGCTACACCGGGTTCATCTACGGCGGCGGATTGTGGGCCAAACAAATCCACGACGGCCTCGCCGAGCGGCTGCATGCCGGCGGATTCGCGTCGCTGACCGACGCGGTGGGCTCGGCCACCCACCGCGAGCAGACGTAAAACTGCCCTATTTCACTTGATTTTGGGCAGTTTTACGTCTGCTCGGCAGAGGAAAGTTACTTCTGCTCGTAGGTTCCGTGGATGACGGCGCGGGCGATCGCCTGGCCGAACAGGTTGAAGCCCAGGTACGCCGGTGTCGCGCCGTCGGGCAGACCCAGCGATTCGACCGGCAGAGCATGCACGGCAATGTAGTACCGGTGCGGGCCGTGGCCGGCAGGCGGGGCCGCACCGATGTAGCGCTTGGCGCTGGCGTCGTTGGCCAGCGTGACCGCCCCACCGGGCAGATCGCCGCCGTCGCCGGCGCCGGCCGGCAGCTCGGTCACCGTGGCGGGCAGGTCGGCCACTGCCCAGTGCCAGAAGCCCGAAGCGGTCGGCGCGTCGGGGTCATACACGGTGACCGCGAAGCTCTTGGTCTCAGCAGGGAAGCCCGACCAGCTCAGCTGCGGCGAGATATCCGAACCGCCGGCCCCCATGATCCCGCTGACCTGGTCATTGGCCAGCGGCTCGCCATCGCTCACCGACTCGGAGGTCAGGGTGAACGTCGGCAGCTTCGGCAGGCTGTCGTACGGAGATGTGCTCATGGTTCCCTCTCGTCGTGACTCGTACAGTCAGCAGTTCCGCAAAAAGTGTTCCAGAACGCCCGCACCGAAGTGCAGTGCGTCCACGGGTACCCGCTCGTCGACACCGTGGAACAGCGCCGCGAAGTCCAGCTCCGGCGGCAACCGCAGGGGCGCGAACCCGAAGCAGCGAATCCCCAACCGCTGGAACGACTTCGCATCGGTTCCACCCGACATCATGTAGGGCACGGTGCGGGCCTCGGGATCCATCGCCAGGATCGCCGCGTTCATCGCGTCCACCAGATCACCGTCGAACGTGGTCTCGTACGACGGCAGGTCCCGCTCCCAGCTGCGGGTGACATCCGGACCGATCAGCTCGTCGACCTCACGCTCGAAAGCCTCCATGCGGCCCGGCAGCACCCGGCAGTCGATCACGGCCTCGGCCGAGGCGGGGATCACGTTGGCCTTGTAGCCGGCCTTGAGCATGGTCGGGTTGGCTGTGTCGCGCAGGGTGGCCGATACGATCCGGGCCACGCCGCCGAGTTTGGCGATGGTGCCGTCGAGGTCCGGCGAGTTCACGTCGAAGTCGTAGCCGGTCTCCTCGGCCACCGCGGTGAGGAACTGTTCCACGGCCGGGTTGAGCACCAGCGGGAACTGGTGACGACCCAGCCGGTCCACCGCACCGGCGATGGCCGTCACGGCGTTGTCGTCGTGCACCATCGAACCGTGGCCGGCCCGGCCCCGGGCCGTCAGCCGCATCCAGGACACGGTCTTTTCAGCAGTCTCGATCAGGTAGAGCCGACGCTCCCCGCCGTCCTTGCGTGGCACGGTCAGGGAGAACCCGCCCACCTCACCGATCGCCTCGGTGACGCCCTCGACCAGGTCGGGCCGGTTGTCCACCAGCCAGTTGGCGCCGTAGGTGCCACCGTGTTCCTCATCGGAGACGAAAGCGAACACCAGGTCGCGAGGCGGGACGATGCCCGACCGCTTGAAATGCCGGGCCACCGCGATGGTCATCCCGACCATGTCCTTCATGTCGACCGCGCCGCGGCCCCAGACGTAACCGTCCTTCACCGCACCCGAGAACGGGTGCACGCTCCAATCGGCGGGCTCGGCCGGGACGACGTCGAGATGCCCATGGATCATCAGTGCGCCGCGAGTGGAGTCCGCGCCGGGTAACCGGGCGAAGACATTGCCACGACCGGGGGCCCCTGCCTCGACGTATTCGGTGGTGTAGCCGACCTCCTGCAGCTGCTCGGCCACCCAGTGGGCACAGTCCGCCTCAGGCTTGGTGGTGGCCGGGTCACCTGTATTGGACGTGTCGAATCGGATGAGCGCACTGACGAGATCGACCACCTCGTCCGCGCTGGAGGCGGGGACAGTCACAGTCACATTCGTACCACTGCAACACCGGTTTGGGTCTGGGCCACTCAATCCGATAACCTTAGGCGCCCAACCCCGAGTGGTTGGCAAGTCCGAGTGGCGGAATGGCAGACGCGCTAGCTTGAGGTGCTAGTGCCCTATTAACGGGCGTGGGGGTTCAAGTCCCCCCTCGGACACCCAACTAAGCCGGGTTCAATTTCCCGGCAGCGGCGGCAACCCAACACAATTCTTCGTGGAAGATGTCGCTGTGCGCACCCGACGGGCCGTCATCCTTGGCCACCACGTCTGACGAATTCAGATTCAGAATCTGACCGGACTGGAACGGATAGCTCGTGCCCTTGGCGCCCAGAGTCTGGGTCGCCGAGTTGTACGCCCCGTGCGATCCCATGGCCCGCCAGCGGAACAGAGGATCGTCGGCCCCGGCCGCGTCCTCGCCCGCCGCAGCCGAGGCCAGCGGATAGAACGTGCCGAGCGCCCGGTCATGACTGGAGAAGCAGACCGTCAGCGGGCCGTCGATCCGGTCGAGGAGACCCGCCAGCTCGCCCGCACCCTTCCGGAACGGCAACCGATCGGTGAAGGTGAAGCGGGAGTACGCGCCCTGCAGCAGGGTCACCGCTTTGACGGGTGAGGGCTGGACCTCACTCATCCCCGCGATGGCGTAGGACACCACACGGGCCCCGAAACTGTGTCCGACCAGATGAATCCGCAGCTCGGGGAAATCGGTGTGCAGCGCATCGATGACGGGGCCCAGCCCGCGCCGGCCCACCACCCCGGCACGGTTCTTCATCTTCCAGTAGCTCAGCTGGCGCAGCGCCTCCTTGGCGCCGTGCCACAGCCGCCCGGCGATGTCACCGAGGCCAGCCGCTCCCCCGCCCTCAACTTCATCGAATTCCACACCGGCAGAGGCCAATTCGTCAGCGAAGGTGGTGAACAACTGTTCCGGGTCCTGATGTTCGTCGAGCATCCCCGGCCCGGCGTCCGGGGCGGCGACCTCACCGTCGTTGAACCCGGTCTGGGTGGCGGCGCTGAACGCGCGCAGCGCATCGAGCAGCTCCGGTAGGCGGTCGCTGCTCGGCGGCACCGCCAGCAGACCGGCGATGGTGTCCAACTGCTCCTTGCCGTCCGGAAACAGGTCCTTGAGCTCGTCGAGCTGGGCCGGATCGATGGTCGCCGGACCAGCCGGCACCACCTCCACCTCGTCACCGAGGGCGGCCGCGCCCCCATCGTCATGCACCGCCGGCCCGGAAAAGTCCGGGATCGGCTCGTCACGCCAGAGTTGCGACGGCCACCGCAAACCGACGAAGCCGACCGCGCGGGCCGGGTCGAGTTGTGGGGCCAACAGACCGAACCACCGCTCGTACAACGACGCCGCGGCCGCTTCGTCGTTGTTCCAGCCGTGGGAGAAGATGATCAGATCGGTCAGCCCCGCGGCGCCGATCCGGCTCTTGAGATCGGCGAGCACCGCCGGCTCGGGATCACCCTCGGCGTCGAACACCAACCGCCAGATCCGTCCTGCCACATCGTTGGTCATCGGAGTCCCTTTCAGGTCAGACGGACTGCAGTGCACGCATGAGATCGACCATCCCACTGCCTTGGAAGGCGGGGTCGCGGTTCAGGGAGGTCGCCGATTCGACGAAGATGCGTTTGACGGCCTCGGGTTCACTGACGAACTCGCGCTGCACCGACAGAAACGCCGCGATCGCACCGGACACATGCGGGGCGGCCATGCTGGTGCCGCTTTCCTCGACGTACACCGGCACGCCCGGCTCGACGTCGATCTGGTTGGTCACGGCCTCCCGGCGCTCCCCGGCCGCGGCCGAGGTGATGCGCTCACCCGGTGCGACCAGGTCTGGCTTACGTCGCCCGTCGCCGGTGGGGCCGCGGGAGGAGAAGTACGAGACACCAAAGGTGTGCGGAGAACTGCGGTGCGTGGAACCGACGGTGATCGCGCTCTCCGTGTTGCCCGGATCGTTGATCGTCATGTCCGCGGTGAACTTCACCGAATCCTTGTCGAAGGCCGTATTCAGTGATACGTAGCCGGAATTGCCCGCGGCCACTACCACCACCACGCCCGAGCGCACGGTCTTGTCGACCTCGATACACATCGGGCTCTGCCCGCAGGCGTACCACTCGGCATCGAACTCGTATCCGAGGCTGAGGTTCACGCCGTGTACCCGCGGCACCCGCTCACTTCCGGCGTTGAGCTTCCGGACGTAGGCCAGTGCCTGCATCACCCGGCTCACCCGCGAGGTCTGGTCCCCGGGCCCGAGCACCTTGAGGCTCACCAGCTTGGCCTTGGGTGCCATGCCCGCCAAGCGGTCCGGATCAGCGACGGTCCGCGGCGCGGTGATCGGATCACCGCCGCGCTCAGGGTCATTGAGCCGTTTCTCGACCACCACGACGTCCGCGGGCTTGCGGCCCACCAAACCCCCGGCGATGATCCCGGCCACGTGCGTGCCGTGCCCGTCGGTGTCGGTCAGCGGAGCGTCACCTCCGGTGAAGTCGTGGTGTAGATCGATGACCGACGGATCACGCAGGTTCTGGTACTCCGCGAAGTGCGCATGCGTCTCGTCGATACCGGAATCAACCACGGCCCAGACGATCCCCTCGCCGAAGCTGGCGAACGACCGCTGCGCCGCGACGGCCTTGATGGTGGTCGAGGAGGCGTCGATCTGCGGGTGCACCTCGAAGTCCGGCCAGATCCGGTAGACCGCCCGCTGAGCCCAGGTCTGCGGGACGGCGTCGGCAGACACGAGCGATTTGATCTGGTCCGACGTGAGATCGCCGGCCATGAACTGATCGGCCAGCGGCACCGGAGTACCCGCCCCGCCCACCATCTCCCACAGCCGTTCGACCCTCTCGATCGCGGCCGCCACCGACGGCTGAAAGGTGAGGTTGAGCTCCACCATGATCGGTATGGGCGTGGCGGCACCCTCCCGCGCCATCGCCGTGCGCAGGGGCGCGGTCACCACCCCGGCCAGAACCGGGTCGCGTTTGGGTGGTTCGGAAGTCCCGACCTGTGGTGGTGGTGCATCTGAGGGAGCCACGCCACGCACCGCCGGCTCGGTCACGGCCTCGGCCCGTTCGCGGGCACCCGCAACAGCGGCACGACCGGTATCGGTCAATTGCACCCTTGTGGTCTTCGGCGCCTTCGCGGCAACCAGCCTCCTCCGGCGCAGTCCGGCGACCGCGTCGTGAACACGGTTGTGCCAGTACGGTTTGTCGTTCTCATACTGCCGGTCCCGCTCATCGAATCTCGACGCGAATTTGGCGGCGACCGTCTCGGTCAGCAGTGTCATGTCCGCGGTTCTGCCGGCCTGATCCAGCTCCCCCAGTGCACTGAGCACCCGATCTGCCCAGACTTCCCCCGTTGAACTCACCACGCTCCTCGGAATACTCAGCCACTCCAGGTTTTCCTGCGTCGATTGATCGTCGCTCAGCCGAGCCATGCACACACGCGTATTCGACTACTCGAAACGCGGAGGAACCTCACGGATCGGATCGAGTAGCCCACTACTCATGTCATTTCTGCTTCCGTGCACAACAATCGTGGCCGACAGGCTCGTTATAGCGGCCGGAGGGAAACAACGAATGGTGACCACGGCAAGACAGGCACCAGCGTTCGTCGCTGCTGTCTGGTCCTGGTCGCGATCGTTGACGGCCACCCTCGCGGCCCGGGTCGCCCAGCAGATCGACCAGACGGTCGGCTGGGCCCGACTGCCCAGGGCGATCGGGCTGGTCGTCCTGATCGGACTGCGCCATCAGCTGCGGACGTCGAATCTGTATGCCGCCGAACCCGCCCCGGACCCGCCGGCCGGTCCGGCGGGCGTGGGCAACTATCTGGGCGCCCGTACCCGCGACGGTTCCTACAACGACCTGAACGACCCGCGGATGGGTGCCGTCGGTTGCCGGTTCGGCCGCAACGTCCCACCCGAACACTCCCGCCCGGAATCCGCCCAGCGGTTGCTCGACCCCAACCCGCGGCTGATCAGCCGCACCTTGCTGACCCGTGACATTTTTCAGCCCGCGACCACACTGAACCTCCTGGCCGCAGCGTGGATTCAGTTCGAGGTACACGATTGGTTCGCCCATGGCTCGGTCACCACCCAGCCCTGGGTGGTGCCGCTGCACGACGACGATCCGTGGCCGCTGCGGCCGATGCACGTCGAGCGCACCCCGCCCGACCCGCACCCCAGTCCGGTCGGCCCGCCCACCTTCGTCACCCAGGAGTCGCACTGGTGGGATGCCTCCCAGATCTACGGCACCACACCCGCATTCGCCAGTGCGCTGCGCGCACCCGAGGGCGGCAAGCTGCGCATCGACGAGTCCGGCCTGGTGCCACCCGACGTCGAGGACACCGCCGACCTCACCGGCACCGCGGGGAACTTCTGGGTGGGCCTGGCCCTGCTGCACTCGCTGTTCATGCGCGAGCACAACGCCATCTGCGACCGGCTGGCGCAGGTGTACCCCTATCTGACCGGCCAACAGCTCTACGACAAGGCACGCCTGGTCAATTCCGCATTGATGGCCAAGATCCACACCGTGGACTGGACGCCGGCCATCATCGCGCACCCGACGACGGTGACGGCCATGCGCATCAACTGGTTCGGGCTGTTGGGCAACAAGCTGGGACCCCGGCTCCGACGAAGCTCCGGACGCCTCAGCAACAGCCCGTTGTTGTACGGCATCCCCGGCTCACCGACCACCCATCACGGTGTTCCGTATTCGTTGACCGAGGAGTTCGTCGCGGTGTACCGGATGCACCCGTTGATCCCCGACGAGTTCACCTTCCGCTCGCTGGCCGACGACCGCATCACCGCACGGCACGAGCTACCCGAACTGTCGGTGCTCAATGTGCGTGCCCGGCTGAGCGAAAGCCCGATGGCCGACCTGTTCTACTCCTTCGGCCGCGCCCATCCCGGGGCGTTGTCGCTGCACAACTTCCCGCGGCACCTGCAGCACATGCACCGCGTCGACGGCACCCTGATCGACCTGGCCACGATCGACCTGATCCGGTGCCGGGAACGAGGTGTCCCGCGCTACAACGAGTTCCGGAAGCTGTTCCGACTCAAGCCGGTGCAGACGTTCGAGGAGCTGACCGGTGACTCCGCGCTGGCCGCCGAGTTGCGCGAGATCTACGACGACGACGTGGACCTCGTCGACCTGGTGATCGGCCTGTACGCCGAGCCCAAACCACCGGGATTCGGATTCAGCGACACCGCATTCCGGGTCTTCATCCTGATGGCCACCCGCCGGCTGGAAAGCGACCGCTTCTTCACCACCGACTTCCGTGACGAGACGTACACCGTTGCCGGCATGAAGTGGGTTCGCGACAACGACATGCGCTCGGTGCTGTTGCGCCACTTCCCCGAACTGGCCCCCGCCCTGTCCGGTGTGGCCAACCCGTTTGCCCCCTGGAAAGTCGCAGCACCCCGCTGAATCAGAAAGGCATCCGCATGACCGCAGCCATGTCCACCGCCGACGTACGCCGCATCGCCGAGAGCCTCAACCCGGTTCCCTACCGCGACGATCTCGAGCAGCCCAAGGCGCGCGAGGCCCAGGACATCGAGAAGATCATCAAGTCGCTGCACAAGAACAACGAACGGGCCTACAAGAAGTTCAAGCACGGGCTGCGTGACGCGCATGCCAAGAGCCACGCCGTCCTGCGCGGCGAACTCATCGTCAATCCCGGCCTCCCCGAGGTACTCGCCCAGGGGATATTCGCCGAAGCGCGCAGCTACCCGGTGATCGCCCGCATCTCGACCACCTCGGGGGTACTGCGCAGCGACAAGAACCGCGGCGTGCGCGGACTCGGCATCAAGGCCATCGGCGTGCACGGCGAGCGCGCGATGAAGGACCCGAAGGACGAACACAATGTCACGCAGGACTTCGTGCTCGTCACCCACGAGGAATTCCTGTTCGCCGACGCCCACGCGTACCGCAAGCTGGGAATGCTGAGCGCCACTCTGCTGGCCCGGCTGTCCGACGGCACGCTGTGGGCGGTGAGCGAACTGCTCGGCGCGCTCAAGAAGATCCGCCTGCCGATACCGGAGAACCTGGCCGTGTTCGCCGCGCCCAACCGTCCCATCCTGGGCGAGACGTTCTACTCCTCCGCCCCGATCCGGTACGGCGACTACGTGGCCCGCTTCAAATACGAACCGACCTCGCCGGAGGCCAAAGCGCTTGCCGATCAGACCCTTCCGCGCAATCCCGGTCAGGACGAGCACCGCGATCTGATCATGGCATTCTTCGAAAAACACTCCGCGGAGTACACATTCGGCGTGCAACTGTGTCTCGACAAGGACAAGATGCCGATCGAGGACGCCACGAAACCCTGGAAGTCATCCCCGTACCTGCCAGTGGCCAAGGTGGTGTTCCCCCAGCAGAACCCGTACAGCGCGTTACGCCGTGCGTATGGCGACGACGTGCTGTCGTTCAACTCGTGGCGCGGCCTGGAGGCCCACCGGCCGCTGGGGTCCATCAACCGGCTGAAGCTCAAGGTATACGAAGCATCGAGCGACTTCCGGCACAAGATGAATCACATCGACCGGCACGAGCCCACCGATATCGCCGAACTTCCGGATTGACCCTAGCGAACGGGAAATACTTGCAATGGGAAGAACATTCGCCGCTGAGGCCGACGCGAAACGCCCCGTCGACCCTCTGTTCGGCACCGTTCCGGGCCTGGTGCCCCTAGACTCAGGATTCATGCCTGGTCAGTGGCAGCTTTTGGACCGGCCCGTCGAGCACGAGGCCATTCGGGCCGCCCTCAGCGGGACGGACAGCTGCGGAGTCGTGCTCGTCGGAGCCGCCGGCGTCGGCAAGACCACGCTGGCGCGCACGGTCACCGCATCGTTGAGCCGCAAGGTGCACTGGGCCGCGTGCACCGAATCGTCACGCAGCATCCCGCTCGGCGCATTCGCCCACTGGGTGTCGTCATCGGGATCACGCGACCCCATCGCCCTCATCGGATCGGCACGCGAATCGCTTGTGGCCGACGGCGACACCATCGTCGGGATCGACGATGCGCATCTGCTGGACCAGTTGTCGGCGACGCTGTTGCACCAGATCGCCGTGGAGCGCTCGGGCCACGTGGTGGCCACCGTGCGTAGTGGTGAGCCGGTCCCCGATGCCGTCACCTCGCTGTGGAAGGACGGCTACCTCCAGCGCTTCGAACTCCACCCGTTCACCAAACAGCAGAGCATCGCACTGATCGAAACCGTCCTGGGCGGAACGCTGGAGGGGCTCAGCGCCGACGTGATGTGGGAGACCTCCGGCGGCAACCCACTGTTCCTGCGCAACATGGTCGAGGGCGCGGTCGACGCAGGCACGCTGGCCAAGGTCAACGGGGTGTGGCAGTTCCGCGGACCCACCGTCATTCCCTCCGGGCTGGTCGAGCTGCTCGACGAACGTCTGGCGCATGCCGGCGAGGACGTCCTGCACGCTTTGAAGCTGCTGTCGCTGTGCGAACCGCTCGATATCGATGCGCTGGCAGAACTGGCCGGCGAGGACGCGGTCGATGCGGCCGAGATGCGCGGCCTGATCCGGATCGTCGCCGACGACGGCCAGATCAACGTCCGTTTCAGCCACCCGCTGTTCGGCGAGGCGGTGCGCCGCCGGGTCGGCACCGCGTCGGCCCGGAAGCTGCGGGGCCGGATCACCAAGATCCTGCACGAGCGCAACCTCGACTCGCCCGCCAGCCGAATCAAGTTGGCCGAGTTGGCCATCGAGAGCGACCAGGGCACCGACATCGAACTGCTGATCACCGCTGCCAAGGACGCGGTGTTCCTGTCCAACCTGCCGCTGGGCGAGAAGCTGGCGCGTGCCGCCTTCGCGCACGGCGGTGGACTGAGCGCGGCCGCGCTGCTGTCCCGCGCGTTGCTATGGCAGGGCCATCCGGCACAGGCCGACAGCATCCTGGAACAATTTTCCCCCGCTGACCTCAACGAGATGGAACTCGTGCAGTGGGGCGTTCCACGGCTGTCCAACCTGTTCTGGTCCATGGGCGACGTGGCACGCGCCGGCCAGGTGCTCGCCCTGCTGCAGGAACGGGTTACCCATCCGACCCTCCGACTGATCGTCGACGCGTTCGGCGCTGGCATGGCCGTGCACCAGAACAAGATCCCCGAAGGGCTCGAAATCGCCGAACGGGTCCTGGCGAACCCCGAGGCGCCGCGGCAGGCCGTGGATTTCGCGGCATTCGCCGCCGGCTTGTCGATGCCGCTGGTGGGCCGGGGAAACGATTTCCTGCCGATCGCATCGCGATGCCGCGCAGAGCGCAAGACCACCGACGGCATGGTCCGGATCATGGTCTTCTACGGCGAGGTGCTGGCCCTCGCGTACACCGGCCAACTCGACCTGGCCCAGCGGCGGGCCACCGAGTACGCCGAATTCTCCTCGGCCGGTCAGTTCGCCGGCTGGGCGATCGCCAAGATCATGGAAGGCGTCGCCGCCACCCACCGTGGCCGCTTCCGCGATTCCATCCTGGCCATCGAACAGGCCCTGGCCGCGCTGAACGCCGAGAGCTCTCTGCCCTGGCAGCTCCCCGGCCGGCTGCTACTGGCCCGCGCCTACGCCGGGGTGGGTAACCCCGCCGAGGCCGAACGGGTACTGGAGGACGCCAAGGAGCACTCGGGCGAATTCATGGCGCTGCACGAGCCCCTCCGGATGCTCGCCAAGGCCTGGCTGGCCGCCGCCAAGGGCGGGCACCGCTCGGCGATCGACCTGGCCCGGGCAGCCGCCGATGCGGCACATTCCTCCGGCCAGTACGCCGTCGAGGCCGAGGCGCTGCACAGCGCGGCACGCTTCGGCGACCGCAGTGTCACCCGTCGCCTACAGGACCTCGTCGACAGGGCGGACGGCCCGCTGCCCGCCCTGTACGCGCGGCACGCCGCCGCAGTGGCCGCCGCCGACCCGAACGCACTGGACAAGGTGGCCGGTGCATTTGAGGAGGCGGGCCTGCTGCTCTCGGCGGCAGACTCCGCCGCCCAGGCGGTGCCCCTGCACGACAAGGCCGGACACCGCCGAAACAGCACCGAATCCGCCGCGCACGCACTGCAATTGGCGTCCAAGTGCGGGGGTGCCGCCACCCCGGCGATTCGATCGGCCGCCCGGCCCCTGCCGGTGACCGGGCGCGAACGCGAGGTGGCCGGTCTGGTTGCCCAGGGATTGTCGAACCGCGACATCGCCGAACGACTGACAGTCTCGGTCCGCACCGTGGAGGGCCACATCTACCGCGCTTGCATCAAGCTCGGGGTGGCCGACCGTGACGAGCTCGCCAAGATCGTCTGGAACGACTTGGCCCAATGACGCGAGCCCAATGAGCGGAGCTCAATACACGTCGCGCACGTACCGCTTCTGGGCGACCAGCTCCCGCTTGTAGTCACGCGCGGCGTCCTCGGACATCCCCCCGTGGGTGCGCAGGATCGTGGTCAGCGTGGCGTCCACGTCCTTGGCCATGCGGGCGGCGTCGCCGCAGACGTAGAAGTGGGCGCCGTCGTCCAGCCAGCGCCACAGATCGGCCCCACGGTCCAGCATCTTGTGCTGCACGTACACCCGGTCCGCCTGATCGCGGGAGAATGCCAGATCCAACCTGTTTAAGAATCCATCAGCAGCCATCTCCTCAAATTCGTCTCGATAGTAGAAGTTCTCGCGGCGGTGCTGATCGCCGAAGAACAGCCAGTTGCGGCCGCCGTGGCCCAGCGCCCGGCGCTCCTGCAGGAATCCCCGGAAGGGCGCCACGCCGGTACCCGGGCCGACCATGATCATCGGCGTGCCTGCCTCTTCGGGCGGACGGAAATGCGGTGACCGCTGCAGGAACACCGGTGCGGCCGCAGCACGGTCGGCCATGAACGTCGAACACACCCCACCGCGCGCCGCGCCGCCGGGGCCGCGGTAGCGCACCACCGACACCGTCAGCTGAACCTCGTGCGGACTGACCAGCGGGCTCGACGAGATCGAGTAGTTGCGCGGGGTCAACCGAACCAGGACGTCCTGCCATTCTTCGGGTTCGGCGTGCACCGCGAACTCGGTCACGACATCGAGACCGTTGCGGTTCCGCAACCAATTGCTGCGCCGCTCACCGGAATTGCGCAGGATCTTGGCCGCAGATCGGTCGGTGCAGGAGTCAGCGACGAACCGCAACAGGTCGGGCGTAACCCGGCAGATGTCGTACGACGAGATGAGAGCATCGCGCAACGACTGCTCGACACCGTCGACCTCGATCACCGAGTCCGGGTTGAGCGCGGTCGCCGCCAGCCAGGAGTCGACCACAGCAGGATCGTTGCCGGCATAGACGCCCAGTGAGTCACCCACCGAATAACTCACGTCGTACTCGGAGATGTCGAAGCCGAACTGACGCACCTCCTTGGCCGCGGTCGGCGTCGTCAGCCGCTCGTTGCGCGCCAGTGCGGCCAGAATCGGCTTGGCCCTGGTGAATTCGTCCGGCTCGGTGGGGATGACAGTGCGGATGCCGCCGCCGACGACCGTGGGGACGGGTGGCGCACCAGTGAGCGCCGTGGTGACCGCATCGGCCCAGCACCGCATCGGTTCGTCGTCGTAGGCCTCGCAGTCGGTGCGGTCGAGCAGCTTGGTGGCACCCAGATCGGCCAACCGCTGATCCAGAGATTTGGCGTGTCCGCAGAAGTTGTCGTACGACTTGTCCCCGATGCCGAGCACCGCGTAGCGAAGCCCGTGCAACTGCGGAGCGCCTGGCCCCTGCAGCCGGCTCCAGAAGTCGGCACCGTTGTCGGGTGGCCCGCCATCGCCGAACGTACTGGTGACAACCAGGATGTCGCGCGCGGCGGCCAGGTCGGCCAGCGCCAGTTCGTCCATGTTCACCAATGACGCCCCGGCGATGCGGCCCGCCACGCCCGCCGCAAACTCTTCGGCGGTGCCGGTCTGTGAGGCCCACAACACCAGCGGCCCACCGGGGAGGGACCGCGCGTCTGGCTCACCGTCACCGGCCCGCGAATAGCGTCCGGCCAGTACCCCATCCACCCACAGCCGTACCTTGGCACTGACCGGTGCCGCGCCCGGAAGCACCGGCACACCTACGGGTTCATCGGGAAGGCCGGTGAAAAAGCCGGCCAGATATACCTTTTCATCCTGGCTCAGCGCAGGCTTGTGCGTAGCACTCAGTCCCATCTCGGCCGCCAGCGGATGCAACGCGGGTGTGCCGTCGATCGACCGGACCGGGCGCAGGCTGACTGCACACACCTTGAACTCCGGCTGTAGTGAATCGTGGTCGACGGCGTCGTTGGTCACGGCGTTGACGGTGAGGTACTCGCCGTGTTCGTCGTTCCAGTGGAACGGCGCGAAGCAGTTGCCGGGCCGCACCCGGTCGGACAGCACCGCAGGCAGCACCGCGCGACCGCGCCGGGACGTCAACTCGACCGGCTGCCCCTCGACGATGTCGAGGTCCAGCGCGTCCAGCGGATGGATTTCGACGAACGGCGCGGGGTTGAGCTTGTTGAGCTTGTCCACCTTTCCGGTCTTGGTCATCGTGTGCCATTGGTGTTGCAGCCGCCCGGTGTTGAGCACCATCGGATAGTCGTCGTCGGGCAGCTCCGCGGCATCCATGTGCGGGCGGGCGTGAAAGACGGCTCGCCGCGACGGGGTCGCGAAGGCGAGCTGGGGCCGGTGCCCGTCGGCGTCGACGAACAGGTCCTGGCTCACGCCGTCGTTGAGGTAGCGGATCGGGTGCCGGTCGCCGCCACCGGATCCCTCGACTGCTGGAACCGGCCACTGCAACGGCGTCTGGCGCAACCTCTCATAGCTGGCGCCGCGCAGGTCGTATCCGGTCTTCGGATTGGCGAACCGGCGGATCTCGTCGAAAATCTCTTCCGCCGAGGAGTAATCGAAATGTGCGGCGAAGCCCAGGTGCGCGGCCACCTGGCAGATCAGCTGCCAGTCCGGCCGGGCCTGCCCCAGCGGGGTGACCGACGGGGAAAGCAGGGTCAGATTGCGCTCCGAATTGACCATGACGCCTTCGGATTCCGCCCACAATGCCGCCGGCAGCAGGATGTCGGCGTAGTGATTGGTGGCCGTGGAACGGTAGGCATCCTGGACGACGACCAGCTCGGCGGACTCCAGACCGTTGATCACGGTCTTGCGGTTGGCCACGCTGGCAACGGGATTCGTGCAGATGATCCAGCAGGCCTTGATCAGGCCCTGCTCCATCTGCTCGAACATGCCGACAGTTCCGGGACCCACCTCCGAGCGGATGGTGCCGGGTTCGACGTCCCACTGGGTCTCGACGAAGGCTCGGTCATCGGCGGCGAGTACCGACCGCTGGCCGGGCAGACCCGGACCCATGTACCCCATTTCGCGGCCGCCCATGGCGTTGGGCTGACCCGTCAACGACATGGGGCCACTGCCGGGACGGCAGATGGCGCCGGTGGCGAGATGCAGGTTGCAGATGGCGTTGGTGTTCCACGTTCCGTGTGTGCTCTGGTTGAGCCCCATGGTCCAGCAGCTCATCCACTCCCCGGCCTCGGCGATCATCGCTGCCGCGGTGCGGATGTCGGCTTCGGGGATTCCGGTGATCTCGGCGACCCGGGCCGGTGGGTAGTCCACCAGGAATTCCGGCATCGCCTCCCAACCCGTGGTGTGCTCGGCGATGAACTCCTCGTCGATATCGCCGCGAGCCACCAGCAGGTGCAGCAGGCCGTTGAGCAACGCCAGATCGGTACCCGGCTTGATCTGCAGGAACAGATCGGCCCGTTCGGCCGTTGCGGTCCGGCGCGGATCCACCACGATCAGTTTGGCGCCGGCCTTGAGCCGATCGGCCATGCGCAGGAACAGGATCGGATGGCAGTCGGCCATATTGGCACCGGTGACGAAGAACAGGTCGGCCCGGTCGAAGTCGGTGTAGGAACCGGGCGGCCCATCGGCGCCGAGCGACTGCTTGTATCCGGTGCCCGCGCTCGCCATGCACAACCGTGAATTCGATTCGATGTGCACCGTACGCAGGAAGCCCTTGGCGAGCTTGGTGGCCAGATACTGCGCCTCCAGCGTCATCTGGCCGGACACATAGAGTGCGACGGCGTCGGGTCCGTGCTCGTCCACGACGGCCCGCAGTCGGCGTCCGGCCTCGGCTACCGCGTCGTCCACCGGCGTCGGCAGCAGTTCATCGGAACGGGAGGGCCGCAGCAAAGCGGACGTGAGCCGGTCGTCGTCGGCGGCCATCATCTCGGCGTGCATCGCCCCCTTGGTGCACAGCCGCCCGAAATTCGTGGGGTGCAGCTTGTCACCGCTGACCCGCGCGATCACCGTACGGCCGTCGTCGACCCTGGTGGTGACCTCGATGCCGCAGCCGACGCCACAGTACGAACACGCCGTCCGCAGTGTCGTGTCCGGGCCCGCGCCGTCTGCCATGCCCCCATCGTGCGGTGAGGGTGTTGTCGGATCTTTCCGGCGACGTTATCGGGACGAAAACTGATCCTCACCGAGGGTGAGCGGCTCCCGTGAGGTTGATTTTCCCAGGTCACGCCGCCTCTCGCGGCCGGGGCTCAGCCAGCGGGCTTGACTGCGAGCACCGGTTTCGGGCATTCCAGCAGCAATTGTTGCGACACACTGCCGAGCAACAGCTTGCCCACCGGGCTGCGATGCCGGATACCGATCACCAGCAACTCGGCCTCGGGCGCGTCCATCGCATCGAGCAATTCGGTCGCCGCGTCGACACCCACCGGCTGACGCAACTCGAATGGCACGCCGCTCTCCCGCAACCGCTCCTCGACATCGTGGACCTGACCGGAACGGGCGAACCGGGCATCCACGTAGGACTCACCCGCGGTCGCGTTGACCACCAGCAGTCCGGTGCCCCGCAAGGCGGCCTCGGCGATGCCGTGCTCGAGCGCGGCAATACCGAACGCGTCAGCGGTGTAGCCGATGACAATCATTGTCGGGCCGCCTTCTGCTGCTGATCCGCATCATCTTCGACGATCAACAACGTCTCCTCACTACGGTGCATCAGCTTGAGCACCAGCGGCGCCAGCAACAGGATCGCCATGAGTACGTAGGTGACGATCGCGACGGGCTCAGTGAACAAGCTCGTCCAGTCACCGCCGCCGAGTTGCAGGCTCTGGCGCAGTTGCCGCTCGATGCGCGGACCCAGGATCACCCCGATGATCAACGGCAGCACCGGCAATCCGAATCGGCGCATCATCAAACCCAGCAGCCCGAACACCAACAGCAGGACCAGATCCAGCGGCTGTACGTTGACGGCCAGTGCCCCCAGCGTGGCGAAGAACAGGATGCCCGCGTACAGGTAGGGCCGCGGGGTGCGCAGCAGCTTGGCCCACAGCGGCGCCAACGGCAGGTTGAGGACCAGTAGCAGGAAGTTGCCGATGAACAGGCTGGCGATCAGTGTCCAGATCAGCAATGGTTCCTTCTCGAAAAGCGTTGGCCCCGGCTGAATTCCGTAGGAAACGAAGGCGGTCAGCATCACCGCGGCGGTGGCGTTGGTGGGCAGACCGAGCGACAGCATCGGCACCAGCGTTCCCGCCGCCGACGCGTTGTTGGCCGCCTCCGGCCCGGCGACACCCTCGATGGCGCCCTTGCCGAACTCCTCCGGATGCTTCGACAGCCGCTTCTCGGTGATGTAGGACAGGAACGTCGGCAACTCGGCGCCACCGGCCGGCAGCGCTCCGAACGGGAACCCGTAGGCGGTACCGCGCAGCCACGGCTTCCAGGACCGGGCGAAGTCCTGGCGGCTCATCCACGGCCGCCCCACCGGGATCACATCGGCAGGCCGGCGGCGCAGGTGCGCCGCCACCCAGAGTGCCTCCCCGAGGGCGAAGATCGCCACCGCGATCACCACGATGTCGATGCCGTCGGACAGCTGCGGCAGGCCGAAGGTGGCGCGTGGCTGCCCGGTCAGGAAGTCGATGCCGACGACACCGATCGCCAGTCCGAGAAACAGTGAGATCGCCCCGCGCAACTTGGAGGAGCCGAGCACCGCGGTGACCGCGACCAGAGCGAACAGCATGATCGCCAGGTACGAGGGCGCGCCGAGAGTCACCGCGAACCGCGAGATCGGCGGTGCGAACGCGGCCAGCAGTGCGGTGCCGATGGCGCCGGCGACGAACGAGCCGATGGCGGCGGTGGCCAGGGCCTGGGCGGCCCGGCCGGCCTTGGCCATCTTGTTGCCCTCGATCGCGGTGATCACCGACGACGATTCACCGGGCGTGTTCAGCAGGATCGACGTGGTCGACCCGCCGTACATCCCACCGTAGAAGATCCCGGCGAACATGATGAACGCTGCGCTGGGGCTGACGTTGTAGGTCACCGGCAGCAGCAGGGCCACCGTCATGGCCGGGCCGATACCCGGCAGCACCCCGACCGCGGTGCCCAGCAGCACCCCGATCACCGCGTACAGCAGGTTCATGGGAGTGGCCGCCTCGGCGAATCCCTGCAGCAACCATTCGAAGTTACCCATTCACAGAATCCCGTCCAGAATGCCTGCGGGCAGCGGGATTCCGAGCCCGGAGTAGAACGCGTAGAAGCTCGCAACCGACAGCACCGTGCCGATCGCCAGGTTTCGCAGGTAGTGGCGATTGCCGAGAATCGTTGCCGCCCCGGCGAACAGCAGTGCTCCCATGATGGCCCAGCCCAGCGGCTTGACTCCGACGATCACCAGCACGAACAGTCCGACCAGCAATCCGACGGTGCGCCAGTCCCCCGGCATGTTCGGGTCGACATCCTCGCCGGCGTCCGCCTCGCCGACCGATCCGCGCGGGATCGCGATCGCCAGAACGATCGCGAGCGCGATCAGGACGATCCCGATGCCAAGCGGAAACGCCCGCGGCCCAACGGGGTCGACCTTGGCGAATCCCCCGGTCAGCGTGAGCGCGTCATAGATCAGGAACGTGCCCACGGCCACCAGGACTGCGCAGACCAGATACTGGGCCTTGTCGACCTTCACAACAACCCCAATTCGCTCAGCGTCGACGAGACGCGGTTGTCCTGATCGCGCAGGAACTGTTCGAATTCCGCGCCGGTGCTGAACGCGTCGGTCCAGCCGTTCTTGACGAGCGCGTCACGCCACTGGTCGGTGCCGTGCAGGTCGGCCAGTGCCCGGACCATCGCATCCTTGGCCTCACCGGAAACGCCTGGCGGCGCCAGTATTCCGCGCCAGTTGGTGAACGTGAGGTCGACACCGGCCTCGGTCAGGGTCGGCGCATCGATCCCCTCCACACGTTTGGCACCCGATACCGCCAGCACCCGAACCTGCCCGGCCTCGATCTGGTCGACGAACTCGCCGAGCCCGGTGGTGCCCGCCGCAATCTTCTTGCCCAGCAGGGCCGTCAGCAGATCACCGCCGCCGTCGTAGGTGATGTAGTTGACCTTGCGCGGGTCGACGCCCACAGCGCGTGCGGTTTCCATCGGGAACAGGTGATCGGGGCCGCCCGGTGAGGACCCGCCGCCGATGGTGACCTTCGCCGGATCGGACTTCCACGCCGAGACCAGGTCACCGATGGTGCGGAACGGCGAATCCCCCGGCACCAGAATGCCTTCCTGCTCCTCGACCATCTTGGCCAGTGCGGTGGCGTCCGAGGCACGCGCCGAGGAACCGTTGGTGTAAACGGCGCCCACCACGCCGAGCCCCATCATCATCATGAGGTCGTCGTTGCCCTTTTCGTTCATCAGCCGGGCCATCGCCACGGTCCCACCGGCGCCGATGACGTTGAACACCTCGATGCGCCCGGTGATGTCGGTGTCCTCCATGATCTTCACCGCGGTGCGCGCGGTCAGGTCGTAGCCGCCGCCCGGACTGTTGGGCACCATCATGCGCAGCCGATGCAGGCTCCGGGAATCGTCGCCGCGGGTAACGCCGCAGGCCGTCACCGGCATCAGCGCGACAACGGCCACCATCAGCCCGGCACCTAGTCGTCGAAACCTCATGGTCAGCAATACTGGACCCATGACGTGACGCAGGTCACCTATTCGGACGCAAAGGAAGTTTTGTTCGTTGAGTTCACCAAGCGCGGATTCACCGCGGGCACGGGCGTGGTTGCTGCCCAATGGCAGCCTGGCCGCGCGCTTCCTGGTGTTCCAGCTTCTGGTGGTCGCGGTGGTGCTGATCGCGGTGGCCGCGGTGTCGGTGACGCAATCCACCCGGGAATTCCGTGATGTCCGCGGGCAACGGATGATCGCGGTCGCCGAGAACGTGGCGTCGACGCCGATCGTCCGGGACCGCTACGACGACCCGTTGGCCGCTTCGGTGCTGGCACCGGAGGTGGAGCGCGCGGTGGCACTGTCCGGTGCCGGCCGGGCCGAGATCACCGATCCCGCCGGGAATGTGCGGGTGTCGACGGACCCGGACCGTATCGGCCGGCGACTCGACCTGAGCAGCAGCCGGGCCGACGAGGGTCGTGCCTGGTCCGGCGATACCGACGTCGACGGCACACGCCGCTTGGTGGGACAGGTGCCCATCCTGGCCGTCGACGGCGCAGTGCTGGCGATCGTCTCGGTCGGCGAGCCTTACCCGTCGCTGTGGGAGTTGTTGGGCGGGGCCGGTGAGCGTCTGCTGATCTACCTCGGGCTGGGTGCGACGCTCGGGATGCTGGCATCGTGGTTGTTGTCGCGCCGAATCAACCGTCATACCCGTGGCCTGGACATCGCGGAGATCGCCGACCTGGCCGATCACCGAGAAGCGCTGCTGCACAGCATCCGTGAAGGTGTCGTGGCGGTGAACAACCACGGAGTCATCACCGTGATCAACGACAGCGCATCCGATCTCCTGGGCATCGGCGCGGATGCGGTGGGCCGCCGGGCCGACGCCGTCGGCCTCGAACCGGCGGTGGTCGCATTCCTGTTGTCCGGTGAGGGAACTCGCGCCGACGAATCCGACGTGGTGATCACCACGCGCACGCGGGTGTTGGCACTCAACCGCCGCGCCGCCCGCAGCCAGGGGCAACGGATCGGTACGGTGACCACCATGCGCGACAGCACCGAGCTCGCCGCACTCCAGGCTCAACTGTCCTCACACCGGAGCGTGACCGACACGCTGCGGGCCCAGACCCACGAGTTCTCCAATCAGCTGCACACCATCTCCGGGCTGACCCAGTTGGGCGAATTCGACGCCGTCCGCGCTCTGGTGGGCACCCTGACCCGGCGCCGAGCCGAGATCAACGACGCGGTGACCCACCATGTTTCAGACCCGGCGGTGGCCGCGCTGCTGATCGCCAAGACGTCCCTGGCCGCCGAGAGCGGAGTCACCCTCGGCCTGACCGACGACAGCCACCTCAAGGCACTCGACCCGGCCCTGGCCACCGACGTGATCACGTTGCTGGGCAACCTGATCGACAACGCCGTCGACGTGTCGGTAGGCTCACCGGCCGCCCGGGTGGATGTGCGCATCGACGATTCGGCCGGGCTGACGCTGGCGGTGTCGGACTCCGGACCCGGCGTGCCCGAACACCTTCGGGAGACCATCTTCTCCCGTGGTGTCACCTCCAAGGCCGAGGTGCCCGGCGGGAGAGGCATCGGACTGGCACTGGTGCGCCTGGTGACGGCCCAGCACGGCGGCGACGTCGAGGTCACCGACGCCCCGGGTGGCGGAGCCCTGTTCGTGGTGAGGCTGTATGCGTGACGTACTGGTGGTCGACGACGACTTCATGGTGGCCGAGATCCACCGCCGCTTCGTCGAGCGCGTCGACGGGTATCGCCCGGTCGGAGTGGCCCGCAACGGAACCGACGCCCTGGCAGCAGCGGCCGAGCTGCGCCCCGATCTGATCCTGCTCGACGTCTATCTGCCGGACATGACCGGGCTCGAGGTGCTCCGGCGGCTGCGTGCCCAGGGCAACCGCGTGGGCGTCATCATGGTCACCGCAGCCCGTGAACTCGACACGGTACGG
Organism: Mycobacterium sp. IDUB_24; assembly: GCF_055419385.1. Lineage (NCBI taxonomy): Bacteria > Bacillati > Actinomycetota > Actinomycetes > Mycobacteriales > Mycobacteriaceae > Mycobacterium > Mycobacterium sp. IDUB_24. The sequence goes on from NZ_JBVAXO010000003.1 coordinate 179,721, forward strand.
GGTGCGTTGGACGGCGGAGCCGCCGATTATCTGGTCAAACCGTTCGACTTCGATCAGTTGCAGACGAAGTTGGCGGCTTTCGCCGCCCGCGCTGAGGCGCTGGCGAGGGCCGGGGGTGCCGATCAATCGACCATCGACGCGCTGTTCGGCGGCTCGGCGGTTGTCCTGCCCAAAGGGCTCGGCGCCGAGACCGGGCGGCTCGTCATGGCCGCGGTACGCACCGCGGGCGAGGTTTCGGCGATGGAATGTGCTGAGCTGGTGGGCATTTCACGCGTCAGCGCACGGCGCTACCTCGAGTACTTCCTGAGCACCGGCAGTTTGGAGCTGCGGTTGCAGTACGGCACCGGCAGGCCCGAACGGCGCTACCGGGCAAGGTGAAGGCTCGGCCGGTGTCCGGAATCGAACTGAGGTAGCCCGCTACTCACGACCCGCGGGGTCAACCGGACCAGCATCACTATCAGCAGGTTCTCGCCCGATCACGCGGAGGCCGTCATGACTCTGGTAACCGATGCCGACCTTCCCCAGCTCGACTACGAGCACGAGACCGACCCGGAGGCAGTACACCGGCTGATCGCGCAGGCCCGCGCCCAAGGCCCGATCGCGATGGGGCCGCACGGTCCGGAGTTGCTGAGCTACGACCTGGTCCGCGCCACCCTGCGCGATGCGCGCTTCGAGGTCCCCAAGGGCGTGTTTCTGGCCGCGCAGGGCATCACCTCCGGCCCGCTGTGGGACCGGGCGAACACCAGCCTGCTGGGTGTCGATGGCGACTCACACGCCCGATTGCGCCGCCTGGTGGCCAAGGCGTTCGCACCCCGCAGCGCCGACCGGCTCCGGGAGACCTGCGTCGACATCGTCACCGAACTCACGGACCCGCACCTGTCCGAAGGACACTGCGACGTGGTTGCCGACATCGCGGTGCAGTATCCGATCCCGGTGATCTGCGCCTTGCTCGGCGCCCCGCGCCAGGACTGGCATCTGTTCTCCCAGTGGGCCGATGACATCTTCAAGATGTTCAGCTGGAACCTCGGCGACCACGCCGACACGGTCGAAGCGGCATGGCTGCGGCTCGACGATTACGTCGACGCCATGGTGGTGCGACGGAACTCCAGCCTCACCGACGATCTGCTCTCGGATCTGATCCGGGCGGAGGTCGACGGTGACCGCCTCACCCATTCCGAGCTGCTGATGCTGGCCGGCGGCGTCATACTGGCCGGTACCGATACCACCCGCAATCAACTCGCAGCGGCCGTCCAGGTGCTGTGCGACTACCCTGACCAGTGGCTGATGCTGGCCGAGAATCCTGATATGGCACCACTTTTCGTCGACGAGTTGTTGCGTCATACACCAATCGCACTGAGCAGCGTGCGGATCGCTCGCGAGGACGCCGAACTGGGCGGCCTCACTGTCCCGGCCGGAACCCAGGTGGTGGTGAACTTCGCTGCGGCCAACCGGGATCCACAGGTATATGACGAACCCGAACAATTCGACGTCAACCGCATCGGACCGCCGGCCATGATGACGTTCGGCGGTGGGTTGCACTACTGCCTGGGGGTACACCTGGCCAGGATCGAGCTCGCCGAGGCATTGCGCGTGCTCACGCGGAAGCTGCACAATCCCCGGTGCCAGGGACGTGCCCCGTGGAAGCCGATGACCGGGATCACCGGCCCCGCGTCACTGCCGCTGATCTTCGAGGCCGCCTGAAGGTCCAATAATTGGACCTGAAATGCGGCCGGCACCGGGTGGCGAAATAATGACGGCGTGACATCGAAGGTTCTGTTCCTGCGCAACGACAGCACGGCCACCGAGGCCATGCTGGCCGACGTCTTCACCGAATGCGGATTCGACATCGACACGTTCGACGTCGTTGCACCCGAGCGGGACGACGATCCCGCCGGCGAGGTGACCTTCCCCGACCCGACCGACTATGACGTCATCGTTCCGCTGGGCGCCCGCTGGGCGGTGTACGACGAGGCCCTGCGCAACAGCTGGGTCGGAGCCGAGATGGCCATGGTGCGCCGGGCTGTCGACACCGGCGTCGGCGTACTCGGCGTGTGCTTCGGCGGACAGCTCGTCGCCCAGGCCCTCGGCGGATCGGTCACCAGGTCGCCGGCGCCCGAGGTGGGCTGGTATGACGTCGCCACCGATGACGAGCAATTGGTTCCCGGCGGCCGATGGTTCCAGTGGCATTTCGACCGCTGGACACTTCCGCCCGGTGCCACCGAGATCGCCCGAACGCCCGCTGCCTCGCAGGCCTTCGTGCTGGGCACGGCGTTGGCGCTGCAGTTTCATCCCGAACTCGACTCCGGGCTGCTGGAGATCTGGCTGGCCCACGACCGCGACGGCGACGTAGCCGGCATCGGCCGCAGCCCCGACGAATTACGCTTGCAAACAACGGAATTCATCGACGACGCGGCAGCCCGGCTGCGCATGCTGGTCCGGGGGTTCCTCAGTCGGGTGGTCCGGGCTCAACCATCGACGTAGGCTGGCATCAGCCGGTGCAATTGCTTCAGCCGGCCACAATGCTGATGAACGCCTGGAATCTGCGAGCGAGCAGGGAACGCACCTACCAGGACCGCCACGAGGCCGGCCGGGTCCTGGCCGAGCAGCTGGTGTCCTACCGCGACCGACCCGAGGTACTCGTTCTGGGCCTGGCCCGCGGCGGAGTGCCGATCGCCCGGGAAGTCGCCTCGTACCTGCACGCCCCGTTGGATGTCTTCGTGGTCCGCAAGCTGGGCGTGCCGCAGTGGCAGGAACTCGCCATGGGCGCGGTGGCCTCGGGGGGCGGGTTGGTGATCAACGACGAGCTGGTGAACCGCCTCCGCATCGACGACGACACCATCGTCGAGACGATCCGGCACGAGACCGCCGAGATCGAGCGACGCGAACAAGCGTATCGAGGCGGGCGCCCGACGCCGGACTTCACCGATCGAACAGTGATCCTGGTCGACGACGGCATCGCCACCGGGGCCACGATGCTGGCCGCGGTCCGTGCCGTGCGGGCGGCCCGACGGGTCGTGGTGGCGGTACCGGTCGGACCGCCGACGGTAAGCAGTCAGCTCTTGGAAGAGGCCGATGACGTGGTGTGCATCAGCACCCCACCCCAGTTCGAAGCGGTGGGCCAGGCGTTCGCAGACTTCCACCAGGTCAGCGACGACGAAGTTCGCCGCCTGCTGGCAGAGCCCACCACGGAGCCCCGCGAGGGTTAGTTCTTGTTGTACTTCTCGGCGGAGTCGTCGGCCTCGACGTCCACCTCTGCGGCGTCGGGCTCCACCGCCACGTCCGATTCAGGTTCGGCCACCAACTCGTCGGGATAATCCACGGGCGCCTCGACCGCGTCGAAGGTCTCGGTCGTCTCGGTGGCATTGGCCTCGTCGGCGGCCACGGTATCGTCGCCGGCCTTCGCGCCGCGCGAGCGTTCCCGCAACGCGTCGACGATCAGCAGCAGCACGCCGATCACGCTGGCACCGATACAGACCCAGGCGATCAACTCATTGCTGGTGACCACGGCGGTCACCAGCGCGGCCAGGCCGATGACGGCAAGCACGAGCGCAATGATCAACATCGTTCAACCCTAAGTGTGGTGGCCCGTGCTCGGGCCGGTTCACGACAGTGCGAGAAAGTCCGTCTTGGCGGTTAGTTGTTACCGCGGTTGAACTGGCTGAAACCGCCCGCCGAGTCGTTGTTGGCGCTGGAATCCACCGGCGCGGCAGAACCGCGCTGGCCCAGCTCCTCCAGCTGAGACTCCAGGTACGTCTTCAGACGTGTCCGGTACTCACGCTCGAACGTGCGCAGCTGCTCCAGGCGGCCCTCCAGGACCGTGCGCTGCTGATTGATCGTGCCCATGATCTCGGAATGCTTGCGCTCGGCGTCGGCCTGCAGAGCATCGGCCTTCTCCTGAGCCTGACGCAGCTGCGTCTCCGAACGGGTCTGCGCATCGGCCAACATCGCATCGGCACGGGTGCGGGCCTCCGAGACTGTGGTCTCGGCGGTCTTTCGGGCGTCGCTGACCATGGCGTCGGCCTGCGCCCGCGCATCCGACAGCAGCTTGTCCGACTCGGCCTTGGCCGTGGAGGTCAGGCGGTCAGCGGTGTCCTGCGCCAGGCTCAGCACCCGGGCGGCACGTACGGCGGTGTCCTCGCTGGGCGGCGCGGCAGGGGCCACCGGTGCCGCCGGGGCCTCGTACACCGGCTGCGGGGCCGGGGTGGGCTCGGGCTCCGGCTCGTAGAGCGGGATGGACTGAGTGGACTGCGAGCCGCCCGCTCCGGACCGCGCCGATGCCAGCTCCTGATCGAGCTCGGACACGCGCTGCCGAAGGTCGGCGTTCTCCTCGATGAGCCGAGTCAGCTCGTTCTCAACCAGATCGAGAAAGGCATCGACCTCGTCCTCGTTGTAGCCACGTTTGCCGATGGGCGGCTTGCTGAACGCGACGTTATGGACGTCCGCTGGTGTGAGCGGCATTGTCTGCCCCCTTGAAGTCTTGGACCGTCAACCGATCTCAAAGTGTAAAGCCTCGCTTGATCGCAACTGGAGTCCATCCTGTCACACCAGACCCGGCGGTTGCAGTGGAGGCCTATTTTTAAGAACGAATTTCAATCTTCTTACGCAATTGTGGACCATTCGGCAAACGCCGAGAGCGAGTCTCCCCCACGGACCCGCAATGACGTTCTACATCGCCGCACTGAACGCCAATTGCATCCCGATGAAGGCCGCGAGCAGCAGCACCATGATCGACAGGTCGAAGCGCACGGCGCCTATCGTGAGCTGGGGAATGAGCCGTCGCAGAAGTTTCACCGGCGGATCGGTCACGGTCATGATGAGCTCCAGGACCACGACGGTCAGCCCCTTGGGGTGCCAGTCGCGGCTGAAGGACCGGATGAACTCGACGACGACGCGCGCGATGAGCAGCAGCCAGAAGACGAACAGCGCGAAACCGAGAATTTCGAAGAACAGCGACAACTGAGCCGACCTCACTACAGCAGGATGTGTGACATTGGATACAGGTCGCCGTAGGTCGGACACATCTCACACAGAAGACGTGGTCAACCGATAGTGCGACGCCGCCAGCCTACCCGGGCCCCTTGCGGAGCATCGGGCGTGCGCGGCGGCGCCACGGAGCTGCGGCGTCGCGGCTCTACTGATATGCGTAGAAGCCGGCCTCGGCGATCCGACGCCGCTGCTCGGCACTGACGTCGACGTCAGCCGGCGACAGCAGGAACACCTTGGTGGCCACCTTGTCGAACGAGCCGCGCAATGCGAACGCGAGACCGGCGGCGAAGTCGACCAGGCGCTTGGCGTCGGCGTTGTCCATCGACACCAGGTCCATGATCACCGGGGTGCCGTCGCGGAACCGCTCACCGATGGTGCGGGCCTCGCTGTAATCCTTGGGCCGCAGCGTGGTGATCTTCGCCAGCGGGCTGCCCGCCTCGAACAGCTCTGCCATCCGGCGAGGATCCATCGCCAACGCACCCCGGGTGGATCCGGACAGTGCACCGAGACGTGGTGAGGGACGGTCGAATTCGCGGGGGGCACGCATCCGCGCGTCAAACCGCGGCTCCTCGGCGAAACCACCCGGATAACCGCCCCGATACGCCGGACCCTCGTCGTACTCGGGGCCCTCGTACCCGTAGCTGTCCTCTTCGAAACGCTCGTCACGGGGGCGACGGGCGTAGCTGCGGGCCGCCCCTCGATCGTCGTCCTCGTAGTACTCGTCGTCGTAGTCCTCCATCGGCGCCATCCCGAAGTAGGCCTTGACCTTGTGCAGTGTGCTCATCTCGGCGACCCTTCTGCTGACGATGGGGGTGGTGGTGTCTGTGATGAAGATGTGACTGGTGTGACTACTTCCGGTGACGTTAGCGGGCGTTGCCCCATGAGCGCGGTTCCGACACGCACACACGTCGATCCATGTTTGACGGCACTTTCGAGATCCCCGGACATCCCCGCCGACAGTTCGAGCCGGTGCTGGTAGTCGCGCTGCACCCGCTCTCGTTCGGCGGCCAACCGCGCGAACGCGTCGTCGGGATCCCATGCCAGCGGCGGGATTCCCATCAGACCGGCGAACTTCAACGCTTCGGCGGAGTTCGCTGACCCACAGATTTCGTCGACCTCGTCGGGGGCATTCACATCCACGCCGCCACGTTCGGTATCGCCGTCGAGACTGATCTGGATGTACACGCGCAGCGGCTGAGTCCGCGTGCCGGCGGCCAGCGCCTCACCCACGGCCCGGTCCAGTGCGGTCAGCAGGCGGATGCTGTCGACCGAGTGCGCGGTGTGGGCCCAACCCGCGACAGCCCGCGCCTTCTTCCGCTGGATGCGCCCCACCATGTGCCAGCGAATCGGAACGTCCGTTAATTCCGCCCGAACAGAATCGACTTTCTCGGCGGCCTCTTGTTCGCGGGATTCACCAAATGCGAAGCACCCTAATTGGTTGAGAATAATGACATCGGAGGCCGGAAAGTATTTCGTGATCGGAAGTAATTCAATTTCATTGACATTTCGCCCGACCGATTCTGCGGCCCGCGCCAGACGCGCCCGCGCGGCACCGAGTGCGGCGGTCAACTGGGCTGTCCGGTCGACGTCACGCCCGCGCTGCACGGAGCTCATCTCACACCCACTCCAGGCTCATCGGGGGCTCGTTCCAGGCTTCATCCGGGGCGCTGCTCCATCCACACCACACTCGCCAGGCGGCCGGTCGGTGCATCCCGGCGATGGCTGAACAGCGCACGGTCGGCGACCGTGCAGCGGGGGTCCACGTCGATCGCGGTGACACCCAAATCCTTTAACTGCCGGGAGATTCCGGCCCGCAGGTCCAAGCCGGGCGTGCCGCGCGAGGTTGTCGTGCGAGCACCCGGCAGGACCGATTCCACCTCGGCCGCCATCGCTTCGGGTACCTCGTAGTTAGCGCCGCTGACCGCAGGCCCGAGCAGAACCGAGATATCCCCGACATGTGCGCCGGCGGCCAGCATCGCCTCCACCGTCCGGACGACGATGCCCTTTTGTGCGCCGACCCGTCCGGCATGGACCGCGGCGATCACCCCGGCATGTGCATCGCCCATTAATACCGGGACACAATCAGCGGTCACCACAGCCAATGCCAAACGCGGGGTCGCCGTCACCAATGCGTCAGCATTTTCGACCGCGGTGTCGCGCGGTCCGTCCACCGTGACGACATGATCGCTGTGCACCTGGTTCATCCAGACCAGCGCATCGGCTCCGACTGCGGTAGCCAAGCGACGCCGGTTCTGGGCCACGGCCCCCGGATTGTCGCCGACGTGGTCGCCGAGGTTGAACGAATCGAAGGGCGGTGCCGAGACACCACCGGCGCGGGTTGTCGTCACCCGCCGAATACGAACACTCACAATCCCAGTATCCGAACCGGCCGCCGGGCCGCGCTCAGTGCCGCATGAACGGCGGCACGTCGACATCGTCGTCGGCGATCCCGCCGTCTCCGTCGCCACCGACACTGACGGTGGCGCCATTGGTGTGTGCCGGGACGCTCACCGCATCCGTCGGTTCGAACAGTGACGTCGTCACCTTGCCGGAGCGGGCCGAGGCGATCGGTTGAGTCGGCGCCGCGCTCGGGCTGACCACCGGCTTGCGACTCGGCCCGGCCATGTCGAAGCCGGCCGCGATGACGGTGACCCGCACCTCGTCACCGAGCGAGTCGTCGATCACCGTGCCGAAGATGATGTTGGCCTCGGGATGGGCCGCGTCCTGCACCAGCGAGGCGGCCTCGTTGATCTCGAACAGGCCGAGGTCACTGCCACCGGCCACCGAGAGCAGCACACCCTGTGCGCCTTCCATCGAGGCTTCCAGCAGCGGCGAGTTGATCGCGATCTCGGCGGCCTTGAGCGCCCGGCCGTCGCCACGCGCCGAGCCGATGCCCATCAGCGCCGTACCCGCACCGCTCATCACACCCTTGACGTCGGCGAAGTCGACGTTGATCAGACCGGGCGTGGTGATCAGATCGGTGATGCCCTGGACGCCGTTGAGCAGCACCTCGTCAGCGCTACGGAACGCGTCCATCAACGAGACTGCGGCGTCACCCATCTGCAACAGCCGGTCGTTGGGGATCACGATCAGCGTGTCGCAGCTCTCACGCAGCGTCTGAATACCGTTCTCGGCCTGGTTACTTCGGCGCTTGCCCTCGAACGAGAACGGTCGCGTCACGACGCCGACGGTGAGCGCACCGAGCTTGCGTGCGATCGACGCGACGACGGGTGCGCCACCGGTTCCGGTGCCGCCACCCTCACCGGCGGTGACGAACACCATGTCGGCGCCGCGCAGCAGCTCCTCGATGTCGTCCTTGGCGTCCTCGGCAGCCTTGCGGCCCACTTCGGGGTCCGCACCTGCGCCGAGCCCACGGGTCGAGTCGCGGCCGACGTCGAGCTTGACGTCGGCGTCACTCATCAGCAGTGCCTGTGCGTCGGTATTGATGGCGATGAACTCGACGCCCTTGAGGCCCTGTTCGATCATCCGGTTGACGGCGTTGACACCGCCGCCGCCGATACCAACCACCTTGATTACCGCGAGGTAGTTATGCGGGGGGGTCATGGTTCGTCTTCCTCCCAGGTTTGGGTGTTCACAGTCTTCCTGGCGCCGAATCTTCCCCGGGGCAAACCCTCAACCTCAACCATAGGCTTAGAGTTATGTCAAGTAGTTCTGCGCAAACAGAACGGTAGGGGGCCGACGGCGGTGATCGCCGCAGGCGCGCCGACGCGCCGCACGGCAATTTTTCGTCGAACTACTTGACAGTGGGCAGATCTGGGCTGGACACGTCGTACGTATGACCCGGCTGGGTCAGCAGGGCAGCCAGCTTCAGCGCTTTCTCGTCGGTCCGATCGTTGGTCCCCCACACCACCACCCGGCCGTCGGTCAGCGTCAGCGCAATCGAGGCCACCGACGGCGCCGCGATCCGACCCACCTGTGCGACCACATCCGGCGGCAGCGCCAGCATCACCTCGAGCGCAGCTTTGGTGGCCGGATCGGCCGGGCCCGGATTGTCGGCGTCCAGATACGGCAACGTCGGCGGCGGCGGTTCGGTGGCGAAGTCGACGCCGTCGCGATCGAACAGATGCGGGCCGTCGGGGTAATCCTTGACGACCACCGGCACCCGCTCGACCACCGTGATCCGCAGGGTCGACGGATATTCGCGTTGCACCCGGGCGGTGGCGACCCGCCGGATCAGGGCCACCCTCTCGGCGACGGCGTCCGTGTCGATCTGCAACAGCGGCGTGCCGGATGCCACCGCGGCGGCCGCCAGCACCTGCTCCTGCGGCACAGCGGCCGCTCCGCTGACCACCACATTGCGCGCCGACATCGCAGGCGTGAAGTACAGAACCAGACCCAAAGCCACCGCGACCACACTGGCCAATGCCGACCAGAGCAGCACCTTAAGGCCACGAATAGTGCTGCGGGCCACCGCATTCGGCGCGTCCGAAGGTTGACCGTTCACCTTACGCTTGGCTTCGCGGCGGGCATGCTCGATCGCCACGGCCCGGTCGCGCGCAAGCCGGCGCTCCTCGCGCTCGCGGCGGGCGCGGCGGCGGGGGCCCTCATAGTCGGCTTCTGCCGCGGGCGGCACATCAGGTCCGGCCGCGGGCGGCACATCAGGGCCGGCCGCGGGCGGCACATCAGGGCCGGCCGCGGGCGGCACATCGGATCCGGCTGCGGGCTCGCCGGGCCCGGCCGGGTCGGGTTCCTCCTGAACCGGGCCGGATTCGACCGGAACGGTTTCCTCGGCCGCTTCGTCGGAACCGCCGGGGCCCGTTTCGGTCACGGCGAATCCGTCGATGAACTGCCCGGTGCGCTGCGATTCGCCTTGATTCCGAGCTCGGTCACGATTTCCTTGCCCAGCATGGTGACGTCACCGGCACCCATCGTGAGCACCACGTCACCGCCGCGGGCCGAAGCGGCGACTGCGGCGGCCACCGCCGAGAAGTCGGGGACATAGGTGACCGGCGCGCTGACATGCTCGGCGACCGTGGCACCGCTGATACCGGGCAGCGGCTGCTCACGCGCGCCGTACACATCGAGCACGAAGACCTCGTCGGCAGCACTGAGGGCCGCGCCGAACTCTGTTGCGAAAGTCGCTGTGCGCGAGTACAAGTGCGGCTGGAAAGCGACGATGACCCGGCCACCGGTCTGGTCCACTATCGTCCTGGCAGCCTCGAGGGTGGCCCGTACCTCGGTGGGATGGTGCGCATAGTCGTCAAAGACCCGGACGCCGCCGAGTGACCCGACCAGCTCGAACCGCCGCCGTACCCCCTCGAACCCGGCGAGCCCGTCGAGCACGGCCTCCGCCGGCGCGCCCACCTCGATGGCGGCCAACAGCGCACCGAGCGCGTTGAGCGCCATGTGCCGGCCGGGTACCGCAAGCCGGATCGCGCGCGGATGCGGTTCACCGGCGAGCTGGATATGTGCCACTGCCCCGGTCCCCTGCTGTTCCCAGCTCAGCAAGGTGCCGGCCAGGTCGCCGGCGGGCGTGCTGCCGTAGCGCAGCACGCGGATCCCGAGTGAGTCGGTGTGTTCGGCGAGCGCTGCAGCCCCCGGGTCATCGGTGCACACCACGAGCGCGCCGCCGGGTGCGATGCGATCGACGAATGCGGAGAACACCGCGGTGTAGGCCTGCTCACTGCCGAAGAAATCCAGGTGATCGGCCTCGATGTTGGTGACCACCGCGACATTCGGGGTGTACTCCAGCAGTGAGCCGTCACTCTCGTCGGCCTCGGCGACAAAGCATGTCCCGCTGCCGTGATGGGCGTTGGTGCCCGCTTCGCCCAGTTCGCCGCCCACCGCGAACGACGGGTCGAAACCGCTGTGCTGCAACGCCACGATGAGCATCGAGGTTGTCGTGGTCTTGCCGTGAGTGCCCGTCACCATCAGCGTGGTGTAGCCGTCCATGAGCTTGGCCAGCACCACCGGGCGCAGAATCACCGGGATTCCGCGGCGTCGGGCCTCGACCAGTTCCGGATTGGTCTTGGGGATCGCGGCGTGGGTGGTCACCACCGCTGTCGGCCCGCCCGGCAACAGGTCCAGCGACGATGCGTCATGACCGATTGTGACCTCGGCGCCGCGGGCCCGCAGGGCCACGACACCGCGTGACTCCTTGGCGTCCGATCCGGACACCAGGCCGCCCCGGTCCAGCAGGATCCGGGCCACGCCCGACATCCCGGCGCCCCCGATCCCGACCATGTGCACTCGCTGCAGCTCAGCCGGAAGTGAATTACCGTTCACTGCAGCCTCTTTCGTTGAGCGCGGGCGACATCCAGGGCGACCTGAGCCACCCGCCGAGCGGCGTCGGGATGGCCCGACAACGAGGCAGCGGCCGTCATCGCCACCAACCGTGCGTCGTCGGTCATCAGGCCGGCGACCGTATCAGCCACGAATCCACCGTCGAGCCTGGCGTCGTCGACGACGATGCCGCCACCGGCCGAGACGACCGGCAGGGCGTTGAGCCGCTGCTCACCGTTGCCGATCGGCAGCGGGACGTACACCGCGGGTAGCCCGACAGCGGTCACCTCGGCAACCGTCATCGCCCCGGACCGGCAGATCGCCAGATCGGCTGCGGCATAGGCCAGATCCATCCGGTCCAGGTACGGCACCGCGACATACGGCGGTGTTCCCGGCGCAGCGGGCGGCAGATCAAGGGTGTTCTTCGGCCCGTGCGCATGCAGCACCGAAACACCGGCAGCCCCAAGGGCTTCGGCAGCCGACGAGACCGCGCGGTTGATCGACTGCGCTCCCTGCGAACCGCCGAACACCAAGAGCACCTTGGCATCCGATGCGAATCCGAAGTACGCCCTGGCCTCGGCGCGCAACGCCGCACGGTCCAGCGACGTGATCGCCGCCCGCACCGGCACCCCGACCACCTCGACCTTGCGCAGCCCCGGTTCGGGCACCGCCGAGAGCACCCGGCGGGCCGACACCGCGCCGACCCGGTTGGCCAGGCCGGCACTGGCGTTGGCCTCGTGGACCACCACCGGGACGGCACGCCGACGCCCGTGCATGCCGAAGCCACCACGCGCCGCGAGATAGGCAGGCAGCGCGACATACCCGCCGAAGCCGATCACCACATCGGCCTCCACACCAGCCAGCACCGAACGGGTCTGGCGAATCGCGGCACGCACCCGCAGCGGCAACCGCACCAGATCTCCCGACGGCTTGCGGGGCAGCGGCACCGGGGTGATCAGCTCCAGGTCATAGCCGCGCTGCGGGACGAGGCGGGTTTCCAGCCCCCGGGCGGTTCCGAGAGCAGTGATCCGCACCTGTGGATCGAGTTCACGCAATGCGTCGGCCACCGCCATCGCCGGTTCGACGTGACCTGCCGTGCCGCCACCGGCCAGAACCACGGATATTGCCCGGGCGCTGTGCTCCTGCCCCGATGGACCAGATAGCCCGCGGCCCGTCTTACCCTCGCTCACCCGTAACGCTGACCTTCCAAAGTCCGGGCCCGTTGGCCCTGTTTCCGCTGGCCTGCAGGATATCGGACCGCGGACTTCCCGCCTCCGCCCGGCTGTTGACCAGCGGCGCGTCCGGACCGGCGGACCGGCCGGTCACCGCCATGGGGTGCGCGGCGGCGGGCTCCTGTCTGAGCCTGCTTGGCCGCCTGCTTACCGGTGGGCTTGGCGCCGGCCTTGCCGTTGGGCTTCCCCGCACCGCGCGACGGCGACTTCCGGCGATCGTGCAGCCGGTTGCGGGCAACCTCAAGGCGGGTGGGGACGTAGGGCTCGGGCAGCGGCAGCCGCAGCAGCCGGGTCACCCGGTCGTCGCGCCCGGCCCGCAGCGCCGCCACGGCCTCGGGTTCGTGCCGCGCGGCGTTGGTGATCAGACCCATCATCAGAAGTGTTGTGGCTTGCGAAGATCCGCCGGCCGAGATCAGCGGCAGCTGCAGCCCGGTGACCGGTAGGAGACCCACCACGTAGCCGACGTTGATGAACATCTGACCGACCACCCAGAGGGTGGTGGTGGCCGTCAGCAGACGCAGGAATGGATCGGCCGACCGTCGCGCGATGCGCATCCCGGTGTAGGCGAACAGTCCGAACAGGGCCAGCAGTCCCAGCGCGCCGACGAATCCGAGCTCTTCGCCGATGATCGCGAAGATGAAGTCGTTGTGGGCGTTGGGCAGGTAGTTCCACTTGGCCGTCCCCTGGCCCAGCCCGTCACCGAAGATACCCCCGTTGGCCAGGGCGAACCGGGCCTGCCGGGACTGGTATCCGATCCCCTGTGAATCGGCCGCCGGGTCGAGCCAGGACTGCACCCGGTCGGAGCGGTAGCCCGCGGACAGCGCCAGCACGCCGGCCGCCAGAACCGCGGCCAGCAGCGAGGACAGGAACACCCGCAGCGGGAGGCCCGCGTACCACAGCAGACCGAGCAGGATGATGCTCAACGAGACCGTCTGTCCGAGGTCGGGCTGGGCGACGATCAATGCCAGCGCGATCACCGCGGCGGGCACCAGCGGGATCAGCATCTCCCGCAAGGACGCCCGCTCCAGACGCCGGGCCGCCAGCAGGTGCGCACCCCAGATGGCGAAAGCGATCTTGGCCAGCTCCGAGGGCTGCATCGAGAAGCCGGCAACGACGAACCAGCCGCGAGAGCCGTTGGCCACCTTGCCGATTCCGGGGATGAGCACCAGGATCAGCAGCACGATGGTGAAGACGAACCCGGGGAACGCGATCCGGCGCAGGGTGCGTACCGGCATCCGCAGGGCCACGTAGAACGCGACCAGCCCGACGCCCGTCCACATCACCTGGCGGCCGAACACTGCCCAGGGCGACCCGTCGAAGTCGTAGGAATACACGCCCGATGCCGAGAGAACCATGATCAGGCCGAGCGTGGTGAGCAGTGCGGTGACCGCGATGATCAGGTGGAACGAGGTCATCGGACGGCCCAGCCAGGCGCCGAACCGGGTCCGCGGAGCCTCGGACGATCCAGCCGTGGCCTTCGAGCTGGGTGCGGCCTCAGATGATCCGCCTGCGGCTGAATCGGAGGTTTTACCGGTCGCGTCACCGTCACGGCGGCGCAGCCGGGCCAGGATGCCGGCCACGTCGGCTACCCGATCGCGGCGCGGACGGCGCCGGCGAACGCATCGCCACGCTGGCCGTAGCCGCTGAACTGATCGAAGGACGCGCCTGCCGGGGCCAGCAACACGGTGTCACCCGCACCGGCCAGCCCGCGGGCGACATCGACGACCGCCGCCATGACCGCGTCGGAGACCGGACGGTCGCCGACGTCGATCACACGAGTCACATGATCACCAATAGACTCATTTGTCTCAAGCACCCCAGAATCCTCCCCCGTCACAACCTCGACAACGGGGACATCCGGGGCGTGTCGCGATAACGCATCGGCAACCATCTGCCGGTCCTGCCCGATCAGCACCACAGCAACCAGGCGATTCGCCACGTGACGCACCAATTCATCGACCGAAGCGCCCTTCAGCAAGCCCCCAGCGATCCAGATCACGCGGTCGAATGCGGTGATCGAGGCCTGCGCGGCATGCGGATTGGTGGCCTTGGAATCATCGACGTAGCGCACCCCGTCGGACTCCCCGACCAGCTCCGCACGGTGCCTGCCCACCTGGAACGAGGCCAACGCGCTCGCGATCGAAGCCGGGGCCACACCGACCGCACGGGCCAGCGCCGCGGCCGCCAATGCATCGAGCACCCCGACCGGACCGGCCACACCGATCGTCGCGGCATCAGCCAACTCGACGTCGTCGTCGAACGCGCGATCGACGAGCTTGCCGGCACGCACCCCGAGTTCGCCCGCCGCCGGTTCGCCCAACCGGAATCCGACCCGAACCGGAGCCTCGGCGGCCGGCAACAGACCGGCGGCCACCGGATCGTCGAGCCCCACCACCGCCACCCGGCCGGCCAGCGCCCGGGCCTTGTCGGCGGCATAGCCGGCCATCGAACCGTGCCAGTCCAAGTGGTCCTCGGCGACATTGAGCACTACGCCGGCATCCGGGCGCAACGAGGGAGCCCAGTGCAGCTGAAAGCTGGAGAGCTCGACCGCCAGCAATTCCGCGGGCTGGTCAAGAACGGCCAGCACCGGGTCACCGATGTTGCCGCACAACAGGCTTCGACGCCCATCGGCCAGCAGCATCTCGTGCAGCATCGACGTGGTGGTGGTCTTGCCATTGGTTCCGGTGACCACCAGCCAGCGCCGGGTCGGACCGTACCGGCCCGCGGCGTCCAGGCGCCAGGCCAGCTCCACATCGCCCCAGATCGGCACCCCGGCCCCGGCCGCCGCGGCCAGAACGGCAGCTGTGGGCGGGAATCCCGGGCTGGTGACCACCAGCGCATAGTCGGCGATGGCGGCGATGGCCCCGGCCGGATCGATGACAGCGGTGCCCTGCCCGGCGAGTGCACGCAGGGCCTCGGCATTGTCGTCGCACAGCGTCGCAGCCACGTTCAGCGGGGCAAGCGCCGCCAGCACCGCCCGTCCGGTCACGCCCGCACCGGTCACCAACACCGGGGCACCCGGGGTCAGCAGCGAGAGATCGTCGTCACCGCCGCGGCCGCCGGATGGGCCGGTCACGTCAGGCCCCGACTGCGGTGAGCCACTCGCTGTAGAACAGGGCCACGCCCAGACCACAGGCGATCGCCGTCAGCAGCCAGAACCTGATGATGACCGTAGTCTCGGCCCAACCCACCAACTCGAAATGGTGATGGAACGGCGCCATCCGGAACACCCGGCGACCCGTCGTACGGAACGCCAGGATCTGCACCACCACCGAGGTCACCTCGGCCACGAACAGTGCGCCCAGAACGACCGCGAGGATCTCGGTGCGGCTGGTCACCGACAGCCCGGCGATGATGCCACCCAAGGCCAGCGAACCGGTGTCACCCATGAAGATCTTGGCCGGCGCCGCGTTCCACCACAGGAAGCCGATACACGCGCCCGCGGTCGCGGCCGCGATGATCGCCAGGTCCAGCGGGTCGCGCACGTTGTAGCAGCCCAGACCCGGCGCCGTGGCGCACGCATTGCGGTACTGCCAGAACGTGATCAAGACGTAGGCCGCGGTCACCATCGCCATGGCACCCGCCGCCAACCCGTCCAGGCCGTCGGTGAAGTTCACCGCGTTCGACCAGGCACTGACGATCACGACGCAGAACAACACGAATACCCATGACGCCAGCGTCACCGTGGCGATCTCGCGGACATAGGACAGCTCCGGGCTGCCCGGGGTCAGACCGTCGCCGTTGCGGAACTGCAGGGCCAGCACACCGAACAGCACCGCAGCGGTCAGCTGGCCGACTGTCTTGGCGGTCTTGTTCAGACCCAGGTTGCGCGAACGACGCAACTTGATCAGGTCGTCGACGAAGCCGACCAGGCCGAGCATCGTGGCCAGCCCCAGCACCAACAGCCCCGAAGCCGACGGACCGTCACCGCCGAGCGCCACCCCGACGAGATGGGTGCCCAGGTAGCCCGCCCAGATGCCGGCCACGATCGCCACGCCACCCATCGACGGCGTCCCGCGCTTCTTCGCGTGGCTGGCCGGTCCGTCCTCACGGATCTCGTGCCCCAGCCCGCGCTTGGTGAACAACCGGATCAGTGCCGGGGTGAGCAGGATCGAGACCGTCAGTGCGATACCGACGGCGATCAGGATGAGCTTCATCGGTCGGCGTTCCCCATTTCCGTCGGAGACGGCGATCCGGCTTCTGCCGTCGGAGACGGCGATCCGGCTTCTGCCGTCGGAGACGGCGATCCGGACTCAGCGGCAACCAGCGCATCGGCCAGCGCACCCAACCCCACCGAGTTGGATGCCTTCACCAGCACCACGTCCCCGGGCTCCAGCTCAGCCACCAGCAGGGCCAGCGCGGCATCGACGTCGTCGACCATCGTGGACTCAGATCCCCACGAACCCTCCATCACCGCGCCGTGATGCATGGCGTTCATAGTCCTCCCGGTTCCGACGACGATTAACCGAGACACATCTAAGCGCACCGCGAACCGTCCGATGGCGTCGTGCTCGGTTATCGCGTCGTCACCGAGTTCGGCCATCTCCCCCAGCACCGCCCAGCTACGGCGCTTTCCCTGCAGGTCACCGGCGTTCTTGCGGGCCATCCAGGCCAGCGCCTTGAGACCGGCGCGCATCGAATCCGGGTTGGCGTTGTAGGCGTCGTTGATCACCGTCACACCGTCGGCGCGGGTAGCGACCTGCATCCGGTGCCGCGAGACGGGGCCGGCGCCCGCCAGCGCCGTCGCCACCTGTTCCAGGCCGGCGCCGCATTGCAGCGCGACCGCGGCCGCACACAACGCATTGCCGACCTGGTGATCACCGTGCACCGCGAGCGCCACCTCAGTTTCCCCTCCGCCCGCGTGCAGCGTGAACCGCGGGCGGGCCAGCTCATCGAGGGCCACCGGACCTGCCCACACGTCGACCTCGGAGCCGGGCTCACGTGACACGCGCACGACGCGGGCCGCGGTCTTACCGGCCATGGCCGCGACCGCGGTGTCGTCGACGTTGAGGATCACCACGCCCGAATCCGGAACAGCTTGCGGCAACTCGGCTTTGGTATTCGCAATTGCCTCGCGCGAGCCGAACTCGCCGAGGTGCGCGGTGCCGACGTTGAGCACCACCGCGATCTGGGGCGGGGCAATGGCTGCCAGGGCGGCGATATTGCCGGGATGCCGGGCCGACATCTCCAGGATCAGGTAATCGGTCTCGGGTGTCGCGCGCAGCACGGTCCACGGATGACCCAGCTCGTTGTTGAACGAGCCCGGCGGCGCGATCACCTGCCCGAGCGGGTCCAGCACCGCGGCCAGCAGATCCTTGGTCGAGGTCTTGCCCGAGGATCCCGTCACACCGATGATCGTCAGCCCCTCGGCGACCAGCTCAGCTGCCACCGCAGCTGCCAGCGCGGCCAGGGCGGCCAGGACTGCCGCACCGGAGCCGTCGGTGTCGAATTCCAAAGCGCCAGAATCGGCGTCAGCCGCACCCGGTTCGGGCTTGACGACGACTGCGGGCACCCCGACCGGGCGGGCGGCCAGCACCGCCACGGCCCCGGACTCGACCGCCCTCGCCGCGAAGTCATGGCCGTCGGATCGGGCACCTGGCAGCGCCAGGAACAATCCGCCGGGGCCGATCGCGCGGGAGTCGAATTCGACGGTGCCCGTGACGGTGGTGGCGGCCGCCTCTTCGGCGCTGATGTCGGCCAACTCGCCACCGACGATCTCGGCGATCCTGGCGATGGTCATCTCGATCACGTGCGCGGCTCCCCTTCCTTACGTGCCTCCAGCGCCGCCGCCAACTCGTCACGGTCATCGAACGGCCTGGTGTGGCCGCCCCCGGTCTGGCCGCTCTCGTGCCCCTTGCCGGCGATCAGCACGATGTCGCCGGGCCCGGCCCAGGCCACCGCGCGGTCGATCGCCGCCCGCCGGTCGGCGACTTCCACGACCTCGGCGCCCGCCTGCGCTTCGGCGGCCCCGGCCATGATCGCCGCGCGGATCAGTGCGGGGTCCTCGTCGCGGGGATTGTCGTCGGTGACGACGACGAGATCAGCCAGTTCGGCCGCCACCCGCCCCATCGGAGATCGCTTGCCCGTATCCCGGTTGCCGCCGGCCCCGAACACGACCCCGATGCGGCCCTGCCCCGCCGCACGTAGCGTCTCCAGCACCGCCTGCAGAGCGCCGGGCTTGTGCGCGTAATCGACCAGTGCCAGGAACTGCTGCCCGCGGTCGATCGGCTGCAGCCGCCCGGGCACGGTCGCCGTGCGCAGTCCCGGAGCCGCCTCCTCGGGCGACACTCCGGCGCCGTCCAGTAGTGCGATCGCCAGCGCCGCATTGGCGACGTTGTAGGCACCGGTCAGCCCGATCCGAATCTCGTGAGCCGACCCGGCCGGATCTACGAGGGTGAACTCCTGGGACCCGACGCCGACCGCCGAGACGTTGCGCACCTGCCAGTCGGCCGGCACGCCCGCGGCGCTGACGGTCGTCACCTTCTCGGCGCGGCCGGCCATCGCCGCCCCCGCCTCGTCGTCGACACAGATCACCGCGGCGGCGGCATGGTTGCGCGACCCGGGATCGAACAGGCCGGCCTTGGCCTCGAAGTAGTCCTGCATCGTCGGATGGAAATCCAGGTGGTCGCGCGACAGGTTGGTGAACCCACCGAGCGCGAAGACGATCCCGTCGACACGGCCCAGCGTCAGCGCATGGCTCGACACCTCCATCACGACGGTGTCGACACCACTCTCGACCATCACAGCCAGCAACGCCTGGAGGTCCGGCGCCTCGGGCGTGGTCAGCGCGCTCGGCACATCGCGTCCGGCGATGCGCACGCCCACTGTGCCGATCAGTCCGGCCACCCGGCCGGCAGCCCGGAGCCCCGCCTCGGCGAGATACGTCGTGGTGGTCTTACCCGAGGTTCCGGTCACCCCGATGACCCTCAGCTGCTCCGACGGCCGCCCGTACACCTCGGCCGCCACCTCACCGAGCACCGAACGAGGGTCGGGATGGATCAGGACCGGGACGTCGAGGTCACCCAGATCCGCGGCACCGTCAGCATCGGTGAGCACCGCCGCCGCACCGGCGGCGACCGCGTCGGCCGCGTAACGCGCGCCGTGTACCGCTGATCCCGGCAGCGCGGCGAACAGATCCCCGGGCCGGGCATCCTGGCCGCGCAGCGTCACTCCTGTCACCCGAAGTTCCGGCAGGGGATTTCCGGTGGCGGACACCGCTTGGACCTGTTCGGCGAGCGGCACGAGGTATTGGCCGGCGGGACGGCTGGGACGCAGCTTCATGGCCATGCCACAGTACCCATCTGCGGTCCGCCGACCGCACCACCCACGACTATCGCGGTCAGGTCGCCTGCAGGGTCAACCGCGGCCCCGGATCGGCCGACAACGGGACGTTGTGGCGTTGCAGCAGCCACGAGGCGATGTTGTGGAACAACGGTGCCGCCGAGGATCCCGGTGAGCCGTCCGCGGCGCGGTGCGGTGCGTCCATCATGATGCCGACGACATAGCGCGGATCATCGGCAGGCGCCAAGCCGGCGAAGGTGATCCAGTAGACGTCGTCGTAGTAGCAGCCGCACGCCGGATTGATCTGCTGCGCCGTACCGGTCTTGCCGGCGATCTGGTAGCCCTCGACCCCGGCCTGCGGGCCGGTCCCCTGCTGCGCGCCCATGGGATCACGCTGGACGATGGCGCGGAACATGTTGCGTACCGTGCGGGCGGTCTCCGGTGTGACCACCCGAACCCCTTCGGGCCGTGGCTCATCGGTCCGGGTGCCATCGGGGGCAATCGTGGACTTGATGATCCGCGGCGGCATGCGCACCCCGTCGTTGGCGATCGTCTGGTACATCCCGGTCATCTGCAGCAGCGTCATCGAAAGACCCTGTCCGATGGGCAGGTTGGAGAACGAGCTGCCCGACCACTGATCCACGGGCGGCACCAGACCCGAGCTCTCGCCCGGCAGGCCGACGCCGGTGCGCTGACCCAGCCCGAACCGGCGCACCATGTCGTAGAACCGATCCGGGCCCACGCGCTGGGCCAACATCAGGGTGCCCACGTTGGACGACTTCCCGAACACGCCGGTCATCGTGTACGGCATCACGCCGTGGTTCCACGCGTCGCGGACGGTGACGCCGCCCATGTCGATCGATCCGGGTACCTGCAGCACCTCGTCCGGATTGGCCAGACCGTACTCGATCGCGGCGGAGGCCGTGATGATCTTGTTCACCGAGCCGGGCTCGAACGGTGAGGACACCGGCAGGTTGCCCATCTGCCGACTGTCCTGCCGACCGAGATCCTGGCTCGGGTCGAACGTGTTGTCGTTCGACATCGCCAGTACTTCACCGGATTTCGCGTCGAGCACCACCGCCGAGACATTCTTGGCGCCCGAAGCGTCCTTGGCCTGCTGCACCTGCTGCTGGACGTAGTACTGGATGTCGTCATCGAGGGTCAGCTGCACATTGGAGCCGTTGACCGCGTCGTGCCGGTTTCGGTAGCTGCCCGGGATGACCACACCGTCCGAACCCCGGTCATAGGTGACCGAACCATCGGAGCCTGCCAGCACCGCGTCGAGCGAATCCTCCAGTCCCAGCAGGCCGTGACCGTCCCAGTCGATGCCGCCGACGATATTGGCGGCCAGCGAACCTCCCGGGTACTGGCGCAGATCCTGGCGCTCGGCACCGACTTCGGGGAACTTGTCCATGATGGCGCCGGCGATCGCGGGATCCACCGCGCGGGCCAGATACACGAAAGTCTCGTTGCTCCTGAGCTTCTTGAGCACCGTCTTGGCGTCCGGCCGGTTGTCCAGCCGGGTGGCGATCTCCTTGGCGATGTCCGAGAGCCGGCGATCCGGGTCCGGCGCCTCACTGGATTTGGCCTTGGCCTCGGCGAGCTGCTTGCGGACCCGGACCGGCTGGAATGTCAGCGCCTTGGCCTCGATGGTGAACGCCAGCTTGTCGTCATTGCGGTCGACGATGCTGCCTCGCATTGCCGGGTTCACGTCGGTGACCTTGAGCTGGCTGGCCGCTTCGGCGCGCAGGCCCGCCGCCCTGGGCACCTGGAGCGTGAACAGCTGCACCGCCGCGATCACCAACACCGCGAGCATGACGAGGTTCCCGGTGCGATGCCGGAACACGAACGACGAGCTGCGCAAGCCTGTTTCGGCGGCAGCAACCCGCGTACGGCGGTCGCGGGCCTCATGCCCTGGACCAGGCGAGGCCTTCTTGGCCCGCTGCGGCTTGGGCGACTGACCCTGGCGGCCCGGGCGGCGGCTCATGCGGCCGGCGCCTGCGCGTTGACGCCGGCAGCCGGGACATGTGCCGCCGGGGCCGCCGGTGGGCTGAACTGCTCCAGCGGAACGGCGGGGCCTGGGGCCGGAGCGGCAAGTGCCTGCGCGACCGGTGCAGGCACGGCCGGTTCCGGCAGGACCGGTCCGGGCGCGGTCGGCACGCCGGCGGTGGGCATGTGCGTCGGATCGGTGATCTGTTGCGGTGCAAACTGCGCTGTGTCAACCGGCGCGGGCGCTGCCAAGGGCGCCGGCATCGCGAGAACGTTCGGTGCCGGCGCAGTCGGTCCCGGTAGGACCGGCCCCGGCACCGGCGGAACGGCTCCCGGCACACCATGAGGTGCGTCGGCCGGCGGGACCGGGATACCCGGAATAGCAAGGGAACCCGGGCGCGGCGTCCGTACCGTCAGCTCCCGCGGATCGACCACCCGCGGAGCCGGGGCCGCGGGCGGGGCCGGCGGGGCTTCCTCGGGCAGCGGGGTGTTCAACGGGGGTGGAGGCACCCCTTCGGCCGGCTTGGGGGTGCCGACGACGGTCCAGTTGCCGGCAGCATCCTGCACCAGGTGTGCGGTATCGCGCGACGGGATCATTCCCAGATTGCGGGCAGACTCGGCCAGCGCCGGTGCGGCCTGCGCCTCGAGCACATCACGTTCCAGCGCTTCTTTCTGTTGCAGCAGGCCCTGATTGACCTGGCGGGCATGGCCCAATTGGTAGGACCGCTCGGCCGAACCGGTCGACAGCCACAGCGTGACCGCGAGTCCCAGACCCAGCGCCGCGATCACCAACACGACGAACGGGACACGGGAGACCAGCACGCGCGGGTTCAGCTCGATCGAGGCCAGCCGGACCAGCAGACGTTCCCTCAGCCGAACCCGCAGTGGCGGACGGACTACCTTCGGAGCCTTGGCTTTACGGGCCTTCGCCCGTGCCTTGGCCTGGCTGGCACTCTTGGGCCGGGCCGGACGGGTGCCCGGCCGCTGAATCGGCCCGGCATTCGGTGCCGTACGCGCGGGCCGCTGTTCGGAACCAGGCCGCCGCTTGCGCGGCGGGGCCTGATCGGTGCGCCGCCCGCCACCTCGCGCGGGTTGACGCACCGGACGCCTGCGGTCTGCCTCGCGCAGCTGTTCGGGCCGTTTGACCTTCATGAGTTGCCCTCTCCCCCAACCTTTTCCAGTGCCCGCAGCCGCACCGGAGCGCTACGCGGATTGCGATCGATCTCGACTTGGCGGGCCTTCTCGGCTCCGCGGGTCAACGTGACGAATTCGGGTTCATGGCCGGGTAGTTCGATGGGCAGGCCGGGTGGGGTCCGCGATGCCGTCGCCGCGGCGAACGCCTGCTTGACTATCCGATCCTCCAGCGACTGATACGACATCACCACGATCCGTCCGCCGTCGGTCAGCGCGGCAAGCGCGGCAGGCAGTGCGACGCGCAGCGAATCCAGTTCGCTGTTGACCGCCACCCGCAGCGCCTGGAAGGTGCGCTTACCCGGATGCCCTCCGGTACGGCGGGCCGGTGCCGGGATCGCCTCGTAGAGCAGCTCCACCAGCTCACGGGTTGTCGAAAATGGTTGCAGTGCACGCCGTTTGACGACCTTGTCGGCAATGCGGCCGGCGAAGCGCTCCTCGCCGAAGTCACGCAGAATCCGCGCGATCGACTTGGCGTCGTAGGTGTTGAGGATGTCCGCGGCCGTCAACGGCGCGTCGGGATCCATCCGCATGTCCAGCGGCGCGTCCGTCGAGTAGGAGAAGCCGCGTTCGGTCTGATCGAGCTGCATCGAGGAAACGCCCAGGTCGAACAGCACGCCGTCGATTCGGGTGAAGCCGGATTCCGCGATCGCCCCGGCGATTCCGTCATAGCGGGTCCGCACCGGCCGCATCCGGTCACCGAACGGCGCCAGGCGGGCACCGGCGATGCCGAGCGCGTTGGGGTCACGGTCCAGGCCGATCACGTGGAGACCGGGAAAGTCGGTCAGAAAGCGTTCGGAGTGGCCGCCCGCGCCGAGCGTGGCGTCCACCAACACTGCGTCCGTCCCGTCGGTGTGGTGACGGGTGAGCGCGGGGGCCAGCAACTCGACGCAGCGGTCGAGCAGAACCGGGATGTGGCCGTGGCCCCGGGAGTCGGACTGATCTGGGGAATCTGGCACCGCTGAAACACCTCCGCTCGGAATGGCCCCTGCACCGGGGTCTCTGACCGAATTAACGGACCTGGCGTCGGGGAAGTACGCCAGGGCCAATTCGGGCAGAGGCCTCGCTGCACGGGCTAAGTCCAGGCCGGCCGCCGGTTGACGGGCCGTATCAGCGGCACCATCAGAGAACGTCACGAGTTTCATCGGTGGCCGCGGAGAAGTTTTCTTCGTGGGTCTGCTGGTAGGACTGCCACGCGTCGGCATCCCAGATCTCCAGGTAGTCGACCGACCCGATGACCACACATTCCTTGGACAGGTTTGCGTAGCGACGGTGATCCGCCGACAGGGTGATCCGACCCTGACTGTCCGGGCGCTGTTCGTCGGCGGCCGCGGCGAATACCCGCAACTGCGCGCGACGTTCCGGATGCGCCTTGGCCTCCTCCACCGCTTTGCGTGCGCGTTCCTCGAACTCGTCCCGCGGGTACACGGCCAGGCTGTGATCTTGACTCTTCGTGACCATCAACCCTCCTGCCAGTACGTCGCGGAACTTGGCGGGCAGCGTGAGCCGCCCCTTGTCGTCGAGCTTGGGCGTGTAGGTACCCAGAAACATCTGGACACCTCCCGCCACCCGGTTCGGATCCCGAGTCGCTTGTGAGATCCAGGCCAGGCCTTCTGCCCTCCGAACGGGGCTCCGATTTCCCCGTTGGCCGCCACTTTACCCCACGATCCCCCACTTTGCTCCATTTAATGCGCCACGTTTGGGCGGCGGCCCCACTCGAACCGCCCAGAACTGCGCCCTCAGCGCGCCTTCGCACTCAGACGGGGGCCAGAGAAACAGAAAAACCGCAGGTAGACACCTGCGGCGAAAGGGTGGGGGGTTGTGGGGCGAAATTCCCTGAGAATCCGCGACTCTCCCCCACACTGCCCCACAAGGGGCGCGGGACTCCTACGCCCGGCGTGTCGCTGGACCCACCCCGACACCTGGCCCGGCCACCCGACGACACACAAAAAAAGGGGCAACCCGTTACGGGCTGCCCCTTACTGCTTACGGCGCCTGACGGCTCAGTCGTCGAACCGGCGTCGGAACCGATCTTCCATTCGAGTGGTGAAGGACCCGCCGCGCTGACGACGCTGCCGCGGCGCATTGCCGGACCCCTGGGCCGCACGCCCCGGGCCACCCGTCACGCGCGGACCCGTGATGGCGAACACCACGCCACCGAACATCACCACGAAACCCACCACCGACAGGATCGGGAATCCACCGATCATGGTGGCTTTCACCGCGACACCGACTACCAGCAGAGCCAGGCCCACCACGAAGAGCAGTGCGCCCTGAAGCCTGCGCCGAGCCGATGGCGCGCGCAAGGACCCACCGCGAACGCTCGAGGCGAACTTGGGATCCTCGGCATAGAGCGCGCTCTCGATCTGGTCGAGCATGCGCTGCTCATGATCGGAGAGTGGCATTCGTCCCTCCTTGCCGACGCCGCCGTCGCTTTTCAAGATTTCACGTGCCCGCAATCACGGGCACCTAACCCTAATGATACGAGGTCGATCCGAGCCGTACCACCTTGTTCGCCGTCGATTGTAGGTCGTCGTGAGATAGCTCGGGTCGACGGGACCGACCATCTCTCAGCCGGATAATGCTGAAGATAATGAATCAGGCAGGACACCGGACGGGCGAAGGGCGAAGGCATTGGCGACGTATCTCATCGATCTGTCGCCGGACGATATGAAGCGCCGGCTTCCCGAGGCACTGCGCGTGTACGTCGACGCCATGCGCTACCCCCGCGGGACCGAGGACCAACGCGCCGCACTGTGGCTCGAACACACCCGGCGCGCCGGCTGGAAATGCGTGGCCGCGGTCGAGGCCCCCGAAGCCGATCCCGGATCCGGCGCGGGCCCAGACCGCGCAGATCTGCTCGACGCACCGCTGAACGGCATCGCATACGGCTACAGCGGCGCGCCGGAGCAGTGGTGGCAGCAGCAGGTCATCTCCGGCCTGCAGAGAATGGGCACCAACCCCGGACAGATCGCCGACCTGATGGCCAGCTACTTCGAACTCACCGAGCTGCACATCGAGCCCCGCGCCCAAGGACAGGGCCTCGGCGAGGCTCTGACCAGGCGACTGCTGGCCGGACGGGATGAGTCTCACGTGCTGTTGTCGACTCCTGAGATCAACGGCGAGGCCAATCGGGCGTGGCGGTTGTACCGGCGGCTGGGCTTCACCGACGTCATCCGCGGCTACCACTTCGCCGGCGACCCCCGGCCGTTCGCCATCCTCGGTCGCCCACTGCCGTTGTGAGATCTGGCACGATGACCAGCGTGCACGTCCGAGTAGCCAGCCGCCCTCCCAGACGTAACAGCCGGACCCGTCTGCTCACGTTGGTGATGTTGTTGCTGATCCTGCCCATGGCGGTGGGCTGCGTCCGCGTCCGCACCTCGATCACGGTCTCCCCCGACGACCGGGTGTCCGGTCAGATCATCGCCGCAGCCAAGCCGCGGGACTCCGACGACAAGGGCCCGCAACTGCTGAACAACCTCCCGTTCGCCACGAAGGTCGCCGTCTCGGAGTACAGCCGGGACGACTTCGTCGGTTCCCAGGCGGTGTTCTCCGACCTCACCTTCGCCGAACTACCCCAGCTGGCCGGCATGAGCCGGGATGCCGCCGGAGTCGACATCTCCCTGCGCCGCGCCGGTGACCTGGTGATCCTGGACGGCCGGGTGGACCTCACCTCGCTCAACGATCCACAGGCCGACGTCCTGCTGACGGTGTCGTTCCCCGGCGAAGTCACCTCGACCAACGGCGATCAGGTGAGTTCCTCGATCGTGGAATGGAAACTGCGGCCCGGAATCGTCAGCACCATGAACGCCCAGGCCCGCTACACCGATCCCAGCGCCCGGTCCTTCACCACCGCGACCATCTGGCTCATCGTCGGCGCATTCCTGGTGGCCGGCGTGATCGGCGCCTTGGCCTGGATGAGCCGGGACACCTCCCCGAAACCGGGTGACCCGGTCGCCGGGAGCGACTGACCGCGCACCGTCCCCACCGAGCACATTGCTACGCCGCCCTCACTTGGTACAAAACGCGCGGCACGCTCTACGCTGAATGCACACTCGGGGACACACCGTTGACGACAGAAAGGGGCGGGCGCTGAGCGTGCAAACATCGGCTCCGTCAACCGTCGAGCTGGCCGGGGCCGTCACCGACCAATTGCGCGACTACCTGCGTGAGCGCCGCCGCGACTCCGAGTACATCGGAACCGACTACGCCGAGCTGACCGAGGCCCTCGAAGAATTCGTGCTCCGCGGCGGCAAGCGGATGCGCCCGGCCTTCGCCTATTGGGGCTGGCGCGCAGTGATCGATCCGGCCGACCGCCCCGCCGGCCCCGATGTGTTGAGATTGTTCGCGGCGCTGGAATTGCTGCAGGCCTGCGCCCTGGTGCACGACGACGTCATCGATGATTCGGCCACCCGCCGCGGCCTGCCCACCGTGCACCGGGTGTTCGCCGACCGGCACCGCGAACGCAACTGGCACGGTTCGTCGCGGCAGTTCGGTTTGTCGGCGGCCATCCTGGCCGGCGACCTGGCGTTGTCCTGGGCCGACGACATCGTCGCCTCGGCCGACATCCCGGCCGACGCGCAGCAGCGCGTCCAACAGGTCTGGCGCCACATCCGCACCGAGGTGCTCGGCGGCCAGTACCTCGACATCGTCGCGGAATCCAGCGGTGCCGAATCGGTGGCCTCGGCGATGAACGTCAACACCTACAAGACCGCGTCATACACCGTGACCCGGCCACTGCAGCTGGGCGCGGCCGCGGCCGCCGACCGACCCGACGTCCAGCAGATCTTCCACCAAGTCGGCAACGACCTGGGCGTCGCCTTCCAGCTCCGCGACGACGTGCTCGGAGTGTTCGGCGATCCGGCGGTGACCGGCAAGCCGTCCGGCGACGACCTGCGATCCGGCAAGCGCACGGTGCTGCTGGCCGAGGCACTCGAGCTCGCCGACAAATCCGACCCCGCCGCCGCAGAGCTGCTGCGCACCTCGGTGGGCACCGTGCTGTCCGACGCCCAGGTGGGTGACCTGTGCCGGGCCATCGAATCAGTAGGCGCCCTGGCCGCGGTCGAGGCGCACATCGAGCTGCTGACCAACCGCGCCCTGGACACGCTGGCCGCCGCCCCCATTCACTCACAGGCAAAAACCGGCCTGGCCGAGATCGCCCGGTTCGCGGCGAACCGGTCGGCGTAGGAGCACAGCCCGCACGTCATGACACACACACCGACCGAGACCCCGAGCTCCGGGATCGCGCAACACGTCTCACGCCTGGCCGCATTCGCGGTGTCCGCCGATGCCCGCCCCGCCCGGCTGGGTTTCCTGGGTGCTGCCCTGCTGACCATCGGCGGGCTCGGCGCGGGCAGCACCCGATTGCACGACCCGCTCCTGGAGTCACTGCACCTGTCCTGGCTGCGATTCGGCCATGGCCTGGTGCTGTCCTCGATCCTGCTGTGGGTTGGCATCGCAGTGATGCTGATCGCGTGGCTGTGGCTGGGCCGGCGCGTGATCGACCGCACCGCCACCGAATACACCATGGTCGCCACGACAGGTTTCTGGCTGGCGCCACTGCTGTTGAGCGTGCCGCTGTTCAGCCGGGACACCTATTCATACCTCGCCCAGGGGGCATTGCTGCGCGACGGCTTCGACCCCTACGTGGTGGGGCCGGTGGAGAATCCGAACCTCCTGCTGGACAACGTGAGCCCGATCTGGACGACGACCACCGCGCCCTACGGACCGGCCTTCATCCTCGTCGCGAAGTTCGTCACGATGCTGGTGCGCGACGACGTCGTGGCCGGCACCATGCTGCTGCGGCTGTGCATGCTGCCCGGCCTGGTATTGCTGATCTGGGCGACGCAGCGCGTCGCCCGCCACATCGGCGCAAGTCCGGCCACAGCCCTGTGGGTCTGCGTGCTCAACCCGCTGGTGATCATCCATCTGATGGGCGGCGTGCACAACGAGATGCTGATGGTCGGGCTCATGATGGCCGGCATCGCACTCACGTTCCGACACCGCCCCGTCTGGGGCGTCGGCCTGATCGCCATGGCCGTCGCGGTCAAAGCGACCGCAGGACTGGCACTTCCGTTCGTCGTATGGGTGTGGACGCGGCAGCTTCGTGACCGCCACGACCACCCGCCGGTGCGGGCATTCGTCCTGGCGACTGCCGCTTCCATGGCGATCCTCGCCGCAGTGTTCGCGGTGATGTCATGGCTGGCCGGCGTCGGCCTGGGCTGGCTGTCCGCCCTGGCGGCCGGCAACGTGAAGATCATCAACTGGCTGACCGTGCCCACGGCCGCCGCCAACCTGATCAACGCGATCGGCGGCCTGATCTTCCCCGTCAACTTCTACGCCGTGCTCGAGGTCACCCGCATCATCGGCATCCTCACCATCGTGGTCGCGCTGCCGCTGTTGTGGTGGCGCTACCGGCACACCGACCGCGAAGCCCTCACCGGCACCGCCCTGGCCATGGCAGTGGTCGTGTTGTTCGTTCCGGCTGCGCTGCCCTGGTACTACACCTGGCCGCTGGCCGTCGCGGCCGCCCTGATCCAGACCCGGCCCGCCATCGCGGTGGTGGCCGGGCTCTCCACGTGGATCATGGTGATGTGGAAACCCGATGGGGCACATGGCATGTACTCATGGGCGCACGTCCTGCTGACCACGGCATGCGCAGTGGTGGCGTGGTACTCGCTGTACCGCGCACCCGAGACGCCCGCGCCGGAGCCGGCGGCTGAGAACCAGCCGTCAGTAACCTAGCGCCTGGGCGCGACGCAGCACCTCACGTGCCTGGTGGGAATGCAGAGCGTCGACCGGGCGGGCATTGGAGACCTGCTCGGTGCGACCGTCGGCGGTGATCGTCAGCGACTCGTCCGGGGTGAACAACCAGCGCACGATCTCGGTGTCGCGGAAGCCGCCGTCGCGCAGCACGATCAGGAGGCCGGGCAGGTGCTTGACCACATGACCGTCGCCATCGAAGAAGATCTGCGGCACCACCATGACGCGGTCGCGGCGCACGGCAATCAACTGCCCGTCGCGCAACTGTTGATGGACCTTGGTGACCGGAATACCGAGCAAACCCGACACCGTCGGTAGGTCGTATACGGGCTCGTCGGGGTCCAGGACGTCATCGGCGACCGGAATGCTGCTCACCGCACTGATTCTAGGACCACGCCCACGACTCGTAACATGTGTCCGGTGGAGCAGCAATCGGATCCACTCGTCGGCACCATGCTCGACGGGCGCTATCGCGTGGACACCGCCATCGCCACCGGCGGCATGTCCACGGTCTACCGCGGCCTCGACGTCCGCCTGGACCGCCCGGTGGCGCTCAAGGTGATGGACTCCCGCTACAGCGGCGACAGCCACTTTTTGACCAGGTTCGGGCGCGAGGCCAAGGCTGTGGCCCGGTTGAAGGACCCTGGACTGGTTGCGGTTTACGACCAGGGCGGCGGCGGGGCCGGAGGCCAACCCCCCTTCTTGGTGATGGAGCTGATCGAGGGCGGCACGCTCCGTGAACTGCTGGCCGAACGCGGCCCGATGCCCCCACACGCGGTCGCTGCGGTGCTGGCACCGGTACTCGGCGGGCTCGCGGTGGCCCACCGCGCCGGCCTCGTGCACCGCGACGTCAAGCCCGAGAACGTCCTGATCTCCGACGCCGGGGAGGTCAAGATCGCCGACTTCGGCCTGGTGCGCGCCGTCGCCGAGGCCAAGATCACCTCGACGAGCGTGATCCTGGGCACCGCGGCCTACCTGTCCCCCGAGCAGGTGAGCACCGGCGACGCCGACCCACGCAGCGATGTGTATGCCGTCGGCATTCTCACCTACGAATTGCTGACGGGCGTCACACCGTTCACAGGAGACTCGGCGCTCACCGTGGCCTATCAGCGCATGGATAACGATGTGCCCGCACCGAGCGCGGTAATCGCGGGGGTGCCAACGCAATTCGACCAGCTCGTGCGCCGCGCCACCGCACGCGATCCGGGACAGCGCTTCGCCGACGCCGACGCCATGCGGGCCGAACTGGCCGAGATCGTCGAGGAACTCGGCCTGCCCTCGTTCCGCGTGCCCGCACCGCAGCATTCGGCGCAGCACCTGGCCGCCACCCGTGTGCACGACCTCGGTGAGCCCGACGGTCGCCGTGCCGAGACGACGACAGTCGTGACGGCCGCTCCACCGTCCCCCTCGGTGCCGCCGCCGGCGGCTCCCGCACCGCGTCAGCCCACCCGCGAGATCACCCGCGACCAGCACGACTGGGCGCCGATCCCCGCCGATCCCGAAGCGGACGAATATTCATTCGGGGCAAGGCAATTCGCCGGTATCGAAATGAGCGAGTTCCACTGGGCCCGCCAACGTGCCCGACGTGCGCTCGCGTTCTGGGTGGTCGCGGTCCTCACCCTGACCGGCCTGGTCGCCGCCGCAGCGTGGACGCTGGGCAGCAACGTGGCCGCACTGATCTAGCTAGCCGCGCAGCATCTCCGCGACGAGGAACGCCAACTCCAGGCTCTGCTGGGTGTTGAGCCGCGGATCGCACGCGGTCTCGTAGCGGCCGGCCAGATCCGAATCCGAGATGTCCTGCGCCCCACCGAGACATTCGGTGACGTTCTCTCCGGTGATCTCGACGTGGATGCCGCCCGGGTGCGTACCCAGCGTGTGGTGCACCTCGAAGAACCCCTGCACCTCGTCGACGATGCGGTCGAAGTGGCGGGTCTTGTAGCCGGTCGAGCTCTCGTGGGTGTTGCCGTGCATCGGGTCGCACTGCCAGATCACCTGGTGGCCCGTCGCCTGGACCTTTTCGATGATCGCCGGCAGCAGATCACGCACCTTGTTGTTGCCCATCCGCGTCACCAGGGTCAGCCGGCCGGGCTCATTGTTGGGATCCAGCCGCTCCACGTACTCGACGGCCATCTCCGGCGTCGTGGTCGGCCCCAGCTTGATCCCGATCGGGTTGGCGATCACCTCGGCCAGCGCCACATGGGCACCGTCGAGCTGACGCGTGCGCTCACCGATCCACAGGTAGTGCGCCGACTGGTTGTAGAGCTTGGGCGGCCCGTCCGGATTCTCGGCGGGATCGGCAAGCCGCAGCATCGAACGCTCGTAATCGATCACCAGAGCCTCGTGGCTGGCGAAGATGTCGGCAGTCTGCAGATTGCGGTCGGCCACCCCGCAGGCGGACATGAATTTCAGGCCCCGGTCGATCTCCCCGGCCAACGCCTCATAGCGAGCTCCGGCCGGCGAAGTCCGGACGAACTCGCGGTTCCAGTCATGCACCAGGTGCAACGACGCCAACCCGGAGGACGTCAGGGCGCGCACCAGGTTCATCGCGGCGCTGGCATTCGCATAGGCCCGTACCAACCGGGACGGGTCGTGCTCACGCACCGCGGCGTCCGGAGCGAAGCCGTTGATCATGTCACCGCGGTAGGACCTCAGGCCGAGCGCGTCGAGATCGGCCGACCGCGGTTTGGCGTACTGACCGGCGATGCGGGCCACCTTGACCACCGGCATGCTGGCGCCGTAGGTCAGCACCACAGCCATCTGCAGCAGTGTGCGGACGTTGGCCCGGATGTGCGGCTCGGTGTTGTCGACGAAAGTCTCGGCGCAGTCGCCGCCCTGCAGCAGGAAGGCCTCGCCACGGGCGACGTCGGCCAGCAGACCCTTGAGCTTCTCGATCTCCGACGGCACCGTCACCGGCGGCACGCTCTCCAGCACCGTACGCATGGCCTTCGCCGCGTCCGGGTCCCAGCTTGGCTGCTGCACCGCCGGCTTGGCCAGCGCCGCATCGAGCCGTTGACGCAGCTCGTCGGTCAGCGGAGGCAGTGGTGGCAGCTGGTCGATGGGGATGTCGACGGTCCAGTTCACCCGTTCATGGTAGCCGCCGGTGAATGGCCGTTTTCAGGGTTGTGTGGTGCCCGATTCCCGCGCCGGTGCGAGCCCGATCCCCGTCATCAACTGGAACCGGTTCAGATTGTGCCGGGCGTCGACGAGCGCGTCGTGCGCATCGGTCGGTTTCGCGGGCATCCGCGGTGATCCACGGTCCTCCCAGAACTGGCGCAGTTCGCGGGTGAACCGCGGCATCGCCGGAGGCAGATCGGTCATGGGGCCCCACAACTGGCACAGCACCACGTGGTCGTAGGCGCCCACCCACGCCCACAGCTCGATCGGCTCGTCACCGTCGATGTTGAAGAAATCCTCGAGCTCCGACCGGATCTGTCGCCGTGACCGCCACAGCTTCGACGCCGGGGACGGCAGCTTGGGCAGCACGTGCTTGCGCACCCACCGGCCCGCCCGGTCCGGGTTGAACTCCGTCGAGATCGCGTAGTACTCGCGGCCGTCCTCTGCGGCGACGCCGATCGAGATCAGCTCGATGGTGCGACCGTCGTCGATGAACTCGGTGTCGTAGAAGTAGCGCATCAGCCGATCCGCCCGGTCCGCTCCGTGGTGTCCGTGGTGGACGCCGGCGCGGGGGCGGCGTGGATCTCACGGTCCAGTTGCGCGTCGACGGTGGCGTCGTCGGGGAACTTCGGCATGCCGGTGATCGCGTCCTGCAACCACAGCTTGGCCTGCACCACGGGACGGCGCAGCCAGCGCTCCCGCTCCAGCGCGCGGTGCATCTTGCGTGGATGGCCGGTGTAGCGCCAACGCGCCCACGGCGCATGCGGCCGCGACAGCCGAACCGCCCCGACGAACAACAACGGGGTTATGAACATGCCCACCAATCCAGTCCACACCTTGCCTTTGAGCAGCACCACCACCGCCAGGAGCAGCGTCAGTACCGCAACCGTGACCACGAATGCCCGCACGGCCGGCGATTGGTCCTCGCGCCAGATATCGATATCAAAGAATGACAGCGGATTGAAACCCAGGATCAACAGCCCCGCCACCGCGACCGCGGCGAACACCGCATCCACCGAGGTGCGGCCGTCCTCGGCCCAGTACACGTCCGACAGATGCAGGATCAGTGCGAACTCGTCCAGCACCAGGGCCGCACCGATGCCGAAGAACACCGCGGCCACGGTGAACTCGGCTACACCGCCGTTGACCGCGAGCGTCACCATCGTCACGCCAGAGGCCATCACCAGCACGACGCCGATCACCATGTGGTGGATGTGCACGGATCCGTGCCCCATGTTGCGGGGCTGCCACCACCTCGGCGGCCGGTTGCTGCCGGCGTTCCGGCGGATGTAACGCACCACGAGACGCGTCACGAAGAACGTGAGAATGAACGCCACCAGGCAGCACAGCAACGGCAGGCGATCGCGGCTGAGGAAATCGAGGTGAACGGTCGCATGCACGGACAGAGAACTTACGCCGACGTGCGCGCGTCGCGAGTGCGGATGCGCCGTCCGGGGGTGGCCCCCGATAGTCTGTTGAGGACATGAGTAAGCGGCAGTCGCCCGGCGGGGCTGGTTGGGCACCGACGATCGGGTGGCGGCTTTTTCAGTTGCTCACTGCTGCCGGGTTGATCCTGGTCGGCTGGAGGCTTCTGGGGCACGTGCCCTATCGCATCGACATCGACGTGTACCGGATGGGCGGGCGCGCGTGGCTGGACAACCAGCCGCTGTACGCCGACGGCGCCATCTTCCACACCCAGGGCGGCCTGGACCTCCCCTTCACCTATCCGCCGCTCGCGGCGATCATGTTCGCCCCGTTCGCCTGGCTCTCGTTGCCTGCGGCGAGTGTCGCGATCACCGCCACCACGCTGATCCTGCTGATCGTCTCCATGATGATCGTGCTGACCCGGCTGAACGTCTGGCCGGACACCACGATCACCTCCGAACCCGCCTGGCTGCGGCGCTGCTGGCTGGCCACTGCGCTCGTGGCACCAGCAGTCATCTGGCTGGAGCCGATCCGGTCGAACTTCGAGTTCGGGCAGATCAACGTCGTGCTCATGACGCTGGTCGTCGCCGACTGCGTTCCGCGCCGCACGCCGTGGCCGCGCGGTGTGCTGTTGGGTGTGGCGATCGCGCTCAAGCTCACCCCCGCGGTGTTCCTGCTGTACTTCCTGTTGCGCCGCGATATCCACGCACTGCTGCGGACCGCCGTGGCCGCGGTGGCAGCGACACTGGCCGGGTTCGTCCTGGCCTGGACCGACTCGATCGAGTACTGGACCGAGACGGTGCGCAACACCGACCGGATCGGTACGGCCACGCTCAATACCAACCAGAACATCGCAGGCACTCTGGCCCGCCTCGGCCTTTCCGAGGGCCCGCGGTTCGCATTGTGGGTCGTCGCCTGCTTCGCGGTGTTGGCTCTGACGGTCTGGGCCTCCCGGCGTGCCCTGCGCACGGGCGCCGATGAGGCTCCGGTGGTAGCCCTGATCTGCGTGGCGATGTTCGGCCTGGTGGTCTCGCCGGTTTCGTGGTCGCACCACTGGGTCTGGTCACTGCCCACCCTGTTGGTGACCGGCGTGCTCGCCTACCGGATGCGCCAGTACCTTCTGCCTGCCCTCGCCCTGGCCCTGGTGACCCTCATCGGACTCGCGTTGATGGTGTGGACGCCCATCGCGTTGTTGACCCCGCACCACGAAACCGCCGCATCGGTGATGCGTCAGCTGGCCGGTGACGCCTACCTGTGGTGGGCGCTCGCGGTCATCGCCGTCATCGGGCTCGTGCCCGCTTCGAGGACGGGCCAGACCACCACGGCGCCCGCCGCCCCGCTGGTCCGTCTCAGCGGCGGCGAAGCCGCCTGATCCAGCCCCTAACCCGCTGCGGCGTGCGGTAACCGGGACGCGGGCTTGTCTGCCTCGGCCGGCTGGCCGTTGGTCTGCTGCGCAGACTCCTTGAGCGTGGCAGCGTAGATGTCGACGTATTCCTGATCCGACAGATCCATCAGCTCGTACATGACCTCGTCGATCACCGCGCGCTCGATGAAGCGGTTGCCGGCGAGGCCGTCGAACCGGCTGAAGTCCATCGGCTTGCCGAACCTGACCTCGACCCGGCCGAACCGCAGGCCTTTCGACCCCGGGGGGTTGACGACATCGGTCCCGATCATGGCGACCGGGATCACCGGCACGCCGGTCTCCAGCGCCAACCGGGCCAGTCCGGTCTTGCCCTTGTAGAGGCGCCCATCGGGGGAACGGGTGCCCTCGGGGTACATCCCGAGCAGCTTGCCCTCGCCGAGAATCCGCGTGGCGGTCACCAGAGCCGCCTGCGCCGAGTCCGCATCGGTGCGGTCGATCGGCACCTGACCGGCCACCGTGTAGAACCAGGCCAGGATGCGGCCCTTGATCCCGGTGCCGGTGAAGTACTCCTGCTTGGCCAGGAACGTGATGCGGCGGTTGACCACCAGCGGCAGGTAGAAGCTGTCCATCACCGCCAGGTGGTTACTGGCCAGGATGGCCGGGCCGTCACTCGGGACATGTTCCAGCCCAGTGATTTTCGGCCGGCCGAGGACGGCCAGCATTGGGCCCAACAGGATGTACTTGAACAGCCAATACCACATGGACCCTCCACCTCGGGCGCACCGCGCAACGCTCTGCGACAACTGTACCCAGGCCATGTTGTGGCTACCACATCAAGCCCTGGATGCCTGCTGAGTCTCAGCGGTGTCTCAGTCTGCTGGGCCCTCCACGGTGACCGGGATGTGCTGGTAGCGGCCGGGAGGCGGCGGGGGCGGGTAATCGGCGGGCGGAGGCCCGTCCGGACCACCGTCGGGGCCCGGGCTATCTCCATCGGGGCCCGAACCGCCCCCGTCGGTTCCATCAGCTCGGTCGTCGTCCAAGACCGCGCGGATCACCGTCAGCAAGGCCACGCTGTGCTCGGCGATGACCGACAGCAACGGATGCTGCTCGCCGTTGGCCACCGCCGCCAGCGCACACACCGGGCACCACACCTGCTGGCATTTGCCGGGTTCGCTGTCGGCCGACGCCGCGAAGTTGGCCGCCGCCAACCGGACCGCCGGATCCAGCCGGTCCAGGATGTCCTGCGCCAATTGCCGCAGCTCCGAACCCAGCTCGGGATGAGACCCCGTCATGCCGGCCACACCTCCGGGTTCGGACGAAAGCGAACAGTCAGCTCGCCACCTCGCAATTGGGCATCCGTCACGATGCACCGACGCAGGACGGAGGCCAACCGCACACGGCGACGCATGCCTGCGACTCCGATGATCAAGTCGTCATCGACGCGGCCCAGCGTGAGGCCGGCCGAATCGATCTGCGGCAACTCTAACCGCAACCGGTACACCGCTTCGAGTCCAGACCCCGACTCACGGTCGACGATGGGTCGCAGTGGTCCGGGCGGCGGCGATCCGTCGCGCCGCCGAGCACTGTCGATCAGCTCCCCCAGCGCCTTGGGACCGATCGGCTCGCCGGGCACGTGTGGAACCAGCACCAGCTGCACGTCACCGATCGTGGTGTCGAGTTCGTCGAGCACGGTCTGCTGCTCGGCGATCCGCTCGGTGTACCAGTCGAAC
Source organism: Mycobacterium sp. IDUB_24 (assembly GCF_055419385.1). Lineage (NCBI taxonomy): Bacteria > Bacillati > Actinomycetota > Actinomycetes > Mycobacteriales > Mycobacteriaceae > Mycobacterium > Mycobacterium sp. IDUB_24. Next base: position 217,037 of record NZ_JBVAXO010000003.1, read on the forward strand.
GCGGGATGCGCCGGCAGATTCTGGTACTCGAACGAATCATCTTGCACCAGAATCTGATTGACGATTATCTCGGCCACCTCGACGCCCATCAGGGCAAGCGATCCCAAGGTTCGCGAGGCCTCTGCGGCCACCACCCGCTCGGGGGTGAGCACCAGATATGCGCTCACCCGTGAGCCGTCGGTGAGCAGGGTGCCGAGCCGGCGGATACCGGCGTCGACGCGTTCGATCAGGGCGACGATGGCCGCACTCACCGCATCGGGCGAACCCGACAGTCGGCGGTGCCGGGGCCAGGCCCGCTCCAGATAGAGGCCGAAGGTCTCAGGCAACGTCAGCATCCGCAGCGCATCCGCAGTCGAGGCGCAGTCCACCACCACGTGATCCCAGCGCCCGGAATCGGCGAGCTCACCCACCTCGTGCAGCCCGAGGACTTCCTGGATTCCAGGAAGTGCCGAAAGTTCTTCAGGGGCAACGTCCCCCAGATCGGACTCGGGGAACCGGGCTGCCAGCGGACCGGCCGTCTCCACCCAGCGCGCACCCAGTAGCGCCAGTGTGTCGAGAGCGAGTGCGTCCAGGACGCCACCTGCATCGGTCAGGCCGGTTTCCAGATCGCTGAGGACGCGGGTGGGGGCCCGCTGTCCCGTGGGGGCGAGCGCGATCCCGAGGACGTCTCCGGTGGAATGCGCCTGATCGGTGGACACGATCAGAACCCGCTGCCCGGACGCGGCATCACGGACCGCGGTGGCGGTCGCGAGCGTCGACTTACCTACCCCGCCCTTGCCGACGAACAGGCTGATTCTGGCGGGGGTCCGTGCGCTCCCATCCGGCGAAGTCACTCAGCCCTCTGCTCGTTTCTTTAGATCTTTGAGCGCGGTGTCGGTGAGCCGCCGCTCGGCCTTGCGCTTGAGCAGGCCGATCATCGGGATGACCAGATCTACCGAGAGTTCATAGGTCACCTCGGTGCCGGAGCCCTTGGGCGCCAAGCGATATGCCCCCTGAAGAGATCGCAGCAACGAACTGGATACCAGCGACCAGGTCACGGACGTGCGGTCGGCAGGCCACACGTAGGCCAGCACCATGGTGTCCTTGAGTACCGCGGCATCGAGCACCAGCCTGGCGGTCTGGGGATTGCCCTGAGCGTCGGTCTCGAGGACCTCGGCCTCCTTGTATTCGGCCACCCACTCCGGGTAGGAGCCGATATCGGCGATGACGTCCATCACCGTCACCGGATCAGCGTCGATGTAGATGGTCTGTGTCGTCTTGTCGGCCACCGCCACACCCTTCTCCCCGCCCCGCAGGGATGCCTATTCTCCCCCACCCCGCGGGGGCGCCTGGCTCTCGCCGAGAAATCTACCCTCCCGCAGATAGACCCGCTCAAACGCGCCAGATCTCAGGCCAGGCGGGACACCCCGACCGGGCGTGCCGCCTCCAACCGCTGCTTGATCCCGAAAGCCATCGTCTTGCCCGCCACGCGGCGTTGGTGGTTCACCTTCGCCAGATCCATGCCGGCCAAGTCCTTTGCCGTGGCGCCGGACGGTTCGGCGTGCAGGAAGTAATGCAGCACCACGCCGTCCATCACCTCCTCCAGCCAGACCTCCATGGTGCCGGTCAACGCACCGGTCACATTCCAGCGGTGGCCCTTTTCGGCACGATCCTCGACGACCTTGAGCACCAGGTCGGGCCACCACCGCCGCCAGCCGGCGGGGTCGGCAACCGCGGCGCCCACGGCGACCGGATCGGCGCAGACGAACGTCTCGTCGGCGATCTGAATGCTGTTCATCGCGGACTAGCTTCACACATGCGCGATCACCTGCCTACCGCGGCCGACTAGGCTGACCCGCAAAGCCGGTATCACAAGCCTGGAGGGCAAGATAGTGCGTGAGTCAATGCGGGAGTACAGCGTCCCCGCGTCGTTTGCCGTCGGCGAGCACGACAACATCGTCAGCTCGGTATCCGCGCACGCGGCCGACAGCCCCGACCACGTAATCTTCCGGCGCCTGGTCAACGGCACCTGGACCGATGTGACCTGTGCCGAAGCGGCCGACCAGATTCGTTCGGTCGCCCTCGGCCTGATCGCCGAGGGCATCCAGCCCGGCGATCGGGTGGCGATCCTGTCGGCCACTCGCTACGAGTGGCCGATCATCGACTTCGCGATCCTGTCGGTCGGCGCAGTGACGGTGCCGATCTACGAGACCTCGTCGGCCGAGCAGGTCCGGTTCGTCCTCGACAACTCCGCGGCCAAGATCATCTTCGCCGAGTCCGACGCGCACGCCGAGACCGTGGAACAGCTCCGCGGCCAGCTGCCCGAACTGCGCAAGGTGTTGCAGATCGACGGCACCGGCACGCCTGCCCTGGAGGCCACGGCCGAGGCCGGTAAATCCGTCGACGCCGCCGAGCTCGACAAGCGCCTGGCCGGAATTCGCTCGGCCGACCCGGCCACCCTGATCTATACCTCGGGAACCACCGGCCAGCCCAAGGGCTGCCAGCTGACCCACTCGAACCTGCTGTACGAGATCAACGGAGCCAAGGCCTGCTTCCCCGCCGAGCTGGCCAAGGGTGAGCGGATGCTGGTGTTCCTGCCGCTGGCCCACGTGCTGGCCCGGGCCATCACCATCGCGGCCTTCGCCAACAAGGTCACCCTCGGCTTCACCAGCGACATCAAGAACCTCGTCCCGACTTTCGGTGTGTTCAAACCGACCCTGGTGGTCTCGGTGCCCCGGGTGTTCGAGAAGGTCTACAACACCGCCGAGCAGAACGCCCGCAACGACGGCAAGGGCAAGATCTTCTCGATCGCCGCCGACACTGCGATCGAGTGGAGTAAAGCCCAGGACACCGGTGGTCCAGGCCTGCTTCTGCGGGTCAAGCACGCATTGTTCGACAAGCTGGTCTACGGCAAGCTGCGCGCCGCCCTCGGTGGCGAATGCCGCGCCGCGATCTCCGGCGGCGCACCGCTCGGCGCGCGGCTGGGCCACTTCTATCGTGGTGTGGGACTGAGCATCTACGAGGGCTACGGGCTGACCGAGACCAGCGCGGCGATCACCGTCAACCGGGTCAACGACCTCAAGGTCGGCTCGGTCGGCAAGCTGATGCCCGGCAACAGCATGCGCATCGCCGAAGACGGCGAGCTGCTGGTCAAGGGCGGCGTGGTGTTCAGCGGCTATTGGGGCAACGAGGCCGAGACCAATGCGGTGTTCACCGACGGGTGGTTCCACACCGGCGACCTCGGCGCCATCGACGACGACGGTTTCCTCACCATCGTCGGGCGCAAGAAGGAGATCATCGTCACCGCCGGCGGCAAGAACGTCGCACCGGCCCTGTTGGAGGACCGGCTGCGGGCCCACCCGTTGATCAGTCAGGCCATGGCCGTCGGTGATCAGCAGCCGTTCATCGCCGCACTCATCACCATCGACCCGGAGGCGTTCCCCGGGTGGAAGCAGCGCAACAGTAAGGACGGCGACGCCTCGGTCGGCGATCTCGCCGAGGACCCGGACCTGCTGGCCGAGATCGACCTGGCGGTCAAGAACGCCAATCAGGCGGTGTCCCATGCCGAGTCGATCCGCAAGTTCCGGATCCTGCCGGTCGATTTCACCGAGGACACCGGCGAGCTGACCCCGACCCTCAAGGTCAAGCGCAAGGTCGTGGCCGAGAAGTTCGCCGCCGACATCGCCGCGCTCTACGGCTGATCTAGGCCCGATCGTCGGGCTGATCCGAGGATCAGCCCGACAGCAGCGCGGTCAGCTTGGCGCCCTGGGAGCGCCACTGCCAGTTGTCGACGGCCCAGTGCCGCCCGGCCGCTCCCATCGCGGCGGCGCGTCCCGGATCTGCCAGTAGATCGGAAATGGCGGACGCGACGACTCCGACATCATTGCCGTCCACGACGGTGCCGGTCTGGCCGTCCAGAACGGTTTCCGGTGCCCCGCCAGAGGTTCCGGCGATCACCGGCACACCGCACGCCGAGGCCTCCAGATACACGATGCCGAGCCCTTCGACGTCCAGGCCCGCCCCGCGGGTCCGGCACGGCATGGCGAACACGTCGGCCATCGCATGGTGCGCGGGCAGTTCGGAGCCGGGCACAGCACCGGTGAAGATGATGTCGGCGGCCACATCGTGGGTGTGCGCGAGCTGTTGCAGGCTCTGCAGATACGGTCCGCCGCCGACGATGACCAACGCTGCGTCGGGAACGCGGCGCCGGATGGTGGGCCAGGCACGGATGAGCATGTCCTGGCCCTTACGCGGCACCAGGCGGGACAGGCACACGACCACCGGGCGCTGCCCCAGCCCGTAGCGGGCACGCAATTCGGCGCGGGCCACCGGGTCGGGTACGAAGCGGTCGGTGTCGACGCCGGGCGACAGACGTTCCAGCGCCGCGCGGGGACCGAACGCCGACGCGAACCTGCCGCGGGTGTAGTCGCTGACGAACGTCACGACGTCGGCGTCGTCTCCGATGCGGCGCAGTGCGCCGCGCGCCACCGGCAACATCGACCAGCCGACCTCGTGGCCATGGGTACTGGCCACCACACGCCTGGCTCCGGCCCGCCGGGCCAGCGGCCCCAGCAGTGCCAGCGGAGCGGCCGCCCCGAACCACACCGTCTCGATGTCGTTGTCGGCGATCAGCCGCTGCATGCGGTTCGCAACCATCGGCTCGGGCACCATCAGCGTGGTCGGGTGCCGCACCACCTGGTATCCGGCCGCGGCGGCCCGGCCATCGAAGTCCGGGCTGCCCTTCCACTTGGGTGCGTACACCGTGAGCTGGTGTGGGCCGTCGCGCATCAACTCGCCGACGAACGCCTCCAGGTAGGACTGGATACCGCCGCGCCGCGGTGGAAAGTCGTTGGTGACCAACAAAACCCGCGTCATCGCGCTATCCCCTGCCATGTGCTCCCCATCGGCGACAGGTTATCCGGTCAGCCAGCGACGCCAACCGGCAACCACGTCGTCGAGGTCGGCGCCCAGCGCTTCTCGCACCGCGGTGGCCACATCCGGATGATCGGGTCCACATGCACGCAGATACAGCTCACGCAGCTTCGGAACCCCGTAGGCGTCGGCGACGTAGCGACTGAACCACCACGCCCGGTCGTATGCCAGGCTGCGGGCCACGCCGGGTGTGTCGAGATCGGCATCGGTGGGCAGCTGGGCCAGTGCCGCCGCCTGTGCCGGACCGGGTGGCGCGGCAGGTGGTCGGCCGACGTAGTCAGCCACTCCCTCGGTGAGCCAGCGCGGTGCATCGGCCGCGGTCCGCGACCGGGCTGCGTAATGAAACAGCTCATGGCGCAAAACAATTCGTAACGCGGCCGGGCTCATGCCGGCGGCGCCGGGGGCGAACATGATCCTCTGGGCCGTAGTGGTCGCCGCGATGTCGGCGGCTCCGCCGGCCAGCACCCGGAACTGCTGATCGGAGCCCGCGACCGCGATCTCGATGTCGCGCGGCCAGTCCGGACCCCAGAACGCCGTGACCGCAGTGGCTGCGTCGGGAAGTTCGGCGCCAAGCCGTTGAAGCAGGGCCGGGGACTGCGAGCCGCCGAGAGCGAGCAGCAGGGCGGTGCGCCCGTCGGGCAGCACCGCCACGGTGACCGGGTCGGGTGCTGGGGTACCGGGCACGGTGGCGACGTCCGACGGCACCGCCGACTCCGGCGATGGGGTCGGTGCAGATTTCCACAACAGCGCCGCTGCCAGTGCCAACTCCACCAGCAACAGCGCGACCAGCAGACGCCTGCGGACGCTCAGGGCGACGCCGCTATCGGGATTTCTCAGTGCCCTCAGTACCGGCGGACGTTATAGATCGGCGCATTGTTGACCGGGGCGACCCGCACCGGGGTGCCGTACGTCGACGCGTGCACCATCATCCCGTCGCCGATGTAGATGCCCACATGGGAGGCATCGGAGTAATAAGTCACCACGTCACCGGGCTGCATCGAGTCAGACGACACCGGCTGGCCACCGCGGGCCATGGCCTGGCTGGAATGTGGCAGCGAGATTCCGGCGTGCTGGAACGCCCACATCACCAGACCCGAACAGTCGAACGAGCTGGGACCGGCTGCACCCCAGGAGTAAGGCGAGCCGATGCGGCTCAACGCCGCCTGGATGACGGTGCCGGAATGCGCGTCGCCTCCACCCGGGAGGGCGCCTTCCGGCGGGGCGACGTCACCAGGCGGGATGCCGTTCGGCGGGTCAGCCAACACGGCAGGATCCTGCGCCGGCGGCAACGCCTCGGGCGCAGGCACCGGCGGAGCCGGCGGCAGGGCCGTCATCGCTTCACGCTGAGCCGGGCTCAGCGCCTGGTACTGCGATTTGACGATGGCGATCTGCACCTGCAGCTGACTTTGCTTGGATTGCAGGTCGGCGCGTACGGCGGCGGCCTGCTCGGCGGCGGTCTTGGCTTCGGCGGCCGATGTGGCCGACTCCCGCTCGATCACTGCGGCCTTCTCGCCCACCGAACGGAAGTTCTTCATCTGCGCCGACATCTCGGTCGCCATCACCCGCTGCACGGCGAGCTGCTCGATCAGCTGCTGCGGCGAGCCGGCGGTCAGGATGGCGTCCACTCCGGAGGTGCGCCCCCCCATGTACTGGGCTGCAGCTACCTTGTTGACCGAAGTTTGAAAGGTTGCCAGCTCCGACTTGGCCTCTTCGACCGCCGAGCTGTCGTCGGTGTGCTTCTTCTCGGCAGCCTCTTGTGCCGCAACCTTTTTGTTCAGGTCGAGCTGGGCTGAGTGCATGGCCTCGGTGGTCTGCTCAGCCTGACGGGACAGCTCATTGAGCTTTGCCATGGCATCGTCGGCGGGATCGGCCTGCGAACTCCCTGCGAGGAATCCGGGTATCAAGATCAAGCCCGCTATCACACCTGCGATGGGTCGCTTGACACGACTTGTGGGCCGGTGCGCGCGGTCGTGCCTCAAGTTTTCGTCCTCACAACTGGCGATGGCGAGCCGCCTCGAACTGCTCTTAGGTCTCAGATAGGTTACGAAACGGCATCGGGCTTGTCCAACAGAAGGTGCAAATTTAACAGCCAACCCTGGATATTTTCCTGTGGACGAAGCGCTGCGTGTCGTCAGGCGACTCCAGATCTGCCGTTCCGGTGAATCGGAACGAGCCGCAGCCGCGGCGCAAGGCCCACGTCAGCGAGCACTTCCAGCGCATGACGCTCGTCATCTAGCAAAGTTTCCGGAACCCCGAGCAGAACACTGACGACGCAGTCCTGGCATCCGGGCCCCTTTACCGCGCAATCGTCGCAGTCGATGGTCACGCTGCCGGTGTCCGGCTGGTCGGGGCAAGGCTCGTCGGCCCAGGACCAGTTGTCCTGCCGCACTCCGCTCATCTTGACCGTCCTCTCGATCGGTGTTGCGCGCACCGTATCGCCGCGTACCGACAAGGAGCGCAGCGGATTGGAGCGAGGGCCCGACAAGGAGCGCAGCGGATTGGAGCGAGGGCCCGACAAGGAGCGCAGCGGATTGGAGCGAACACCCGACAAGGCCCGACGAGCCCGGGCGTGGCGACCCGAGGTTGTCGGTGCCGGTACCTACCGTCATCCCCATGGGCCAGCGCAACACCGCCGACGCAGAGCAGCTGGCCCTGCAATTCGATCCCGGCTCCGGCTTCGATGCCGTGTCACTGGCCGACACGACCTTCGTGGTGGTCGATCTGGAGACCACCGGGGGTCGGGCCACCGCGAAGGCGCCGGGCGACGGCTACGACGCCATCACCGAGATCGGCGCGGTCAAGATTCGCGGCGGCCAGGTGCTCGGCGAGCTGGCCACCCTCGTCGATCCCGGCCGTGCCATTCCACCGCAGATCGTCGAACTCACCGGGATCACCACCGCGATGGTGCGCGATGCACCGCGCATCGAATCGGTGCTTCCCGCGTTCCTGGAATTTTCCCGGGGCGCGGTGCTGGTCGCCCACAACGCCGGGTTCGACATCGGGTTCCTGCGCGCCGCGGCCCAACGGGCGGAGCTCGGCTGGCCACGCCCCCCGGTGCTGTGCACGGTGAAACTCGCCCGCCGCGTCCTCACCCGCGACGAGGCACCCAGCGTGAAACTGTCGGCCCTGGCGCGGTTGTTCGGTGCGTCTACGACACCCACCCACCGCGCCCTCGACGACGCCCGCGCCACCGTCGACGTCCTGCACGGGCTGATCGAGCGGGTCGGCAACCAGGGCATCCACACCTTCGCCGACCTGAAGAACTATCTGCCCGACGTCACCCCGGCCCAGCGCCGCAACCGCTCACTGGCCGACCGGCTGCCCAACCGCCCCGGCGTCTATCTGTTTCGCGGCCCGTCCGACGAGGTGCTCTACGTGGGCACCGCGGTCGACTTGCGACGCCGGGTCCGGCAGTACTTCACCGGCGCCGACCCCCGGGCCCGCATGAAAGAGATGGCCTCACTGGCGTGCGTCGTCGACCATGTCGAATGCGCCCACGAGCTGGAGGCCGGTGTCCGCGAGCTGCGACTGCTCGCGGCCCACGCGCCGCCGTACAACCGGCGCTCCAAGTACCCGCAGCGCTGGTGGTGGGTGGCCCTCACCGACGAGGCCTTCCCGAGATTGTCGGCGGTGCGAAACCCTGGGCACCGCACCGCTTTCGGACCGTTCTCGGCCCGGTCCGACGCTGTGCAGTCGGCAGCGCTGCTGGCGAGGTTCACCGGGGTACGCACCTGCACGGCCCGCTTCGGCACGGCAGCCAGCCACCGCTGTCCCGAGGTCGAACTGTCCCCGTGCCCGGCCCCGCAGGACGTCGGGGCCGCGCAGTACGCGGCCTCGGTACAACGTGCCACAGCACTGATCGAAGGCACCGACCACAGTGCGCTGGCGGCCACCCTGACCCATATCGGTGAGGTGGCGGCAGCCCGGCGGTATGAGACCGCGGCCCGGTTGCGCGACCACGCCGCGGTGGCCATCGAGGCGCTGTGGCGGGGGCAGCGGCTGCGCGCCCTGACCGATCTCCCCGAACTCGTGGCCGCCCGCGCCGACGGCAACGGTGGTTGGCATTTCGCGGTGATCCGCCACGGCCAACTGGCCGGGGCGGGGACCGCCGGGCGCGGGGTTCCGCCGATGCCGGTGGTCGACGCGATCTGCGCGGCGGCGCAGGTGATCCTGCCCACCGCAACGCCTTTGGGCGGCGCGCTGGTGGAGGAGACCGCGCTCATCGCTCGGTGGCTGGCCGCGCCCGGGGTCCGCATCGTGCGGACCGACAGCGGCTACGCGACGCCGATCGGTGCGGCGGGCCGCTACGCGGAGTGGGCGGCCGCGGCCCGCTCGGCACGGCTGGCCGCGGCACAGCAGCAGAACTCAGAACTGCAGGCTGAACCGCACCCAACGCGCGAGCAGTTGTTCGGCCGCACCCGAGTCGATCGCCTCGACAGCCCGCGCCAGACCGGACTCCCACGCCGGCACCCACTTGGCGTCGCTGGCTAGCCCGGCATGGGCGACCATGGCTCCTGCTGCGTTGAGCACCACAGCGTCACGCACCGGCCCCTTGGCCCCGCCCAGCACGGCCCGCGCCTCGGCGGCGTTGGCCGTGGCGTCACCGCCGACCAACTCACTGATATCGGCGCGCTTGAAGCCGAACGCCGCGGGGTCGAACTTCAGCCGGTCCACCGTTCCGGCCTGTACGCGCCAGATGGTGCTGGTGGTCGTGGTGGTGAGCTCGTCGAGACCGTCGTCGCCGTGCACCACCAGCACGCTGGAACCACGGGCTGCGTACACCCCGGCCATCACCTCGGCCAGGTCGTCGAATGCGCAGCCGATCAATCCGGCCCGCGGCGCGGCCGGATTGGTGAGGGGTCCGAGCAGATTGAAGACCGTGGGAACGCCGATCTCCCGGCGCACCACCGACGCGTGCCGATACGACGGGTGGAACTGCGGGGCGAAGGCGAACCCGATGCCGACCTGGGCGACACTGCGCGCCACCTCGTCCGGGCCGAGGTCGATCCGCACCCCGAGAGCCTCCAGGGTGTCGGCACCACCCGACAGTGAGGATGCCGCCCGGTTGCCGTGTTTGATCACCGGAACGCCGCAGGCCGCCACCACGATGGCCGCCATGGTCGACAAGTTGACCGTGTTGGCCCCGTCGCCGCCGGTGCCGACGATGTCGACGGTCTCGTGACCGATCTGATCCGTCGGCACCCGACGTGCGTGCGACAGCATGATGTCGGCCAACTCCCCGACCTCCGCCGAGGTGGGTCGCTTCATTTTCATCGCGACGGCGAAGCCGGCGATCTGCGCCGGGGTCGCGACACCGGTCATGATCTGGTCCATGGCCCATCCCGCGTAGCCGTTGGGCAGGCTCTGCTCAGTGGTCAGGCGCCCGAGAATGAGCGGCCAGGACGGCGCCGCCGGGGAACGTGGGGACGACGGTGCCGCCGGCTGGAACTGAGACGAAGATGCAGGAGCCACCGCCGAATGCTATCGCTGCGCGGGTGCGCGCCCCCCGGCCCGGCCAGCACGAAGGCGACACGTTTGAGATGAATTGCTCGACCCGGGTGGAGTTCGACAACTACAAAGCGTCATACTTGCGGATGTGACGAGCGCTGTAGGTACCTCGGGAACGGCAATAACGTCGCGCGTTCATTCGCTGAACAGACCGAATATGGTCAGTGTCGGCACCATCGTGTGGCTTTCCAGTGAACTCATGTTCTTTGCTGGACTCTTCGCGATGTACTTCACGGCGCGCGCTCAAGCCGGTGGCAACTGGCCGCCCGAGCCGACCGAACTCAATTTGGCCCTTGCCGTTCCGGTGACGCTGGTTCTGATCGCGTCATCCTTCACCTGCCAGATGGGCGTGTTCGCCGCCGAGCGCGGCGACGTGTTCGGGCTGCGCCGGTGGTATGTGATCACGTTCCTGATGGGCCTGTTCTTCGTACTGGGCCAGGGATACGAGTACATCCACCTGGTCGAGCACGGCACCACCATCCCGGGCAGTGCCTACGGATCGGTCTTCTATCTCGCGACCGGTTTCCACGGCCTCCACGTCATCGGCGGACTGGTTGCGTTCATCTTGCTGCTGGCCCGCACGAAGATGAGTAAATTCACGCCCGCACAGGCCACCGCGGCGATCGTCGTCTCGTACTACTGGCACTTCGTCGACATCGTCTGGATTGCGCTGTTCGCCACCATCTACTTCGTCCGCTGATCGGCCGGCCGATGTTCGATTCGATGAGAAGGGGTTCGATGACCAGCAAGTCGCGCCGACGACTGCGCCGACGACTGTCAGCAGGTCTCCTGCTGTTGGTCGGCCTGTCAGTCGCAGGTGGTGTTGCGGCCACGTTGACACCCACACCGCAGGTCGCAGTCGCCGACGAATCTCAGTCGGCGCTGCTGCGTACGGGTAAGCAGCTGTTCGACACGTCGTGCGTTTCCTGCCACGGCGCCAACCTGCAGGGTGTGCCCGATCGCGGGCCCAGCCTGATCGGCACCGGCGAGGCTGCCGTGTACTTTCAGGTGTCGACCGGTCGCATGCCCGCGATGCGCGGTGAGGCCCAGGCACCGTCCAAGCCCGAGCACTTCGACGAGAACCAGATCGACGCTCTCGGTGCCTTCGTTCAGGCCAACGGTGGCGGCCCCACCGTGATCCGCGACGAGCACGGCGGCGTGGCCCAGGAATCGCTGATCGGGTCCGACGTGGCCCGTGGCGGCGACCTGTTCCGGTTGAACTGCGCGTCCTGCCACAACTTCACCGGAAAGGGCGGCGCGCTGTCCTCCGGCAAGTACGCGCCCGACCTCGGTGACACCGAGCCGGCGGCGATCTACACCGCGATGCTGACCGGGCCGCAGAACATGCCCAAGTTCTCCGACCGGCAGCTGTCGCCGGAGGAGAAGCGCGACATCGTCGCCTACGTCCGCGAATCGGCTCAGACGCCCAGCTACGGCGGCTACGGGCTCGGCGGCTTCGGCCCCGCGCCCGAAGGCATGGCGATGTGGATTATCGGAATGGTCGCCGCTATCGGCGTGGCAATGTGGATCGGGGCACGAGCATGACCGATAACACCCCGAAGCTTCCGAACGACGACGAGCTCGCCTCGATGTCGCGTGAGGAGTTGGTCGAGCTCGGCGGCAAGATCGACGGCGTCGAGACCATCTTCAAGGAGCCGCGCTGGCCGGTCCCCGGCACCAAGGCGGAGAAGCGCACCGAGCGGCTGGTCGCGTACTGGCTTCTGCTGGGCGGGCTTTCGGGCCTCGCGCTTCTGGTGATCTTCCTGTTCTGGCCCTGGGAGTACCAGCCTTTCGGCTCGAAGGGTGAGTTCCTCTACTCGCTGGCCACCCCGCTGTACGGCCTCACGTTCGGCCTGTCGATCCTGGCGATCGGTATCGGCGCGGTGCTGTTCCAGAAGAAGTTCATCCCCGAGGAGATCTCGGTCCAGGACCGCCACGACGGGCGCTCCCCCGAGCTGCATCGCAAGACCGTCGCGGCCAACCTGACCGATGCCCTGGAGGGCTCGACGGTCAAGCGCCGCAAGCTGATCGGTTTGTCGCTGGGCATCGGCCTCGGCGCATTCGGTGCCGGCACCCTGGTGGCCTTCATCGGCGGGTTGATCAAGAACCCGTGGAAGCCCGTGGTGCCCACCGCAGATGGTAAGAAGGCCGTGTTGTGGACCTCGGGGTGGACGCCCCGTTTCCACGGCGAGACCATCTACCTGGCTCGCGCGACCGGGCGTCCCGGTTCGTCTCCGTTCGTCAAGATGCGGCCCGAGGATCTCGACGCCGGCGGCATGGAGACGGTCTTCCCCTGGCGCGAGTCGGACGGCGACGGCACCACCGTCGAGTCCGAACACCACCTCACCGAGATCTCGATGGGTGTGCGTAACCCGGTCATGTTGATCCGCATCAAGCCGGCCGACATGCCCCGCGTGGTCAAGCGAAAGGGCCAGGAGAGCTTCAACTTTGGTGAGCTGTTCGCTTACACCAAGGTCTGCTCGCACCTGGGCTGCCCCTCGTCGCTGTACGAGCAGCAGACCTACCGCATCCTGTGCCCGTGCCACCAGTCGCAGTTCGACGCGTTGCACTTCGCCAAGCCCATATTCGGTCCGGCTGCGCGCGCGTTGGCGCAGCTGCCCATCACCATCGACAAAGACGGCTACCTGGTCGCCAACGGCGACTTCGTCGAACCCGTCGGACCGGCATTCTGGGAGCGCAAATCATGAGCCCTGACCTTGCCAAGATCGCTGGCGCACAAGGCGATGCGATCGATTCCCGTTATCACCCGTCGGCAGCGGTGCGCCGGCAGCTGAACAAGGTGTTCCCCACCCACTGGTCCTTCCTGCTGGGTGAGATCGCGCTGTACAGCTTCATCGTGCTGCTGATCACCGGTGTCTGGTTGACGCTGTTCTTCGATCCGTCGATGGCGCACGTCACCTACGACGGTGTGTATCAACCACTTCGCGGTGTGCAGATGTCGCGGGCCTACGAGTCCGCACTCGAGATCAGCTTCGAGGTGCGCGGCGGGTTGTTCGTCCGCCAGATCCACCACTGGGCCGCGCTGATGTTCGCCGCATCGATCATGGTGCACATGGCGCGCATCTTCTTCACCGGCGCGTTCCGCCGCCCGCGTGAGGCCAACTGGGTGATCGGCTCACTGCTGCTCATCCTGGCGATGTTCGAGGGTTACTTCGGTTACTCGCTGCCCGACGACCTGCTGTCCGGCATCGGCCTGCGCGCCGCGCTGTCCTCGATCACTCTGGGCATGCCGATCATCGGAACGTGGCTGCACTGGGCGCTGTTCGGCGGGGACTTCCCCGGCGAGATCCTGATCCCGCGCCTGTACGCGCTGCACATCCTCCTGATCCCGGGCATCATCCTGGCCCTCATCGGTGCGCACATGGCGCTGGTGTGGTTCCAGAAGCACACCCAGTTCCCCGGCCCCGGCCGGACCGAGCACAACGTGGTCGGCGTGCGCGTCATGCCGGTGTTCGCGGTGAAGTCCGGTGCGTTCTTCGCGATGATCACCGGTGTGCTCGGCCTGATGGGCGGCCTGCTGACGATCAACCCGATCTGGCAACTGGGTCCCTACAAGCCCTCGCAGATCTCGGCGGGTAGCCAGCCCGACTTCTACATGATGTGGACCGAAGGCCTGGCGCGTATCTGGCCGGCCTGGGAGTTCTACCCGTTCGGCCACACCATCCCCGCGGTGGTCTGGGTCGCGTTGATCATGGGCGGTGTCTTCGGCCTGCTGATCGCCTACCCCTTCATCGAGCGGAAGGTCACCGGCGACGACGCGCACCACAACCTGCTGCAGCGTCCGCGCGACGTACCGGTGCGAACTGCGATCGGCGCCATGGCGATTGCGTTCTACATGGTGCTGACCCTGGCCGCGATGAACGACATCATCGCGCTCAAGTTCCACATCTCGCTGAACGCGACCACGTGGATCGGCCGTATCGGCATGGTGGTGCTTCCGGCCATCGTGTATTTCATCGCCTACCGGTGGGCCATCTCGTTGCAGCGCAGCGACCGCGCGGTGCTGGAGCACGGCATCGAGACCGGCATCATCAAGCGTCTGCCGCACGGTGCCTACGTGGAGCTGCACCAGCCGCTGGGACCGGTCGACGATCATGGTCACCCGATCCCGCTGGAGTACCAGGGTGCTGCCCTGCCGAAACGGATGAACAAGCTCGGTTCGGCCGGCTCACCCGGCACCGGCAGCTTCTTGTTCGCCGATCCGGCGGTCGAGCACGACGCGCTCACCGAGGCTGCGCACGCCTCCGAGCACAAGGCCCTGACCGCTCTGCGCGAGCAGCAGGACCGAAACGGCAACGGGGAGACCAACGGTCACCACTGACCACTCCCCTACCCCGAACAATCGCCGCAACTCTCTCCGGAGGGTTGCGGCGATTGTCGTAAGTGGCGGTGGTGTTGGGCTGACGGTCATCGAGATTGCAGGCAGGGACCAATCCGACGCCGATGTTGTCCCTGCCCGCAACCTCGGTGCGGCGGTGCGGCTCGTCGAGGTGACTCGGGGGGGGCGATTTGGGTGGCCGGCAGCTCTCCATGCTGCTACTCAGGAGGACACCCGCCGCCTGTACAACCCCGGGAAGCCCGGAAGCCGCGTGCCGAGGATCAGATCAGCTGAAGACTCAGCGCGAGGAGGTATCCAGCTGCCGCATCGCGACGATCGGCAGCGCGATGATGCCCGCGGTGACCACACCGGCCAGGCCGTAGAGGCACCAGGCCGCCACGTCACTGCCCGTCGCCATCAGATAGGTGGCCAGCCCGACGGCCGCCGCCCCCAGTCCGATGGCGCATGCGGTGGCCAAAATGAACCGGCGCCACACCGCCTCGGCCGCGCCGGCGGCGCCGTTGCCGGCGCTGTAGCGGCTCATCGCGACCGGTGCCGCCCGGTAGCTGCCCCCGATCGGGCGTGGTGAGCGGGCCGGAGGCTGGGGCCGCCGTCCGGGCTGGCGATTGTCGGCCTGGGCTCGGGCGCGCAGCAACAGCGGCACCGCCCCGGCGATCACCAACACGGACAGGCCGATCACGGTGTACAGCACCCAGGGAATGTCAGCGCTCTCGGAGCCTTGCGGATGACTGCGGCCGAGGTCCACCAGGGCCACGACGGCCGCCACCCCGGCACCCAGCGCGGCGAGCCACACCGCGGCGCACGCGCCCAGCAAAACCCGGTCGGTGTTGTCGAGTTCGCTGAGGGGCCCGGACATCAGCAGGCAGTCTGCGCGGAGTTGTTGGCGTTGGACGAGAGCACCGTGCCGTCGCTGGCCGTGATCGAGCAGTTCAGTCGGCTGACGAGGAACAGGCTGGACGCCTCGACCGATCCCACATCAGAGTTGGAGATCGGCGTCATGGTGAAGGTCCACGGGATGTAGACGTTGCGCAGGGTGCGCCGGTTTCCGTTCCCGTCGACATAGGTGATCGTGATGATGTCGCCCGGCGCCTTGGTACCCGTGACCGAATAGGTGACCTGACGCGGTCCGGCATGCGTCGTGGTGGTGGTCGGCGGCGCCGATGTGCCCGGGGCCGGCGGGGGCGCCTCATTGGTCGGCGCGGGCGCGGGCGGTGGCGGCTCGGTAACCGTCACGGTCTCCGGCGGCGGCGGAGGCGGTAGCTCCTCCGAGGTCGGAGGGGGCGGTGGCGGCGGAGGTGGAGTCGTCGTCGTGATCTCGTCCTGCACCGGCGGCGCCGACGTGGTGGTACTCGGCTTCGGGGTCGCCAGGTTGGCGGTGTCGTCGTCGCGTGTCACCAGGACGGCCACCGAAGCCACCAGGGCGACCGCGGCGATGATGGCGGTGACGCCGACCACCCACGGCCAGCGCGGCGGCGGGGCGGTGTCGACGAGTTCGGTCGCCGGGTCGTAGTCGTCGTAGTCGTAGAGCGCCACCTCGGCGGGCACGTAGGGCCCGCTGGTGAACTGCTCCGACTCCGGCGCGGAGTACGCCTGCGAGTAGAACTCCGTCTCGCCGCCGTCCGCGTCTGCGTCCGCCCCCTGAGTCAGATCCTCGGGTGCGGAATGTTTTCCGGGTTGATCCGGCAAATCAGAACCGGAGGCACCGGGTTCCGGGGGATTCGGCCCGCTCATCTACGCCTATCCTTCTCGACAACTTCACTGCCACGCGGAGCGAAACGGTTCGCTGGTGACAGTGCCCCGGCAACATTACCGAACGAGGTGAAGCCGGCGACTCCGGCGCTGCCGGTGGCGGATGAAGTGACGGCCCGATTGTGACCTTGATCAGGCCACAATCGGCACGTCCGGATGGGTCAGTGCTTCTCAGGACCCCAGTAGTACTCGAAGACCAGGCCGCTGACGGCCGTCAGCACGAAGCAGATGCCTGCCACGATCAGCCAGGGAAGCCACAGGGCTGCGCCCACCGCGGCGACCGAGAAGGACAGCGCGATCAGGATCGGCCACCAGCTGTGGGGCGAGTAAAAGCCCAGTTCTCCGGCGCCGTCACTGATCTCGGCATCTTCGTAGTCTTCGGGGCGGGTGTCGAGACGCCGCGCCACGAAGCGGAAGAACGTGCCGGTGATCAGCGTCAGTCCGGTGGTGAGTACGAGCGCGGTCGTACCGGCCCACTCCACGCCACCGGTGGCGAACATCGCCGTCAAGACGCCGTACACCACCGCCGACAAGGCGAAGAACGCCGTGAGGATCTCGAACAGTCGAGCTTCAATATGCATAGCGTGTAGCCCCTACTTGCTCGCCTGCGGTGCCTGCTCACCGCGTCGGGTATCGAACGGGTGAGTGGTGGTGGCCAGCGGCGGCTGATTGATCGCCGCCAACGCCTCGGCATTGGTCTTACCTGCATTGCGCTGATCGATGTAGGCCTTGAAGTCGTTGGGCTCTACGACCCGGACCTCGAAGTTCATCATCGAGTGGTAGGTACCGCACATCTCTGTGCAGCGCCCGACGAACGCGCCGGTCTGCTCGATCTTGCTGACCTGGAAGATGTGGTCCGAGTGGTTGGCCACCGGCTCGGGCATCACGTCACGCTTGAAGAGGAACTCCGGCACCCAGAAACCGTGGATCACGTCCGCGGAGTTGAGCTGGAACTCGACGCGCTTGCCCACCGGGAGCACCAGCACCGGGATCTCGTCGGAGGTACCCAGAGTCTCGATCTTGTCGAAGTTCAGGTAGGTGCGGTCCTCAGGGTTGAGACCGTGCACCGCGCCGACGCGCTCCTCGCCGTGCGCATCCTTGCCCTCCGGCTTGGACGTCATCGCGGCCTTGCGCGCTGCGTCGACACCGTCATAGTCGAACGTGCCGTCGGCGTAGTCGATCTTCTGGTAGCCGAACTTCCAGTTCCACTGGAAGGCGGTCACGTCGATGACGACCTCAGGGTTCGGGTCCTTGTGCAGCATGCGCTCCTGGACCACCACGGTGAAGTAGAACAGCACCGAGATGATGAGGAACGGGACGACCGTCAGCACCAGCTCCAGCGGCATGTTGTAGCCGAACTGGCGCGGCAGCTCGGTGTCGCCCTTCTTCTTCCGGTGGAATGCACTCGACCAGAAGATCAGAGCCCACACGATGGCGCCCACGACGAACGACGCAATCACGGAGCCGATCCACAGCTCTCGGTTGAGTTTGCCCTCCGGGGTGATTCCGGTCGGCCAACCGAGCGCGAGTGCGTCCTGCCAGCTGCAGCCGCTCAGCAAGAGCGCCGAGCCACCCAGGACAATTGTCAACAACGCCGCTCGGGCCACCTTCTTAAGCCCGCGAGGTGTCACGTTGGCGCCTCCTAGATCGGTATTTCGCGACCGCGACCGGTCGTTGTTTTGCGAATACTACGCAGCGTAGACCACGCCAGTCCACGGGAGCGAAGCGACTCGGGAATGGGATCGCGACGGCGGCGGAGCATCCCGCACCACGGCCCGGGTGGTGGTCTCGGCGAGCCGCCGGATCAGACATACTGGCGCGGTGTGCGGACTGCTCGCGTTGGTAACTGACCCATCGGAATCCTCCCGGGGCGACGTCTCCCCCGACGCCGGATCGCGGCTGGTCGACGCGGTGGCGGGCGCCTCCCACCTGATGCGTCACCGGGGTCCCGACGAGCCCGGCACCTGGGCGGATACGAGCGGCGACGCCACCGTGGTGCTCGGTTTCAACCGGCTGTCGATCATCGACATCGCGCACAGTCACCAGCCGTTGCGCTGGGGGCCCGCCGACGCGCCGGACCGGTACGCGCTCGTCTTCAACGGTGAGATCTACAACTACGTCGAGTTACGCGAAGTGTTGCGTTCCGAACACGGTGCGGTATTTCACACCGACGGCGACGGCGAGGCCATCGTAGCGGCGTATCACTACTGGGGCGTCGACGCGCTGAAGCGGCTGCGCGGCATGTTCGCGTTCGCGATATGGGACACCGTCGAGCGTGAATTGTTCTGCGCCAGGGACCCGTTCGGCATCAAGCCGCTGTTCATGGCCACCGGGCCGGGAGGCACCGCGGTGGGCAGCGAGAAGAAGTGCCTGCTGGACCTGGCCGACCTGCTGGGGCTCGACCTGGGCATCGATGATCGGGCCGTTCAGCACTACACGGTGCTGCAGTACGTGCCCGAACCCGAGACGCTGCACCGCGGTATCCGCCGGCTGGAATCGGGCAGCTACGCGCGGTTGAAGCCTGGTGGCCGCTCCGAGGTGACCCGCTATTTCGTCCCGAAATTCAATGCGGTCCCGTTCGTCAAGGGTGCCGAGCAGTCGCGCTACGACGAGATCACCGCCGCCCTGGAAGATTCCGTCGCCAAGCACATGCGCGCCGATGTGACGGTCGGCGCCTTCCTGTCCGGCGGCATCGACTCGACGGCTACCGCCGCGCTGGCGATGCGCCACAATCCCCGGCTGATCACGTTCACCACAGGCTTCGAGCGGGAGGGATTCTCCGAGGTGGACGTGGCCGTCGCGTCCGCGGAAGCCATCGGCGCCCGGCATGTCACCAAGGTGGTAACCCAGGCGGAGTTCGTCGAGGCGCTGCCCGAGATCGTCTGGTATCTGGACGAACCGGTGGCCGACCCGGCCCTGGTGCCGCTGTTCTTCATCGCCCGCGAGGCCCGCAAGCACGTCAAGGTGGTGCTGTCCGGCGAGGGTGCCGATGAGTTGTTCGGCGGATACACGATCTACCGGGAACCGTTGTCGCTGCGGCCTTTCGACTATCTGCCGCGGCCGGTGCGCAAGTCGCTGGGCAAGGCGTCCAAGCCGCTGCCCGAGGGCATGCGCGGCAAGAGCCTGCTGCACCGCGGTTCGCTGACCTTGGAGGAGCGCTACTACGGCAATGCCCGCAGCTTCTCCGATGAGCAGCTGCGGGCAGTGTTGCCGGGCTTCCGGCCGGAATGGACGCACACCGACGTCACCGCTCCGGTGTACGCCGAATCGCGCGGCGCCGATCCGGTGGCCCGGATGCAGCACATCGACCTGTTCACCTGGCTGCGGGGCGACATCCTGGTCAAGGCCGACAAGATCACCATGGCCAACTCGCTGGAACTGCGGGTGCCGTTCCTGGACCCCGAGGTGTTCGCGGTGGCCTCCCGGCTGCCGGTCGATCAGAAGATCACGCGCTCGACGACCAAGTACGCGCTGCGCCGCGCGCTGGAACCGATCGTGCCGGCCCACGTGCTGAACCGCCCCAAGCTGGGTTTCCCGGTGCCGATCCGGCACTGGCTGCGCGCCGGTGAGCTGATGGACTGGGCGTACGCCATGACGGCGTCATCACAGGCCGGGGCTCATGTCGATCTCGGTGCGGTCCGCACCATGCTCGACGAGCACCGCGGCGGCGTCAGCGATCACAGCCGCCGGCTGTGGACGGTGCTGACCTTCATGCTGTGGCATGCCATCTTCGTCGAGCACAGCGTGACCCCGCAGATCAAGGAACCGCACTACCCGGTGCAGCTCTAGGCGGACGCAGAGCTGCACCGGTGAGCCGGAACTGTCAGGCCAGCGCCTTACCGATCTCGGTACCCGCCTCGGCGCCGTAGGCGTCGGTGAGCCGCTGTACTGCCTCGGCCGCGTCCCAGGTCCATTCCTGCGGCCCGGTCGCCTCCAGCACCAGGACCGCGACCAGGGATGCCAGTTGAGCCGAGCGCTCCAGGCTCAATCCGGCGCTGCGGCCCGTCAGGAAGCCCGCCCGGAACGCGTCGCCGATACCGGTGGGGTCGGCCTGATGCTTCTCGGGCACGACGCCTACGTGCACGAACGTGCCGTCCGAGCTGACCAGGTCGACGCCCTTGGCGCCGAGCGTGGTGACGCGCATGCCGATCTGGCTCATCACCTGGGCCTCGCTCCAGCCCGACTTCTGCAGCAGCAGGTCCCACTCGTAGTCGTTGGTGAACAGGTAGGTGGCGCCGTTGATGAGCTTGCGGATCTCCTCGCCGGAGAGCCGGGCCAGCTGCTGGGAGGGGTCGGCCGCGAAGGCCAGGCCGAGCGTGCGGCATTCCTCGGTGTGCAGGAACATCGCCTCGGGGTCGTTGGCGCCGACGATCACCAACTCCGGTTTCCCGGAGCGGGCCACCAGATCGGCCAGCGAGATGTTGCGGGCCTCCGACATGGCTCCGGGGTAGAACGAGGCGATCTGGGCCATGTCCTCATCGGTGGTGCAGACGAAGCGGGCGGTGTAGGCGCTCTCGGAGATCAGCACGCTGCCGCAGTCGACGTTGGCGCCCTCCAGCCAGGCCCGGTATTCACCGAAATCCTGGCCTGCGGCGCCCACCAGGGCGACGTCACCGCCGAGGGTGCCGATCGCGAAGGCCATGTTGCCCGCGACTCCCCCGCGGTGGATCACCAGATCGTCCACCAGGAAGCTCAGCGACACCTTCTGCAGGTGGTCGGCCAGCAGTTGCTCGGAGAATTTGCCCGGGAACCGCATCAGGTGGTCGGTCGCGATGGATCCGGTAACTGCGATGGTCACGTAGTGTTACCCCTCATTTCGTTAAGTCGGCTACATAACAGTACCCGCGCGGGCCTTGTGGCGATCTGCGCGCACGGTCGCACTTCGCGGGTTGCGCTAACCTGCGTGTAACCGTATTCCCGGTCACCGTAGACGGCTGACCCACCTCCAGATCACGCGGGGAGCGTCATTTGATGACTGGTTCCTACCAGTACCCCGAGCACATTCCGCCGCAGTCGTATCCCGAGGCGGTGCCGACCGCACCGTCGGCGTATCCCGGGACACTTCCGCCGCCGGTGCCCTACCCGACGCGGCGGCGCTGGCCGAAGATTCTGGCGGCTCTGCTGGTGGTGGGGGCGCTGGGAGGCGTGCTCACCGCGGTATTGGTCACCGGCCGCCGCGGGGCCGCGGCACCGGTCGTGGTCTCCGACGCGCGGGCTCAGGCTGCAATCCAGGAGTATCTAGACGCGCTGACCGACGGGGACGACGAAACGATCGCGCGGCACACCCTGTGCGGGTTGTACGACGGGGTCAAGGACCGCAAGGCCGATCTCGCGGTGGCCGGTCTGGCCAGCGACGCGTTCCGTAAGCAATTCAGCCAGGTCGAGGTCACTCACATCGACGCGAACGTGCCGTGGTCCACCACGCAGGCACAGGTGCTGTTCACCATGCGGGTCGCGCCGGCTGCCGGCTCGGCACGCGGACAACGCCCCACCGGTGACGAACAGCAGGGCGTGGCACAGCTACTGGTGCAGAAGGACGGGAAGAACGAGCAGGTTCTGGTGTGCTCGTATGTGCTGCGCACCGGCGGCCAGTACTGACCGCCGGGCCGTCAGCTCATGTCAGTTGAAGGAGTCGCCGCAGGCGCAGGAGCCGGTGGCGTTCGGGTTGTCGATCGTGAAGCCCTGCTTCTCGATGGAGTCGACGAAGTCGATGGTGGCTCCCTGGATATACGGCGCGCTCATCCGGTCCACGACCAGCTTCACGCCGCCGAATTCTGCGGTGAGGTCGCCGTCGAGGGTGCGGTCATCGAAGAACAGGTTGTAGCGCAGGCCGGCGCAGCCGCCCGGCTGCACCGCGATACGCAGCGCGAGGTCGTCGCGGCCTTCCTGGTCCAGCAGCGCCTTCGCCTTCGTCGCCGCAGCGTCGGACAGGGTCGCACCGTGGGTTTCGGTGGTGGTCGCGTCCTGAACAGTCATAGCTCTCCCTAAAGATCCCGGGGCATCAAGGAAACGCGTGGGTGTACCGCGCGTCTACTACCTCAACGGTACCTTGTTCCGACGCTATTCCCGACTTATCCACAGGCCGGGGCATGTGGCCGGGCCACCTGCGGCGGGCAGTAACCTGGCAGTCGTGAAGCTGCTGGGCCGCAAGAAGGACAACGAAGGCGAACCCGCCGGGACCGACCAGGTCACGAGCGTCGACGGGTCGGCCGGATCAACCGCCGCAGAATCGGCGGCGGGCACCGCCCCCAAGGGCAGGCCGACGCCCAAACGCAACGAAGCCGCCAAGCGCCGCGGGCCGGTCGCGCCCGCCCCGCTGACCTCGGCGGAGGCGCGGCAGCGTCGCAAGGAGCTGCGCGGGCCCAAGCTGTCCAAGGAAGAGCGCAAGATCGAGCGGCTCACCCGCCGCGCGGACATGTCCGACCGCCGCGAGAAGATGATGGCGGGCGATGAGTCCTACCTGCTTCCCCGCGACAAGGGCCCGGTTCGCCGCTACGTCCGCGACGTCGTCGACTCCCGGCGCAATGTGCTGGGCCTCTTCATGCCGGCCGCCCTGGCGATGATCTTCTTCATGCTCGCCCTGCCGTCGCTGAAATTCCAGCAGATCCTGTCGTACGCGATGCTGATCCTGGTGGTCATCATGCTGATCGACGGGTTGCTCGTCGGCCGCAAGGTGAATCAGATGGTGGACGAGAAGTTCCCCGACAACACCGAAAGCGGTTGGAAGCTAGGGCTTTACGCGGCCAGCCGGGCCTCGCAGCTGCGCCGTATGCGGGCGCCGCGCCCTGCGGTCAACCGCGGCGACAAGATCTCTTGATGCCATTCCAGGCGGTCTGAGGAGTGCGCACGCTGGTGCTCGGCGGTATCCGCTCGGGTAAATCGCACTGGGCCGAAACGGCCATCGCCCGCACCGCCGGGGATTCTGCGCCCGTGCGGTACCTGGCCACCGGCCCCGCCGCCGACACCGATCCGTCCTGGGCTGACCGCGTGGGCGCACACCAGGCGCGTCGGCCCGCGCACTGGCAGACCGTGGAAACCGCCGACCTTGCCGCCGACCTGGGCGCCGCCCGGCTCGGGACACCGGGCACCGCCACGCTTGTCGACGACATCGGTGGCTGGCTGACCTCGACCATGGACCGTATCGGCGCCTGGACCGGAGCACCCGTTGCCCCCGAGGTCGACGTACTGGTGCGGGCGGTGGGCGCGTTCACCGCTCCCCTGGTCCTGGTCAGTCCCGAGGTCGGACTGACCGTCGTCCCCGCCACCGAGGCGGGGCGCCGGTTCGCCGACGAACTGGGCACGGTGAACCAGCGCCTGGCCGCGGTGTGCGACCGCGTGGTGCTGGTGGTGGCCGGCCAACCGCTCACGGTGAAGGAGCCGTCATGACGGAATCGGATGCGGCCTTCGCCCCGGTCAGCGCACCGGACGCCGAGGCGGCCGCAGCGGCGCGGGCCCGTCAGAATCGGCTCACCAAACCGCCCGGCTCCCTCGGCCGGCTGGAAGACCTCGCGGTCTGGGCGGCCTCGTGCCAGGGCGTGTGCCCGCCGCGAGCGCTCACCCGGGCCCGCGTGGTGGTCTTTGCGGCCGACCACGGGGTTACAGCCGCGGGGGTTTCGGCGTTCCCGCCCGCGGTGACCGGCCAGATGGTGGCCAACTTCGATGCGGGCGGGGCCGCCATCAACGTGCTCGCCGAGTTGGCCGGAGCCACCGTGCGCGTCGCCGACATCGCCGTCGACTGCGACGAGCCGCTGTCTCCCGCGATCGGTGGCCACAAGATCCGCCGCGGCTCGGGCAACATCGCGGTCGAGGACGCACTGAGCGAAGAGGAAGCGGTCGCGGCAATCTCGGCAGGGCGCCAGATCGCCGACGACGAGATCGACGCCGGGGCAGACCTGCTCATCGCCGGCGATATGGGAATCGGAAATACCACGGCGGCAACAACTTTGGTGGCGGCACTGACCGGCACCGAACCTGTCGTCGTGGTGGGCCGCGGCACCGGCATCGACGACCTGGGCTGGATGCGCAAGGCCGGCGCGGTACGCGACGCGCTGTACCGGGCGCGCACCGTGACCGGCGATCCACTGGGCCTCTTGCGGGTGTGCGGCGGCGCCGACCTGGCCGCGATGGCCGGGTTCCTGGCCCAGGCCGCGGTGCGGCGCACCCCGGTTCTGCTGGACGGCATGGTGGTGACGGCTGCGGCCTTGGTGGCCGAGAACCTGGCGCCGGGTGCGCGGGCGTGGTGGCAGGCCGGCCACCGGTCGACCGAACCGGCCCACACTCTGGCGTTGTCCCAGCTGGGGCTCGAACCGATCATCGACCTCGGCATGCGCCTGGGCGAGGGCACCGGCGCAGCGGTGGCGCTGCCGATCGTGCGGGCGGCGATCGCCACGCTCGCCTCGATGGCCACCTTCGCTGAAGCCGGAATCTCCGAAGAGACATGATGTCCCCCCGCGGCGGAATGTCCGCACTCGGAGGGGCTTTCGCGTTCGGCACGGTGCTACCGGTGAGAACGGCGGCCGGCATCGGCCGTGGGGCGCTCACTGCCCTGCCGCTGGTCGGCCTGGCGCTCGGCGCGCTCGCGGCCGCGGTGGTCGCCGGAGGCCAGTGGGCCTTCGGCACCGGGAGTGCACTGCCCGGCCTACTGGCGGTGGCCGTACTTCTGCTGGGCACCCGTGGGCTGCACATCGACGGCTTCTGCGACACCGTCGACGGTCTGGGGTGTTACGGCCCGCCGGAGCGCGCGCTGGCGGTCATGCGGGACGGTTCGGCCGGGCCGTTCGGCGTCGCCGCGGTGATCGTGGTGATCGGTTGCCAGGCAATGGCATTCGCTCAGCTCCAGGCGGTCGCGATCGTCGTCGCCGTGACCGCCGGCCGGGTGGCGGCGGTGGTCGCCTGCCGCCGTTCGGTGCCCGCGGCGGCGGGCAGTTCGCTCGGCGGCGCCGTGGCGGCCAGTCAGCCGATGGCTGTGGTGGCCGCCTGGTTGATCGCGGTGGCCGCGGTGGCCGCGTGGGCGGGCCCACGGATGTGGCAGGGCCCGGTCGTGGTGCTGGTCGCGGTGGGCTGCTCGGCTCTGCTGGTAGCCCATTGCGTGCGACGGTTCGGCGGCATCACCGGCGACGTGCTCGGTGCGGCCGTCGAGGTGACGACGACGTTGACTGCCCTCGGCCTGGCGGTCGGCTAGTTCAGCCGGGCCATCCAGCCGTGGGTATCGGCGAAGGTGCCCCGCTGGATCCCGGTCAGGGTGTCGCGCAGCGCCATGGTGATCTCGCCGGGTTGCCCGTCGGCGATGGTGAATTCACCGTCTGCGTATTTCACGTGAGAAACCGGGGTGATCACCGCGGCCGTACCGCAGGCGAACACCTCGGTGATCTCGCCCGCGGCGGCCTTCTTCTGCCATTCGTCGACGTCGATCTTGCGTTCCTCGACCGCGAACCCGGCATCGGTGGCCAACTGCAGCAAGGAATCTCGCGTGATACCCGGCAGCAGCGAGCCGGACAGCTCCGGTGTGACGAGGCGGGCCGATCCGCCGCTGCCGAAGACGAAGAACAGGTTCATCCCGCCCATCTCCTCGACGTAGCGGCGCTCGATCGCGTCGAGCCACACCACCTGATCGCACCCGTTGTCGGCGGCCTGGGCCTGCGCGAGCAGTGAGGCCGCGTAGTTGCCGCCGAACTTGGCCGCGCCGGTGCCGCCGGGTGAGGCCCGCACGTACTCGTGCGACAGCCACACGCTGACCGGCTTGATGCCGCCCTTGAAGTAGGCACCGGCCGGCGAGCCGATCACCAGGTAGCGGTACTCGTTGGCCGGGCGCACACCCAGGCCCGGCTCGGTGGCGATCACGAACGGCCGCAGGTACAGCGATTCCTCGCCGCCGGCTGCCGGCACCCACTTCTCGTCGACCGCGATGAGCTGGCGCAGCGATTCGATGAACAGGTCCTCGGGAAGTTCGGGGATGGCCAGCCGCCGCGAGGAGGTACCCAGCCGCGCAGCGTTGGACTCCGGTCGGAAGGACACGATCGAGCCGTCCGCCCAGCGGTACGCCTTGAGCCCTTCGAAGACTTCCTGCGCGTAATGCAGCACGATGGCCGAGGGGTCGAGCTCGATCGGCCCGTACGGGATCACCCGCGGATCGTGCCAGCCCTGCCCGGCGGTGTAGTCGATGGCCACCATGTGGTCGGTGTGATACTTGCCGAAACCCGGGTTGGCCAGAACGGATTCGCGTACCGCATCGGTCGCCGGATTCGCGTTGGCTGAAACCGTGAACTCGAGATGGCCGCTAGTCATGCAGCGATTGTATCGCCCGAGCACTAACGTATTTCCCCGCGGGAGCGGGGCCTCAGCGGGTTTTCGGAGCCACGAACGGTGGCTTGACCACTTCGCATTCGACGGCGCGGCCACGCACGTCCACATTCACCCGCTGCCCGTCGGCGACCTCGTGGGCGGTGTCGATGAGCGCCAGGGCGATGCCGACTTTCAGTGACGGCGAAAACGTTCCCGAGGTCGTGATCCCGATCTGGGTGTCCCCGTCGAGCACCGCGAGGTCGGCGCGCAGCACCCCGCGGCCGACGGCCTTGAGCCCGCGCAGCACTCGGGCCGGGCCGGTCTCCTTCTCGGCCAACAACGCCTCGCGCCCCCAGAAGGAGTCCTTCTTCCAGCCGATCGCCCAGCCGCAGCGGGCCTGCAGCGGCGAGATGTCCAGCGACAGCTCGTGGCCGTGCAGCGGGTAACCCATCTCGGTGCGCAGGGTGTCGCGGGCGCCGAGGCCCGCAGGTTCGCCGCCGGCAGCCCGCACCGCCGCGACCAGAGCGTCGAACACCACGCCGGCCCGGTCCCAGGCCGGCAGCAGCTCGTAGCCGTGCTCGCCGGTGTAGCCGGTGCGGCAGACTCGCACGAACACGCCGTCGTATTCGGCATCGGCGTAGCCCATGTAGTCCATGTCGGTGGGCAGCCCGAGCGCGTCGAGTACCTCGGCGGATTTCGGCCCCTGCACGGCCAGCACGGCGTAGGAGCGGTGCTCGTCGGTGATGGTCAGCTCTTGCGGGGCGTTCTTCTGCAGTTCGGCAACGACGGCCGCGGTGTTGGCGGCGTTGGGCACCAGGAAGATCTCGTCGTCGGATACGTAGTAGGCGATCAGGTCGTCCACAACACCGCCTGACTCGGTACAGCAGAGGGTGTACTGCGCCTTGCCCGCGCCGATCCGGTTGAGGTCGTTGGTGAGGGCGGAGTTGACGTAGGCCGCCGCCCCCGGACCTTTGACCAGCGCCTTTCCGAGGTGGCTGACGTCGAAGAGGCCCACGGTGTCGCGCGTGGCGTTGTGTTCGGAGACAGTTCCGGCGTAGGACACCGGCATCAGCCATCCACCGAATTCGGCGAAACTGGCTCCCAGTTCGCGATGGCGGTCTTCCAGCGGTCCGTGCAGCAGATCGTCAGTCACGGTTTCACCCTAATCCGCACGCCAGAACGGACCGCCTGATCGGGCCACCGGCTGCACACTTGTCTGGTGGTCGATTTGGATGCACTCGCGGCGGCCGGGATCACCGACGCACACGAGCGCGCCCCGCTCATCGAGTACCTGGACTC
The DNA here is from genome assembly GCF_055419385.1 of Mycobacterium sp. IDUB_24. Taxonomy (NCBI): domain Bacteria; kingdom Bacillati; phylum Actinomycetota; class Actinomycetes; order Mycobacteriales; family Mycobacteriaceae; genus Mycobacterium; species Mycobacterium sp. IDUB_24. Next base: position 245,145 of record NZ_JBVAXO010000003.1, read on the forward strand.
TCTCGGGTTCACCGCCGAGCAGATGGTCGAGGCGGAGTCGCGCGGCCGGTTGTTCGGGCTGGCCGGCGATGTCCTGCAGTGGTCGGGGCCGCCGGAATTCTGCCTGGCGGATGTGGCGGCCGAGATCGGCGTTCCGCTCGATGACGTGCAGCGGGCCTGGGCCGCACTGGGCCTCACGGTGGCCGGCTGCGACGTCAAGACTCTGAGCCGGGCCGATCTGGAGACCCTGCGAACGTGGGCGGAGCTGCGGGTACTGGTCGGCGACGCCGAGGCCACCGGCCTGCTTCGCGTGGTGGGCGCGGGTATGGCCCGGCTGGCCGAGGCGCTGTCGTCGATGAGCCGGGCCAACACCCCCGACATCCAACTGGGCATCACCCACGATGAGCTTGTCACCGCCAAGGCCTACCGGGCCGCCGCCGGTTTCATCCCGCGGATCGGGTCGATGGTCGATGCGGTGCACCGCCACCACGTGATGAGTGCGCGCAGCTATTTCGAACATGTGGTGCGCGACGGAACATCCAGCGTGTTCTGCGGCATAGGTTTTGCCGATCTGTCGGGATTCACCGCACTCACCCAGATGTTGACCACCACCGAACTCTCGGCACTGCTCAACGAGTTCAGCGCCACCAGTACCGCGGTCGTCCACGCCGCCGGCTGCCGCGTCGTGAAGTTCATCGGGGACGCCATCATGTGGGTCGGCTCCGAACCCGCCGACGTGCTGCAGGTGGCCTTCGACCTCGTCACTCATCCCCGCGCCGCCCAAACCGGCCTGCAGGTGCGGGCCGGTCTCGATTTCGGTGAGATGCTGGCCGTCGGTGGCGACTACTTCGGTAACCCCGCGAATCGGGCAGCCCGACTGGTCGCTGCGGCCGAACCGGCCCAGATCCTGGTCTCCGAGCCACTGCGCGATCTGCTGCCGACCCGGGCGTTCGCGCCGGTCCGTTCGCTGACGCTGAAGGGTTTCGACGCACCGGTACCGGCGTATCCGCTCGCCGGACTCTAGGGTGAACCGGGTGAGCAGCGCACCCGGCTACCAGGCCCCCACCGTCACCGTCAGCTCGTCGTTGCCCCGCAAGGGGGTCGCCGAGGCTGTCCTCGTCATCGGCGTCGTCAGCGACGACGCGGGTCCGAAGGTCCTTGCGGCGGGGCCCTACCTCGACGCCGACGCGGTGGCCGCCGTCGAATCCGGCCTGCAGGCGTTGGGAGCCACCGGCGGCGAGGGGCAGACGCACCGTCTGGTCGTCGCGTCGCTGCCGGTCGCCAGCGTGCTGACCGTCGGTCTGGGCAAGCCGCGCGACGAGTGGCCCGCCGACGTGATCCGTCGGGCAGCCGGTACCGCTGCGCGGGCTTTGGACAAGGTCGCCACGGTGGTGACCGTGCTGTCGGCTGTCGATCTGGAGGCCGCCGTCGAGGGATTGATCCTGGGCGCCTACCGCTTCAGCGACTTCCGCAGCGCCAAGACCGCACCCACCGACGCCGGGTTGACGGCGATCACCGCGCTGGCCGCCGATTCCAAGGCGGCAACCAAGGCAGAGGCACAGCGCGCGGTGGACGTAGCCTCCGCCGTGGCCACGGCCCGCGATTTTGTGAACACCCCGCCCAGCCACCTGTTTCCCGACGAATTCGCCAAGCGGGCAAAGGCTTTGGGCGACGCGGTAGGACTTGAGGTCGAGGTGCTCGACGACAAAGCCCTGACCAAGGCCGGCTACGGCGGCATTGTCGGGGTCGGCAAGGGCTCCGCACGCCTGCCGCGCCTGGTGCGGTTGATCCACCGGGGTGCCGGTAACAAGAAGGCCAAGCGCGTCGCGCTGGTCGGCAAGGGCATCACGTTCGACACGGGCGGCATCTCGATCAAGCCGGCCGCCAACATGCATCACATGACCTCGGACATGGGTGGGGCCGCCGCGGTGATCGCGACCGTGGCGCTGGCCGCCAAGCAGAATCTGCCGATCGAGGTCATCGCGACCGTGCCGATGGCCGAGAACATGCCGTCGGCTACCGCGCAGCGCCCGGGCGATGTCCTGACCCAGTACGGCGGCATCACGGTGGAGGTGCTCAACACCGACGCCGAGGGCCGGTTGATCCTGGCCGACGCGATCGTGCGGGCGTGCGAGGACGAGCCGGACTACCTGATCGAGACCTCCACGTTGACCGGTGCGCAGACCGTCGCGCTCGGTGCGCGTACACCGGGTGTGATGGGCAGCGAGGAGTTCCGCGACCGAGTGGCCACACTGTCGCAGGCGGTGGGTGAAAACGGTTGGGCGATGCCACTTCCCGAGGAATTGAAAGATGACCTCAAGTCATCTGTCGCCGACCTCGCGAACGTCAGCGGATCGCGCTTCGCCGGGATGCTCGTGGCCGGGACATACTTGCGCGAGTTCGTCGCCGACGGAGTCCAGTGGACGCACATCGACATCGCCGCACCGGCCTACAACACCGGAGGCCCCTGGGGTTACACCCCCAAAGGCGGCACCGGGGTGCCGGTGCGGACGATGTTCGCAGTCCTGGAGGATATAGCCGTGAACGGCTGATCATGTTGCCGCCCAAAGTGAACAAGATGCCGAGATTGCTCCGCGATGTCGCCATCTTCGTCACGTTGGGCGCCGCGCTCGCCGGCTGTTCGCGGTCACCGAACCCGCCGGCGCCCGCTTCACCGAGCACGACGACGTCGACGATGCTCCCCGCGACCACCACGCCGGCCGCCCCCACCGCCGCGCAACCTCGCCTGGCGGCAGACCCGGGCCGGCTCGCGGCGGATCTGGTCGCCGACGAGCGAGCCCTGCGCAATCCGTCGACGCCGGAGGCCGCGCTCACCCAGGCTGCCCGGCGCCAGCAGGTGGCCTACCGCGCCATCGGCCGTCATCCCGAATGGGACGCGATCGTCCGGCCCCGCATCCCGGCCGATCTGGTCGCGTTCTACGACCACAATGTCGACGCGCGGCGGCAGCTCGCCACGCTGGCCGAACCGCGGGACACGCTGCCCGCGTGGCGCATCGAACCGCCGCCGCCTGCGGACCTGCTGCTCGATTCCTACCGCGAGACGGAGGCTGCCTCCGGCGTGGGCTGGAACTACCTGGCCGCGATCAACCTGATCGAAACCCGTTTCGGCAGTGTCAGCGGGACCAGCCTGGCCGGGGCGCAGGGCCCGATGCAGTTCATGCCGTCCACGTTCGCGGCCTACGGTGCGGGCGGTGACATCCATGCGCCCCGGGACAGCATCCTGGCGGCCGGTCGCTATCTGGCCGCCAACGGTTTTGCGAACAACCCCGACCATGCGCTGTTCCGGTACAACAACGCCGACGAGTACGTGCGTGCGGTCCACGCCTACGCCGCGGCGCTCTCGGCCGATCCGGCGGCGTTCGGCGCGTTCTACCGCTGGGACGTCTACTACGTGTCCACCGCGGGCGACGTCCTGCTTCCGGTCGGATATGCGACCGAATCACCGATTCCGGTCGGCGAATACCTCGCCGCCCATCCGCAATAGCGCTACAGCGAGCCGGAGCGCGCCACCCGGCGCAGCGCCGAGGGCACCAGACGTGCCACCCCGTAAGCGGCATAGGCCTCGGGGGTGACGGGGCGGATCGCTTTGTCCTTACGGACGGCCTCGACGACGGCCTTGGCCACCTTTTCCGGCCCGTAGCGCCGCGCGGCGAACGCCTTCTTGGTCTGAGCCCGCAACTGTTCGACCTGCCCCTGCTTCTCGGCGGGTACGTCGAAGCGGGTGGTGTCGATGATGTTGGTGTCGATCATGCCCGGGCAGATCGTGGTCAAACCGACTCCCGCCGACTTCAATTCGGCGCGCAGACAGTCGGAGAACATGAACACCGCGGCCTTGCTGGTGGAGTAGGCGTTCATCGATGCCGACGGTGTATAGGCGGCCATCGAGGCCACGTTGACGATGTGGCCGCCGGTCCCCCGTTCGATCAGGCGTCGAGCAAATGACCTGCAACAGTTGACGACTCCGCCGAAGTTGACGTCGAGCACCCGGTCGTACTGGTCGGCCGGGGTGTCGAGGAACTTTCCGCCGTGGCCGATTCCGGCGTTGTTGACCACCACGTCGGGTACCCCGTGCGTGCTGCAGACCTGTTCGACAAAACTCTCCACGGCCTCGGCATCGGACACGTCGAGGCCGTAGGCGTGTGCCAGCCCGCCGCGCGACACGATCTCGTCGGCGGTGGCTTTGGCCGAAGCCTCGTCGATGTCGCTCACCACCAGTTCGGCGCCCTGGGAAGCGAAGGCCAGAGCCGTGGCGCGGCCGATGCCGCTGCCCGCGCCGGTCACCGAAACCAGTGTGTCGCCGAAGGGTTCGCGTGACCGGCCGACTTGAGCGCGTCGCAGCGTCCGGGCAGCCGGCGCACCCTCGATGTGATCGATCAACTCGGCGGTTGCGTTGGCAATCGCACGCCAGTGTGAGAACGGAGCCCAGTGTCCGGCCTTGAGGTCACGGCGCCACAGCAACGGCACCCACTTCGACGCTTCGTCATAGCCGTGCCCGCGCACCACGGGATCGTGGTCGTTGCAGATCAACTGCACGGGCACCGTCACATAATGGTCGCTCCGCAACGTCGTGAACGAGCGAATGGCGTTGGCGCGGTAGATCTTCAGTCCGTTTGCTGCATCGATATCGAGCGTCTCGGACTGGAATTTGGGACCCGCGGTGTCGATGGCCTGCAGTCGGCGCGCGGCCCCGCGGCGCATCAACGCCGGTGCGATCACGGGGACCGAGAACGGGATCCAGTAGCTGAACCGCGATGCCAGGTTCACCGCCTTGGCGAACCGGATCGGCCGGTACGGACGGGCCAATCGACCGCGCACGAACGAGCCGTAGTGGTCGGTGCTGGGTCCTGATACCGACGTGAAGGAAGCCACCCGCTCGGAGGCCTCGGGGCGGCTGAGGTACTCCCACACCCCCACCGACCCCCAGTCGTGGGCCAGCACGTGCACGGGGACCCCGGGGCTCACGGCGTCGATCACCGCGGACAGGTCGTCGGCGAATCGGTCCATCCGGTAGGCGGCGACGGGTTTGGGGACATCGGAGGCTCCGGCACCGCGGTTGTCGTACCGCACGATGTGGAAGCGGTCCCCGAGTTCGCCCGTGACGCCGTTCCACAGCACGTGCGAGTCCGGCCATCCGTGTGCCATCACGAGCGTGGGGCGCTGCCGGTCCCCTTGTTCGTAAACCGCGATGCGGGTTCCGTCCGCACTGTCGACGAAGCGCTGCATAGTCCACCCTCCACGAGGTACCTGTGACGAACAGTATCCAATACCGGGGGTACCGGTTGCTTTGACTCTAACGGTCGTCGAGTTCCCGGTACACGGCGCGCTGACGTTCGATCCGGCGACGCGCGTCGTAGTCGCGCATCCGTTGCGGATAGCCCACCTTCTGCACGTCATAGACCGGGATCTGGAGCCGGTCGTTGAGCCGACGCGCGCCTGCCTCGCCGCCCGTGCGGCGCCGCGTCCATTCCCCGTCGGCAGCAACGAGCACCACAGTCACCTCGGTGACCGTCGTGCGGGGCTCGACAAATGCCTCGACTCCGACATGCTCAGCCACCCAGCGTTGCAGATACTGCAGGTCCCCGGCCTGATCGTTGCCGGATCCGCGCGCCCACCGGTCTCGGCGGAACGAATCGAACAGGCCCAACGGACGGATCTCCTCAGCTCTGGGGAAGTTCGACGAACCGCCCTGCAAACCCTCACTCGATAGTGCCAGAGGATCAGCAACCCTGAGTGAGTGCGAATGGTGCTGCAGTGACAGGATGGTTCCGACAATCCATCTAGGTGCCGTACCCAGTGCACCTAGCTGTGGTAAGCCAGAGTTCGAGTCGTCACAAGTGACCGTCCGAGGAGTCAATACATGGCCATCTCCGTCCAGATGCCCGCGCTAGGTGAGAGCGTCACCGAGGGGACCGTCACCCGCTGGCTTAAACAGGAGGGCGACACCGTCGAGGTCGACGAGCCGCTGCTGGAGGTGTCCACTGACAAGGTCGACACCGAGATCCCGTCACCCGCCGCGGGTGTATTGACGAAGATCGTCGCCCAGGAGGACGACACCGTAGAGATCGGCGGCGAGCTCGCCGTCATCGGCGACGCCTCCGAAAAAGCCTCCGAGGGAGCTTCAGCGGCGCCGTCCTCGAAGCCCGAACCGGAACCAGAACCAGAAGCCACCGCACCGTCGGCCGCTCCGGCGGAGACCGCGGCACCGGAGCCGGAAGCCCCGGCGCAACCGGCACCGGCCGCCGCCCCGCCGGCCGCCGCCTCCGGCTCGGCGACCAGCGTCGTGATGCCCGAGCTGGGCGAGTCCGTCACCGAGGGCACTGTCACCCGGTGGCTCAAGAAGGTCGGTGAGTCCGTCGGCGTCGACGAGCCACTGGTCGAGGTATCGACAGACAAGGTCGACACCGAGATCCCGTCCCCGGTGGCCGGCACCCTGCTGGAGATCACCGCCCAGGAGGACGACACCGTCGCTGTCGGCGGCGAGCTGGCCAAGATCGGCGACGCCGCCGCGGCGCCGGCCGCAGCCCCGGCGCCCGCAGCACCCGCTCCCGAACCGAAGCCCGAACCCAAGCCGGAACCGAAACCCGAACCGAAGGCCGAGCCTGCACCCCCGGCGCCGGCTCCTGCCGCACCTGCTCCCGCAGCACCTGCCCCTGCGGCACCCGAAGCTGCGCCCGCAGCCGGAGACGGCTCGCCGTATGTCACCCCGCTGGTGCGAAAGTTGGCCGCGGAGAACAATGTTGACCTCGCCGCGGTGAAGGGCACCGGCGTCGGCGGTCGCGTCCGCAAGCAGGACGTGCTCGCCGCAGCCGAGGCCAAAAAGGCTCCCCCGGCTCCGGCCGCACCGGCAGCCCCTGCCGCGGCCGCACCCGCCGCCACGTCGGCTGCCCCGGCACCGGCCCTGGCCCACCTGCGCGGAACTACGCAGAAGGCCAACCGGATTCGCCAGATCACCGCGAAGAAGACGCGGGAATCGTTGCAGGCGACCGCGCAGCTGACCCAGACCCACGAGGTCGACATGACCAAGATCGTGGCGTTGCGGGCCCGGGCGAAGGCGGATTTCGCCGAGCGCGAAGGCGTCAACCTCACCTACCTGCCGTTCATCGCCCGCGCTGTCATCGACGCGTTGAAGATCCACCCGAACATCAACGCGAGCTACAACGAGGACACCAAGGAGATCACCTACTACGACGCCGAGCACCTCGGCTTCGCGGTCGACACCGACCAGGGGCTGCTCTCCCCGGTGATCCACAGCGCCGGAGACCTGTCGCTGGGCGGGCTGGCGCGCGCCATCTCCGACATCGCGGCACGGGCCCGGTCGGGCAATCTCAAGCCCGACGAGCTGTCCGGCGGCACGTTCACCATCACCAACATCGGCAGCCAGGGCGCGCTGTTCGACACCCCGATCCTGGTGCCGCCACAGGCGGCGATGCTGGGCACCGGGGCGATCGTCAAGCGGCCCCGGGTGATCTCCGACGCGTACGGCAACGAGTCGATCGGCGTCCGTTCGGTGTGCTACCTGCCGCTGACCTACGACCACCGACTGATCGACGGCGCCGACGCCGGCCGGTTCGTGACCACCATCAAGCGCAGGCTCGAAGAGGGTGCTTTCGAGGCCGATCTCGGGCTGTAACGCCGTTAGGAGGGGCTCCCCACTGTGGCGGACGCCGTCATCGCGATAGCGGGATCATCCGGTCTGATCGGTTCGGCGCTGGTATCAGCGCTGCGCGCCGCCGACCGCCGGGTGCTCCGGATCGTACGAAGGGCACCATCGAACGGCGACGAGCTGTTCTGGAACCCCGACACCGGGGAGTTCGACGCTTCCGCGCTCCAGGGCGTGGACGCGGTGGTCAACCTCTGCGGCGTCGGTGTCGGGGAGAAGCGTTGGTCGGGCGCATTCAAACAGAGCTTGCGCGACAGCCGGATCGGGCCCACCGAGGTGCTCGCCGGCGCCGTGTCCGACGCCGGGGTGCCGGTGCTGATCAATGCCAGCGCCGTGGGTTACTACGGCGACACCCGGGACCGGGTGACCGACGAGTCCGCACCCGAGGGACGCGGGTTCCTGGCCGGCCTGTGCGCGGACTGGGAGGCGGCCACCGCGCCGGCTGTCTCCGCCGGCTCTCGGGTGGTTCTGCTGCGCACCGGTCTGGTCATGTCCCCCTCGGGCGGCATGGTGAACCGCCTCAAACCGTTGTTCGCACTGGGCCTGGGCGCCCGGTTGGGCAACGGTCGACAGTACATCCCGTGGATCAGCCTGGAGGACGAAGTCCGCGCGGTGTTGTTCGCGATGGCGAACGACAGCCTGTCGGGCCCGGTCAACCTCACCGGCCCCGCCCCGGTGACCAACGCCGAGTTCACCGCGGCGCTGGGCCGCGCCCTCAATCGGCCCACCCCGGTGATGGTTCCGGGTTTCGCGCTGCGCACCCTGCTGGGCGAGATCGCCGACGAGGGACTGCTGGTGGGCCAGCGCGCCATCCCCGCCGCGCTGGAACGCGCAGGCTTCACGTTCCACCACAACACGATCGGCGAGGCGCTGGCCTACGCCACAGCACCCAAAGACCTGTGACCGGGGTCCGGGGTCCGGGAGCAAGCTGGGTGGGGCCCCCCGCAAGCTGGGTGGGGTCCCCGCGCAAGCTGGGTGGGGTCCCCGCGCAAGCTGGGTGGGGTCCCCGCGCAAGCTGGGGCGTACCGTCGACGCTGTGACATCCATCCGTTCAAAGGCCTCGCCCCTCGAGGTTCGGCGGCTGGGCAGCATCGGCTATGAAGAGGCGTGGGAGCTGCAGCGCGAGATCGCCGACGCCAGGGTGGCCGGCGGTCCCGACACGCTGCTGCTGTTGCAGCATCCCGCCGTTTACACCGCCGGTAAGCGCACCGAAGCCCATGAACGTCCGATGGACGGCACCCCGGTGGTGGACACCGACCGCGGCGGCAAGATCACCTGGCACGGTCCCGGGCAGCTGGTCGGCTACCCGATCATCGGGCTGACCGAGCCGCTGGATGTGGTGAATTTCGTTCGGCGCCTTGAGGAAGCACTCATCAGCGTGTGCGCGGACCTCGGTCTGCAGACGGGTCGGGTCGAGGGACGCTCCGGCGTCTGGGTTGCCGGCAACGGGCTGCGGCCGGCCCGCAAGGTCGGGGCGATCGGTATCCGGGTGTCCCGGGCGACGACGCTGCACGGCTTTGCGCTGAACTGTGACTGCGACCTGTCCGCCTTCTCCTCGATCGTGCCGTGCGGCATCGCCGATGCTGGGGTGACCTCGCTGACGGCCGAACTCGGCCGGCTCGTCACCGTCGACGACGTCACCGACCGTGTCGCCGCCGCGGTGTGCGACGCACTGGACGGACGGCTGGAAGTAGCTCTGAACGTAGGATGAATCTGTGACTGTGGTGCCTGAAGGCCGGAAGCTGCTGCGTCTGGAAGTGCGCAACGCGCAGACGCCGATCGAACGCAAACCACCGTGGATCAAGACCCGGGCCAAGATGGGCCCCGAGTACACCGAGCTCAAGGGGCTGGTGCGCCGTGAGGGCCTGCACACGGTGTGCGAGGAGGCCGGCTGCCCCAACATCTTCGAATGCTGGGAGGACCGGGAGGCCACGTTCCTGATCGGCGGCGAGCAGTGCACGCGTCGGTGCGACTTCTGCCAGATCGACACCGGCAAGCCGGCCGAGTTGGACCGTGACGAACCCCGCCGGGTCGCCGAGAGCGTGCAGGCCATGGGTCTGCGCTACTCGACCGTGACCGGGGTGGCCCGAGATGACCTGCCCGACGGCGGTGCGTGGTTGTACGCCGAAACGGTGCGCTACATCAAACAGCTCAACCCGAACACCGGCGTGGAGTTGTTGGCCCCGGACTTCAACGGCGAGCCGGCACAGCTTCAAGAGGTGTTCGAATCGCGCCCAGAAGTGTTCGCGCACAACGTCGAAACGGTGCCGCGCATCTTCAAGCGGATTCGTCCGGCGTTCCGTTACGACCGCAGCCTCGCGGTGATCACCGCCGCCCGCAACTTCGGCCTGGTCACCAAGTCGAATCTGATCCTCGGGATGGGCGAGACCATCGACGAGGTGCAGACCGCGCTGCGCGACCTGCACGAGGCCGGTTGCGACATCGTCACCATTACCCAGTACCTGCGGCCGTCACCACGTCACCACCCGGTGGAACGCTGGGTGCATCCCGACGAATTCGTCGAGCTGTCGAGCTATGCCGAGGGCCTGGGCTTCGCCGGTGTGCTGGCCGGACCACTGGTGCGCTCGTCGTACCGCGCGGGCAGGCTCTATGCCCAGGCCGCGCGGGTTCGGTTCGCCGATCAGCCCCCCGTATCCTGAAGTAATGGCGAAAACCCGCACTGCCGCAGAAACGAAGGCGGCAAAGGCCGAGGCGAAGGTTGCCCGCAAGGCGGCCTCCAAGCAGCGGCGCAGTCAGCTCTGGCAGGCATTCCAGATCCAGCGCAAAGAGGACAAGCGCCTGCTGCCGTACATGATCGGCGCATTCGTGCTGATCGTGGCGGCCTCGGTGGTCGCCGGTCTGCTCATCGGCGGGTTCACGATGTACACGATGATCCCCCTCGGCGTAGTGCTGGGCGCGCTGGTCGCGTTCATCATCTTCGGCCGCCGGGCCCAGAAGTCGGTGTACAAGAAGGCCGAGGGCCAGACGGGTGCAGCAGCCTGGGCACTGGACAACATGCGAGGCAAGTGGCGAGTCACCCCCGGCGTCGCGGCGACGGGCCATTTTGACGCGGTGCACCGGGTGATCGGTCGGCCCGGCGTCATCTTCGTCGGCGAGGGTTCCGCAACTCGGGTCAAGCCCCTGCTGGCGCAGGAGAAGAAGCGCACCGCACGCCTGGTCGGCGATATCCCGATCTACGACATCGTGGTCGGCAACAGCGAGGGTGAGGTGCCGCTGTCGAAGCTGGAGCGCCACCTGAACAAGCTGCCGGCGAACATCACCGTCAAGCAGATGGATTCGATCGAGTCCCGGCTCGCCGCACTCGGCACCAAGGCCGGCCCGGCCGGGATGCCCAAAGGTCCCATGCCCGCCGGGGCGAAGATGCGCGGCGTGCAGCGCACCGTCCGCCGCAAGTGACCTAGCAAATGACGTAGCCGCCGAGCGTGAACAAGATCGCGAGAATTCTCGATAATCTCGCGATCTTCTTCACATTGGCGGGTTCACCGGGTTCACATTGGCGAGCGCTACCGTCGCACCACCGCGGTCTTCGATGCCAGGTCATGCAAGCCGCGATGATCGGCGTCGGTGAACAGCGCCGGGATCACCAGCACGATCAGCAGGTTGCGGGTGAGCGCTCGGCCCAACCCGACGTGGTCGCGGCCGTCGAGTGGAATCACCGCCAGACCCAGCAGGTACTGGCCCGGGGTGAAGCCGAACAGACGCACCGCGGCGACTCCGATCACCAACCACACCAGCAGGGCGATGTTCCGGAAGTCCATCGAGTACAACAATTGCTCACGGCTCATCAGCCCGAAGGACACCGCCAGCACAGCCGTCAGCCCCAGGGAGATCAGCCAATCGGCCAGGATGGCACCGATACGCCGGCCGAACCGGGCGATCGACCCCGGCCCCTGCGGTGGCAGTCCAAGCCGCTCACCGGGATATCCGCTGGCGGGATCGGAAGACGGTCCGGACAGCCAGGTTCCCATCGTGCGCGACATAGGGCCAGAATAGGCGGGGCCGGTTGAACCACGGTCAGTAGCTCATGTCACAGCGAACAGTCATCGCGTAACTTGCACGCAACATATGGTTGACGACTGCGCAACATCGTGTCCTTAGCGTCAACCCGCGGGTTACCAGTAAAGGAGAACACTCAGTGGCAGAAAAGACGTCCGACGACATCTTCAAGCTGATCAAGGACGAGAACGTCGAGTACGTCGACATTCGCTTCTGCGATCTGCCCGGCGTCGTCCAGCACTTCTCGATCCCGGCGTCGGCATTCGATGCGAGCGTCTTCGAGGACGGCCTCGCGTTCGACGGCTCGTCGGTCCGCGGCTTCCAGTCGATCCACGAATCCGACATGATGCTGCTGCCGGATCCCGACACCGCCCGCATCGACCCGTTCCGCGCCGCCAAGACGCTGAACCTGAACTTCTTCGTGCATGACCCGTTCACCCGTGAGGCGTACTCCCGCGACCCGCGCAACGTGGCCCGCAAGGCGGAGAACTACCTGGCCAGCACCGGTATCGCCGATACCTGCTTCTTCGGTGCCGAGGCCGAGTTCTACATCTTCGACTCGGTGAGCTTCGACTCCAAGATGAACGGCACCTTCTACGAGGTGGATTCCGAGTCGGCGTGGTGGAACACCGGCGAGCCCTTCGAGGCCGACGGCAGCGCCAACCTCGGTTACAAGGTCCGCCCCAAGGGTGGCTACTTCCCCGTCGCGCCGTACGACCACTACGTCGACCTGCGCGACGAGATGTCGACCAACCTGATCAACGCCGGGTTCACCCTTGAGCGCGGTCACCACGAGGTGGGCACCGCCGGCCAGGCCGAGATCAACTACAAGTTCAACACCCTGCTGCACGCGGCCGACGATGTGCAGCTGTTCAAATACATCATCAAGAACACCGCGTGGCAGAACGGCAAGACCGTCACCTTCATGCCCAAGCCGCTGTTCGGTGACAACGGTTCCGGCATGCACGCCCACCAGTCGCTGTGGAAGGACGGCAAGCCGCTGTTCCACGACGAGTCGGGGTACGCGGGCCTGTCGGATCTGGCGCGGCACTACATCGGCGGCATCCTGCACCACGCCCCGTCGCTGCTGGCCTTCACCAATCCGACGGTGAACTCCTACAAGCGTCTGGTGCCGGGCTACGAGGCCCCGATCAACCTGGTGTACAGCCAGCGCAACCGCTCGGCCTGTGTCCGTATCCCGATCACCGGCAACAACCCGAAGGCCAAGCGTCTCGAGTTCCGCTGCCCGGACAGCTCGGGTAACCCGTACCTGGCATTCGCGGCCATGCTGATGGCCGGCATCGACGGCATCAAGAAGAAGATCGAGCCGCTGGCCCCGGTCGACAAGGACCTCTACGAGCTGCCGCCGGACGAGGCCGCCAACATCCCGCAGGCGCCCACGTCGCTGTCCGCGGTGATCGACCGCCTCGAAGAGGATCACGAGTACCTCACCGAGGGTGGCGTGTTCACCGAGGACCTGATCGAGACCTGGATCTCCTACAAGCGGGAGAACGAGATCATGCCGATCCAGATCCGGCCTCACCCCTACGAGTTCAGCCTGTACTACGACGTCTAGGTCGGCACCGCCGACGCGACGTCTAGCCGGCAACACACGAAAAAGCCGGGTGGTTTCCTTCGGGACCGCCCGGCTTTTTCGTGTCTGCCGTCGCCGGTTTCTGCACCAGGGTCGTCGAACCTCGAGAATCTCAGCCCAGGCGTAGAAGTCGAGACCCTCCCCCGCACAATGGACCGATGCGTGTTCTGGTGCAGCGGGTGACATCGGCGAGCGTGACGGTCGACGGCGCGGTGGTGGGAGCCATCGACCCGAACCCCCAGGGGCTGCTCGCCCTGGTCGGTGTCACTCACGAAGACGACGCCGCCAAAGCTCAGAAGATGGCCGAAAAGCTCTGGCAGTTGCGGATTCTCGATGGCGAGCGGTCGGCCGCCGACGTTGCTGCGCCGATCCTGGTGATCAGCCAGTTCACGCTGTACGCCAACACCGACAAGGGCAGGCGGCCGTCCTGGAATGCAGCGGCACCCGGCCCGGTCGCCGAGCCGTTGGTGACTGAATTCGCCGACGCGCTCCAGAAACTGGGCGCCGTTGTACAAACGGGAGTTTTCGGCGCGGACATGCAGGTGGAACTGGTCAATGACGGACCGGTGACGGTCTTGCTGGAGCTGTGAGATTCCTGGGCGTGACGCGTATTGTCAGCCCATGACGACCAATTTTGATGCACGGCTTGCGAGCTATTCCTCGCCTGTGCTGAGTATTTTTCGCATCGTCTTCGGGCTGTTGTTCATGCTGCACGGCAGTATGAAACTCTTTGGCTGGCCATTGGGCGCGTCGATCCCGGTCGGCACGTGGCCGTACTGGTGGGCCGGGCTGATCGAGTTCGTCACCGGTCTGCTGATCACCGTCGGATTGTTCACGCGCATAGCGGCTTTCATCGCTTCGGGTCACATGGCCGTGGCCTACTTCTGGATGCACTGGCCGCCCCTGGAGGGCCCCGCCGCCAGCTTCTGGCCGTTCGACAAGGCAATGGGCGGCAATGGCGGCGAGATGACGATCATGTACTGCTTCGCCTTCTTGCTACTGGCCACCATCGGTGCCGGCACACTCTCGGCGGACGCTCGACGACGTCCCGCGGCACGGACCACCACCGCACCGCGCCGCGGGTTGGGCCGGCTACGGCGTTAGTCGAGCGCGAGATCCTTCCGGAATCGCTTCATCCCGTCGATCTTCTCGGCCAGCGTGGCGCCGGGGCCGGAGTAGAACATCCACGGCATGGTGATGACACCGTGGATTCCGCCGGCCTCGGCACGCGCATAGTGCTCGGGGGTGAAGGCGTCCGTGAGAGGTGTGATGATGGTGAAATCATCCATCGTCAAACCCTTTTCGGCGCGCAGTTCGCGTAACTGGTCGACTCGCTGCAAGGCGGCGTCGGTGGCGATCAGATCGCCGATCCAGCCGTCATGTCGCGCCGCGCGGCGCAGCGCGATATCGGACAGACCGCCGACATAGATCGGGATCGGCGGCGGAGTGGGCTCCATCTCGAGGCGCGGTGTGGAGTAGAACTCGCCGTCGAACTCGGTCCAGCCGGGCTCCCACAACTTCTTCATCAGCTCGAGCATCTCGTCGGTGCGCTTTCCGCGCCGCGCGAACTGCTGGCCCAGCAGCTCGAACTCCTCTTCGCACCAGCCGACCCCGATGCCCAGTTCCAGCCGCCCGCGGGCCAGATAGGCAGCAGTGCCAATGGCTTTGGCGGCCGAATATGGGTCGCGCATCGCGGGCAGATAGACCGTGGTGACGAACTTCAGCCGGGTGGTGATCAGCGCCAGCGCCCCGATCATCACCCACGGGTCCGGCCAGTCGCTGAACGCCTCCCAGCGGCGCTTGCCGTCCTTGGTGTACGGATACGGCGTGGACAGGGTCTCCAGATTCACCACGTGATCCGGGATCCCCATCCCGTCGTAACCGAGATCGTCAGCGGCCTTCGCCACTTCGACGGCCTCCCCGGTGTCCATGAAGGCCATGCTCACGTAGAACTTCATCCGGCGTCCCGTGCCCAGGCCGGAGTGATGAAGACGCCTTCCGCCTCGACGGTGATCCCGTCGCCGTCACTGATGTGGCCCCTCGCAAAGGTTTTGACACCTTCGGTCCGGTCGATGTACGCCTCGGCGCGCAGCGGCCCCAGCGGCGTGCCGCGGCGGTACCGGCACGTGATGGTGCCGGTGTAGCGAGGCTCGTTCAGTCCCCCACTGGCCACCTCGCCGAGAATGTGGTCGAGCACCAGCGCACAGATCCCGCCGTGCACCCAGCCCAGCGGCCCCTCGTAGGCAGCGCCCAGCACGAATTCACTCCAGCAGCTGCCATCGTCGGCGTGCTCGATCACCAGTGGCGGGGCCAGCGCATTACGTAGACCGACGACCGGGTTTGCCCACACCACCGGACGGTTCGTCTCGGCGTGCAGCATGGCTTGTGGCCCGTCGCGCTGTTCGCGGCGCAGTGCTGCGGTGACGGCCTCGACAGCCGTGGTCGCCTCGGCGATGGTCTGCGAGTCGACCTCGGTGCGCACCCCGGCGTCGACGAGTTCGCGCATGGCCCGGGCAAACGGCTCATAGAGTGCTTCGAGCCGGTCGTGCTCGGCCGCGGTGATGACGTCGAACGTGTGCTTCATCGGACTCCCAGTGAATTGGTTATACGCCCTTATTAACACCACCCACTGCGACGCCCTGCACGCGGGGCACTACTCCCCGCTGCATCCATCGGCGGCTCAGCCGCCGAAAATCTTCCGAACCACGCCCTTCGCCCGCCGCGTCACCCGCAGGTAGTTGTCCAGGAACTCCCCGCCGTCGTCGCTGCCCCACCCGGCCGCCAGAGCGACCGCGTTGAGCTGACGGCCCGGGCCGGGCAGCTGATCGGTGGGCTTGCCGCGCACCAGCACCAGGGCATTGCGTGCCCGCGTGGCCGTCAGCCAGGCGTCCCGCAACAGCTCGACGTCGGTCTCGGCGACCAGTTCGGCCGCGCCGATTGCGTCGAGGGTCTGCAAGGTCGAAGTGTTGTGCAGCGCAGGCAGATTGTGTGCGTGGCGCAGCTGAAGCAACTGCACGGTCCACTCGATGTCGGCCAGCCCGCCACGGCCCAGCTTGGTGTGGGTGTTGGGGTCCGCACCGCGGGGCAGCCGTTCGGCATCGACGCGTGCCTTGATCCGACGGATCTCCTGGACGGCTTCGGCCGACACCCCGCCGGCGGGATAACGCGTCTTGTCGGCGATGAGCAGGAAGCGTTCGCCGAGTTCCAGATCACCGGCCACCCGGTGGGCGCGCAGCAGAGCCTGGATCTCCCACGGTTGGGCCCACTGCTCGTAATAGGCCGCATATGACGCCAGCGTGCGCACCAGCGGCCCGCTGCGGCCCTCCGGGCGCAGCCCGGTGTCGACCTCCAGCGGGGGGTCGGCGCTCGGTGTCCCCAACAGGGCCCTGACCTGTTCGGCGATGCTCACCGACCAGCGCACGGCGGCCGATTCCTCGACGCCGGTGTTCGGCTCGCACACGAACATCACGTCGGCGTCGGACCCGTATCCCAGCTCACCGCCACCAAGTCGGCCCATGCCGATCACGGCGATGCGTGCGGGCGCACCGGATTCGGGTGTACTGGCCCGGATCACCGCAACCAGTGCAGCCTGCAGCACGGCGACCCAGACCGCGGTCAGCGCCCTGCACACGTCAGTCACGTCGAGCAGGCCCAGCACGTCCGCCGAGGCGATGCGGGCCAGTTCCCGACGGCGCAGCGTGCGGGCGGCGGCGATGCCGCGCACCGGGTCAGGGTATCGGCCGGCAGAGGCCACCAGCGCGCGGGCCATGCTGTCGGGATCGCCGTCGAGCAGCTTCGGGCCGTTGGGCCCGTCGGCGTACAGCTGGATCACCTCGGGGGCGCGCATCAGCAGTTCGGGGATGTAGGCCGAGGTGCCGAGCACCCGCATCAACCGCTTGGCCACCGCCCCCTCGTCGCGCAGCGTCGACAGATACCAGCGCTGCTCGGCCAGCTCCTCGCTGATCCGGCGGTACGCCAGCAGGCCGGCGTCCGGGTCGGGGGTGTCGGACAACCAGTCCAGCAGGGTCGGCAGCAGCACCTGCTGTACCCGGCCGCGGCGTCCGCTCTGGCCGGTGAGTGCCGCCAGGTGGGTCAGCGCGCTCTGTGGCCCCTCGTAACCCAGTGCGGCAAGCTGTCGTTCGGCCGCCTCGGTGCTCATGCCGGCGCCGATGCCCAGCGCCGGCTGGCCCACCGATTCCAGCAGCGGTTGGTAGAAGAGCTTGGCGTGCAATCGCGACACCCGCATGCTCTGCCGCTTGAGTTCCTCGCGCAGTACGCCCTGAGCGTCGTGGCGGCCGTCGGGGCGCACGTGCGCGGCCCGGGCCAGCCAGCGGTACGCCTCGTCGTCGCTGTCGTCGGGCAGCATGTGGGTGCGTTTGAGCCGCTGCAGCTGCAGCCGGTGCTCGAGCAGCCGCAGGAATTCGTAGGAGGCAGTCAGGTTGGCAGTGTCGTCGCGACCGATGTAACCGCCCTCGCCGAGGGCCGCCAGCGAATCGACGGTGGACGCCACATGCAGGGATTCGTCATTGCGTCCGTGCACCAATTGCAGGAGCTGGACGGCGAATTCGACGTCACGCAGGCCGCCGGTGCCCAGCTTGAGCTCGCGCGCCCGCACTCCGGCCGGGACCAGTTCCTCGACGCGGCGGCGCATGGCCTGCACCTCGGGAACGAAATCCTCACGCTCACAGGCAGTCCACACCATGGGCATGAGTGCCTCGATATAGGCCTTGCCGAGTTCGGCATCGCCCGCGGCGGGCCGCGCCTTGAGCAGTGCCTGGAATTCCCAGGTTTTCGCCCAGCGCTGGTAGTAGGCGACATGGGAATCCAGCGTCCGAACAAGTTGGCCGCGTTTGCCTTCGGGGCGCAATGCGGCGTCGACTTCGAAGAATGCGTCGGCGGCGAACCGCATCATCTCGCCGGCCACCCGGGTGACCGTGGCGAGGTTGTCGTCCGTCTTACCGTCGGCTTCATCTACCAAAGGCTCCCCGACGAAGATTACGTCGACGTCGCTGACGTAATTCAGTTCGCGTGCACCGCATTTGCCCATGGCGACGACCGCCAGCCGGGGCTGCATCCCGTCCTCGCACACCACGCGGTTCGCCACCGTCAGGGCTGCACCCAGCGCGGCGTCGGCCAGGTCGGACAGGTGAGCTGCGACCTCGACGAAGGGCAGCACCGGCTCGTTCTCGACGGTCGAGGCCACGTCCAGCGCGGCCAGGACCAGCAACCGGTCACGGTAGAGATCCCGCAGTGCAGGCACGGCACTGCTTGTGCCCCGGTCGATCTCGGCAGCGTGTCCGGCCGAGGTGAAGATACTGTGCAGCTCGTCGGCGCCGGGGAGTGTCACCGCACCGGCCAGCAACCGCCACGATTGCGGATGGGCTGCGAGGTGATCACCGAGGGCCAACGAGGATCCGAGTACACCGAACAGCCGGCCCCGCAGTGCCTTGTCGGTCAGGAGCTGACGGTTGAGTTCGTCGGCGCCGGCCCCGAGCGCATCGGCCAACCGGACCATGGCCGCCAGCGCGACATCGGGGTCCGGTGCGCGCGACAACGACCACAGCAGCTCGACGTGCGCCTCGGTGTTCCAGCCGAGGTGTTCCAGTTCGGCTGCGGCTTGCGGATGCACCAGACCGAGCCGACCGACACTGGGCAGTTTCGGGCGATCGGTCGCAGGCTTGGCCATCCCCCGACGTTACAGCGACAGGTAGTTCTTCAGCTCGTAGGGCGTGACATGGCTGCGGTAGTTCTCCCACTCTGCGCGCTTGTTACGCAGGAAGTAGTCGAATACGTGCTCCCCCAACGCTTCCGCAACAAGCTCGGAGTTCTCCATGGACTCCAGCGCATTGCCCAGGCTGGACGGCAGTTCGCGGTAGCCCATGGCACGCCGCTCCTCGGGTGTCAGGCTCCAGACGTTGTCCTCGGCCTGCGGGCCCAGCACGTAACCCTTCTCGACACCGCGCAGACCGGCGGCCAGCAGGACGGCGAACGTCAGGTAGGGGTTGCATGCCGAGTCGGGGCTGCGGACCTCGACGCGCCGAGACGATGCCTTGCGGGGGGTGTACATCGGAACCCGCACCAGCGCCGAGCGATTGGCCGCGCCCCACGAGGCCGCGGTGGGCGCCTCGCCGCCGTGCACCAAGCGCTTGTAGGAGTTCACCCACTGGTTGGTGACGGCGCTGATCTCGCTGGCGTGCTCCAGAATGCCGGCGATGAAGGACTTGGCCACATCGGAGAGCTGCAGTGGGTCGTCGGGGCTGTGGAAGGCGTTGGTGTCGCCTTCGAACAAGCTCATGTGTGTGTGCATGGCTGAGCCGGGGTGCTCGCCGAACGGCTTGGGCATGAACGATGCGCGCACGCCGTCGGCCAGGGCGACCTCCTTGACCAGGTAGCGGAAGGTCATCACGTTGTCGGCCATCGACAGCGCGTCGGCGTAGCGCAGGTCGATCTCCTGCTGGCCGGGTGCGCCCTCGTGGTGACTGAACTCCACCGAGATGCCCATCTGCTCCAGTGCCTCGATGGCGTGGCGGCGGAAGTTGGGGGCCGAATCGTGGATCGCCTGGTCGAAGTAGCCGCTGTTGTCGGCCGGAATGGGCACCGACCCGTCGTCTGGTCCGGCCTCGAGCAGGAAGAACTCGATCTCGGGGTGCACGTAGCAGGTGAAGCCCAGGTCGCTGGCCTTGGCCAGCTGGCGACGCAGCACGTGCCGGGAGTCGGCCCACGAGGGCGAGCCGTCCGGCATCGTGATGTCGCAGAACATGCGCGCCGAGTAGTGCTTGCCCGCACTGGTGGTCCAGGGCAGCACCTGGAAGGTGGACGGGTCGGGCCGGGCGACGGTGTCGGATTCCGAGACGCGGGCGAAGCCCTCGATCGAGGACCCGTCGAAACCGATGCCCTCCTCGAAGGCCCCTTCGAGTTCGGCGGGCGCGATCGCTACCGACTTGAGGTAGCCGAGGACGTCGGTGAACCACAACCGAACGAACCGGATATCGCGTTCCTCCAGGGTGCGCAGCACGAATTCCTTCTGGCGGTCCATGCCCGCAGCGTAGGCATCGGCTGTTAAATCTGTGTTACAGCCCTGCAAGGAGTTAGCAGGAGAGGTCGCCCGGGGAGACTTGATTGACGAAGAAACCCAGCACCGCGGTATCGACGCAGGCGTTCCCGTTGAACACCACGGTGTGTTGGGTGCCGGTGAAGGAGATCAGTGCCGCGCCCATTTGCCGGGCCAGATCCACCCCCGCCTGATATGGCGTGGCCGGGTCGCCGGTGGTGGACACCACCACGACCTTGCCCGGTCCGGGGCCGGTGATCGGGTGCGGCGCCGACGTCGCGGGCACCGGCCACAGGGCGCAGATGTCCCGGGGCGCGTACCCGGTGAACTCGCCGTAGGACATGAACGGTGCCGCGGCACGGATCTGCTGATCGGCGTCGGCCCACACCGCCGGGTCGGTCGGGAACGGCGAGTCGACGCACCGGATCGCGGTGAACGCGTCCTGCATGTTCTGGTAGTGCCCGGCTTGGTCGCGACGCCAGTAGTCATCGGCGAGCAACAGCAGGTCCCCGGCGTCGGCGCCGCGCGTCAAGCCGAGCAGTCCGCTGGTGAGGTAGGGCCAGTACCGCGCTGAGTAGAGGGAATTGCCGGTACCGGTGATCGCGTCGGCGTAGCCGAGTCCGCGCGGGTCCGCGGTGGGGTGCGGCGTCGTCACCAATGGATCCACGAGCTGCTGGAACCGCCTGACGAACTGGGCCGGGTCGGTACCCAACGGGCAGTCGGCTGATTTCGCGCAGTCCGCGGCATAGGTGTCGAAGGCCTTCTGGAAGCCGGCGAGTTGGCGGACGTTCTTGGTGATCGGATCCTGGCTGGGGTCGATGGCGCCGTCGAGCACCATGGTGCGCACCCGGTCGCCGAACTGTTCGGCGTAGGCGCCACCCAGCTCGGTGCCGTAGGAGAAGCCCAGATAGTTGATCTGTTCCTCCCCCAGCGCAGCCCGCACCGCGTCCATGTCCCGCACCGCCGACGCGGTGCCCGCGTTGGCCAAGAACGGTGCGCCCATGCGGTCCAGGCACTGCTGGGCGAATTGCCGGTAGACGTCTTCGATGTGGGCGACCCCGGCCGGGCTGTAGTCAGCCAACGGCTCGCGGCGGTAGGCGTCGATCTCGGCGTCGGTGCGGCAGCGCAGTTCCGGCGTGGAATGCCCGACGCCGCGCGGGTCGAACCCGACCAGATCGAAATGATCGGTGAGTGGGGACCCTGCCAGTGCTGCGCCCATGCCGGCGACGGTGTCCACCGCCGACGCGCCGGGGCCGCCGGGGTTGATGAACAGGGCACCGATCCGGTTGCCGGTGGCCGGAATCCGGATGACGGCCAATTGAGCTTGTGCGCCTTGGGGATCCGCGGAGTTCCAGTCCAGCGGTACCGGCAGGGTGCGGCACTGCGCCGTCGGAATCCGTGCCGGGTCTGGCACCCATTGGGCGCAACTTCCCCACTCCGGCCCGGATTCCGGCACGGCGCCCGCGACCGGTACGGCGACGGGGCACAGCACGGTGGCGGCGCCGAGGAGCGCCGCCGCCATAACGCGTATCGCCCCGCCCGCCCACCGCACGGCTGTCATGGTCGCACGGCGGACGCCGCCGGGTCTGTGCCTGAGGCCGAGCAGAGACCGGCCGGAGACCCTCCGGTGACCTTGCCGTTCGGATCGGTCAGCAGCGAGTCCCGGGCGGCGGCACCGTCACGTCGACGAGGTAAGTCGCGGCGATGTCATCGATGCACTGGTTGCCCTGGAACACCACGGTGTGCTGGGTGCCCTCGAAGGTCACCAGCGTGCCGCCGAGTTGGCGCGCCAGGTCGACGCCCGCCTGGTAGGGAGTCGCCGGGTCGTTGGTGGTCGAGACCACCAACGTCGGAGGCAACCCCTTCACCGAGATCTCGTGCGGCTTGCTGGTGGGGGGTACCGGCCAGAACGCGCAGGTTCCCATCGGCGCGTTACCGGTGAACTCGCCGTAGCTCATGAACGGAGCGACCTCGCGGGCTCGCCGGTCCTCTTCGACGACGGTGGCCCGGTCGGTGATGGCGGGCTTGTCCACGCAGTTGACCGCGACACGCACGTCGGTCGAATTGTTGTAGTGGCCCTTGGCATCTCGACCCATGTAGAGGTCGGCCAAAGCCAGCATCACATCGCCGTTGCCGTTCTTGAGCCCGGTGAGGCCCTCGGTCAGGTGGCGCCACAGGTTCGGCGAGTACAGCGGCAGGATGGTGCCCACCGTGGCGTCGCTGTAGCCCAGCCCGCGCTGATCGCGGGTCTTGGCCGGGTGCTCCACCAGTGGATCGACCAGGCTCTTGTAGACCTCGACGGCCTTGGCCGGGTCGGTGCCCAGCGGGCAGTCGGGGTTCTTGGTGGTGCAGTCGGTGGCGTAGTTGTCGAATGCCTTCTGGAATGCCGCCGCCTGACGGATGTCTTCTTCCACCGGATCCGCGTTGGGGTCGACGGCACCGTCGAGGATCATCGCGCGGACCTTCTGCGGGAACTGCTCGGCGTAGGTCGCGCCGATGCGGGTGCCGTAGGAGTACCCCAGGTAGGTGAGTTTGTCGTCGCCGAGGGCGGCGCGGATCGCGTCCAGGTCCTTGGCGACGTTCTCGGTGCCGACATTCTCGAGGAACTCTTTGCCCATCTTGTCGACGCAGCGCTGAACGAACTTCTTGGTTTCGCTCTCCAGGTGCTCGACGCCTTCGGGGGTGTACTCCACCGTCGGATCGGCCCGCAGCCGGTCGTTGTCCTCGTCGGAGTTGCACCACACCGCGGGAGTCGAGGAACCGACACCGCGCGGATCGAACCCGACGATGTCGAAGCGGTCCTTGACCGACTGCGGTAGACCCGACAGCAGGGACACGGCCGATTCCACGCCGGATTCGCCGGGCCCGCCCGGGTTGATGACCAGCGAGCCGATCTTCTGGCCGGCGGCCGGGAATCGGATCATCGCCAGGCGGGCGATGTCACCGTCAGGCTTCGAGTAGTCGACCGGCACCGACAGCATCCCGCATTCGGCGTTGTCGGGGATCTGCACGTGGTCACCCGAACCGGCGTTGCACGGCAGCCATTGCACCGGCGTTCCGGGCCGTGGGACCGCGATCCTGGCCTGGCCCTCGACCACCTGGGTACAGCCCGCCACGGCCACAGCCGTCAGCGCCAGCAGCGCGCCGAACCTCATCCTGAACTTCATGGCTGCCCATGCTGCCATGACGTGACATCGCCGCAGGCCGGGCCTGGTCACGAGGCGTCGTGACACTATCGGGTAGCGGCGAGGAGTTCGTCGAGCGCGACATGGAAATCGTCGGCCATATCCCACAGGTCAGGCAGCAATTCCGGGCACGACACGATGCCGACGTCGAGCATGCCGGTCAGCGACATCACGGTGATGTTGAGCCCGGAACCATGGAAGATCGGCCCCAGCGGGTACATGGCCTTGACCTCGCAACCCAGCAGGTACAGCGGGTCCTGGGGCCCGGGCACGTTGGAGATGACGAGATTGTGGACGGGCTTGGCCCCCGACAGCCGGCTTGCCGCGTACACCCGCATCGCAGCACCGAACACCGCCGGTGCCGCGAACTGTGTCCAGTCCTGTAGCAGCGTCGCGCCGATCGCAGAACTGTGTTGCTTGGCAACCGAATTCGACGCGGCGATGGCCGCGAGCCGCTCGGCCGGATCGTCGATGGTGGTCTCCAGCTTGGAGAACATCCCGGACACCTGATTGCGGCCGGGCCGGTTGGAACGGTCGTGCACCGACACCGGAACCATCGCGACCAGCGAGCTTTCGGGTAGCTCGTCGCGGTCGCGCAGGAATGTGCGCAGCACGCCGGACACCAGCGCCATCACCACATCGTTGACCTTGACGCCGAAGTGGTTCTTGACCGTCTTGATGTCCTCGAGGTCCAGCTGCGCGAACGCGACGCTGCGGTGGCCGGTGATGTTGTTGTTGAACGCGGTTTTCGGGGCGTTGAACGGGGCCGCCATCGCCTGCCCGCTGATCGCCCGGCGCACCGTGTCGACGACCGTCGTCGCCGTGGTGGGCAGCACATTGGCCAGCTTTAGTGGGCGAGCGGCGAACCTCAGTGCCCCGCTGATGGCGATCTCGGCGGCGGTGGCCCCGCCCACGCCGTCGACCGCATCGGGTGGCGGAGCATCGGCCTCGGTGGTGCACAACTGCGACATCAGGTTGGCCCCGGTCACGCCGTCGACCCCGCAGTGGTGGATCTTCGTCATCAGCGCCAGGCGGCCACCGTCGTGTGCATCGGTGCCCGCCACGTTCTCGATGACCCACATCTCCCACAGCGGCCGGGTCCGGTCCAGCGGCAGTGAGGCGATGTGGCCGCAGATCTCGGACAGCTCGGCACGCCCACCCGGGGCGGGCAGCCCGATCCGGTGCAGGTGCCGGTTGACGTCGAAGTCCGCGTCTTCCACCCACACCGGATGGTCGAGATTGAACCGGCTGTCGGCCAGTTTCTCCCGGAATTGCGGCATGGCCTTGATGGTCAACGAGAGCGCGTCACGCATCCGGTCGAACGTGTAACCGCCCGGCATCGTCGAGCTGTCCAGTTCCAGCACCGAGCACACGTGCATCGGCTGGGCGGCGGTTTCGAGGTACAGGAAGCTGGCGTCGAGTCCGCTGAGCCGTTGCATGCCGCTGATGTTAGGGCTCCGCACACCAACTGTGAGGAAATCCACTCGAACGTCGCTTTTGCCTTCATTGCCCGCGGTGGCAGACTTGCAGTTGTCAGCCGAACCCGGGGACCGCGATGCGGCCTCGAGGATCGAACCGACCACCACTAGGGACGACGATGTCTGAACAATCTGTTTATGGTGCTTCCGTTTCTGCCGAAGCCAAGCCCCGCACCAAGGTCCGTACGCTCACACTGCAGAAGTGGAAGTCCGAAGGACACAAGTGGGCGATGCTCACGTGTTACGACTACTCCAGCGCGCGGGTGTTCGATGAAGCCGAGATTCCGGTACTGCTGGTCGGCGACTCGGCCGCAAACGTGGTCTACGGCTACGACACCACCGTGCCGATCTCCATCGATGAGCTGATCCCGTTGGCCCGCGCGGTCGTCAAGGGCGCCCCGCACGCCCTTGTGATCGCCGATCTGCCGTTCGGCAGCTACGAGAGCAGCCCCGCCCAGGCCCTGGCCACTGCCACCCGCTTCATGAAGGAGACGGGCGCGCAGGCGATCAAGCTGGAGGGCGGTGAGCGGATGGCCGACCAGATCGCGACGCTGTCCGCCGCGGGCATCCCGGTGGTGGCGCACATCGGCTTCACGCCGCAGAGTGTGAACGGGCTGGGCGGGTTCCGCGTGCAGGGCCGCGGTGACGCCGCCGACCAGACGATCCACGATGCGATCGCGGTACAGGAAGCCGGCGCGATCGCGGTGGTACTGGAGATGGTGCCGGCCGAGTTGGCCACCCAGATCACCGGCAAGCTGACCATCCCCACGGTGGGCATCGGTGCCGGCCCCAACTGCGATGCCCAGGTGCTGGTCTGGCAGGACATGGCCGGGCTCACCAGCGGCAAGACCGCCAAGTTCGTCAAGCGTTTCGGTGACGTGGGCGGCGAACTGCACCGTGCGGCAACGCAGTACGCCCACGACGTGGCGAGCGGGGTGTTCCCGGCCGAGGAGCACTCCTACTGACCACCCTCGCCGCACCGACCGGCGGCGCGCACGATGGTCGATCTCAGGCCAGCGCGTCGCCGAGTTTGGTGAGTAACTGGGTCAGCAATTTCTTGTCGTCGTCGGTGAACACGGCGAGCAGCTCGTGCGCGGCGGCGTGGTAGTCGGCTCGCCAGCGTCGCGCTTGCTCCCCACCTGCCGTCGTGGTGGTCAATTGCACTGCGCGACGGTCATTTTCGTCGGGCGCGCGGGCTACCAGACCTTCCCGCACCAACGCTTCGACCAGGGTTGACGCGGTTGCTTGGGTGACGCCGACCGCTCGCGCCACCTCCGCTGACCGGACCGGCTGCAGCCGTTCGATCTCGGCGAGCAGCTTGGACCGCGGTGTCGACACGCCCCGATCGCCGAGGCGCTCGTCGAAAGCTCGGACCACAGTTTTGGCGGCGCGGCCGAAAGCGTCGGCAAGTTCAGCCGAAGTCTGCAGATCGTCGCCCACGACCGGTTCTCCTCTGTTCCGTTGACAGAGAATATCAGCCCTCATATAGTTCGGTCTCATATAGTTAGATGTCTAACGAAAGGCCGGACATGTCCCTTCCCCAGACGTTCCCTCTCGGCTCGCTCACCGTCCGCCGCGTCGGATTCGGCGCGATGCAATTGCCAGGGCCCGGAGTGTTCGGACCGCCGCGCGACCACGACGAGGCCATCTCCGTCCTGCAGCGTGCCGTCGAGCTCGGGGTCGATCACATCGACACCGCACAGTTCTACGGGCCGGCGGTGGCGAACGAACTCATCCGCGAGGCGCTCTATCCCTACCCGGCGAACCTGGCGCTCGTCAGCAAGGTCGGCGGCAAGCGCGATGACCAGGGCAACTGGCTGCCGGCATCACAGCCGGACGAGCTGCGCCGCAGTATCGAAGAGAACTTGCACACCCTGGGCGTCGACCAGCTTGCCGCGGTAAACCTGAGGGTCTTCGGAACCGACGCCGCGAGCCCGGGCGAGGTCGACCGCGACCTGTTCGAGAAGCAACTGGAGACCATGATCGCCGCCCGCGACGAAGGTCTGATCGCTGGTATCGGGCTGAGCAGCATCACGCGCGAACACTTGGAAATCGCGCTCCAAGGTACCGACATCGTCTGCGTGCAGAACGCTTACAACCTCGCCGACCGGACCTCTCAGCCGGTGCTCGACCTCTGCATCGAACGCAACATCGCCTTCGTCCCGTTCTTTCCGCTGGGCTCGGCGTTTGTGCCGGAGAACCCGGTGCTGGGCAATCTGGCCATCCGGCGAGTCGCCACCGAACTGAACCTCACGCCGGCGCAGATTGCGTTGGCGTGGACGTTGAGTGCGGCGCCGAACATCCTGCTGATTCCAGGTACGTCATCGGTGGCTCACCTGGAGGAGAACCTGGCCGTCGCCGACATCGAACTACCGGCGGATCTCACGCTCTAAGCGAAGTCAGGCCGGCGCTTGGCCAGGAACGCGTCGACACCCTCGCGGCCGTCGGCGGAGTTGGCCCGCTCGGCGATGAACCGGCCTTCGGCCGCCATCTGCTCTTCGAGGCTGTTCTTGAACGAGGACACCAGCAGCGACTTGACCGCCCCGTTGGATCCGCCGGATCCGGCGGCCACCTGCTCGGCCAGTTCGGCTGCGCGCGCGGCCAATTCGTCGCCGACGACCACCTCGGTGACCAGTCCCCACTCCTGCGCCTCGGCGGCCGAGAGCGTGCGGTTGGTGAGGATGAGCTCCTGCGCCCGACGCAGGCCGACGAGTCGCGGCAGGTGATAGGACGCGCTGCCGTCGGGACTCAGTCCCACCTTGGTGTAGGCCATGGTGAACGTGGCGGGCTCGGCGGCCAGGACCAGGTCGCCGGCAACGGCGAGGCTGAAGCCGGCGCCGGCCGCGGTGCCGTTGACCGCGGTGATCAGCACGGCGTCCATCCGGGCGAAGGACGAAATGGCCTGGTGCAGGTCGTCGGCGACACCCTTGATGAAGCGGCCGCGGTCGGGCGCGGTGGCGAACGATTTGAGGTCGCCGCCGGCGCAGAAGAACCGGCCCGCACCGGTCAGCACCACGGCTTTGACACCGGGAGTGTCGCAGCGCCGGGCTGCGTCGGCCAATTCGCGAGTCATGGTGTCGTTCATGCCGTTCGCGGCGTCCGGGCGGTTCAGCGTGATGCGCGCGACGGCGCCGGACTGCTCGAACGAGATGGCTTCATAGGTGGGCTCGGTCACGGCCCGAACTCTAGCGGGCCGGAGTTCGCGGCGGTCGCACGCCCAGCCGGGCCGCGGTGGCACTCACGAGTGGGCAGAAATCGCCGTGGAATCCGAGGATCCGAAGCGCCCCTTCCGCGATCACCCAGGGCTGCGCCGGCGTGCCCTCGACATCGTCGGAACGGGTGTTGATCACCGATTCCACCAGCCGGAACGGCAGGTCGGCAGCATCGGGCGGACCACCGCACTCGGCGATAACCGCCTCAGACAGCCTGCGGTACACCTCGCGAAGGTCGGCGCGCCGGCGCCGGAACGGGTCGAACCGGTCGGTGCGGAGTTCGGGAAGCAGATAGAGGGCGCCCAGGTTCCACCGGCCCGCGCACAGTTGGTGCGCATCGGCGACGGCCAGGGTGTGCAGATGCGCAGCCGCCGGGCCCGAGCTGTCGAGCAGTTCGGCACCCAGGTGCAGGGCTTCATCGACCGTGCCGGCCAGCAACGCATCGAGGATGTCGTCCTTGGTGGCGAAATGGTGATAAAGCGAGGCCTGTCGCACCCCGACTTCATCGGCGATCCTCCGAGTCGAGGTACTGGCGTACCCGTGGTTGGTGAACAGCTCGGCAGCCGCGTCGAGGATCTGCTCGCGGGCGGTGGTGCCCGGGCGACGTGGCCGCGTCAGACGTGGACGCCCGCGCCCTGCCGCGGTGTTCGCCGGTGTCGTCTCAGCCATGTCAGCAACACTAAGAGACATCCTCGGGTCTGACCCGCGGCGCGGTGGGGACAGCGGCAAGTCTTGATGTGGCTGTGACCAAGACACAGGTCGTAGCGCCTGCCCGGATGTGGCACGCTGGTGCCATCCAATCTCCCGCCTCCGGTACAGCGAAGGTGACTATGGCCTCCGGCAAGCCCAATACCGCCAGGTACACCGAAATCGAGCGGAAGTTCGCGGTCACCGAGAACACCGTCTCGCCGTCGTTCGAGGGTTTGTCGGCCGTCACCGAGATTGAGCGCACGCAAACACAGCATCTGGATGCGGTGTACTTCGACACCCCGGACCGCGACCTGGCCGCGCACCGCATCACCTTGCGGCGCCGCACCGGCGGCAGCGACGCGGGCTGGCATCTGAAGGTTCCGGCCGGGGCCGACACCCGCACCGAGATCCGCACGCCTCTCGGCGCCGGCACCGACACGGTGCCCGAGGATCTGCGCGACATCGTGCTGGCAATCGTCCGGGATCGTCCGCTGGCCCCGGTGGCCCGGATCAGCACCGAGCGCAGCGTCGAGGTACTGCACGGGGCCGACGGCGTCGCGCTGGCCGAGTTCTGCGATGACCGGGTGACCGCATCGGCCACCGGCCAGGAAGCCGATCAACAAAGTTGGCGGGAGTGGGAGCTGGAGCTGCTCACCGCCGATGTGCCCGATGACCTGATGGATCGGCTGGCGAATCGCTTGGCGGATGCCGGGGCGGCGCCGGCCGGGCATGGTTCGAAGCTGGCCAAGGTGCTCGGCACCGATCAGGACCCGGCGCCGACTCCCCCGGCCGACCCGGTGCACCGTGCCATCGCCGAGCAGATCGAGGCGATGCTGGTGTGGGACCGCGCCGTACGTGCCGACGCCTACGACTCGGTACATCAGATGAGGGTGACAACCCGCAAGATCCGCAGCCTGCTGCAGGAATCCAAGGACTCGTTCGGACTGGACGACGACGGCTGGGTGCTCGACGAGCTGCGGGCGTTGGCCGCGGTGCTGGGGGTGGCCCGCGACGCCGAGGTGCTGGGCGAGCGCTACCAACGTGCGCTCGACGAGATGCCCGCCGAGCTGGTCCGGGGCCCGGTGCGCCAGCGACTGGTCGAGGGCGCGAACCGCCGCTACACCGCGGGCTGGCGTCGTTCACTGCTGGCGATGCGGTCGCCGCGCTACTTCCGGCTGCTGGACGCTTTGGAGGAGTTGGTCAGCGCCGAAAAGCCGGAATCCGCGGACGCCTCTGCGCCTTCGGTGACCATCGACGCCGCGTACAAGCGGGTTCGCAAGGCCGCCAAGGCTGCCGCGGCGGTGGCGGCCGACGATGCCAGCGCCGAGGAGAAGGACGAGGCGCTACACCGGATTCGTAAGGGCGCCAAGCGGCTTCGTTACACCGCGGCGGCTACCGGGGCAGACAAGGTGTCCGATCGGGCGAAGACCATCCAGACGTTGCTGGGCGATCACCAGGACAGTGTGGTGAGCAAGGCCCACTTGAGCACTCAAGCCGACGCCGCACACGCCGCCGGTGAGGACACGTTCACGTACGGCCTGCTCTATCAACAGGAGCACGACACCGCCCAGCAGTCCCGGGCGGTGCTCGACGACGCGCTGAAGAAGCTCGCCAAGGCGGTACGCAAGGCCCACTAGGGACCGGTTGCGGGTTGGAGCGAACGAGTTGGCCTGTAAGCCGGATTCTGTCCCTTGCCCCGAAAGGCAAGGCAGCGACCATCCATCTGGACACACCGTCGCCGGGTGCCTCGAGCGGTCTACCCGCAGGCTCGGGCGAGCAACCCTCGAACGCCTGCGCGGCCGCAACCAGGTTGCGGCCTTCTTGACCTTGCTTCGGGTGGGGTTTGCCTAGCCACCCCGGTCACCCGGGGTGCTGGTGCGCTCTTACCGCACCGTTTCACCCTTACCCCCTGGCCTCAAGGACTCAGGTGGCGGTCTGTTTTCTGTGGCACTTTCCCGCGAGTCGCCTCGGATTGCCGTTAGCAATCACCCTGCTCTGTGAAGTCCGGACTTTCCTCGACACCCAAGGGTGCCGCGGCCGCCCAGCCAACTCGTTCGCGCTGATCACCGTACCCTCAAACTCATGGCTCAGGTGCCACCGGCACGATATTTGCTCCGCGCCAAGGATCTGGCGGATGCCCGCTATGCGGATCCGATCACCGTGGACGACCTCGCCGCGGCGGCAGGTTTGTCCCGCGCACATTTCAGCCGCATGTTCACCCGCACCTTCGGTGAGTCCCCGCGGGCCTATCTGCAGACGCGGCGTCTCGAGCGGGCCGCGGCGCTGCTGCGCAACACCGACCGTTCAGTCGCGGATATCTGCGTGATGGTCGGGCTGCACAGTGTCGGCTCGTTCACCACCAGCTTCGCCCGGGTGTACGGCAAGCCTCCGGCGGCCTACCGAGCCGGCCTGCCGTCGGCGATGCTGCGCGCCCCGGTGCCCAGTTGCATTCTGGCGCGCGATACCCGGCGTTCCCATCCCGGCCGAGCCAAGACAGCACAAACGGAGAAGACGCCGGGGCCGGACCGAACGTAGCGTCAGGCCATGATGAAAATCGCATACACGCATCTGTGGGTTCACGATCAGGAAGCCGCACTGAATTTCTGGACCGAGAAGGTCGGAATGGAAGTGCGCGAAGATGTTTCGTTCCCGGAGGAGATGGGTGAGTTTCGGTGGGTCACCGTCGGTCCGCCCGGGCAGGACGATGTCGGCATCGTGCTGATGGCGGTGCCCGGTCAGCCGGTGATGGATGAATCCACCCGCAAACAGGTCCTGGACCTGACCGCAAAGGGCTTCGCGGGCACGGTATTTCTGACCACCGAGGACTGCCAGAAGAGCTACGAGGAGCTGACCGCACGCGGTGTCGAGTTCACCGAACCGCCCAACCAGATGCCCTACGGCATCGACTCGGGATTCCGCGACCCGTCGGGCAACAGCATCCGGCTGACCCAGCGCACCGACTGAGCCGCGACTAAGCAGCCAGCGCGCACCTACCGAACTCGATGGCCATTCGTAGTTCGGTGACGCATTCATATATTTCGACGGGCCCAGGTGGTGGCGGCGCGGTGGAGCGGTAACGAACTCCGGTCGGAGTCCCGAATTCGGCTGTGTGCACACCGTTCTCGTCACTGGTCGTCACCGTCCATCCCGGTGATTCCTTGACGTAGTTGCACCGTTCGCACTCACCTAGACCGTTCAGCGCAGTGGTGGCACCACCCCGGGCATGCGGTCGGGCGTGGTCGTGATGGCGGATGGGCGCATCACAGTACGGCGTTCTGCAGGTCTGATCCCGCAACCCGATGAATTGGGCCAGCCCCTTGGGAAACAGCCGCGACCGTGACTCCATCGCCACCAGCGCACCGGACTTCGGGTGTCGATAGAGCCGCCGCAGAGTGGCGCGCGAACTTTCGTCGGCCACCGCGTCACTCACCAGGTTGCGGGCCACCGTCGCCGGCACCGGCCCATAGCCGTCCACCACTGCCGGATTCTCGTCGCCCCCGAGCAGAGTCTGGTCGGAGAGCACCAGGTTGACCGCCACCGGTTCGGGCACCTCGGCCGGGCGGCCGGTCACCCGCTCCGCCACGGTGTCGGCCATCACCTGGCCGCGGGTCCGGCCGTCGAACGTCGTATCAGCGCTGCGCTTGAGTGCCGCATACACACCGACGCCCTTCTGTACCGGCAGCAACACCGTCAGCCGCGCCATGCAGTCCGGCGCCGGCCGGATCCAGACATTCCGATCCTCCGCCGCCTTCGCTGCCCGGTCGACGACCGCCTGCGGATCCAGGCGGTAAGCGATCTTCTTGGCGTCTGCCTCAATCCGCTTGTCCCCCATACCGTCGAGCTTCGTAACGTCGGCGCACATCTCGGCATCCAGCGCCTGGCGATCCTCGATCATCAGACATGCCGACTCCCGCACGATCAGAGTGGCCCGCCATTCCGACAACACGCCGGACTCCAGCGCCGCCAACGTGTGCGGCATCTCGTGCACCAACGCCTTGGCAAAGCCGAGATGCCGACTCCCCCGGTTCGGCGAGTCATGACGAGCCAGCGCGACCTCTGAACCCACCCCGCGGCCCCGTTTGGCGCGAGGCACTCCCGCGGCCGCCTCGGCAGCCCGGCGCATTGCGTCCAGCAGGGCCGCGCACCGGGCCTGACCGGCGGCCGCGGCCGACTTCGCCCGCTCGAGTTCTTCGATGCGTCGATGCAGGTCGCCCTCATCAGCATGCGGGTTGACCTGCGCCAATCCCGAGATATCGAACATACTTGCGATTATTCCATGCCGGTACGACAACGCGTTGACTCATCAGAAATGCGGCGCTGAGCTGCTCTTCCAGGTTCTCACCGAACGCGAGGAGAAGAACTCCGTGGCGATCGCCTCCAACGACAGCTACTCGGGCTGAACTAAGACCTTCACCGACCCACGGCTGTGCGCCGCCATTGTCCGTCGCCTCACCTTCGGTGGAAGCATCATCGAAACGGGCACCCACAGTTACCGACTCGCCACAACAAAGCCCGCGCAGCCGCGGCCGTGGCCGCGGCCGTGGCCGTGGCCGTGGCCGTGGCAAGCTGATTACCGGAAGGGAAGTGCGAGTGGATCATTACAGTCGCGGGGAGCAGGTTTTCGACGTCATCGATGCCGGCCCTGCCGACGGACCCGTCGTGATTTTGTTGCACGGTTTTCCTCAGATGAACACCAGCTGGGACGCGGTGACTCCGAGACTCACCGCTGAGGGCTATCGCTGCCTCGCACCTAACCAGCGGGGTTACTCACCCGGCGCACGACCAACACGCCGCCGGGATTACCGGATGTCAGAGCTGGTCGGGGACATCCGCACGCTGATCGACTCCAGCGGCGCACAGCGTGTACACCTTGTCGGTCACGACTTCGGCGCCCTTGTGACGTGGTTCGCCGCGGCACAGATACCCGATCGCTTGGCCACAGCGACAGCGTTGTCGACGCCGCATCCCATCGGTGGCCTCAAGGCGCTCGTATCGAGTCGGCAGGCTTTCGCGTCCTGGTATGTGTACCTCTTCCAGCTGCCTCGCATCCCCGAGCGCGTCTTCATGGGCAGCCGCGGCACTGCGGTCGGACTATCGAAATTCCTTCGCGCGCATGGGCAGACAGCCGAGTGCGCCAAACGCGACGCTCAGGCGATGGCCTCACCAGGCGCGTTCACGGCCGCCCTCAACTGGTACCGGGCGATGCCGCTGAATAATTTTCTTCGCCTCCTCCGCACCAAGATAACGGTGCCGACGATGCACGTGTTCAGCGACGGTGACACTTTCCTTACTGCTGAAGGTGCGCATGCGTGCGGCCGCGGTGTCAGCGGCGAGTACCGCTTCGAGATGCTGCCCGGGGTGTCTCATTGGATCCCTGACGAGGATCCCGAGGCGGTAGCCGATCTACTGCTCGAATGGTTCGCCGCCCATCCGGTCTGAACATCAACGCCAGCGATTGCACGAGCTGACCGATGCGGCGTTTCTGCCGGGCGTTTGTTGGCTGTGTCGGCGCGCCACATCATGCAGAGGTAGTAATGCGACGCCGTACCTGTTGAGCAACCTCGTCGATGGCGGTGGTTCTCCCGCACGATCA
This sequence comes from Mycobacterium sp. IDUB_24, assembly GCF_055419385.1. Lineage (NCBI taxonomy): Bacteria > Bacillati > Actinomycetota > Actinomycetes > Mycobacteriales > Mycobacteriaceae > Mycobacterium > Mycobacterium sp. IDUB_24. The sequence continues at coordinate 279,625 of NZ_JBVAXO010000003.1, forward strand.
GTAACAGTTTTCGGCCAGAACGGTCTGACTGGCCGGTGTGGTCATGTTCGCTTCGAACGGAGGCTCCGGAGGCTAGAGTTTCCGCAGCCGCCGCAGGATCCTGACGAAGGGGACGCTCGCGGCCATGCCGCGCTTCATATCAGGTTGCGCCGCACTCATGTTGACCACCACGGCGTAGCGCAGTCCAGCGTCACGCAGCTCCGCCGCCTGTTCCATCACCTCGTCGGGCGTGCCGTTGAGGATGCTCGCGGTCAGCAGTGACTGCGGAACGTTCTTGGTCGCGGCCAGCACGGCCTGCTCGTCGAGGGTCTGCGGAATGAGATCCTGCATGCCGGTGAAGTCGTCCCCGAATGGGTGCCGCGCCCCGTGCCGGGACCATTCGGAGGCGGGGATATTGAGCGCGAAGGTGCGAATGAGCTGGGAGCCGAGCGTTTCGTCGACCTCATCGCGGCTGCGGCCCGTCACAACCATGACGAGGCCGGCGGGCACGATTGACATCGGGTCACGACTTGCGTCGGAAGCCGCCGCCCGGACGACATCGAGCGCGGCCGCGTAGTCCTTCGGATGGACAAGCGCTGCAGGAAACCAGGCGTCGGCGTAGCGACCGGTGGCCTTCAGCATGCGCGGGCCATGGGACGCCACCCAGATCTCGGGCCATTTCCCGCGATAGGGCGGTAGCTCGAAGATCGCGTTGTGCAAGGGAAAGAATTCGGATTCGCGGGTGACGAGTTCACCGTTCGAGTCCCACAACGCGCGAATCGTGGCGAGGGCTTCGATCAGCCGTCCGACCGGTTTGGACCATTCCACGCCGTAGGGCTCGTTGGTCACGCGTTCGCCGGTGCCGATGCCGAGGATCGCCCTGCCCTTGGTGAGCAGGTGCAGCGTGGCGGCCGCCTGCGCGGTCACCGCGGGGTTGCGGCGGCCGGCGTCGGTGACGGCGGTCCCGAGTCGCAGTCGTGCGAATCGATTCTTGGCGGCCAGGTACCCCAATGCCGTCCACGGCTCGCTGACGGCGTCGGGTCTGGGCATCAACTTGGCGGCCGTGGAGCCGAGGTACTTTTCCGTCATGATGGACCGCGGTGTCAGGGCATTGAGGTGATCGGCCACCCAGAATGAGTCGACCCCTGCCGTGACGGCGGTGAGGTAGTTCGCGCGAGTCATGGCCAGCGGGCCGATGCGCGTGTAGGCAAGTGTGTCGATTAGGCCGACTCGAAATCCTGACATGGAAGTTCCTCACGTCCGACGGAAACCCGATTATCAGCCGCCGCGAACGAGCCTGCCTGAGTAACGGACTACCCGCCTGACACGCGGTCATTGAGCACTGCTGGTCGCGATCAAAGCCACGAGGTCTAGGTCAATCAGCTAATCGCAGAGCTCATGTGCGCGTGCATGGATCCCGGCAAGTCTGACGGCGTTGGTCCTCACGGGCCGCCTCGCTCCGTTGGATTCGGCGCCGACGCTGTCTCGCCTACTCCCGCGCAACCCGCCACGAGTCCCGCGACGGCGATGACAACACCCACCCCGACGGTCCTCATCCGTCGATGTTAGTCATGGGAACTGTCGAAAGCCCCTACGACAAGCCGGTTCAGCCCAGACGCCGCAGCACCATCACGTTGTCGATCAAGGTGCCATGTTGCCCGTCGGGCCCGGTGGCTTCGCGCTCGTCGGTGCCCACCTGGATTCGTTCCCATTGCTCGTCATCCAGGTTCAGTGAGTCGACGACCTCGTCGGCGCTGGGGAAGGCGAATCTCCGGACGTGCTCGGGGGCCCAGGGCGGCGCGGCCCCGTGGTCGACGATGACCAGCAGTCCTCCGGACGCGACGGCACCGGCGGCGCGACGCAGCACGCCCGCGCGGTCCATCGCGATCGGCGACTGCAGGAACTGGGCCGAAACCAGGTCGAAGCGGCCGTCCGGGATGCTCTCGGACAGGTCGTGGCGTTCGAACGTGATCTTCTCCGCCACACCCCGGGCCTGCGCTTCGGCGGCGGCCCTGCCGAGCGCGGTGTCGGAGACATCGACGCCCGTGACCTGCCAACCTTTTTCGGCCAGCCAGACGGAGTCCCCGCCCTCGCCGCAGCCGAGATCCAGCGCCCGGCCCGCGGGCAGATCCGCGGCGATCTTGGCCAGTTGGGCGTTGACGCGACCACTCCAGATGCGGCCGCGCTGTCCGTAGTGGCGTTCCCAGTACTGGGCCGTGACGGCCGTCTGCGCGGGCCACGGCGGCACCGGGAGCCCAACGTCCTCGCCGAGCAGATGCTGCACGACGGCGGCACCGGCCTGGCTGCCCGAAGCCACCGCCGCAGCCACCTGCGGCATCTGCGCGCTGAGGTCACCCGCGGCGAACAAGCCCGGCACCGAGGTGCGGGCGAACCCGTCGACGACCAGTGCATCCGCGGCGATCGGTCCGGGTGCCGAGACTGCGCCGAGTTGCGCGGCCAGCGGCGACCGTTGGTGGAGCGTGGCGGCGACGAGTGCGCCGCGCCTGGCCAGCCGGGCGCCGTCGGCGAATTCGACTGCCTCCAGTGCGCCGTCGTTAGCGACGAGTCGTGCGATCGAACGCTCGTCCACCCCGATCCCTGCGACAGCCAGCTGCTTGCGCTGTGCTTCGTCCAGACCGCTGTCCCCGTTGGTGAGCACCACCAGGTCGTCGGTCCAGCCGCGCATCATCAACGCCGAGTGCACGGCGCGATCCCCCTGCGCGATCACCGCCACCGGCGCATCGCGCATCTCCCAACCGTGGCAGAACGGACAGTGAAAAACCGAAGCGCCCCAAAGCCCTTCGACCCCGGCAATACTTGGCCCCCGATACTCCATGCCAGTGGCCAGCAGCACCGTCCTGGCCCGCTCGCGGGCCCCGTCGGCCAGCTCGAGCATGAATCCCGGCTCCCCACGCACGACTTCGCCGGTACGCACCTCGACCGTCGGATAGGTGGTCAGCTCGGTGCGGCCCGCCGCATAGAGGTCGGCGGGCGGACGGCCGTCGCTGCCCAGCAGGCCACCGATTCCATGGGCGGCCAGGTTGCTCTGATTCCCCGCGTCGACCAGCAGTACGCGGCGTCGGGCCCGGCCCAGCACCAGCGCCGCACTCAGGCCGGCCGCTCCCCCGCCGACGATGACGCAATCCCAAACGTTGTCCATGCCTCGAGCTTGCCGAATCACATGGCAAAGTGCCAAGCTATTTTGCCATGCAGGCAAACGCTGCCGAGCCGGCCGACATCGACGCCGTGGTCCGCGGCCGGCTTCGCGAGCTGCGGGCCGAACGCGGACTCACCCTGGAAGACGTGGCGCGGCGCGCACAGATCGACGTCTCCACGCTGAGCCGGCTGGAATCCGGCAAGCGCCGACTTGCCTTGGACCACCTGCCACGGCTGGCAACCGCCCTGTCGGTGACCACCGACGAGTTGCTGCGCGCACCGCAGGCCGAGGATCCCCGGGTCACCGGCAGCTCACACACCCACCACGACATCACGTACTGGCCGTTGACCCGCCAGGGCCCGGCGGCGGGGCTGCACGCCTTCAAGATCCGCATCAGCGCCAAGCGCCGGAAGCCTCCCGCCGAATTCCCCGTGCATGAAGGACGCGATTGGATGTATGTGCTGTCCGGACAGTTGCGCCTGATCCTCGGCGAACAGGACTTCGTCGTCAATCCCGGTGAGGCCGTGGAATTCTCGACGTGGACGCCGCACTGGTTCGGGGTGGTCGACGGCCCGGTCGAGGCGATCACCATCCTCGGCCCGCACGGCGAGCAGTTACACCTGCACGCCTGACCTACAGGTAGGCGGTTTGGTTCACCAGCCGCACCGATGAGCCTCCGTCGCCGTAGAACTCGGCGATCGACAGCGATGCCAGGTCCAGGTGCAGCCGGTACAGGATGCCCTCGCCGGCATCGAGTGCCAATCGGAGGATCGTCTTGATCGGGGTCACGTGCGAGACGACCAGAACCGTTGCCGCACCGTGCTCGGCGATGATCCGGTCGCGGGCCCGACGGACCCGGCGCGCCACCGTGTCGAAACTCTCGCCACCAGGCGGCTCGACGCTGGTGTCCCGCAACCAGCGCCGGTGCAGTTCCGGATCCCGTTGCGCGGCTTCGGCGAACGTCAGTCCTTCCCACTCACCGAAGTCCGTCTCGATCAGGTCATCGTCGACACGGACGTCGACACCGAGCGCCTTGGCCGCCGCCGCGGCCGTCTCATATGCCCGCTCCAGTGGCGAGCTGACCACGGCCGCGACGCCCCCGCGTGCGCCCAGATAACGTGCGGCGGCGTCGGCCTGCCTGCGCCCCTCCTCGGTCAGCACCGGATTGCCGCGCCCCGAATAACGCCGAGCGATGGACAATTCGGTCTGGCCGTGGCGTAGCAGCAGCAGCCGGGTCGGAGCTCCGGTGGCACCGGTCCAGCCGGGTGCCGACAACGCGGGCTTCTCGGCTTCGGCGGGTTTCTCGGTGCCGAGGCCGGCCGCCGCGTCCATGGCTTCGTTGGCCAGCGCGTCGGCATGGCTGTTGCGCTCCCGCGGAATCCACGTGTAGCTGACCTGATCGAAGCCGGCGGCCAGCTCAGCCGCCCGGCGCTGCAGTTCGATCAAATCTGGATGCTTCACCCGCCAGCGCCCTGACATCTGCTCGACCACGAGCTTGGAATCCATCGAGACCGCCACCTGGGCGGCGCCGAGCTCGGCGGCAGCCTCCAAACCGGCGATCAGACCGCGGTATTCGGCGACGTTGTTGGTGGCCCGGCCGATCGCTTCCTTTCGCTCGGCCAGCTCTACGGCGTGCTCGGCATCGAACACCACCGCGCCGTAGCCCGCCGGTCCGGGATTTCCCCGGGACCCGCCGTCGGCCTCGACGAGAACTTTCACTGCTTGAACCTCAAGAGGATCGCCCCGCACTCGGGACAGCGCAGTACGTCATCTTCGGCAGCCGCGGCGATCCGGGCACTCTCGCCACGGTCGATCTCGATCCGGCAGGCACCGCAGCGCCGGCCCTGCAGCAACCCGGCGCCCGCACCGCCACGGGCTCGCTGCTTTTCGTAGAGTTCGACGAGTTCAGGATCGATGAGACCGACCAGGCCTGCGCGGCGAGTCACCGCCTGATGCTTGGACTGGTCGATCTCCACCAGTGCCGCATCGCGGGCCTGCTGTGCCTCTGACAGCGCGGCCTGCAGGTCATCGATGCGCTGTAACGCCTCGGCTTGCCGGCCAGACAGTTCCTCGCGGCGTTCCATCAGTTCCAGCAGCGAGTCTTCCAGGCTGGATTGCCTGCGTTGCAAGGTTTCCAGCTCATGCTGGATTTCGGCGACCTGCTTGGCGCCCACCGTGCCGCCGTCGATCAGCTTGCGGTCGCGATCCTCACGCTGACGGACCGAGTCGATCTCGCTTTCGAGCTTGGTCACCTGGGCGTCCAGGTCTTCCAGCGCGATGCCCAGAACGCCCACCCCGTCGCCGGCGGCAGCGTGCTCGGCCTGTGCCTCGTCCATCTTCTTCTGTTCGGCCAGGTTCTTGGCACGGTGTGCGAGGCGTCCGAGTTCGGCATCGACCTCGGTCAGCGCGAGAAGCGAACGTTGTTGTTTTACTTCGGCTTTCATGCCCTGACTTTCATGTTGCTATGGGATTCTTCTGTGTTCGTACGTTTACTGCGGTCAGCACTCGACGTTCCACGGGTCGGTGCGCACCGAGGACACCCGCACCGCAAGCGCGTCACCGAACTGCTCGCGCAGCACCCCGGCGGCCTGAGCGCACCAGGGGAACTCGCTGGCCCAGTGCGCCACGTCGACAAGCGCGACCGGTGAGGCGCGCCGGTGCTCATCAGCGGGATGGTGCCGCAGATCCGATGTGACGTAAGCCTGTACGTCGGCCCGGGCCACGGTGCCCAGCAGTGAGTCACCGGCACCCCCGCAGACCGCCACCCGCGACACCATGGCGTCCGGATCCCCCGAGGTCCGCACCCCCCACGAGGTGGCCGGCAGCGCGGCCCGTACCCGGGATGCGAAGGCCGACAACGGCTCCGGCCGGCCCAGCGCACCGATCCGGCCGATGCCCACATCGCCGGGGATCGGCGCCAGGGCGAAGATGTCGAAGGCCGGCTCCTCGTAGGGGTGCGCAGCGCGCAGCGCGGACAGGATGGTGGCACGCAGCCGCGAGGGCGCGATCACCTCTACCCGGTCCTCGCCCACCTGCTCGACGGTGCCCACCTCGCCGATTGCCGGGGCGGCCCCGTCGTGCGGCAGGAACTGCCCGGTTCCCGGCACGCTCCAACTGCAGTGCGAGTAGTCGCCGATGCGGCCGGCCCCGGCGTCGAACAGCGCCTCGCGCAGACCCGCCACGTCCGATGCAGGCACGAATACCACCCATTTGTCCAGGTCGGGGCCCGGCGCTGCCGGCGACAAAACTGCCTCGACGGTCAGGCCCAACGCCTCGGCCAGTGCGTCGGACACACCGGGCGACGCGGCATCGGCGTTGGTGTGGGCGGTGAACAGGGCCCGGCCGGTGCGGATCAGCCGGTGGACCAGGGCGCCCTTGGCGGTGTCGGCGGCCACGGTGTCCACACCCCGCAGCAGCAGCGGATGGTGGGCCAGCAGCAGACCGCGGTCGGGCACCTCGTCGATCACGGCGGCGGTCGCGTCGACCGCGATGGTCACGGATTCGACGGCTTCGTCGGGGTCGCCGCACACCAACCCGACCGAGTCCCAATCGTGGGCCAGGTGCGGTGGGTACGCCGCATCCAGGGCGGCGATCACGTCGGCAAGTCTGATTCCGGCCAACGGCGCCCCGGCCGGTCGCGCGCTCATTGCAGCACCTCCCTCATGGCGTCGATGAGTACCGTCCACTCCGGCCGCACGGCGGCACGCAGGTAGTTCTCCGGCAGGCCCACGAAAGTATCGCAACGCCGTACCGCGATGCCTTTGCTTTCCAGATGTTTCCGCATCAACTCCGCATCGGGCACTGTGAACAGTACAAATGGCGCCTCGCCGGCCACCACGCCCAGCCCGAGCGCACGGAGCCCGGCGACCATCGAGGCCCTCAGCCCAGCGAGCCGCCGCGCACCGGCATCGGCCTCGGCCACCGCTTCGGGACTGCCGGCCGCGGCGATTGCCTCCAGTTGCAGGGTGCCCAGCGGCCAGTGCGGCCGCGGCGCGGTGAGCCGGGCCAGCACGTCGGGCGCACCGAGGGCGTAGCCCACCCGTAGCCCGGCCAGTGACCAGGTCTTAGTCAGGCTGCGCAGCACCAGCACGTCGGGCAGCGATTCGCCGGCCAGCGTCTGCGCCTCACCGGGAATGCCGTCGGCGAATGCCTCGTCCACCACCACCAGCCGGCCCGGCCGTCGCAGCGCGAGGATGTCCTCGCGGCGGTGGAGCACCCCGGTCGGATTGGTCGGGTTCCCGATCACCACCAGGTCTGCCTCGTCCGGAACCGTCGCGCCGAGGGTGAACGGGAACGGCAGCACCACATGCTGAATCGGCACACCGGCCGCGGCCAGCGCCGCTTCCGGTTCGGTGAACGACGGGGCCACCAGGGCGGCCAGCTGGGGCCGCAAGCCGGCCAGCAGGGCGAATCCCTCGGCTCCCCCCGCCAGCAGCGCCACCTCGTCGGGAGCGCGGCCATGCCGGGTCGCGACGGCTTCGGTGGCACGGCGCTGATCGGCCTGGCTCGGGTAGCTGCCCAGGTCGGGCAGCCGGGAGGCCAAGCGGTCGGTCAGCCAGGCCGGCGGACCACCGGGGCGAACGTTGACCGCGAAGTCCAGCATGCCCGGCAGTGCGGCCTGGTCGCCGTGATAGCGGGCCCCCGCGCGGGTCTCGCCTTGGGGTGGACACAGCACAGCACGACACTAGTGGTCAGGGGCTCTCAACTGGGCATCCGGAGGACTCGCAGCGACATACGGGAGAATGGGCACGTGACTGACACGCTGGAACTCACCCGACCGCAGCTGGTGCTCTTCGACCTCGACGGCACCCTGACCGATTCGGCGGCCGGGATCGTGTCGAGTTTCCGCCACGCGCTGGCCCACGTCGGTGCCGGTATCCCAGACGGTGACCTGGCCGGACGCATCGTCGGCCCGCCGATGCACGAGACGTTGCAGGCGTTGAGTCTGGGCGAGTCGGGCTTCGATCCCGACGCCGCGATCGCGGCCTACCGCGCCGATTACACCAGCCGCGGCTGGGCGATGAACAGCCTGTTCGACGGCATCGAGACACTGCTGGCAGACCTGCAGGCCGCAGGGGTGCGGCTGGCGGTGGCCACCTCGAAGGCCGAGCCCACCGCGCGGCGCATCCTCGAACACTTCGGCCTGGACGGGTACTTCGAGGTGATCGCCGGAGCCAGCCCCGACGGAGTCCGGGCGGCCAAGGCCGACGTCGTCGCCTATGCGCTCACCCAACTGCAACCCCTGCCGCAACGCGTCCTGATGGTCGGTGATCGCATGCACGATGTCGAGGGCGCGGCCGCGCACGGCATCAACACCGTGGTGGTCGGCTGGGGCTACGGCGCCACGGATTTCACCGGCCCCACCGCGGTGGCCGCCCACGCCCACGTCGACACCGTCGCCGGGCTGCGGGAGGTGCTCGGTGTCTGAGTCCTGGAGTGCACCGCTTCTGCATGTGACGTTCGTATGCTCGGGCAACATCTGCCGGTCCCCGATGGCCGAGAAGATGTTCGCCGACCAGATCCGCGATCGTGGCCTGGCCGAGGTGGTCCGGGTGAGCAGCGGCGGTACCGGCGGCTGGCACGCCGGTGACGGCGCCGACAGCCGCGCCTGCCTGGTGTTGCGCGAGCGCGGTTATCGCAGCGACCACGTCGCCGCCCAGGTCTGCGATGACCATCTGGGTGCCGACATGGTGGTCGCGCTGGGCCGCAACCACGTGCGCATCCTGACCGATCTGGGCGTGGCGGGCGACCGGCTGCGGATGCTGCGCTCGTTCGACCCGCGGTCGGGCGCACACGCCCTCGACGTGGAGGATCCGTACTACGGCGACAAGACCGATTTCGAGGATGTGTTCACCGTGATCGAGGCGTCCCTGCCCGGTCTGCACGCCTGGGTCGACGCGGAGCTGGCCGGCCGGGGAATCGTGGCCTGATGCGGCGCCTGACCTTCCTGCTGCGACCCCAGTGGGTGGCGTTGTTCATCGTGGTGGCGGCCTTCGCCTACCTGTGTTTCACCGTGCTGGCACCGTGGCAGCTGGGCAAGAACACCAAGACCTCGCGGGAGAACGACCAGATCTCACATTCGCTGCAGGCCGATCCGGTTCCGGTGACCAGCGTTCTGCCACAGCAGGATTCGGCTGCAGCCGATGCCCAGTGGCAACGGGTCACGGCGACCGGGCACTACCTGCCGAAGTCAGAGGTGCTGGCCCGGCTGCGGGTGGTCGACGGTGAGCCGGCCTTCGAGGTCCTCACGCCGTTCGCCGTGGACGGTGGGCCGGTGGTGCTTGTCGATCGCGGCTTCATCAAGCCGATCGACGGAAACAAGGTGCCGCAGTTCGCGTCCGCTCCGGCCGGCCGGGTGACGATCACCGCCCGGGTGCGTGATGCGGAAGCCCTCGTCGTGGGCAAGGAACCGTTCCGCGGCGACGACGGCGCACAGCAGGTGTACTCGATCAACACCGACCAGATCGCCTCGCTGACCGGCGTTGCACTGACCGGGTCCTATCTGCAACTGGTGGGCGATCAGCCCGGCGGTCTCGGGGAGATTCCGCTTCCGCACCTCGACGCCGGGCCGTTCCTGTCCTACGGAATCCAGTGGATCGCGTTCGGCATCGTCGCCCCACTCGGAATGGGCTACTTCATCTATGCGGAATTGCAGCAGCGCCGGCGCGAGCGGGCCGCCGCCCAGAAAGCGTCCGACGAGCCGGCCCGGGAGCTCACCGGCGAGGAGAAGATCGCCGACCGCTACGGCAAGCGCCGCTGACCGCCAGCAGCACCGCCACCATGGCTGCCGAGGCCTGCACCGCGCGCGAGAGTCGCACGGCCCGGGCCACATCCATCACCTCGGGGATGCGGCCGTCGCCCAGGGTGGGCCGGATCTCCAGTTGATGCGCGTACTGCGTCGGACCCCCCAGGCGCACCCCGAGCGCGCCCGCGAAGGACGCCTCGGCCACGCCGGCGTTGGGGCTGGGATGGCGGGATGCGTCTCGTCGCCAGGCGCTCAGCGCCGCCCGTGGTGACCCACCCACCGCCGGTGCACACAGCACTGCCAGCACCCCGGTCAGGCGGGCCGGCAGATAGTTCAGCACATCGTCGAATCGGGCTGCCGCCCAACCGAAGTAGTTGTACCGCGGGGAGCGGTGCCCGATCATCGCGTCCAGCGTGTTGGCACCCCGGTACACGAGCACCCCGGGCACTCCGCCGATCGCCGCCCACAACAGCGGCGCCACCTGTGCGTCAGAGGTGTTCTCGGCCAGCGATTCCACCGTGGCCCGGGTCAGGCCCGAGACGTCCAGCGCGGCCGGATCCCGCCCGCACAACGAGGGCAGCAGTTGTCGGGCCCCCGCCACGTCGCCGTCGGTGAGCAGCGTCGCCATCCGGTGGCCGACCCGGTTGAGCGAGGTTCCCCCGAGCGCGACGTAGGTGGCCACCGCAGTCACCCAGACCCGGTCGCCGCGTCCCGCAGCCCAGCCCAGCCCGGCCAGACCACCGAGCAGCAGCCCGGTGTGGACCGCACCTGCCCCGCGTTTGTCGGCATAGGTCAGCTTTTCCAACCGTGCTGCGCCAGTGCCGAACCCGGCCACCGGATGCCCGCGGCGCGGATCGCCCAGCAGCAGGTCGGCCAGGAACCCGACGGCAATGCCGGCGGCCCGCCGGTGGCTTCTACGCGCAAACACCCCGGCAGCGTCTCACAAGGTGGTCTACTCGACGTCATGAGGCTGGGTCCGCCACGAAGGCAGCAACGGGACAGCCGACGACTCGGCACGCGGGTGGTCTGATCTCGACTCAACCAGGAGGCAAAGATGACGTTCCCCGCACTCGCTCATGTGGCGGTCACCGTACGAGACCTGGCGGTCAGCGGGCCGTGGTACCGCACGTTGTTCGGCGCCGATCCGGTGCTCGACGAGGACACCGACGCCGGCTTCCATCACCTGGTCTGGCTGCTGGACGGCGGCACGCTGTTCGGCATCCATCAGCATCAGACTCCGGCTCCCGATGAAGGCTTCAGCGAGTTCCGGGTGGGCCTGGACCACGTCGGTTTCGGTTGCGCGTCGCGTTCGGAACTGCAGACCTGGGTAGACCGGCTCGACGGGCTGGGCATCGCCCACGGCGGGATCATCGACGCGCCGTACGGGTCCGGGCTCAGTTTCCGCGATCCCGACGGCATCGCACTGGAGTTCTTCGCCGGGGCCTGAACTCTGGCGGTAAGGCCGGGTGTCGCCGCGTCGGTGGATATGATCCGACGCGGAGGAACCCTTGAAAGAGCTCATTGCCCCGGTTGCCGCTTCTCTGGCAATCGGTTTCGCGATCGGCGGCCTCCCGTCATCCGGTCCGCCGGTGGCCGCCCCGGAGTCACCGGTTCCCCCGCTGCCTCGGCCAGGCCTCTACACGGTCACCGAGACCTCTGCCGACCGCGCGCCGGAGCCCTACAACTGGACTTTGTCGGGGTGCGGCCCGCAGTGTCTGCGGGTGCTCTCGCCCGCGCCGGAGGGCGCGTGGCAGCTGGATCTGGACTGGGACTCGGCCGCCGATCGCCACCAGGGCGCGTGGGTTGGTGAGCGCGTCAACCCCGGCATGCGGTGCCGGCCGGGCAGTCCCGAGTACAAGACGGGCCCGGTTCCGTTCAAATACGTCATCCGGCCCGATCTCACGGGATTCGTGAACATGAAGTTCTCCCGGGAAAGCCCCTCGTGCCGTGGCGATACCGCGATGCGCGGCCAACGGCTCGCGCTGCAGCGCGCGAAGGCGGTGTGGTCGTAGGACCAGGGATTTGATGGTGGGCGCGGACGGTATCGAACCGCCGACCGCTGGTGTGTAAAGGGACCGAAGGACGTAAACCCTTGTTCGGATAGCGTCCATAACGTGCACGTCAACTACCTGTCAACGTGCACCGCGCGACGCTATGTCCACCGCGTCCGGCCGTATCTTGGCAAGTTTGAGTCAGTGGAGCGGCAACACCGCGAACGCCTGTTCGAGCACCGCAGGCTGCCGACGGCGTGACGCCCTCTGTATAGCCGCCTTCGGTGATTTCGTGGTGTGGCGACTTCCATATGGCTGGGTCCGGCGCAGCCGGTCCGACGGTGGTGAGGCTGTCCGGGACCGGCTCACCGATTGGGCCTACGAACACTTCGATGGGCTCGTCCACGGTGGTATTCATGACAACCGCATCTGTGCTGAGCACGTCGGGATCGACAGTCAGCAGACCTTTATCGATCAACCCATGAGCATGATCCGGGTATAGATCACGCGGTGGCGGATGCGCGATGCCGGGAGCGGCGGCACGGTGACGGCGGTCGATACTCAGGCCGCGAATAACCGGCGATCTGGACGATTTCGCGTGAATCACATCGCCGTACAGCCACACGTACATCAGTTTCCGGTCGGTGGTTGAGCCGTCGGGCGTCGAGACCCAGAATGCCTGCGCTTCCAGATTTGCATCGACCGCATGCCGCTAGTAGCACGCCACCACGCCAGGTCAATCTCGTCGTTCAATACCTCGGCCCCAACCAGGTCCTCCAACGCGCTGAGCGCCTTGTCGTAGTAGATGGGCTCCGAGCTCAAAATCAGCGGGCGGACTCGGCTCGCCAGCGACTCGAGCGCCTCCTCAAGAGGGACTCGCCCTTGATCCGGTGGGCTTCTCACTCGTCTTGGTGTTCACCGTGACCAGCAGGATGACCGCACCGGAATGCAGCTTCGACATCAGCGCGGTCTGTTTGCGGATCAGCGAGTGGGCGATCACCCGACGCGACCGCAACAGGAATCCCTCGATCACAGCTTGCGGTGTTGGACTTGGTGCCATGGCCGGACTCTACGACCGCGCACCGACACCTCGCCGCCGGTCGGGCCATCCACGGCCACACGCATGCCCACCCCCAGCACGCTCAGGCCTCGTCGCCGCCTCTCCTGCGAGTGCCCCACCGTAGCCAGTACGCGAAATATGGGTCGGAGATGTAGAGGGTCGCAAGGTCACCGTCGTAGTCGACCACGGGCTCGCCGTCGATTTGCTCGCGGGCAATGCGGGTCATCTCGTCCAAGACTCGCGTGACTTCATGCTTTTGGGGTGGTTCGTCAGCTGCTGCGAGAACCGCGCGGAGAGCCGCACGAAGCTGCTCATACGTGAGTTCGGTGAGCGGGCCTGTGTGCGCGATGGCTCGTAGGACGGCGCCGTAGATGTCGGTCTCCTGTCCGTCTCGTAGATGCCGAACCTTCCGATCTGTGCGTTGACGGGGACCCCGCGCGAGAAGATCGAACGCAGCCTTGGATGCGCTCGGAGCAAGACGTGCAAAGAACGCGTCCCAATCAGGGTCACCGATGCCGGTCGGCGCTTCGCAGGTCTCGCTGATCTCGTTGTCCGCGCACAACTGCTTGCAGAATTCCTGCATCAGGTGCGGGCTCTGAAACGACTCCTGCACAAGCCGAGTGACGAGGGCATCGTTTACGACCACGTTCAGTGCGGAGAATCCTGACGTCGCAATCTTTTTGAGGTCGTCATCACTCCAGAAACCGACCTCCAACTGGGCAACTCGCCCCGTCATTTCCTTCTCGACCTTGACTACGTCGTATGCACGATGCGGCACAGCAGCCACGATGAACCCCACACCGTCAAACACAAGGTCCTTCAGACCACGGACGACCTCGACCTGCACGTCAGGCGGGACATAATGAAAATCGTCAATGATGATGACCTGGTCTGGATTCTCCTGCAGCTTCTTCCTGCTCGCTCTTTTTGGTGACACCGACGTGCGTTCGGTCATCTTGCGATCTCGGGTGACGCTGCTGCCCTTGTCGCCGCCGCCCTTGATGACGCCACCAGATAGTTCGCCGCTGATCTTGCCGGACTGCGTGTGGCTGACGCCGCCGTCCATCCCCGTTTCAGTGGGACTCCGTTGGAGCGCGGTCGATCTCGACACAGGCAAACTGGCGGTTTCCGGTACGAAATTCAGCCGAAACGAACCCCCGGATTTCAGCGGATTCATCTTCCCTCAGACGGACGCCAATGACACCAACGAGGTTGCGCCGCCAGGCCAGTAGCAGCGCTGCCGCCGTCCGCTGACAACCTCTTGGCAACATGGCCGCGAATCGGTGTGCCTTTCTCAAATTTGCCATGACCGCCAAACATGCCCTGAACTGGAGTTTTGATGGTGAGCGTGGACGGTATCGAACCGCCGACCACTGGTGTGTAGATCTATGTCGATCTGCTTACCTGGCGTTTTTCCGCATCACCTAGTTGGTGAAATTCACTATGGCACAACACTTTTCATATGTTCCATGCCGTCTCGTATCGACCAGTTACTGCGCGTACTGACCCATTCTTGGCCCAGCTGGGGTCGCCTCGACCAGCTGTTCGAGTCGGCTTGACCCTGACCCATTCCCCCCCAACGGGCTGGGTAACCTTCTGCCGTAGGTTGACCTGTTGGGGGGATGGCATGGCAAACGATCTGAACGTCGATGCGGACGGCCTCCGTGTGGCTGCCGTCGGTAGCGATGATGTAGCCACCGCATTGACCGGCGTGGCCGCATGCGCGTCGCGATCACAGCCCAGCAGCGCCGGGGTTGCCGCGCTGCATGCGGCGTTGGCCTCTGCGCGCCGCCGCCAGTCAAAGCGCATGTCTGGCCAGGCTGCCGACCTTTCGGTGAGTAGCGCGCGGTACGACAGCATAGACGGCAACAGCGCAGACGCCATCACGACGGTGAGGCTGTGAGCCCAGCCGCCAGCGGTTCTGATGGCTTGCCGACCCGCTCAAAGATCGAAAACTGGGACACTTCCGACCTCACCACTGCTGCGTTGACGTGGCGGCAGGCAGCTGCCGAATCCGACGACGCGTTCGACCAGCATCGTCAGAACGTCGCGTCACCCGGCGGGACGACCTGGGATGGTGACGCCAAAGACGCCGCACTGGACCGGGTGACCAACGACCAGGCCGTGGTGCGCCGACAGGGGGACGTGCTGCGCGACGGTGCCAACCTTGCCGAGGACGGCGACCACGACATCCAGGCTGCCAAGCGCGATGTGCTGACGGCCATCAGCGAGGCTGAGGCAGACAGCTTCAAGGTTTCGGAGAACTTGAGGGTCACCGACACCCGCCGATACGACATCACCACTATCCGAGACCGCAACCGCGCTGCCACCGAGCACGCCGAGGACATCCGCTGGCGTGCCGGGCAGCTCGTCCAGACCGACAGTCTGGTGGGTCAACGGCTTCAGGACAAGGCCGCCGAACTCGACGGAATCCGGTTCGACGGCGAGGGCGACGGGCGCGATGGCTCGGTGCATCTGGCCAGCAACGAGATCAAGCTGGACCCGCCGCCACCGGTTATCCACCCGACACCGTCGGAACGGAACTTCACCGACATCGAGAATTTCATCTACGACGAGATGATGCACAACGCCAAGTCCCGCTTCACCGAGGACTCCCGCGAAAAGTGGCAGTCCGGTATCTGGGGGAAGTACCAGGCCGCAACGCAACTCAAGGAAGCGTTCAAGGCGAACGGCATCTGGGACCACAAGCCGGTGATTCGGCGCAAGGTCGGCATTCACGAAGGCGATGGCCTGTACTTCCAGGAACCTGGGACAAATCGCCAGGTGTACTACGACATCTATTCCAACATCCACTATGGCTACGCCGCCCGAGCTGCCGGGCTACCCGACGAGATCATTGAACTGGCACCGACCTTGGGGACCGCCGACACGGGCGTCAATGATGACGGTGACCTCATCACCGTATCGGCGGGCATCGCGATGTTCGATAAGTACGGACCCGACATGACACGCGCGGAGTTTCACTCCGCGTTCCTGGAGGCTGTTAATCAGTTGGACTCGGCGAAACAAGAGGGGAAGAACGTGTCGCTGAAATACGGGTACAAATAATGCCGAAATGGGCAGTCGTGCTTCTGGGGTGCGTCATGTGCCCTCTGCTGGCAGTGGTTGTCTTCTTCGTCGCGATCAAGCTGAGAGCGGAAATACTCGTCGCCTGCGAGATTGAGACAACCCCCGGCGAGGGTCTAGGGGTAGTCGTTGCTGCACCGATCATCATCGTCGGAACGCTGATTGCGACGGCGGTGCTCTATTCGCTGACGGTGATGCTCGTGCAGCGAACATGGTCTGTGTACGCCGCCGCCACCCTGGCAATAGTTGCTGCTGCGGTCATCATGCCGGTTGCCGTCAATCAGATGTACGAGCCGGTAGCAACCTCAAGGTGTGCCGATGGCACTCCGTCCTGGTGGCCGTTCTAGACGCCAAGCACCGGCAACGTGACCACCTCGCAGCCGTCGGCGCTGGCCGGGACCGGCCGCAGCGTTACTGCGTGGCTGCGGAGGTTGCCGGTGATCCGGCTGCACGACGTTCGGCACACGGCCGCCACGATGCTACTCGACGGCCGCACCACACCTTCGGCAACGGCCAAGTGGCTGGGCCACGATCCGGCCATCACGCTGCGGGTGTACGGCCACGTCTACGACGATCCGCTGGCCTCAGCGGGTGATGCGCTGCTGGGCCGGTCACGCGCCACCGGCAGCGGCGAAGCCTGATCCGTTGGCCCACTGGGGGTTAATCGGGGCCAAGCGCCACGCCGGAAAACCGGCCTCTATTAGGGGATTTGATGGTGGGCGCGGACGGTATCGAACCGCCGACCGCTGGTGTGTAAAACCAGAGCTCTACCACTGAGCTACGCGCCCCGTCGCAGGCACGGTACACGCCGCAAGGGCGTCACCGGAAATTCAAGCCTGCTCAAGCCTGCATTGCCGCCAATGCCTCCCGCCACACCGCCTGATCGCGCGCCTGGCCTGGGTCCATCATCTCGGCGAAGCGGATCTGCCCAGCCTTGTCGACCACGAACGTGCCGCGGTTGGGGTATCCGGCGTCGGCGTTGAACACGCCGTAGGCCTGGGTGACGGCGCCGTGCGGCCAGAAATCCGACAGCAGCGGGAACGTGAATCCACTTTCGATGGACCAGATCTTGTGCGTCGGAGGCGGGCCGACCGAGATGGCCAGGGTCGCGGTGCGGTCGTTCTCGTACAGCGGCAGCTTGTCGCGGATCTCTCCGAGTTCGCCTTCGCATACGCCGGTGAACGCCAATGGAAAGAACACCACCAGCACGTCCTTGGCACCCCGATATGCGCTGAGGGTGACCGGCCTGCCGTTCTGGTCCCGAAGCGTGAAATCGGGTGCCGGGGTCCCGACAGCGAGCATCAGGTGCGCTTGCCCGCGGCCTTCGATTTCGGCTGCACCAACCGGCTCGCCGTCCAGTCCCCCAATTTCGCCGACGAAGTCTGCATCAGCCCGGCCGTCGGCGCCGATTCGGCGATCTCGGCGGGCTGCACATGCCCGGGTTTACCGGTCTTGGGAGTCACCACCCAGATCACGCCGTCCTCGGCGAGTGGGGTGATGGCATCCATCAGCCGGTCGACAAGATCCCCGTCGTCGTCCCTCCACCAGAGCAATACGACATCGACTACTTCGTCCGAATCCTCATCGACCAGCTCAGATCCGCACGCTTCTTCGACGTCGGCCCGGATGTCGTCGTCGCTATCCTCGTCCCAACCCAGTTCCTGGACAATCTGATCCTTATGGATGCCCAGTATTTGGGCGTAGTTCGGGCCTGAGTCCGTCCCCGCCGCGACCACCTTCGGTCCTCCTTAACTTTTCTTCGAGCCTCTCTCAAGACTTGACCATCACTCATTCATGCGCGTGCGCGATGCGTGTTGCGACCTATCGTCGCACGGCGAGGCATCAGTGCGGGTGTCCGGCGGGCGAGTTTGTGCCGTCCACCTGTCAGTAAGCCTTGTCGCATCTGGTCAGTGCGTTCTCCCGGGCGGTGTTCGAGCGCTGTGATGCCGAGTTGAACTCGTCCGGGCCGACATGGCCGGAAATGGCGCTGACGAGGACTCTCGCCGAGTCGATCCACTCGGTCAGGGCGGCATGCAGATCCGGGGACAGCGCGTCGGACAGGCCGGAACTGACCAGATCTGCGCTCCGGTTGAGCCCGTCGATCGCCGGGCCGGCCTTGGCCGCGGTGTCGCCACCGTTGTTGACGGCCTCGACGTAGCCGTTGACGGCGTTGACCGCGTCCACGGCAGAGGTGCTGAGGTCCTCGCACACGGTGTGTACGGCACGCGTGGTCAGTGAGGCCTGGCGTTCGGATTCGCGGGTCACCGAACTCGCCGAGGACTCTTCGACGGACGCCTTCACCGACGCGCGGTAATCGGGGGCCGCGGCCGAATCGACCTCCGCGGTACCGCCGGTAACGGACGTGCAACCCACCACGACCATCGCGATCACCGCGGCGCCACCCAGTGCGCGTGCGGCGATCCTCGCCTTTGCCCCAAACCGCCCATCAACCGGCACGATCTGCAGACGTTACCGGTTCACAAAGCAACCGATGGGTAACTTGCGCACCGCCACCCCCAGCGGCACGGAGGCGGCAAGATGGGGGGACGATAGAAGGTGCCACAAGCACTGTCAGTTGTTACCGCCTAACAAGGAGCGGAAGTTGACCACCGAGTTCGTGCGCCAGGACCTGGCCCAAAACTCCTCTACCGCAGCCGAACCCGACCGGGTACGGGTCATCCGGGAGGGGGTTGCCTCCTACCTTCCCGACATCGACACCGACGAGACCGCGGAATGGTTGGAGTCGTTCGACGAGTTGCTGGAGCGATCAGGTCCGGCCCGTGCCCGGTACCTGATGTTGCGACTGCTGGAACGCTCACGCGAGAAGCGGGTCGCCATCCCGGCCCTGACGTCGACCGATTACGTCAACACGATCCCCACCGAACTGGAGCCCTGGTTCCCCGGCGACGAGGACGTCGAACGACGCTACCGCGCCTGGATCCGGTGGAACGCGGCCATCATGGTGCACCGCGCCCAGCGCCCGGGAGTGGGTGTGGGCGGGCATATTTCGACGTACGCGTCGTCGGCGTCGCTGTACGAGGTCGGGTTCAACCACTTCTTCCGCGGCAAATCCCATCCGGGTGGCGGCGACCAGGTCTTCATCCAGGGGCACGCCTCCCCCGGCATCTACGCGCGCGCCTTCCTGGAAGGCCGGCTGACGACCGACCAACTGGATGGTTTCCGCCAGGAACACAGCCATCCCGGCGGCGGCCTGCCGTCCTATCCGCACCCGCGCCTGATGCCCGATTTCTGGGAATTCCCGACGGTGTCGATGGGCCTGGGCCCGATGAACGCGATCTACCAGGCCCGGTTCAACCACTATCTGCATGACCGCGGCATCAAGGACACCTCCGATCAGCACGTGTGGGCATTCCTCGGCGACGGCGAGATGGATGAGCCGGAGAGCCGCGGCCTGATCCAGGTGGCCGCCAACGAGGCACTGGACAACCTGACCTTCGTGGTGAACTGCAACCTGCAGCGCCTGGACGGGCCGGTGCGCGGCAACGGCAAGATCATCCAGGAACTGGAGTCGTTCTTCCGCGGTGCCGGCTGGAACGTCATCAAGGTCGTGTGGGGCCGCGAGTGGGATGCGCTGCTGCACGCCGACCGCGACGGCGCGCTGGTCAACCTGATGAACACCACGCCCGACGGCGACTACCAGACCTACAAGGCCAACGACGGCGCCTACGTGCGGGACCACTTCTTCGGCCGCGACCCCCGCACCAAGGCTCTGGTCGAGCCGATGACCGACCAGGAGATCTGGAACCTCAAGCGCGGCGGTCACGACTACCGCAAGGTGTATGCCGCATACCGTGCCGCGATGGAGCACAAGGGCCAGCCCACGATCATCCTGGCCAAGACCATCAAGGGCTACACACTGGGCAGCCACTTCGAGGGCCGCAATGCCACGCACCAGATGAAAAAGCTTGCGCTGCAAGATCTCAAGGATTTCCGTGACGTCACGCGGGTGCCGATCACCGACGAGCAGCTCGAGCAGGACCCGTACCTGCCGCCGTACTACCACCCGGGACCGGAAACCCCCGAGATCCGGTACCTGCTGGATCGGCGCCGTGCCCTGGGCGGGTTCGTGCCGGCCCGCCGGAACAAGTCCACGCCGCTGGCGCTACCGGCGGCTGACGCCTACTCGGCGCTGAAGAAGGGCTCGGGCAACCAGTCCGTGGCCACCACCATGGCGACGGTGCGTACGTTCAAGGAACTGTTGCGGGACAAGAACATCGGCCCCCGCCTGGTGCCGATCATCCCCGACGAAGCACGCACCTTCGGAATGGACTCGTGGTTCCCGAGCCTGAAGATCTACAACCGCAACGGGCAGCTGTACACGTCGGTGGACTCGGCATTGATGCTGGCCTACAAGGAATCCGAAATCGGCCAGATCCTGCACGAGGGCATCAACGAGGCCGGGTCGACATCGTCGTTCACCGCGGTGGGCACCTCGTACTCCACCCACAACGAGCCGATGATCCCGATCTACATCTTCTATTCGATGTTCGGGTTCCAGCGCACCGGCGACGGCCTGTGGGCGGCGGCCGATCAGATGGCCAAGGGCTTCGTGCTCGGAGCGACGGCCGGGCGCACCACGCTGACCGGCGAGGGCCTGCAGCACGCCGACGGCCATTCGCTGTTGCTGGCGTCGACCAACCCCGCCGCGGTGACCTATGACCCGGCGTTCGCCTACGAGATCGCCCACATCATCGAGAGCGGTCTGCAGCGGATGTACGGCGAGCACGCCGAGAACGTGTTCTTCTACATCACCATCTACAACGAGCCCTATGTACAGCCCGCAGAGCCGGCCAACCTGGACACCGAGGCGCTGTTGCGCGGCATGTACCGCTACCGCCGGGCTCCCGAACAGCGCACGAACACCGCCCAGATCCTGACGTCAGGGGTATCGATGCCCGAGGCACTCCGGGCGGCGGACATGCTGGCGGCAGAGTGGGATGTCGCGGCCGACGTGTGGTCGGTGACGAGCTGGGGCGAGCTCAACCGCGAAGGCGTGGAGATCGAGCGGCACCGGCTGCGCCATCCGGATCAGCCCGCCCGCACCCCGCACGTCACCAGCGCCCTGGCCGATGCGGCAGGCCCGGTGGTGGCGGTGTCGGACTGGATGCGGGCAGTGCCCGAGCAGATCCGGCCGTGGGTCCCGGGCACCTACATCACGCTGGGTACCGACGGCTTCGGCTTCTCCGACACCCGGCCGGCGGCACGGCGTTTCTTCAACACCGACGCCGAGTCCGTGGTGGTCGCGGCGCTGGAGGGGCTGGCGCGGGACGGCGAGATCGATCCGTCGGTGCCCATCGCGGCAGCCAAGCAGTACAAGATCGACGACGTGTTCGCCGCGGCCGTGTCCTACGTGGACACCGGCAGCGCCTAGCCGAGTTTCTCGGGCGGGTGGTCGCTCAATAAGGAAATGACCGCCCGCCCGAGAAAGGCGCTTGGAGGAATCCACCAGAAAACTGGCGTAGCTTTTAGGAATGCCCGACAAGCGGTTCATTCCGCCGAAATCCACGGTTGAGGTCCTTGAGACCGTGCCTGACTCGACGCTGCGCCGGCTGAAGCAGTATTCCGGGCGGCTGGCCACCGAGGCGGTACATGCCATGGCCGAGCGTCTCGACTTCTTCAGTGATCTGGACGCGTCGCAGCGGGCCAGCGTGCAGCTGGTGGTGCAGACCGCCGTGGTCAACTTCGTCGAATGGATGCGGGACCCCGAAAGCGACGTCAGCTACACCGCCCAGGCCTTCGAAGTGGTGCCGCAGGATCTGCGCCGCCGGATCGCCCTGCGCCAGTCGGTCGAGATGGTGCGGACCTCCATGGAGTTCTTCGAAGAGGTGGTGCCGCTACTGGCCCGGTCCGAAGAGCAGCTCAATGCGCTCACCGCGGGCATCCTGCGCTACAGCCGAGACCTGGCGTTCGCGGCGGCCAGCGCCTACGCCGACCAGGCCGAGGCGCGGGGGGCCTGGGACCTCCGGATGGAGGCCAACGTGGTGGACGCGGTGGTGCGCGGCGATACCGGACCCGAGCTGACGTCGCAGGCCGCAGCGCTGAACTGGGACGCCACCGCGCCGGCCACGGTGATCGTGGGCCTACCCCGTCCGGATCGGTTGGATCTGGCCCGCGATGACATCCACGACGTCGTGAAGCGCCATGCCCGGGCCGCTCTGTCCGATGTGCACGGGACGTGGCTGGTGACGATCGTGTCGGGCCCGCTGTCAGCAACCGACCGCTTCCTGGGTGACCTGCTGTCGGTGTTCGCCGACGGCCCGGTGGTGGTCGGGCCGACCTCCCCGACGCTGACGGCCGCGCACCGCAGCGCCACCGAGGCGATCTCCGGGATGAACGCCGTGGCCGGCTGGCCCGGCGCACCGCGACCGGTGTCGGCGCGCGAGCTACTGCCCGAACGGGCCCTGCTGGGTGATGGGACCGCCGTCGCGGCACTGGAAACCGAGGTCATGCGGCCCTTGGCCGATGCCGGCCCGGCGCTCACGGAGACGCTCGATGCGTTCCTCGATTCCGGGGGCGCCATAGAAGCTTGTGCACGCAAATTGTTCGTTCATCCAAACACGGTGCGCTACCGCCTGAAACGGATCGGCGATTTCACCGGCCGCGATCCCGCCGTGCCGCGGGATGCTTACGTGCTGCGCGTGGCTTCGACCGTTGGCAGGTTGAGCAAACAGGCATACCAGCCGAGCACGCCAAACGCCAGAACCATCGTGATCCCGGCGATTCGCCCGGCGCATTCGGTCAGACCGGGGGCCTGAACTGGGCCGGCGGGGCGTCCCGGAGGGTGTGACATATTTCGCTGCGGTGAAGGCAATGTCGCATCACATGCACTTTTGTGGAGAACCTACAAAAACATAAGACAAGGTTCATAATCTCTTACACCCCACAAAACCGACTTCACAGTGTTCTCTTAAAGACGTGCCTCAACCCATGCTCGCATTGCTTGCTCCCGGACAGGGATCGCAGACGCCCGGCATGCTCTCCGGATGGCTGGAGCTGCCCGGTGCGGCCGACCGCCTCGCCACCTGGTCGCAGATCAGCGGCCTGGATCTGGCGCGCCTGGGGACCACCGCCACCGCCGAGGAGATCACCGATACCGCGGTGACGCAGCCGCTCGTGGTGGCCGCCACGCTGCTGGCTTATGAGGAACTGACCAAACGCGGCGTCCCCGAGACCGCCGAGACACTCGTCGCGGGCCATTCCGTCGGCGAGATCGCCGCCTACGCCATCGCCGGCGTCATCTCTGCCGACGACGCCGTCAAGCTGGCCGCCACCCGTGGCGCCGAGATGGCCAAGGCCTGCGCGGCCGAGCCGACCGGCATGTCCGCGGTGCTCGGTGGCGACGAGGCCGAGGTGTTGGCCCGGCTCGAGTCGCTCGACCTGATCCCCGCCAATCGCAACGCCGCGGGCCAGATCGTGGCCGCCGGCGCGATCGCGGCGCTGGAGAAGCTCGCCGAGGACCCGCCGGCCAAGGCCCGCGTCCGTCAGCTGGCCACCGCAGGCGCCTTCCACACCCGATACATGGCCTCCGCGCTGGACGGGTACGCCGCCGCCGCCGAATCTGTAACAACCTCTGAGCCCACCGCGACACTTCTGTCGAACGCGGACGGCCGGCCCGTCACCTCGGCCGCCGATGCCATGGAGAAGCTGGTGTCCCAGCTGACCAAGCCGGTGCGCTGGGATCTGTGCTCCGCCACCATCCGGGACCGCTTCCAGGGCGCCGAGCGCGCCGGGATCGTCGAGTTCCCACCGGCGGGCACCCTGGTCGGTATCGCCAAGCGCGAACTGAAGGGCACACCTACGCGGGCGATCAAGGCCCCCGCGGACCTGGAGGGCTTGGACGAGCTGTAAGTCCAGCGACAACTGAATAAGCAGTAACCAACAGAACGTCCCGAACAGCCCTCCGCACCCGGAGGGCGCTGTCAACAACAAGAAGGAGCCATTGTGGCCGCCAGTCAAGAAGAAATCATCGCCGGTCTCGCCGAGATCATCGAAGAGGTCACCGGCATCGAGCCGTCTGAGGTGACCCCGGAGAAGTCGTTCGTCGACGACCTGGACATCGACTCGCTGTCGATGGTGGAGATCGCCGTGCAGACCGAGGACAAGTACGGCGTGAAGATCCCCGACGAGGACCTGGCCGGCCTGCGCACCGTCGGTGACGTCGTCTCCTACATCCAGAAGCTCGAAGAAGAGAACCCCGAGGCCGCTGCCGCCCTGCGCGAGAAGTTTGGCTCGGAATGACCAAACCTTCCACTGCTAACGGAGGCTTCCCGAACGTCGTGGTGACCGCCGTGGAGGCCACCACGGCGCTCGCTGCTGACATCGAGAGCACGTGGAAGGGCCTCCTGGCCGGAGAAAGCGGCATCCGTGAGTTGACCGACGACTTCGTCACCAAGTGGGACCTTCCGGTGCGTATCGGTGGTCACCTTGTCGACGACATCGACAGTCACCTGACTCGCATCGAGTTGCGCCGTAATTCCTACGTGCAGCGCATGTCTCTGGTGCTGGCTCGCCGGCTATGGAAAAACGCGGGTGCGCCCGAGGTCGATCCGGATCGTTTCGCGGTCGTGATCGGCACCGGTCTCGGTGGTGGCGAGAAGATCGTCGAGACCTACGACGCGATGAACGAGGGCGGGATCCGCAAGGTCAGCCCGCTCGCCGTTCAGATGATCATGCCCAACGGTGCGGCCGCAGTCGCCGGCCTGGAGCTGGGTGCTCGCGCCGGGGTCATCACCCCGGTGTCGGCATGCTCGTCGGGATCTGAGGCCATCGCCCACGGCTGGCGTCAGATCGTGATGGGTGACGCGGACTTCGCCGTCGTCGGCGGCGTGGAAGGCGGTATCGAGGCACTGCCGATCGCGGCGTTCTCGATGATGCGCGCCATGTCGACCCGCAACGACGATCCCGCGGGCGCGTCCAGGCCGTTCGACAAGGATCGCGATGGCTTCGTGTTCGGTGAGGCCGGCGCGATGATGATCATCGAGACCGAAGAGCACGCCCTGGCTCGTGGCGCCAAGCCGCTGGCCCGGGTGATGGGTGCCGGTATCACCTCGGACGCGTTCCACATGGTGGCTCCGGCCGACAACGGTCAGCGTGCCGGTGCCGCGATGAAGCGTGCGCTGGAGACCGCCGGCATCGAGGCCAAGGACATCGACCACGTCAATGCCCACGGCACGGCCACCCCGATCGGTGACACCGCCGAGGCCAATGCCATCCGGGTTGCCGGATGTCAGAACGCTGCGGTCTACGCACCGAAGTCGGCGCTGGGCCACTCGATCGGTGCGGTCGGTGCGCTGGAGTCGGTGTTGACGGTGCTCGCATTGCGGGACGGGGTGATCCCCCCGACGCTGAACTACCAGACACCGGATCCCGAGATCGATCTCGATGTGGTTGCGGGCGAGCCTCGTTATGGCGACTACAAGTACGCCATCAACAACTCATTCGGGTTCGGTGGCCACAATGTGGCTCTGGCCTTTGGGAAGTACTGAGGCGGGCACACGGCCCGGTAGGTAACCCCGGACGGTGAAACAACCGAGGGAATGCACGGAAGGAAGAACTCCGTAAATATGGCGGGATTGTCCACGGGGAATGGTTTTCCCAATGTGGTTGTCACCGGCGTAGCCATGTCAACGGCGCTGGCAACTGATGCTGAAAGCACCTGGAAGAAGCTGCTCGATGGCCAGAGCGGCATCCGGTTGCTGACAGATCCATTTGTCGAGGAATACGACTTGCCGGTTCGCATCGGCGGTCATCTCCTCGAGGATTTCGATCATGAGCTGACGCGGGTTGAACTGCGCCGATTGTCATATTTGCAGAAGATGTCGACGGTCATCGGCCGCCGGGTTTGGGCCAATGCAGGCTCCCCGGAGGTCGATGGTCGCCGCCTCATGGTGTCCATCGGCACCGGTATGGGGTCTTCCGAGGAACTCCTGTTCGCCTACGACGGCATGCGGAACAAGGGCCTGCGGGCGGTGTCGCCGCTGGTCGTGCAGATGTACATGCCCAACGGGGCAGCCGCAGCCGTCGGTCTGGACCGCAAGGCCAAGGCCGGGGTCAGCACCCCGATCTCGGCCTGCGCGTCGGGGTCCGAGGCCATCGCCAATGCGTGGCGCCAGATCGTGCTCGGTGAGGCCGACATGGCGATCTGCGGCGGTGTGGAGACAAAGATCGAGGCCGTGCCGATCGCCGGGTTCGCTCAGATGCGGATCGTGCTGTCCAACAACAACGACGATCCGCCTGGCGCCTGCCGACCGTTCGACAGAGACCGCAACGGTTTCGTCTTCGGCGAGGCCGGCGCCTTGATGGTCATCGAGACCGAGGAGCACGCCAAGGCGCGCGGCGCCAACATCCTGGGTCGGATCATGGGTGCGAGTGTGACGTCGGACGGCTACCACATCGTGGCGCCGGACCCCAACGGCGAGCAGGCCGCTCACGCCATGACCCGCGCCATTCAATTGGCGGGCCTGCAGCCCAACGACATCGATCACATCAACGCGCATGCCACCGGCACCAGCGTCGGCGATGTGGCCGAGGGTAAGGCAATCAACAATGCGATGGGCGGCCATGTGCCCGCGGTATACGCGCCCAAGTCCGCGCTCGGCCACTCGGTCGGTGCGGTCGGTGCGGTCGAGTCCATCCTGACGGTGATGGCGCTGCGCGATGGCGTCATTCCCCCGACGCTCAACCTGCGCAACCTCGATCCGGAGATCGATCTGGACGTGGTGGCCGGTGAGCCGCGACAAGGCGACTACAAGTACGCCATCAACAATTCATTCGGATTCGGTGGGCACAACGTCGCGCTCGCCTTCGGGAAGTACTGAGCTTCCGAACTACGGCGACCCAGCGCTTTCCACTAGAGGAGACCTTTATGACGATCATGGCCCCCGAAGCTGCCGCTGAATCGCTCGACCCCCGCGATCCACTGCTGCGCCTGCAGACCTTCTTCGATGACGGCAGCGTCGAGCTGCTGCACGAGCGGGACCGCTCCGGCGTGCTGGCCGCGGCCGGCACCGTCAACGGCGTTCGTACGGTGGCGTTCTGCACCGACGGCACCGTGATGGGCGGCGCCATGGGCATCGAGGGCTGTGCCCACATCGTCAATGCCTACGACAACGCGATCGAGGAGCAGAGCCCGATCGTGGGGATCTGGCACTCCGGCGGCGCTCGGCTGGCCGAGGGCGTCAAGGCGCTGCACGCGGTCGGTCTGGTCTTCGAGGCGATGATCCGGGCGTCGGGTTACATCCCGCAGATCTCGGTGGTCGTCGGCTTCGCCGCCGGCGGTGCGGCCTACGGGCCCGCCCTGACCGACGTCATCATCATGGCGCCGGACAGCAAGGTGTTCGTCACCGGTCCGGACGTGGTGCGCAGTGTCACCGGCGAGGACGTCGACATGGTGTCGCTGGGCGGCCCCGACGCCCACCACAAGAAGTCCGGTGTGTGCCACATCGTGGCCGACGACGAGCTCGATGCCTACGAGCGCGGCCGCCGTCTGGTCGGATTGTTCAGCCAGCAGGGCCATTTCGATCGCAGCAAGGCCGAGGCAGGCGACACCGACCTGACCGCGCTGATGCCCGAGTCGGCCCGCCGCGCCTACGACGTGCATCCGATCATCGAGGCATTGCTCGACGAGGGCGTGCCGTTCGAGGAGTTCCAGGGCAAGTGGGCCCCGTCGATCGTGGTCGGTCTCGGCCGGCTCGCCGGCCGGTCGGTCGGTGTGATCGCCAACAACCCGCTGCGCCTCGGTGGCTGCTTGAACTCCGAAAGCGCCGAGAAGTCAGCACGTTTCGTGCGGCTGTGTGACGCGTTCGGCATTCCGCTGGTGGTCGTCGTCGACGTCCCCGGTTACCTGCCCGGCGTGGATCAGGAATGGGGCGGCGTGGTGCGCCGCGGCGCCAAGCTGCTGCACGCCTTCGGTGAGTCCTCGGTCCCCCGCGTCACCCTGGTGACCCGCAAGATCTACGGCGGCGCCTACATCGCGATGAACTCGCGGTCGCTCAACGCCACCAAGGTATTCGCCTGGCCCGACGCCGAGGTCGCCGTGATGGGCGCCAAGGCCGCAGTGGGCATCCTGCACAAGCGCAAGCTGGCGGCTGTGGAAGACGCTGCAGAACGCGACGCGCTGCATGAGGAACTCGCGCTGGAGCACGAGAGGATCGCCGGCGGTGTGGATTCGGCGATCGAGATCGGCGTGGTCGACGAGAAGATCGATCCGGCCCACACCCGCAGCAAGCTGACGCAGGCGCTGGCCGAGGCCCCGCACCGCCGCGGTCGCCATAAGAACATCCCGCTGTAACTCTTCAGCGCGAGCACCTTCTCCCCGCGAGCAGACACAAACCTGCCCATTTCCGCGTGAAAATGGGCAGGTTTACGTCCGTTCGGCGTGCTAGCGGGTGGTGTAGCCACCATTGGCGAAGATGGTCTGCCCGTTGATCCAGTGCCCCTCGCCGGCGAGGAAGACGACGAGCGGGGCAATGTCGGTGATCTCGGTCAGCCGGTTGCCCATGGCCTGCGACTTGTGGAACTCGACCCGCTCCGGGGTCTCCTGCGGATAGAAGAACGGCGTGTCCATCGGACCGGGAGCGACGTTGTTGACGTTGATGCCGCGGACGCCGAACTCCTTGGAAGCCGCCCGGGTGAAGTGCTCGACCGGACTTTTGGAGCCTGCGTAGGTCGAGTACCCATCGGTGTAGGCCGCCAGCAACGCGGTCACGATGGTCACCACCGAGCCGTTGTCGTTGAGCCGCTTGCCCGCCTGCTGCAGGAAGAAATAGGCGGCTTTGGCGTTGATGTCGAACATCGAGTCGTATTCGCCCTCGGTGGTTTCCACGAACGGCTTCCGCAACACCTTGCCTACGGTGTTGATCGCTATGTCGACGCTGCCGAATGCGTCGACGGCAGTGTCGAAGAGTCGTTCGACGTTGGCCGGGACGGTCAGGTCGCCTTGTACTTTGACGGCCTTGACGCCCGCATCATGCACTGCCGCCACCGTCTTGTCGGCATCGGCCTCACTGCTGGCGCTGTTGAAATGGACAGCGACGTTGACACCGTTGGCAGCCAACGTCGTGCTGATCAGGCCGCCAAGGTTCTTCGCGCCGGCAGCAACGACTGCCGACTTGCCTTCCAGTTTGCTCATGGCTAGCAGCGTAGTTTCGCAATCCACATATGGATAACGCAAAAGATCGAAGTATCCACAAGCTTTGGTTGTGGATAGGATTGACGGATGTCAGAGACAGTCCCCGATCTACGACGTTTGCGTCAATTCATCGCGATCGCAGATTCCGGCAGCATCACCGCGGCGGCCGCCGCGATGCACATTAGCCAGCAAGCCCTCAGCAGCTCCATGCAGCAACTGGACAAGGAGCTCAACGCCACACTGTTCCGGCGCGAGGGTCGTCGTCTGACACTCACTCCGGCCGGCGAATTGCTTCTGGCCGAAGGCCGAACACTGCTGGCAGCGGCGCACACCGTGGCCGACCGAGTGGAACAGACCGCCGAGGGTGCAGCCGAGGTCTTTGTCGTCGGCCACACCCCGGCACTGAGCGGCGGCGAAGCCTACACCCGCCTCGAACCGGCCATCACGGCGTTCCCGGAGACCTCCTTCACGTTCCGCCAGCTCTACCCCGATCAGCTCATCGATGCGGTATTCGACGGCACAGTGCAACTCGGCTTGCGCCGCGGAGTGGTGCCCACCAACGAATTGGCCACGGCCATCCTGGGTTACGACCGCGTGCGGCTGGCCGTACTCCGCGAACACCGGCTGGCAGGGCAGCCCACCGTCGACGTTCACGAACTCGCTGGGGAGCGCATCGCGTTGTGGGCACCTCCGGGAGCGTCGTACTACAGCGACTTTCTGATGGGTGCGTGCCGGCGTGCCGGTTTCGAACCCGACTACGTCGTCAGCCGGGTCCAGGGCGCGGCCACCGTCGCCGCCCCTCTCACCACCGGCGCCGTCACGTTCGTCACCACTCCCGCCGGCCCGGCCATGGACGGGCGCGTGGTGGTCACCGAACTCGAGCCTCCTTTATTGGTGGGCGCCCAGGCAATGTGGCAGCGGCACACCAGTTCAGCGGTGCGCGACGCACTGCTCTCGCACGTCTAGCCGATCCGGCTCAAATTACCCACTTCGATCGGCACGACCCGTTGCTCCGGATCGTTGTTGGGTACAGGCGCTTTCCACCAACCACGTAACCGCTGATGCCGGTCGACTGTCGAGGCAATGTACTCGTTGCCGCCTGCTCCGCCCTCGCGCGAGTGTGGCGGTAAGAAACGGTAGATGCCTTTGCGCGAATTCTGCGCCGCCTGGGTGGGATTCGGATTGATGCGAGTGTATGCGTCAACAATGTCGTCGACCGTTGTCGCCTCACCTGGGAACACGCCGGGCCGGAATGCTGTGTCGACGAACGCCAGTCCCGCGCCCCGAGCTTTCTCCAGCATCCAGCACAACGCGATGTCGCTGAGTCCGTGGTTCTCGTTGCCGCCGCCCACATCGGAGTGCGCTCCGGCGAACCACACCTGTTCCAGACGCTGCGCGGCGGGAGCCATATTCGACTGGGACCAGATGGTGGGTACGAACGGACCGCGCCGCTCGTCGATCGCGAGTGCCTGGTACGCCTCCCCGACCCTCGAACTCAGAGTGGTGTCGTGAAACTCGTACCGCTTGTTGAATTGACGGGCCAGCCACCCCCCGACTGACGGAATCCCCAGGGCACCAACGGTGTCCCAGACACCGATGAACCGGATCTCGGGTTCGCAGGAGTACATCTTCCGGAACAGTGCCGCCGCAACGCTGCGCGGATTGGTGTTCTTGTTTCCGGCCCGGTACAGCGCATACGCCTGTTCGATCTGATCGGCACTGTCGCGATGCAGCACGCCCGAGTTGCGGATGAGGCCTGCTGTGCTGCGTGCCGTGTACGCCCCGCGGCTGAATCCGAAGAAGAACAACTCGTCGCCCTCTTCGTAATTCTGGACGACGAATCGATAGGCCTCGCAGACGTCGCGGAACAGACCGGCACCGAAGGCCCCGCCGAGCAGGCGGTCCGACCGGGTGGTGCCCACCCCGCGGTGATAGAACAGGCGCTGCTCTCGCCCTTCACCATCGTGAGAGGCCAGCGCCATCGCCACTTTCGCGACATTTGTCGGCGTGGGCTTGCCATCTGTTGTCTGATCAGGTGTGTTCCATGTGCCGTCGCAGCACACCACCAGTCGCTTCGCCATGACTGAGCTCCCTCACCGCACCGGTACGCGCCTCATGCTCAGTGTGCGCGTGCCGGGCGATCACGCCATGCGTAGTGGACTACTCGAGTTCCCCGAATTCGGCGAGCATCTCGGCAGCCGCCTCAACTGCACGATCCCGGTCGCCGCTCACGAGCCCGATACGGGTACGCCGGTCGAGGACGTCGTCGACGCACAGCGCGCCTTCGTGGGTGACGGCGTACTCGAATTCGGCACGGATGACGTCGATTCCGTCGGCCACCGGGTCGGTGGGGCGGGCGCAGCGAGCCCGGGCGATTACGGTAGGCGCCTCGGCTCCGTACCGGGCCACCAGCGAGGACGGCAATGGGTGCTCAGATCGCAGGGTGGACACCGGATTGGCCGGGGCACCCACCAGTGGCAGGTTGGCAGTGCGGCAGGCCGCGGCGGACAGCCCGCGCAGGGCCAGCGCCCGGTCCAGGACATCCTGGGCCATGTACCGGTATTCGGTGAGCTTTCCGCCGATGATGCTGATCACGCCGCTCGCCGATTCCACCACCGCGTGCTCGCGGGACACGTCGGCGGTCTTGCCCTCTCCGGTGTCGATCAGCGGCCGCAGCCCGGCATAGGAGCCACGAACATCTGAAGTGGTCAGCTCGGTGGCCAGTGCGGTGTTGACGGTGTCCAACAGAAAGCGGATCTCCCCCGGAGTCGGTTGTGGCACATCGGGAATGGGCCCCGGCGCGTCTTCGTCGGTCAGCCCGAGGTAGACGCGGCCGAGCTGCTCGGGCATGGCGAAGACGAACCGGTTCAGCTCCCCCGGTATCGGAATGGTCAGGGCCGCGGTGGGATTGCCGAAGGCCTCAGCGTCGAAAACCAGATGTGTTCCGCGACTGGGCCGCAGCGTGAGTGCCGGATCGAGATCGCCCGCCCACACTCCGGCGGCGTTGATGACCATGCGCGCGGTCACCTCGAAGGAATCCCCGGTCAGTTCGTCGGTCAGGCGTACCGAGGTGGCGTCGGCCGCGCCGGCAGAGACTCTCGTGAGGATGCGCGCCCCGTGTTGCGCCGCGGTGCGGGCGACCGCGGTCACCAGTCGGGCGTCGTCGACGAGCTGGCCGTCGTAGGCCAGATAGCCGCCGTCGAGCCCCTCGGTGCGCACGGTAGGCGCCAGTTCGACGGCACGATGTGCGTCCACCCGGCTCGACCGCGGCAGGGTCGACGCGCTGGTTCCGGCGAGCCTGCGCAAGCCGTCACCGGCGACGAATCCGGTGCGCACCAACGCGCGCGACGCGCGGCTCATCGAGGGCAACAGGGGCACCAGTTGCGGCATGGCCTTGACGAGATGAGGTGCGTTGCGGGTCATCAGAATTCCGCGCTCGATCGCACTGCGGCGGGCGATCCCGATGTTGCCCGTGGCCAGATAGCGAAGCCCGCCGTGCACGAGTTTCGAGCTCCACCGACTGGTCCCGAACGCCAGATCGTGCTTCTCCACCAGCGCCACACTCAGACCTCGGGCGGCCGCATCCAGCGCGATGCCCGCGCCGGTGATCCCGCCGCCGATGACGATCAGGTCGATCTGTTGCCCGTCGGCCAGCGCGGCCAGTTCGGTTGCGCGCCTGGTGCGGTTGAGTGCTGTCGGGCCGGTCACGATTCCAGGTATCCGTTCAGAGCGTGGGTGAGCTCGGCCGCCAGGGCGTCGGCATCGAGGATGGGCTCGACCATCTGCGCGGACTGGATTGCCGACTGGGTGATCAGCAGGCACATGGTGGCCAGCTGGCGGGGATCCCCGGCCCGGACGCGGTCTCCTTTCGAGCGCACTTCCTGCGCGAGCTTGAGCTCCCCGGCCAGTGCGTCGATCAGGATCTGCTGGCTGGTGCCCAGCCGCTCGGCGATGTAGACCATCGCCACCTCCGGCGCGGAGTGCAGGACCGCCATGATCACCTCGTCGTGGCGCAGCCGTGCGGCCACGGTGACCATGCGGTCCACCAAGGCGGTCCGGCC
Source organism: Mycobacterium sp. IDUB_24 (assembly GCF_055419385.1). Taxonomy (NCBI): domain Bacteria; kingdom Bacillati; phylum Actinomycetota; class Actinomycetes; order Mycobacteriales; family Mycobacteriaceae; genus Mycobacterium; species Mycobacterium sp. IDUB_24. The sequence continues at coordinate 312,855 of NZ_JBVAXO010000003.1, forward strand.
TGGCCCCTGACCCCCGGTTTCGTCCAGAACACCCACGATCCGCGCGGTGAGCAGCGCAGCCAGGATCGACTGGGTGTCGGGAAAGCGCCGGTACACGGTGGGCCGGCTGACCCCGGCCCGCCGGGCGATCTCGGCCAGCGTCACCCGGTCCACGCCGAATGCCAGGACGCAACTGGCGGCCGCATCCAAGATCTGGTCGCTCAGCGATCCTTCGTTACTGATTGACATCATGTGTAATACTGTAACGCATGACTCAGCCGGCCGAACAGTTTCTGCCTCCGATGAAATGGAATGCCTGGGGCGACCCACAGGCAGCCAAGCCGCTCTCCGACGGAATCCGGGCTCTCTTGCAGCAGGCGCTGGGCGTCGACAGCGCGCCGGTCGCAGAGCCGGCACCCGAGCAGGTGCAATTGCGACCGTCGGCATTGCCCGACGGCGATCGTGAGGCACTCGCCGCCATCGTCGGCGCACCGCACTGCGGTACCGATACCATGTCCCGCCTGCTGCACGCCGGGGGCAAGTCCACGTTGGACCTGTTGCGCCGCAACGGTTCCGCCATGCAGGATGCGCCCGATGCAGTGCTGCTCCCGGCTACCGAAGACGAAGTCGCCGCAATCCTGGCCTACTGCACCGAACACCGGATCGCGGTCGTCCCGTTCGGTGGCGGGACCAGCGTGGTGGGTGGCCTCGATCCGCTGCGCGGTGATTTCACCGCGGTTGTCGCGCTCGACCTGCGCCGGTTCGACGAGCTGCACAGTCTCGACAAGGTGACCGGTGAGGCCGAACTCGGCGCGGGCGTCACCGGGCCCCAGGCCGAGGCGTTGCTTGGCGCACAAGGCTTCTCACTGGGCCACTTTCCGCAGAGCTACCAGTTCGCCACGATCGGCGGGTTCGCCGCGACCCGCTCCTCGGGGCAGGATTCGGCCGGCTACGGCCGCTTCGACGATATGGTCCGCGGCCTGCGCGCGGTGACCCCGGCGGGGACGCTGGACCTCGGTCGCGCTCCGGCCTCGGCAGCCGGACCGGACCTGCGTCAGCTACTTCTCGGCTCGGAGGGCGTGTTCGGCGTCATCACCCGGGTCCGGGTCCGGGTGCATCCGGTGCCCGAAACCACGCGCTACGAGGCCTGGTCCTTCCCTGATTTCGCCACCGGAGCCGAGGCTCTGCGGTCCGTCACCCAGACCGGCACCGGCCCCACGGTGATCCGGCTTTCCGACGAGGTCGAGACCGGGGTGAACCTGGCCACGACGGATAGCATCGGCGAGCAGAGCATCACCGGCGGCTGCCTGGCCATCACGTTGTTCGAGGGCACCGCGGCGCACGCCGAAAGCCGCCATGAGGAGACTCGCGCGGTGATGGAAGCCCACGGCGGCACCTCACTGGGTGACGCGCCGGCCCGGGCTTGGGAACACGGCCGGTTCAACGCACCGTATCTACGCGATTCGCTCCTGGCCGCGGGCGCATTGTGCGAGACGCTGGAGACCGCCACCACGTGGTCCAACCTGGCCACGCTGAAGGCCGCGGTCACCGGCGCCCTGACCTCCGCGCTCGCTGAATCGGGCACGCCGGCCCTGGTGATGTGTCACATTTCGCATGTGTACCCCACCGGCGCCTCGCTCTACTTCACGGTCGTCGCCGCCCAGCGCGGCAATCCGATCGAGCAGTGGCACACCGCCAAGACCGCGGCCTCCGACGCGATGGTGCGGGGCGGCGGCACCATCACCCACCACCACGCCGTCGGCGCGGATCACCGCCCTTGGATGCGTGAGGAGATCGGCGATCTCGGCGCCGAGGTACTGCGCGCAGTCAAGGCCGCGCTGGATCCGGCCGGAATCCTCAACCCGGGCAAGCTGATTCCGTGAATCGGGTCACTGTTCTGACCAATCCCATGTCGGGACACGGCAATGCGCCGCATGCCGCCGAGCGGGCAGTCGCACAGCTCCAGCGGCGCGGCATCGACGTGTGCGCGATCGTCGGGACCGACGCCGCGCATGCCCGCCGTCTGGTCGATGAGGCACTCGACCGCGGCACCGACGCACTTGTCGTGGTCGGCGGCGACGGGGTGATCTCGCTGGCCCTGCAGGCGCTGGCCCAAGGCGATGTCCCGCTGGGTATCGTCCCCGCCGGGACGGGAAACGACCATGCCCGCGAATATCGTCTGCCGACAGGCGATCCCGAGGCGGCGGCCGACATCGTGGCCGATGGCCACACCGAAACGGTCGATCTCGGCCGCATCGAGGACGTCGCCGGCGCAGTCAAGTGGTTCGGCACCGTGATGGCCGCCGGGTTCGATTCGCTGGTGAGCGACCGGACCAATCGGATGCGTTGGCCTCACGGCCGGATGCGCTACAACGTGGCGATGGTCGCCGAGATCTCGAGGCTACGACTGCTGCCGTTCCGTCTCGCATTCGACGACGGCCCGGAGATCCGCACCGACCTCACCCTGGCGGCATTCGGCAACACCCGCAGCTATGGCGGCGGCATGTTGATCTGCCCGGGCGCCGACCATTCGGACGGACTGCTCGACGTCACGATGATCACCTCGGCGTCCCGCACCAGGTTGGTGCGCCTGTTCCCGACCGTTTTCAAGGGCACCCACGTCGACCTCGACGAGGTGACGACCAAGCGTGCCAAGACAATTCATGTCGAGTGCCCGGGCAGCTCCCCAAGTATCAATGCCTACGCCGACGGGGATTTCGCCCTCCCGTTGCCGGTCACGGTGTCAGCGGTGCCGGGGGCACTGCGCTTGCTCGTGCCCAAACAGTCCTGAATGAACTCCACGATGTAGTCGCGGGCCTCACGGCTCTCCGGCAGAAACGGCAGGAACGCCGGGAAAGCGTGGAGCTGTCCTGGCCAGAGCTTGAGGGTGCTCGACCGGCCGGCTTGTGTCAGCATCTCATGCATGCGTTCGGCGTCGCAACGCAGAGCCTCGGACTCCGCCGCGATGATCAGGCTGGGCGGAAAGTCGGTGAGTACGCCGTTGACCGGGGACAGCGCGTGGTGGTCAGAGTTCTTGGGGCCGACGCATCCGACGACCATCGGCAGGGCCAGTCCGATCCCCATCCGATCGGCAGTGAAGTTGGGATGGCCGGCGCGGCGTTCACCGTCGAGTTCGAGCAGCGGGCTGATGCCGATGACGCCGGCCGGCGCATCCAGCGCCTGCTCCTGGGCGGCGAGAACAGTTGCGAACGCGAGGAATCCACCTGCCGAATCGCCTGCGATGACCGTCTTGGCCGGCTCCGCGCCCTGGTCCAACAGCCAGCGGTAGGCGCGTAGGCAGTCCGCGACGGACTCGTCGACCGTCACGTGGGGGTGCTGACGGTACTCGACGTGCACCACGGGAAGTTGCGTCTGTCGAGCGAGTGCGACCACGACATGCGAGTGGGTGTCGAAGCCGCCGAGAAAGAACCCCCCGCCGTGCAGGTACAGGATGGCGCCGTCGGAAAGCGGGCGGTGAGCCGACTCGGCTGTCCGGACGGACTCGATCGTGACATGACCGAGCGTGATACGGCTGACCCGCAACCCCCGCCGCGGGCGAAGGCGCTGGAGCCGCGCGAGCGCGTTGATGCGACGACCGATCGCGGAGAGGCGATCCTCTGCGGATCGATCCCCTTGGTAGGCAACCGATCTGCGTATCTGTACGAGAAGGGTTCGGCGAGCGATCGCATAGCACGCGCGGGATCTGCGGCTGGGCCGTCGTGTTGACAGTGCGGCGGCGGGTAATGCCATCCCAACTCCTTCGGTTTACCTCGGCGCCCCAAGGGCGGCAAGCAGTTTCATCAGATGGCCGAAAGCGTCGGTGAACGGCCGAGCAGGCACCGTCGGGTCGATGGCCCGCTGGATGCCGAGGCCGATGCCGGCACTGAGCAGTAGGTTGCCGAGATCCGCCAGGCTCGCCGCGACGTCGTTGTTCGCCATCTGCGCTTCGGTGAGGCCCAGCTCTGCCGACATCGACTGCAGCACGTCGATCACCATCTGCGCGGCCTCGTCGCGCAGGGCCGTGATCATCTCGGCAAGCTCGGGATTGTTCCGAGACAGCACTGCGAATTCGAGTTCGAGCATGGTCCAGCCGACATCGCCTGCGGTGCGCTCGAGCCAGGCGCTCAACGCCTCCACGCGATTGTCGAGCTCCGCGTCGGATATCGCGAGCTCGGCCATCTCGGCGAACTTCTCGCGGTGGATCAGCTCGAGCACATCACGGCACAGGTTGGTCTTGCCGCCGAAGTTGGAGTACACCGCGCCTTTTGAGTAGCCCGCGTCATCGGCGATGTCTTCGAGGCTGGTGGCGGCGTACCCGTGGCGCAGGAAGCGCTGTTTGGCGGCCTCCAACAGTTCGGCTCGCGTCTGTTCCTGGCGTTGAGCCCTGGTCAGCCGCGGCATTCGCTGATGATAGTTCGGAGCGGACTTTGGGTATTGAATTAACTCAAAGTATTCGGATACCGTCAGTATGCGAACGGTCGTGAGGCGACTCAAGGGGAGGAATGACGTGCGGTTTTCACAGCGGCAGGGGTTGGCGGACGGGGCGGTGGTCATCGTCACCGGCGGGGCGCGTGGCATCGGCGCCAAGACGGCGGAGCTGTTCTCCGCCCGCGGCGCCACCGTGTGGATCGGCGATGTCGATGCCGATGTGGCCGCGACGACCGCGGCCGGTATCCCCCGCTGCCGGGCGGCATATCTCGATGTCACGCAGCGGTCGTCGTGGGATCGATTCGTCGCGGACGCCGTCCGCGAATCAGGCGGCATCGACATCCTGGTCAACAACGCCGGGGTCATGCCGCTCGGCGCGTTCGCTGCCGAACCCGAGGCCACCACTGACCTGATCCTCGACGTCAACGTGCGTGGCGTCTTGAACGGCATGCGCGCCGTCGTCCCGTCGATGGTGGACCGTGGTTGTGGTCACGTCGTGAATGTGGCGTCGATGGCGGGCATGATCCCGATCCCGGGCATGGTGACCTACAACGCCAGCAAGTTCGCCGCACTCGGCGCCTCGCTGGCGGCACGTCGCGAGTACGCAGGCACCGGGGTCTCCGTGTCGGCCGTGCTGCCGTCGGCGGTTCGCACCGAGCTCACCTCGGGTGTGCGGCTCGGAAATGGTCTCCCCACCGTGGATCCCGACGACGTCGCGCGAGCGATCCTCAAGACCCTGCGGAGCCGGGCCGCCCGCACGTCGGTCCCAGGTTGGGTCGCCCCCGGGTGGGCCCTTGTCGACGCCCTGGTACCCGAGGCGATCCAGCGCGCGGTGCGAGACAGGATCGACGACCGCCGTGCCCTGACCGCCCTCGACGAGAAGGGCCGGTCCACGTACCTGCAGCGCATCGACCGGCAGTCGAAAGCCCATGCCGTGCAGCCCGATTCCGGGGTGACTCCATGACGAGGGCAGTGGTGATCGGTTGCGGTGGCACCATCGGAGGCGCGTGGACGGTCGCGGCGCTGCACGCCCTGGCCGAACAGACCGGGTGGGATCCGCGTGACACCGCCGTGCTGCAAGGCACTTCGGCGGGCGCCGAGCTCGTCACGATGCTGGGCGGCGGCGCCACAGTGGACGATCTCGTCGCGATGCACCGCGGCACCTCCACCGACGAGCGCCTGCGCCGGCATGTCGCGGACACGCCGTCCAGCATGCCGCCGATCCCGGCGCCCCGACTGCTCAACCCGCGCCTGCTCGGGAGTCAACGGGGCCTGGCCGCCGCCACCGGCATCGCTCCCGCTGGGCGCGGCAACGCGGACTGGTTGCAGCGTCTCGCCGACGGGTTCTCCGATCCAGCGGGGTGGCTGACACACCCTGGCATCCGGATGGTCGCCTTCGACTACCAGCGTGGCGAGCGTGTCGTGTTCGGGGCGCCCGGCGCACCGGAGGCCACCGCGGGCGAAGCGCTACGCGCGTCCTGGGCGGTGCCGGGCTGGATGCCCCCGGTCACGATCGGCGGCCGCCAGTTCGTAGACGGCGGCGCCGCATCGACCGCATCGGTCGATCTGATCGCCTCCGATGATGCCGAGACCATCTACGTGATCACCCCAATGGCCTCCGAACCAGGTACGCGTGCACCGGGACTCGGTGGAAGGCTGGAGCATCGACTGTTGCGCCGGCCGATGTCGGTCGGGCTGGACCGCGAAGTGGCGGCGGTGCGGGCGCGCGGCGCGCAGGTCGTCGTCATCCGGCCCGACGCTGACGACCTCGCGGGCCTGGGTTCACACTTCATGCGGCGTAGCCGACGACAGTCGGCGTTCGAGGCATCGATGCGCACCACACCTTTCACAGTCCGACGTGCGCTCGCAGTCAGTGAGGACGCTCGGTGAGCCGCGAGGTCCGCATCGTCATCATCGGAGCGGGGATGGCCGGCATCGCCACCGCATACACGCTCAAGCAAGCCGGGTTCACGAATTTCACCATCCTGGAAAAGGGTTCGGATGTCGGCGGAGTCTGGCACTGGAACCGCTACCCGGGCCTCACCTGTGACGTCCCGTCGCAGATCTACCAGTTCTCGTTCGCGCCCAAACCGGACTGGAGCCACATCTGGGCCGGCGGGCAGGACATCCAGCGCTATCACCGCGACGTCATGGAACGATTCGGACTCGACGCCCATCTGCGGTGCAACACCGAAGTCGTCGAGGCCCGCTACGACAGCAGCACCACGTCGTGGACGCTCACCACCAGTGACGGCGACACCCTGACAGCCGATTTCGTCATCTGCGCCACCGGGGTGCTGCACCACCCGTCGATACCCGACATTCCCGGTATGGACACCTTCGGCGGACCGATCGTGCACACCGCGCGGTGGGACCCGACGGTAAAGACCGACGGCCGGCGTATCGCCGTGATCGGCACGGGATCCACTGGCGTGCAGGTTGTTTCGGCCTTGCAGCCCAACGCACGCACTCTCTTGCACTTCGCCAGATCGCCGCAGTGGATCCTGTGGGCGCCGATGTCGCTGCGGCAGTCGTCGGTGATCGCCAGGGTGCTCCGCCGGCGGCCGGGATGGCATGACTTTCTGTTCCGGCGACTGCAGTGGGGAGCCAACATCCTTGCCGACGTCGTCACCACCCCGTCGTGGCGACGCACGTTGGTGCAGTCCTATGCCCGATGGAGTCTGGCCGTCCAGGTCCGTGACCCCGCACTGCGGGCAAAACTCACTCCGGACTATGAACCGCTGTGTAAACGACAGGTGGTCTCGGGCACGTACTACCGCGCCATCAAACGCCCCAACGCCAAACTGGTCGACGAACCCATCCAGGAATTCACCCCGACGGGAATCCGCACCGCTGACGGCACGCACCACGAAGTCGATGTCGCGGTGCTGGCCACGGGTTTCCAGGCGCACAACTACATGCGGCCGATGAATATCGTGGGCCGCGACGGCCTCACCCTCGACGATGCGTGGGTCAAGGGCCCACGGGCCTACCGCATGACAGCGATCCCCGGCTTTCCGAACCTGTTCACCGTGCTGGGCCCGAACTCACCGACCGGGTCCATCCCTTTGCAGTACTCGGCCGAGCGCACCGCCGGCTACATCGTGGCCTGGCTCAAGCGATTTGAAAACGCGGAACTGTCCGAGGTCGAGGTCACCGAGGAGGCCACCGACGAGTTCAACACCGCGGTCGCCGACGGGCTCGGTCCGACGGTGTGGAACACCGGGTGCAATTCGTGGTACTTCACCGACGCCGGAACCATCGACCTGTGGCCGTTCGACCGGGCCACCCTCACCCGCATGCTGTCCGAACCGGACCCCGCCCACTACCGGATCCGGTGACGGCGAGCCACGCATCAAGCCCTCTTCCTGCGATTCGGCGTGTTTGCCCGACACCGTGAACGGCACACGGTACGTTTCGTTCGGGCCGGGGTTGTGACTGAGTGGACTGGTACGGAGCGTCATGGAATCGACGAAATACATCGGCCGCGTCGGCGCGCTGGCCGTTGCTCTCGGCATCGGCACGGCCTTGACTTCCGGGACCGGAATCGCCTGGGCCGAAAGCGGACCCAGCGGTACCGGCAATTCGACGGCGGGAAGCTCCGACGGCTCCACCTCGAACTCAGGAACGAAGCAGAACCCGGGCAAACCGTCGAGCATCAAGAAGCCGGCGACCACTCCGTCCGGCGCGGTGTCGAAGATCGGCGAGCGGATCCGCAAGGACGTCGAGTCCGGCCTGAACGACGTCGGTGACGCGATCAAGCAGACGCAGAGCCGCCTGGCCTCCGCCCGCACGCCGCTGCGGAACCAGACGTCCAAGCCCCGGAGCAAGATTCAGGGCACCCTCACCGATGCCCTTGATGCCGGGACAAAGGCCGGCACCGGCCAGAAGCCCGACAAGGTCGATACCGCCCGGATCGTCCCGGAAGCGGCGACCTCTGCACCCGCTCTGCGGCGCGCACAACGTCCCAACACCGTGGTGGTACGCCTCGACGACGCCACCGAAAACGTCGCCCAACGCGGCCGCGACGTCGTCTCCACGCTGCGCACCGAGGTCACCACGTTCGACATCCCCGACGTCGTGCCGGAGAAGTCCGTCGTCCCGGCCGCGCCGACCACAGCCCCCAAAGTCACCGCCACGCCGGTGATCTCAGCATTGCTGGGCGTCGCGGGGCTGTCACCGTTCGGTGCGGGAACCAGCCCGGTCGCCCCCGGCCAGTCCCCCGCGCTCTGGGCCATGATGGCGTGGACGCGAAGGGAATTCGAGCGGTCGATCAATCCGATCGGGTCACGCGTGGTCTCGGCCGACGACGCCGCGTCGGTGGTGGCCGAGGGCGAGATCCAGCCGATGGCAGCCACTCCCAATGCGGCGGTGCAGACCGATGACCTGACGCCCAAACCTCAGGTCCCGTCGTCTTTGGCCGATTACACCACCAAGCTCGGGTGGGTCACCGGCCCCGGCGTCACCGACCACTGGTACGTCGCGGGCACAGACCTCGGCATCATGTGGAACAGCGGTTACACCGACCCGGTGACCGGAAAACCGATCGTCTACGCCTTGTTCGGCGATACCTATAGCGAGCCGGGCATGGCCGGCGACTGGCGCAACAACGTGTTGTTCCGCACCGCCGACACCAATCTGTCCAACGGTCTCCAATTCAGCGATGCCGTGATCAATGCCGGGGCGCAGTATCCCGGCGACCCCGCCGGGGTTCATCAGTGGTACGGCACCGGGGGCTCGGCCGCCGGCGCCTCACAGATCATCTACGACCCAGGCGGCCTCAACGGGCTGTTCGGCCAGACCTACACGATGATCCCGACGTCGGCGATCGCGATCGAAAAGCCTGGCGCCGAAGGCGGTTACCGGCAGTACGCCACCGTGATGTCGATCCGCACCTGGGACAACCCGGGCAGCTGGACCACGAACTACTCCGCGATCGCCTACTCCGACGACGGCGGCAAGACCTGGACCGTCGACCGCGACACCGTGCGTTCCTCGGGCTGGTTCCGCGCAGGGCCGGCCTACGTCCCCGGCGACGAGCATTTCCAGCAGAACGCGCTGGTGATGTCGGACGACCCGACCGATCCGTACGTCTATGTGTACGGAACGCCATCGGGCAGGCAGGGCTCGGCCTACGTGGCACGGGTACAAAAGGATCAGATCACCAACCTGGACGCCTATGAGTACTTCGCCGGTGAGGATTCCAGCGGTGCCGGGCAATGGGTGACCGGTGACCCGTCGGCGGCAGCCCCGGTGTTCGGCTCCAGCCGAACCGATTTCCTGCCGACCGTCTACCGGGTCGCGGACTTCTTCACCTTCGGGTTGTTCACCAAGGTCGCGAACGGTATCTGGGTCGGCGGTCTGCCCACGAACGGAAATGTCAGCGAGATGTCGGTGCAGTACAACGAGTATCTGGGCAAGTACGTCGTGCTCTACACCGATGGCGGTAACAACGTGGTGATGCGGGTGTCGGACTCGCCGCAGGGTGAATGGTCGGATACCACGACGCTGGTGAAGAACAACCTGACGAGCGACACCGGCATGTACGCGCCGATGGTCCACCCGATGTCGGGCACCGACTACTTCAACACCGTCGATGCCAACGGCAATGTGGTCGAGGACAACTCGCAGTACCTGTACTACAACCTGTCCTACTGGGGTGACTACAACGTCCGGTTGATGCAGACCGACCTGGCATCGATGAAGACGGTCTCGGTGTAGGGCCATGTACCGGGTGTTTGCGTCGGGCGGGGCGGTGATCATCGTGGCTGCCGCACTCAGCACGAGCGCGTGTGCTCACGCCGATCCGGAGCCGGCGCCTCCCGGTCCACCCGACACCACCGCGCCGCAACCGGACTCGTCATGCACCGAAAACCTGGCCGGTGCACTGACTCTGGCCGAGCCCGGACAACTCGGCAACAACCGGCGCCTGCTGCAATGCACTACCGGGACCTGGCAGGTGTTCGGTGGTCCGTACCCGTCGTCGGACCGCTGGCTGACGACCGGCCCGGCGCCGATGATCCTGCACGGGCAGGGCCGACGGAATCCGGAAGCCGCAGCAGGCACCTGGACGGCGACCCCGCAGACCGCCGAGGCCCATTGCAGTGCCGATGTTGTCGATGTCCTGGGCGCCGGCGAGACGTCGGAGCCCGAGACTTTCAGCGCCGAACCGGGCCAACCGCTGACCATCGAGATCAGCGACCACATGTTCACAGCGAAGCTCAGCGGCTACTGCCTCTGGGCGCGCAGCTGACGAGCTATCCGACGCCCCGGTTCAGCCACGACACCTCGGCGCCGTCACCTCCGTTGCGGTAGGGCTCGAGTGACTCGTCCCACGGGGTACCCAGCACGGTGTCGAGTTCGGCGGCCAACATGTCGGCGCCGCCGGCCATCAGGGACCGCAGCCGCATCTCGCCGACCATCACGTCCCCGTTGGCACTCATCGCGCCGCTCCACAGACCGAGGTGGGGGGTGTGGCACCAGCGGTGCCCGTCCACTCCGGCGCTGGGGTCCTCGGTCACCTCGAAGCGCAGCACAGACCAGGAGCGCAGGGCATTGGCCAACTGCGCCCCGGTGCCGACGGGCCCAACCCAGTTGGTGACCGCGCGCAACTGGCCGGGCATGGCCGCTTGCGGAGTCCACTTTAGGTTGGCCCGCGCCGACAGGGTCGACGACAACGCCCACTCAACATGCGGGCATACCGCCGCGGGTGAGGCATGGACATACACCACGCCCGTCGCCGCGTCGGCGAACTGGTTCGACGCACGCATCTGCTACTCCTTCGGATACGAGGGACGTCTTCCCCAACGGCCTGGTATTCCGATCGAGCATGCAGTTGTGTGTGCCGCGCGTGTCTATTGTGCCTTGTGTGGCCAGTGTTGCGCTAGTCTGTCCCGCTTTCTCTCAGGACACCATCAGATATTGCCGGCCACAGCGAGTAGGTCCAGTCCCCGAAGTCGCGGTCGGTGAGCACCACCAAGGCCAGGTCAGCGGCCGGATCCACCCAAAGAAACGTGCCCGATTGGCCGAAATGCCCGAACGTGCGCGGAGAGTTTGCCGAGCCGGTCCAGTGCGGAGATTTGGCGTCCCGGAGCTCGAACCCCAGTCCCCAGTCATTGGGGCGTTGCACCCCGAACCCCGGCAACACCCCATCGAGCCCGGGAAACTGCACCGTCACCGCATCGTCGTGCAATTGCTGTGACACCAGTGCCGGACGAAGCAACTCAGCGGCGAACATCGCCAGGTCGGCAACAGTCGACACGCCGCCGAACCCGGCTGCCTGCGTCCCGCCCAACAACGTGGATGTGGACATTTGCAGCGGCTCGAACACCGCTTCGGTCAGATAGCCGGCGAACTCGATGTCGGCGGCTTCCTCGACGGCGCGGGCCAACAGTTCGAAACCGTAGTTCGAATAGATCCGACGCTGCCCCGGACGCGCCAGCACCTCGGCCGAACGCATGGACACCCCCGACGCGTGCGCCAACAGGTGGCGGATCGTCGAACCGGGCGGGCCGGCCGGGGTGTCGAGTTCGACGGCGCCCTCTTCGATCGCGATCTGCACGGCCCGGGCCACGAGCGGTTTGGTCACCGAGGCCAACGTGAAGGCCTTGCTCGCGTCGCCACGGCTGGCCAGTACCCCGGACGGGCCGACCACGGCCGCGGCCGCCGAGTCGACCGGCCAGGTATCGATCACGTCGAGAACATCGGCAGCGTTCATCGGGCTCATCACCCGCAAAATCTATCGGGCCCGACCCAGATTCCGGGAAAGCAATTCCTCGACCATGCTCGCTGCCACCGCGTCCACGTCGACGACCAGGCGACGCAGGCCGACCGCCCGCCGAACCAACTCCCCCGGATCGCCGTCGGCGACCGCCGAGAGCCGGTGCACATCGCAGACCGCACGGTAGGCCGACTGGGTCGATTCCGGTTCGGTGGCCTCACACCACCGCTGCATCGACTGCGTCCAGGACGACACCCGCTCACCGGCACCCCGCCCGTGCACCAGGTTCAACGCTCGGCGGTACACGTCTGCCGCCCACTCCACCGGGACCGGTTCGTCGAGCACCGGCAGCAGCACCTGATCCAGGGCGCGGTACCCGGTCGAGTCGCCGGCCGCGACGGCCGCCATGCCGCCCAGCGCCCGCGCCAACGTGCCCAGTGCCGCATCATCGAGATGCTCGGCGATGGCAGCCAACCGTGCTGTCGCAGTGACGGATCGCTCGTCATCTCCGGTATCGGCCGCCGTCGCTGCGAGCAGGTATGTCAGGTAGCCGTGCGCGGTGGTCTCCGGAACACCGTCGAGCAGCACCTGCGCCCGTTGGCCCCAACTTCCGGCCAGCGCGACATGCCCACGGGCCAGCCAGGCCAGGCCGAGTTCTGCTGCCTTCATCGCAGCCTGCACCGGGTCGGTGCGCAGCAGTCGCGTGTGCACCTGTTCGTTGATCCGCACGGATTCGCGGCCGTGCCCCTGCCGCCAGGCCGCGGAGGCGAACACGGCAAGATCGTCGGTGTCGAGGGCCTGCACTCCGTCGACGCGGCTGAAGGATTCGTAGCTGGTACGCCAGTCATTTCGCCGATACGCCGAGCGTGCGACTACCAGCAGTTGGGTTCGATCGTCGACCACAACCCACGGTAACGCGAGGACGCTCCGCCGGCCCGAGATTCGGTCGACGACAACATCCGGCCGGCAATTGGACACCTGTCCGGTTTGCATTAAGTTATAAGCATGCCTCAGACAGTGCGTGGTGTGATCTCCCGGAGCAAGAAGCAGCCCGTCGAACTGGTCGACATTGTCATCCCCGATCCGGGTCCCGGCGAGGTGGTGGTCGACATCATCGCCTGCGGCGTGTGCCATACCGACCTGACCTACCGCGAGGGCGGCATCAACGACGAATACCCGTTCCTGCTGGGGCATGAGGCCGCCGGCACTGTCGAATCGGTCGGCGAGGGCGTCACCCACGTCGAACCCGGTGACTTCGTGATCCTCAACTGGCGCGCGGTGTGTGGTGAGTGCCGCGCCTGCAAGCGCGGTCGCCCGCACCTGTGCTTCGACACCCACAACGCCGCCCAGAAGATGACTCTGACCGACGGCACCGAGCTGACCCCGGCGCTGGGTATCGGCGCGTTCGCCGACAAGACCCTGGTTCACGAAGGTCAGTGCACCAAGGTGGATTCGGCGGCCGACCCGGCGGTGGCCGGCCTGCTCGGCTGTGGCGTGATGGCCGGCCTCGGCGCGGCGATCAACACCGGTGCGGTGACGCGTGACGACACCGTCGCGGTCATCGGCTGTGGCGGCGTGGGCGATGCCGCGATCGCCGGTGCCGCCCTGGTCGGAGCGAAGAAGATCATCGCCGTCGACACCGACAACAAGAAGCTGAACTGGGCCCGCGATTTCGGGGCCACCCACACCATCAACGCCCGTGAGCTCGATGCCGTCGCGACCATCCAGGACCTCACCGACGGCTTCGGCGCCGATGTCGTGATCGACGCGGTCGGCCGCCCCGAAACCTGGAAGCAAGCCTTCTACGCACGCGACCTGGCCGGCACCGTCGTGCTGGTCGGCGTCCCGACCCCGGACATGACGCTGGAGATGCCGTTGGTCGACTTCTTCTCCCGCGGCGGATCTTTGAAGTCCTCCTGGTACGGCGACTGCCTGCCCGAGCGCGACTTCCCCACCCTGATCTCCCTGTACCTGCAGGGCAGGCTGCCATTGGAGAAGTTCGTCTCCGAGCGCATCGGCCTCGACGCGATCGAGGATGCGTTCCACAAGATGCACTCGGGTGAGGTGCTGCGGTCCGTGGTGGTGCTGAAGTGACCGGGCCGGCTCAGATCCAGCGAGTAGTCACCAGCGGCACCTTCGAACTCGACGGCGGCAGCTGGGACGTCGACAACAACATCTGGGTCGTCGGCGACGACAAAGATGTCGTGGTGTTCGACGCGGCCCACACCGCTGCCCCGATCATCGAGGCCGTAGGCGGGCGCAACGTCGTCGCGGTGGTCTGCACACACGGCCACAACGACCACATCACCGTCGCACCCGAACTGGGCAAGGCGCTGGATGCCCCGGTGCTGTTGCACCCGGCCGACGAGATGTTGTGGCGAGTCGTCCACCCCGACAGTGAGTTTCGTACTGTCGAGGACGGTCTCGTGTTGCGGGCCGGTGGCATCGAACTGCATGCCCTGCACACCCCCGGGCACTCTCCCGGGTCGGTCTGCTGGTCGATCCCCGAGCTCAACGCGGTGGTCTCGGGCGACACCCTGTTCCAGGGCGGGCCGGGTGCGACCGGACGGTCGTTCTCCGACTTCCCGACCATCCTGGACTCGATCTCGAAGCGGCTGGGCCTGCTGCCCGGCGAGACCGTCGTCTACACCGGCCACGGCGACACGACCACCATCGGCGACGAGATCGTCCACTACGACGAATGGGTGGCACGCGGGCACTGACGCCGTTTGCGATCACGCTGAGCCAGTTCCTTACCGGCAGGCAACAGCGCGCCCATAGTGGCACCATGACGAGTTCGGATGGGCGTACCGCAGCAGTGATCGGCGCCGGGCAGACCGGGGTGACCGCAGCTCTCGGGCTGTTGGACAACGGGTTTGAGGTCACCCTCTACAGCGCCCGGGATCAGCGCAGCTTGCGTGACGACGTTCCCGCCACCGGCACCGCCCTGATCTTCGGGGAAACCCAGCGGGCCGAGGAGTCGCTGGGCCTCAACACCTACCTGGCCACCGCCCCGACGTCGACCGGCGAAAGTGTGCGGGTGGTCGACGGTTCAGGCCCGGACCGGTCGGAGGAGATCGCCTTCGACGTCGATTTCGACGGGTTCGTCGGGGTCGCGGTGGATACCCGGCTCAAGGCCGACGACCGTCTCACCCTGTTCCAGCAGCGGGGTGGGCGGTTCGTGGTCGAGGCCGTCGATCCGGAGCGACTGGACGGGATCGCCGCGGGTGCCGACCTGACCTTGGTTGCCACCGGGCGCGGCGGATTGTCCTCGCTCTTTCCTGTCGACACCGAGCGATCTGCATACGATCGGCCCCAGCGCAGCCTGTTGACCGTGACCTTGGCCGGGTTACCTTACGGGCCTGAGGTTTTCGCCCATCGCAGCAGCGCCGGTGGCCGCCACAGCGCCTTGACGGTGGTCTCCGATCAGGGCGAGGCGTGGTGGGGCGGGTACCTGCACAAGGACGCCGGGCCTACATGGGCTTTTCTGGGCTGGGCCCGCCCCGGCAGCGAGTGGGAGCATCGCTTCGCCGGCGCCGAGGACGCGCAATCCGCGCTCGATGTCGTCACCGCATTGCACCGTGACTACATCGACTGGGATCTGCCGGAGGTCGGTGAGCTCAGGATCATCGAGGCGGATCCACACTCATGGCTCAAAGGCGGGGTCACCCAGGTGGTACGGACCGGAGTGGGCCACACCGCGAACGGTCATCCGGTGGCCGCCCTCGGTGACACCGCGATCACCTACGATCCGATCGCCGGCCAGGGCGCCCAGGGTGGGCTGGTGCAGGCCGCGGCGCTGATCCGCAAGGCGGCCGCACACGATGGGCCGTTCGACGAGGCCTGGCTGCGCCGCACGTTCGAGGATTTCTATGCAGACCGGGCGCGGGCCGCGCAACTGGTGACCCGGTTGTTCCTGTCCGATCCGGAGCTGTCCGAGTACGGCAACCTGTTCTTCGCGGCGGCGCAGGGCAGCCCCCGCTTTGCCTCGAAACTCTATGGGCTGCTGGACGATCCACGGCCCATCGAATCGCTTCGCTCTGTGGCCGCCGCCAAGGCGCTGATCACCGAGTTCTCCGGCGAGCCTGCCGATGCACTACTGGAACGGTTCGTCCCGGCCGGATCATTCCAACGGTCCGGCTTGGCAACGCGGGCCGCTTGACCTCAGCCCTCCAAGATCCGGCGCTTCTCCGCTTCGAACTCCGCCTCGGTCGCCGTCCGCGGGCCGCCCCCTCTGTTACTCATCGCCGAAGTGTGTCATAGCCGGTCGGGTGCGGGTTACCGTCGGGATATGCCTCGCGACGAGATGGAGAGTACCGAGACCGCCCGACCGGCACGCCGGTTGGCTCTGCGCTACTGGGTGGCCCTGATCTTGGTCGCCCTGGCTGCGATCTTCGTCGCGCAGAACCGTGACCGGGTGGGTGTACACGTGCTGTGGGTGACCGTCGAGTCGCCGATGTGGTTCATCTTGGTCATCATTTTCGTCATGGGCGTACTCATCGGACTGTTGCTGCGACGGCGGCGGCGACCTTAGCCATGGCCAGGCCGCGCCGGACCACACCCCGCCCGCACACCGCCGGAATCAGTTCGGCGATCAAGCTTCTTGAGCTGGCGGCGCACACGGTGCCGATCCCGACACCGCCACAACCCGTCGTCATCGCCGACTACGGGGCAGGCACCGCGCAGAATTCGATGCAACCGATCAACGCCGCAATCGCAGCCGTGCGCGGCCGCACCCGTCCCGAGCACTCGGTTCTGGTGACGCACACCGATGTCGCCGACAATGACTTCTCCACGATGTTCCGGATCCTTGAGGAGGATCCGGAGTCCTATCGGCACCGGGATTCGGCCACCTTCAGTTCGGCGATCGGCCGGTCGTTCTACGGCCAGATCCTCCCGTCGAACAGTGTTCACCTGGGCTGGTCGGCATGGGCAGTGGCGAGACTGAGCAAGGTGCCGATGCCGGTAGCCGACCACGTCGTCGCGGCCTACAGCAACGACGACCGGGTGCGTGCGGCCTATGCCAGGCAAGCGGCTCACGATTGGCACGAGTTCATCGCTTTTCGCGGCCGCGAGCTGCATCCGGGCGGCCGCCTGGTGGTGTTGACGACCGCTTTGAGCGATGACGGCGACTTGGGCTATCGGCCGTTGTTCCGCTCCATTGTCGGCGCGCTGACCGAGCTGATCGCCAATGGCGTGGTGAGCGCCGATGAGGCGGCCCGAATGTCGATTCCGATCGCCGGACGGCGTGCCGCGGATTTCACCGCACCGTTCGCCCCGTCGGGACGGTTCGAGCGGCTGGAGATCCAGCACGTGGAGGTGGTCGATGCGGAGGACCGGATCTTCAACGCCTACCGCAGCGACAGGGACGCAAGCGCTTTCGGCACCCGCTGGGCGGATTTTCTCCGGTTCACCGCATTCGCCGATCTGGGCGCGGTGATCGAGGGCGCCCCGGACCGGTTGCCGGTGTTCTACGACCGGCTGCATGCGGGCATCGCGGCGCGGCTGTCCGCAGAGCCCGAGGAGATGCGTATTCCGATCGCAGCGGTGGTGTTGGAGAAGCGCCGTCCGAGCCAGTGATCAACCTGGCGACCAGGCCGGCAGCGCCGCGTCGATCAGGTGCGGTCCCGGCTGCGCCAGCGCTGTCCGGAACTGATCGGCGAGCTCTTCCGCGGTGGCAGCCCGGGTGGCCGGCACCCCGAAACCCTGTGCTATCGAGGCGAAGTCGATGTCGGGCCGGCTCAGGTCGAGCAGCGAGCGCGACCGTTCTCCATTGGCTTCGGTGCCGACCCGTAACAACTCGAGCTGCAAGATTGCGTAGGCATGGTTGTTCAGGATCACCACGGTGACATCGAGGTTTTCGCGGGCCATCGTCCACAGCGCCGAAATGGTGTATGCGGCACTGCCGTCGGACTGCAGGGCGATCACCGGGCGCTCCGGTGCGGCAACCGCTGCCCCCACCGCCACGGGCAGGCCCTGTCCGATCGCACCACCGGTGAGCGTGAGTACGTCGTGCACCGCCGCCCCTGCGGTGGCGGCCGGCAGGAAAACGCCGCTGGTGTTGGCCTCGTCGGAAATGATGGCGTTCTCGGGCAGCAGCGCGGCGATCACCTGCGCCAGGTTCTGCGGATTGAGTGGGCCCGTCGGCAATTCGGCGGGGCCGGGTTGCGGTGGCGTCGGCACCACCCCGCCCAATTCATCTGCGAGGCCGGTCAATTCATCGATGGGCAGGGCGCCGACTTCGGCGCCGTCGGGCACCAGCACGCTCGGTTTGCCCGGGTAGGCGAAGAACGACACCGGCGACTTCGTGCCGACCAACACCAGATGCGTTGCCCCCGAGAGCTGCTGCGTGGCCTGCTCGGCCAGGTAGCCGAGGCGCTCGATGGCAGGCACCCCTTTCCCGCGAGCCAGCCGGGCCGGAAAGGTCTCGACCAGGACGCGCGCCCCGGTGGCCGCGTTGATTCGCGCTGCCGCCCTCAGGCCGTCGGCGTGGGTGGCGGCACCGCCGAGCAACAGCACCGCACGCGCCCCCTCGGTGCGCAGCAGTTCGGCGGCGCCCGTCACGTCCAGGAAGGTGTCGGCATCGCCGGTTTCCGGACCCGCAATACCTTTGTCCGGCAAGGGGTTCTGCGGTGTGCTTCCCCAGGAATAGTCGGCAGAAAGGATCACCGTGGCCACCCGCCCGGGCACACCGGTCGCACTTTGCACGGCGCTGTGGACGGCGGCGTCCAGGTCGGCGGCCGATTCGGGCCGGTGCACCGAACCGTGTGTCCAGCGTCCGAGCGCGTCGATGTCGGATTCCAGCGGCGCGTCGAGCGGTTGGTGGTAGGTCGCATGATCACCGACGACATTGACCACCGGGGTGAAAGCGCGCCGGGCGTTGTGCAGATTGGCCAGACCGTTGGCCATTCCCGGGCCGAGATGCAGCAGAGTCGCGGCCGGGGTGCCGGCGATGCGGGCGTACCCGTCGGCGGCTCCGGTTGCGACGCCTTCGAACAGGCACAGCACCGGGCGCATGGCCGGGGCCGCATCCAGCGCGGCGACGAAGTGCATCTCGGACGTGCCCGGGTTGGCGAAGCACACGTCGACACCTTCGGCGAGCAGACGGTTCACCACTACTTCAGCGCCGGTGCTCATCGGCACCCGCACCGTACGGTCCTGGTCGTTACGAAGCTGTGGTCATGTTTCAGCCGGCGATTCTGCACCCGTCCATAGTGATCGGCCGACGCTCGGGATGCCAGTGCGGGGTGCTTGGTTCTGGCCGCCCCGACTGTGGCGGGTTCTCATCGAACGGAGTGTGGGATCTCCGATTCGATGTGGGTGAGCTTGTCCGGGTTGCGGACGTAGTAGAGGCCGGAGATGCGGGAGCCCTCGACACGAACCGCCATGACGCCGTCGAGTTCGCCATCCATACGCAGAATGAGTGCCGGATTGCCGTTCACCACCGTCCGCCCAACGGTCAGCGCGGCACCGAACCTGCCGAGGCCCCCGGTGATGAAGCGACCCACCTTTGCGGCGCCGATGATCGGACGTGGTGCGGCTTGCTTGACGCCACCACCGTCGCTGATGGCGACGACCTCCGGGGAGAGGACCTCGAGTAAGCCCTGCAGGTCCCGGGTTTCGAGTGCGCGCTGGAACGCGTGCACGGCGGCCTGGGCTTGACTCGGGGTGGCGACGTTGCGCGGGCGGCGGGCGTCGACGTGCCGGCGGGCCCGGTACGCGATCTGGCGGACCGCGGCCGGGCTCTTGTCGACGGCTGCGGCAATCTCGTCGTAACCGATGTCGAAAGCTTCGCGCAGTACGAACACGGCGCGCTCGGTCGGTGACAACGTCTCGAGGACGAGCATGAGGGCCATGGACATGCTCTCGGCGAGTTCGACGTCCTCGGCTACATCCGGGGTGGTGAGAAGCGGCTCCGGCAGCCAAGGACCGACGTACGCCTCTCTGCGGCGTTTCATCGTCCGTAACCGGTTGAGCGATTGGCGAGTCGTGATCCGGACGAGGTAGGCGCGCTGGTCGATCACCTGCGCCAGATCGACCTTCACCCACCGCAACCAGGTTTCCTGCAGGACGTCTTCGGCGTCGGCCGCCGAGCCGAGCATCTCGTAGGCGATGGTGAACAGCAGGTTGCGGTGAGCGAGGAACGCCTCGGTTGGCTGGGTTGAGCCGTGCGTGTTCCCAGCCACGACATCTCCTTTCGTCGGTCAGACCTGTTGTGCGGCAGGCGAATGCTCTCCAGCGCTCGCCAACCGGTAATTGTGATTCGGCTTTCCCAGGGTCGGGTGACTCAGCGCCCACACGGCACCGTCGAGGATCACCGACTTGACGCGTGCGGCCGCACGGCCGCGAAGTGCCCACGGCTTCGCCCGCGCATCATCGTCGACCAGCTGGAAGATCCCGTCCCTACGTCCGAGGCTGATGTGGTTGCCGACATAGCTCAACGAAGCGGTCGGGATGTCACGCCCGGTCAGGTCCCCGATGATGGCTGCCGTCGCCTGCTTGCTGGTCGGGCCCGCGGACGCACACGACATCGGGTACGGCAAACCGTTCTCGCCGATGACGAAGACACTGTCACCGGCAACGTAGACATCCGGGTGCGAGACCGACCGCATCTGACGGTCAACCGTGATCTGGCCGTTGGGCTCCACCGTGAGGCCGCTGGCGGCGGCAATCGGGTGGACGGCGAACCCCGCCGCCCACACCGTCGCGTCGGAGGCGAAAGCAGTTCCGTCGGCAGCGATTACCGCCGACTCCTCGACGCGCGTGACTGTGGTGTGCTCGTGTACCGCGATACCGAATCGGTCGAAGGCACGTATCAGGTGACGGCGGGCCCTCGCGCCCAGCCAGCCCCCCAGCGCTCCGCTGGTGACGAGGTTGACCCGAAGTCCCGGACGGGATTCGGCGAACTCGGTGGCGGCCTCGATCGCGGTCAGGTTGCCGCCGACCACCAACACCTCCCCGTCCCGGCCCAACTCATCGAGGCGTGCACGCAGTCGCCGTGCCGCAGGCCGCGCCGCGACATGGAAGGCGTGCTCGCCGACGCCCGGAACGCCGTGGTCGGCCGCTGTGCTGCCGAGGGCGTAGAGCAGGGTGTCATATTCGAGCCTCTCGATCCCCTCGGCGTCGGCCACTGTGACGGTCCGGTGCTCGACGTCGACCTTGGTCACCAGCGCCACCCGTAGCTGAATGGCGGTGCCACTGAACACCTCCGCCAGCGGGCGGTGACGCAGATCCTGCCCGGCGGCGAGTTGATGTAGCCGCAGCCGCTCGACGAAATCGGGCTCGGCATTGACGACGGTGATCTCGAAGTCGTCACGGTGAAGTTGGCGGGCCAGGTATCCGGCCGAGAATGCCCCGGCGTATCCGGCCCCGAGGATGACGATGCGGTGCTGCATGATTCGCTCCAATCGGTTACATAGGTCAATGCGCAGCTGGTGCTCAGCCCAGGTGCGCGGTGAGTAGGAGGGCCGGGATGGACTTGCGGCCGTTGGGCTCGTCCTCGAAGTCGGATATCGGGAACAGGTTCTCGGCGCCGGCGGGAAATACGGCGTGGATACGCGCCGGCTTGATGTCTTCGATCACCCAGTGTCTGGCCACGATTTCCCGTAGTTCGTGTTCGGTGACCGCGTAGGCGGGAATGCCGTCGGGCAGGCGGGCCTTGTCGAACACCAGCGCGAAGTACGAAGCACCAGGCGCGGCGGACTGCACGATGGACCGGTGGTAAGCGTCGCGACCCTCGACGGGAATGGCGTCGAACACCGAGCTGTCAACGATCGTGCCGAACCTGCTGTCGTATCCGGAGAATCGGCTGATGTCGGCGACCTCGAAGCTGGCGTTGTCCAGACCTCGTCGGGCGGCCTCGGCCTTGGCCAATTTGATGGCCGTAGGCGCCAGGTCGAGCCCGACGGTCGTGAATCCCCGTTCGGCAAGGTGCAGCGAGAGGGCGGCTTCCCCGCAGCCGACGTCGAGTACGTCGCCGTGGAATCTGCCCTGCTCGACCAACTCGGCGAGCTCCGGCTGCGGTTCACCGATACTCCACGGCGGTTTCGCCCCTGCGGCGATGGCTCCAACACTCATCGCCGAAACTTCGCCGCGGTAGGCCGATTCGAACATGTCCCCTAGTAGTTCACTCATGACCTTTCCCTCCTTCGATTCGGGGGTCAGGCACAAGACACCGGATCGGCCACGCACGTAACAGGTTGTGATGCAGCTCACATTTTCATATTGCGTCGGCTCGAATCGCCCAGCGGGTGCCACTTGACTGATTATCAGTCAGTCTGTCAGGGTGAGGTCTCCAACCCAATGGCCGAGCGGAGCCAGACATGCGACACCGCAGAACCGACCTCGCCGGCAAGAAGGCACTGATCACCGGCGCATCGAGCGGGATCGGGCGCGACCTGGCGCTGGCCCTGGCACAGCGAGGAGCGACGCTGGCATTGGCGGCACGCCGCAAGGACCTGCTCGACGACCTGGCCGACCAGATAGCCGGTCCTCGAGCGCGCCGACCCGTCGTACTTCCCGTCGACCTCGCCGCACCCGGAGCGGCAGCCGAGCTCGGCCGCCGGGCCCTTGAGTCGCTCGGCGGAGTGGACATCGCGATCAACAATGCCGGCGCCAACCTCACCGGAGCACAATCGCTAATGGCCGATTCTTCAGCGGCCCGCGCCGTCTTCGAGGTCAACGTCTGGTCCCCGCTGGCGCTCACCTCCGCGCTGCTGCCGGCCATGCGGGCGGCCGATTCCGGCGTGATCGTCAACGTCACCTCCACCGTGCAGGCCGTGCCGCTCCCCCTGCTCGGCTATTACTCTGCCTCCAAAGCCGCACTGGCCCAGGCAACGAGATCGTTGCGGCTGGAGCTGGCCGGAACCGGCATCAGGGTGCTGGAGGTGGTCCCCGGAGCCACCGATACGGCACTGCGCGACATCGATGAACTGCCGTGGAAGACGTCCCCGCCACCGACGTTTCCCCCGGTGGCACCCGCCTCCACCGCCGCGGCCATCGTCCGCGGGCTGGAGCACGGCGCGAGACGCGTCGTCCACCCGCGCTATTCACTTCTGCCCCTGGAAGTTCCGGTGATCGGACGAGCGATCGCCGCACTCGGCGGACGACGGGTCGACACCGACAGCGCGCTGGCCCAGCCAGGCCGATGAGCACTCGTCCCAGGCCGACCGATCGGCGTCAGCTCATCGTCGATGCGGCCCGAAGGCAGTTCGCGACACGGCCGTACGATCAGGTCACCACGGCACAGGTCGCCAAGGACGCGGGTGTGGCATACGGCTTGATCGCCCACCACTTCGCCAACAAGCGTGGCCTGTATCTGGCCGTGATGAACGAGATCGCCGAAGAGATCGCCGCTGCGCAGACCGTCGCCGCACCGCCGGGGTCGAGCCTGGCAGATCTGCTACGCCATGCCCTGCGCAGCCATATCGCCCACATCGATTCGTACTCGGACAGTTTCGTCGCGCTGATGCGCGGTGCGCTGGGCGCCGATCCCGAACACCAATCGGCCATCGAACACCTCCGCTGGCTGGGCGCTCAGCGAATTCTGTTGGCACTGGGCATCGTTGACCCCATACCTCCCACTTTGCGCACCGCCATGCATGGCTGGATCGGCTTCCTCGACGAGATGATGATCGACCGCATCACCCATCGCGATGTGGACATCGATGCCCTGGTCGACCTCGCCGCGGCCGCGTTGGCCGCTACGTTGCGCACCGCAGCCACACTCGACCCGACCCTCACCTACACCGCCGATGCCGTCGATGCGCTGGAAACGATGGCGGCCGGCTGAGCCCTCGACGGACGCCCGGCCACAGGTCTTGCCGGGAGCAACCGAGAAGATTCCTCAGCAAACGATCCCCCTGGCGGGCTGCGCGTACTACCATGCGCTTACTTACGATCACGTCAATTCAAGATCACAAGGGGGTTCCCATGTTTCGTGCCTTCCTCGTCGCAGCGGCCATGGTCGGCGGCGCCATCGGTGCAGCCCCTATGGCACAGGCGGACCCGCCCTATCGGTACTGCAAAGACGCGTACGCCGATGGCAGGTCCAACATGACCAAAGACGATCCCGGCTATGCCGACCATCTCGACAGAGACGGAGACGGCGTCGCCTGCGAGAAGCAGTCGTAACCCTTCGTGACATCGACATCGACATCGCCTTCGGCATCGGCGACCCGCATTATCGGTTTCGTGATGTTTCTGATCGCCTTCATCACCTCTCCGGCGGTCCGGGCCGACCCCATCGCGACGACGGCAGAAGTACTGCGAGTGGTCGACGGCGACACCATCGACATCCGCGACGATGTCCGCGGCCGACTCCGCGTGCGAATTCTGGGGATCGACACACCTGAGACGAAGAAGCCGGGTTACACCATCGGTTGCTGGGGTCCGGAGGCTACGGAGTTCGCCAGATCGAACATGGCCGGACAGCGGGTAGCGCTCCAGCCCGATCCGACTCAAGACCGGACCGACCGCTATGGGCGCACCCTGGCGTACCTGGTCCGAGCCGACGGCTGGGATTATTCAGTGGAGGCTGCCAGGGCCGGGATGGCCCACGCATACGTCTACGATGGTCGCCCCGTCGCCCGTTACGACGCCGTCGCTGCTGCCGAAAACGAAGCGAGACAAGCGCATCGCGGGTTGTGGGGTCCGCCGTGCAACGGCGACACCGAGTCGGCGCGGCGCTGAACTTCAGCCCCCGGTGTGACCGCCTCCGGGCGCGGGCACCCACGGGAGCCCGGGGATCGTCGGATACGGGGCGGTGGGACTCCATGGCGCCTGGGTGGTCGTCGGCACCTGCGTCGTCGTGGGCACCTGCGTGGTCGTGGGCGCCTGCGTGGTCGTAGGCGGAGCTTCCGTCGTCGTCGGGGGCGGCGGCGTCTCGGCGGGCGGCGGGTTCTCCGTCACCGGCGGAGCCTCCGGAGCGGGCTGCTCCACTGTCTGCGTCACGGTGTGCGGGACCGGCGCCTCGTGCGTGACGGTCTGCGGCGCCTGGTCGGTGGCGGGCTCGTCGACCGGCGCGGCAGGCGCCGGTTCGTCCGGGGCCGCAGTGGACGATGTGACCGCCTTGGAGGTGGACGCCGGGCGGGTGGGCTCGTCGCTTCCCATGACGGTCACCAACGCCACCAGGACGGCAACCAGCACAACGGCGGCCCCAGCACCCAGCATCACCGGCGGCCGGAGATACCAGGGCCGGGCGGCGATCTCGTCGCGTTCGGTCAGCTCACGCTCACCGAACGCGAGTTGAGGTCGTGCCGTGGTCCGTCCGCCCGCGGGGTCCAATCCGGTGTCGAAGTCGGCCCCGTAATCGTCGCCGTAATCCTCGGCCCGGTAGTCATCGACCGGCGCGACGTCGGGCACGTTCTCGGCATCGGACCATGCCAGCGCCTGGGGCGCGGCCGGAGCCTCGGGCGCCACCAGCGCCGCGGCTTGCGTCGGCGGGGCAGCCGCAGAGGCCGGGGCCATCGCGGTCATCCCGTCCACTGCCGTTCCGCGCACCGCGACCAGACCACCGCCGATGGCCGGTGTCAGCTCGGGTCGAGGCGCGGTGATCACCGGCAGGCGGAGGTGTTCGGACAGCGTCGTCGTGATCGCGGGGATCCGGGCGCCCCCGCCGGTGGAAGCCACCGCCACCAGCTCGCCGGGGCGCAACCCGCTGCGTTCTATCGCACCCTGAAGGACAGACATGAACTCACGCAGCGGTTCGGCGATCACGTCATCGAGTTCGTTGCGGTTCAGTCGCACGTCGCTGCGATGCCCCGGAAGTTCGGCGACCAGGGCCGTGACGGACTCGGTGGAAAGACGTTCCTTGGCGCGCCGGCATTCGGCACGCAGACGACCGAGCGAGCCGATGGCCGAGGTGCTCGCCAGATCGATCGTCCCGGCGGCGGACAGGTCGTTCACCACGTGGGTGAGCAGCCCCTGGTCGATCAGGTCACCCGACAGGTCAGGATGTCGGATCGTCGGTGCGATCGGCTGAAAGCCGCGGTCGGCGTCCGCCAGAGTGATGCTGGTGCCGCTGCCTCCGAAGTCGCACACGGCGATCACACCGCGCGTCGGCACCCCGGGGTTGTCCTGCAGTGCGACCAGCGTCGACACCGCGTCGGGCACCAGCACCGGATCACCGAAACCACCGAGAGCAGCCAGCTCGGTGCGCAGCGCCTCGACTTGGTTGGGCCGCCAATGCGCGGGGTGCGTAACGGCGATCGGATCGGCCGGTGGACGTCCACCGGTGAGCGTGCGCAGCAGCGCCGCCAGTGCGTCGGCCAGCACGACCTCGCCCCGGTGCGACGAGCCGTCAGGGGCCAGCATCCCGACCGGATCCCCCACCCGCTCGACGAAGTCGGTGAGAATCAGCCCGCGTTCGTTCAGGTTGGGGTTTTCGCTGGGTACACCCACTTCCGGGGCCCGATGCGGGTAGAGCGTCAGCACCGGCGAACGCGTCACCGCGGCGCGGCCCACCACCACTGCTGTGAGGTTGGTCGAACCAATCGACAACCCGATCCCGTCTGACATGTCACCCCGTTTCGAGAAGGAACCCTATCCGGTATTCCATCTCTTTTGCCGGGGCCGGCGTTACCTAGCGAATGGTGCCGAACCCAGGAATCAGTGGTAGATCCAGGGGTGTCACCCAGCCAGGCAAATGTTCATTGACCGCGGGCACGGCGTTGAGCGCGCGCAGTCCGGTGGCCAGGCAGCCCGCAGCGGCGGCATCACGACCGGAGCCGTCGGTGAACCGGAACGCGGTCTCCTGAGAGATGCTCGGCGTGCCTTCGATGTCGACGCGGTAGACGTCGTTGTCGATTCCGGACGGCCAGTCCGGTGCGGCGTCCAGGCCGATGCGGTTGACGTGCTCGAGCTGGATCCGGGTCTCGCCACGGTAGACACCGTTGATCGTGAAGCGAACCGCCGCGACGTTGCCGGCCGGGATGATGCCTTTGGCCGATTTGCGTTCGTCCGGGGTGATCCACTTGTCCCACGTGGTGGTGATCTCGTCGAGTTCGATCCCCGCGGCGTGCGCAATCATCGGAACCGTTGCGCCCCAGGCGAAGATGAGAATGTCCGGGGTTTCGAGCAGCGCGCGGTGTTCTGGCGGTTTGCCGATGCCCATCTCGAATTCGTAGTCCCCGGTGTAATTGGTGTAGTCCAGGAGCTCGGACGCCCGCACCTGGCGCACCTCCGAGCACAGGCCCATCAGGGTCATCGGGAACAGGTCGTTGGCGAAGCCGGGGTCGATTCCGGTGGTGAAGCACGACGCTCCGCCGGCCTCGCACGCCTCGGTGATGGGCTCGATCCAGTTGGGTGGGTTGAGGTGCATCTTGGGCCACACCCACGGGGTCATCGCCGTGGAACAGACATCGATGCCGGCCCGCAGGAACCGGGTGATGACGTCGATGTTGGCGTCGGCGTGGGCGGCTGTCGGCCCGTAGTGGACCAGCGCGTCGGGCTTCAGCGCGATCAGCGCGTCGATGTCGTCGGTGGCCGTGATGCCGATCGGCGCACCTACTCCACAGATCTCGCCGACATCGCGGCCCACCTTCTCCGGATTGCTGACACCCACGCCGACGAGTTCGAACAACGGGTGTTCGAGGATCTCGGCGATCACCATCTGCCCGACGAACCCGGTACCCCACACCACTACACGCTTGACCATCCGAACACCCTGGCACAGAGTGAGGCCAGTCACACCGGGAATCTGCGCTCCGACATCTACCTTTACCAAGCATGGCCCGCGGTCGGTGAGACCGGAAAGCCTTGAACGCTTTGGGAAGGAATCGAAATGACATCTCCGACTTTGGCCGGGCGGCGCGCACTGGTGACCGGAGGTTCGCGCGGGATCGGCGCAGCGATCGTCCGCCGTCTGGCCTCCGACGGCGCCGCTGTCGCGTTCACGTACGGTTCGTCTGCGGCAGAGGCCGACAAACTGGTGGCCGAGCTGACCGCCGACGGCGCGACGGCCGTGGCGATTCAGGCCGACAGTGCCGATCCGGCCCAGGTCGCCGCGGCCGTCCAGCAGGCCGTGGCGGATCTCGGTGGCCTGGATGTCCTCGTCAACAACGCTGGGGTGGCGGTGATTTCACCAATCGACGACTTCCCCCAGGAACAGTTCGACCGGCTGGTAGCGGTCAATATCGGTGGCGTATTCGCCGCGATCCGCAGTGCCGTGGCCCACCTCGGCGAGGGATCCCGGATCATCAACATCGGCAGCATCAACGCCGACCGGGTGCCCGAGCCGGGGTTGTCCGCCTATGCGATGACCAAGGGTGCGGTCGCGTCGCTCACCCGCGGCCTGGCCCGTGAGCTCGGCCCGCGCGGGATCACGGTCAACAACGTGCAGCCCGGTCCGATCAATACCGACATGAACCCCGATCAGGGCGAATTCGCCGAGGCGGCAAAGGGAGTCGTCGCGCTGGGACGCTACGGGCACACGAGCGACATTGCGGCTGTGGTGAGCTTCCTGGCCGGCCCGGAGTCGGGCTTCGTCACCGGGGCGAACTGGAACGTCGACGGCGGTTTCACCGCCTGATCGCTCACAGGTTGATCGGATCAGGCCGCTGCGCCTTCTTGGACGTGTCCTTGAGCGTGGACTTGAACTGCATTGCCCGGTAAGGCCACCCGGTGTCAGTGCGCCACTGTGAGACCACCAGCCCGACACCGCCGGTGACGCCGAAGCGTGAGCCCGGCAGCAGGTAGCCGCCGTACAGCTGAGCGACCGTGCTGTCCGCGTGATCTTCGGCGTCCCAAGACGATCCGGTGATCGGCGCCTGGACGGGGGTGGTGTACATGTTGGCCACCGGCGAGGACACCACCCGGTAGCCCAACGCATATGAGGACGCCAGGAATCCGCCGAGGACCCATCGGCCGGGGGCGGTGCGGCGGAAGGTCAGCTCCCCCCAGTGTTCGTCGGGTGGGGTGATCGGGGTGGCCTGGGTTCCCCACTGCCAGCGCCCGTCGACGAACCCCCAGCTGGAGTACTGCGACCGTCGGCCGATCTCATCGGGCCGGACCCGCATCAGGATGATGCCCTTGTCACGCTGAAATCCGGTCGCGACCACGTACACCCAGCCGTCGTGGGGGTCGAAGTCCCACGACCAGCATTGCGCGTAGCCGTCATGCAGGTCCGCTGGGAACTTCGCCTGCTCGCCCATGTGGGTCCAGGACACCCCGCTGTCGTCGGAGCGCCAGATCTCGGTCCAGATGACCGTGCCGAAACCGTGGTTGACGATCGCGTGCAGGTACAGCGAGTCGCCGACGCGCAGCAGATCCGAGGGGATCACGGTGCTGATACCGCCGCGGCGCCACCCCGATGCCGCGTCGTCGTGGATGTAGTCCCAGAGTTGCCGCGCGTAGGCGGGGTCTGCTCCCCCGGCGGACTCGTAGACGATCTCGTGGTTGGCGTCGCCGGTGCCGATCAGCACCACGGGCGAACGCCAGTCTCCCTGCCCCACCCGGCGACCGGAGAACGTGTCCCCGAAGACCGACACCAGCTTGCCGTTCGGCGCGACGACCGACGCCCCGAGATCAGTGCTCGTGACCCCGAACCGTTCGGTACGTCCCGGGCCGGTGATGTCGACGACCTTGCCGTCGATCAGCGGCAGCAATGTTCCTCAGCCTTCGAACTCAGGTGCACCACCGCAAGCCGCCCGGCTCGCAGTCCAGCGGATAGGTGTCGACCGGAATCTGCAGCGGCCGCTCGAACTTCAAGGTGAACGGGAAGTTGTGGATCGCCGGTGCCAAGGTGCCGCCACACGCCTCGTTGTTGGAAACGCTGCGGGTGCCGGTCAGCGCCACATCATCGAACTTGTAGGTCTCGTTGATCGGCGCCCAGTCTCCGTTCTCACACTGGATTCCCTCGAGCACCGAAGTTGAATAGACCCACTGCCCGCCGGCCAGCCGGGCATCTCCGCCCTTGGTGCCGCGGGTCGTTTCCACGTGCAGTCGGCATGCCACCGCCAACTCCAGCGGCTCACGCAGATCTCCGACGGTCGGGACACAGGACGGCCACACCGACCAACTCTCGTGCGCGACGCCCTCCTGGTTGTAGGAGTAGATGCCCTGCATGAGCGGATCGGCCTGCGCAGGAGCTGCAACCCCCAGGCTGAGTCCGATTCCCAGGGCCGACATCAGGGCGGTCGCGGCCGCCGTGCGCTTGAAGGTCACAATGGGTGAGTATCGCAGTCTTCATCAGCGTCGTCACCGGTATGGGTCCATACGCGTCAAAACGGACCCGCCTGACGGCCCCAGCGGGTGAGCGTACGGACGGATCGCCCGCGGTGATCCTGGAGAAATCGTGACCACACGACCAGCGGTGAAAGCGTTGGCAGCAGTCCTGGTACTCATGCTGGCTGCCTGCTCGACGGCCTGTTCCACCGGCAGCCGGGTGGACCTCGGCGACGAAGCGTCGGGCAACCTCATCGCGGCCATCGCCGGCGAACCCGACCAACTCGACCCGCACCGGACCAGTGCCTACTTCTCCTTCGAAGTACTGGAGAACGTGTTCGACACCCTGGTCGAGCCCGACGAGAATCTGCAGATGCGGCCCGCGCTGGCGCAGTCCTGGGAGGTCAGCGACGACCAACTGGTCTGGACCTTTCATCTGCGCGACGGTGTGCGCTGGCATGACGGCACGCCGCTGACCGCCGACGACGTCGTGTATTCGTACCGTCGCATCATCGACGAACAGCTGACCAACGTCGACAAGTTCAGTGCCGTCAGCAGTGTCACCGCGCTCGATCCGGCGACCGTCCGGATAACTGTCCGCCGGCCCACCCCGAACCTGATGACCAACCTCGGCGGGTTCAAGGGCATGGCGATCGTGCAGCGGGCAAATGTCGAGAGCGGGCAGATCGCAACCCATCCCATCGGCACCGGCCCGTTCTCGTTCGCCGCACGACGTAGCGGCGACTCGATCACGCTCAAGGCCAACCCGCACTACTGGGGAGGCCCGCCTCCGATTTCGGGGGTGACGTTCCGGTTCATCTCCGAGCCGACGACGGCGTTGTCGGCGCTGCAGGCCGGCGAGATCGACTGGACGGATTCGGTACCGCCGCAGCGCGTCGCCCAGTTGCGCGACGACGACTCGCTCACACTGGCAGTCACCCCCGGCAACGACTACTGGTATCTGGCTCTCAACGAAGCCCGCCCACCGTGGAACGATCCACGGGTGCGCCAGGCCATCGCATACGGCATCGACCGTGACGCGATCGCTGCGGCCACCAGTTACCGCACCGCCGCGACCAACCAACTGGCGATCCCGCGGGGCAGTCCGTGGTTCACCGATTACCACCGCTACCGCTACGACGTAGACGAGGCGCGGAGACTCCTCCAGGCGGCCGGCGCCGCACCACACACTTTGGACATGCTGGTCACCAGCGAGTATCCCGAGACGGTCACGGCGGCCCAGATAATCGCCGACAACCTTACGCCCCTTGGCATCACGGTGAACATCCGCACCGTGGACTTCGCCACCTGGCTCGACGAACAGAACACCGGACACTTCGACATGCTGATGATGGGCTGGTTGGGGAACATCGACCCCGATGACTTCTACTACGCCCAGCACCACACGAACGGCACCAGCAACGCGCAGAAGTTCTCCGATCCCGAGGTCGATCGTCTACTGGACGCGGGCCGCACCGAAACCGATGTCGTCAAGCGAAAAGACCTCTACACCAAGGCCGCAACCCGGATCGCAGATGAGGCCGGCTACATCTACCTGTACAACCCATCGGTGATCCAGGCGTGGGCCAACAAGCTATCGGGGTATCAGGTGCGCCGCGACGGCGCCGTCCGGTTCCGCACCGCCGACCTTGACGGAGGTGAAACCCGGTGAACTTCGGTGTGTTTCGCGCCAATCATCCCATCGCGGAGTTCCTGGCCCGGCGCCTGCTGTATTCGGCCGTGGTGCTCATCGGGGTGCTGATCGTGGTATTCGCCCTGGTACACCTGGTGCCCGGCGACCCGGTCCGGATCGCGCTGGGTACCCGCTACACCCCTCAGGCCTACGAGGCACTGCGTGCGGCCAGCGGCATGGACCGGCCCATCGTCGAGCAGTTCTTCTCCTATCTGGGGTCGGCGCTCACCGGCGATCTCGGGGTCAGTTTCCGCAACGGCGACCCGGTCACTCTGACCCTGCTCGACCGGCTGCCGGCGACGTTGTCCCTCGGGGTGGTCGGCATCCTCATCGCCCTGGTGATCGCGCTGCCGGCCGGCATCTTCTCGGCGCTGCGGGAAGGACGGGCCTCCGACGCGATCGTCCGGGTCGCCAGCCAGTTCGGCGTGTCGGTCCCCGATTTCTGGCTGGGCATTCTGCTGATCGGCCTGTTCGCCTCGACCCTGGGCTGGTTGCCGACCTCGGGATACCGCCCCCTGCTTGCGGATCCGGGCGGCTGGCTACGCCACATCATCCTGCCCGGCCTGACAGTCGGTCTGGTGGCCGGCGCGATCATGACGCGCTATGTGCGCTCGGCGGTGCTGGAGGTCGCCGCCATGGGCTATGTCCGCACCGCACGGTCGAAGGGTCTGACCCCACCGGTGGTCACCTTCCGCCACATCGTGCGCAACGCTCTGCTTCCGGTGTTGACCATCACCGGAATCCAGCTGGCCACGATCCTCGGCGGCGTGATCGTGGTCGAAGTGGTGTTCGCCTGGCCAGGTTTGGGCCGACTGGTGTTCAATTCCGTTGCCGCACGCGATTATCCGGTGATCCAGGGTGCGGTGCTGTTGATCGCGGTGCTGTTCCTGCTGATCAACCTGCTCGTGGATGCGCTGTATGCGATCGTCGACCCGAGGATCCGGCTGTCATGACCACTCCCCAGGATTCCCGCGTCGCGTCATGGCGGCTGTTGGTGTCCAATCCGGTGACGGCGATCAGCGCCGCGGTGCTGCTGGCCGTGCTGGTCGTCGCGGTCGCTGCCACCTGGATCGCGCCGTACGGCATCAACGACATCGACGTGCCCAGCGCGCTGCAGGGCCCCGGCACCGCCCACTGGTTCGGCACCGATGAGCTAGGCCGCGACGTGTTCTCGCGGGTGCTGGTGGCGATCGCCGCGTCGCTCCGGGTCGCGGTGGTCTCGGTGGCGCTGGCGGCCGTGACCGGCGTGATGATCGGTGTGCTCGCCGGTTACCGGGGCGGATGGATCGACACCGTGGTGATGCGCATCGTCGACGTGATGTTCGCGTTCCCGGTGTTGCTGCTCGCACTCGCGATCGTCGCGGTCCTCGGGCCCGGCATCACCACCACCATGCTGGCCATCGGGATCGTCTACATCCCGATCTTCGCCCGGGTGGCCCGCGCTTCGGCGCTGGGGGTACGGGTGGAACCGTTCGTCGCCGTGTCGCGAAGCATGGGCACCGGTGACGGCTACATCCTGATCCGGCACATCCTGCCGAATATCGCCGGGCCGTTGATCGTTCAGCTGTCCCTGTCACTGGCTTTCGCGATCCTGGCCGAAGCCGCGCTGTCGTTTCTCGGCTTGGGCATCCAGCCGCCGCAGCCATCGCTGGGCCGGATGATCTTCGACGCCCAGGGATTCGTCACGCTGGCGTGGTGGATGGCGGTGTTCCCGGGCGCGGCGATCTTTGTGATGGTGTTGGCGTTCAACCTGTTCGGGGACGGATTGCGCGATGTGCTCGATCCCAGGCAACGCACCTCGATCGAGGCGAGAAGGGCGGGCCGGCGATGATGCCCACGCGAGGAGCACAGACAACATCAGGACCGGTGCTGAAGGTCGATGATCTGAGGGTGGCGATCGGCCGCCGCGAGATCGTGCGGGGTGTGTCGTTCGAGGTGCACCGGGAGCAGACGGTCGGCATCGTCGGCGAATCCGGGTCGGGCAAGTCGATGACGGTGCTGGCCGCCACCGGATTGTTGGACGCGCCGGGTGCCGTGGCCTCCGGTGCCAGCACGCTGACCGGCGGTACCCAACTGATCGGGGCGTCGGCCCGAGCACTGCGGACCGTGCACGGTAGCCGGATCGGATTCGTATTCCAAGATCCGGGGACATCGCTGAACCCACTGCTGACGCTGGAACGTCAGATCACCGAAACCCTTGAGACACATCGCAAGATGAGCCGGCGTCAGGCGCGCACCCGGGCCGGCGAGCTGCTCGAAGCCGTCGGGCTCCCCCAGGAGCGGCTCGATACCTATCCGCACCAATTGTCCGGTGGCCAACGCCAGCGGGTGATGATCGCAATAGCCCTGGCCTGCGATCCGGAACTACTCATCGCCGACGAACCGACCACCGCACTCGATGTCACCACCCAGGCGCAGATCATCGATCTGGTCGGCGATCTGCAACGGGATTTCGGCACTGCCGTGGTGTGGATCAGCCACGACCTCGGAGTCATCGGTCAGGTGGCCGACGAGGTCACGGTGCTGCGCGAGGGCGAGGTCGTCGAGCAGGCACCGATCCTCGACGTGTTCGACCATCCGCAGCACGCGTACACCCGGGAGTTGCTCGCGGCCCGTCCACTGGTAGACGGTCCCGGGCCTGACCCCGCCCCCGACGATGCACCGGTTCTGTTGCAGGCCAGCGGCCTTGACGTACGCTACGGCTCGGTGCGTGCGGTCAAGGACGTGTCGTTCGAGATCCGCCGGGCAACGACGCTGGGGATCGTCGGTGAATCCGGCTCGGGCAAGTCGACGGTGGCCGCAGCTCTGACCGGACTGGCGACACCGTCGGCCGGTACCGCGACGCTGGCCGGGGACAACGTATTCGCCGGCGGGCGCGATCTGCGCCGACGGATCAGCCTGGTGTTCCAGGACCCGTTCGCCTCGCTCGATCCGCGGGCCCGGGTCAACTCCGCGATCGGTGAGCCGCTGCGCGTACATCGATTGGCCACAGGCCGGCGCGGCCGTGCCGAACGAGTGGCCCAGTTGCTCGAGCTCGTCGGCCTACCAACAGATTTCGCCTCCCGCTATCCGCACGAGCTGTCCGGAGGGCAACGTCAGCGCGTCAGCATCGCCCGGGCTCTGGCCACCGAACCTGATGTGTTGATCCTCGACGAGTCCACGGCATCGCTGGACGTGTCCGTGCAGTCGCGGGTGCTGGACCTGCTCTCGGAGCTACAGCGTGAGCTGGGCCTGACCTATCTCTTCATCGCGCACGACCTGGCGGTGGTGCACCGCATGTGCCACGACGTGCTGGTGATGCAGGCCGGCGAGGTGGTCGAATACGGCCCCGCCGCGGAGCTGTTCGCCGCGCCGCGCCACGAGTACACCCGCACGCTGCTGGCCGCAGTTCCGCCGGCCAGGCCACGTGAGAAGGTGTGAGCCATGACTGCTCTGGATGGAAAGGTCGCGTTGGTCACCGGTGCCTCATCGGGACTCGGCGCGGCGGTGGCCCAATTGTTCGCCGCGCGTGGCGCGAAGGTGTTCGGTGTGGCCCGAGACGCCGAACGGATGGCCGCGGTGTTCGAGGATGTGCCCGGCGGCGCCTACGCCTCGGTGGACGTCTCCTCCTCGGAGGCGTGCCGGGACGCCGTGGCACAGTGCGTCGAGAAGTTCGGCCGCCTCGACGCGCTGATCAATGTCGCGGGCTTTCACCAGATGCGCCACACCGTCTCGGTGACCGACGAGGAGTGGGACAAGGATCTCGCCGTCAACCTCAACGGGCCGTTCTTCCTGTGCCGGGCAGCGCTGCCGCACCTGCTGGAGGCCGGCGGCAACATCGTCAATGTCGCGTCGATCGCCGGCATCGAGGGCGAGGTGTACTCGGCGGGCTACTGCGCGGCCAAGCACGGGCTCGTAGGGCTGACCCGCGCCCTGGCCATCGAGTTCACCTCGGAGCGCCTCCGCGTCAACGCGGTGTGCCCGGGCGGCATGCTGACCCCGCAGACCACCGAGTTCGCCGCACCGGAGGATGCCGACTGGAATCTGATCCTGAGGATCGCCGCACCCCGCGGGATGATGGACGTGGCCGATGTCGCCAAGACCATCGCGTTCCTGGCCAGTGACGACGCGGCCGCCGTGCATGGCGCCGTCTACATCGTCGACGCCGGTAAGACAGCTGGATGAACACGGCCGTCCGCTCGCGCGCGACACATCGCAGTGTGGCGGTCGCCGGTTCGGCGGCCACCGCGGTCAGCGCCGCGGTGGCCGGGTCGGCCGCGACCGTCTCCAGCGCCGGGGTGGCCGGATCGGCTGCCACCGCCTCCAGCGCCGGGGTGGCCGGATCGGCAGCAACGGCCAGTAGCGCCGCCGTGGTCGGAAGTGCGCTCACCGTACTGTCGTTCGCGATGCTCGGCTGCCTGGCCTGTGTCGGCTGCTTCGCATGTCTGCGGTGTGTGGGCTGCCTCGGGTGTGCCCGCTGCCGTGACTGCGTCGGATGCGTGGGTTGCTACAACTGCTCCGGGCTGCGCAACGCACGCGGTCTGCGCAACGTGCACATGTAGACGCGCTACTCGCCCGGTACCACCAGGACCGGTCGGTAGGTGCGCTGCAGCGTCGCACTCGCCACACTGCCCAACAGCACCTTCTTCAGCGCCGACCGCCCGCGCGAGCCCACCACGATGACGCCGGCCCGTTGATCTTCGGCAAACGCCACCAGCGCATCAGCGGTTGCGCCGGCGCCGGATCCGCGGAACCTGGGTACGAGATGTGCAGCCTGGGCGGAGGCGACGTCGACCGCACTACCGTCGTCCACCCCGACCGAGACCACCTCACGATCGGGGAACAGGGCACCGGCCGCAGCCAGCGCCCGGTCGGAACCCTTGGAGCCGTCGACACCGACCACGACCGGCCCGTCGGCCACCGCGTCGTATTCGGCCGAGATCATGTTCTGGGACACCACGAGCACGGCACGCGGTGCATGGTGCACCACCAGATCCGAGACACTGCCCAACTTCGAGTCGCTCGCGCCCGCACCACGGGCGCCGACGATCAGCACGTCGGGTTCCAGGTGTTCGGCCACCTGGGCCAGCCCCAGTCCTTCCCCCGCCCAGGTGCGCTTGACCAGCGCCTCGGGATTCCAGCCGGCGGCCCGGGCCAGGATCACGCCGATGTCGACCAGACGCGCGGCCTCACCCTCGCTCTCGCTGTCCACGAGGTCGATCAACTCGTCGACATTGCGCGCGGAGTGCCGTAACCGGGCGCGCAGCCCCTTGCTACCGAACGGTGGCGTGCACAGATAGACGACTACCGCATCGGCGGCCGGAAACAGTGCAGCACCGTTGTTGATCGCCGCGTTGGCCGCCAGCGATCCGTCATACCCGAGCACTATCTTCATCTGCGTCCTCTAGTCCGTTCGTGCCGCCGGAGTTCGTGCGTCCCACTCCAGACTAAAGGGCCGGTGGCAGTGCACATCGACTTCGGATCGACTTCAGATTGACTCCGCACACCGACCCGAAACAGGTAGCCGACTACCCTATCGGCCGTTCGGGTTACGCGCGCAAGCTCAGCTCATGGACGTCACCGTCAACGGTTTGTCCCACCTCAGGACGCCCGTCGCTGTCGCCCCCGCCGTCATCGCCCGCGACGCCGGGGCCCAACTTCGTGATCTGACATTCAAGCGCTGGGTGCGCAGTGCGGCCGTCGTCGGCGCCGGTGGCGGCGGGATAGTCGGCGCGTTCCTGGCCTTCGCCGCCCCCATCGTGTTGAGCCCGGCGGACACCCAGCGCCTGATTTTGCGCGGCGGCACCGTACTCGTCGTGTTCCTGGCAGTCGCGGTCCCGGTGATGATGCGGGTACGGCGCCACCGGTTCGCCGCCGGCACCGCGTGGCTCAGTGAGGGCCGCCGGCCCACGCCGCGGGAACAGCGGCTGACGCTCGGCGCCTCCGGGGAAGCGGTGCGGTTGT
The DNA here is from genome assembly GCF_055419385.1 of Mycobacterium sp. IDUB_24. NCBI lineage: Bacteria > Bacillati > Actinomycetota > Actinomycetes > Mycobacteriales > Mycobacteriaceae > Mycobacterium > Mycobacterium sp. IDUB_24. Next base: position 350,780 of record NZ_JBVAXO010000003.1, read on the forward strand.
CGGCCGCGGTGTGGGGTGTCGGCGCGGTGATCTTCGGCTCGCTGGCGCTCAGTCAAGAGGTGTCCACCGCGGTGTACATCTTCAGCGTGGTGGCGCTGGGCGGTATCTCGACGAGCGCGGTCTGGTACCTGATCGTCGAGCGGGTCATGCGGCCGGTGTCGGCTCGTGCCCTCGACGGCACCACCCCGGACCGGCGAGTCGGGCCGACGATCGGGCGCAGGCTGGTGATGGCCTGGCTATTGGCCACCGGGGTTCCGCTGTTCGGCATCGCGGTACTGGCGGTCGGCTACCTCGGCGACATCGGCTTCCGGGCCCAACGCACCTTCGCGGCCATCCTGATCCTGGTGGCCGTGGCGATCGTGGTCGGGCTGTTCGCGATCCTGATCGCCATCCGGTCGGTCACCGAACGTGTCACCGCGCTGCGCCGGGCACTGGGGCAGGTGCAGGCAGGTGACTTCACTGCGCGGGTCGAGGTCGATGACGCCAGCGAGATCGGGCGCCTGCAAGCAGGTTTCAACACGATGACGGCGGGTCTGGCCGAACGGGAGCGCATCCGCGACACCTTCGGCACCTACGTGGATCGCGATGTGGCCGAACACATCCTGTGCGCCGTCGGGTCAGTGCAGGCGCAGGAGGTGGACGTCACGCTCATGTTCGTCGACGTCCGTGGATTCACCGCGCTCGCCGAGCGGTTGCAGCCGACCGAGGTGGTCACCACGCTCAACCGGCTTTTCGAGCGGATCGTCCCGATCGTGCACGCCCACGGCGGCCACGTCGACAAGTACGCGGGCGACGGCCTGATGGCCGTCTTCGGCGCACCCCGGCGCCAGGACCGTCACGCTGACGACGCCTTGGGCGCAGCGTTGCAGATCGCGGCCGCCGTGCACGACGAGTTCAGCGGCACACTGTCGGTGGGCGTCGGGCTGAACTCCGGGCCGGTGGTGGCCGGAAATGTCGGTGGCGCAGGACGTTTGGAGTTCTCCGTGATCGGCGACGCGGTGAACATCGCCTCCCGGGTTGAATCCGCGACCCGCCAGACCGGCGACACCGTGCTTTTCACGGCTGCCACCTTGAGTCAACTCACCAGGGACCAAGGTGTTTTCGAGGCCCGCCCAGGGCTGACTCTCAAGGGCAAGACCAATCCGGTGGCCCTGTATGCCCCGGTTCCGGCAAGAACCACCGCAGTGAAAACTGCGTCCTGAGAGGGCGTCAGCGCTGGCCGTACTCCAGGGGCGGTTCCGACGAATCGACATGGCCGTAGCTGCTGATGGTGAGACCGTCGGGGCCGACCTCATAGCGTGCACCGTCGGCGGGATTGGTCGCCACGAAGCCATTGCCGGAACGCTCGGCGGTGGGAATCTGGAGATTGGCACCGTCGCTGAGGCGCTCGCCGCGGTAAGAGAAGGAATCGGGCCCGCTCTGGCAGATCACCGCCAGCGAGGACGCGGTCCGGATGACGGCGGCGGGGGTGGTTCCCTCGAGGCAGCGCGCGGTGTGGTCGATGAAGCCCTGCTCGTCGGTGCCGCTCACGTCGGCCGTCGCCGAACCGGCCTTCGTGGTGCTCGTCGGCGCCTCGGAAGCCGAGCTCGGCTGGGACGGCACGGCCGGCGTCTCACGTGTGGAGGCGCCGTCGCCGCCACTGGCCAGGACCGCGGCCAGCACGGCAGCGATCCCGAAGAACCCCACCGACACCATGATCAGGATGAGCTGGGTCCGGCTCAACCGCGGTTTGCGCGCCGGCGCCTGCGGCAACTGAGGTGGGGGCGGTGCCGGCGGATACGGGGTGAACCCGGTGTGATCCGGGTTCGGGTAGATCGAGGAGAACTCGCGGGTGCCCGGCGTATGCGGCGGTGCCGGTCGCGGCGGTGGCGTCGGGGCCGGTGCGGGCGCCGTTTCGGGCGGCATAACAGGTGATGCCGCTGTCGGCTCAGGTGCAGATGCAGGTGTTGGTGCTGGTGCTGGTGCTGGTGCCGCAGCGGAGGTCGCGGCGCCGGCCGCGGCGCGGGCTGCCTTGGCCAGCTCGCCGGCACTGGTATAGCGATCGACGGCGTCCTTGGCCATGCCCTTGGCGACGACCTCGTCGAATGCGCGCGGTATGCCGCGACGCATGATGCTGGGCCGCGGCGCCGGGGAGAACATGTGCGCACTCATCAGCTGGCGCAGATCACCGGTCTCGAACGGTGGCCGGCCGATCATCATCTCGTAGAGCAGGCAGGTCAACGCATAGACGTCGGCGGCCGGTCCGACCGGGCCACCGGAGAACCGCTCGGGCGCCATGTAGGCGCTCGATCCGATCAGCACGCCCGTCATCGTGACGCTGGCCTCACCCCCGACGTGGGCGATACCGAAATCCACCAGGTAGGCGAAGTCGTCCGGGGTGAGCAGTACGTTCTCCGGCTTGATGTCGCGGTGTACCAGGCCGTCGGCGTGCGCGGCGTCGAGCGCCGCGGCCACCTGGGTGACGATCGCGGTGGCGCGTCCCGGAGTGAGCGGTCCGTGGGTCCGCAGCAGTTCCTTGACGCTGGCGCCGTCGACCAGACGCATGTCGATGTACAGAACGCCGTCGATCTCGCCGAAATCGTGCACCGGGATGACGTGGGGTTCCTGCAGCCGCGCCGCCACCCGGGATTCACGCCGGAACCGCGCCTGAAAGCTCGCGTCGGCGGCGATCTCGGTGCGCAGCAGTTTGACCGCCACCATCCGCTCTTTGACCGTGTCGTAGGCGCGGTACACCTCACCCATTCCACCGACACCGATCAGCGATTTCAGCTCATACGGCCCGAACCGGGTGCCGAGGCGCGAGGCACCGGGAGGCGGCGTCATTGCACGTTCCTTTCAGCCCTCCCCGACTGTCAACGGTCCGCCGACCGTGCCGGCACCGGCGCGGCGCATCGGGGTCCGGTGACGAGGATATACGTGTGCCGTCAGCCGAACGACGAGTGCGGGGCCCCCATACCAGGGTCGATCTTCGTCGGCCCCGAGGCCGACGGCGCGATCGGGAAATCGAAGATCGCAGTCGGGATGTACACCGTCGCACAGGCATTCGGAATGTCGACCACACCGGACAGGCGTCCCTCGATGGGCGCGGCACCCAACAGCAGGTAGGCCTGCTCGGGGCTGTAGCCGAATTTCGTCAGGTAGTCGATCGCGTGCAGGCACGCGCGCTGGTAGGACAGGTGTGAGTCCAGGTAGCGCTGCTCACCGTCCAGGGTCACCGAGGTGCCGGAGAAGGCGAGCCACTCGGAGTACTGCGGATCGGTGTTGCCGGGCATGAATATGGCGTTCTCACTCACGCCGTAGGTCTCCATGCCGCCGGGGATGACATCGACGCGTAAGTCGATGAAGCCGCCCATCTCGATGGCACCGCAGAACGTGATCTCGCCGTCGCCCTGCGAGAAGTGTAGGTCGCCGACCGAGAGGTTCGCCCCGTCGACGTACACCGGATAGAACACCCGGCTGCCTTTGGTGAGGTTCTTGATGTCCTGGTTGCCACCGTTCTCCCGCGGCGGCGCGGTGCGGGCCGCCTCGCCGGCGGCCTTGGTGAAAGCCTCCCCGGTCAGCCCGCCGAGGATGGCGTCGCGCGGTTCGGGCGGCAGGGCCAGCGGCGGTACCCGGTCGGGGTCGGTGGCGATCAGCGCGGCCTCGCGGGTGTTCCACTTCGCCAGCAGTCCGGTCGAGGGCGCGGTGCCCATCAATCCCGGGTGCACGATGCCGGTGAACTCCACGTGCGGGACATGGCGTGAGGTGGCCTTCTGACCCGAGAAGTCCCAGATCGCCTTGTAGGCGTCGGGGAATTGATCGGTCAGGAACCCGCCGCCGTTGAGCTTGGGAAAGATGCCCGTGTAGCCCCAACCCTGGCCGGCCAGCGGCCCGGAATCCTCCTGCGGGATGGGGCCTACGTCGAGGATGTCGACGATCAGAAGATCGCCGGGCTTGGCGCCCTCGACGGCGATCGGGCCGGAGAGCACGTGCACTGTCGTCAACGGTGCGTTGAGGATGTCGTCGGCCGAATCGTCGTTGACGATCGCGCCGTCGAACCATTCGCGACAGTGCACCCGGAACGAATCCCCCTGCTTGACCGTCACCGCGGCCGGGATGTCCGGATGCCACCGGTTGTGGCCCAGCTTCTCCTGATCGGTGAACTTCTTGGTCGAGTCGAGCGGGAAGACAAGCTCGGGCATTGATCCTCCTTCAGGGACGGGGCAATTTTTGGTGAAGCGGATTGGTGGTGACTTTCTGCCGCCGGCCGCCCGACCGCGGTCCGGCCACCATTGCGGGACGGTCGGCCGACGCGCGCGTCGCGTCCTGCAGCGCCATGGCGGTCGAGCCGCCACGGCCGAGGTTCGGCGAAGAGATCATTCGGCGGGCGGACGCGCCGCAACTCGGGCACTCGATCACGTCGGGCCGAGCATTCATCGAAAATCGCTGTTCGGTGGACGAACAGCCGGACTCGCAGCGAAACACATAGAGCACCAACAGATTTCCTAACGGTCCGAGGGCGGACCCATGCGACGCTACTCGAGTAGTCCGGCTCAACGCGGCGGTTTGCAGTCACTATGTGGCAGCGATCCGCCGCGTAAGCGGTTATCCACAGATCACCGAAGTGCTCTGGTGGCCGTCGCGCCGCTCGACAAGGATCGAAGCGGTGGGAGTCGAGGATGTGCTTCGGCAGCACGACGGGGTGATATCGCGTCGGCAGGCGCTGGATGCGGGATTGCCCGAGCATGAGATCCGGCGGTTGCTCAGGCGCAACGAGTGGGCGCGGGTCCACGCCGGCGTGTACGTCGATCACACCGGACCGCTGACCTGGCTGCAACGTACCTGGGGTGCAGTGCTTTACGCGGCCCCGGCGGCACTGTGCCTCGAATCGGCCTTGGGCACTGAAACGCCTCTCATCCATGTCGCCATCGAGCGACAACGGTCGACATTGGCTGAGCCGGCCGGCGTCCGCATTCACCGCGTCGCACACCTCCGAGAGCGTGTGCTGTGGAACGTCGGCCCACCCAGGATGCGCTACGAGGAAGCCACACTCGACGTCTCCTGCCGGGCCGGCTCCGAACTCGATGCCATTGCGGTCCTGGCCAATGCGTGCCAATCGCGACGAACGACCGCACGGCGGCTGCTGCAAGTGCTCGATTCTCGGGGGCGGCTCCGGCGTCGCCGATGGCTGCGGGCAGTACTGCTCGATATCGCCGACGGCACCTGCTCGGTGCTTGAGCACGGCTATCTCGTTCGTGTCGAGCGAGCGCATGGTTTACCGCGGGCCACGCGACAGAAGCGGTCCGCCTCATCGGTGGGTGTCTGCTATCGCGATTCAGAGTACGACGAGCGGCTCGTCGTTGAGCTCGACGGACGCGTCTATCACGACTCGGTGGCCGCGCGGAACCAGGATTTCGAGCGGGATCTCGACGCCGCAGTAGACGGCCGGTCCACCGTCAGGCTGTCCTACGCGTAGGTTTTCGACCGGCCATGTCAGACCGCCGGCAAGATCGCTGCGGTGCTGCAACGGCACGGGATCGCCGTAGTGGGCCGCCCGTGCGGGCCAGCGTGCGGGTTCGAACTGCTCGACCGCGCCGCGTAGCCGTCAATGCGGCGGATTGCGGTCACTATTGAGCAGCAATCCACCGCCCAACTACGTAAGCGGGTGCGGCGTGGATGGACTCGGGCCCTGACCCGCTGCGGTAGCTTCCACGCAGACACGTCTGGTACTCCAGTCGGCACATCAGGAGGGCCCCGGTGACTGATCTGAAGCCGTTCACGCCTTCGATCGACTGGAGCAACGAGCTGCTGCACTCCCTGTGGTGGCTGGTCCAGGCCTGGACCATCACCGCGGTCTGCACCCTGGCCGTCCTGATCCTCATCGCCCGTTTCACCAGCTGGGGCCGACAGTTCTGGGCCGTCACCGGCGCCTACTTCACCGGGAGCCACAGCCTCAGGCCATGGCTGACGCTGGCGGCGATCTTGTTGTCGGTGATCATCAATGTGCGACTGTCGGTGTTGTTCAGCTACCAGGGCAACGACCTGTTCACCTCCGCCCAGGTCGCCGTCGAGGGCTTGGCCACCGGCAACGACGAGGTGAGAACTTCAGGGATCAGGGGTTTCTGGATCGCGCTGGCGACCTTCATGGTGCTGGCCGCGATCCTGGTCACCCGCGTGCTGGTCGACCTATTCATGACGCAGCGTTTCATGCTGGCCTGGCGTGCCTGGCTGACCGATCGGCTGACCGGCGACTGGCTCGACGGTCGTGCCTACTACCGGTCCCGGTTCATCGACCAGACCATCGACAACCCGGATCAGCGCATCCAGTCCGACATCGACGTGTTCACCGCACTGTCGGGCCCGCAGCCCAATACCCCGCATCAGACCAGCAACGGCACTCTTCCCTTCGGCGCCATCTCGTCGATCGTCTCGGTCATCTCGTTCACCTCGATCCTGTGGAACCTCTCGGGTGATCTCACCCTGTTCGGCATCGAGATACCGCGCGCGATGTTCTGGTCGGTGTTCGTTTATGTCGCGTTCGCCACCGTGGTCGCGTTCGCGCTCGGCCGTCCGCTGATCCGGCTCTCGTTCAACAACGAAAAGTTCAATGCCGCATTCCGTTACGCGTTGGTGCGCCTGCGCGACGCCGCCGAGTCGGTCGCGCTCTATCGCGGCGAGAAGGTCGAACGGTCGCAGCTGCGGGAACGTTTTGCGGCGGTCGTCACGAACTACAAGCACTTCGTCAACCGGACCATGGCCTTCACCGGCTGGAATCTGTCGATGAACCACATCATCATTCCGCTGCCCTGGATGTTGCAGGCACCGAGATTGTTCACCGGCCAGATCCAGCTCGGTACGGTCAATCAGTCGGTGGCCGCATTCGGCGCGATTCAGGATGCGTTGTCGTTCTTCCGCAATTCCTATGACACCTTCGCGGGCTACCGCGCCTCGATCATGCGTCTGCACGGGCTGGTCACCGCCGACGAGCAGAGCCGAGCGCTGCCCAAGTTGGACGTCTCGGATCTGGCCGCCAACGCCGACAGCCTGGTCGAACTCGGCGATGTCGAAGTACGCAACCCGGCCGGCGAGCAGTTGATCGACGCTCTCAGCCTGACCCTGACCGCCGGCGAGGCGATGATCGTCACCGGCAAGTCGGGCACCGGCAAGACCACATTGCTCCGCAGCATCGCCCAACTCTGGCCCTACGCCTCAGGCTCCGTGCGGTGCCCGCAGGGCGACAACGAAACGCTCTATCTGTCGCAGGTGCCCTACATGCCGTTGGGTGACCTGCGGACCGTGGTGTCCTATCCGCAGCAGCCCGGGGCGTTGCCCGACACGGCGCTACACGATGCCCTGCTCGCGGTCGCACTGCCGCGCTACGTCGACCGACTCGACGAGGATGCCGACTGGGCCAAGGTGCTCTCCCCCGGCGAACAGCAACGCGTCGCATTCGCCCGCGTGCTGCTGACCAAACCCAAGGTGGCGTTTCTCGACGAGGCGACCTCGGCGCTCGACGAACCGCTGGAGTTCATGATCTACAGCCTGATCCGTCGCGACCTACCGGACACCGTGCTGGTCAGCGTCACCCACCGCTCCACGGTCCACCGTCATCACAACACCCACCTGGAACTGCTCGGCGAGGGACAGTGGCGGCTGGGCCGCGTCGACGACATCGAACCGGTCGGCGTGTAATGCCTGCTCACGACGGCGGGCCCACCCGTTGCCGCCGCCGTCTGGTAGGACAGTGGGAACGACACGACGTAGTAAGGTAAGCCTTCGCACAATGCCCGACCGCTGCCTCGTGTTCTCGCTACCGACCACCAAGGGTTTCTGATGGCCGATTCCAGAGCCCCCCACACCGGGGTTGCTCGATGGATCCGTCGACTCGCCATTCCGGTGATTGTCGGCTGGATCGCCCTCCTCGCTTTTCTGAGCGTGACCGTTCCCCCGCTCGAGGTGGTCGGCCAGATGCGCTCGGTGTCGATGAGCCCCGACGAGGCACCGTCGGTGATCGCGATGAAGCGTGTCGGCAAGGTGTTCGACGAGTTTCACTCCGACAGCTCGGCGATGATCGTGCTGGAGGCCCAGGGGGACCACAAACTCGGCGACGACGCGCATCGGTTCTACAACGACATGGTCGACCGGCTCGAGGCCGACAAGAAACACGTCGAGCATGTGCAGGATTTCTGGGGCGACCCGCTGACCGAGGCCGGCGCCCAGAGCAATGACGGTAAAGCCGCCTATGTGCAGGTATATCTGGCCGGCAACATGGGTGAGTTGCTGGCCAACGAATCGGTGGAAGCCGTCCAGAAGCTGATCGCCGAGCTGTCCCCGCCGCCGGGTCTCAAGGTGTACGTCACCGGCCCCACCGCCCTGGCAGCCGATCAGCAGATCTCCGGCGATCGCAGCGTCAAGATCATCGAAGGCGTCACGTTCCTCGTCATCATCACGATGCTGCTGCTGGTGTACCGGTCGATCATCACGGTGCTCCTGGTGCTGGCGATGGTGGTGATCGAGCTGTCGGTGGCCCGCGGCTTCGTCGCATTCCTGGGCTATCACAACCTGATCGGCCTCTCGACCTTCGCGACACAGCTTCTGGTCACGCTCGCGATCGCCGCGGCCACCGATTACGCCATCTTCCTGATCGGGCGATATCAGGAAGCCCGCAGTGTGGGCGAGGACCGAGAACAGGCGTATTACACGATGTTCCACGGCACTGCGCATGTGGTGCTCGGCTCCGGCATGACGATCGCCGGGGCGACATTGTGTCTGCATTTCACCCGGCTGCCCTATTTCCAGACCCTGGGTATCCCGATGGCCGTCGGTATGACCGTCACGGTGCTGGCCGCGCTGACGCTGGGGCCCGCGGTGATCACGGTGGCCAGCCGATTCGGCAAGGTACTCGAGCCCAAACGCGCCATGCGCATCCGTTTCTGGCGGCGGCTGGGAGCCTTCGTGGTCCGCTGGCCGGGCCCGGTGCTGCTGGGCACCATCCTGCTGTCGCTGGTCGGTCTACTGACCCTGCCGGGCTACCGGACCAACTACAACGACCGCAACTACCTGCCCACCGATCTGCCGGCGCAGGAGGGCTACGCCGCGGCCGACCGGCATTTCTCGGCCGCGAAGATGAACCCCGAGCTGGTGCTCATCGAAACCGACCATGACGTCCGCAATTCGGCCGACTTCCTGGTGATCGACAGGATCGCCAAGAAGATCTTCGAGGTGCCCGGAGTCGGGAGCGTGCAGGCCATCACCCGCCCGCAGGGTGAACCGCTGGAGTTCAGCACCATTCCCGCGCAGATGAGCATGGGCGGGGTCATGCAGACCATGAACCGCAAATATCTCACCGACCGCGCCGACGACATGTTGCTGCAGGCCGACGAGATGCAGAAGACCATCAACACGATGGATCAGATGATCACGCTGATGGAGGAGATGAGCTCCATCACGCACAACATGGTCGGCAAGATGGACCAGATGGTCGTCGACGTGGCCGAATTACGGGACCACATCTCCGATTTCGACGACTTCCTGCGTCCGCTGCGCAACTACCTGTACTGGGAACCGCACTGCTACGACATCCCGGTCTGCTGGTCGATGCGTTCGGTGTTCGACGGTCTGGACGGTGTCGACACCATGACCGACAGCATCCAGCAGATGATGCCCGACATGCACCGCCTCGACGCCTTGATGCCGCAGATGGCCACCATGATGCAGCCGCAGATCGAGACCATGCGGACGATGAAGACGATGATGCTGACGATGTACCAGACCCAGAAGGGTCTGCAGGATCAAATGGCCGCGATGCAGGACAACCAGACCGCCATGGGCACCGCGTTCAACGACGCCAAGAACGACGACACCTTCTATCTGCCGCCGGAGATCTTCAACAACGCGGACTTCAAGCGTGGAATGAAGAGCTTCATCTCCCCCGACGGAAAAGCGGTGCGTTTCATCATCTCTCACGAGGGTGACCCGCTGACGCCCGAAGGCATCAAGCTGATCGACGGGATCAAGCTGGCCGCCAAGGAAGCCATGAAGAACACGCCGTTCGAGGGTTCCAAGGTCTACATGGGCGGTACGGCGTCGGCCTTCAAGGATATGCAGGAGGGCAACAACTACGACCTGATCATCGCCGGAATCTCGGCCATGTGCCTGATTTTCATCATCATGCTGATCATCACGCGCAGTTTGGTGGCGGCCGCGGTGATCGTCGGTACCGTGTTGGTCTCGTTGGGGACATCGTTCGGCCTGTCGGTCCTGGTGTGGCAGCACCTGCTGGGCATCGAACTGCATTTCATGGTGATGGCGATGGCGGTGATCGTGCTGTTGGCCGTCGGCGCGGACTACAACCTGCTGTTGGTGGCACGACTCAAAGAGGAGCTGCCCGCAGGAATCAACACCGGAATCATCCGCGCCATGGGCGGCAGCGGATCGGTGGTGACCGCGGCGGGACTGGTGTTCGCGTTCACCATGATGTCGATGGTGGTCAGCGAGATGATCGTGGTCGCCCAGGTGGGATCGACGATCGGGCTTGGTCTGTTGTTCGACACCCTGGTGATCCGGTCCTTCATGACCCCGTCGATCGCGGCACTGATGGGCCGCTGGTTCTGGTGGCCGCAGCTGGTGCGCCAGCGTCCGGCGCGCGGCGTGGTGGCGCGGGCGATGGAGCGCACCGGCCGCTGACAGGCTGTTTGGTTCTGGTGGCCCTCCGCTCCGCGTAGTGTCAAGGGCATCGGGACCACTCAGGCCCTCACAATCAAGGGGCCCAGCGATGTCTGACATATCTCCTCGAAGATCCATGGTTCACCCCATCGAGGTGTCCCAACATGACCAAAAGCGCTGAGGTGAAGCAGCTTTCGTTAGGCGTTCTGGCCCACTCGCGGAAACCCAACGAGCGTAGGCTGCCGATTCACCCAGCCCACTTCAGCAGGATCGATCCACCGATGCGGCAGCGGGTCTTCCTCGAGCGCGGCTACGGCGAGGAGTTCGGCGCCACCGATGACGCACTGGCCGAACTGGTCGGCGGCATCAGGACACGCGAGGAGATCATCGCGAACTGCGATGTCATCCTGCTGCCCAAGGTGCAGGCGGCTGATCTGGCGGAGCTCAGGGTCGGACAGGTCGTCTGGGGATGGCCGCACTGCGTGCAGGACGCGGCCCTCACTCAGATCGCCATCGACCGCCGGCTGACGCTGATCGCCTTCGAGGCAATGAACCACTGGCAGGCCGATGGTGGATTCGGTCTGCACGTCTTCCATAAGAACAACGAGCTCGCCGGCTACTGCTCGGTGCTCCACGCCATGCAGCTGGCCGGAATCACCGGCAGCTACGGTCGTCGACTCCGCGCTGCCGTCATCGGATTCGGTGCGACGGCTCGCGGCGCGGTCACCGCTCTCAACGCCCACGGTGTCGATGATGTCCGTGTCCTGACCAACCGCGAGGTGGCAGCCGTCGGGTCGCCGATCCCCTCGACGCAGATCGTGCAGATGGGACGCGACAAGGAAACTCCCGAGCGGACGTGGGCCGACACACCAGACGACGGCGTGGTGCCGGTGGCTCGCTTCCTGGCCGAGAACGACATCATCGTCAACTGCGTGCTGCAAGATCCCAACGCTCCCCTCATCTTCGTCACCGAAGACGATCTGGCCATGTTCAACCCGGGCAGCCTGCTCGTCGATGTCTCCTGCGATGCCGGAATGGGGTTCAGCTGGGCGCGCCCGAGCTCGTTCACCGACCCGGTCTGCATGGTGGCCAACGGCGTCTACTACTACGCCGTGGACCACAGCCCGTCCTACCTGTGGAACTCGGCGACCTGGGAGATCAGCGAGGCGCTGATGCCGCACATCGAGACCGTGCTCGACGGCCCGGCAGCGTGGGATGCGGACAACACGATCTCGCGAGCCATCGAGATTCGTGACGGCGTCGCGCTGAACCCCGACATCCTGCAGTTTCAGCGTCGTCAGGATGCCTACCCGCATCCCGCCTACGGATAGATCCTCAGTTGACGGGTCTGCTGACGGCCGCGGCGATCAGGAGGTCGGCAGCGGCGTCGACCCGGGCGCGGTCGGAGGTGACCAGACCGTCCTGGCACAGCCCACGCAGGCCGGAGACCACCAATGTGGCACGCGCGCAGGCACTGTCGGCGGGGTGACCGATTGCTGACAGCGCCTGCGCGATCGGCGCGATCATGACCTCGACCGCGCTTCGGGCTGCCTCGCCGTACGTTTGAGGGTCGGTGACCGCCAGGCTGAGAACCTGCAACAGCAGGCGCACGTTGCGCCGTTCGCCGCCGCGGGTCAGCTCCCGCCACAAAGACCTTGCCGCATCCGTGAACTCGTCCGCACTGGTGACGGCGCTGAACATCTCCCCCAGCTGCGGCCGGCTTGCATCGAGCGCCTGCGCCAGCAACTCGGCGCGGTCGCCGAAGTAGTACAGCAACATGCGCTTGCTCGTTCCAAGCGCTTCGGCCATCGGCGCCAGCGACATCTCACCGATCCCGTGCTGCTCGAGGTAGCCGACGACACCGTTCAACAGTTCTTCACGTTTGACGGGATCCGCTGTCCTGGCCATACCTTGACTGTACCGATCGGTACATTTATAGTCAAAGGTGTATCGATCGGTACAGTTATTGCGGATTGAGGAGGAACTCATGACCGGGCTTCGAGTTGCCGTCGTGGGCGCCGGCATCGGCGGGTTGACTGCCGCGATTGCCATGCGTGCCAACGGAATCGACGCGACCGTGTACGAACAGGCGCACGAGCTGAAGGCGCTCGGCGCGGGGGTCTCGATAGCGACGAACGGATCGCGCATCCTGTCCCGCCTCGGGCTGGGCGATGCGGTGGGCGCGATCGCCGGACCGGTCACGCACTACCAGTTCCGCACCTGGCAGGCCGATCCGATCGCCGGTGAGCCGTCGAACCTCGGCTTCGGGGATCCGGCCAGGACCTGGTGCCTGCACCGCGGTGAGTTCCAGAGGGCCCTCGCCGACGCGCTACCCGCCGAGGCCCTGCAACTGGGCCGCTCATGTGTCGGAGTCACCGAAGACAGCGACGGGGTACACGTCGAATTCGCCGATGGCTCATCGGTCGACGCGGATCTGCTCGTTGGCGCCGACGGTATCCACTCGCGCCTTCAGGGCAAGGTGACGCGCGCGGCCGAACCGGTCAGCGAGGGAATCATGGCGTACCGCGGGCTGATTCCCGCCGAGCGGCTGCGCGGCACAGTCGACATGAATGCCAGCTCCATGTGGCTGGGCCCCCGCCAGAGCTTCCTGGCCTACCCGGTATCGGCGGGTGATCTCCTCAACATCGTGGCATTCGTCCCCACCAATCTCACGGTCGCCGAATCATGGACCGCCCCTGGTGAAGTCGCCGAACTCGCGGCCGCCTACCAGGGCTGGGATCCGAGGGTGTCGGCGATCATCGAGGCGATGGACTCCACGTTCCGCTGGGGCATCTACGATCGTGAGCCCCTGGACCGGTGGTCGACCGACCGGATCACCCTGCTGGGCGACAGCGCCCACGCGGTCACTCCGCATCTCGGGCAGGGCGCCAATCAGGCGATCGAAGATGCGATGACGTTGGCCGTGCTTCTTCGCGGCGCGCAGCCGGATCAGCTCGGTGCTCGTCTGCGGCGGTACGAGGACCTACGGATGGATCGCACGGGCCATGTGCGCCGGCAGGCGCGGCAGGCCGGGCGCATCTACCGCTCGACCGAACTCACCCCACAGGCACAAGCCGAACAATTGCATGCGATCCTCGACAGCGTCGCCATCAACACCTATGACGCCGAGCGGGTTGCCGAGAACACGGACCGGGCCGCCTGATTCACCGGATGAGCAGTGCCGCTTCCTGCGGAGTGACCAAGCGTTCCTGCTTGGCCGGATACCGCCGACTCTTGATGGGGCAACGGATCAGCGAAAGGGCGATCCGTGCGGTGCGTGTGTCAACTGATCGACTGATGTACACGGCGGTTCACTCCGTTCCGCTGATTGATCGTTCTCGACTTGGTACCGGATACACGATGCGTGGAGACACTGGGTTCACGGCTCCCCGGGCAGCATCGGCACCCCAGGGATCATCGGGTAGGCCCCGGTGGGTTGCTCGACGGCCGACCGGTTGCTGGACAGTGCCGACCGGCCCACCGAGACCCGGCTGAGCGTGCCGGCCTCCGGTCAGTATCGACAACAGGGACGCGTAGTCGTCGATGGCATTGACCAACGCACCGGGGTCGAACGGCACCGCGGGCGCCTGGTCATCGGAAGGCAGCGGTGCTCGCGGCGCGGCGGCCGCCAAACCGTTGCTCACCGTCAGGGTCGCCAGCGCGCCGGCGATGCTCAGCGCCGTATACCCGAACAGTCGGCCGAAGGTGGTGTGCGCTGTCATGGCGTTCTCCCCGATCTGACGTGGCGTGCACAAGTGCACTTGTGTCACTCGGGCAACACTGGTACTCAATAGTCACATTCAGGCCACGACACCATCACAAATCGCACGCTATGGCGTGGCTTTGCCTTTGCCCGCAATCCGCTGTGAAAAGGTGCCCCGCTCCAGAAGGTCAGTTGTCCTTCAGACCCAACGCTCGCGTCATGGTGAAGAACAGGTCGGTTTGATCGCTCAGGCCGACGACGTTGGCAGCGCCGGGACCGTAGGCCGCTATGCGCAACTGGGATCCGGTGTGGCCCTGGTCCATGGCGTCGAGGTTGTCCGAGGTGCCGTAGGAGACGGTCAGGTCCTGGCCATCCTTGCTGTGGAGCACGCGGGTCAGACCTGGGTAGATCGCGTCGCGGGTGACCTCGAACGGCAGCTTGGCTTCGGCAGCGGCGTCGCGGACGTCGTCGGCGCTCATGGACTCCACGATCTGGCTGCTGTGGGCGTGGTCGGCGGTGACGATGACCAGGGTGTCCTTGTTGTCCTTCGCGAAGTCGAGGGCCACCTTTGCGGCCTCGTCGAGGTCGACCGTCTCGCCGATCTGACCGCACGGGTTGGCGGCATGGTCCTGCTTGTCGATCGAGGCGCCCTCGACCTGAAGGAAGAATCCTCTCTCGTTGCCCTTGAGAAGGTCGATGGACTTCTCGGTCATGGCAGCCAGCGTGGGCACCGATGCGCCGCGGTCCGGATTGTCCTTGCACTCGACGGCCGGTTCCAGGTAGCCGGCCTTGCCGGCCACGGGGCCGCTCCACCGGGTCGGCATGTTGCCCTCGGCGAACAGGCCGAGCAACGGGGCATCCGGGTCGGCCTTGTCCGCCTTGCCGAGTTCGTCGGCGTTACGCACGATGGTGAAGCCGCGTTCCTTGGCCTGAACTTCGAGCGTCTTGCCTTGGTAATCCCCGGCTTTGGCGGTCTGCTGGAAGGTTTCGGCACCGCCGCCCATCACGACGTCCGCGCGGGTGTTGAGCAGCTGCTCGGTGATCGATCCGTTGCCGCCCTTCTCCAGGGCATTGGTCGGGCATTTCGCGGTCGTCTCATCCGGTCCGTAGCACTTGCGTCCGGTGACGTGCGCGAATTGCACCGCCGGTGTGGCGTCCTGGATCTCGGCGGTGGAGATGTCACCCGTCGCCCTGCCCGCGTCCTTGGCGAGCTGCAGCAGCGTCTTCTGATCCTTGCCGTGGATGTCGACCGAGATGGCGCCGTTGTAGGTCTTGGTGCCGGTGGCCCAGGCCGATCCGCTGGCGGCCGAATCGGTCACGTAGGTGGGCTTGCCGTCCTTGCCCACGGAGAAGTGGGTGTACTGGCCGGTCAGCGGGAAGGCGTCGAGACCCGGGAAGGCGCCGCCGGCGCCGTGGGCGTAGTTGCGGGCCACCGTGATCTCGGAGTCACCCATACCGTCGCCGATGAGCAGGATGACGTTTTTGGCGCCGGTGTTCTTGATGGAGTCTGCGATCAGCGCGGCCCGGTCATCGCCGGCTCGGGTGGCGCCGCCGTGCTCGGAGATGGCGCCTTTCGCGGCGGGCTCCAGCACCGGCAGCGACGCGTCGTCGTTCTTGCTGCCACCGCAGGCGGCGGCCAATGCCGCCGTACACACCAACGCCGTCACCGCATACCGCCTGCGCGTCATCCACGTCTCCGTATCGTCATCGTCGTCATCTCCGTCAAGCCCACACATGGTCGAAGCCGCAGGTGAACCGGTGCTTTCCCGACAGTCGACGCCCGGGTAACGACAATCAAACAGATAGCCGGTCTATCGGCGGCGGCGGTTGCGGCAAGGGGTTCGGCCCATTGTTGCCATCGGAACTACCTGGCCATTTATGGCGTCAATATCGTCCAAGCGCCTTTGCCCGCGTTGGTACGGTGCGGCGAGACGAACGGGGATGGCCATGACGAAGCACACCACAACCTGCCTCATCGGGGCGATGGCGATCGGCCTGGCCGCCACGGCGTGCAGCCCGGTGACCGAGAAGGCCCAGGCCACCACGACGACTGCGCCGGCCGGCGCCGACGCGACCACCACCGCAGCCGGGGACGGCGCATCCGTGGCGTCGCTGTTGCCGACACCGGCCGACGTGCAGCAGAGCAGAGGACCCGACGATATCGCCGACGGCGGAATCCACCTGCACTACCAGGTCAACGGGTCGCCGAATGATGTGATGACCGCATACAAGAACGCGCTGCAGAACAAGGGCTGGACGGTCACGACGATCATCACCTCGAGCGGCGGAGGCGGAGGCGGCGCCACCTACACCGGAACCCACGGCGACGCCTACGGGGTGTTCGACGGCGGCGGGTATGCCGAGACCACCTACATCGACGTATGCAGTTGGCCCGCCAAGCCGGCGAATCCGAACTGCAGCCGCGGCGATCGTTAGCGACGCTCCTCGGGGCCAGTTGCGCATCCGGTCACCGAAGCCCCGTCGGCCGCGGACTTCGGTCTCGGGAAAACCTTCAGATTCGACATTCCGGGCCTCTGAAATCACAACGTAGCCAACGTGTTGCGTGCGATATATCCATCGCCGACCCTTCACCCCTTTACGCTTGAGGACATGTCCGGCCCGCCACCGCGGTCGCGGTCTACGGTTGCCAAGTTGGCCATGCACTGTGTGCTGGCCGGATTACTCGCGGCGGTGTTGATGTTCCCCGTCGTCGGTGGCGTCGGCCTCATGACGGCACGGCTGTCCGACACGGTGGCACAGGATTCCGCGGAGGTGCTCAAAGGTGACGCACCGATCGTCACCACCATGGTCGACGCCACGGGCAAACCGATCGCCTGGCTGTACGAGCAGCGTCGATGGGCCGTTCCCGCCGATCGGATCGCCGACACCATGAAGCTGGCGATCGTCTCGGTGGAAGACAAGCGCTTCGTCGAACACAACGGCGTCGATGTCCAGGGAACTCTGAACGGTCTCTTCGGCTATATGCGGGGCATCGACGAGGTCCGCGGTGGGTCGACCATCGAGCAGCAGTACGTCAAGAACTACAACCTTCTGGTGAAAGCGAACACCGACGCCGAGCGCCGGGCTGCGGTCGAGATCAGCCCAGCACGCAAACTGCGTGAGATCCGGATTGCGCTGGCGATGGACAAGACCCTCCCCAAGAGCGAGATCCTGGCCCGATATCTGAATCTCGTGTCGTTCGGCAACGGATCCTTCGGAGTCCAGGACGCGGCCCGCACCTACTTCGGCGTCGATGCCGCCGACCTCACCTGGTCGCAAGCCGCGTTGTTGGCCGGTGTCGTGCGGTCCACCAGCGCGCTGAACCCCTACACCAACCCCGACGGTGCCCTGGCTCGGCGCAACCTCGTGCTCGACACGTTGATCGACTATCTGCCCGACCGTGCCGAGGAGTTGCGCGCCGCCAAGGCGGCACCGCTGGGGATACTCCCCCAGGCCGATCCGCTTCCGCAGGGCTGCATCGCCGCCGGGAATCGCGCTTTCTTCTGCGAGTACGTCCTGCAATACCTGGCACGTGCCGGGCTCACGATGGAGGACGTCGCGCGCAGCGGGTACCTGATCCGCACCACGCTCGATCCCAAGGTGCAGGACAGCGTCCAGTCAGCGATCGAGAAGTACGCAGACCCCAACGCCGCCGGGGTCGCGAGCGTGATGAGCGTGATCACGCCCGGCAAGGACACACATCGATTGGTCGCGATGGGCGACAGCCGCACCTACGGACTCGATCTCGATGCCAGGCAGACCGTGCAACCGCAGCCCTTTTCGTTGGCCGGTGACGGAGCCGGGTCGATCTTCAAGATTTTCACCACGGCCGCTGCTCTCGAGATGGGGATGGGCATCAAAACTCAACTCGATGTCCCCGGAACCTTCGTGGGCAAGGGCCTGGGTAGCAGTGACACTCCCGGTTGTCCGAAGGAAAGCTGGTGCGTGCGTAACGCTCACGGCTTCCCCGGCTCGCTGAATGTCACCGATGCCCTGGCACAATCGCCCAATACCGCGTTCGCCAAACTCATCTCACAGATCGGGGTACCGCGCGCGGTGGACATGGCGGTCCGCCTGGGACTGCGGTCCTATGCCGAACCCGGCAGTGCCCGCGATTACGACCCCGATTCCAACGAGAGCATCGCCGACTACGTCAAGCGGCAGAACATCGGATCCTTCACACTCGGCCCATTCGAACTCAACGCGCTGGAGTTGGCGAATGTCGGAGCGACCCTGGCCTCCGGCGGTACGTGGTGCCCACCGAGTCCGATCGACAAGATCTTCGATCGCAACGGGCATGAAGTCGGTGTGGAGACCGTTCCGTGCGACCAGGCAGTACCAGAGGGCCTTGCCAATACCTTGGCCAATGCGCTGGCCAAGGATCACTCGAGCGGAACCGCCGCCGGCGCAGCGAGTTCGGTCGGCTGGAAGCTACCGATGTCGGGCAAGACCGGCACCACCGAGGCTCACCGGTCATCGGGTTTCCTCGGCTTCACCAACCAGTACGCCGCGGCGAACTACGTCTTCGACGACTCGTCGTCACCATCGGGGCTGTGCTCATACCCGCTGCGCAAATGCGGCAACGGCACCCTGTTCGGCGGTACCGAGCCGGCGTTGACCTGGTATGCCGCAATGAGTCCCATCGCCGACGACTTCGGCACCGTCGCGCTGCCTCCCACTGATCCGCGCTATGTCGACGGCGGCCCCGGCGGCGAGGTGCCGAGCGTCAGCGGGATGAAGGTCGAAGAGGCGCGTAAACGGCTGTCGGAAGCCGGTTTCCGAGTAGCCGACAAACCCACAGCCGTCAACAGCAATGCTTCGAAGGGTTCGGTGGTCGGAACCACCCCGAGTGGCAGGACCATTCCCGGCTCGATCATCACCATCAACACCAGCACGGGCTATGTGCCACCGCCGCCGCCGGTCTTTGTGCCCGGTCCCGAGATTCCG
Source organism: Mycobacterium sp. IDUB_24 (assembly GCF_055419385.1). Classification (NCBI taxonomy): domain Bacteria; kingdom Bacillati; phylum Actinomycetota; class Actinomycetes; order Mycobacteriales; family Mycobacteriaceae; genus Mycobacterium; species Mycobacterium sp. IDUB_24. Next base: position 370,074 of record NZ_JBVAXO010000003.1, read on the forward strand.
CCGCCGCCAATGCTCAACGAGCTGGGGCCACCTCCGCCGCCCAACGTCATCGAGATCCCCGGCCTGCCGCCGATAACCCTGCCGGCCCCAGCTCCGCCGCCGCCACCGCCCCCACCGCCTGCGTAATCGCAGTTCAGGGCCGGCAATCCGGTGCCAAACCCACCGGCATGTTTGAAAATCGACGGATCGGGCAATTCTCCTGGCCGACAACACTTCAGTTGCACCCGAGAGGATCGAACCGACCATGATTGTGCTGGGCATCATTCTTCTGTTGATCGGCTACTTCGCCGGCATCTCGATCCTGTACACGATCGGCGGCATTTTGCTGGTGATCGGGATCATCCTGTGGATCCTCGGGGCCGTCGGCCGCCCCGTCGGCGGGCGAAAAGTGTGGTTCTAGCGGCCTACCTGCGTGACAATTCTGCTGGGAACCAATTGATTTCATAGTTCGACGCGCCACTGGAGATGCTGTGGCGAGTGTGCCCGCACACTCGCCACAGCATTTGTCTGTCCTACGTGCGAGCGGCGGACAAGCCCTAGGAAACGATGGGCGGGGCGTCGATCCGTGCCGAGATCTGCCTGACGATCTTGACAGCCGAATCCGCCGGGTTGGCACTGCAGGTGTTGACGTCGACCACGATGTTGTTGTTCGCGGTCAACGCGCGGCCACATGCCCATCCGCCGGCCTGGGCGTTGGACTGGGTGGCGACTGTGCTCAGCACGCCGTCTTTGTCCGAAATGGGCCCTGCGTCCCACTGCGTCCCGGATTGCGTGTGGGTGTAATGCTTGCACGCCGGCCACTGTCCGGCCGAGGAGTCATAAAAGGCCTTGGCCTGTTCGGCATCGGCGAATCGAACCACGGCCTGCTTGGCGTAATGAGCGAGAGCGTCCGGCTCCCCTAACGTCACCTCTTGCTCGTCGGTGAATCCACTGTCGGCGTACACGGGTGCCTGCGCGGCACCGTCCACCGCCAGGCACTCGCGGGGCTCCATCGTCCCACTGTCGTCGGACATTTGAGAGTCGCTACCGGTGACAACCATTTGCCCCGCCGCCAGCGCCGCATTGACCTGTTCGGTTGAGAGGAGTAATCGGGGCAGGGCTTTTTGCCGTAGCGGCGTAGGAGGAAACGACGTGATCATCGGTGTGGTCGAGGTCTTCTCGGCTGACTGTTCTGTTGATTGACCGCAGCCGGCGACAAGGGCGCAAACAGCAGTAATGATGATCGCGGTGGTCGCAATGCGCATTCGTCGTTCCCCCATTTCTGCGCCGGCACTCTTTGGTCACGGGGATGTCGACCCGTAGCCGATAAATCAAGGAAAACAGCGTAGGCGTAGCAGACGCAGGACATTGCCGATAACGTCCGAAGACTTTTCTGAACCGTTACCGAAACATCACCAGCGTCGACCCAGGGGGCGGTTGCGCCGACTTTCGCCTCCGAGACGCTTGCGTCATTAGTATGCATTTCGTACTGTTGAGGAATACGATTTGCATACCCAAGGACCAGTGATGGCACCGACCCGAAGTACTCCCATTCCGGTGGACCTCACTCAGGCACCGCTGAGAACAGTTCGCCCCAGCGACGCGGCGAGCATCTATGCCCATCCTCGTGCCCAGCTGGTGCGGCTTGCCGAACGTGGGCTGCTCCACCGACTCGCTGACGGCTATTACGTCGTCGTCCCCCAGGACATGGTGGGTCACAAGTGGATACCCGGGCTGGAATCAGCCGCAGCCGGAATCGGATCGGCGATCTACGGAGTAGAGGACGTCGTCGTGATGGGTGTGAGTGCCGCACGGCTGCACGGAGTGATTCCGCGCGCTCTGGCAACTGCTGTCGTCGCGGTGCCCCGACAGCATCGAGCGATCGTGTTGTCGGACCGCCCAGCGACCGTCCGGTTCGTCAAACGCGACACCACCAGCCTCGACGCCGAGCGCGTTCGTACAGAGTTGGGGCCGACGTTGACAACTACGCCTGAGCAAACGGTGCTCGATCTAGCCCATCGTCCCGACCTCGGCGACGCTCAAGCAGACGTCCCATCGGCTGTCGCCGACCTCTTCGCGCGCAGCGACAAGGACCGTCTCCGGGAGCTGGCGACCGAGCAACGCAGATTGGCCTCGCTCCACCGGGCCGAAGACTGGGTACGCGAGTTGTCATGAATCGAGACGAACGCGACTCGGTGGCAACACAGTTCGGCGTCTCCACAGAACAGGTCGAACGGGACCACCTCATCTCACATCTTCTGGCATTCCTCAGCCGTAGGTTCGGTGACCGGATCCATTTCATCGGGGGCACCGCCCTTGCCCGCACACATCTTCCGGAGGGCCGGCTCAGCGAGGACATCGATCTGATTGCTGTCGGCAGCCGTAAGGAAGTGGCGCGCGACCTTGACGTTGCACTTCCGCGCGCGGTCGCACGCACCCACGGCAGGATCGCCATCGAGCCTGCGTTGAGCAGTACCGCGGATACTCTCCCGGTGGTGCTGCGCCCGCTGGACGGAAATCCTGTGCGGCTGCAGCTGTTGTCGCCCCGAGACCGAGTCGTATGGCCGACCGAACGCCGAGAACTCGTTCAGCGTTATGCCGACGCTCCGCCCGCCACTCTCAACGTGCCAACCCTGCCGGCATTCGCAGCGTCCAAGACAGCGACGTGGGCCGATCGACACGCGCCGCGCGACCTTTGGGACCTATGGGCTCTCAGTGAGCTAGGCGCTATCGACAACACTGCGGCAGTGCTTTTTCGGCGGTATGGCCCCACCAATAAGGCTCCCGGTAGCTACCTGTTTAAACATCCGCCATCGCCAGCGGAATGGCACACGCAGTTGGCCGGCCAGACGAAACTCACCATCTCCGCGATTGAAGCACTTGACGCGGTCCGCCAGGCCTGGCGGCAAGCCGTTTCCAACGACAAGCAATAGTTCGCGGCCTCGGCGGACAAGTGTTGAGTGGGGCGGGCGGGGCTCGAACCCGCGACCAATGGATTATGAGTCCACGGCTCTAACCGACTGAGCTACCGCCCCCGGGCGCGTCTGCGCCGCAATATGGTCGCACACAGCACAAACGCAGGCGCCAATGAGGGGCCGCGGGCGGGCCCGGCGCGGCTACGCTCACCGCATGGTCCGCTTTCTCCTGCGCATAGCGATCTTCCTGGGTTCCTCGGCAATCGGCTTGCTGGTCGCCGCCTGGCTGGTTCCCGGCGTCTCGGTGTCGGCGTGGGGCTTCCTCACCGCGGTGGTGATCTTCGCCCTCGCACAGTCGATCCTGTCGCCGTTCTTCCTCAAGATGGCCAGCCGCTACGCCTCGGCATTCCTGGGCGGCATCGGGCTGATCTCCACTTTGGTCGCGCTAGTTCTGGCCTCGGCGCTCACCCATGGCCTCAGCATCCGCGGAATCGGGTCCTGGATCGCCGCCACCGTGGTGGTCTGGCTGGTCACGGCCGCGGCCACGGTGGTGTTGCCGGCGCTGTTCCTCAAGAAGAAGGTCGCCTCGAAGTAGCAGTCCGCGGTGGGATCATGGCGGACGTGCCTTCTCATGCGTTCGCCTCGGACAATGCCGCACCTGCACACCCGAACGTGATCGATGCGATCGTCGCGGCCAACAATGGCGCCGTCGCGTCGTACGGCAACGATCCCACCACACAACGCGCAGCCCAAGCCGTCAAGGCCGCGTTCGACTCCCCCGACGCCGAGGTTCTGTTCGCACTCACCGGCACGGCGGCCAATATCATCGCGCTGGCGTCGGCCGTGCGGCCGTGGCAGGAGATCCTGTGCAGCGACATCGCACACTCGCTGGTCGACGAGGCAGGTGGGCCGGTCCGGCTGTCGGGCGCTCCTGTGACAAAGCTGCCCAGCGACAACGGTCTGATCGACCCGTCAGTGCTCGACATCGCGGTGGCCCGCCGCGGCCCGGTGCACCATTCGCAGCCACGGGTCGTCACCATCACTCAGTCCACCGAGAACGGCCGCGTCTGGAGTCCGCCCGCCATCAAGGACTTCATCGACCATGCCCACGATCTCGACCTGCTCGTGCACGTTGACGGCTCCCGCATCGCCAATGCCATTGCAGCCCTGGATATCTCTGCGTCGGAGGCCATCGCCGACGCGGACATCGTCACCGTGGGCGGCACCAAGAACGGCATGCTGATGGGCGACGTGATCCTGGTGCGCCGTCCCGAGTTGTTCGACGGAATTCACTTCGTGCAGAAGCAGATCGGCCACCTGGCCAGCAAGCAACGCTTCATCGCGGCGCAGTTCGAGGCGATCTTGCGCGATGAGCTGTGGCTGCAGACAGCTGCCCACGCCAATCTGATGGCCGCCCGCCTCAGCAAGGGCTTGCACGCGCTCGGCCTGCCACTGGCCGCGCCCACGGAAGCCAACGAGATATTCGTCGACCTCGAACCCGCTGCCTACGCCGCGGTCTCGGCGGGCTACTCCGTCCACCGTCCCGATCCGCACCGGCCCACCGTTCGGTTCGTGTGTTCGTGGGCCACCACCGAAGCCGAAGTCGATGACGTTCTGCGCCTCGTGTCGTCGATTTCTACCTGAGGGTGGTGGTTTCCGAGGGGCGCCAACCCACAGGTGAAAATCGGCGCAGGGCACGCCCGCGAATCTCAGCTGTAGATGGGCTGGCCGTCGGCCCCCAGCCGGTACTCCTCGGTGCCCTCGTCGACGCGGGCACCGTCGGCCCCGAGCGCGACTGCCACCTTGTTGCACGCGTTACGCATGACGTCGAGGGTCAGTTCGACCGCCTCATCCTGCGAAAAGTGTTGGCGTAGTTCGTCACCTGACACCTGGGCCGGAGTCCAGATCAGCGCGTCGACGTACCGCAGCGCGGCTTTGTGCCGTTCCGAAAGGTTCGAGTTCTCGAAGTCGTCGATGCCGTCGTAGTCCGACTCGGTAGCACCGGCCTCCAGTGCCCCGGCTTCCCGCAGCGACTTGCACAACCGGCAGTTGTGCTGACGGGCCCCACGCAGCCGCACGATCTCGGAGGTCACCGGGTCCAGCTCACGCATCCGCCCCACCGCGGGAATGAAGGTGTCGAGCACATAGTCGGCTGCGTTTGTCTCGTGGTCCCAGACGACGGGCTCGGCCGGCCAGTCCACACCCAGGGCGGACAACCCGGCGCGCATCCGCGGCACGAAGTCGGCCACATAGATCAGCGTCGTCACGGTGAACACATCGGGCCCGAGCAGGTCGGAGAACGCGGCCCGCTGGGCGGCGGTGATCCCGGTGACGTCGATGCTGAACTGCTCGGCGAACTCGGTGACCATGGGATCGACGGCGCCGCCGCGGCTCTCCGCCGGCAGAGGCGGCAGCCCCAGCGTCGACGCACACACCTCACGCACGTCGGCATTGATATCGGCCAACTTTGGTGGAGACAGCGCAACCAGGTGCGTCAACTCGCTGAGCAGATCGGCAGACACACCGGCAGTATCCACCACCGCGTCCGGCATCGTGCGGTTACCCGGCCCCTGATTGAAAGATGTCCAGACCCGAGGCGTAGCTCTCCTTGATCACGTCCAGATGTACCCAGCTGTCGACCACTCCGACGCCGGGCAACGCGCGAACCGCATCGAGGATTTCGACCAGTTGCGCCGCCGAGAACGCCCGCACCGTGGCCAACAGGTCGAAGTGACCGAGGGTGCGCGCCACGAAGATCACCGACCGCATCCCCAGCAGCGCCGACACCACCTCACCGCCCGCCCCGGTCAGCCGGATGCCGAGACCCAGCGCACTCTGGCGATCCTGCCCGGAATGGCGGACCACTGCGCCGACGCGCACCACCTGAGATTCGACCAACCGCACCACGCGCCGTCGCGCTCCCGCAGGCGAAAGTCCCACCGTCTCGGCAAGATCCACATAGGACGCCCGCCCGTCATCCTGCAAGGCCCGTAGCAGCGCCAGATCCAGATCATCGACGTCGACGCTGACATCCCCGACCGGGCCGACGACGTCGCGCAGCACCTCGACATAGGTGAGCGTGTCGACCCCGACGACACCCTCCATCGCACGCAACTCGGCGACCACGCCGTCGATGTCGCGGATCGACCCGACCCGCACCTCCGCGATCAGCCCGTGCGCACCGCTGGTCAGCGATAGGAACGCGATGTCGGCGCGCTGCGCCAGGCTTGTCGCGATCCGGGTGACCGGTCCGTCGACCATCACGCTCACATGAGCCAGGGCGCCACGGCCGAGCACCGCGGGGTGTACGACGCCGCGAATCACCACTTGCCCGGCGTCGATCAGACGTTGCGTCCGCGCAGCCGCTGCCGATCGCGACAGCCCGACCCGCTGCGCGATGTCACGGTGAGTCAACCGCCCATCGCCCTCCAGCAGGCTGATGATCGCCTCGTCGACCTCGTCCACTCGACACCGCCCGAAATTCAGCCGAAAAATTTTCCCCGCAAATCTACCGGCACAAAGATCATCATCGGCACGATTCTCCGCGTCTTCTGATCGAAATGATATTCGGCACCGTCACATCAATATCTCCGTGCCGCATCTGATGATCGAATCGATTGCATGTCCTGAGCTGCGGGTTTACCGTAACGCACATCACATTGACCGCAGAGGAAGTGACAGCATGTCCACCCCGATCGGCCCCGTCGACGCATCCAAGATCCCGCGCTTCGCCGGCCCGGCCACCTTCGCCCGCCTGCCCCGACTCGACCAGGTCACCAATGCATCCCAGAAGGCAGAAGTGGTCGTTGTCGGTATTCCTTTCGACTCCGGTGTGTCCTACCGTCCCGGTGCCCGGTTCGGTCCCACCCACGTGCGCGAGTCCTCTCGTCTGCTGCGGCCGTACAACCCCGCCATGGACGTGTCCCCGTTCGAGCTCATCCAGGTCGCCGATGCCGGCGATATCGCGGTCAACCCCTTCAACATCCACGAGGCGATCGAGACCATCGAAGGCGCCGCCCGCGACCTCACTTCCGACGGCACCAAACTGGTGACCATCGGCGGCGACCACACCATTGCGCTGCCCCTGCTGCGCGCCGCGGCCGCCAAGCACGGCCCCGTCGCACTGGTGCACTTCGACGCTCACCTCGACACCTGGGACACCTACTTCGGTGCCGAGTACACCCACGGCACGCCCTTCCGCCGCGCCGTCGAGGAGGGCATTCTCGACACCGAGGCGCTGTCGCACGTCGGTACGCGGGGGCCGCTGTACGGCAAGAAGGACCTCGAGGACGACCGCCGATTCGGCTTCGGCATCGTCACCTCCTCCGACGTGTATTACCAAGGCGTACGCGAGGTCGTCGACAAGCTTCGCCAGCGCCTCGGGAACCGGCCCGTCTACGTGTCGATCGACATCGACGTGCTCGACCCGGCTCACGCGCCCGGCACCGGAACGCCCGAGGCCGGCGGCATGACCAGCCGCGAGCTGCTGGAGATCCTGCGCGGGTTCCGCGGCCTGAACCTGGTGGGCGCCGACGTGGTCGAGGTGGCTCCCGCCTACGACCATGCCGAGATCACCGGTGTCGCCGCGTCGCACGTCGCCTACGATCTGGTGTCTCTGCTGGCCTTGGGCCCTGATGCGTAACGGCGGCGACCTTGTCGTCGAAACCCTTACCGCGCTGGGTGTCTCGCATGTGTTCGGCATCCCGGGCCAGAACGCGCTGGGCCTGTTCGACGCCATCCGGCGCAGTGACCTGACGTTCGTCAGCTCAAGGGTGGAGAACAACTCCGCGTTCGGCGCCGACGGCTACAGCCGCGTGACCGGCGAGGTCGGCGTGCTGTTCCTGTCAACCGGGCCGGGCGCGCTGACCGCACTCGGCGCGCTGCAGGAGGCCTACGCCACCGGGGTGCCGGTGCTCGTGATCGCCAGTCAGGTGCCGCGATCCGGCATGGGACTGCGCCGCGGGATGCTGCACCAGCTCGACGATCAGAAAGCCAGTGCGGTCAACGTCACCAAAAGTGTTGCCACCGTGCGGCAGGCCGCCGAAATTCCCAGCCTGATCGCCGACGCCTACGCACTCGCACGCTCGGCGCCGGCGGGGCCGACGTGGGTGGAGATTCCGCAGGACGTGCTGCTGGAGCCGACGACGGTACCGTCAGTGACCGCGCTCGGGGCGACGCCGACGCAACGCGCCCCGCGTGGCGAGCTGGTGCGGGAGGCCGCGACCTTGCTGAATTCGGCGCGTCGACCGGTCATCTTGGCCGGCGGGGGCGTGCGCAGGTCGGCCGGCGGATCGGAGGCGTTGCTGGCATTGGCTGAAAAGCTGGGCGCCCCGGTGGTTTCCACGGTCGGCGGCAAGGGCGCCATCTCCTTCGGCCACCCGCTGTCGGCGGCATCCTGGATCGAGGACCGCTACACCACCGAGTTGTTGGAAGATGCCGATGTGTTGGTTGCGATCGGCACCGCGATGGGCGAGGTCACCAGCAACTACTTCACGTTCTCCCCGCACGGACAGATCATCCATATCGATGCCGAGGCGCGCGTACTCGAGGCCAACCACCCCGCACTCGCCATCCACGCCGACGCCGCACAGGCGATGCGTGCCCTGGCCGGGCACGTCGAATCTCGCGACAACGCCTTCGGCGTCACGCAGGCCGCCGCATTGCGAAGCGCTGTGCAGGACAGGCTTTCCGGGCAGGACGTAGCCACCGAACTGCAGCTGATGGCCGATCTACGGGGCGCGGTCCCGTCGAGCACCCACACTTTCTGGGACATGACGATTGCCGGGTACTGGGCCTGGTCGGTGTGGGACCCGCAAGACGGTGCCTTCCATTCCGCCCAGGGTGCAGGTGGTTTGGGTTTCGCGTTCCCGGCCGCGTTGGCCGCGGCGATCGCGACAGGCGAACGCACCTTCGCAGTATCCGGTGACGGCGGGGGTATGTACTCGATCGCCGAATTGGCCACCGCCCGCCAGCACCACGCCAACGTCACCTGGCTGATCGTCGACGACGGCGGCTACGGGATCCTCCGTGAGTACATGACGGCCGAGTTCGGCACCGCGACCGCCACCGAACTCGCCAGGCCCGACTTCGCCCGGCTCGCAGCCAGTTTCGGGATTCCCGCGCACACTGCCGGACCCGACACCGTCGGAGAGATCGTGGCCGCCACGTTCGACACCGACGGCCCGGCCGTTGTCGTCCTGCCCGCAGTGCTCAAGATGTTCGCTCCCACTCACCTCTGACCGAAGGAACCATCGTGGGTAAACCAGTCGATATCGCGATCGTCGTCGTCTATCTCGTGGCAATGCTCGCCTTCGGATTCTGGGGCAAGTCCCGCACCAAGGACTCCGCTGACTTCCTGGTCGCGGGCCGACGCCTCGGGCCCGCGTTGTACACCGGCACCATGGCGGCCGTCGTCCTCGGCGGCGCGTCGACCGTCGGCGGCGTCGGCCTGGGCTACAAATGGGGAGTTTCGGGTATGTGGCTGGTGGTGGCGATCGCCGTCGGCCTACTGGCACTGAGTCTTTTGTTCGCCGGACCTATTCAGCGGCTCCGGGTCTACACGGTCGCGCAGATGCTGAGCCTGCGCTACGGGGTCGACGCGACGTCCGCCTCCGGGCTGGTGATGGCGGCCTACACCCTCATGCTGTCGGTCACCTCCACCATCGCCTACGCGACCGTGTTCAACGTCCTGTTCGGCACGGGCCGAACGCTTTCGGTGGTCATTGGCGGCGCGGTCGTCATGCTGTACTCGTCGATCGGTGGCATGTGGTCGATCACCCTGACCGACATGGTGCAGTTCGTGCTCAAGACCATCGGCGTGTTCTTCCTGCTGCTGCCGTTCACCTGGCACCGGGCCGGCGGATTCGACGGCATCCGCGACCGCGCCGGTGACACTGTCTTCAACCTCACCGCAATCGGAACCGACACCATCATCACGTTCTTCGTGGTCTACAGCTTCGGAATGCTGATCGGACAGGACATCTGGCAGCGGGTCTTCACCGCCCGCTCACCGCAGGTAGCGCGGTGGGGTGGAACCACGGCCGCCGTCTACTGCGTGTTCTACGGGATCGCAGGGGCATTGATCGGCCTGGCGGCATCGACCTTCATGCCTGATATCAAGGCCAAGGATGACGTGTATGCCCAGATCGCGGAAGCGATTCTGCCCGTGGGTATCAGCGGTATCGTGCTCGCCGCGGCCGTCGCCGCGATGATGTCCACCGCCTCGGGCGCACTGATCGCCACCGCCACGGTGGCCCGCACCGACATCAAGCCGCTGCTGCTGCGCATGCTCGACCGCAAGCCCGAGCAAGCCGAAAACCCAGAGGTGGACGTGCATTCCGACCGCCGCTATGTCGCGGTGCTCGGCGTCATCGTGATCATCATCGCCGCGTTGCTCAACGACGTGGTCGGCGCCCTGACCATCGCCTACGACATCCTGGTCGGCGGATTGCTGGTGCCGATCATCGGCGGGTTCCTGTGGAAGCGCGCCACCGGCGCGGGCGCGTTGGCGGCAATGGCGGTCGGCACGATCGTCACGCTGGGAACCATGGCAGTCGTCGGCGATGTGCTGGCGAACGAGCCCATCTACTACGGCCTGGTGTCCAGCCTGATCACGTACGTCGTCGTGAGCCTGGCGACTCCGCGTACCTCCGCGCGGGTGTTGCAGGTGTGGGACGAGCGCCTCAGTGGCCGCGAACCCGTCGACGTTCCCATGGCCACGTCATGAGCGCCCACACGACTGCCACCAAGGAACTTGCCACCAGCACGTAGACCGGCCACGGACCCATCAGATCGAGCAACGACGCAGTGGAAGGTTTGGCGTTGAGGAATCCGTAGTCGGTGCCGGCAATACCGTTGAACGCCATGGTGACCACGGCCCACACCGCGGTCACCAGCACCACCAATCGATAGTCACGCCACCGCGGACGCATCCCGCGCCCCCAGGTCAAATAGATTGCCGCCCAGACCACGAGCAGGTGGATGGACCAGAACGCCAGGAATTCGTAGTGCGGGAAGTCTGGGCTCTTGAGCACCGGTGAGATGAGGGCCTGGATGCTCAGCACGAGGCCCCAGTAGTAGGTGAGCACAAATGCCCAGTGCCGCTGCGACCACAGCGCGTAAGCCCCGACGACGGTCGCCAAGTCGGTCAACCGCAACGGCACCGACCGGTCGATCGACGGCGGGATGAGCGTGTAGGCGAGCATCGCGACGTAGATCGCTGCTGTCAGCGCGCCGAGGATACGGCCGAATATCCTTGATTGGTGGCCGCTCTGGCGCCGCCCGAGCCAGACCACCAGCACCGCGCCGGAGACAAACACGGCGATGGCGGCCCAGTGCGACGGGCCGTACACCGTGAATTGCCGCGCCGACAACACATCGGCCTCCCTACCTCATTGCGCCTGACTCACCGAGGACATGTGGAAATCCGGGATCCGTAGTGTTGGCATGGATGCCCGGGTGGCCCAATCACCCCATTCGCGCGGCAGGGTGACCTCGCTGAGGCCGGCCTCGGTGGCGCGCCGCAAAAGATCCAGCGGGCTCTCGTTGAACCGGAAGTTGTTCACCGCAGCAGTCACCTCGCCGTCCTCGATGAGGTAGACGCCGTCCCGCGTGAGCCCGGTCAGCAGCAGCACCGTCGGGTCGACCTCGCGGATGTACCACAGCGTGGTCAGCAGGAGTCCGCGTTCGGTACCGGCGATCATGTCGGCCAGTTCGGTTGTGCCACCGGTCATCAGCAGGTTGTCTGCCGGCACCGCGACGGGTGTGCCGTATTCGGCAGCTACCGCCCGCGGGTAGGCCAACGCGTTGACCACACCGTCGCGGATCCAGTCGACCCGGCCGATGTCCATGCCGTTGTCGAAGATCGACACTCGCTCCGAAGAGGTCGGTGTCGCGACGAACGGTTGGCAGGCAAGCGCTTCGGCGAGCGGGTCGGAGTACAACGTCAGCCCCAGATCGGTGAGCTTCTCCCCCACTCGCGTCCCGCCAGGAGCCGACAGGGCCGTCCGCCCTTCTTGCGCTCCGCGGCCGTCCATGGCCCAGGTCAGGTAGATCATCATGTCGGCCACCGTCGAGGGCGGCATCAGTGTTTCGTATCGGCCGGCCGGAAGTTCGACGGTCCGCTCGGCCCAGCCCAACTTGAGCGACAATTCGTCGAGCAACGAATCCACCTGCACATCAGCGAAATCCGCGGTACTCACCCCGGACCAGGCGCTGGCCCCAGCACGCTTGGCGTTGATCTCCACTGACCCCGTCGGCTGGGTGTAGCGACGCCGCAGGCCGGTCGAGGTGGCCACGAACGTCGTCTCCATGACGTGGCGGGCATACCCGTAAAGCTGGTCGGAACCGGCGAATCCCTTGGCCAGATCGCCGGCGATGCCGGCGAACACCTGCGTACCGGTGCCCGCCACCGGCGCATCCCAATCGGCCGGTATCCCCGCGCCCGGCAGTGGCGGTGCGGCGTCACGCGCCTCAGGCGAGGCCACCGCCGCACGCTGAGCGGCCGCCACCAGTTCCGGGATCACCGCCGGATCCACCTCGGTGGAGCGCACCGACCCGACATGTGCCTTGTCCCCGCGGCGCATGATCGAGATCACCGTGATGGTGCGGCTGACCGTCTCACCGTTGGTGGTCATCGAGTTCCCGGCCCACCTCAGCGACGCATCGGTGCGGTCGGTGACCAACACTACGGTTTCGCGGGCTCCGTCCCGCTGATCGGCAGCGGCCAAAGCGATGTCGACGACCTGCTGTGCGCCGATCATCGGCCGCCCTCCGTCCGGGTGTTCAGTACGTTGATGCCGCGGAACAGCGCGCTCGGGCAACCATGGCTGACCGGCGCCACCTGCCCGGGCTGGGCCTTACCGCAATTGAATGCCCCGCCGAGCCGCCAGGTGGACGGGCCTCCGACAGCTTCCATCGCACCCCAGAAATCGGTGGTGGTGGCCTGGTACGCCACATCGCGCAATTGCCCGTCGAGCCGGCCGTCCCGGATCCGGTAGAACCGCTGGCCGGTGAACTGGAAGTTGTACCGCTGCATGTCGATTGACCAGGATTTGTCGCCGACGACGTAGATGCCGTCGGACACCCGCGAGATCAGGTCGTCAGTGCTCAGATCCTCCGGACCGGGCTGCAGGGAGACATTGGCCATCCGCTGGATCGGAACGTGGTGTGGCGAATCGGCATACGAGCAGCCGTTGGAGCGAGACTGACCAAGACGAGGCGCGAACACTCGGTCCAGTTGGTACCCGACAAACACGCCGTCGCGCACCAGGTCCCAACTCTGGGCCCGCACCCCTTCGTCGTCGAAACCGACGGTGGCCAAGCCGAATTCCACGGTGCGGTCTGCCGTCACATTCATCACCGGCGAGCCGTAGCGCATGGCGCCGAGTTTGTCCGGGGTGGCGAACGACGTCCCGGCGTAGGCCGCCTCATAGCCGATGGCCCGGTCGTATTCAGTGGCGTGCCCGATGGATTCGTGAATTGTCAGCCACAGGTTGGACGGGTCGATCACCAGGTCGGTGGGGCCGGCAATGACCGACGGCGCTTTGGTCTTCTCGGCCAGCAGCGTTGGCAGCTCCGCCAGCTCAGAGGTCCAGTCCCACACCTCATCGCCGGCGAGTGCTTCCCAGCCCCGAGCGGTCGGCGGCGCCAGGGTGCGCATCGTCTCGAACGACCCGGCAGCGGGGTCGACGGCCACCGCCTCCATCGTCGGCATCACCCGTACCCGCTGCTGGGTGACAGACGATCCGAAGGTGTCGGCGTAGAAGGTCTGTTCCTTGACGGCATTCACCCCGGCCGACACGTGGTCCACCCCGTCGGACGCCAGCAGCCGGCTCGAATATTCGCCGAGCAACGCGATCTTGTCGGAAGCGGGGACCACGAACGGGTCGACGCCGTAATCGGACACCCAGGTCAGATCGGAGTAGACCGGTTCGACGGCCAACTCGATGCGCTCGGCATTCAGCGGCGCGAGCGTCCTGGCCACCTGCACGGCGCGGCGGGCCGTATCGGCCGCCACTGCCGGTGCCAGTTCGGCATGAGAGGCGAATCCCCACGCGCCGTCGACGATCACCCGCACCGCCAACCCCACTTCACGGTTGACCACCGACATCTCCAACTCGCCGTCGCGTAGCTGGATGATCTCGGTGGTGATGCGGTGAACCCGCAGATCGGCATAGCTGGCGCCCGCGGCGGCGGCCGCGGCAAGTGCCGCGTCAGCCAACTCGAACCGGGGCAGCTCCAGGAAGTCGGCGTCCACGCGTCGTTGAGCTGTCACGCCCCCACGGTAGCGGCGCCGCGGGCCGGCTTGGTTCAGGTAGGAGCAACGCGGCTCAACCAGGCCTCGACATCACGGTGGCGCGTGAATCGGACGATGTGCAGGTGGGGCAACTGCGGTCCCAGCACAGGGATACTGTCGCGGAGCTTGTTTCGAGTGCGGAAACCCCAGCGCAGGATGTGGTCCGAGTCAGTGAAGATCGTGCGCAGAGGCGGTTCGGTGTTGCCATTCCACAACTCGACGCGGCGGACTCGTCTTCGAACGGTGCGACGCGTCAACTGACGCATGGCCACCGGGGTCGGCAGGTCGAGCCACAGCAGCGTGTCCGCTCGCGCCAGGATCTGACCTCGCACGGCGCGGTACTGCCACTCGATCACCCAGGAATCTCCCGCGATGAACTGTTCAACGTCGCTGATGAACGTGGGCCGGGGTTCCCAGCCCGGTCCGTGATACAGACTGTCGATCTCGACGTACGGAAGGTCGAACTGGCGCGACAGTCGCGTCGCAAGCGTCGTCTTGCCCGACCCTGTCGTCCCGGCGACGGCGATGCGTCGCGGCTCCCAGGTCACCGAATCTTGAGCCGTCAACACCACACCGATCGTAGCGAGGCCTAACCTGGCTGGATGGCAGAGCTCAGCAGGAGGACAGTCCTGGGTGGTGCGGCAGTGGCCGCCGGCGCGGCCGCGGTCGGATTCGGCGGCTATGAGTTGCTGGGCAGACGCAGCCCGGGCGTGGCCGCGCAGCCGAACATCCTTGTCGTGATGGTCGACCAGATGCGGGCGCCGCAATGGTTCCCCGATGCGCAGCAACTCGGCGCACTGCTGCCGAACCTCGACCAGCTGCGCACGCGCAGCACCTCGTTCGGCTCGCACTACAGCGCGTCGAACATGTGCACACCGTCGCGCGGGGTACTGACCACAGGGCTGTACTCCCACCAGACCGGGTGCCTGTACACCGGCGAAGGTCCGACGGAGTCGACGCTGGCGGCCCGGTTCCCCACGTGGGGGACGATGCTGCGCGACGCCGGCTACCGCACCTGGTGGTGGGGCAAGTGGCACCTGGGCAGCGCGGCCGACAACACACCCGACGGCCTGGACGTCCACGGCTTCTCCGGCGGCACGTACCCATCCCCCAACGGCGCGCCGAACCAGGGCCTGCAGCAGGACCCGTCGATCGTCGATCAGTTCGCCGGGTGGTTCGACGCCCACGCGAACGAGGGCCCCTGGTGCACCACAGTGTCGCTGGTCAACCCGCATGACATCTGCTGGTGGCCGAAAAACCCTCTGCCGGAAGATGTTCCGCGCCGGTTCAGTGCGAAGCCGGTAAATTTCGAGACCGCCGACGATCTGCGTCGTCGTGGCAAGCCCCAATTGCAGATCGACTACATGAACTTCATGTCGCCCCTGATGACCGGTGCGATGGACTACACCGGGCCAGAGTCAGCCGCGCAGTGGGCACGGTGCCTGGACATGTACCTGTGGCTGCATCAGCAGGTGGACACCCAGATCGGCCGGGTGCTCGACACGCTGGCGACCCGGCCGGACATCGACGAGAACACCATCGTCGTGTTCACGTCCGACCACGGCGAGTACGCCGGGTCGCACGGCCTGCGCGGCAAGGGGGCCGCCGTCTACGAGGAGAGCATCCGGGTACCGCTCTACATCCGCGATCCGTCGGGTCGCCTGACACCGGGGCCCGGCGACACCCGCACCCAGCTGACTTCCAGCGCCGACCTGGCGCCGCTTTTGATGACCATCGCCCACGGGGGTGCGAGCTGGCGGTCGGACTCCCGCTACTCCTACCTGGCGAGCCGCGCCGACATCGCCGGGATCGCCTCCGACGCAGCGGCTTCGGGCCGACCGTGGATCGCGCATGCCACCGACGACATGTCAGTGGAGGAGATGGCCGCCTTGATGAAATCGCCACTGGCGAAGAAGTTCTTCGGCGCTTCCGGCCCACCCACCGAGATTCCGACCTCGGCGCCCAGCCACATCGTCGCCGTACGTACGCCGCAGGCCAAGCTCGGCATGTACACGTACTGGAAGCCCGGCAGTATGGACATCGACGCCTCCCGGCCCATCCATCACGAGTTGTACGACTACACAACCGATTCCGGTATTCAAGAGCTCGACAACCAGGCCGGCCGGAGCGCCAAGCAGGCCGACCTGCAGGCTTTGCTCGACCACGAGGTATCGCCCGAATTGCGGGCCCCGCTGCCGGGGTTCCTCGATGAGGCGCAGGAGCAGGGGTTGGCGAATATGAAGGAGCTCGCCACTTTGCGCGGAGGCTGAGCCGACCAAACGGCACGGAGGCTGAGCCGACCAAACGGCACGGAGGCTGAGCCGACCAAACGGCTTCCCTGCCGCGCTAGACGGACTAGCTTGGCGTCATGCGAGTGTTGGTCACCGGCGGGACCGGATTTGTGGGCGGTTGGAGCGCGAAAGCGATTGCCGACGCCGGTCATTCCGTTCGCTTTCTGGTGCGCAATCCGGACCGGCTGCAGACCAGCGTCGCCAAGCTCGGGGTCGACGTCTCCGACCATGTCGTCGGCGACATCACCGACCGCGATTCGGTCATGCGCGCACTGGAGGGCTGCGACGCTGTGCTGCACAGCGCGGCGTTGGTGGCCACCGATCCGAGCCAGACCGCGCAGATGATGAGCACCAACATGGACGGTGCGCGGAATGTGTTGGGCGGCGCCGCGGAACTCGGCCTCGATCCGATCATCCACGTCTCGAGCATCACCGCGCTGTTCAACCCCGATGTTGACACTCTGGAAGCGGACCTGCCGGTGTTCGGCGGGACCGACGGGTACGGGCGGTCCAAGGCACAGGTCGAGATCTATGCCCGCGGAATGCAGGACGCCGGCGCGCCGGTGAACATCACCTATCCCGGCATGGTCATGGGCCCGCCGGTCGGCAATCAGTTCGGCGAGGCCGGCGAGGGGGTTGCCGCCGCACTGCAACTCGGAGCGATTCCCGGTCGCAGCGCCGCCTGGACCATCGTCGACGGTCGTGACCTGGCCGCCCTGCATGTCGCGCTGCTGGAACCCGGGCGCGGACCCCGCCGCTACATGGCCGGAGGCCATCGCATTCCGGTGGACCAACTGGCCAAGCTGCTCACCGAGGTGGGCGACAAGACCATGTTCGCCGTCCCGGTTCCCGACACCGTGCTGCGCGTCGCCGGACAGGTGCTCGACCGGATGGGGCCGTTTCTGCCGTTCCAGACACCGTTCACCGAAGCCGGGATGCAGTACTACACGCAGATGCCGGCTTCCGACGACTCACCGAGCAAACGCGATTTGGGCATCACCTACCGTGATCCGCGAATCACCTTGGCTGACACCGTCGCCGGGTTCCGAGGCCTCGAGCGCTGACGGCCGGAAGCGGTGTGCCCGCTTCCGGCCGTCTGACTTGTTCAGTTGGCGTCAGTTGGTGCCGGCCTCGCCGGCGGTCTGCACCACCGTCGCCGCCGGAGCGCCGCCACCCAATTGGCGGGCCGCGAAATCGGCTGCCTGGACTGCCATTCCGTTGTCCTTGTAGGAGCTGTGGGCGGCACGATTCAGTCCGCCGGGAAAGCAGATCGGGTCACCGGGGGCGCACAGCTGGATCGTCTTGGCCACGTACGGCGCACCGATGACGATGGGTGGTGCGCTGCGGTCGGCCAGGCCCAGAACCCACTCGTCGGGGGTTCCGAACAGCGCCACGGCCGCGATGTGTGAGGTGACCGATGCCGGCATCGGTCCGCTGATGCTCGCGGGCAGGACATATCCGGCGGGAACGTTACTGGCGGTGGTGTACCCCGCCACCGCGGCGCCCTGCGAGTAACCGCCCAGCACGATCTTGGTCGCCGGGCACGTCGCGGCGATCGACTGGATCCGGTTGCTCGCGTCGGCGATGCCGTCGGCCGCCTGGCCGAAGTTCAGCGATGCCGGGTAGTTCACCCCGTACACGTCAACGGTCTTCCCGGGCAGGTCGGCGGTGAGCGCGTCGACGAATGCCTGTCCGGTCGCGCCCACACCGGGCGCCTCGTTGGTGCCGCGGGCGAACACGACCTCGACGTCGGAGCATCCGTCGGCAGCGTTGGCCGAGGCGATCGGGCCGGCCAGCGAACCGAACACGATCGCGACCAGAGCGAGTGCAGTAAAGATCGCGGACTGTGCCACCGTGGAGATCACGCTGCCCTTTCGGGCTGGTTGCGCTGTGCTCATGAGATAACCCCCGGTCATTCTGTTGCTGTTACCAGCTACAAGCGCAAAGCCGGGACTTCGATTCCGCAGCGGTCAAGTGATGTACGTCATCTGCGCAAATTGCACCGTCCGGGATGACGCCGAGGCATTTGGACGTTGAAGGTGCCCACCGTGGCCCCTGTGGCTCACGAACCGCTTTAATGACTCGATGGCCACCTCGCGTGTCCGCACGACTGCACTGGGATATGCGCTTGTCGCCCCCAGCCTGTTCGGCGTCGTCACCTTCCTGTTGCTGCCCATGCTGGTAGTGCTCTGGCTGAGCCTGCAGCAGTGGGATCTGCTGGGCCCGATCAAGTATGTGGGGCTGGACAATTGGACGTCGGTGCTCACCGATTCGTCGTTCGCCACCTCGCTGGGGGTGACACTGCTGTTCGTGCTGCTGGTGGTGCCGACGCAGACCGTGCTGGGGCTGATCGCGGCGTCGCTGCTCGCCCGGGGACTGCCGGGCACCGGGTTCTTCCGCACCGTGTACGTGCTCCCGTGGATCTGCGCACCACTGGCCATCGCGGTGTTGTGGAAATGGATCCTGGCCCCCACCGACGGGGCGCTGAGCACCGTGCTGGGCCGGCCCGTCGAGTGGCTCACCGACCCGGGACTCGCCCTGCCGGTCGTGTCCGCGGTGGTGGTGTGGACCAATGTCGGCTACGTGACCCTGTTCTTCCTGGCCGGCATCCTCAACATCCCCGCTGATGTGCACAACGCCGCCCGCACCGACGGCGCCACCGACTGGCAGCGGTTCCGTCACATCACCCTGCCGATGCTGCGCCCGACGATGTTCTTCGTGCTGGTCACCGGAATCGTGAGCGCCGCACAGGTATTCGACACCGTGTACGCGCTGACGGCAGGCGGACCGCAAGGTCGCACGGACCTGGTGGCCCACCGCATCTATGCCGAGGCGTTCGGTGCGGCCGCGGTGGGCCGGGCCTCGGTGATGGCCATCGTGCTGTTCGTCATCCTCGTCGGCATCACGCTGCTCCAGCACGTCTACTTCCGTCGCAGGATCAGCTATGACCTCACGTAACGCACTGATCTACGTGGGCCTTCTGCTCGGCGCGGTGATCACGCTGCTGCCGTTCGGGCTCGGCTTGCTCACCTCGTTCACCTCGGCTGAGCAGTTCGCCACCGATCCCCCGTTGTCGCTGCCCACGCCCCCGACGCTGGAGAACTATGTTGGGCTGTCCGACGCCGGGTTCGGTCGCGCTTTTGTAGTAACTGCAGTGGTGACCTCGACTATCCTGCTGGGCCAACTGGTGTTCTCGGTGCTCGCCGCCTATGCCTTTGCCCGGCTGCGGTTTCCCGGACGCGACGCACTGTTCTGGATCTACATCGCGACGCTGATGGTGCCCGCGACAGTGACCGTGGTGCCTTTGTATCTGATGATGGCCGAGGCGGGATTGCGCAATACCTTCTGGGCGCTGGTGCTGCCGTTCATGTTCGGCTCGCCCTACGCGATCTTCCTGCTGCGCGAGTACTTTCGCTCGATTCCCGGAGATCTGATCAACGCAGCCCGCCTCGACGGTGCCCACACCCTCGACGTGATCGCCCACGTGGTGGTGCCGGCCAGTCGCCCGATCCTGGTCACCCTGGCGTTGATCACCGTGGTGAGCCAGTGGAACAACTTCCTGTGGCCGTTGGTGATCACCAGCGGCAGCAAGTGGCAGGTACTGACGGTCGCGACGGCCGGTCTGCAGACGCAGTACAACGCGCAGTGGACGCTGGTCATGGCCGCCACCACGGTGGCGATCGTCCCGCTGATCGTGTTGTTCGTCGCATTCTCGCGCAACATCGTCCGCTCGATCGTGGTGACGGGCATCAAATGATCGCCGAGATCTACACCAGGGCTGTGAAACCGCCTCCGCAACGACCCTCACGTCGATCTCGCGGGTGGCGACCATGAGGCGCTCCAGTCTGCTGGCCGCCGGCCTGGCACTCACCATGGCCGTCTTGCTGGTCGCCGCCGTGCTGCTCGGCCGCACCACCGAACCCGAGGGCCGCACCGTGGTGACCGTGCGCCTGTGGGACTCACAGGTCGCGGCGGCCTACCGGGAGTCTTTTGCCGAGTTCAGCAAGGAGCATCCCGATATCGAGGTGCGGGTCAACACCGTCGCCTACTCGTCCTACTTCGACAGCCTGCGCACCGATGTGGCCGGCGGCAGTGCCGAGGACATCTTCTGGCTCTCCAACGCCTACCTGGCCGGATATGCCGACAACGACCGGTTGCTGGACATCGGGCAGACCTTGGGCACCGACGCCGCCCTGGCCTGGGAGCCTTCGGTGGTCGACCAGTTCACCCGCAACGACGCCCTGTGGGCCGTTCCGCAGCTGACCGATGCCGGTATCGCGGTCTACTTCAACGCCGACCTGATCGACACCGCCGGGGTGGACCTCGCCGACCTGACCACGCTGCGGTGGTCGAACGGGCCCGATGACACCCTGCGGTCGCTGGCGGCCAGGCTGACGGTCGATGAACAGGGCCGCACGGCCGGCACCGAGGGTTTCGACGCAGGCCGGATCCGGCAGTGGGGCTACAACGCCGCCAATGATCTGCAGGGCATCTACCTCAACTACATCGGCTCGGCGGGTGGCATCTTCAACATCGGAGACCGTTTCGCCTTCGACAACCCGCAAGCCGTCGAGGCCTTCACGTATCTGGTCCGGATGATCAACGACGATCACGTCGCCCCACCGGCGTCGGCCACCAACAACAACGGGGACTTCTCCCGCAACACCTTTCTGCAGGGCCGCATGGCGCTGTTCCAGTCCGGCACCTACAACTTGGCCGCCATTGCGAATCAGGCCCGGTTCCGGTGGGGCGTGGTCATGCTGCCGGCCGGCCCCAAAGGCCGGGTCAGTGTGACCAACGGCATTGCTGCAGCGGCCAACTCGGCCACGCACCATCCTGCTGCGGTGCGCGAGGTGCTGAACTGGATGGGTAGCAAGCGCGGCAACGAATTCCTCGGCGCGGGCGGTGCCGCCATCCCGGCCGTGCTGGCAGCCCAGCCTGTCTACCACGATTACTGGAAGACGCGCGGCGTTGATGTCAGCCCGTTCTTCCGGGTGCTGCGGGGGCCGCGGATCCCAGCGCCGGGCGCGGCCGGCTTCCCCGCCGGATATCAGGCCCTCAAGCCATATTTCGACGAGATGTTCCTGGGCCGCCGCGATGTCGAGAAGTCGCTGGCCGACGCCCAGTGGGCGGCCAACACCGCCGCAGCGCGCTGACCGCGGGCAGCGATTAGCCTCTGCCATCCGGTACATCGCTTACATTGGGCTGATGCCCCAGCACACCAGTGCATCCCGCCACCGCCGCTTGACGGTGGCCCTGATTGCCGCGGCCACGCTGGCCTTCGCTCCGGCCTGCGCGGCCGGACACTCTCCCAATTCCTCGGCGCCGGCCGCCCCGCTTAATGACGCCGGATTCGCCCCGGCGGCGCCGGCACCCGAAAGCGGCCCGGGCATGAAGAACGCGCCGATACCGGCTGAGGTCAAGCGCGACATCGTCAAGACCGCGTCGATGACGATCACCACCGGCAACCCGGCCGCAATGGCCGACAAGGCGGTGGCGCTCGCCGCCGACGCCGGCGGCCGGGTGGACAGCCGCTCCGAGGACGCCGGCTCCAGCTCCGGGCGCGCACACATCTCACTGGCATTACGCGTCCCGGCCGCCAAGCTTGAGGGCACCCTCGACGAGTTCAAGAAACTCGGCACGGTACAGACCGTCGAGGTCCGCTCTGACGATGTGACCTCGCAGCGCGTCGATCTCGATGCCCGCATCAAGGCATTGCAGACTTCGGTGGACCGGCTGCTCGGGATCATGCGCGACGCCAAGGACCCCGAGGCGTTGATCAAGGCCGAGGACGCCTTGTCGCAGCGCCAGGCCGATCTCGACAGCCTGCGTGCACAGCGCACTCAGCTCGGCGACCAGATCGACTACAGCACAGTTAATCTCGACATCACCGCCGAGCAGATCGGTGGGCCCACCCCGCAGTATCAGGGGTTCTGGGGCCAGGTCGAGCGCGGCTGGCACGGCTTGGTGTCGGCGGCTTCCGGGTTCGTGATGTTGTTCGGCCTGCTGCTGCCGTGGCTGGCGGCCTTCGTCATTGCGGCCGTGATCGTCTACGTAGTCATCCGGCTGACCAGGTCGCGCCCCGCGCAGCCTTCAGCGACGGGGCAGGCTGGTGGGCAGGACGGTGAGCTCCAGGGCCAGGGCAGTGCCGCAGACCAGAACGAGGATGGTGAAGGCGATCCAGTCGCGCGCCCTGGGCCGTGACGGCACCGCCGAGATCTGGCCCGCACCACCGCGTGCGGTGATGGCGTCGCCCATCTCGTCGCCGCGGCGCAACGCCACGGTGACGGCAGCGGCGAGCAGATCTACCAGATTGGCCACCCGTTGTCTGCGCCGCGCCCGGAACGTCTCGGCGGGTTCGACCGGGCGCAGCCGGTGCGCCGCGTACAAGGTACGGAACTCGTCGATCAGCATCGGGAAAGCCCGCAGCGCCAACGCAATCGTCACCGCCCAGTCGTGCACGGGGATGCGCAGCAGCCGCAGCGGACGGCCCAAGGTGGCCACCGCCGGGGCGACGTCGGCGACATTCGTCGTCCAGGACACGAGCGCGCCGAGCCCGAGCAGCACGATCGCCAGTGCAGTGACCCGCAGGAAGTTGAGCAGCCCGCCCAAGCCAATCTGTACCGAGCCGATGTCGATTACCGGGGAGCCGCCGGCCAGCGCGGCGAGCGCCCCGCCGAGCGCCAGCAGGATCCACAAGAAGTACGGGATCGACGGCAGCACGCCACGCGGAATGTGCGCCAGCTTCGCGGTCACCAGAACCAGCGCCGCGACGGCGGCGATCGGCACCCATCCGGGATAGAAGGTCAGCAGCACACCGATACCCGCCACGGAAAGCAGTTTGGTGCCGGCCCACAACCGGTGGATGACTGTGTCGCCGGGAACCGGACGCAACAGCACGACCGGTTTGCGTTGTCCTCGGGTCGGAGCGGTCATCGGGCACCTTTGGCGGTCGTCGGGGCAAGCGCGAGTTCACCGCGGCGCAGGTGCAGCGTGCGTGGGCAGAGGCTCTCCAGGCCGGTGAAGTCATGCGAGATGACGACGACCGTGAGCCCGTTGTTGTGCCGCAGATCCTCGAGCAACCGCAGCAGCCCCCGTTGGCTGGCGGCGTCCAGTCCGGCCAGGGGCTCGTCGAGGATCAGCGCGCGTGGCGAGCGGGCCAACAGCCCGGCCAGCACGACACGACGCATCTGACCGCCCGAGAGCTGGTCGATGCGGCGCTCCGCCAGTGCCGCATCCAGACCGACCATCTCCAGTGCACGCGCGATCTTGTCGTGCTCACGCGTCGAGAAGCCTGCGGCCGATGCGATTTCGCGCCCGACGGTGCTGCGCATCAATTGCAGGCGGGCAGCTTGGAACGAGATCGCCACCGAGCCCACCTGCTGTGCCACCGGTACTCCGTCGAGCAGGCATGCGCCGTAGGTGGGCACGGTCAGCCCGGCCATGATCCAGGCCAGGGTTGATTTTCCGGAACCGTTCAGGCCGTGGACCAGCACTCCGTCACCCTCGTTGACGGTGAAGGTGATGTCACGCAAAGCCGTTTTCGCCCAAGGGGTTCCGCTGGCGTATTCGTGTCCGACGCCGGTCAACTCCAGCACCGGCGCAGCACTGGGAGCGGCACGCGTCACTTCCAGGGGGACGGCCGACGTCTGCACCATGTCGGTGTTGTCGGCGGTGCCGCCGTTGCCGCTGAGCTTCACCGTACGGTCGGCGGAATCGGCCTCGTCGTTGTAGTGCGTGATATGCACCAGTGACATCTGATGATGATCGGTCAGCCCGGACAGGACGCTCATCAAAGTGTCGCGGCCCTGTTGGTCCACCATGCTGGTGACCTCGTCGGCGATCAGCAGCGAGGGTTCGCGGGCCAGCGCCGCGGCTACGGCCAGCCGCTGCAGTTCGCCACCGGACAATCCCCCGGTGTCACGTTCGGCGAGCCCGTCAAGCCCCACTTCGGCCAGGAGACGCTCAACGTCGGCGGTCGCGCCGGCGGGCAGTCCCCACACCACGTCGTCGGCCACCCGCGTGCCCAACACCTGGCTTTCCGGGTGCTGCATCACCACTGCGGTGCCGCCGATGCGCCCCAGTCCCACGGCGCCGGCCCGCTCGATGCTGCCCGAAGTGGGTCGGCGCCCGGCCAGCATCAGCATGAGCGTGGTCTTGCCCGAGCCGTTCGGTCCGGTCACCGCGACATGCTCGCCGGGCTGGAATTCCATCGACACCGGGCCCAGCGCGTCGCGCTCGACGCCCGGGTACCGGAACCGCACGTCGGTGAGCCGCGCCGGAACGGGGGCGACGGTGCCGTGCACGTTGTCGCTTTCGGTGTCGGCATCGAGTTTGTGCACATCCGGGACCCCGAGTAGTCGAGCCAGGATTCGCGAGAGCGCCCACCAGCCGATCA
The DNA here is from genome assembly GCF_055419385.1 of Mycobacterium sp. IDUB_24. Lineage (NCBI taxonomy): Bacteria > Bacillati > Actinomycetota > Actinomycetes > Mycobacteriales > Mycobacteriaceae > Mycobacterium > Mycobacterium sp. IDUB_24. The sequence goes on from NZ_JBVAXO010000003.1 coordinate 394,953, forward strand.
TGCTGACCGAGGTGATACTGGTGATGCCGAGGAACAACATCAGCAGCGGCCAGTAGTCCAGCATCGTGGCGAAGATGGTCCGCAGCGGTTCGGCGGCCACGTCGAGCACCGGGATGCGCTCGAGTACTTTGGCCATCCCTTCGATGCCCGCGCTCAGTGAGTCGAAGATGAGGCTGCGCAGTCGGGTCAGCACGGTCAGCGCCACCACGATCGCCGACCCGAACAGCGCGCCGGCCACGATCGCCGCGCCGAATGCCGTCGCGGTGCCTCGACCGCGACGCTTGACCACACCGGTCAGTCCGCCGATGTAGGCGCAGTCGACGACCGTCATCAGTCCGCCCATGCCGGCGATCAGGAAAGCGATGGTGCCGGCAGCGACGGTGGCCGCAAGCAGCACCCTCAGCCGGTAGCGGTAGGCAAGCAGGCCCATCGGCACCGTTCCCAGCACCGAGAGCCCGCCTGCGAACGGCACCACCACCGCGATGATCGCGGTGGCCGCACACAGCGCAGCCATCACCGCGGCCTGTGCAAGCTCGCCTGGGGTGAGGCCGCGCCGAGGCGTCGTCGCCGGGGGTATCGCGGTCATCGTTCGATTCTGCCAGCCGCGATCGTCGGCGTCGGCTGCCCGTTGTGTGAGCGACAGCACGACGAGCAGCTAGACTACATAGTGAATCTATGTAAATATGGAGGCATGCCGACCCCGACCGAGGATGTCACGGTAACCGACGAATCCGAGCTTGGCGCCGACCTGCTGTCGGTCGTCGCCCGGTTGAACCGACTCGCCACCCAACGCGCCCGCCTGCCGCTCCCCTGGGCTCAGGCCCGGTTGCTGTCCACCATCGAGGACCAGGGCGAGGCCCGCATCTCCGACCTCGCATACCTCGACCACTGCTCGCAGCCGACCATGACCACCCAGGTTCGCCGTCTGGAGGACGCCGCCCTGGTGTCCCGCACCACCGATCCCGGCGATGCCCGCGCGGTGCTGATCCGGATCACCGAGCAGGGCCGGCAGACCCTCGAGCAGGCCAGGGCGGACCGTGCCGCGGCGATCAACCCGAGGCTCGAACGGCTCACCGCCGAGGAACGCCGGACGCTGGCAGCCTCCGTCGGCATCATCCGCCGGTTGCTCAGCGACGTCGACGAGCGTCCCCTCTCACCCGAAAACTAGTTAGGAGTTACCGCCCTGATGTGGCGCCAACCCAAGGCCGTATGGGCCGTCGCTTTCGCCTCCGTCGTCGCCTTCATGGGCATCGGACTGGTCGATCCGATCCTCAAACCGATCGCCGACAACCTCGGCGCCTCTCCGTCGCAGGTGTCTCTGCTGTTCACCAGCTACATGGCGGTGATGGGCGTAGCGATGCTGATCACCGGCGTGGTGTCCAGCCGCATCGGCCCCAAGCGCACGCTGCTGCTCGGCCTGGTGATCATCATCGCCGGCGCCGGTCTGGCCGGGATGAGCGACTCTGTCATGGAGATCGTGGGCTGGCGCGCACTGTGGGGCCTCGGTAACGCCCTGTTCATCGCGACCGCGCTGGCCACCATCGTCAACTCCGCCAAAGGCTCTGTGGCACAAGCCATCATCCTCTATGAAGCGGCACTCGGCCTGGGCATCGCGATCGGCCCGCTGGTCGGCGGCGTACTCGGCTCGATCTCCTGGCGCGGTCCGTTCTTCGGCGTCTCGGCGCTGATGGCCTTCGCCCTGGTGATCACCGCGTTCCTCCTACCGGCCACCCCGCGGGCCGAACATGCCACCACGTTGGCCGACCCGTTCCGGGCGCTGCGCCACCGGGGGCTGTTGGGCGTCGCGATCACCGCACTGCTCTACAACTTCGGCTTCTTCACCCTGCTGGCGTTCACGCCCTTCCCACTGGACATGACCGCCCACCAGATCGGGCTGATCTTCTTCGGCTGGGGCCTGGCGTTGGCGTTCACCTCAGTCGTGGTCGCACCACGGCTGCAACACCGCTTCGGCACCGTGCGCGTGCTCATCCTCAATCTGCTCGCGTTCACCACGGTGCTGGCCGTGATGGCGGTCTGGACGGATTCCAGGACCGTCCTGGCGTCGTGTGTCGTGATCGCCGGTCTGTTCATCGGCATCAACAACACGCTCATCACCGAGACCGTGATGAAGGCCGCGCCCGTCGAGCGCGGCGTGGCCTCGGCGGCCTACAGCTTCCTGCGCTTCGGCGGTGCCGCCGTCGCCCCATGGCTGGCCGGGGTGCTCGGCGAGCAGGTCAGCGTGCACTTGCCGTACTGGGTAGGCGCGGGCGCCGTGCTGGCCGGTGCCGGCGTGCTGTTCATGACGCGGCCGCACCTGACCGGGATAGACGTCGAGGAAGACACGGCGGAAACCGAGATCGACGAGCTGACCGACGAGGCGACAGCGGTCACCGTGGGTTCCGACAGCTGACGGGCGATTCCCGCCCGGAGCGGCCGCGACGCTCCCCACAATGGGTGACATGTCGCAACAGTTCGACGGCGAGGCCCGGTTGTCGTGGATTCTGGCCGGCCTCGCCGGAGTGCTGGGGGCAGCGGCGTTCACCCATTCCGCGGGATACTTCGTCACCTTCATGACCGGCAACACCGAGCGGGCATTTCTCGGGCTGTTCCAAGGCGAAGAATGGCTGGCGATCGGTGCGGCATTGCTGATAACTGCCTTTGTGGGCGGAGTGGTGATCGCTTCCTTGTGTCGCCGCCATCTGTGGGTCAACCATCCCCATGGCGCGACGGTGCTGACCACGCTTGCGCTGGTGGTGTCCACCGTGGTCGACCTCATCGAGCGCGGCTGGACGGCCCGCGATGTTCCTTACGTCCCAATCCTGTTCGTGGCCTTCGGTATCGGCGCCCTCAACACGTCGTTCGTCAAAAACGGCGAGGTGTCGATCCCGCTGAGCTACGTGACCGGGACGCTCGTCAAGATGGGGCAAGGTATCGAACGCCACATCAGCGGAGGCCAACTGAGCGATTGGCTCGGATATTTCCTGCTGTGGGCCGGGTTCGCCGGTGGCGCCATCGTCGGGGGCTTCATCAGCGTGGTGGTCAGCGGATCTCAGATGCTGTTGGTGGCCACCTTGGTCTGCGCGATCACCGCGGGCTACACGTACTTCTACTTTGATCGCCACGCGCTGTTGAAGTAGCGGGTACTTTCGCGACGTGTTCACGTTCGTAACGTGGTGGCGGAGAAACGCGCTCGCGACCGCCGCCGGGTTACGAACACGAGTCCCGCTAGAACCCATACGGTCAGATGTGCCGATGCGCCCAACGCACCGGGTGCCCTAGTGCGGCGCCCACCAACTCCAACTGCTCGTCGGTCATGTTGTACACAGGGTTTCGCACGCTGACCGACCAGGAAGCGAACCCTTGGGGCCAGTCGTATACCAAATCGTTGAGTGACGTCTCCGCGCCACAACACGGCGTCGTCACATCCAGTGGCCAAAACCCAGCGCTCTCGGTCCAAACGCGGTCAAGTTGCGCGACCCACCACTCCATGTTGCCCGGATTTTCGCCGATCAGGTCTCCGCACGCGGGGCAGTTGATCGTCTGAACCCCTGCGCCGGCATCTTCCAACACCACCCGCCCGGGCCGGTTCGCCTTGACCTCGTCGCTATCGCCCATGAGCACCTCGAACACGGCACGTGCCGCGTCCTCGCGTTCAGCATTGGGCGTCCATCGCGGGTCGGTCGGAAACACGACATACCATTCATCGCTCACGAAACGATCATCCAGCACACCAGAGGCGCCCCAGAGCACGAATTCTCACAACGCGAACAACAGGAACTGCGTCACCTGGGTAGGCGAGAAATTGTCGTCGCTGACGGCGATCACGGACTGCCGTCCATCAGGCAGCTTGGGGCCCAACGTGATTCCCTCGATATTGTCCAGCGGCACCAGACCGGGCGTGCTGGTCAGATCCGCGAGCAGGGTCTTGGTCATCTCGGTGGAGCCCTCGACGACGGAAGCCAGATAGATCCGCACTGCCACGTGGGTGCCGAAGCCACGCTCGACCACCAGAAAGCTGCTGTTGTCGAGGGCGACCAGATCTGACAACCCGTTGTCGCCGCCCGGCCCGGCACCGACCGGGTCCAGCGGGTAGGCGTACTGGCCGTCGACCGCCCCGGACTCCGCATCGATGCGGATCACGCGAGTCCATGCACCGTGCTGTTCATCGGGTGGCGGGCCGTCGTCGTATCCAGGTCCCTCCATGGCCGCCCACAGATACCGTCCATCCGGTGTCAGCGTGAGCCCCTCCAACGCGCTGTTGCGGCGCGGGCCGTGTTCGCCGGCAGACATCCGCAGGGCCTCGGGCAGCGCGAACTCGCCGAGGAAGCTGCCGTCGAGCCCGGCGGTTCGCACCCACGGGTCCAGCAGGACCGGAACGCCGGGTCCCTCGACCCGCCGCTCCCCCTCGCTGGTCCAGTACAACCGCTGTCGACGCGCATCGAAGGCGATCGCCTCGGGGTCCGGGGGGACCACCGGCGGGACCGCATCGATATCCAGCGGCCGGAACGCTTGCGCGTCACGGTTCAGCCACGGATGGGTGCCGACGAACTCGATGCCGCCGATACCGTTGTCCGACAACGTGATCCGCGCTGCGTAGAACCGCGCCGGACTCTTGGCGGAGCGGTCGTCGCTGACGATGTAGTACAGATCGGCGGCCGGGTCGTAACTGATCCCCGACAATCCGCCGATCACCGTGCCGTCCAGCAGCGCGGCAGAGGCAATCTGGCGTTGGCCGAGGAACTCGAAGCCCGACGCGGCACGCGCGGGGGTGCAACCGGCCAGAACCAGGAGCCCGGCCGCCAGGATTCGGTACAACATCAGGTGATGACGGCGCCGACCAGGATGCCGACGGCGTAGGTGGCCGCGATCGCGATGGCTCCGAACACCAACTGCCGCACTCCGGCGATGGCCACCGGCTTACGGGTGAACCTGGCCGCCACCGCACCGGCGATCAACAGGCCCAGCCCACCGCAGGCCAGCCCGGCCCACAACGACTCGAAGCCCAGCAGATACGGGATGAGCGGAACGATCGCACCGATCGCGAACAGCACAAAGGACGAAGCTCCGGCCACCCACGGTGACGGCTTCTCCCGGGGGTCCACCCCCAGCTCCTGCACGAGGTGAAAGTTGACGGCCCGATTCTCGTCGCGGTGGATCTCCCCGCTGGCTTTCGCCGCCGTCTCGGGCGTCATCCCCATCTCCTGGAGCATGGCCACGAGTTCGGCCTGCTCGGCCTGCGGGTTCTTGTGGAACGACCGACGCTCGACGCTGACCTCGGAATCGACCTGCTCGTTGGCGGTGGTCACCGAGGTGTATTCGCCGAGAGCCATCGAGAAGGCACCGGCCAGCAGTCCTGCCACGCCGCTGAGCACCACTGTCTGGGCCGAGGCGCTGGCCCCGACACCGGCGATCAACGCGGTGTTGCTGACCAGACCGTCCATCGCGCCGAAGGTCGCCGCACGAAGCCAGCCTCCGGTCACATCGGCATGCCGGTGATAGCTCACATGCGGCAAGCCGGTGGGAGACAGCGACTTACCGACCGACTCCGGCATGGCGCCAGTCTTGCGCGGCAGGGTCTCGCTTGTCCAGGAAGGTTTGCCTTCGTTGCAACGCACCCACCCCGACGGCCGAACGCGTTACCGTCGGGTATGACCTCCACTGCCGAGCATCTGCGAAACACGCTGGACGGTCGCTGGCGCGACGTCAAGAACGCCATGCGGACCACGCTGTCGGACGAGATCTTCCGGCCGCATTACACCCCCAACACCGCCATCGCCCGGGCCAAGGTGACCGAGCAACTCAAGATCATGGCGGCGGCCGGGGCCGCCGAAGACGGCTTCCGGAAGGAGCACGGCGGCAACGGCAATGTCGGCGCGGCCATCACCCAGATCGAGATGCTGGCCATGAGCGACCTGTCGCTGATGGTGAAGGCCGGGGTGCAATGGGGCCTGTTCGGCGGTGCCATCGAGAATCTCGGGACCGAGCGCCACCACAAGGCCTACGTGCGTCGGCTCATCGACCTGGACCTGCTCGGCTGTTTCGCGATGACAGAGACCGGTCATGGCAGCGATGTGCAATCGCTGGAGACCACCGCCACCTACGATGCGGCGACCCAGGAATTCGTCATTCACTCCCCCACCCCCAACGCGCGCAAGGACTACATCGGCGGCGCCGCTGAGACCGCCAGGGTTGCAGCGGTTTTCGCACAACTCATCACGCCCGACGGCGAAGGGCACGGGGTGCACTGCCTGGTGGTGCCGATCCGTGACGACATGGGGAACGACATGCCCGGGGTGACGACGTCGGACTGCCATTACAAGGGCGGCCTGCCCGGCGTCGACAACGGCCGCATCGTGTTCGACCACGTGCGCGTTCCGCGGGAGAACCTGCTCAACCGCTATGCCGACGTCGCCCCCGACGGCACCTACAGCTCACCGATCGAGAACCCGGGCCGGCGGTTCTTCACGATGCTGGGCACGCTGATCCGCGGCCGGGTCACCGTCGCCGGCAGCGCAGCAGCCGCGGCCCGGGTCGCCCTCGACATCGCCACCCGGTATGCGTTGGAACGCAGGCAGTTCGAGGCGCCCAAGAGCACCGAGGAAGTTCTGATCATGGACTACCTCGTGCATCAGCGCCGGCTGCTACCGCTGATCGCCAAGTCCTACGCCCTGCAGTTCGCCCAGAACGAACTGGTGGCCAAATGCCATGAGTTGCAGACCTCCGACGATCCCGATGCCGAGGAGCAACGGGAACTGGAGGCCCGCGCGGCAGGCCTGAAAGCCGCCAACACCTGGCATGCCAGCCACTCCATCCAGGAGGCTCGCGAAGCCTGTGGCGGCGCAGGCTATCTCGCCGAGAACCGGCTGATCGCCCTGCGCGCGGATACCGATGTGTTCACCACCTTCGAGGGCGACAACCATGTGCTGACCCAACTGGTGGCCAAGGAACTGCTCACCGCCTACGCCGACGACATCAAGGGCATGAGCCCCGTCGAATGGGTCCGGTTCGCGGCCAACTACGCCGGTGAGCGGGTCCTCAAACGCACTGCCGCGGAGACCATCATCCAGACCGTCCTGGACACCCGCCAGGACAACGAGGAGGAAGGCAGCCTGTTCAACCGCGGCACCCAGGTCAAGATGTTCGAGGACCGCGAGGAGTACATGCTGGCCTCGGTGGCGCGGCGGCTGCAGGGCAAGGCCAAGGAGATGTCGGCCTTCGACGCGTTCAACTCCGTACAGGACCACGTGCTGCATGCCGCCCAGGCACACATCGACCGGGTGATCCTGGAGGCGTTCGTCGCGGGTATCGACGCCTGCGAGGACGACACGGCCCGCGAGCTCCTCGACGACGTCTGCGATCTGTACGCGCTGTCGGTGATCGAGGGCGACAAGGCCTGGTTCATCGAGCACCGCTACCTGTCCACCGAACGTGCAAAGGCCGTGACACGTGGGATCAACGAGCGCTGTCGCGCACTGCGTCCGCACGTCGAGACCCTCGTCGACGGGTTCGGCATCCCCGAGCAGTTGCGCTACGCGGCGATGCTCGACCCCGCCGAGCTGATCAACGGCTGAGGCGCCTCAGGGCTTCGGAATCGGGTCGACGGCAACGAGTTTGCCGTCGTCCCCGATCCGGAACCGCACGGTGGCGATACCGGTTGGCGATGTGGGCGAGTCATGGCCCTGCTGCCACTGGTAGTTCACCACCACGGTGTCATCGGCGTTGGTCACCACGTTGATGTAGGGCCGGGGCTCCGGGGTGGCCGGGCCGAGCGGGGTCTGCCGGTCGAAGAAAAGCAGCTGCCCGGCGCTGTTCGGCTCGGGGTTGGTCTGGCCCACCTGCACCCAGTACAAGCGGCAGTTCGTGGTGTGTCCGGTGCCGATCTGAGTCCACTGCCGACCCGCTGCCGGGGCCGGCAGCTTGGCGATCTGATCGGCGACCGTGTCGGCGTTGGGGCCGTCGGTCGGTGCGCAGGTATCCGGCTTCGGAGGCGGCGCGGATGACGGTTTCCAGCCGCATCCAACCGCGAGTAGACCGACGAAGGCGACGATGGCGATCAGCCGTGGGTACACACCTCGAGGGTAGCGAATCAGACCGGCTTAGTGAGCGGGCTGACGACGGCGCGTCGATAGGCGACACTGTGTGCGATCCGACTCACGATCCGTCGGAGCGCACCGCTCGCACCACTTACCCCCAAGGAGACACTGATGGCTTGGTTCCTCGCGATGGAAGGCCCCGCCAACAAGGCCGTCCTGTACCAACTGCAGGAATCAGTCAACGTCCAACAGATCGCGGAGGAGATGGCCAGCGCGGCCACCCTCGATCGCGCGGTACCCGTCCCGGCCGTGCTGGCGAACAACAGGCAACAGGTGACGGTGTACGTGCGGCCGGCGGCCTGGGGTGTGTGGACGTTCTATCAACTGACCGACGAGGAACGAAATGCCCTCGCGTCGGCATCCAATCCACTGGTGGAGGCGCTTACCCAGGCGGCGCGTCAGGCGCAGGCCCGGCCCCAGTCCTGAGGCCGAGGTTCAAGAGAACTTGCTCCCCCGATTGGACTCGAACCAATAACCGCCCGATTAACAGTCGGGAGCTCTGCCAATTGAGCTACAGGGGACTACCTTCCGCGGAAGCTCCGCGGCCGAGCGTTGACTCTAGCGCACGGACCGCCGCTGCCGCCAATGCGCTCCCGGACGGGCGCGTCGGGGCGAAGGTGAGGCAGGATGGAGGGCACTCATCTGTGCCTGGGAGGCACGTAGTTTTGGGGGGCACGTAGTTTTGGGAGGCACGTCGCTTTGGGAGGAACACTGTGATCCGCTATGCCGCCGTGATCGCCGTCGGCTACGTGCTTGGCGCCAAGGCCGGGCGACGCCGCTATGAGCAGATCGCCAGTACCTACCGCGCGGTGACCGCCAACCCGGCCACCAAAGCGGTGATCGACGCTGGACGGCGCAAGATCGCCAAGCAGGTCTCGCCGGATCCGCAGTTCCTCACGTTGACCCCCATAGACGCAGAAACGTCGGTGCTCGCCACGAAGGAGAGCACCGACGGTTCGGCAAAACGTACCTGGTAGGGCCTAGCCGATACCCTGATTGATCGACGTTCCCGGCAGCAGCGGACCGGTGACGAATCCGCCATTGCCGCCCGCGCCCACCCACGGTGTTCCCACGTTGGCCGGCATGCCGTTGGAGTAGGACAGGCACTTGCCGTCCTCTTTGTTGCCGAACCAGGCCAAGCAGGCCGGCTGTGCCGTGACCTGCGGGCCGCCCGTGGACCCTGTGTTGGACGCTGCGACGAACGCCGGGGCAGCCGCTGCGACCCCCGTGGCCAGCGCAAATGCGCCCACTGCGATGAACCGCCGCGTCCGCGTGCTGAACAATGTCACCAGGTCTGCCTCTCTTGCCTGACGGTGCCCGACTGCGCCTCACCCTATCGCGATGTGGGTGATCACGCAGTCAGGTCGTCGCCGCTGGCCTGTTCGAGCAGGCTGCGCCGGTAGGACTCCATGGCCACCAGGTCACCGAACAGGGCGTGATATTCGTCTCCCTGCTCCACCGGTGACATGCGTTGCAGCTTGGACTTCACCTCGGCGATCTGGCGACCCACCCAGACTTCCTGCAGGCGGGCCAGCACGCTGCTGATGTAGCGCGGCAACCGGTCGTCGTCCTCGACGTTGATGGCCTCCACGCCCAACTCGTTGATCAGGCCCGCCGCCGCCGGCGACGACGAAGACTGCTCGCGTACCGCCTCGATCCACTGGGCACCGGATTTGCCCGACGTCATGCCACCGGCCGCCTCGATCGCCGAACGCACCGCGGCGTACCCCGGATGAGTGAAGCTCTCCACGGTCAGCGAGTCGAAGACGGGCCCGGCGATCGCCGGATACTGCAGACCGGCCTTGAGCGCTTCGCGCTGCGGCCAGAGCGTCGGATCGGTCGGATCGGGGCGGCCGATGGGTGCGGCTACCGGGGTCTGTCTGGGTCTCGCCTGCTGCCCCGCGGGCTGACGCCGCGCGCCCTTGCGGCCACCACCGGCTTCCTCCCGCACCCGGCCGATCACCTGGGCGACGTTGTCCCAGCCGACCCAGCCGGCCAGCTGCCTGGCGTACTCGTCGCGCAGCGTCTGATCCTTGATCCGGGCCGCCACCGGCACGCAGTGCCGCAGCGCGGCCACCCGCCCCTCGGCGCTGTCCAGATCATATTCCGCCAGTGCACTGCGAATCACGAACTCGAACAACGGGGTTCGCCGCGCCACCAGATCCCGCAGGGCACCGTCACCGGAGCGCAGCCGCAGATCGCAGGGGTCCATTCCGTCGGCCGCCACCGCCACGAACGACTGTCCCGACAGGTTCTGCTCGCCTTCGAACGCCTTGACCGCGGCGGCCCGACCCGCGGCGTCGCCGTCGAACACGTAGATCAGCTCGCCGCGGAAGAAGTTGTCGTCCATCATCAGCCGGCGCAACATCGACAGGTGCTGCTCACCGAACGCGGTGCCGCACGAGGCCACCGCGGTGGTCACCCCGGCCTGGTGCATGGCCATCACGTCGGTGTAGCCCTCGACGACGACGGCCTGATGTCCCTTGGCGATGTCCCTCTTGGCGCGGTCCAGTCCGAACAGCACCTGCGACTTCTTGTAGAGCACCGTCTCGGGGGTGTTGACGTACTTGGCCTGGTTCTGATCGTCGTCGAACAACCGACGCGCGCCGAAGCCGATGGTCTCTCCCGAGGACACCCGGATCGGCCACAGCAGCCGCCGATGGAACCGGTCCATCGGCCCGCGTTTGCCCTCCCGGCTCAGCCCGGCCGCTTCCAATTCCTTGAACTCGAAACCCGAACGCAGCAAGTGCTTTGTCAGCTTGTCCCACCCCGACGGCGCGAACCCGCACCCGAACTGGGCGGCCGCAGCGGCATCGAAGTTGCGCTCGGTCAGGTACTTGCGCGCCTCGGTGGCCTCCTCCGAGGCCAGCGCCTCGGCGTAGAACTCCTGGGCGGCGGCATTCGCGGCGAGCAACCGGCTGCGACTGCCCCGGTCCCGCTGCACATTGGTGGTCGACGAGCCCGTGTAGGTGACGGTGTAGCCGACCCGGTCGGCCAACAACTCGACGGCCTCGACGAAGCTGACGTGCTCGATCTTCTGGATGAAGGCGTAGACGTCCCCGCCCTCGCCGCAGCCGAAGCAGTGGAAGTGACCGTGATTCGGCCGCACATGGAACGACGGCGACTTCTCGTCGTGGAACGGGCAGAGCCCCTTCATCGAGTCGGCCCCGGCCCTCCGCAACTGGACGTAGTCACCGACGACATCCTCGATGCGGACCTTTTCACGGATGGCCGCGATATCGCGATCTGAAATCCGGCCGGCCACCGACATAGTCTATGCGTGCGCGGAGGTCGCGTTACGCGGGTTGCTTGAGGGGGGTATCGGTGAGCTTTGGTGGATATGGCGGACCGCCGTCGGACCCGTTCGGCGGCGCGCCCTTCGGCGCTCCCGCCGGGCCGCCACCGGTCATCTCAGCGTCCGCGCCGCCTCCGCCGCAAGCCGAAACCAACAAACTGGCCACACTCTCGATCGTCTTCGCCTTCCTGTTCGCCCCCGCCGGTGCGGTGTTGAGTCATCTGGCGCTTTCACAGATCAAGAAGCGTCCGCAGAATGGCCGAAGTCGGGCCATCGTCGGGCTCACGCTGTCGTACGTCGTCATCCTCGTCGCCGTGGTGGCACTCGTTGCGTGGCTGACCGTTTCCTCGTCGGGCTCGCCGTCACGGACCACGCTGCCCGCCGGACCGACCGACCAGCAGTCCGTTCAGCAGTACCTGCTGACCGAACCCGAGGTCGACCGGGCGATGCAATCGGACTATCAGCTGATGAGCGATCTGACTGACAGCAACGGCGGTCTACGCCGAGCGAAGGTCACCTCGGATGCGCCGAATTGCGTCGGCGTGCCCTTCGCCGCGCAGAAGTCCAGCTACGAATCCGCACAGGAGGAGGCCTTCGCCGGCACGGTATGGCGGTGGGGCCCTTCGCTCGGGCCCGCGATGTTCGTAATTCAGAACGTCATCGCCCTGCCCGATGTCGCGTCGGCTCAGACGCTGTTCGACGAGTTTTCCGAGATTTGGAAGAGCTGCGAAGGCAAGACGGTGGCGGAGACCGTATCCGACGCGAAGCTGAACTCGACCCGCACCATCAACGAGGTACGGGCCACACCGGAGACGCTCTTCGCGTTCATCGACAACAAAAACAATCTCGATCACAGCGTCGACAGCTACAAGCGGGTGACGCGTGCCATTGCGCTGCAGCGCAACTACATCGTCGACCTCGAAATCCGCGGCTGGCGCGACCGGGAAACCAAGCAGACGCTGGACGGCCGGACCAACGATGTGCTCAAGGCGATCGTCGAGAAGATCGGCTGAGAGCTCAACCCAACGGCCGGGGCGAACGTGCCTCGTGCACCCGTTCCAGCCGACTCTCGGTGTAGGACGCGATCTGGTCGACCACCACGCGCAACCGGGCGCCGTCGTCGGCGGCCAGGTCGAACTCGGGCGCGAACTGCGGGTCCAGGCTGCTCGGGGCCTGTGCCCACAGCGCCAGGGCGACTTCGTGGACGAGCGTGCGCTGATCAGCCTGGATCTGCAGGTGACGGTGGTCGGACATGATGAACTGCAATGCGAGCATCTTGAGCAGCACCACCTCGGCGCGCACCAGCGGCGGGACGGTCAGGTCGGCATCAAAACGACGTAGCGGTCTCGGCCCGGCAACTGCCCGGGTCTGCGTGATCGCCGCATTGGCAAACCGCCCGACGAGTTCACTGGTCAACGTCTTCAGTGCGACCGAGGACGCCAGAGTTCCGTCGTACTTTCCCACCGCGGCCACCACCGGCACGTGCGACAGCCGCTCGGCGGCCGCCAGCAGATCGTCGTGCGTGACGCTGGAAAAGTTCTTGGCACCCAGGTCCGCCAGCGAGGAAGCCGCATCGGGATCGCCGAGCACCCGCAGATCGATGCGCCCGGAGATGACCCCGTCCTCGACGTCGTGCACGGAATAGGCGACGTCGTCGGCCCAGTCCATCACCTGGGCCTCCAGGCACGGTCGCTCGGCGGGCGCGCCGGCGCGCACCCATTCGGCGGCCTCGGCGTCATCGTCGTAGAAGCCGTATTTTCTACGGGTGCCGAAGCTGGGCCACGGATACTTCGCCACCGCGTCCAGCGCGGCCCTCGTGAGGTTGAGCCCGGCCGAACGACCCTCGGCATCAAGCACTTTGGGCTCCAGCCGAGTGAGTATCCGAAAGTTCTGGGCGTTGCCCTCGAACCCGCCGAAAGGTTTCGCGATCTCGTCGAGCGCGCGCTCGCCGTTGTGTCCGTAGGGTGGGTGCCCGATGTCGTGGGCCAAGCCGGCCAGGTCCACCAGGTCGGGATCGCAGCCCAACCCGATCGCCATGCCGCGCCCGATCTGGGCCACCTCCAGCGAGTGGGTCAGCCGGGTGCGCGGGGTGTCGCCGTGCCGTGGTCCGACGACCTGCGTCTTGTCTGCCAGCCGCCGCAGCGCCGCACTGTGCAACACGCGGGCCCGATCACGGGCGAAGTCAGTGCGGTGCTCGGTGTCGGTGCCGGGCAGCGCAGCACCCTTGGCCGACTCGACCACCAGACGTTGCCGGTCGAAGTCGTCATACCAGGCCTGCGTATCCCCGTTCACCGACGCACAGTCTGCCAGGAACCGACGCGACGACCTCGCGGCGCACTAGATTGACGGTCATGCGTATCGCCCGTCTGCTGTCCATGCTGCTCGCGATCCTGATGACCGGACTGCTGGCGGCCCCCGGCGCCGCCGCCGAGCCGCCGTTGCGGTTGGCCACCCAACTCACCGACAACGCCGGGGCCTTGTCGGCATCTCAGCGCGCCAATGTGGAACGTGCCATCGACAGGCTCTACGACGACCGCCACATCAAGTTGTGGGTGGTCTTCACAGAGGATTTCTCGGGCCAGGGCCGGGACGACTGGGCCCGGAACACCATGCGGCTGAGCGATTTCGGTGACGACGACGCGCTGCTCGCGGTCGCGACGGTGGACCGGGCGTTCGCATTCCAGGTGCCCTCGACGGTAAGCGGCGCGGCACGCGCCGACGAAATCCGGACCGACAGCATCACCCCGGCCCTGCGTCGCGAGGACTGGGCCGGCGCGGCCATCGCCGCCGCGAACGGCTTGAACGCCAATCCTCCTGCCACATCGGCAGGAGACGGGATCTCGTGGCCGTCCATGCTGATCGCCCTGGGCGTGGTGCTGGTGCTGGCCGGGTTGCTGTGGTGGTGGTCTCGCCGGCGCCGGGCCAAGCGCCGCCACGCCGAGTTCGAGGCCGCCAAGCGGGTCGATCCCACCGACGCCAACGCGTTGGCGTCGGTGCCACTGGAGGCGCTCGATGAGCTGTCCCGCTCGATCGTGGTCGATGTCGACAATGCCGTCCGCACCAGTGACGCTGAGCTGGAACTGGCCATCGAGGAGTTCGGCGCCAAACGAACCGAACCGTTCAGCGCGGCCCTGGAGAATGCGAAGAAGGCGCTGGCCCAGGCCTTCACCGTGCGCCAGACGCTCGATGACGACGCCCCCGAGACACCGCTGCAACAGCGGGAACTGCTGACCAAGGTGGTGGTGTCGGCCGCCAGAGCCGACCGCGAACTGGACGCCCAGAGCCAGGCCTTCGAGCAGCTGCGCGATCTGGTGATCAACGCCCCAACCCGGCTCGACGGCATGACCCAGCAGATGGTCGACCTGACCGCCCGCATCGAACCGTCCAGCCAGACACTGGGCAACCTGCACTCCCAATTCGACTCCACCGCACTGAGTTCGGTGTCGACCAATGTGGATACCGCCAAGGAACGGCTGGCGTTCGCCGACCGCAGCATCACCACCGCGCGCAGCCTGGTATCCCGGCCGGCCACCGATCAGACCGCACTGGTGGATGCGGTGCGCTCGGCGGAGTCCGCCCTCGATCAGACCCGGACCCTCCTCGACGCGGTCGACAGCGCGGCGACCGACATCAACCGGGCCCTGGCCGGTCTGCCCGCGGCGATCACCGATATTCAGGCCGGTATCGACCAGGCGAATTCGCTTCTGGGGCAATCCGGTACACCGCAGGCCGACAATCTGAGTGCGGCGCGTGACGCGGCGACGAAGGCTGCCGACGAAGCTACGGCCAATGGCAAGGCCGACCCACTGGGAACCTTCACGCGACTGACCAAGGCCGACGCCGAACTCGACCAGCTGCTTGCCGGCGTCCACGAACAACAGGAAGCCGCCGAGCGGCTGGCCCGCGCCCTGGAGCAGGCGCTGTTCACCGCCCAGTCACGGATCAAGGCGGTGTCGGACTTCATCGAGACCCGGCGCGGCAGCATCGGACCGGAGGCCCGCACCCGGCTGGCCGAGGCACAGCGCCAACTTCAGGCCGCCGAGGCCAAGCGCGCCTCGAATCCGAATGAGTCCGTTGCACACGCGAATGGAGCGTCGACGCTGGCCGCGCAAGCGCAGGGCCTGGCCAACGATGACGTCCGCTCCGCGCAACGTTCCTACACCTCGCAGTACGGCGGCGGTGGCGGGTCCGACATGGGCGCGGTGCTCGGGGGCATCCTGATCGGCAACATCCTGCGCGGCGGGGGTGGCGGTTTCGGCGGTGGCTTCGGCGGAGGGTACGGGGGCGGCTTCGGCGGTGGCCGCGGCATGGGCCGCCCGACGTCGTACGGCGGGTCGTCACATTCGTCGGGCCGCAGCTACAGCGGCGGTGGCGGCCGGTTCTGATTGGTCACTTTCTCAGCGCGAGCAGACACAAAACTGCCCCATTTCAAGCGAAATGGGGCAGTTTTGTGTCTGCTCGGCGAGGGAAGTCAGGCGCCCTTGAGCCGCACCGCCAGGTAGTCGGACACCTTGTCCAGCGCGATGCGTTCCTGGGTCATGGCGTCGCGCTCGCGGATGGTCACCGCGTTGTCCTCCAGGGTGTCGAAATCGACTGTCACGCAATACGGCGTGCCGATCTCGTCCTGGCGACGGTAACGCCGGCCGATCGCACCGGCGTCGTCGAATTCGACGTTCCAGTTCTTGCGTAGTTCGGCGGCCAGGTCGCGGGCCTTGGGTGACAGATCGGCATTCCGCGACAGCGGCAACACCGCGGCCTTGACCGGGGCCAGACGCGGGTCGAGCTTGAGCACGGTGCGCTTGTCCACCCCGCCCTTGGCGTTGGGGGCCTCGTCCTCGGTGTAGGAATCGACCAGGAATGCCATCAGCGAGCGCGTCAGGCCGGCTGCCGGCTCGATCACATACGGCACGTAGCGGGTGTCGGCGCCCTGGTCGTAGAACGACAGGTCAACACCGGAATGCTTTGCGTGCGTGGACAAGTCGAAGTTGGTGCGGTTGGCGATACCTTCCAGCTCACCCCAGGGGTTGCCGGCGAAACCGAACTTGTACTCGATGTCGACCGTGCCGTCGGAGTAGTGCGACAGCTTCTCCTTCGGGTGGTCGTAAAGGCGCAGGTTGTCCCGGTTGATGCCGAGGTCGACGTACCACTGCAGCCGCGTCTCGATCCAGTACTTGTGCCATTCCGGCGCGGTCTCCGGCTCGACGAAGAACTCCATCTCCATCTGCTCGAACTCGCGGGTGCGGAAGATGAAGTTGCCCGGGGTGATCTCGTTGCGGAAGCTCTTGCCGATCTGGCCGATGCCGAACGGCGGCTTCTTGCGCGCCGTGGTGACGACGTTGGCGAAGTTCACGAAGATGCCCTGAGCGGTCTCCGGGCGCAGGTAGTGCAGACCCTCCTCCGACTCGATCGGTCCGAGGTAGGTCTTGAGCATCATGTTGAAGTCGCGCGGCTCGGTCCACTGGCCCTTGGTGCCACAGTCCGGGCAGACGATCTCGTCCATCGACACGGTGTCTGGATCTACGGCGGTGTCGCGCGTGCTCTTCTTCGCGGCGTAGGCCTCCTGCATGTGGTCCTGCCGATGCCGCTTGTGGCAGTTCAGGCACTCAACCAGCGGGTCGTTGAAGACCTCGACGTGGCCCGAGGCGACCCACACCTGCCGCGGCAGGATGATCGCGCTGTCCAGCCCGACGACGTCGTCGCGACCGGTGATCATGGACTTCCACCACTGGCGCTTGATGTTCTCCTTGAGCTCGACACCTAGCGGGCCGTAATCCCACGCGGACTTGGTGCCGCCGTAGATCTCTCCGGACTGGAAGACCAGGCCACGGCGTTTCGCCAGGTTCGCAACGGTGTCGATGATGGATGCCACGGTGCATCAGAGTAGCGACCAGCTTGCCGCCGGCGATAATCCGGCGCGACCGCCGGCGCGGTTGACATGCAATACCGCGCATGTATTCTGACCCGTAATGGAAACGATTTCCAATTTCACGACGAATCAACACGACGACGCACGCGAGCACGTGGCCGTCCCGGCGCCCGAGCTGCCGCCGCGCGAGGTCCTCGACACCGCTGGCGAGCTGCTGCGTGCGCTGGCCGCTCCCCTGCGGATTGCGATCGTGCTGCAACTGCAGCAGTCGGGGCGCTGTGTGCACGAGTTGGTCGACGCCCTCGCCGTGCCGCAGCCGCTGGTGAGCCAGCATCTCCGGATTCTCAAGCAGGCCGGAGTCGTGGCCAGCGAGCGGGCCGGCCGCGAGGTGCTCTACCGCCTGGTCGATCACCACCTGGCCCACATCGTCGCCGACGCCGTCGCCCACGCCAGTGAGGAGCACGAGTGACGGGCGCGGTCCGGTCCACCCGGCAGCGTGCGGCGATCGCCGACCTGCTCAATGAGACCGACGGCTTCCGCTCGGCCCAGGAACTGCACGACGAGCTGCGCCGCCGCGGCCAGGGCATCGGCCTGACCACGGTGTACCGCACCCTCCAGACCATGGCCACCACCGGAAGCGTCGACACGCTGCGCACCGACACCGGCGAGTCGGTCTACCGACGCTGCTCCGAAGACCATCACCACCATCTGGTGTGCCGGGCCTGCGGCGCCACCGTCGAGATCTCAGGCGGCCACGTCGAGGCCTGGGCCGCCGACGTGGCCCGCGAGCACGGTTTCTCCGACGTCAGCCACACGATCGAGATCTTCGGGACGTGCGGCGAGTGCACCGATAGGGTGAATTAGACCGCTAGACCCGATCGCGCGCCAGTACGAGCACAGGGTCGCGAGTCAACGGCGCGAGCTCGATGTCACCGGGTGCACGCAGGTCGATCCAGGTCATCTCGGCGATCTCTGCCTGCGGCCGCGGCTCACCGTCGAGGCTGACCAGGTAGAGCCACGCATCGACGGTGTGGCCGGGTTCATTGGCGGCGGGTGCGGTGAAGTGGCCGAGTTCTTCGGCCCCCGAAACGTCAAAACCGACCCCGAGTTCCTCACGCACCTCGCGGGCCAGTGCCTCGATCGGCTGCTCCCCCGGCTCGATCTTGCCGCCCGGTTGCATGAACGCCGTCGTGCCGCGCTTGCGGACCAGGAGTAACCGGTCGTCCTCGCCGAGCACCACTGCCGCAACGATGCGAATGACCGTCACGACATCAGGTCCCGGCGCACATCGGCACCGGTGGCGAGCACCATGAGGATCAGCGTTCGCAGCGCGTCGTCGGTGAGTCCGGCGGCCGGGAAGTTGTAGCGCAGCATCACGTCGGCAACCTTCTTGGCCGGGCGCTTGCGGACCGCACCTTTAGTGCCGTTCGTGGCCGTCGCCGGGCCTTCACCAACCTTCTCAACCAAGACCACCGTGCCCAGCATGGTCTTGCTGGCATGGTCGGATACCCGTTCACGAATCTTGTTGTTCAGGGGCAGATCCCATGCCAACGGCTGGGTCAGCGACACCATCTCCAGGTCGTCGGCGATGGCCACCACCCGCACCGACGCCACCGAACCGTCGACCGTCACGGTCAGCGCGTCGTCGTCTTCGTCGACGACGGACATCACCTCGCCGAGTACCGAGGACAACCGCTGCAACAGACTGGGCATATCAGGCCTCCCCTCAGGCTCTCCCGAAGCGACGATTGCGGTTCACATACTCCTCGCACGCCGCCCACAGGTCGCGCCGATCGTAGTCGGGCCAGAGCTTGTCCTGGAACACGAACTCGGCATAGGCCGACTGCCACAGCAGGAAGTTGCTGGCCCGCTGCTCCCCCGATGTCCGGATGAAGAGGTCCACGTCGGGGATGTCGGGGCGGTGCAGATGCTTGGCGAACGACGCCTCGCTGATCCGGCTCGGGTTGATCTTGCCCTCGACGGCCTCGGCGGCCAGTGCCTGCGCAGCCTCGACGAGTTCGGTGCGGCCGCCGTAGTTCACGCAGTAGTTGACCGTGATGACGTCATTGCCGACGGTCATCTGCTCGGCGATGTCGAACTCCTTGATGACACTGCGCCACATCTTGGGCCGCGATCCGACCCAGCGCATGTTCACACCCATGGCGTTCAGGTTCTCCCGGCGGCGACGCACCACCTCCCGGTTGAACCCCATCAGGAACCGAACCTCCTCGGTGCTGCGCTTCCAGTTCTCGGTGGAGAAGGCGTAGACGCTGAGATGTTTGATGCCCAATTCGATGGCACCGCAGGTGATATCGATCAGCACCGCCTCGCCCATCTTGTGGCCTTCGGTGCGGCCCAGGCCGCGCTGGGTGGCCCACCGACCGTTGCCGTCCATCACCACGGCGACGTGATTGGGCACCTGCTCGGCAGGAATCCGGGGCGCGACGGCCTTGGACGTGTGTTGGGGCGGGCGGGCGAAGCTGCCGTTGGTGCCGGCCGGGATCTCGGGGAAGACGACGGGCCAGGTCGAGGTATCCGGGAAGACCGGATAGTCCTCAGGCGCCGGGGGCAGCTGTGGGTAGGTTGATTTGCCCCGCCTGTCCCGCTTCAAAGCCATGGGTCATATCCTGCCTGACCAGCGTCGCGCGCTGCTCGGCGACTGTCCGATCGATCCGGTACACCCGCTCGACCAGAGGTAATGTCCGCAGCTGACGCTCCAGGTGCCATTGCAGATGTGCCGCGATCAGTCCGCTGGCCTGGCTGCGATGCCCCGATGAGGATGCCTCGGCGTACTCCCAGTCACCTTCGTGCAGCGCCGACATCAGTTCCAGCACGGGCTGGGGTGGAGTGCTGGATCCGCTGGGCCGACAGTGCACGCACACACTGCCGCCGGCGGCGACGTGAAATGCCCGGTGCGGACCCGGAGCGGCGCAGCGGGCACATTCGGTCAGCGCCGGTGCCCACCCGGCGATCGTCATCGCCCGCAACAGGTAGGAATCCAGCACCAACTCGCGGGCCCGGCGGCCGTCGGCCACCGCACGCAACGCGGCCACTGTGAGCCGGTGCAGGTCGGGCATCGGTGCATGTTCCTCGCCGGCCAGCCGCTCGGCGGTCTCCAACATCGCGCACGCACTCGTGTACCGGCCGTAGTCGCTGACGATGTCGGCGGCGAACGCGTCGATGGCCTGCACCTGGGTGACAATGTCGAGGTTGCGCCCCGGATGCAGCTGCACATCGATATGGGCAAACGGCTCCAGCCGTGCACCGAACTTGCTGCGGGTACGCCGGACCCCCTTGGCCACCGCGCGTACCAAACCATGGTCGCGGGTGAGCAGGGTGACAATCCGGTCGGCTTCGCCGAGCTTGTGCTGGCGCAGCACCACCGCCCGGTCCCGGTACAGCCGCATCGTGACAGTGTCGCACCATGGCCGGACAGGTTCCGTTACGCACCGCCGATATTCTCGAAAGTGATGGCCAAATCTGCGACTTCCGACCCTGGTTCTGTCATACCGCCGATTCCCTTTCCGACCCTGACCAATCAGCTCTATCAACTTGCCAGCGGCGCAGTCACTTCTGAGGAACTGGTACAGCAGTCGCTGCATGCCATCACAGCGAGCCAGTCCACCCTCAACGCATTCCGCGTCGTATTGACCGAGCAGGCGCTGGCCGACGCCGCCAAGGCCGATACCGCTCGCGCAGCCGGCAAACAACTCCCGTTGCTGGGAATCCCCATCGCGGTCAAGGACGACGTCGACGTCGCCGGAGTGCCCACCCGGTTCGGCACCGACGGCTCCACCCGCGTCGCCACCGATGACGCCGAGGTGGTGCGCCGCCTGAAGGCCGCCGGCGCGGTGATCGTCGGGAAGACCAATACCTGCGAGCTCGGACAGTGGCCGTTCACCGGCGGGCCGGGGTTCGGCCACACCCGTAACCCGTGGTCACGCAAGCACAGCCCGGGTGGATCCTCGGGCGGCAGCGCCGCAGCCGTTGCCGCCGGTCTGGTGACCGCGGCCATCGGATCCGACGGTGCCGGCAGCGTCCGCATCCCCGCGGCATGGACGCACCTGGTCGGCATCAAGCCGCAGCGCGGTCGCATCTCCACGTGGCCGCTGCCCGAGGCGTTCAACGGCATCACGGTCAACGGGGTGCTGGCGCGCACCGTCACCGACGCGGCCCTGGTGCTCGACGCCGCATCCGGTAACGCCGACGGCGACCTGCACAAGCCCGCGCCGATACAGGCCGCCGAGCACGTCGGCCGCGCCCCCGGGCCGCTGCGGGTCGCCATGTCGACGAAGTTCCCGTTCACCGGTTTCCGGGCCACGCTGCACCCCGAGATCCGCGCCGCGCTGCAGAGCATCGCCGACCAACTCGGGCACCTGGGACACACCGTGGTGGAAAAGGACCCCAACTACAGCTTGCGGATGTCATGGGACTTTTTGGCCCGTTCCACCGCCGGCCTGCTGGATTGGACCGACCGCCTCGGCGATGTGGCCTACGACGAGCGCACGGTGGCCAACATGAGGATCGGCCGGTTGCTGTCACAGGACGTGCTGCGCAAGGCCCGGGCACACGAGGCCGCCGCGCAGCGCCGCATCTCCTGGATCTTCAACCTCGTCGACGTCATCATTGCGCCGACCACCGCCCAACCACCGCCGCTCACACACGAATTCGACCGCCGCGGGTGGTCTGCCACCGAACGCACCTCGATCGCCGCCTGCCCGGTGACCTGGCCGTGGAACCTATTGGGCTGGCCCTCGATCAATGTGCCCGCCGGCTTCACCTCCGATGGACTGCCGATCGGCATCCAGTTGATGGGGCCGGCCGACAGTGAGCCGCTGCTGATCTCGCTGGCCGCCGAGTTGGAGGCGATCACCGGCTGGGCCGCCAAGCAGCCCGACGTCTGGTGGACTGCCCCGTCACAGACGGACGCGTCACAGGCGGCCGCCGCGATCAATGCGCTTGACGGGTAGGCCGGAGGGACCGAGTCACACCTGGCAGACGGCTGTCGAATTGCTGTGAGAATTAGCGTAATTGGTGCCTCGCACCCGCTGCTACGCTCGAATCCACGGCGTGGGAGCGGTTCATCGTCTTACGGCCTTGGCAAAACTTCACGGGATCGCGTCAAGACAGCACTCATCATTTTTGGCACAACGTTTTTGGCGATCGCGATGGCGATCGCGATAGTCGTGATGACGAGCAAGTAGCCGCGATAGCTGAGCGGCTCAGAACCCCAGCCGCCCAAGCTGCTTCGGATCGCGCTGCCAGTTCTTGGCGATCTTGACCCGCAGGTCGAGATAAACCTTTGTGCCGAGCAGCTTTTCGATCTGGGTGCGGGCGGCTGTGCCGACCTCACGCAGGCGGGCGCCGCCCTTCCCGATCACGATGCCCTTCTGGCTGTCTCGCTCGACGTAGAGGATGGCGCGCACGTCGATGAGGTCGTCTCGGTCGGCTCTTTCCTCGACCTCCTCGATGACGACCGCCAGCGAGTGTGGCAGTTCATCGCGCACGCCTTCCAACGCTGCCTCACGAATGAGTTCGGCCATCAAGACTTCTTCGGGCTCGTCGGTCAGCTCGCCGTCGGGGTAATAGGCAGGCCCCGGCGGCAGTTTCGAGACGAGGACATCGGTGAGCACATCGAGTTGTTCACCCGCGGTGGCCGAGACCGGCACGATGTCGGCATCCGGTCCCAGAAGTTCACTGACGGCCATCAGCTGTTCGGCGACGCGATCCTTGGGCACCTTGTCGATCTTGGTGACGATGGCGATCAGCGTTGTCCTGGGTGCCACCGCCCGGATCTGCTGATAGATCCAGCGGTCACCGGGACCGATGCGCTCATCGGCCGGAAAGCACATACCGATCACGTCCACCTCGGAGTAGGTGTTCTTGACCAGCTCATTGAGCCGTTGTCCGAGCAGGGTGCGCGGGCGGTGCAGGCCGGGGGTGTCGACCAGGATGATCTGGAAGTCCTCGCGGTGCACGATGCCGCGGATCGTATGCCGGGTCGTCTGCGGCCGGTTCGAGGTGATCGCGACCTTCTGGCCCACCAGGGCGTTGGTCAGGGTCGACTTGCCTGTGTTGGGCCTGCCGACGAAACAGACGAAGCCGGAACGGAATTCACTCATCACAGCACCCCGATCGTGCACTCAGATCGCGAAATCCGCTGAATGGACGATCTCAGCGCACACTCGCCGCTCATACCGGGCTTCCCGCCCGGTCGGTGACGATCACCGCGGCATCAGCGGACAGTTCCCGCACCGCGGCGACGCCTGGGTCATCGGCGGAGCCCCCCACCAGCACCGCGGCCTCGAGTCCGGTGGCGCCGCTGGACACCGCTGCGGCCACCGCCGCCTGCAACGCGGTCAACTTCAGCGCCGCCAGGGCCACCGGGGCACCCGCGTAGGTGCGGCCGTCCTGGTCGCGCACCGCCGCGCCCGTGCCCGCCTCGGCGCGGCCCATCGCGCCGCGGGCCAACACCACGAGTTTGGTGTCCTCGGTATCGAGTTCAGTCATCGGTTACTTGTCCTCCTCAGGCTTTACCGGGCTGACCAGCACCGTGCCGATCCGCACCCGACCACGGTGGTCCGAACCGCCTTCGGCGCGCAGCCGCAGGCCATCCCAGATCACTTCGGCGCCGGGAAGCGGTACCCGTCCCAGTTCGAATGCGACCAGGCCACCGACGGTGTCCGGTTCCAGATCCTCGTCGGGCTCCAGTTCGTAAAGTTCGCAGAGGTCCTCGATCGGCAGCCGGGTGGAGACCCGGAACTGCCGCTCGCCCAGTTCCTCCACCGGGACGACCTCCCCGGCGTCGTACTCGTCGACGATCTCTCCCACGATCTCTTCGAGCACGTCCTCGATGGTGACCAGCCCGGCGATGGCGCCGTATTCATCGACGAGCAGCGCCATGTGGTTGCGGTCGAGCTGCATCTCTTTGAGCAGCTCGTCCAGCGGCTTGGAGTCCGGGACGAACACCGCCGGACGCATCACCTGTGCCACATTGGTGTCTCGGCCCCCGTTGGTCGAGTAATAGGTCTGCTGGACAAGGTCTTTCAGGTAGACCACGCCGACGATGTCGTCGACGTTCTCACCGATCACCGGGATGCGGGAATGCCCGCTGCGCACCGCCAATGACGTCGCTTGGCCCGCTGACTTATCACTTTCGATCCACACCATCTCGGTGCGCGGCACCATGACCTCACGGGCCGGGGTGTCGCCGAGCTCGAACACCGACTGAATCATCCGGCGTTCCTCATCGGCCACCACGCCGCGCTGCTGGGCCAGGTCGACGACCTCACGCAACTCGATTTCGGATGCGAACGGACCGTTGCGGAAACCGCGGCCGGGAGTCAGCGCGTTACCGATCAGCACCAGCAGGCGGCTGATCGGCGTGAGCAGCACCGAGATCGCCTGCAGCGGCAAGGCCGAGATCAGCGCGATGGAATAGGCGTTCTGCCTACCGACCGTGCGCGGGCCGACGCCGATGGCCACGAAGCTGGTCACCACCATGATCGCGGCGGAAGCCACCAGGCCCCACCCGACGCCGAGATGCCCGTCGAGGAAGGACGCCAGCAGCACGGTGGCGGTGATCTCGCAGGTAATCCGGAGAAGCACAACGAGATTGATGTACCGGGGCCGTTCGGCGACTACCCGGCTGAGCCGGGCGGCACCCGGACGTTCATCGCGGACCAGTTCCTCGATCCGCGCGATCGAGACGGTGGACAGGGCGGCGTCAATCGCGGCAAAAAGCCCGCCGAACCCGACCAGCACCACAGCGCCGAGCAGCGGGAGCAAGCCGGTCACGGTTGATCGAAGTATCGGGACTTGTCCAGCAGCCGCTGGTCTTTCTCACTCTGCCGGTCGGCGTGATAGGACTCGACCTGATCAGCCACCCACTCCTCGAGGAGCTGGCGCTGAAGTGCGAACATCTCCTTCTCCTCGTCCGGCTCGGCGTGGTCGTAACCGAGCAGGTGCAGTACACCGTGCACCGTCAGCAACGCCAACTCCTGACCGAGCGAGTGCCCGGCCTTGGCAGCCTGCTGCTCGGCGAATTCCGGGCACAACACGATGTCCCCGAGCATGGCCGGACCCGGCTCGGGCGCATCCGGCCGGCCCCCGGGCTCGAGCTCGTCCATCGGGAAACTCATCACATCGGTCGGGCCGGGTAGGTCCATCCACCGCATGTGCAGGTCGGCCATGGCTGCACTGTCCAGCAGCACCATCGACAGCTCAGCCGCCGGGTTCACGTCCATCTTCGCGATGACGAAGCGCGCGACGCTGATCAGCTCATCCTCGGAGACATCGATGCCCGACTCGTTGGATACCTCGATGCTCATGCGGTCCCCTCGCAGGCTCGGGCCCCGCATGCCGTCTGCTGATTCGCTCCGCAAGCGTCGCTCATCGGCGGGGCCGCCCGTTCGACGAACGGCGTTGGGAACGGTTGAGCAATGCCGGCTCCTCGTGTCGCGCGTAGGCGTCGACGATCTCGGACACCAGGCGGTGGCGGACCACGTCGGCGCTGGTGAGCTCGGCGAAGTGGATGTCGTCGATATCGTCGAGAATGTTCATCGCCGCGCGTAGCCCGGAGGTGGCACCGCCGGGCAGGTCCACCTGCGTGATATCGCCGGTGACAACGACTTTGGATCCGAAACCGAGCCGGGTCAGAAACATTTTCATCTGTTCAGCGGTGGTGTTCTGCGCCTCGTCGAGAATGATGAACGCATCATTCAACGTTCTTCCACGCATGTACCCGAGTGGCGCGACCTCGATCACCCCGGCACTCATCAGCTTTGGGATGAGCTCGGGATCCATCATGTCGTGCAGCGCGTCGTACAGCGGGCGCAGGTACGGGTCGATCTTCTCGCTCAGCGTGCCCGGCAGGAAGCCGAGGCGCTCGCCGGCTTCGACCGCGGGGCGGGTCAGGATGATCCGGTTGACCTGTTTGGTCTGCAGGGCGCTGACGGCCTTGGCCATCGCCAGGTAGGTCTTGCCGGTACCGGCCGGACCGATGCCGAACACGATGGTGTGCGCATCGATGGCGTCGACGTAGCGCTTCTGGTTCAGCGTCTTGGGCCGGATCGTCTTGCCGCGGCGGCTCAGGATGTCGAGGGTGAGCACCTCGGCCGGGGACTCGTCCTCCGTACCGGTGAGGATCGCGACGCTGTGCCGCGCCGCCTCGGGAGTCACCGCCTGGCCGCTCGACGCGACGGCGATCAGCTCGGCGACGACACGTTCGGCCAGTGCCACATCGGCCGGCTCGCCGGTGAAGGTGATCTCGTTGCCGCGGACGTGGATGTCGGCAGTCAGAAGTCTTTCGAGTGCCCGCAAGTTCTCATCAGCCGAGCCGAGCAGGCCCACGATGATGTCGGGCGGAACAGTGATGCTGCTGCGGACCGATTCCGATGCGGTGGTCGACGAGTCAGCGGTCGTGTCGCGGGGCGTCACGTGGAGTTTGTGCCTGCTTTCCGTGTTCTCAAAACGGCCGGCTGCCGTTGTACTGTCCCCAGTTTACCGCTGGTCAACGACACGCCCCAATGGTTGAGCGCCCCGGCGGTGATTGGTGCGTCACGGTTGACGGGCCGGGCCCACTGACTGGGTAAACGCACAGGTCAGCGTAACGGGATGGCGGATCTTAGCCTGCGAACGCGTCCAACTTGGCCTGCACTGCGTCACCGTCCGGAGCGGCGTACATCTTCTTGGACCGGCGCTCGTAGGACGCGATGAACGGACACGAGTCGGCAGTACCCGACACCGTGCCCAGGTCCTGGACGACCTTGCCGGTCTTGGCTTCGCGGAGCTCGATCGTGTAGTCGGCGGAGTAGTAGTCGACGGTGATACGGCTCCCGTCGTCGTCAAAGACACACGGAATGGATTTCGCCTCGGTGCCCGTCTTTCGCTCCAGGCAGGCGACGACGTTGATCTTGGAGTACTCGTTGGACGTGGCCCATTTGTTGGAAGGGACCGACAACCAGGCTTCGCCCATGATTCCGAGCCCCTGGTAGAAGGCCGCGATGTTGTAGGGCTTGCCGTATTCCGGGGCGGTACTGATCCAATCCTTGTCGCAGACGTCGGAGAAACTGGATGCCGAGTAGGCAGTCCGGTCCTGTCCCTCACCGGAGACCTTGGCGACCCCGTACCCGATCACTGCGAGGACCGCGACGCTCACGACGACGACGACGCCGACGATCACCTTGCCGAGTCCTGATTTCTTCGGCTGAAGTGGCGGTCCAGCCGGAGACCAGTTCGGAGGCTGCCCGTACGGGGGCGGCCCGTATGCGCCATATGGGCCCGGAGCACCCGGCGCCCCGGGCCATTGCTGCGGTTGGGGTGGCGGCCAGTGCGGGGGCTGCTGCCCGTAGGGCGACGGCGAACCTTGGGGCGGCGGGCCCTGGGGCGGCAAACTCACGAATGGAGCGTAATGCCTGGACAGCATGCCCGTCGGCGCTAAATCTCCCAGCGTCCCGTCAGCGCACCGATCGCCCCCAGCGCCACGGCCGCGGCCGTCGACGTCCGCAGAACGGTCGGGCCAAGGCGGACGGCCTGCGCGCCGGCCCCGGTCAGGGCCGCGATCTCCTCATCGGCGATGCCACCTTCGGGTCCGACGATGAGCATCAGTGAATCCGCCTGAGCCAGAGGCAGTTCGGCCAGAGGAGCGGTGGCCGATTCGTGCAGTGCGAGCACCATCGCCCCGGCGGCCACAGTGTCGGCGACACGTTGGGTCAGTGCAGCCGTGGAGACCACGCCCTCGACCGCCGGAATGTAGGTACGGCGGGACTGCCGAGCCGCCGAGCGTGCCACCGCTTCCCAGCGCCGCAGACCCTTGTCCACTTTCGGACCCTCCCAACGGGCCACACACCTCGTCGCCTGCCACGCGACAAACCTGTCCGCACCCGCCTCGGTCGCCAGCTCGACGGCCAGTTCTGAGCGGTCGGACTTGGGCAACGCCTGCACCACGGTCACGGTCGGGCGCGGGGCGCTGATGGCGGCCCGCTCGGTCACCCGCGCCGACAACTGGCCCTTGGCGGTGGCCTCGACGACGCAGTGGGCCAGCGTCCCGGCGCCGTCGCTCAGATCGATCTGTTCGCCGACCCGGATGCGACGCACGTTGGAGGCGTGGAAGCCCTCGTCGCCGTCGACGACGGTGAGCTCCCCCGCGCCCGGCAGTGCGTCGACATAGAAAAGCGCTGAACTCACTGTGCCGCCCGCAGTGTCAGCGGCCGGAGAACGTCTCGCGCAACCGGCTGAACAGACCACCGGAGCCCGCTGAGGCCTGCGTCGAACGCACCTCCGCCGCGTCGCGGGCCCGATTCTCCTTCAGCTTCCGCAGCAGGTCGATATCGGCGCTGTCCAGCCTCGATGGCACCACCACGTCGATGTGGGCGTGCAGATCACCGCGCACCCCGGAACGCAGGTGCGGCATGCCGTGGCCGCGCAATGTGGTCACCGCACCGGGCTGCGTGCCCGCGGGGATGGTCAGTTCGGTGGGCCCGTCGAGGATCGCGTCGACACTGACCGTGGTGCCCAGCGCAGCGTCGACCATCGGCACCGAGATCGTGCAGTGCAGGTCGTCGCCGTCGCGGACGAAGATCTCGTGCTGCTTCTCATGGACCTCGACGTACAGATCGCCTGCCGGTCCGCCGCCCGGTCCGACCTCACCTTGCGCGGCCAGGCGCACCCGCATGCCATCGCCCACACCAGCCGGGATCTTGACGCTGATCTCACGGCGGGCGCGCACCCGACCGTCACCACCGCAACGGTTGCACGGATCGGGGATCACCTCACCGATTCCCCCGCACACGGGGCACGGACGGGTCGTCATCACCTGTCCCAGCAGCGAGCGCTGCACGGTCTGGATCTCGCCGCGACCATCGCACGTGTCACAGGCGACCGGGGTGGAATTGCCGTTCGTGCCCTTGCCCTGACACAGATCGCACAACACCGCAGTGTCCACAGCCACCTGCTTGGTCACGCCGGTGGCGCACTCCGCAAGGTCCAACCGCATTCGCAGGAGTGAATCCGCGCCGGGCCGCACCCGGCCGATCGGCCCCCGCGAGGAGGTTCCGCCACCGAAGAATGCCTCGAACACATCGCCGAGGCCACCGAATCCGCTGAACCCGCCGGGCGCTCCACCGACCGACTCCATCGGGTCGCCACCCATGTCGACGATGCGGCGCTTCTCCGGGTCCGACAGCACCTCGTAGGCGACCTGGATCTCGGTGAACCTGCTCTGGGCTTCCTGGTCGGGATTGACGTCGGGGTGCAGCTCACGCGCCAGCCGCCGATAGGCGCGTTTGATCTCTGAATCGCTCGCGCCTTTGCTCACTCCGAGCAAGCCGTAATAATCGCGTGCCACGCTGACCTTGCCTGACCTTTCTATGCCGGATCGACCGGCTGGATTAACGAGTACCTAGGACTTCGCCGATATAAAGAGCAACCGCCGCAACATTGGCGATCGTTCCCGGGTAGTCCATTCGGGTGGGACCTACCACACCCATTCCGCCGTACACCTTGCCCGAGCTGCCGTACGTGGTGCTCACCACCGACGTTCCCAGCATCTGCTCGGCCTCGGTCTCGTGACCGATCCGCACGGTTACCTTGCCCGCTTCCTGCTGGGCCGCCAACAGCCGCAGTACCACCACCTGCTCCTCGAGTGCCTCCAGCACCGACCGCAGCGATCCGCCGAAATCGGCGGTGTTGCGGGTCAGGTTGGCGGTGCCGCCCAGCAGCAGTCGTTCTTCGGTGTGCTCGACGAGGGTCTCTACCAGGACCGTCGCCGATCGGCCGACGGCATCGGCCAGTGCGCCGTGGCCGTTGAGATGCGTGGCCAGATCGCTCACCGCGATCGCCGCCGCCGTCAGCGGCTTGCCTTCCAACGCCTGCCCCAGCATCTCGCGGAGTTTGGACAGCTCATGCTCGTCGATCGCATCGCCGAGCTCCACGATGCGCTGATCCACCCGGCCCGAATCGGTGATGACCACCAGCAGCAACCGGGCGGGAGTCAGCGCAACCACCTCGAGGTGGCGGACGGACGACGTGGAGAGCGTCGGGTACTGCACGATCGCGACCTGCCTGGTCAGCTGCGCCAGCAGCCTCACCGCGCGCCGTAGCACGTCGTCGAGGTCGACCCCGGACTCCAGGAAGGACAGGATTGCGCGGCGCTCCGATGAGGACAGCGGCTTGACGTTGTCGATGCGGTCGACGAACTCGCGGTAGCCCTTCTCGGTGGGCACCCGCCCCGAGCTCGTGTGGGGCTGGGTGATGTAGCCCTCGGCCTCCAGCACCGCCATGTCATTGCGGACCGTGGCGCTCGACACGCCGAGGTTGTGACGGTCCACCAGAGTCTTGGAGCCGATCGGCTCCTTGGTGGCCACGAAGTCGGCGACGATGGCGCGCAGCACCTCGAAACGACGCTCGTCGGCACTCCCCACCAGTTCACCTACCCTTCGCAGCAGCGATGTGTGCGTTCAGCTCGGTTCATTTTACCGACCAGCAGCAGGTTTACCGATTCTGCGGTGACAGCTCCGGGTCATCGTGCCGAGCGACACCGGCGCGGGCAATCACCCACGAGGGTATTAACCTAGGCGACTATGCCGATGGCAACACCGCGCACTACTGCGACGGAGGCGGGCCGGCGATGATCTTCAAGGGCGTCCAAGAGGGCAAACCGTACCCGGAGCACGGGCTCTCCCACCGGGACTGGTCCCGCATCCCGCCTCGCCAGCTGCGCCTCGACGAGCTGGTCACGACCACCACAGTGCTCGCGCTGGACCGGCTGCTGTCCGAGGACTCGACGTTCTACGGCGACCTGTTCCCCCACGCGGTGAAATGGCGCGGGGACATCTATCTGGAGGACGGGCTGCACCGTGCGGTGCGTTCAGCCCTCCGGAATCGCACCATCCTGCACGCCCGGCTGTTCGACATGGACGCGCTCGCCCCGAACCTGGCCTAGCGGTTGGCGGATCAGTCCCCCGCTACTGTGCCATTGCCTCACGCAGACTCCGGGGCCGCAGGTCCGACCAGGCCTGCTCGACATGGCTCAGGCACTCGGCCCGGCCGGCCGCACCGAAGATCACCCGCCAGCCCTCGGGCACATCGGCGAATGCCGGCCACAGGCTGTGCTGGTCCTCATCGTTGACCAGCACGTAGAACGTGCCGTTCTCGTCATCGAACGGATTGGAACTCATCGACTCTCCTCATCGAGGGGTTGGCCAGGTTCGCACCCAGCACCCGGTCGGACAACAGGCCGAGGCAGCTCAGGTTCGGGAAGCCCGGCCCCTGGGTGAGCCCGGCCAGCCCCGGCAGGAACAGTTTGGGGAACACGTCGTTCAGGGCCAGATCGTGCCCGATGTGCTCTTGAAGGGTGTCACCGGTCAGTGGACCGCCGAGCCCCAGCTCGAGTAGGTCCAGCGCGTCCTGGCTGAACAACGGCGCGAACCACAGCGCGTCGGCACCGGACCCGTCGATCACCAGGTCGAAGCCGTGCACCGTCTCGACCGCTTCGCCCCCGGTGTTGGTCGACAACGTCAACCGGATCCGCTCGTCGCGGGCCACCGCGTGGGCGACCCGGCCACGCAGATGACGGATCCGATCGTCGGCCAACAACGCGTCCTGCACCCGGGCCGAGAACACCCCACGATCGGTGCGGGCCAGGGCATCCCGGCGCTCGGCCATGGTCAGCCCGGTCCATCCGGTCGGGTCGGAGAACAGGGTGTTCTCGAAGAACCCCTCGCCGCGGGTGAACAGGGTGACCGTGGGCGAGATCACCGTGATCGTCGAAACCCGGTGGCGGAAAAGCTCGTTGAGCATCGACGCGGCGGTCTCGCCGCCCCCGATCACCGCCACCCGTTCGGCGTTGATCATTTCGTGCTTACCGGCCTGATGCCAGAACTGCGCGATCGACATCACCCGGGGATTGCCGGGCAGCACCGAACGTTCGGCCTGACCGGGCCCGGTCACCATCAGCCCGTCGGCGTACACGGTGTCCTCGGCGGTGTTCAGCACCCACCGGTGAGCGTCGGCAGAATTGCCGGCACCGCCGGCGTCAGCAGAATTGCCGGCACCGCCGGCGTCGGCAGAATTGCCGGCACCGCCGGCGTCGGCGCCAACCGAGATACGTTCCACCTCACCGGAAACCACATTCATCCCGACGTCCTCGGCCACCCAGCCCAGATACTGACTCCAGCGTTTGTGGGTCGGTGCGGGCCGGCCCCGGTCGACCCATTCGGCGAATCCGCCGGTGGCGATCAGGTAGGCCTGCCAACTGTGCCGGGTCATCCGCTCGTCGAGTTCGGCGTTGCGCCGCGACACCAGAGACGACCGGTAGGGGAAGCCGACGTCCTTCTCCGGACCGGTGCCGAGGCGATGGTTACCGTCGGTCCAACCGCCGACGGCCTGCCAGTTGGCGGCCACCCCGGCGCGTTCGATGACGACAACGTCGGGGGCGGGCACGCCCATCGCCCGCAGCTCGGCCGCCTTGGCCGCCACCGCGATGGCCTTGGGCCCGGCACCGATGACGGCCAGGGTGGGAGCCGATGGGGCACTCATGTGATCACCTCTCGCAATGCGTCCAGCCACATCGCCTGCAGGGTGGCGATGTCCTCGGCGGACAGAATGTCGGGCAGAGTCCGCCATTGGGTGCCGAGCACGGCCGACCCGTCGCGGTCTATTACCGCGGCCATGACCGTCAGTTCATGGCGCACAGCGACATTCGGTTCGGGAACCGGAGTCACCCCGGTCTGCAACGAACGGTCCTGCAGTAGGGCATGGTCGGCCGCATCCAGTTCGATACGGCCCAGATAGTTGAGCAGTACTTGCGGATCCCGATGTGCGCCCAGCCGTTCGGCAGTGTCCTCGCGCAAGTACCGCAGCAACCCGTAGTCGATCGCGTCGCCCGGGATCGCGGCCACCTGCGCGGCGACCCCACGGGCGTCGTCGGCGCTCAACCGCAAGGGGTAGATCATGCTGAGCAACCCTGCGGTGTCGCCGGTATCGACCTCGTCATGATCTGACACCACCGCGTCGGACCGGCCGTGGGTTTCCAGCGCCAACACGGGCGCAGGGGTCGGCTGGCCGCGGTGGCGACGCCAGGTGCTCAGGGCACGGGCGGTCGCCGCGGCCAGCACCTCGGTCACCGGCACCGCACCGGTGAGCAGTCGGGCCGTCACGTCGGGCTCGGCGAAGGCCATCTTGATCGTCACATCGGCCATCCGGTCGGCGGACGGATCGATCCGCCGCGCGCCGATTTCCGGATCGTCGCCCTCGAACTGCTGCTCCCAGAAGCCGCAGGTGTCGAGCGTGGCCGCCCGCTCGGACAGCAGCCGGGACCACTGTCGCAGCGAAGTGTGCTCCCGCACCGGGAGTGGGGTGCGACCGGACGATATTGCATGCCAGGCATTTTCGAGCTCACCGACCAGGATCCGCCACGACGCCGGGTCCAGCGCCAGCACGTGGGCGGTGAGGATCAACAGGCCGTCTTCGGTCTGCGGGTGATGCAGCCACACCGCATCGAGCATCGACCCGTTCTGCGGATCCAGGCGTTGCACCGAGAGGTCAGCCTGCTCGGCCACCGCGGCATTGATCTCACCCGACCCGGTCGCCTCCGAGAACACCTCACCTGGCGTATGCGGAACCAAGGTCAGGGTCGCGCGGTCCAATCGGGTGCGCAGCACCTCATGCCCGTCGATCACGTTGCGCAGCAGTGCTTCCAGCTGATCTCGGGTGATCCCGGCGGGCAGGCGGAACACCTCTGTCTGTGCGAGCCGGCGCGGGTCGCCGTACTGGTAGAGCCAACGCCCGTTGGGCAGCAACGGGATCGGGCCGGTATCCGGTGGGGCTTCGTCGGCCGCGCCTTGCTCCCGCGCCACGGCGGCCGCATCGGCGTCGATCGCGGCCGCGAGTTCACGGACAGTCGCACAGTCCAACATCAGACGGGCGCGCAGCGCCACACCACGGCGCCGCACAGCCTGCACGACCGACAAGGCCACGATGCTGTCCAGCCCGAGATCGAGGAAGTCCGCGGTGACGTCCACGCCCGCACCGTCAGTGGTCCCCAGCACTTCGGCCAGCACCTGGGCCAGCAGCCGCTCCGTCTCGGTGGCGGGGTGCTCAGCCCCTTCGGAGCGTCCGCCGGTACCCAGCGCCGCGAGTGCGGCGTCGTCGACCTTGCCGTTGGTGGTCAGGGGGATCTCGTCGACGGCCACGATGTGGTGAGGCACCAGATGTCTTGGCAGGGTGTCGGTCAGCATCCCGCGCAACTCGGTGACCGGAGTATCGGTCACCACGTACGCAATCAGGCGCGGCCCGCTCCGGTGCTGCCGAACCGCCACATGGGCATGCCGCACCCCGGGGTGGGTATGCAGCGTCGCGGCCACCTCTCCGGGCTCCACCCGGAAGCCACGGATCTTGACCTGGTCGTCGCTGCGGCCGAGAAACTCGAGAGCATTCGAGTCCGGATTCCGGCGCACCACGTCGCCGGTGCGGTACATGCGGGCACCTGCGGTGAACGGATCGGCGACGAACCGTCCGGCTGTCTCTCCCGGCCGGCCGAGATACCCGCGGGTCAACTGGCCACCGGCCAAATACAATTCGCCGCACACACCGTCAGGAACCGGCCGCAGCCAGCCGTCGAGCACATAGGCCTCGGTCGACTCCGTGGGACGCCCGATGCAGGGCTGCGCGTACTCGCCGATCGTCGCGACGACGGCTTCCACGGTGGTCTCGGTCGGACCGTAGCAGTTGTGCGCAGACATCCACGTGCGCTCACATTCGGCCTGGATACCCCGCCACGTGGCGGTGTCGATGGCCTCGCCGCCGAGCGCGAGCACCGCCAGCGGCACCTGGGTAAGCAGGCCCGCGGCCCGCAGGGAGGCGAACATCGACGGCGTGGTGTCGATCATGTCGATCGCGAAGCGCCCGATGGTCTCCACCAGCGCCTCGGCGTCACGCTGCACCTCGTCGGCGACGATGTGCACGGTATGCCCGTCGAGCAGAGCCGCCAACGGTTGCCAAGCCGCATCGAACGTGAACGACCACGCGTGGGCCACCCGCAACGGACGGCCGAGTCGGGTGGCCGCCGGCTGCAGCAGCTGGTGGGCATGATCGGCGCAGTAGGCCAACAGGGCCTGATGGGTTCCGATGACGCCCTTGGGTTTTCCGGTGGTCCCCGAGGTGAACACGATGTAGGCACCCTGCCCGGGGTACACCGGTGCGGGCCGGTAATCGACGTCCGGCTCGGTACCGACGGACGCCAGCAGGGCCTCGTCGACGACGAGTGAGTGCCGGCCCGCGCCGATCTGACGCAGGATCTCGGCCACCCGTTCATCGGGCATGGCGGGATCCAGCGGCACGATCATCGCGCCCGCCTTGAGCACTGCGAGCATCGCGACCACGTAGTCGGGCCCACGGCGCAACCGGATCGGCACAGGAGTTTCGTCGTCCACGCCGCGCCGGATCAGCTCGGCGGCCAGGCGATCCGCAGCATCGTCGAGTTCGCGATAGCTGAGTTCTCCCCCGTCCCAGCTCAAGGCGACCGAACCGAGCCGCTCGGCAACCGTCTCACTGAACGCGGAATGAAAGCCAGCGGGTAATCCGTCGTACATCTGAGCAATCTGCGGCGCACCGACGGCTTGCGACTCACCATCGAGGGTGACCGCGACCTCGCGCAGCGGACGCTCCCAGCAGTCCAACAGCCGCTGCACGACGCTCAGCACCCGCAGGCCCAGTGCCTGCGGATCGAGCATTCCCAGTGCCCCGTCGAGGGTTTCGACCAGCACGGTGAGCCGGCCGTGGGTGGGATGCGCGGCGATGGTGACGGGGAAATGCGACAGGCTCTCCAATGCCGAGGGCCGTAGCACCGCCTCACCGAGAGCGAATTCGTCACTGCCGACCAGCCCGCCGGGCGGGAAGTTCTCGTAGACCAGCAGTGTGTCGTACAGCTCGCCGATCCCGCCGAGCGAACGCAACTCGGTGTGGCTGAGGTAGCTGTGCTCGCGCAGCTCGGCGGCTTCGCGCTGCAGCGCCAGGCACTGATTCCCAACGAGCACCTTGGGGTCGACCCTGACCCGCAGCGGCACGGTGTTGATGAAAAGGCCGACCATCGATTCCACTCCGGCCAGCTCGTCGGGGCGACCCGACACGGTGACGCCGTACACCACATCGGTGCGGTCGGTGAAAACCGAAAGGATTGTTGCCCAAGCCATCTGGAACAGCGTGTTGACCGTGACGCCGCGTCGCCGGGCGGCCTCGAGGATTTCGGCGGACTGCTGTTCGTCGAGGGTCACCTCGGTGCGTGCGGGCAGACCAGGCTCGGCCGTCAGTCCGGACAACACCGGCGACAACAACGTGGGGGCGTCCATGCCGTAGAGATGTGCCTGCCAACGCGCCCGGCTGGCCTCCTGATCGCGCCCGGCCAGCCAGCCGATGTAGTCGCGATATGGCCGGACCCCCGACGGCAGCGCTGCCACGTCGCCCTTGGCGCCGTAGAGGGCGATCAGCTCACCGACGAAGACCGGTAGCGACCAGCCGTCGATTGCGATGTGATGGGCAACAATCACCAGTCGCCAACGTTGCCCGGGCTTCTCGATGAGCACGAACCGGATCAGCGGCCCTCGACCCAGGTCGAAGCGCCGGGCGCGTTCCTCAGCTTCCAGGGTGAGCGCCTGCTCGTCATCGGCATGCACATGCCGCCACGGCAATTCGACGGCCGACGGGACCACCGCCACCGGGCGGCTCAGGTTCCCCTGGAAAAAGCTGGCCCGCAGGTTGGGATGGCGCACCAGCATCGCCTCGGCACAGGCCCGCAGCAGCTCGGCGTCCAGCGCCCCGTCGATGTCGGCGGCCATCGCGATGACGTAGGGGTCAGCGCCGGCGTCACCTTCGGTCAGGCCGGCCAGCGAATACAACCCCTGTTGCAGCGGGCTCAGCGCCAGGACGTCCTCGACGCCGGGCGGCGTTCCGGTGGTCGTCACGTCGCGATCCCCTGGTCCTGGCCCCATCCCGCGGTCAGCGCGGCCAGTTCGTCGGGCGACAGGCCCGATGCGGACATCGGCTCATGGTGGACGTCGGCGACTGTTTCTTTCGTGGCCGACGCATCGATCGCGGCGGCCAGGTCGGCCAGGCCGGGATGTTCGAACACCATGCGCGCCGTCATCGCCACCCCGGCATCCCTGGCCCGTGCCGCGAGCTGCACGGCCAGGATGCTGTCGCCGCCAAGGGTGAAGAAGTCGTCGTACCGTCCCACTTCGGTCACGCCGAGGAGGGTTACCAGCATCGCCGCCAGGGTCTCCTCGGTCGGGGTGGCCGGCGGCTCGGCGGGTGCCGTCGTGGTGATGCGCGGACGGGTCAGCGTGGCGGCTTCGACGGTATCGGCCACCGTCAGCAGCGCACCGGTGAACTCCTCGGGCAGCCCGGCGCGCGCTGTCTCCAGGAAGGCTTCGGCGTCAGCCACTTCCGGCTCGAGCACCACGTACCCGGCCAGTGTCGTGGCCCCGCGGACCTCCCAGTATCGGGTCGCCGCAGCGGCGACCCCGTCGAGGTCTTCCAGGGCGGCCTGCAGCCGTGGTTCACCCGCGGTGATGGGCTCGAGCCGCCCGTCGGTGGTCCAGCGGGCCCGGTCCCCGGTGCGGTACAACTGCCCGTCCCCGAACGGATTGGGCGCGAATCGATCTGCGCCGACGCCGGTGGCCGCGCCGGATGCCTCGTCCACCGCACCGCCGGCGTAGTGGACGTCGCCCACGACACCGATGGCCACCGGCTGCCGCCATTCGTCAAGCAGGTAGACGCGGTCGGCGCCTTCGGTCTGCGGCAGCCCGGCCGGCGGTGCCGCCTTGCGACTCCAGTCGTCGACCAGCAGGTCGCGCTCGGCCGGATCGAGAACCGAGATGTCGCGCACGGTCTGGTCGGCGTCGCCGGCGAATGCCGCGACGATGCGCTGCAGCCAGCCGACGAGGCGTTGTGCGGTGGCCGCCTCGTAGAGCTCGGTGCGGTAGATGACGGTGCCCCGATATCCGCCCTGCTGCCCGCCGCCGGCCTCGGCGAAGAAATTCAGCGACAGGTCCGCATGCGCCACGTCAAAGGTGGGTTCCAGTGCGGTGAAATGGGTTTCACCGTCGGCTCCGGTATCGATGACCTGACGTGCCGGCAGATCCTCACGCACGTGCACCACCACACCGAAAAGCGGGTTGCGCGACAGCGAGCGCACCGGGCTCACCGCGTCGACCACCCGGTCGAACGGCAGGTCCTGATTCTGGTAGGCGGCCAGTGCCATGTCGCGGGAACGCCCCAGCACCTCGCGCAGTGTCGGGTTGCCGGACAGGTCGTTCCGCAGCACCACGATGTTGATGAAGAACCCGATCAGCGCATCGAGTTCGGGGGCGGTACGCCCGGCTACCGGTGTGCCCAGCGCAATGTCGGTGCCCTGCCCGGCTTTGTGCAGGGCGATCGCAACGGCGGCCTGCAGCACCATGAACTCGGTGACGCCGAGCTCACGGGCGAGTTCGACGAGCTTGCCGCGGACGGCTGCGTCGATGGTGAAGTCGAGCGCCTTGCCCTCACCAGTGGGCACCGGCGGGCGCGGGAAGTCCGGTTGAAGGCCGTTCTCGATATTGTGGTCAGCCGACAGACCAGCCAGTTGCTTTGTCCAGTAGTCGCGTTGCTCACCGATTCGCTCGCCCGCGCTCGACAGCATTTCGGCCTGCCAGTCCGCGAAGTCGGCGTACTGGACGGGCAGCGGGGCCCACTCGGGCGCGGATTTGGCCCGGCGGGCGTGGTAGGCGGTCATCAGATCGGTGAACAGCACAGCGCCCGACCAATGATCGGCGGCGATGTGGTGAACCATCAACGACAGCACATGCGCACCTGGGGTGGACAGCACCGCCGCCCGAATCGGCCACTCGTTCTCCAGGTCGAAGCAGTACCGCCGCTCGGCATCGAGTTCGCCCTGCAACCAGTCTTCACCGGTGCCCTCGGCTCGGCGCACCGTCACCGGGCCCGCGGGATGAATGACCTGGTAAGGGACACCGTCGATTTCGCGGTAGGTGGTGCGCAAGATCTCGTGCCGGGAAACCACATCGCCGACCGCCCCGGCCAGGGCCTCCACATCGCAGGGTCCGGTCAGTCGTGCTGCGAAGGGCACATTGTTGACCGGGTTCGGTCCGTCGATGCGGAACTGGAACCACTGCCGGTGCTGGGCCGCCGACATCTGCGACGGTCCGTCGTGCCGGACGGCCACGATCGGGGGCAGGCCCGTGCCGCTGCCCGATGCCAGTAATTCGTCGACCCGAGCGGCCAGGCCCGCCACCGTGGCATTCTCGAACACGTCGGCGACCCCGAGATCCACCCCGAAGCGAGCCCGCACCGCGGCAACCAATTTGGTGGCCAGCAGCGAGTGACCGCCGAGATCGAAGAACGAGTCGTCGGCGCCGACACCGTCGCGCTCGAGCAATTCGCCGAACAGCGCGACGATCGCATGTTCGGTTTCGGTGTCCGGAGCACGGAATACTGTGGCCGAGCGGATCTCCGGCTCGGGTAGTGCCCGGCGATCGATCTTGCCGTGCGCCGTGATCGGGATCTCGGGCAGCTCGACGAACGCTGCCGGGATCATGTACTCGGGCAGCGCGGCCGTCACCCTGGCCCGGATACGGTCGACCTCCACCAGTTCGGCATCGGCGGCCGGTGTGATGTAGGCGACCAGGCTCTTGCCGAGCGACGGCAGGTCGCTGACCACCACCACGGCCTGACCCACCGACGGGTCGACGGAGATGGCCGCGGAGACCTCGCCGAGTTCGATTCGGAAGCCACGGATCTTGACCTGTTCATCGGCGCGGCCGACAAATTCGATGTCACCGTCGGCGTTGCGCCGAGCCAGGTCGCCCGACCGGTACATCCGTCCGCCGGGGTTGAACGGATCGGCGACGAACCGCTCTGCCGTGAGGCGGGGGCGGTCGTGGTAGCCGTGCGCGACATGTGTTCCGCCGATGTAGATCTCACCGATCACCCCGACCGGTACCGGCTGCAACGCATCGTCTAGCAGATGGATCGTGGTGTTGATCTTCGGTGTACCGATCGGCACTATCCGGGCGCCCTGCTTGCCCTCCACCTTGTAACGCGTGCAGTTGAGCACCGTTTCGGTGGGACCGTAGAAGTTGTGCAGCAGCGAGTCGAACGTGGCGAGGAACTTGTCGGCGATCTCCCCCGGCAGCGCCTCGCCACCGATCGGCACGCGCTGCAGCGTGCGCCACTCGTTGACGCCGGGCAGCGACAGGAACAGCCCGAGCAGCGACGGGACGAAGTGCATCGAGGTGATGCCCTCGTCGCGCAACAGGTCGGTGAGATATCCGATGTCGCCCAGACCCCCCGGCTTCGGGATCACCAGGCGCGCACCAGCGGCCAGCATGCCGAAGATCTCGCCGATCGACACGTCGAAGCTCTGCGATGCCACCTGCAGCAGGCGTTCGTCTTCGGTGACCTGGTAATCGCGCCCGAACCAGACGAAGTACTCCGCGATCGGCCGGTGCGGCACCGGCACGCCCTTGGGTAGGCCCGTGGATCCCGACGTGTAGATCAGATACGCCGTGTTGTCCGGGCGCAGCGGCCGGATCCGTTCGACGTCGGTGGGATCGGTGACCGGATAACTCTCCAGGCCGTCGACCGGCTCGCGAAGAATGGTCTTCGGGTCGGAGTCGGCGAGGATGTAGGTGAGTCGATCCTCGGGATAGGTCGGGTCGACAGGGAGGTACACGGCTCCGGCCTTGACGATGCCCAGCGCGGTGATGACCAGCTCCGGCGATTTTTCCAGCAGCACGGCGACGCGGTCCTCGGTGCCGATGCCCTGGCCGATCAGCCAGTGCGCCAACCGGTTCGCCGATTCGTTGATCTCGCGGTAGCTGTATTGCCTGCCCTCATAGACCACGGCGATGGCATCGGGGGTACGGGCGGCCTGTTCGGTGACCAGCGCGGCCAACGTGGTTCCCGGCGTGTCGAATTGCTCACCGGTGGACACTGCCCGCATCCACTCGGCATCCTCGGCGGTGAACAGGTCCAGCGCAGACAGCGGCCGATCAGGCTCGGCGAGCGCACTGTCGAGCAGCACGGCGAAGTGCCGCAGCATCTGCGCGGCCAGCTCGGCATCCATCACCTCGGTGAGATGTTCGGCCTCCACGACCGCACCCTCGGCGTCGAGCTCGACCATGAAACCCAGTGGCAGCTGGGTGTGTTGGCCGCGCAGGTCGGCACGTCCACACGTCACGCCGTCCGGGCGGAACCCGCCGCCGTCAGACTCGCGGAACCCGAAGCTCACCCGCGT
Organism: Mycobacterium sp. IDUB_24; assembly: GCF_055419385.1. Taxonomy (NCBI): domain Bacteria; kingdom Bacillati; phylum Actinomycetota; class Actinomycetes; order Mycobacteriales; family Mycobacteriaceae; genus Mycobacterium; species Mycobacterium sp. IDUB_24. Next base: position 436,499 of record NZ_JBVAXO010000003.1, read on the forward strand.
CATCCGTTCGGCGCCGTGGCGCCGGTCCGGGTTGAGTTCGGCCACCACCCGGTCGAGGTTGACGCGCTGATGCGCGAACGCACCGATGGCGGTGTCCCGGGTTTCCGCGACCAGTTCGCGGAACCCGAGGGTGCCCTGTGGCCGAAGCCGCATTGCCACCGTGTTGCCGTAATAGCCGATGGTTTCGTCGGTGTCGCGGTTCAGCACCGGGGTGGCGACCAGGAAATCGTCGGTATGGGTGTAGCGGTAGACGAGCGCACCGAACGCCGCGAGCAGCACCATGTACGGGGTGGCGCCGGTGTCGCGCGCCAGGGCCGACACCTGCTGGACGGTCCCGACGGACAACCGGACCGTGCTGCGCTGGGACCGGAAACCGCTGGGCACCACCGAACCCGCGGGCCCGGGCAACTCCAGCGGCTCCGGCGGATCGGCCAGGGCCTCGCGCCAGTAGGCCAGATCCGCATCGCCGTCTGGCGCCTCGGATACCGTCACGCGCGGTGTCTCGGCGAGCTGCGCCCCACCGTAGGCCCGGGTGAGGTCGGTGAAGAACACCCGCCATGAACCGTCGTCCCAGGCGATGTGATGGGCCACGAGCAACATCACGTGCTCACTCGGACCGGTCTTGATCAGCGTGATCCGCAACGGGGAGTCGCTGTTCAGTTCGAAGGCTGTGCCGAACTCGCGCTGGGCCAGCACCTCAAGGCGTAGCTTGCGTGCCCGCTCGGACTTGTCCGACAGGTCATGGAACATCCACCCCGGGGCCAGGTCATCGTGCACCGTCGCCGTCGGCTCGCCGTTCTCGTCGGCCTGGTAGGTGGTGCGCAGGATCGGGTGTCGTTGTGCCACCGCGTTGACGGCGTCGTGCAACCGCTCGGCATCGATCACCCCGTCGAGCCGGTAGGACAGACAGATGTTGAGCAGTACCCCGCTCGGATCGAACCCCTGCACGAACCACATCCGGCGCTGCCCATCCGACAGCACCGTGGGATCGATCGGCGCACCTTCCATGCCGGTGGCCGATTGCCCGGAATCTCCCGATGCTGACGCGAGGCCCCGCTCGGCGAGCTTGCGCCGCATCAGCTCCAGACGCGCATCGGAGGTGCGGGGGGCTGCCGGATCGGCACTAACCATGTCAGTCACGCGAAAATGCTTCCTTTTCAGGTCTTTCCAACTGCTCGATCAATTCGGCGGCGGTGGCGCCACCGAGGATGGTGGCCAGCGGCACTGCACGGCCGGTGGCCTTCTTGAGCTTCTTGCGCAGGTCGATCGCCAACAGGGAGTCGACGCCGAGATCCAGCAGCGACGTGTCGAGATCCAGTGCGGTGGTGTCGTCGAGCTTCAGCACGGCCCCCAAAGCGATCTGCATCGCGCCGGTGGCATCGGCGGTCTCGGCGACGTCGTCTTGCGGAGCCTCGGCGGTGTCGCCGAGGCGACCGGATTGAGCCGCCGCGCCGAGGAAGGTCTGCAGCCGCTCGGCGTCGGCTGCGAACACCAGCGGATCCGCCGGGTAGTCACGCAGGCCGGCCTCCACCGCAAGGTCGGACGCCATGGCCCGCAGGCCGGACCGCTCAACCCGGCTGATCTCACCGGAATCGATGATGCCGTCTCCCGGCCACAGTCCCCACCGCACCGAGGTGCAGTACCTGCCCTGTTCGCGCAGCTGCCTGCCGAGGGCATCGAGCAGTCGGTTGGCCGCCGAGTAGGCGGCGTGACCGTATCCACCCCACAGGCCGGAAACCGAGGAGCACAACACGATTCGGGCATCGGGGCGCATCGGCCAGGCCGCCGTCAGATTGGCCAGCCCGCTCACCTTGGCCGCGAAGGTATCTCGCACCGTCGCACCGGTCAGCTCGTTTCCCGGGGCAATGATGGCGGACGCGGCTGCGTGGATCACCAGCGACGCCGGGCCGACCGCCAGTTCGGCGACGGTTGCAGCAATCTGTGCCGGGTCGGTGAGATCGCAGCGGGGAGCGACGATCTCGGTGCCGTGGGTGGCCAGCGAGGCGACCTGCGCGTCATCGAGGCCGCTGCGGCTGAGCAGCACGATGCGCCGGGCCCCCTGCTCGGCCAGGTGACGGGCATAGTGCAGGCCCACCGCCCCGGCTCCGCCGGTGATGACCACCTCTTCGAACATCCCCGATTCGGCGGTCCAGGACCGGGCGTCGGAAGTGTCATCGCGCATCCCTCGGTGCCACACCGTGGTTCCGGAACCGTTGTCCCGCAGCGCGATGTGATCGGCATCGGTCAGCATGGCGGTGATCGCTGTCACGGCGGCGGCGAGGTCGGGGGCCGGCTCGGCCAGGTCCAGGTGACGGAAGGTCTGGTCCGGGTGTTCGTAGCTCATGCTGCGGTGCACCGCGGCCAGCGCAGCCGCCTCGGGCCGTGGACCCTGCGTTTCGCCGCCGGTTTGTTCGCCACCGACAGTGACCAGCCACACGTCGCGGGTATCCGGCGTGATCGCCCGGGCGTAGCCGAGCAGACCCTCGTCCACGCGGCGGCTCAAGGTTTCTGCCGCGGCCACTGCATCGGCCTGCTCCGACACCGGTGCGACCACGATCAGCAGGTCGGCATCGTCGGGAGCAACCGCGGTGGTCCCGACAACCTCTTCGAGCGCACGTTCCAACGCCGCGGCGGGCCCTTGGCCGGCCGCCAGATCGAGCACGGCGACCCGACGCTGTCCGGGCGGTGCGTCGCTACGGGTCCGCTCCTCCCAATGCTCGACGGCCACGGTCAGCCCCGCGACCGGAGGCAGTGGTTGCGGTGTCGCCCAGAGGTGCTCGGCCCGCATCGGAGCGAAGGGGAAGTCGCGCAACAGGGCCGGCGTGTGGTTGGGGAGGTCATCCCAGCGGTAGCCGGAGTCCGCCATCGCGACGGAGATGATGTTGGTGCTGAGCCGCTCGGTGATCGGTTCGTCGCGCCGGCCCGATCCCACTATTACCGCCGGACCGCCGGTGAGTTCGGCAGCGTCGTCGAGCAGGTCGCCCATGGCGAACAGTAGTGCCGGATGCGCGGAAAGTTCGACGAAGATCCGGGCACCGCGCCGCGCCGCCGTTTCGATGGCCCGGTCGAAGCGCACGGTGCTGCGCAGGTTGGTGTACCAGTAGTCGGCGAATCCGGCGCCGGCCTCGACGACGTCTGCGGTGGCCGAGCCGACGAATTGCACTGGCGATTCACTGAATTGTGCCACGGGAAGAAGCGATTCGAGCTCGCCGCGCGACCCGTCCAGCGCAGTGGTGTGCGCCGGGAACCACATCTCGATCTCCTTGGCGAACGATCCGCGGCCGGTGACGGTGGCCACCGCCGCGGCCACCGCATCCGTATCCCCCGACACCGCGACCGATGACCGCGAGTTCACCACCGACAGTTCCAGCCAGCCCGGTGTCTCGGCAACCACTTTCGACGCGTCGTCGGGGGTGATCCCGAGCACCGCGACCCGGTAGGGACCGGTCAACCGGTCCAGTACGGTCGCACGGGCGATCACCACGGCCACCGCGTCGGACAGCGTGATGGTGCCGGCCACATACGCGGCCCCGATCTCGCCGAGACTGTGACCGACGGTGATATCGGGCAGCACACCACAGGACCGCCAGACCCGGGCCAATGCCACGCCGTGGACGAACTGAGCGCCCTGGATCTGCACCTGGGAGAAATCATTGGTGACCGCGCCCGAATCCGGCTCGGCCAGTAGGTAATCCAGCGGGGACCTGGCACCGGCGGCCTGGAACTCCGCGGCGCACTGGTCGACCTCGGCCCGGTAGGCCGGCAGCAGCTCGTAGGCCTGCACGCCCATCGACGGCCACTGGCTGCCCTGCCCGGGAAACACGAAGGCGATGCGGGCACCGGAACCCGGTGCCTGCGCCCCGCCCTGCGCGCGGGTGACCAACGGATGGTCGGCGCCCTCGGCCAACGCACGCAGGCCCGCGGCGAGTTCTTCGCGGTCGTCGGCCCGGACCACGGCGCGATGGCGGCGCAGGCGCCGGGTGGTCCGCAGGGTGGCGGCGACGTCGGCTGCGCTCACCTCGGGACGCGAGTCCAGATAGCGCAGGATGGCCGCGGCGTCGGTGGCGATCAGATCCTCGGCGTGCGCGCTGAGCAGGACCGGCGTCCGAGCGTCGGGCAGGACGCCGGCTTCACCCTCAGGCAGCACGATTCGCTCGCAAGCTTCGCTCATGCGGCGGCTCCGGGAACATCGGGCACCGCAACGATCGCGTGTGCGTTGGTGCCGCTCATCCCGAAGGCCGACACCGCTCCGATGCGTTGCCCGTTGACCGCCGGCCACTGGATCTGCTTGGTGGCCAGCCGCAAACCCTGACTGTCCCAGTCGATCTCCCGGCTCACCTCGTCGACGTGCAGGGTGGCCGGGATGGAGGCATGCTCGGCAGCGAGGATGACTTTGGCCAGTCCCAGCCCGCCCGCGGCGGCCTGGGAGTGCCCGACGTTGGATTTCACCGACCCCAACAAGGCGCCGGCCCCTGGCGCGGTGGCTCCGTAAGTCTGTGCCAGGGAACGCAGTTCGGTGCGATCTCCGAGCCGGGTTCCGGTGCCGTGCCCCTCGATCAAGCCGACATCCTCTGGGCGCACGGCCGCCTGCTCGATCGCCTTGGCGAACAACCGCTGCTGGGCGGCGCCGCTGGGCGCCGTCAGACCGGTGGTCCGGCCGTCCTGGTTCACCGCAGTCGCGCGAACCTCGGCCAGGATGCGCCGACCGTCCCGTGCGGCCGCCGATTTACGTTGCAGCACAAACATCGCCGCCCCTTCGGCCCACACCGTGCCACTGGCGTGCGCGCTGTAGGGCCGGCAGTGCCCGTCATCGGACAGCGCGTGCTGTTTGGAGAACTCGACGAAGTACCCCGGTGTGCCCATCACGCACACACCGCCGGTCAACGCCATGTCGCAGTCCCCGGCCCGCACCGCCGCCACGGCGGTGTGGAACGCCGTCAACGCCGACGAGCACGAGGTGTCGATGGTCAGTGCCGGGCCACACAGATCCAGCGTGTAGGCGATCCGCCCGGAGATGACGCCCAACGAGGTGCCGGTGATCAGATGTCCGCTGTGGTGGGAGAACTCGGAGAGGGCCGGCCCGTACTCCAGGCCCGATGCACCGACATAACATCCCACGTCGTGCCCGGCAAGGTCGTCGGGGTTGATGCCGCTGTTCTCCAGTGCACGCCACGCGATACGCAGTCCGATGCGCTGCTGCGGATCCATCGCCACCGCTTCTCGCGGTGAGATCCCGAAAAAGGCAGGATCGAATGTCGCTGCGCTGGAGAGGAATCCGCCCAAGTCGTGGATACGTTTGAACCCGTCGCGGCGCGAACCGTCGAACAGGTCGCGCACCGACCAACCGCGGTCGGCGGGAAATCGGCCGAGCGCTTCACGTTGCTCGGTCAGCAGCGACCAGTAGTCGTCGGCGGTGTCGATTCCGCCGGGTGCCTCCAGCGCCATCCCCACGATCACCACCGGATCGGCGCTGTCAGGCCCGGGAAGCCGGCGGCTAGAGCTCATTCACGAGCTCCGCCACATCCTCAAGCTGGGAGTTGAGGTAGAAATGCCCGCCGTCGAACATCGAGCACGTGAAGGCGCCGGTCGTATGAGATTCCCAGCGCCGCAACATGTCCTCACTGATTCGGTGGTCACGGTCGCCGCCCAGGGCGTAGATGTCGGCGGCGATCGTCACGTCGGCCGCGCACGAGTACCGGTTGAATGCCGCGTAGTCGGCCCGCACCGCCGTCAGCAGCAGTTCGACGAAATCGTCGTCGGCCAGCAGTGCCTCATCGGTGCCGCCGAGATCGACCATCTCGGCGAGGATCTCGGACTCCGCCATGGGCAGTGCGGGCGCAGCCGCCACCGCCGACGGCGCCTCGCTGGCCGACACCCACAGGGCATCGATCGCCACGCCGTTGCGTTCCGCGATCCGCGCGAATTCGAAGGCCACCACCGCCCCCATGCAATGTCCGAACAGCCGTATCGATTCGACGCCCGCCCAGTCAGCCGCGTTGAACAGATCTTCGGCGAGATCGCCCACCGTGGGCGCGGCCGGATGCGACAACCGGTCGCCACGCTGCGGGTATTGCATGACATAGGCGTCGGACCCGGCCGCGGCCAGCGCCATCCCGAATCCGCGGTAGGCCAGCGCCGCTCCGCCGGCGTGCGGGAATACCAGTGTGGCTGTTGCGCTTTCGGCCCCTGGGTAGCGCTTCACCCAGGGTTTGGCGGTGATCTGGGTATCCGCCCCGGTCACGATGGCACGGCGGTGTCGAGAGCAGCCACCGCACCCCGATGCCGCACAGCGAGGGCGAAGCCGTTCATGCCCCGCTCGAGGTTGCGCCGCGGCGCATCATCGGCAACCACGACGGCTGCGCCCGCGGTCAGTGCCACCAGCATCATGAGGATCGGAGCCGCAGCGCCCGCCGCAGAGAACGCGCCGATGCGGTCATCGCCGGTCACGCCGAGCCGGGCGCCGAGTTCCACCACGGCATCGTGGGCCGCGGCGTGAGTCACCACTGCATATCCGGCCTCGTCGAGCGATGCCAGGAAGGCGGGTTCACGCGGCTCGGAGCAGACCGGCGCGACGCCGCAGGTGCGCTCTCCGATCCGCAACGCCTCGGAGACGGTGAGCGCAGGCAGCCAGTTGGGCGGCCCGTCGCCGGTGAACAGCGCCATCCGCACACCCGCGTGGTCCAGGACCGGCTCGACCGGATCGGCAGAGTCGACCGGCACACAGACACCGCCTGCCGCCAGGATCCCCAGCGTGGCGATCACCGTGTCCAGGCCGGTCGGGCCGACGACGGCGACCCGGTCACCGACGCGCACACCGGCCACGGCGAGCGCACCGGACACCGACACCGCCTGCTCACGCAGTTGCCGGTAGGTCCAGCGGGTGGTCGGACCGACCACCGCGATGTCGTCGGGTGCGGCCTGCGCGTGCGCGAAGAACCCCTGGTGCAGCGGTTCGGTCGCCACTGCGTGCCCGGTCTGCGTAGTCGTGCGACTCACGGCGTCCACAACGACCTCCTGACGATAAGCAAAGCCTGCCCTAACTGAAGTTACTCTAACCTTAGTTGCCCAACGCCGGTTCTGGGGACGTGCGTGCCAACTCGGTGGCCACATCGGCGCTGTCCATACCTGTGACCTCCAGATACAGCTCGGACACCATCTGCAGGCGGTCCGAGCCCGCCTCCCGGCCCGCCAGCAACGCGGCCATCTTCGCGACCGTTCGCGCCGCGAAGACATCGGCGACCATCACGGTCGAGGTGTCCAGCCAGTCCCGGATCCGGGCCACCAGCTGCGTACCCAGCACCGAGTCACCGCCGAGGGCGAAGAAATCGTCGTCGACCCCGACGCCGGACCGCTTGAGAACGTCCCCGACGATCGCGCACAGGGCCGTTTCCAGCGGGCCCGACGGCGCCTGATAGCCCCTGGTCTCGGGGGCGCCGACCGCCGAGAGCAGCCGGACTGCCGCCGCGCGGTCGGTCTTGCCCCTGGCGTAGGGAATTTCGTCGGCGACCAGCAGCACCTGCGGGATCATGTGCGCCGGCACCAGCTCGGCCAGCGCCGCTCCCACCGACTCAGGAGTCAGGTGGTTCTGGTTCAGATCCGCACGGACCACCGCTCCGAGCAGATCGTGGCCGCCGTCGACCGGTACCAGCACCGCAACGGCCGCGTCCACGCCGGGGACGCGGCGCAAGGCGCCCTCGACCTCGCCCAACTCGATACGGAAGCCGCTCACCTTGATCCGGTCGTCAGCCCGCCCGACGAATTCCAGCGTGCCGTCGGGCCACGACCGAACCAGGTCCCCGGTGCGGTACCAGCGGCGGCCGTCGTGCTCGACGAACCGGTCGGCGGTCAGATCAGGGCGCCCGCGATACCCGCGGGCGACGCCGCGCCCGCCGACCCACAGCTCACCCGGCACCCAGTCGGGGCAGTCCTCGCCCCGTGTGTCGACCACGCGACAGCAGTTGTTGGAGAGCGGGACACCGAACGGCACCGACGTCCAGTGCGAGGGCAGGGCGTCGTCACCGAATCCGACTTCGAAGATGGTGTTGTGGGTCGCGGTCTCGGTTGCCCCGCCGAGGCCCGCGAAGCGGACCCGCGGCGCCGCGGCGCGCAGCGCCCGCACCAGGTCCGGACGCACCCAGTCGCCGCCGGTGGGAACCACCCGCAGGGAGGAAAGCGAACCGCCATAGGTGGCCGTGCCAGATGCGCCGGCTCCGCCGGCTGTGCCAGATGCGCCGGCTCCGCCGGCTGTGCCAGATGCGCCGGCTCCGCCGGCGGCGACGAGCATCTCCAGCCATCCGGTCAGGAAGTGCAGGACCGTGACCTGATGCTCATCGATGAGCTTGACCCAGACATCCGGAACGCGGCGGTGCTCCTCGTCGACGACGACCAGCGAGCCACCTGAGCGCAGCGTCCCGTAGACGTCGATGACCGACAGGTCGCATTCCAGGTGCGACAACGCCAGGCACCGATCGGCCGGTCCGATCTCGAAATGGTCGTTGATGAATTCGATGGTGTTCATCGCCGCGTCGTGGGTGACCTCGACACCCTTGGGCTCGCCGGTGGAGCCCGACGTGAACAACACGTACGCCAGATCGTCCGGGGTGAGGCCCACGGGCTCGAAATGCGCCGGATCACCGATGATCTCGGCATCGGCAACGGTGAGGTGCGGCAATTCGGGATGCTCGGACCCCGATCCACAGATCAGGACGAAGTCGACGCCGCCGGTGTGCAGGATGCGCGCGGCCCGATCGGCGGGCTGGTCGACACCGACCGGCAGATACGCGGCGCCGACCATCGAGATGGCCAGCAACGCGATGACCTGTTCGACGCTCTTGGGGCCCAGCACCGCGACCACCTCGCCCCGGCACACTCCCCGGGATTGCAAGGCGGCGGCCACGGTCAGCACCTTGTCGCGGAGCTCGCCATAGGTGAGATCGCCTGCGCTGCAGTACACCGCGGGTGCGTGGGGGGTGGCGTCGGCATTCGCGAGGAAACCGGTGTGCAGGAGATCACCGCTGGGTGTCGATGCCGAAGCGTTCAACTCGGCCCGCACCTGGCGCTGTTGGGCGGAGGCGGCCGGCGGGTCCGCGGCATCCCAGGCCGCGTCATCGGCGGCCAGTCGGCGTAGTTCGTCCAGATGGTAGGCGAACATGGCCTCGGCCACTCCAGGCCGGAACGCCTCGATGCGGACGTCCCAATTGATCATCAGGCCGTCGGCGAGCGGCGTCGCCTGAGCATCGATGAGCACCTGCGGCCCCTGCGAAATGGTCCACACCGGCGCGCCGAAGTGGTCGGTGACATCACCGGCGAACAGATCACCCAGGCCCAGCGCACTGGTGTAGACGATGGTGGCCAGCGTCTGGCTGCCGCGGTGGCGGCTCACGTCGCGCAGCACATCGAGGCCGGACACCGAGGAATGCGCGGCCGTGGCGTGCAGCGTCTCCTGGACCACCCGGGCCCGCTTCACGGCCGTGTCGGCTCCGGTCAGGTCGATGTCGAGCAACAGCGAGGACGTGAAGTCACCGACCAGCTTGTCCACATCGGGGTGATAAGGCTCCCTGCCGAACATCGGCAGGTTGAGCAGGAACCTGGACTGCGTCGACCAGTGCGCCAGCGCATTGGCGTACGACGCTCCGACCGCCATGGCCGGAGTGATGCCGCGCCGATGTGCCGCCGCGAACAATGCGTCGCGGGTCGGCACGTCGAGGGTTTCCCAGAGCCGGATGCTGCGGTGCGGGTTGCGCTGATCGGGCAGCGGAACCAGTGGCAGCGCAGGCGGGTCCGGCAGATCGGGCACCCGCTCGGCCCACCACTTCACGTCCTCCTGCGACGGCGGCGGCGCCGAGGCGGTCAGCTGGGCCCGGTATTCGCGGTAGGTGTAGCTGAGATCGGGCAGGTCGGCGCCGCGGTAGAACACGGCCAGATCAGCCATGAAATTGCGGTAACTCACCGCGTCCCCGCACTGCATGTCCATATCGACATGGAGACGCGTGCGCTCTCCGGGCAGCAGCGACAGGCTGAGCTGGAGCACCTCGTCGTGCAGCATCTGATGGGACTTGGATTCCCTGATCATCTCCAACTGCGCTTGTGCCGCAGCCTCATCCAGGTCTCGTAGGTCGTAGACGGTAACTGGCAGCGGCCGATTGCCGATCCGCTGGGTGCCGTCGGGCAGGATCTCGACCCGCAGCATGGGGTGGCGTGCAGCCAGCTTCGCCGCTGCGGACTGCAGCCGTTGCGGGTCGACGCCGGCGCCGTCGAATTCGACGTAGAGATGAGCACCGACACCGCCGAGCTGCTGATCGTGGTTTCGTCCCACCCAGAAAGCGTGCTGGATGGGCGCCAACGCGAAGGTCTCGCCTTCCTCGCCGGGGGTGTCCGGCACGGACGCTTCGGCGGGCGCATCAGGAGCGTGCTCGGCGACCAGCTCGATCCAGGCGGCGACGGTGGGATTGGCTGCCAGGGCGGCGAATCCGACGTTGATGCCCTGCTTACGCCAGCGGCCGGACAGCGACATCATCCGGATCGAATCGAGCCCGGAGGCAATCAGGTCCGCGTCGGGATCGACGGCGTCGGGGCTGACCCCCAGGAGTTCGGCGACCTCGTCGCGGACCGTCTGGGAACTCGTCGCCAGCACGCTCACCATCCTCCTAACAATTAGTAAAGGCTGCCCTAACTTAGTGGAGGTTACCCTATATTCGATCTGCCGACACACTCACCCGACGGGAGCCAGAACACCCATGACCACCGGTTTTGACCGTGAACAGGACGAACTGGCAAACGGATTCACGGGGTTCCCCGAGGACCGTGCCGAGGTGTACCGCCGGGCCGGCTACTGGCAGGGCAAACCACTGGACAGCATCCTGCGCGAGGCCGCGCAGCGCTGGCCAGACAAGCCGGCCGTCATCGACGCCACCGGCGGCCACACCTTCGCCGAACTCGACGCCCTCGCCGACCGGATCGGTGCGGCACTGGCCCACCGCGGCATCTCCCCCGGCGACCGTGTCCTGGTACAGCTTCCCAACACTCGTGAATTCGCCGTCGCCACTTTCGGTTTGCTTCGCGCGGGGGTGGTCCCGGTGCTGTGCCTGCCCGGTCACCGGTCTGCCGAACTCGGCCATTTCGCCGAGGTCAGCGGCGCAGTCGGACTCGTGATCCCCGACATCATCGCCGGATTCGACCACCGCGACCTGGCTGCCCAACTCGCCGCCGAGCATCCCCGGTTGCGCCACATCCTCGTCGACGGCGATCCCGGATCCTTCCAATCCTGGTCCGCCCTCAAGGATTTCGACGACCCGAAACCACCGAACATCACCATCGACACCAGCGGTCCTGCCGTACTGCTGGTATCCGGCGGGACCACCGGCCTGCCGAAGCTCATCCCACGCACCCATGACGACTACGCCTACAACGCCGCGGCCTGCGCCCAGGCCTGCGAAATGGTGCACGACGACGTCTATCTGGCGGTCTTGCCCGCCGGCCACAATTTCCCGCTCGCCTGCCCCGGCCTGCTCGGCTCCATGACGGTCGGGGCGACGACGGTCTACACCGACGACCCCAGTCCCGAATCGGCGTTCGCCCTGATCAACACCCACGGCGTCACCGTGACCGGCCTCGTCAACGCCCTGGCCAAGCTGTGGGCCCAGGCCTGCGACTGGGAACCGGTCCTGCCGACGTCGCTGCGGGTGGTCCAGGTGGGCGGATCACGGATGTCCCCGGAAGAGGCCCGTTTCGTGCACCAGGGCCTGAGCTCGGGCCTGCAGCAGATCTTCGGAATGGCCGAAGGGATGCTGAATTTCACCCGGCCGGGCGATCCGGTGGACGTGGTGGAGCACACCCAGGGCCGGCCGATGTCGCCACATGACGAGATGCGCGTGGTCGACGAGGACGGCCACGAGGTCGCCCCCGGGCAAGAGGGTGAGCTGCTGGTGCGCGGACCGTACACCCTCAACGGCTACTACCGCGCCGAGGAGGCCAATGCCCGGTCCTTCAGCCCCGACGGCTTCTTCCGCACCGGCGACCGGGTCCGGATCTTCCACGACGGGCCGCGGGCCGGCTACGTCGAGGTGACCGGCCGGATCAAGGACGTCATCCACCGCGGCGGGGAGACGGTGTCAGCCACCGACCTCGAGGATCACCTGCTGACCCACCCCGCGGTCTACGCGGCCGCGGCAGTAGCGCTGCCCGACGACTACCTGGGTGAGAAGATCTGTGCCGCAGTTGTTTTCAAGGGCGCTCCGGTCACTCTCGTTCAGCTCAACGAGTTTCTCGATCAGCGCGGCACATCGGCCCATGCCCGGCCGGATGTGCTGCTTCCGATGCCGGCGCTGCCCACCACCGCGGTGGGCAAGGTGGACAAGAAGAAACTCATCGCCGCGATCACCGAACTTCGCACTCCACCGCCGGGGCCATCAGCTCGATGATCCTGGCCGTGACGGCCGCGGCGGTGGGATGCTCCCAGAGCAGGGTCGGCGGCAGCGACAGCCCGGTCTGCTTCTCCAGTTGGCGCCGCAGCCGCACCGTCATGATCGAGTCGACACCCAATTCCACCAACGGCAGGTCGACGTTCACGTCCGCCTCTGCCAGGCCCAATTGGCTTGCCACCGCGGTCAATACGTGGGCGGCCAGCTGGTCGGGGTCGTACTCCCCCGCGGTCGATGACGACAGATCATCGTCGGGTTCCTCTTCGGGCGCCACGTCCACCAGAATCGGCACCGCGGCGGCGGCCGGTAGGACCGGCAGCACCACGACGTTGGCCATGTCTTCGCGCATCGCCAGATCGAGCGCGCGGAGCGCGTCGTCGGCGCCGACCATCCCCATGCCGAGCGCATCGAGCTGTGCCGCGACGAATTCCGATGCCGAGCCCATCCCCATTCCGCGCCACGCGGTCCAGGCAACGGCTGTGGTGCGGTCCCCCAGTCCGCGCCGGTGCCGGGCCATCACATCGAGGAACGAGTTGGCGCAGCCATAGGCACCCTGGCCGGGGAAACCAGCCAGATAGCCACACGAGGAGAACAGCACCATCCAGTCGAGTTGTTCTGGTGGGAACACCTCGTGCAGGACCAGGGTGCCGTGCACCTTGGGATGCATGGCCGCGGCGAACTCATCGGACGTCGTATTCATCAGCAGCGCACCGGCTTCCACGCCGGCGGCATGGATCACTCCGCGCACCTGCGGCAACGGACGCAGCAGATCCCGCAGGGCATCGGCCGATCCGGCGGCCCCTATGTCGACTGCGGCGACGGTCACCGACACGCCGCGCTCCTCCAGTGCGGTGACCGCGCGGACCGCAGCCGACTGCTGGTTGTCCACCCACGACGAGCGGTCCCCCAGACCCGACCGCGACAGCAGCACGAGCCGGCGGGCGCCGAGATCGGCAAGGCGCTGGGCCATCTTCAAACCCAGCACGCCGGTGCCACCGGTGATCAGGTAGGTGCCGCCGGGCGTGCATCGCATCGGGTTGACCTGCGTGGCGGGAGCCGAGCCCGACGCCGCGAGACGAGCAGCCAGGGCCACTCCGTCTCGGACCACCAAAACGCCGTGTCCGGCCAACGATCCCAGTGCTGTCAACGGCAGGCGCCCGTCAGCCACATCCAGGACACCGCCCCACAGCTGCGGATGCTCGGCGGCGGCGACCCGGCCCAGCCCCCACAGTGGTGCATGGGTCAGGTTTGCTCCCTCGTGGACGCCGACGGTGAGTGCCCACAGTCGCGCGGACACGCCCAGTTGCTGCTGCACCGTCAGCGTCCTGGTCACCAGCTCGACGGCGCCCTCGGGTGAGTCATCATCGCGGGGCAACACGAGCAGCACCGCGGAATCGCCGAGTTCTGCTGGTAACACGCCGCTTTCGACGATCGACTCCAGCTCGGCGGGATCTTCGACCGCTCGGTAGGGCACCCCGGCGGCACTCAGGTCATCGACGGCGGCTTCCAGCCGGTCGACGTCACCGCCGACCAACACCACCCCGCTGGGCACTCGCTCATCGCGGGCCGACACCGGATGCCATGCCATCCGGTGCACGATCCGGTGGGTGTCGGCGGCTGACCTTTCGCGCCCAGGGTTCTCGAGTTCCTCAAAGGTCATCCCGCCGATCGACAGCAGCACCGATCCGGATTCATCGGCGATCACCACATCGGTGGTGGTGGTCCCGGGCCGACGCCGGACCGACAGCATCGCGGTGGCCGGCGGTGCGGCGTGCACCTGCACCCGTTCGATGCGGGCAGGCATGCGCAGCCGCGGCGGGCCGTCGAAGCTCGTCGAGGCCGCCGAGGTCGCCGCGTCCACCAGCGATGCCCACGTTCGGGGCTGCCCACCATCGGACTCGGAACTTACCCGGGCCAGCAGTTCACCGTCGCCGCGGCGCAGATCCTTGATGTCCCAATCGAATCCCATGGCAGCGACGCCCAACTCGGCAAGGGTGTCGATCACGTGCCGCGGCGCCAGGTTCTCGGGGCAACGCGTCACCGCCGCGGCCAGGTCGATGGGCGGGTCGACGTTCTCGTCTACTTCAGCACGGGTGACCACCGCACTGCTGTGTGTCAGCCATCCGCCGTCCTGATCCCCGGCAGCATCCGCCAACCGGGAGGCCAGGGTCAACTCGCGGTCCTGCAGCACCACCTGAAGGTCACGCGCGCGGGCCGGGGCCACCGGCGTGCGCAGCCGCACCTCTGTCAATACGGCGCCCGCGCCAGAAGTCAATACGGCGCCCGCGCCAGAAGTCAATACGGCGCCCGCGCCGGCTGCCGTCAGGAAAGTGTTGAGCAGCACGGCGGCAGGAACGATCTCGGTGCCTTGCACCGGATGGTCTCCCGGGTAGGGCCGGGTGTCGAAGTCCAGCCGGGTCTGCCACATCCGGGTGGAGACGGTTCCGGCCACGTCGGTGCGTCCGCCCAGCAACGTGTGACTGGTGGTGTCGTGGACCGCACTCCCGCCGGACGCCGCGGTGGGCACCCGCCAGAACCGGCGGTGCTGCCATTGGGTGACCGGCAAGTCGGCGTCCCACGGGTCAGCCTGGGCGACACCATGTTCGACATCGGCACCGTGGCAGTACAGGGTGGCGATGGCCGTGGTGACGGCGGGCGACTCGGGGGCGTTACGCCGCAGCAGCGGGATGACGGCATGCTCGTCCATACCCAGGTGCAGCAGGGTTTCGACGATGGAGTGCGACACCACCGGATGTGCGGACACTTCGAGGAACAGTCGGTGTCCGTCCTCGGCGGCGGCCGTGACGGCCTCGGCGAACCGGACCTGCCCGCGCAGGTTCTGCACCCAGTAGTCGGCGTCGCGCGGCGCCGTGGAACGCGGATCGGTCAACGCCGTGGTGTAGAGCGGGATTGCCGCATCGCACGGCGGATGAAGGCCGGCGACGCTCTCTGCCAGGGCACCGGTCAGGTCATCCATCGCGGGGCTGTGGAACGCCACGTCGGTGTTCACCCGGCGTACTACGACGCCATCCTCCGCCCACGCTTCACACACCTCCTCGACCGCCTCGGTGAGACCCGAGATGACGCAGGATTCTGTCGATGCACTGATGGCCGCCACCACGTCGGCGCGGCCGGCCAGCCGCTCCTGAGCCTGGTCGAACGGCAGCCGCACCAAAGCCATGGCACCGCAACCCATCACGGCCCGGAAGCCGCGGGCCCGGTAGCACGCCACCGCTGCGCCCTGGCGCAGGTCGAACACTCCGGAGACAACGCATGCCGCGACCTCACCGACCGAGTGCCCGATCACCGCGGCGGGCCGGACCCCCCGCTCCCGCAACACCGCGGCCAGTCCGACCTGCATCGCGAAGGTCAACGCCTGGATCCGGTCGGTGCCACCGAGATCTTCGCTGCCCAGCGCAGAACGGGCAGAGAACCCGAGTTCGGGCCCGAACACCTCGTCGACCTCGTCGATGACGCGGGCGAAAGTTGGTTCGGCGCTGAGCAACTCGCGACCCATACCGGCCCAGTGTGAACCGTGTCCGGAGAACACCCATACCGCGTCCCGCGCCTGCCCGCCCGGCACTGCGCCGGTGACCAGACCCCCGCCGGATTCGCCCCGGGCCAACGTGTCGAGGCCGGCGATCAACTCATGCCGGTGCTCGGCGACCACCGCGGCCCGCACCGGTTCGTGAGTACGCCGGGCCCACAGGGTGGCAGCCACCGGCGCCACGTCCTGGTGACCGGCCCGCAGGTGATCTGCCAGCACTTCGGCCTGGCGGGCCAACCGTTGTCCGGAACGCGCGGAGAGCGGAACGATCAGCGGACCGGAGGGCCTGCGCTCCAACGGATCCAGAGATACCGGGGCTTCTTCGAGCAGGATGTGCGCGATCGTGCCGCCATAGCCGTAACTGCACACCGCGGCCTGACGTGGAGTGTCCGTACGGGCCCACGACTCGGCCTCGGTGGGCACCCGCAGCCCGGTGTTGGCCCAGTCCACCGCACCGGTGAGTTGGCGCAGCCCTGCCGTGGGCGGGATCGTCTCGTGGTGCAGCGCCAGGACTGTCTTGATCAGGCCCATCACCCCGGCACCACCCTCGAGGTGGCCGATGTTCGGTTTGACCGACCCGATGCGGCACCGGTCCACCTCGGTACGCCCGGCGCCGTACACCTCGGCCAGGGCACCGACCTCAGTGGGATCGCCTGTGGGAGTTCCGGTTCCGTGCGCCTCGATATACCCGATGCCGGCGGGGTCAACCCCCGACATTCGGCAGGCGAGCCGGAACATGTCGGCCTGGGCGGCGCCGTTGGGAGACATGATGCCCACGGTGCGGCCATCCTGCGCAGTGGCACCGCCGCGCACCACGGCCAGAATGCGGTCACCGTCGCGCTGGGCATCAGCAAGCCGCTTGAGGACGACGACACCGGCGCCTTCACCGCGCCCGTAACCGTCCGCTGCGGCATCGAAGGTCTTGCAGCGGCCGTCGGGGGCGGTGGCCCCGGCCTCGTCCAGCACTCGGGTGAGGCCCGGACCGATCAACGCGCTGACGC
The DNA here is from genome assembly GCF_055419385.1 of Mycobacterium sp. IDUB_24. NCBI lineage: Bacteria > Bacillati > Actinomycetota > Actinomycetes > Mycobacteriales > Mycobacteriaceae > Mycobacterium > Mycobacterium sp. IDUB_24. The sequence continues at coordinate 453,466 of NZ_JBVAXO010000003.1, forward strand.
CACCGGCCAGCGCCAGCGACGTCTCGCCGGCCCGCAGCATCTGGCAGGCCTGGTGTACCGCGACCAGCGAGGCCGCACACGCTGCGTCGAGCGCCACGCTCGGGCCCCGCAGATCGAGCAGATGCGAGACCCGGTTGGCGATGCCACACAGCGAGGTTCCGATACCTGTCCAGGCATCGATCCCGGGCAGGTCTTCCATGATCAATTTGCCGTAGTCGTCGGAGTTGACGCCCATCAGCACGGCGGTGTCGCTGCCGGCCAGCATTCGGGGCGACACCCCGGCGTGTTCGAGCGCCTCCCAGCTGACTTCGAGCGCCATCCGCTGCTGGGGGTCCATCACCTCGGCTTCACGCGGCGAAACACCGAAGAACTCGGCGTCGAAGCCGGCCAGATCGTCGAGGAAGGTCCCGAGCCGGGTGACCTCACGCAGCACCGCGGCATTGCGCGGGTCACGCCGCAGATAGGGCTCCCACCGCTCGGCGGGGACCTCGCTGACGTTGCTGCGCCCTTCGAGCAGGAAGCTCCAGAAATCCGCGGGCGTGGTGACGCTGCCGGCTACCCGGCAGCCCAGTCCGATGACGGCGACAGGTTCCGGAGTCGAGGCCTCAGGTGCCATGTCAGCGGCATCCCAACCGGGCCGAGGTCTGGATAGCCTTGCCTAAATAGGGTGCCGACATGCGGACAATAGTGGCACATTGCGCGACAGATCAGGTGTTCTACCCCGAACCGATGCTGTGAAACTGCTGGGAAGCTCCCCAGCGGCGATGACGTGCACTTTCACGGTTAGACGTGGCCGTACTGGTTACCTTTTTCGAGATCGGCCACGGCCGCGGTGCGGTGTTAGCTCACTCACATGTCGGCAGGCCTTCCTCTGCCGCGATCAGATAGGGCGACAACGTGCCCAGCTTCTCGCAGGTCTCCTCGAACTCCCGCTCGGGCGTGGATTCGGCGATGATTCCGGCTCCGGCCCGCAGCCAGGTGTGCCCATCAGCTTCGTAGGCCGCCCGTAGTGCGAGTGCTGCGTCGAGGGACCCGTCTGCCGAGAAGATCGCCACCGCGCCGGAGTACAGGCCCCGGGGCAGTTCGTCGAGCCGCAGGATCGCGTCGACCCCCTCGGCTTTGGGGATCCCCGACGCGGTCACCGCGGGGAACAGCGCCTCGAGCGCGTCCATGCGGTCCATCGACGGGTCGAGGCGAGCTCCCACTGTGGACCCCAGGTGCTGCACGCTCCCGCGCTCACGAATCGTCATGAAGTCGGTCACGGTCGCCGTGCCCGGCTCGGCGACCTCGGCGATCTCCTTGAGCGAACTGCGCACCGATATCGCGTGCTCGACGATTTCCTTGGAGTTGGATTCGAGATCGTCGCGGGCCGCCTGATCATCGGCGGCGCCGCGGCCGAATGCCCGGGTACCGGCCAACGGTTCGGTCACCACCAAGCCGTTCCCATGGACGGCGGCAACGAGTTCGGGGCTGTAGCCGAGCGCACGAAGTGAACCGAGCCGCAACAGGAATGACCGGGCCGGGTTGTTGTGCCGGCGGCCCAGCCGGTAGGTCGACGGGAAGTCGAGCCGGAACGGCACATCGAAACGGCGCGACAAGATGACCTTCTGATACCGGCCCCCGGCGATCTCGTCGATCGCGGATGCCACCCGGTCGCGATAGGCACTGCCGTCCTGCCGAATGTCAACTGCGCGAGGTTCGGCCGTGGACTCGAAGCCGTCGACGATCAATCGGCGCACGACATCGTGATCGCGCTCGCCGCCACCACGCACCGTTACCCGGTCAGCGGTGACCTCGATCTGTGTCCGCGGGGTGAAGACCCGCGCGAGCGGCGTCTTCGGCGCCAACTTGTCCTGGAGCCCGAACTTGAACGCACCGAATTCGAATGCGATCCAGCCGAATGCGGCATCGGCACTGGTTTCGGCATCGGCGAGCATCTGATCCACCGCGTCGCCGAGGACCGCCCCCGGCCTACCGGTCCACGACCGTCTGGCCACTACCGCACCGTCGCGGGTGAGTCTCAGTTCATCGCAGTCCAACTCGACACCGAACTGCGCTCCGGAAGCCAGGATCCATCGGTTTCCTCGCTCGTACACCACGTAATCACTGCCGTCGCCGGACAGCACGCGAGCGATCTCGGCGACCAAATCGGCTGGGCCGGTCGCGTTGTCACCCGTGGGCAGCTCGAACGAGACGAGCGCCGCCGAGGCAGTGCAGTCAGCTTGGTCGTTCCTGGTGAGCATTCGGCAAACAGTAGCCCGATGATTTCCATTGCACAGACCTACGTACCTGCCACGTATTTACCATGGGATCAAAATCTTCCGCACAGATTCCACACATGCGAACACAGCCAGTTCACAGGTATTTCACGAGAGTCCAGCGGTTACGTTTCCTACCCGAGCAGGTCGCGGACGACTCCGTCGGCGAGCAGGCGACCACGGTCGGTGAGCACCAGGGCATCTTGGTTGCGCAGGAGAAGCCCTTCACCACAAAGAGTTTCGGCCCGATCGAGTTCTTCTGCGCCGAGCAGTGCGACCGGCAGGCCGGCGCGCACCCTGACCCGCAACATCACTTCCTCCACATGCCGGTCGCGGTCATCAAGCTCCTCGAAATCCGCGATCGGTAAACGTTCTTCAGCCAGAGCCTGGGCATAAGCATTGGGATGCTTGACGTTCCACCAACGAGTGGCGCCCAAGAAGCCGTGCGCTCCCGGACCGGCGCCCCACCACTCGCCACCGTCCCAGTAGCCGAGGTTGTGCCGGCACTCCCCGCCGCCGGTGCTCCAGTTCGACACCTCATACCAGTGCAGCCCCGCCGCCGACAGCCGGCTGTCGAGCAGTTCGTAGCGCTTCGCGAGCACGTCGTCGTCGGGCCGGCTGATCTCACCGCGGCGCACCCGGCGAGCCAGGGCCGTGCCGTCCTCGACGATCAGCGAGTACGCGGATACGTGGTCGACGCCGGCGCCCAGCGCGACATCGATCGAGCGCCGCAGATCATCATCGGTCTCCCCCGGCGTGCCGTAGATCAGATCAATGCTGACGTGCTCGAACCCCGCAGCCCTGGCCTCCAGCGCCGCAGCAGGCGCGCGTCCTGGGGAGTGTGTGCGGTCCAGGACCGCCAGCACCTGCGGCGCCGCCGACTGCATACCGAGAGAGATTCGGGTGTAGCCGGCCTCACGTAGCGTCGCGAACATCTCGGGTGAGGTGGATTCCGGATTGGCCTCGGTGGTCACCTCGGCGCCGGCGGCCAGTTCGAAGTTGTCGCGAACGGCGCCCAGCACCGCAGCCAGGCCTGGCCCGCCGAGCAGCGAGGGCGTGCCGCCACCGACGAACACCGTCTGCACCGGCACGGAACCGACTGTCGCGGCAGCCAGGGCCAGCTCGACGCGCAGTGCGGCCAGCCAGCCGTCGGGATTGGCACCCCCCAACTCGCCGGGCGTATAGGTGTTGAAGTCGCAATATCCGCACCGGGTCGCACAGAACGGCACGTGGATATAGATGCCGAATGCGCGCCCGGGCACGCGGGCCAGCCGGGGTTGGCCAACGGGCGCGGTGCGGGTGCTCATGGTTCTATTTTCCCAGACTGTCCAGCGACGACTTTTGCTCACCCTGAACGCAAATATGGCCCGGTTAGGGCAGGTGGCGACAATCGTGGCAGAATGGCACGCGTGACTGCCGCCCACAACAGCACCACCCGCATTGCGCTGGTGGCTCGTCGGCATGTCGATTTCAAGCGCGTATGTAGCTGTTGCTGTCTGCCCTAATCATGCGTTGATTTCGGACCCCGCCCGCCCCATAGTTTCAGCTGGCACCGGATCTGCGCCGCCGGACAGCCACCGGTGACGTGCGCGGTCTACATGCCAGCTCCTTTCTCCGAGGAGCACAACAGTGACAACCCCCGAGGCCCCTGCCAAGGCCAAGCGCCCCCGCGACGAAGGCCAGTGGGCGCTGGGCAGCCGCGACCCACTCAACCACAACGAGCAGTTCAAGCAGGAAGACGACGCACTCAACGTGCGCGACCGCATCCTCAATGTGTACTCGCGGGACGGCTTTGCGAGCATCGCCAAGGACGACCTGCGTGGCCGGTTCCGGTGGATGGGCCTGTACACCCAGCGCACCGAGGGCTACGACGGCACCTTCACCGGTGACGACAACGCCGACCTGCTCGAGGCCGAGTACTTCATGATGCGGGTGCGCACCGACGGCAAGGCGATGTCGGCTCAGGCCATCCGCACCCTCGGCCAGATCTCGATCGACTTCGCCCGCGACAGCGCCGACATCACCGACCGGGAGAACCTGCAGTACCACTGGCTGCGCATCGAGGACATCCCCGAGGTCTGGCGCCGCTTGGACGAGGTCGGCCTGCAGACCATGGAGGCGTGCGGCGATTGCCCCCGCGGCATGCTCGGGTCCCCGTTGGCCGGCGATTCGCTGGCCGAGGTGCTGGACCCGACGCCCGCGCTCAAGGAGATCGAACAGCGCTACATCGGCAATCCGGAGTTCTCCAACCTGCCCCGCAAGTTCAAGACCGCCGTCTCCGGCCTGCAGGACGTGGCCCACGAGATCAATGACGTGTCGTTCATCGGGGTCAACCACCCCGAGCACGGTCCCGGCCTGGATCTGTGGGTCGGCGGCGGCCTGTCGACCAACCCGATGCTGGCGCAGCGGGTCGGCGTGTGGGTGCCGCTAGAGGAAGTCGCCGAAGTCTGGGCCGGCGTCGTCGGGATCTTCCGCGACTACGGGTACCGCCGGCTGCGGTCGAAGGCGCGGCTCAAGTTCCTGATCAAGGACTGGGGCACCGAAAAATTCAGGGAGATTCTCGAACAGGAATACCTGAAGCGCCCCCTCATCGACGGACCCGCCCCCGAACAGGTCCCGCACACCGTCGACCACGTCGGCGTGCAGAAGATCCGTAACGGCCTCAACGCCGTCGGCGTCTCCGCCATCGCCGGCCGGGTGTCGGGCACCATCCTGACCAAAGTCGCCGATCTGATGGAAGCGGCCGGTGCAGACCGCGCCCGCCTGACCGCGTATCAGAAGCTGATCATCCTCGATGTGCCCGACGAAAAGCTCGATGCCCTGCGCATCGGACTGGACGCGCTGGGACTGCAGTCGCAGCCGTCGCACTGGCGTCAGAACCTGATGGCCTGCACCGGCATCGAGTACTGCAAGCTGAGCTTCGCCGACACCCGCGGACGGGCGCAGACCCTGGTGCCGGAGCTGGAGGCGCGGCTGGGCGACCTCAACGCCGAGCTCGACGTGCCGGTCACCGTGAACATCAACGGCTGCCCCAACTCCTGCGCCCGCATCCAGGTCGCCGACATCGGTTTCAAGGGACAGATGGTGGACGACGGCAACGGCCCCGAGGAAGGCTTCCAGGTCCACCTGGGCGGCAGCCTCGGCCTGGACAGCGGGTTCGGCCGCAAGCTGCGTCAACACAAGGTGCTGGCCAGCGAGCTCGGCGACTACATCGAGCGGATCGTGCGCAATTTCGTGAAACAACGCGAGGCCGGCGAGCGTTTCGCCCAGTGGGCCGTACGGGCCGACGAGGACGACTTGAGGTGACCACATTGACTGAGGCGGAACTGATCGATCTCGCTGAGCGCGGTGCGGCCGAGCTGGCCGATGCCGGCGCGGAGGAGTTGCTGCGCTGGACCGACAAGCATTTCGGCGGCAAGTATGTCGTGGCGTCGAACATGCAGGACGCCGTTCTGGTCGAGATGGCGGCCAAGGTGCGCCCCGGTGTCGATGTGCTGTTCCTGGACACCGGATACCACTTCGCCGAGACCATCGGCACCCGTGACGCTGTCGAGCAGGTGTACGGCGTCAACGTGGTGAACGTCCACCCGGAGAAGACCGTCGCCCAGCAGAACCAACTGCACGGCAAGGACCTGTTCGCCCGCGACGCCGCGGCATGCTGCCGCATGCGCAAGGTGGAGCCGCTGGGCAAGGCCCTGGCCGGCTACACCGCCTGGGTTACCGGCATCCGCCGCGTGGAGGCACCGACCCGCGCCAACGCCCCGCTGATCAGCTGGGATGCCGCCTTCGGCCTGGTCAAGATCAACCCGATCGCGGCCTGGTCCGACGAGGAGATGCAGGCGTATATCGACGCCAACGACATCCTTGTCAATCCCCTTGTCTACGAAGGCTATCCGTCCATCGGATGCGCGCCGTGCACCGCCAAACCCGAGGCCGGCGCCGATCCGCGCAGCGGCCGGTGGGCCGGCCAGTCCAAGACGGAGTGCGGGCTGCACGCCTCGTGAGGCATTCATGACACTCGTTCTCACCGCACACGGCAGCGCAGATCCGCGTTCGTCGGCGAACGCACACGCCATCGGCGGGCATCTGCGCCGCCTGCTGCCCGACACCGAGGTGCGGGTCGCGTTCTGTGAACAGAACGCACCCAACCTCACCGAGGTGCTGCCCGATGTCGAGCCCGGAGCCGTGGTGGTGCCGCTGCTACTGGGCAGCGCTTATCACGCCCGGATCGACATTCCCGAGCTGATCGCCAACTCCGGCGCCGTGGTGACCCAGGCCGACGTGCTCGGCGACGATCCCCGGCTGCTGCAGGTGGTGCGGGAGCGGCTGACCGCGGTGGGAGTGTCTCGATTCGACGCCGACCTCGGCGTGGTCCTGGTCGGCGTCGGCTCATCGCATCCGGCCGCCAATGCCCGTACGGCCGCCCTGGCCGGCGCATTGGCCGAGGGCACCCGCTGGGCCGGCACCGAGGTGGCGTTCGCCACAGGGCAGACCCCATCCCTGCCGGAGTCCGTCGACCGCTTGCGCCGCCGCGGCGCACGGCGCCTGGTGATCGCCCCCTGGTTCCTGGCACACGGCCGTATCACTGATCGGGTCGCTGAATTTGCCTGCGCCACAGGGATTCCGATGGCCGAACCACTCGGTCCGCACCGCTTGGTGGCGGCCACGGTGCTGGATCGCTACGAAGAGGCGCTGGCTGCGCGCAGCGCCGGCTTCGCCGCCTGACCCGCTCCGCCCCGAATACGATCGCGCCCCCGGATACCCACCGGGGGCGCATTCGTCGGCTTGACTCCTATACCCCAAGGGGTATATTTGGCCTTATTGGTATACCCCCCTAGGTATACAGGCCGCCCACTGAGGAGTCGAACAATGAAGTTCATCCAGTACTACCTGGACTGTCTGTCCCACGCGTCGTACCTGATCGGCGATGAATCCACGGGCCGCGCCGTCGTCGTGGACCCCCAGCGCGACGTCTCTGAATACGTCGCCGATGCCGAGAAGCTGGGCATGCAGATCACCCACGTCATCGAGACCCACTTTCACGCCGACTTCCTGTCCGGCCATCTCGAGCTGGCAAAGGCCACCGGTGCCACGATCGTGTACTCCTCGGTCGCCAAGCCGGAGTTCGATCACATGGGAGTCGAAGACGGCCAACGCATTTCACTCGGAGAGGTGGTGCTGGAGTTCCGTCACACCCCTGGCCACACCCCGGAATCGATGAGCATCGTGGTCTACGAGCGCGCCGATGACACCGTGCCCTACGGTGTTCTGACCGGCGACACCCTGTTCATCGGTGATGTCGGCCGACCGGATCTGCTGGCCTCGATCGGCTTCACCCGCGAGGAACTGGCCGACAAGCTCTACCACTCGCTGCACGAGAAGCTGTTACCGCTGCCCGATGCCACCCGGGTCTTCCCGGCGCACGGCGCGGGTTCGGCCTGCGGCAAGAACCTGTCCACCGAGCTGTCGTCCACCATGGGTGAGCAGAAGCAGACCAACTACGCGCTGCGCGCGGCGGACAAGCAGTCGTTCGTCGAACTGGTCACCGCGGGCCAGCCGCCCGCCCCGGGCTACTTCGTCTACGACGCGATCCTCAACCGCAAGGACCGCGCGTTGCTGGACGAGGAGGCGACGCCGGAGGCGCTCGACTACCGACAGGCCACCGACGCCGTGGCCGGCGGGGCCATGTTGATCGACGGCCGCAGCCCCGAGGACTTCGCGCTGGGCCACGTGCGCAACGCGATCAACATCGGCCTGGCGGGGCGCTACGCCGAATTCGCCGGCTCGGTGGTCAAGCCCGACGCCGACATCGTGCTGGTCACCGACCCGGGCGAGGAGCGCGAAGGCAAGAATCGGCTGGCCCGCATCGGATTCGACCGGGTGCTGGGTTACCTCGACCATCCGGAGCGGACGATGTTCGAGCACTCCGATGACGTGACCATCGCCTCACGGTTGACTGCCACCGCCTTCGATGATCGCGCCGCCACCGTCGAAAACCTGCAGATCGTCGACGTGCGCAATCCCGGCGAGACCGAGGCGGGCACGATCCCCGGCGCGGTCAACATTCCGGTGGGTCAGCTGCCCGACCGGACCGGCGAATTGGATCCCACCCGCCCGACCGTGGTCTACTGCGCCGGCGGCTACCGCTCATCGGTGGCGGCCAGCCTGCTGCGCCAGCGCGGCTTCGCCGATGTCAGCGACATCCTGGGTGGCTACGGCGCCTGGGCGGACAGCACCCAAACCGTCTGAGAGACAGGAGAACACAACAAGTATGTCCACCCCGCTCAAGCACGAGGTCCTGATCATCGGCGGCGGCACGGCCGGGATCACCGTGGCGGCCCGGTTGCTGCGCAAGCACCACACCGACGTCGCGATCATCGAACCGTCCGACAAGCACTACTACCAGCCCTTGTGGACACTGGTGGGCGGTGGGCAGGCGACCGCCGCCGAAACCGAGCGCGCCGAAGCGTCGGTGATGCCGCGCGGCGCGACCTGGATCAAGAGTGCGGTGACGTCGATCGACCCGGACGCCAACGCGGTGACGTGTGCCGATGGCACGACCTACTCCTACGACGTCCTGGTGGTCGCGCCGGGTATCCAGCTCGACTGGGAACGCACCGAGGGCCTGGCCGACACCCTCGGCAAGGACGGCGTCTCGTCGAACTATCTCTTCGATCTCGCCCCGCGCACATGGGAATTCATCCGCAACACCCAGTCCGGCACCGCAGTGTTCACCATGCCGTCCGGGCCGATCAAGTGCGCCGGCGCACCCCAGAAGATCGCCTACCTGGCCTGCGATCACTGGCGGCGCCAGGGTGTGCTCGACAACATCGACGTGCACCTGGTGGTCCCGACGCCACGGATCTTCGGCATCCCCGCGATCGCCGACAACCTGGACAAGGTCATCGCCGACTACGGCATCACGCTGCACACCGGAAGTGAAGTGCGGTCCATCGATTCGGCGGCCCGCAAGGTGACCATGACCAATCTCGCGGCCGGTACCGAGACCACGCTGCCCTACGACGTGCTGCACGTGGTCCCCCATCAGTCGGCACCCGACTGGATCAAGACCAGCCCGCTGTCCACGAGCCATGTCGGCGGGGACGCCAATGGTTATGTCGACATCGACAAGCACACGATGCAGCACGTGCGCTACCCGAACGTGTTCGCACTCGGCGACGCGGGATCGTCCCCCAACTCGAAAACCGGTGCGGCCATTCGCAAGCAGGCGCCCGCAGTCGTCGAGAACATCGGCGCGGTGCTGAGTGGGCGCCCGCTGTCCGGGTCCTACGACGGCTATGCGTCCTGCCCGATCGTCACCTCCTCACGCGAGATGCTGCTGGCCGAGTTCGACTACGACTTCACCCTCAAACCGTCCTTCCCCCTACTCGATCCGGTCGCGCCGCACCGGCCCTACTGGTTCCTCAAGAAGTACGGGCTGCCCGCCATGTACTGGAATCTGATGTTGAAAGGTCTGGCCTGATGTCCACCTCGTCGTTCATCGACGCCGCGGAACTGAACGTGCTCAAACAGGCCGGTGCCGGCCCGCGGCTCATCGACGTCCGTACCCCCGGCGAATTCGAAACCGCCCATATCCCGGGCGCTTACAACGTGCCGCTGGACCTGCTGCAGGAACATCGGGACGAGATCGCCCAACACCTCGACGAGGATGTCGTGTTGATCTGTCGCTCCGGTCAACGGGCGGGCACCGCCGGCCAGACCCTGCGCGACGCCGGCCTGCCGAACGTCTCGATCCTCGACGGCGGCATGACCGCCTGGCAGGAAAAGGGATTCGGCGTGCGTCGTGGCGCACAGCGCTGGGACCTGGAACGCCAAGTTCGGCTGGTCGCCGGGTCGATCGTGCTCAGCAGTGTCCTCGGCAGCATCGCGGCCCCCAAGCTGAAATGGGTCGCCGCGGCGATCGGCGCCGGATTGACGACAGCGGCGCTGACGAACACCTGCGCGATGGGCATGATGCTGGCGAAACTGCCCTACAACCGGGGCACATCCTGTGACACCGACAGCGTTGTCGCGCAGTTGATCGGCTCCAAACAGGCACATTCGGGCGCGTTGGCATGATCGCCCTGGCTGTCGCGCTGGCCGTGCTGGTCGGGGTGTCACTCGGACTCCTCGGCGGGGGTGGCTCGATCCTGACCGTTCCGCTGCTGGCCTACGTTGCCGGCATGGAGACCAAGCAGGCGATCGCCACCTCGCTTGTGGTGGTCGGGGTCACCAGCGCGGTCAGCACACTGTCACATGCCCGGGCGGGCCGGGTGCAATGGCGCAGCGGCCTGCTGTTCGGCGCGGCCGGTATGGCCGGGGCCTACCTGGGTGGGCTGCTGAGTTACGTCATCCCCGGGTCGGTACTGCTGATCGCCTTCACGGTGGTGATGATCGCCACGGGCATCGCAATGATCAGGGGCCGCAAGGCATGCGATCCGACGACGCGGACGATGCCGGTCGCCAAGGTCCTGCCGATGGGACTTGGGGTCGGGGTGGTGACCGGAGCAGTCGGAGCCGGGGGCGGATTCCTGGTGGTGCCCGCCCTGGCCCTGCTGGGCAGTCTGCCCATGCCCGTCGCGGTGGGAACCTCGCTGCTGGTGATCACGATGAACTCGGCCGCAGGTCTGGCCGGACATCTGAGCACCGTGCCGATCGACTGGAAGATCGCAGGCGCAGTCACCGCCGCAGCGGTACTGGGCAGTCTGCTGGGCACCCGCTTGACCGCGCACGTCGACCCCGGCGCGGTGCGCCGGGCCTTCGGCTGGTTCGTGTTGCTCATGGCGTCGCTGATCCTCGGCCAGGAAGTCCACCCGGCCATCGGGCTCACCGCGGCCGGCCTGACGGTACTTGCCGGCCTCGGCAACCTCAGCTGCGCCCGCCTCGGATGGTGTCCGCTGCGATGGCTTTTCGGCCCACCCGCCGCGGCAACATGACCACACGTACATACCCCCGCGGGTATGATCGAAACCAACCAACCCAACCCTCAAGGGGGACAACATGATCTGCGACGAAGAATCGATCGCTGCCATCCTCAACCGGCTGCGGCGCGCACAAGGACAGCTCTCGGGCGTCATCGCCATGATCGAGCAGGGCCGCGACTGCAAAGATGTCGTGACCCAGCTCGCCGCGGTGTCGCGCGCACTGGACCGCGCCGGATTCAAGATCGTCGCCACCAGTCTGCGCGAATGCCTGGCCGGCAACAGTGACGAAACCCTGGACGTCGCCGAGTTGGAGAAACTGTTCCTGACCCTGGCCTGACCGGACCGGCCTGACCGTCTCAGCTGACGGTCAGCGCCTCGTCCTCGTCATTGCTCTTCTCGGACTTCTTCGCGGATGAATCCTTGCCGCTCACCGGAATCTGCACTCCCCCGGCGATCTGAGGAACGCGGGTCGCCCGGACATAGACCGTGTCACCCTCGCGCAGTCCCAGCGCTTCGGCGTCACCGCGGGTGATCTGCGCGGTGAACGGGACATGTGTTGCGGCACCGGTCAGTTCGACCCGAACCTCGAAGCCCAGCATCACGATCCGGTCGATGGTCGCCCGCAGCACCCCGGTGGCCTCGGCCGTGCCATCGCCGGCAGCGACGGCCAGCTCGGGATTGCGTCCGACCCGAATATCATGCGGACGCACCAGAATTCCGTTGAGCTCGGAGACCGCACCCAGGAACGACATCACGAATGCGTTGGCGGGCTCGTCGTACACCTCGGTCGGCGAGCCGACCTGCTCGATGCGCCCCTTGTTCAGCACCGCGATCCGGTCCGCCACATCCAGCGCCTCGGCCTGATCGTGCGTCACCAGCACCGTGGTGACGTGTACCTCGTCGTGCAGGCGGCGCAGCCAGGTGCGCAGATCGTCACGCACTTTGGCATCCAACGCCCCGAACGGTTCGTCGAGCAGCAGCACCTGCGGGTCCACGGCCAGTGCCCGCGCCAGTGCCATCCGCTGGCGCTGACCGCCGGAGAGCTGGTTGGGATAGCGGGTCTGAAAACCGGCCAGCCCCACCACTTCCAGCAGGTTGTCGACCTTCTCCTTGACCTCGGCCTTGGGACGCTTACGGATCTTGAGGCCGAATGCCACGTTGTCGCGGACCGTCAGGTGTTTGAACGCGGCATAGTGCTGGAACACGAATCCGATGTCACGCCGCTGCGGCGGTATTCCGGTGACATCACGGCCGTTGATGGTGATGGTCCCGGTGTCGGGCTGATCCAGGCCCGCGATGGCGCGCAGCAGGGTGGACTTGCCCGAGCCGCTCGGGCCCAGCAGTGCGGTCAACGAACCGGACGGCACTTCGAAGTCGATGTTGTCGAGCGCCGCAAAATCGCCGTAGCGCTTGTTGGCGCCCCGAACCACGATCGCGTCGGTCATAGCTCTTGTCTCCTTCTCGGGCCTACTGCGCGGCCTTGGTTCGGCGTCGGTCGAGGATCACCTGGACGACCAGGACGATCACGGCCACCGCCATGAGCAAAGTCGAGATGGCGTACGCCCCGTACACCGAATCCGCGGTGCCGCGGTTGTAGCGGTCGGCCACCAGCAGGGTCAGTGTCTGGGAGGTGCCCGGCAGATTCGAGGACACCATGATCACCGCACCGAACTCCCCCAGAGTGCGCGCGATGGTCAGCACGATGCCGTAGGTCAGGCCCCACCGGATGGACGGCAGGGTGATGCGCCAGAAGGTCTGCCACCAGGTCGATCCCAGTGTCGCGGCAGCTTCCTCCTGGTCGGTGCCGATCTCGTGCAACACCGGTTCGACCTCCCGGATCACGAACGGGACGGTGACGAAGATGCTGGCCAGCACGATGCCCGGGAGCCCGAAGATGATCTTCAGCCCCAGATCGTTCTCGACGAAGCCCAACAATCCCGCCGAGCCCCACAGCAGGATCAGCGCGACACCCACCACCACCGGCGACACCGCGAACGGAAGGTCGATCACGGCCTGCAGGGCGCTCTTGCCCCGAAACCGATTGCGCGCCAGGACCAGCGCAGTGGGAACGCCGAACAGCACGTTCAGCGGCACCACGATGGCAACAACCAACAGCGACAGATTCAGGGCCGAGATCGCCGCCGGAGTACCCACCGATGCGAAGAACGCCCCGACACCGGGACCGAAGGTACGCCACAAGATCAGCCCGACCGGGACCACCACCAGCACCGCCACATAGGCCAGCGCCAGAAAGCGCAGCAGGTAGCGCACCCGCGGTGAGAGCGTCATGCCGAAAGCTCCTCACGCTTGGCTGCCCGCGAACCAACGGCACGCAGCACGAACAGCACCAGGAACGAGATCACCAGCAGCACAATGGAGATCGCCGCGGCACCGGTTCGGTCGTCGTTCTCGATCAGGGTCCGGATCCACTGTGAGGACACCTCGGTCTCTCCGGGAACCGCACCACCGATCAGCACCACCGAACCGAACTCGCCGATCGCCCGGGAGAACGCCAGCCCGGCGCCGGACAGCAGCGCGGGCAACAACGCCGGCAGGATCACCTTCACGAAGATGACCCGGTTGCTGGCCCCCAGCGAGGCGGCTGCCTCCTCCGTCTCCTGGTCGAGCTCGAGCAGCACCGGCTGCACCGAACGCACCACGAACGGCAGCGTGACGAACAGCAGTGCGATGCCGACACCCCATTTGGTGTGCTGCAGGTGCAGGCCGACCGGACTGGCCGGGCCGTACAGCGCCAGCATCACCAGGCTCGCCACGATCGTCGGCAAGGCAAACGGAAGGTCGATCACGGCGTCGACCAGTCGCTTACCCGGGAAGTCGTCGCGGGTCAGCACCCAGGCCACCACCAGGCCGAAGAAAAGATTCACCACCGTCACGCCGGCCGAGATGGTCAGCGTCACCCGGAACGATTCCAGCGCCGCGTTGGAGGTGATGGCCAGCCAGAAGGCGTCCCACCCGCCGCCCGCCGCCTGCCACAGGATCGCCGCCAACGGCAGCAGCACGATGACGCTCAGCCAGATCGAAGCCGCGCCCACGCGCAGCGAGGTACTCCCGTAGCGGCCGGGCCGCGCGCCGGGCGTGGGATCCCCCGGCGCGGGCACAACCGAATCGGTCTGGACTGCAGAGGTCATCCAGTCGCCTGCTTGTAGATCTTGGTGATGGAGCCGTTGTCTTTGTCGAACAACGCCGGGTCCACCTCTTTCCATCCGCCGAGATCAGCGATCGTCCAGAGCTTCTCCGGCGCCGGGAAATCCTTGGCGAAGTCCGCCGCCACCGCCGGATCGACCGGACGGAATCCGGCCTCGCCCCACAACTTCTGCCCCTCTGCGGTGAACAGGAAGTTCTGCAGTGCCTTCGCCTTGTCAGCGTGGGCGCTTGTCTTGACGACCGCCACCGGGTTCTCGATCTTGAAGGTCTGCGGCGGGTTCACGTGCTCGACGTCCTTGCCCTGCCGCTCGACGTTGATCGCCTCGTTCTCGTAGCTGATCAGGACGTCGCCGGTGCCCTGCAGGAACACATCGGTGGCTTCCCGGCCCGAACCCGGCCGGGTTTTGACGTGCTCGGTCACCAACTTGTTTACGAAGTCGAGACCGGCCGCAGAGTCCTTGCCGCCGTTGCTCTTTGCCGCATACGGGGCCAGCAGGTTCCACTTGGCCGAACCCGAACTCAGCGGGCTCGGGGTGACCACCTCGAGCCCGGGCTGCAGCAGGTCATCCCAGTCTTTGATGCCCTTGGGGTTACCCTTGCGCACCACCAATGACACCACAGAACCGAACGGGATGCCCTTCGTGTTGCCTGCGCTCCAATCGTCGGCCACCTTGTCGGCCTTGACCAACCGGGCCACATCGGGTTCGACCGAGAAGTTGACGATGTCGGCCGGCTTGCCGTCGGCCACGGCCCGGGACTGGTCGCCCGATGCGCCGTACGACGTCCGCACCGCAACGCCCTTGCCTTCCTCGCTGGCGGCGAACGCCGGGATGATCTTGCTCCAGCCCGGTTCGGGCACTGCATAGGCGACGAGCGTCAGCGTGGTGTCGGCATCCGCAGCGCCCTGATCACCGCCGGCGACATCGCTGGTGCCGCCGCCGCAACCGACGGCCAGCACGCCGGTGGTGGCCAGGACGGTGGCAGTACGCCAGAACCTACTGAGATGGGGCTTGTTAACGGACACGGAGGACCTTTCTTGAGGACAGCGGACATTACGAGGTCCGTCGTGCGGAAAGGCTGGGGAGGCGAGGGAGGCAAGAGAAGAGCATCCGGGCACAGAACCGCCACCGACACCAAACCGCGGACGGGTTGGAGTCAGCGACAACAGGCGACGTCAGCAACAGCGCATGAACCCACGGCAATGAGAGCCAGGACATGGCTCTCGATCTTGCCGGACGCTGAATGCATGGCGCGAAGAATAACAGAATTCCGATGTCGCGCCCGTCGAGCGATCAGGCGCGGAGTCAGCGGGTCAGCAGCCACATCACGATGACCAGGACAACCAGCAGAACCAAGATCAAGGTGACACGTGAGCGCGGCATACCGTTCATTCGGATTCCACCTCTGCCGCAGAGTCGTGGCGCAGCCGGTGCAACCCGGTGATTCCCCAGCCCAGCGCGCCGTCGAGCACCAATGCGCTGCCGTAGGCCAATGCCAGCACCACCGGCATCACCACCGCGGTCTGCACGACGAACGGGAGCCCGGTGAGCCACAGTTCGACGCCGTCCCACCAGTTCAGGATTGCCGCCATGGGGCAAGCCTAGGCGATCGCCGAAGGTGTCTGTGAGTTCATCCCGTCGCACCCGTAACGTCCGACACACGTGTCTTGGGTAGACGGCACCTGTATCCGCAGATGATGATGTCCGCATGGTTCTGCAACACACCGAGCCCACGGATGTCGTCGCGGCACTCGACAAGACTCCTGATACGCCGAAGGCACCCGAGTCGCCGCTGACGGCGACAGCCCCGGTTCCGTACTCGTCGGGCGCGTCGCTGCGGAACCCGTTCCCGCCGATCGCCGACTATGGCTTCCTGTCCGACTGCGAGAACACCTGCCTGATCTCCTCGGCCGGGTCGGTGGAGTGGCTGTGCGTCCCCCGGCCCGACTCCCCCAGCGTGTTCGGCGCGATCCTGGACCGCAACGCCGGCCACTTCCGGCTCGGTCCCTACGGCGTCACGGTTCCGTCGGCGCGGCGCTATCTGCCGGGCAGCCTGATCCTGGAGACCACCTGGCAGACCCACACCGGCTGGCTGATCGTGCGCGACGCATTGGTGATGGGTCCCTGGCATGACCTCGACACCCGGTCCCGCACCCACCGGCGCACCCCGATGGACTGGGACGCAGAGCACATCCTGCTGCGCACCGTGCGCTGTGTCAGCGGCACCGTGGAACTGGTGATGAACTGCGAGCCGGCCTTCGACTACCACCGGGTCAGCGCGTCGTGGGAGTACTCCGGCCCCGCCTATGGTGAGGCCATCGCCCGCGCCAGCCGCAACCCCGATTCGCACCCCACCCTGCGGCTCACCACCAACCTCCGGATCGGCATCGAGGGTCGTGAGGCGCGCGCCCGCACCCGCCTGACCGAGGGCGACAACGTGTTCGTCGCGCTCAGCTGGTCCAAGCACCCGGCCCCGCAGACCTACGAAGAGGCCGCCGAGAAGATGTGGAAGACCAGCGAGTCGTGGCGTCAGTGGATCAACATCGGCGACTTCCCGGATCACCCGTGGCGGTCGTACCTGCAACGCAGTGCGCTGACCCTCAAGGGCCTGACCTACTCGCCGACCGGTGCCCTGCTGGCCGCGCCCACCACATCACTGCCGGAAACTCCTCAGGGCGAACGTAACTGGGACTACCGCTACTCGTGGATTCGCGACTCCACGTTTGCACTGTGGGGCCTGTACACACTCGGGCTGGACCGGGAGGCTGACGACTTCTTCTCGTTCATCGCAGACGTCTCGGGTGCCAACAACGGGGAACGCCACCCGCTGCAGGTGATGTACGGCGTCGGCGGTGAACGCAGCCTCGTCGAAGAAGAACTGCACCACCTGTCGGGCTATGACAACGCCCGGCCGGTACGGATCGGCAACGGTGCCTACAACCAGATGCAGCACGACATCTGGGGCACGATGCTCGATTCGGTGTACCTGCACGCGAAGTCGCGCGAGCAGATTCCCGAGGCGCTGTGGCCGGTGCTGAAGAATCAGGTCGAGGAAGCCATCAAGCACTGGAAGGAACCCGACCGCGGGATCTGGGAGGTGCGCGGCGAACCGCAACACTTCACCTCCAGCAAGATCATGTGCTGGGTGGCGCTGGATCGTGGATCGAAACTGGCCGAACTGCAGGGCGAGAAGAGTTATGCGCAGCAGTGGCGCGCGACCGCCGAGGAGATCAAGGCCGATATCCTGGCCCGCGGCGTCGATTCCCGCGGTGTGCTGACCCAGCGCTACGGCGACGACGCGCTGGACGCATCGCTGCTACTGGCGGTGTTGACGCGGTTCCTGCCCTCAGACGACCCGCGGGTGCGGGCCACGGTGCTGGCGATCGCCGACGAGCTCACCGAGAACGGGCTGGTCCTGCGCTACCGGGTCGAGGAGACCGACGACGGCCTGTCCGGTGAAGAGGGCACCTTCACCATCTGTTCGTTCTGGCTGGTTTCCGCGCTCGTCGAGATCGGTGAGGTGAGCCGGGCCAAGCATCTGCTGGAACGGTTGCTCTCGTTCGCCAGCCCCCTGCACCTGTACGCCGAGGAGATCGAGCCGCGCACCGGCCGTCACCTGGGCAACTTCCCGCAGGCCTTCACCCACCTGGCCCTCATCAACGCCGTGGTGCACGTCATCCGCGCCGAGGAGGAGTCCGACAGTTCCGGGGTGTTCCAGCCCGCCAACGCGCCGATGTAGGGGTTGGCCACTGCGCGGACACAATCACCATGCGCCGATCTCTGTGATGGGCGGTGCCGGCGGAGCATCATCTGGTCATGAGCTACAACCGCCTCCGTGCAGATGACACCTCACGCATCAAGATCGACGTGGCGATCGGTGTTCTGGTCGCCCTGCGCGGTTGCGCGCCCGATCAGGCCTTCGCCGAACTGGTGCGGGTGGTCCAGCGCACCGGTATCGGAATCGGCAGCATCGCAAGGGCATTGGTCGACCTCGCCGGCGGCAGTTCCGGGACCTCGGCCGAGTACGCCGAGGCGTTCAACGCCTGGGGTGAGTTGCTCGCACAGGCCCGCCGCATTCCTGCCAACGCCACGCCGTAGCGGGCGTCGAGCACGCTACGCGTGAGTAACGCCGTGGCGATTCTCGGCGCGGATCTCCGCCACAGCGTTACCCACGTGAACACCAAAGAGTAAGTGCCGCATCGAGATTGCACTGAGGTATAGAAACTGCGCCGATGTTGTCGCTGGCATCAGTTTCGATGAGAACAGGGTCCGAGGACGCTCACTCGGCCTCGGCGATGCTCTTCATGGCCTTCCAGCCATACGTAACGGCACCGCCGGCGCGTAGTGCGGCCGCGACCATCACGGCCTCGGCAACGTCGGACTTGGACGCGCCGGCCTGGACAGCTCGTTTCGCATGATCGGCGATGCAGTAGGGGCACTGGGTGGTCACCGCGACCCCCACCGCGATGAGCTCGCGGGTAGCGAGGTCGAGGTTGCCGGAGTTCTTGCTGAAAACCGCCTTGTCGAAACCGAAGAAGGCCGAGACCATCTCGGGAGCCGACTCCCGCAGGTCGGTCATGAACTGCACGTCCTCGTCGTGCGAATGCATCGCTACACCTTTCTCATCCATCGAGCGCTTCCGAACTTGACGCTCGATACCCTACAGGGGTATCCATGATAATGCCCGACCATACCCCTGGGCGTATCGAATCACTTGTCGCACGCACGAGCCCGGCCCGGTATGACCAGCGGCGTGCAACATGCTGAAAAGGAATGGAAGCTCATGAGTGCTGAATCGAATGCAAACAGCGATGCAACCGCGTTTTCGCCAGGAGCGGCGCAGGCCATCAAAAATGTCGTGAGATTTCACGAATTGCAGCCCAGTTCGGCCCCCAGCTCAGGTGAGAACACCAAACCAATCTCGCTGTACAAATACACCGACAAGGCGCGGTCCGATTTCATGAAGGGGGCACCGGCGGCTGTCGCAAGTGGGGAGTTACGGCTGACGACGGGTGTGGGCGGTCCGGGCGAAGGCGCCCCACTCCACGATCACACCGCAGAGGAACTGATGTTCATTGCCAGCGGATCCTGGGTTGTCTTCTTCGATGAAGCAGAAGAGCAAAAGGTGTTCCTTGAGCCGATGGACGCCATCCTGGTCCCAGCGAATGTTGTGCGTGGATGGCGGAATGTCGGACAGGACACGGGCTGTTTTCTGAACATTTCCGGCATCCACGACGAAATGCTGCCTGCCTCTTCATCACCGACAGGTGCCACGTCGAGTAACTGACCGCCGGATCAGCGGGACCGGGCCAGCAGCCAGGCTTCGCCGTCGCCCTCCCCCGACGCGATCAGCTCCAACTCCGCGAACGCCGCAACCAGTTCGCCCGGTGCGACCCGGAACCGACCGGGCGCCGCACCAACCTCGCTGAGCGCACTGATCGCCAACAAACCACCTGGCGCCAGGCGCCCGATGAGTGCGCGGTCCAGTCTGCGGTCGCGAAAGCGGTGGCACAGAATGACGTCGACCAGTGGGCCGGGTGGCAACCCGCCATCGAGGTCGACGACATCGAAACGGCAGTCCTCGGTAACCGCGCATTGATCGGCGAGGGCCTTGGCTCGGCCGATCGCCACGGCAGAGACGTCGACACCCCGCACCTGTAGTCCGCGCTGAGCCAGCCACACCGCAGCCCGACCCGATCCGCACGCGACGTCGAGCGCCGAACCGGTCACCGGAAACCGGTCGGTGTGGCCGACGAAGGCCCGCGGCGGGGCCGGCACGTCATCCGCCTCCCGGTCGGTATACGCCGCGTCCCAGCGCACGCGGTCCTTCTCGCTCACGTCGGCCACCCTAAGGGAGGGAATAGCGGATGGGGGTTCGGGGTTAGCCCCTTCATGCGAGCCCTCGTCTACGACCCGCACGCTCCCGCAAATCTCCGGTTCGACGACGTGGCCGAACCTTCGGTCACCGCATCGCAGGCGCTGATCGACGTGCATGCGATCGCGCTGAACTTCGGCGAGGTGCATTTCATCGATCAGATGCGCCGCCCTGGTGAGGTGCCGGGGTGGGACAGCGCGGGCATCGTGGCCAGGGCCGCGGCGGACGGGACGGGCCCCGTCGTCGGCACGCGCGTGGTGGCCTTCAGCGGAGAAGCCGGTTGGGCCGAGCGACGCGCGGTGTCGACCGACAATCTGGCCGAGCTTCCCGAATTCGTCGAGTTCGAGGAAGCCGCCGCGCTTCCGGTAGCGGGCGTGACGGCGCTGCAGGCGCTACGCGCCCTCGGCCCGGTCGTGGGTCGCCGGGTCCTCATCACGGGTGCCTCCGGAGGTGTCGGGCGGTTCGCGGTGCAACTGGCCGCGCGGGCCGGCGCGCATGTGGTGGCCGCGGTCGGCAGCGCGCCGCGCGGTGAGGGCCTGGAGGAGTTGGGCGCAGCCGAAGTCGTCGTCGGGCTCGACGGAGTGACCGAGCCGGTGTTCGGCGTGCTCGACAATGTCGGGGGGAAACTCTTGGCGCAGGCCTTCAGCCTGGTGTCCGACGGCGGGTCGGTGCAGTCGATCGGGATGGCGTCCAACGAGCCGACCACCATCGACTTCGAGGCCGAGCGGCGCCGCGGAAACCGGAAACGGTTGGAGCCGTTCACCGTTCGGGCACCGTTCCAGGCCGACCTGGAATACCTGCTGAGGCTGGTGGCCGACGGCGAACTCGACCCCCAGATCGGCCTGCGCGACACGTGGGGCAATATCGCTGCGGCCGCGCAGGCCCTGCTCGACCGCAAGGTCGCGGGCAAGGCGGTGCTGCAGGTCGACTGACGACCCCTCAGTTGCCCTGGCCGCCGCGGCCCCGGCTCACCAGATCGGCCACCGGGTCCTTGCCGTTGACGAACCAGTCCCCCAGGATCCTCGCCTTGTAGACCACGGGATTGTGCGACGCCAAGGTACGGGCATTGCGCCAATGTCGGTCCAGGCCGAGCTCTTCGGACACACCAGAAGCCCCGAGCGCGTCGAATACCTTGGTGGTGGACCGCAGCGCCGCTCCGATGATTGTCAGTTGCGCGCGCGCCACCGCAACCTCGGCGTCGATCAACAGCTCCCGGGCATGGTCGTCACTGCCGGCCAGCCGGCCCGCGACGATCCGATCGAGGGCGCGCGCACTCAACCCCAGAGCCGCTTCGGCACCGAACGCCTCGGCCGAGATCTCCCCTATCACCTGCAACAGTTGAGCGTCGTCGGCCGGCACCGCGGCAAGTCCCTGCGGGTAGTTGCGGGTACGTTGCCGCAGCGCGGCCGTCCCATCACGGTGCACGGCCCGGGTGATTCCGGTCAGCACGGCCAGCATCGCGATCTGATAGAAGTGGGCCTGATAGGTGAACCGCTCGGCGGCGGGAAACACGTTGCCCGGCTCGGCGCGCGCGGCGTCGTAGTGCGCGGAGCCGCTCGCGGTCGTGCGCTGCCCGAACCCCCGCCAGTCGTCGGTCAGTGTCACGCCCGGGTCCTCGGCACGCACCAACGCCGTCCACAGTTCGCCGTCGTCACCGCGACCCAGTACATCCAGCCAGTCGGCGTAAAGGCTGCCTGTCGCATAGTATTTCGCACCCGAGACCAGCCAGTGGCCCTCCTGTGCGGTGACCGTGGTGGCCAGATTGGCCAGCGTGACGTTGTTCGCCTCAGTCCAGCCGCCTCCGACGAACTCGCCCGCCAGAAACCGCTTGATCCAGGTGTTGTTGTCCTCGGTGGCCGGGGCATTGAGCCGGTCCTCGACGAAAGCCAGGTGGTTGCGCCAGATGTGGGCGACGTTCGCGTCGGCCTCCCCCAGCTCGGCGACCAACAGGAAGGTCTGTTCCAACGAGGCACCGAAACCGCCTTGTTCCGCGGGGATCCGCAGGGTGCCGAACCCAGCGTCAGCGAGCCAGCGCACCTGTTCGTGAGGGAACACCCGATCGTGCTCGCGGGCCACATTGCCTTCCGCGATCCGCTCGAAGATCGGCCGGAACACCGACTGCAGCTCGGCGTCGTATCCGGACGGTCGCTTGAGATACGTACCTGTCCTGCTCATTCGATGCTCCCGTCGTTGTCGATGCGATATGCGTACTGGTCCCGAACCGCCAGGTACCCCAGTCGGTGGTAGAGCTCGTGCGCCCTGCTGGCGTTGTCGATATCGGTGCCCAGCGACGCGGCGGTGAACCCGCGTCTCAGCGCGGCCAGCCAGACCTTGCGCAGCAGCAGTTCCCCGGTCCCACGTGTTCTCAGGTCGCGGCGCACGCCGATGTAGTCGGTGTGCGCGCTGCGTTCCTCGTCGGCACCGATGCCCGTGGTGTGGGTGGATCCCAGTACATAACCGACCACCACATCGCTGTCGTCGATGGCGGCGACGCTGAAGTCCGGGTTGAATGCCCGGCTGCGCAGGTGATGCTCCCACCGCTGCGGGGTTTTCGACATGTTCCCGAAGTGCTCACTGAAGGTGTCGAACTGCAGTCGCCGGACCTGCTCGGCGAATCCGCGCGAGATCACCTCGGGCCAGGACACAATCGACAGGCCGTCGACGTGCGCAGCTGCCAGCGCGGCGCGATCCTCGGCGAGCAACGACTTACGGGTCGCGACGAACTGCCGCTCCTGACGCGCGCCGCGACGTACCAGCGCCTCGATCGCCGCCGGCTGATCGGCCCCGATGTACACCCGCAGATAGGCGCCGGGGGTAGTGAGCCGGTGGAACCGGTCGACAGTGTCGCCGACGACCGCGTCGACCGCCGCGCGCGCGACCGACGGGCCGAATACGAAGTGTCCCAACACCTCCGGCTCGACATTGTCGGGCTGGTGCAGCGCCGCGTACCCGAGCACCTCTGCCGACCCGCCGCGCAGAACCACTGCCGACCCGGGATACACGCCGTCGAACTGCTCGGCGACGTCACGCGAATCGGCGGCGAACAGGCGACCCGCCAGCCCTGGAGTGACGGCAAGGAAATCCGCGATCAGTGGATAGTCATGTGTGGTGGCCGGCTCCACCGTCCAGCCGGTGGCTGTCCGATGGTCGGTGAGGGTCATTTGCGTTCCTCGTCGGTCGGCGCCGTCTGCGCCTGCTCGAGTACCGCGCCGATGCCCTCGTCGGCCAGCCGCTGCTGCTCGCCCTCGGACAGGGTCTGGATGCTGCCGATCCGATTGGCCACCTCCGGGTTGGTCCGCTTCAGGTACCAGTACCAGGACAGACCGGCCAGCAGGATGGCCCCGAACACGAAAGGCAGGATGTTGAACGGGAACTCGGGCACCGGATAGAAGTTGCTGACAATCACGTATCCCAGGCCGATGGTGGCCGCGATCGAGACCGCGAGCCGTGCCGGGGTCAGGGCGCCGATCTTGCGCAGCCAGATCGGTGTCGCGATCACCACCAGCAGATAGCTCACCAGAAAGCCCCAGTTGGCCACGTAACCTCCGTAGACGTCGAACACCAGGCGGCCGGCGGAGCTGAAGGTGGCCACGATCGAAAACGCCAGGGCCAGGATCCCGACGAACACCACACCGGCCCACGGCGTCTTGTAGGTGGGGTGCACCTTGCTGAAGACCTGCGGCAACGCGCCCTCGTGGGCGAAGGTGAACAACGATCGTGCCGCGGCGGTGGTGACCGCGGTGACGAACACGATGAAGGCGATCGCCACGGTGCCGCTGACGATCTGGTTCACCCAGTCCACCCCGACACTGGTCGCCAGCTGCGGCAGCACCGCCTTGTCACCGTCGATCTCGCCGAAGTGCAGGATCTGCGGGTAGGTCGCGAAGATGTAGAGCGCACCGATCAGGAGGACCACGCGCAGAAGAGATCTGGCGATGTTACGGTGCGGGTCCTTGGCTTCGGCCCCGAGCGAGGCCACGCTCTCGAACCCGGCATAGGAGCCCACCGCCGTGACCGCGGCGATGAACGTCGCGCTGGATCCGAGGTGCGCTGGATTCCACTGCTCCCAGTCGATGCGGAAGCCGTAGCCGACGTAGGAAGCCACGATGATCAGCAGGATCGACGCGATGGCCAGCAGTTCAAAGGCCAGTTCGTATTTGGCGGCCAGCGAGACCCCGCGGTAGGGCAGGTACACCGCCACGCCGACCACCACGATCACCAGCAGCAGCCGGAACCACACTGCTTGTGATCCGAGGCCGATCGACTCCAGGAACGCATCGAGGTACAACACGCCGCCGAGGGTGCCGGTGGTGGCGAAACCGATGTAGCCGAACAGCAGGCTGAACCCGGCGGCGAACGCGAAGCCGGGCCCGAGCCCGTTTCCCGTGTAGGTGCCCAGCGATCCGGAGGACACCGTGCGTTTGGCCTGGAAGCTGATCGTGATGGCCACCAGCACCACGATGGACAGCCCGATCACCGCTGCCCACGCCGCGCCTTTACCTGCGGCGACGAACAACGAGAACGGCACCACGGCCAGGGCCACGCTGGGCGCCGCAGCGGCCAGGCCCTGGGCGAACACGCCCCACGCGCCGAGTGCCCCGGCTTCCAGGCCGGTCGATTCCGCGGCGATCAGCGTGCGGCCCCCGGCCCCCACCGTCGGGGGCGCCTTCGGGTCTTCTGTAGTGGTCACGGCAATGTCCCTTTCTGACCGCGACGCCACCCGTTCGCGAACCGGCACGGATGGTAAGTCGGTATGTGTTGTCACACTGCCGCAATCGTTTTCGCGGCGTCAGCTATGGAATCGACGGGATTCTATTGCGAGTGACGGGAATTCCCGCGAAATGCGTCGCGTCGGGTTCCGGTTACAACGGCTGGCGGCGCGGGATATCAAGCCCCAGATGGGCTCTCAAGGTCGTGCCGGCATATTCGTGGCGGAACAGTCCACGCTTGCGAAGCACCGGCACCACCTGCTCGACGAAAAGTTCGTGCTGGCCGGGTAACCCGGAATCGCGCAGCACGAACCCGTCGGCGGCGCCGGTGGTAAACCACTGTTCGAACTCATCGGCGATCTGCTCAGGAGTGCCTACCACCGATGCGCCCCAACCGTTCACCGTGCGGTAGAGAAACTCTCGCACCGTGGGATCTCCGTCGGTGGCCAGCAGCCGGTAACCGGCCAGCGCGGTCTGATGGGTCTCGGTGTGCGCCGGGAATGCCGATTCCGGAACCGGACCGTCCAGATCCGCACCGGTGACGTCGACATCGACTTCCAGCAGCCAGCCGGCCTGGTACTCGGGGCTGAAGTACTCGTACTCCAGCTGTTCCGCGCGGCGGGCCTCCGCTTCGGTGGAGCCGACGACGTACCGCAGCGACGGCGTGATCAGCGGCGGTCTGGCCCGGCCCAGCCGGCGCGACTCCTCGTGGATCTGGGTGTAGAACTCGCGCGCCCGCGCCCGGTTGCCGTGACTGGTGAAGATCACCTCGGCGTGCCGCGCGGCGAAACCCCGCCCGGTTTCCGAGGATCCGGCCTGGAAGATGACCGGCTGCCCTTGTGCCGACCGAGCCGAACCCAACGGGCCGGCCACGTCGAAGTAGCGCCCATGGTGATCCGTCGGTCGAATTCTGTTGATGTCGTTGAAGATTCCTGCAGCGCGGTCTTCGACGACGGTGTCCTCGCCCCAGCCGTCCCACAGCTTGCGCACCACGGCAAGCGCTTCCTCGGCGATGCGGTAGCGCTCGTCGTGGGCCACCACGCCGCGGGCGCTGAAATTGTCGGCCGCGGCCTGCGCGAAGCTGGTGACCAGATTCCAGCCGGCCCGGCCACCACTGAGGTGGTCGAGCGAAAGCAGCTGGCGGGCCAGATGATAGGGATGCGCCAGGGTGGCTGAGCCGGTGACCACCAACCCGATCCGGTCGGTGACCGAGGACAGCGCCGCCGTCGCGGTGAGGGGTTCGAAGTCCTCGGTTATCTTGTACGCCCAGGTCGCGGGCGGGCCGTAGTTCAGTCCGTCGGCGAAGAACAGGGCGTCGAAGGTGCCGGCCTCGGCGGTCTGTGCATAGCCGATCAGATGACGGCGGACCCCGGCGGGGCTGTTGTCGATGTCGGGATGCCGCCAGGGCCCGGCCGACCGGGTGTTGCCGAAAGCGAGCAGGTGCAGTTCTCTGGGCACTGCGCCGACGCTACGGTCGCGGTTGCCCCGAGCCGAGAGTTGCGCTCAGCGCGAAGCAATCCCGGCCAGGGCCTCAGCTCCCTCGGCGAGCAGCCGGCCAGTTACTTCTTGGGCTTGTCGGTCGCGGCGTCGGTGGACAGCGCCGCGACGAACGCCTCCTGGGGAACCTCCACGCGACCGATGGTCTTCATGCGCTTCTTGCCCTCTTTCTGCTTCTCCAGCAGCTTGCGCTTACGGGTGATGTCACCGCCGTAGCACTTGGACAACACGTCCTTGCGGATCGCCCGGATATTCTCGCGGGCAATGATTTTCGACCCGACTGCGGCCTGCACCGGCACCTCGAACTGCTGGCGCGGGATGAGCTCCTTGAGCTTGGTGGTCATCTTGTTGCCGTAAGCCGCGGCCGAATCCTTGTGCACGATGGCGCTGAATGCGTCCACGGCCTCACCCTGCAGCAGGATGTCGACCTTGACCAGATCGGCCAACTGCTCGCCGGCCTCCTCGTAATCGAGGCTGGCATAGCCACGGGTGCGGGATTTCAGCGAGTCGAAGAAGTCGAAGATGATCTCGCCCAGTGGCATGGTGTAGCGCAGCTCGACCCGCTCGGGTGACAGGTAGTCCATGCCGCCAAGTTCGCCGCGCCGGGACTGGCACAGCTCCATGATGGTGCCGATGAACTCGCTGGGCGCGATGACGGTGGTCTTGACCACCGGCTCGTAGACTTCGCGGACCTTGCCTTCGGGCCAGTCCGACGGATTGGTCACCACTATTTCCGACCCGTCGTCTTTGATGACCCGGTACACCACGTTGGGCGCGGTCGAGATCAGGTCGAGGTTGAACTCGCGTTCCAGGCGCTCGCGGGTGATCTCCATGTGCAGCAACCCGAGGAACCCGCAGCGGAACCCGAAGCCCAACGCCACCGACGTCTCCGGCTCATAGGTCAGCGCAGCATCGTTGAGCTGCAACTTGTCGAGCGCCTCG
The DNA here is from genome assembly GCF_055419385.1 of Mycobacterium sp. IDUB_24. Classification (NCBI taxonomy): domain Bacteria; kingdom Bacillati; phylum Actinomycetota; class Actinomycetes; order Mycobacteriales; family Mycobacteriaceae; genus Mycobacterium; species Mycobacterium sp. IDUB_24. The sequence goes on from NZ_JBVAXO010000003.1 coordinate 480,835, forward strand.
CGCAGTACCGGATAGTCCGAGCCGTCCACCGGGTAGAGCCCCGAATAGACCATCGGCCGGGGCTCCCGGTAACCGGTCAGCGCCTCGGTGGCACCCTTGCGCGCCGTCGTCACTGTGTCGCCGACCTTGGACTGACGAACGTCCTTCACACCCGTGATGAGATAGCCGACTTCTCCGACGCCGAGACCGTCGCTGGCCTTCGGTTCGGGAGACACGATGCCGACCTCGAGCAGTTCGTGGGTGGCGCCGGTGGACATCATCGCGATCTTCTCGCGAGGGTTGAGCTTGCCGTCCACCACGCGCACATAGGTCACCACGCCGCGGTAGATGTCGTAGACGGAGTCGAAGATCATCGCCCGCGCGGGCGCGTCCGCGTCGCCGACGGGCGCGGGGATCAGCCGAACCACCTCGTCGAGCAGTTCGCGGACCCCCTCACCGGTCTTGCCGGACACCCGCAGCACGTCGGACGGTTCACACCCGATGATGTGGGCGATCTCACCCGCGTAGCGGTCCGGGTCGGCGGCGGGAAGATCGATCTTGTTGAGCACCGGGATGATCGTCAGGTCCCGGTCCAGCGCCAGGTACAAGTTGGCCAGAGTCTGCGCTTCGATGCCCTGCGCCGCGTCGACCAGCAGCACCGCGCCCTCGCAGGCCTCCAGCGCACGCGACACCTCATAGGTGAAGTCGACGTGGCCAGGCGTGTCGATCAGGTGCAGTACGAAGTCCTCGCCGTTGACACTCCACGGCAACCGCACGTTCTGGGCCTTGATGGTGATGCCGCGTTCGCGCTCGATGTCCATCCGGTCCAGGTACTGGGCCCGCATATCCCGGTCCGCGACCACGCCGGTGATGCCCAGCATCCGGTCGGCCAGCGTCGATTTGCCGTGGTCGATGTGGGCGATGATGCAGAAGTTCCTGATCTGCGCCGGCGCAGTGAACGTCTTGTCGGCGAAGCTGCTGATGGGAATCTCCTGGTGAGCGTGGGTGTCCAGCACGTGCTGTGCTCCCTAAGGGTATCGAGCAAGGACCGTCGCGACACAATCGCCGGGGGGCCACTCGCATATGCTCGACACCATGGCGTCGCAGTGGAAGGCGTTCCAACAGGTTGTCAGGGGCGTCGTAGGTGGCGCCGAGAACCTGGTGTTCAACGAGGCACCCAAGTTCGTACGCCAGCTTCAGACCACGGACAACGTGCCGCGGACAGTTCAGCAAGGTATCCAACAGGGGCTTCAGCAGGGCCTCCGGCTGGGCCTGGGCGTGCTCGCCGGCGCTGCCGCTCCGCCGCCCCAGGCGATCACCGCCGGCCGCCCGGTATCGAAGAACAGCGTGCCCACCGCGCATCGGGCCCGCAAAGTCGTCTACGCCCCGGACCTGGACGGGCAGGCCGATCCCGGCGAGGTCGTCTGGACCTGGGTGGTCTACGAGGACGATCCGACCCAGGGCAAAGACCGTCCGGTCCTGGTGGTGGGTCGTGATCAGCACACCCTGCTCGGGTTGATGCTGTCGAGTCAGGACTACCACCGCGACGATCCGGACTGGATCGGCATCGGCACCGGCACCTGGGACTACGACGGCCGGCCCAGTTGGGTCAGGCTGGACCGGGTGCTCGACGTTCCCGAGGAAGGCATCCGCCGCGAGGGCGCGATCCTGGACCGTGGGCGGTTCGAAGCGGTGGCGATCCGCCTGCGCGCTCAGTACTCCTGGAGCTGACCGGCCGCGCCGCGCGTCGGGCGGCCGTGTTCGAACCGGACATACGGTCCGGCGTCGTCGACGCTGATCCGGCACCGGACCCCGTACACGTCGGCCACCAGATCTTCGGTCAGCACGTCGGCCGGGCTGCCGGTGGCCACCACGGTGCCCGCCGACAGCATCACCACGTGGTCGCAGAACATCGCCGCGAGGTTGAGGTCGTGCAGAGCCACCACGCTGGTGACGTCGAGCGTGCGAATCAGCGCCAGGATCTCCAACTGATGGGCGATGTCGAGGTGATTGGTCGGCTCGTCGAGCAGAAACTCACTGGGTTTCTGCGCCAGCGCCCGGGCGATCTGCACACGCTGACGCTCGCCGCCCGAGAGAGTGTGCCACAGGCGGTCGGCCATGCCGTCGAGACCGGTGGCCGCCAACGCGGCGGCCACCGCGGTCGTGTCGTCGCCACCACCGCCGAATTCCGAACTGTGCGGGATCCGCCCCAGCCGAACCACGTCGCGCACCGCGATGTCCAGATCGGTGTCGGCGTGCTGCCCGACCATCGCCACCCGGCGCGCCACCGCTCGCCGCGACATCGTGTGCAGCTCGCGACCGTCGAGCAGGACAGTCCCGGAATCGGGACGGTCGATCCCGGCCAACAGTCGCAGCAGTGATGACTTGCCGGATCCGTTGGGGCCCAGCAATCCGACGGTGCTTCCCGGAACCGGGTCGACCGTGACACCATCGAGCACGACCCGCCCCGAACGGGTCCAGCACACCCCGACCGCTTGCAAGGTCACCGACGCATCCCCCTGCGCCGCAACAAGATCAACGCGAATGCGGGGACGCCGAGCAGTGCCGTGACCACCCCGGTGGGCAATTCCTGTGGGGCGAAGATCGTCCGGGCCAGGGTGTCCACCCACACCATGAAGACAGCGCCCAGAATCACCGCCGTCGGCAACAGACGCCGATGACCGGGCCCTACGACAAAGCGCGCGGCGTGCGGCAGGACCAGCCCGACGAACCCGATGGCCCCGGCCGCACTGACCAGCGCGGCCGTCACCAATGCGGTCATCACCAGCAGCACGACGCGGGCCCGGGTCACCGCGACCCCCAGCGTGGCGGCCGTGTCCTGCCCGAATGCGAAGGCGTCGAGGGTGCGCCCATACGCCAGGCACACCGCCAGCCCGACGCCGACCACGACGGAGCAGGTGAGAACGTCGGACCAGGACACCCCAGCCAGTGAACCCAACAGCCAGAACAGCACTCCCCTGGTCTGTTCGGCGTCGGCCGAGGACAACACGATGAAGGATGTCAGGGCCGAGAACAGCTGGGTGCCGGCCACTCCGGCCAGCACCACCCGATCGGTCCCGCCGCCGGCGGCATAGGCGAGCACCAGCACCACGGCGAACGACAGCACCGCACCGGCGAAGGCGCCGCCGGACAACGTCAACGTGCCCGCGCCGACGCCGAGTACCGCGACCAGTACGGCACCGGTGGAGGCACCCGACGAGACCCCCAGCACGAACGGGTCGGCCAGCGGATTGCGCAGCAGCGACTGCAATACCGCCCCACACAGCGCCAGACCGGCCCCACAGATTGCCGCCAGAACCACCCGCGGCAGTCGCAGTTGCCAGACGATGCTGTCCTGCAGCCGGGTCACGCCCGAAGGGCCCGCGCCGAGCCGATCGCCGATGATGCGATACACGTCCGCCACCGACAGCGCGGCGGGCCCGATGGTGATGGCCACCGCGGCAGAGAACACCAGCAGGACGAGCCCGGCGGCCCACAATCCGCCGAGCCAGCCGGTGCGTAAACTCACCGCGGCCTGCCGAACCCGAGTTCGGCCAGGCCTTTCGCCACCTTCTCGACGCCGTCCACCGTGCGGATCGACGGGTTGAGATCGGCCCCGTTCACCACGATGTAGCGGCGGTGCCGAACGGCGGTCAGGCCCCGGGTGAGCGGATTCGATTCCAGGAACTCGATTTTGGTCCCCAGTGCGTCACCTTCGATCGTGCGGCGACTCAGATCGCCCAGCACCAGCACGTCCGGGTCGCGGTCGGCCACACTCTCCCAACTCACCTGCGGCCATTCTTCGGTGGTGTCGGCGAACACGTTGCGCGCACCGACAGTCCCGGCGATCACTCCGGATGATCCACAGCAGCCGGCGAAGTAGGGCGCCCGCACATCGGAGAACCAGAACGCCATGCCGACGCCGGTCGGGGCCGCGGCGACGGTGTCCATCCGCCGGCGCAGCTGTGCGATGAGCCGATCGCCGCGTTCAGCGACATCGAATATTGTTGCGAGGTGCCGAATTTCGGTGTAGACGGCATCCATGCTGAACGGGGCGCTGCGCGCGCCGTCACCGTTGACCGAGGTCTTGCCTTCGCAGTCGCTCGGGGCCAGATAGGTCGGCACGCCCAGCTGGGCGAACTGGTCACGGTCGGCGACACCGCCGGGCCCCAGGGTGCCGCCGAAAGACGCCGACACAAAATCAGGCTCGGTGTCGAGCACCGTCTCCAGCGACGGCTTGTTCACCGCCAGCCGTGGCACCCGGGCATTCTCGGCCTCGAGGCCGGCGCGGACCGGGTCTGTCCACGTTGCGGTGCCGACCATGCGGTCCGCCAAGCCCAGCGAGAGCAGAATCTCGGTGGAGCCCTGGTTCAGCGAGACAGCCCGCTGCGGAGGTGCATCGATCACCACCTGCCTGCCGCAATTCTGCACGGTCAGCGGATATCCGGGTGCGGCGGCAGTGCCCGCGGCCGGACCGGCAGCCTGGGCGCACCCCACCGGCAGCAGCACACTGACCACGGCCACGACCAGCCGGACCGCAACCTTCATCGGGCCAGCCCGAATGCCTTGAAACCGGCGGCGAGTTTCTCCAGCGCATCGATCTCACGGATTCCGGGGTCGAGTTCGGACCCGGACAGTACGACGTAGCGCTTGTGGCGCACCGCGGTCATGTTCCTGGTCACTGGATTCGATTCCAGGAACGTCACTTTCGCGTCCAGCGCATCCCCGTCGACGCGCCTGCGATCGAGGTCGGCCAGCACCAGCACGTCAGGGTCGCGGTCGGCCAGCACCTCCCAGCTGACCTCTGGCCAGTCCGCACGGGTATCGGCGAAGACATTGGTGACGCCGAGTTCGGTGGCGTACAGCCCGGGTGCCGAGCAGCAGCCGGCCAGATACGGCGTCCGTAGCCCAGAGAACCAGAACGCGACGGTGGTATCCGGCTCGGTGATCGACGCAGTTCGGTCCAGCCGCCGGGTGAGGCGGGCAATCAGGTCCTGGCCGCGCTGTTGCACGTCGAAGATCTGCGCCAACTCGTCGATCTCCCGGAACAGTGTGTCGAGGGCCAGCGGTTCGGTGCGGGTGACTGTCTCACCGTCGACTGTCGCCCCGACGCAGACCGACGGCGACTGATAAGTCGGGATTCCCAGCTGGGTGAACCGCCTGCGGTCGGCGACCACCGCAGGCGTGAACGTGTGAGCGCTGGCCGAGGTCACCAGGTCCGGTTCGGCGTCGAGCACCGTCTCCAGTCCCGGGTCGTTGTCCGCGAGCCGAGGCACGGTGGCATTGTCGGCAGCGAGTTCGGGCAGCACCGGATCAAACCAGGTCGAACTGCCGACCATCCGATCGGCGAGACCCAGTGCCAGCATGATTTCGGTCGAGGCCTGGTACAGCGACACCGCTCGCTGCGGCGGCCCGTCGAAAGTGACGCTCACCCCGCAGTTCTCGATGGTGAGCGGATAACTGGTGGGACCGGCCCCGGCGACCTCCCGGTCCAGCTCCCGGGGCGCGGCGGGCTCTCGATGCCCGCAGGCCACGGTGACCGACAAGGTGACAGACAACAGGAACAGCAGTACGGCGGATACACGCACGCCCAGGACTTCCTTCGATGCAGGGCTCGGTCGCGGAGCCGTCGACAGTCATTCCCGGCCACAGGTAATCGGACTCGAGGCGGTGCCTCATACCGTTGCGCGTCAGTTCCGGCTTTTCACCGGATTCCCCTGTTGGTCGGCCTCCGCACTGTAACAGCCACGATGTTGCTCGATTGCCCGCGCGCGACGAGCAAGCCGATGCATTGAACCGGCGTCAGGGGGCACTCCAGGGCCATGACTGCGCTCCCACCCGATCCGGATCCTGCCGAGACCCCCGATCTCTAGCAAACCTGGGGCTGGGCGAACCCGCGCCGCGGCCCAGGAACAAGTACAGTCCGACTTCGGTGGCCGCGATCATCGGGGTGGTGCTGCTCATCGCGGTGTTCGTCGCGGTCGGCGTGTTGCTGATCATGAAGATGTCCGGCGTTTTCGATTAGCGCGGCTGCCGGTCGATTTGCCTTACCGCGCCCGGCGCCACATCGCTGTCATGACCGGCCCGCTGTCGGGCAGCGCGATCTCCCCGGTGACCTCGAACCCGAAACGCAGGTAGTACGGGACGTTGTCGGGGTTGCTCGATTCCAGATACGCCGGAGCGTGTTCGGCGTCGACCCGGTCCAGCCGGGACTGCATGAGGGCGTGCCCGAAACCGCCACCGCGCACGGTCGGATCGCTACCGATCACCGCCAGATACCAGTGCGGCTCCTCGGGATGGTGCTTCTTCATGAGCTCGACAACCTGTTGGCCACGTCGCATGTCGCGGCCGAAGGCCAGCACCATCGTGGGCAGCATGCGCAGTTCTTCGCCCGGGGTCTGCTTCCATCGGCCCGGGCCGTCCCAGAGCGCTGCCCCGCCGATCTCACCGTGGCGGATGGCCACTTCGGCACCACCGCCGGCGAGGAAATGGTGGCGTGTGATCGCTGCGAACAGTCGAGGCAGCCCCTTGATGCGACGGGTGTCGTCGGCCAGGATCCACGACATCACCGGGTCGTGGTGGAAGGCTCGGCCCAGCACGGCCGCGAGCTGGCTGACGTCGGACTTGTTCGGCGGGCGGACAGCGATGGTGGCCACCAACCCACCATCGCACACGTTCACGCACTGCGCCGTACCCGCCGCCTCCTGGGACAGACCAGCCCGAAGGCCGACGGTAGTGCAGGGTTTCCCGGTGATGTCCGGCACGGCCGGTAGGCACAGCGCATGACGACAGCGCTGAATGCCGTTGCCCAGCAAGGTATTCACCGACCGCCGCGGCCTGTCGCGGCGCATTCGATTCCTACGCCCGGTCAGCGGCCCTGGGTGATGTAGGCCTGCAACTGTTCCTGCTCGGCCTCGAGTTCTTCCATGCGGGTCTTGACGATGTCCCCGATGCTGACGATTCCGGCCAGCCTGCCGCGGTCGAGCACCGGAATGTGACGCACCCGGTTCTCGGTCATCAAGGCGCTGAGGTGATCGACGGTGTCGCGTGGCGTGCAGGTCGCCACCACCGTGGTCATGATCTCCGATACCGGCTGCGCTAACAGGCTGCTGCCACGTTCGTGCAGTTTGCGCACCACATCGCGTTCCGACACGATGCCGGCCAAACCGTCCGGCCCCATCACGACCATGGCACCGATGTTCAGCTCGGTCAGCCCCGCCAGGAGCTCGGTCACCGTGGTCTCGGGCGAAATCGTCACCACCGCCGTGCCCTTGTTTTTCAGCACGTCCGCGATTCGCATCGGCAGCCTCCGATCGTGATCCACCTCACACCAGGCTAGGTCGATGGTCGTCAGGAAGAAAGAAGCCACGCCTGTTCGGGCCGGAACGGAGTAGGAATGGGGCCATGATCGAGGTCACGCTGCTCGGCACCGGTAGCCCGATTCCCGATCCGGAGCGAGCCGGGCCGTCAACCCTGGTGCGCGCCGGCGGCCAGAGTTTTCTGATCGACTGCGGGCGCGGCGTGCTGCAGCGCCTGGCGGCCGCCGGGTCAGGCGCCAACCAGCTCAGCGCGCTGCTGCTGACTCACCTGCACAGCGATCACATCACCGACCTCGGCGACGTGATCATCACCCGCTGGGTGAGTACGTTCACACCAGACGCTCCGCCCCTGCCGATCATCGGGCCGCCGGGCACCGCCGAGGTGGTCGAGGCGACACTGCGGGCCTTCGGACATGACATCGGCTACCGCATCGCCCATCATGCGGATCTGACAGCTTCGCCGCCGGTGGAGGTGCATGAGCACGCCGCGGGCGCGGTGTGGGACCTCGACGGGGTACGCATCCAGGCCGCACCCACCGATCACCGGCCGGTGACACCGACCATCGGGTTCCGGGTCGAGCATGCCGGAGCGTCGGTTGTGTTGGCCGGCGACACCGTGCCGTGCGAGAGCCTCGATACCCTGGCCGCCGGCGCGGGGGCCCTGGTGCACACCGTGATCCGCAAAGACCTCGTGAATCAACTTCCGATGCAACGGATCCGTGACATCTGCGACTACCACTCCTCGGTGGAAGAGGCTGCCGCCACCGCCACCCGAGCAGGGGTGGGCATCCTGATCCTGACCCACTATGTGCCGGCCATCGCTCCGGGCACCGAGGACGACTGGCGCGCGCTGGCGGCCACTGAATTCGACCGACAGATCGAACTGGGCGACGATCTGCACCGCGTCCAGGTTCACCCCGGAGTCTGTACCAAGCCGCGCAGCTGATCGGCGGCGTGCGCAATGCAATTGAGATCGGTGTCGGTCAGCGGCCGGCCGCGGGCGATCACCACAACGTGCTGGACGCCCAGGCCGGCCAGTACGTGGCAGCGCTCGGCGAGCGCGTCGGACGGCTCACCGTCACGGAGCGCCGTGGTCACCGTGCGCTCGATCTCGTCGGGTCGCCGTCCGACATCGGCGCAGTGCCTATCGAGAACGTCGAGCTGTCTCCGGATCGCGGCGCCACCGTCTGGGACGTCGAACAGGTTGCACGCATCGCCATATTGCGCCACCAGCCGCAGTGTGCGTCGCTCGCCGGTACCGCCGATCAGCACGGGAGGATGGGGCGCGGTCACGGGTGGCGGAACGTTGATCGGCTGCTGCGCGGTCAGATACTCACCGCGGTAACTCGTTTGGTCACCGCGCCGCATCTGCCGGGCCAGTCGCAACAGCTCGGCCGTCCGCTCGAACCGTTCCGCGGTGTCCGGTAGGAACAATCCCATCGCGGTCGCCTCAGCCGCGTTGTACCCGGCGCCGAGACCCAGCCACGCCCGCCCCTGCGAGAGCACGTCGAGCGTCGTCACCGCCTTGATCAGCAGCGCGGGCGCCCGGAAGGTCGCTGCCGTAACCAACGTGCCCAGTCGGATGCGTCGCGTCGCCGCGGCCAGGTAACCGAGCACGGTGTAAGCCTCGAGCATCGGCTCGTCCATCCGGCAGGAGGGATCGGCCTGTATGAGGTGGTCGGCCACCCACAGGGTGTCGACGGCGGTGCCATCGAGGAACGCCGCCAGATCGGCGAGCCGGTCGTGAATCGCTTCCGGCCACGAGTAGTTCGTGACACTCACGCTGATCTTCATGCGTGCCGCAACTCGGCCCGACGCTTCGGCAGGAGCACACCGGCGACGATGAGCCAGGTGAGACCCGTGAACCGGGCGACCGGCAGGATCACGGCCGCTTCGGGCCAGATGAGCACCAGCGTCGCCAACTCGGCCAGCACCGCGATGGCCAGGCCGGTCCAGGCCAACGCCCGAGGCAAGAGTCCGAGGACGAGGCTGGGCACCGCGATCCCGGCGAGCAGCAGACCGAGCGCCACGATGTGCCCGACCCCGCCGGTGAGGAAGACCAGGTAGTACAGCGCGCGGATCAGGCCGTCGTCGACGACGACCTCGGACCGGGACATCGTCCAGCAGATCAGCCCCGCCAGTGCGAGGGTGCCGGAGGCGAGAATCCCGCCCGCCAGTGCGATCGTCGCGCCCGGCGCCGTCACGCCCAGTTGCCGCAGGCGTGTACTTGCGGTGGCGGCGTAGATCGCCAGCGGTACCGACGCCGCGAACGTGCCCACCGCGGTGGCCTGCACCGCCGCGTGGTGATCGCGGACATATCGAAGGACGTCTGCGCCCGCGCCGTACGGCAGCGGCATCACCCCGCCGAGCGCGACGCCGACACCCAACCCGACCAGTATCAGCGCGAGCGAGACCGCCGCCACCGGAGCGAGAGGCGGTCCGCCTTGTCGGCCGGGAGGTCGTGTGGCCCGAATTCGATCTGCTGTTGAATCGTTCATGACTTGAACGATATGCCCGTGGGCGCGTTGCGGCAACAGGCTGAACGTTTTCGGTTGTGAACCATTTAGTGCTGATACGGTTTCGGCATGGAACCTGGTCCGTCGGATACCGTGGCATTCCTGCTGGCACAACTCGGCCACCGCGCGGCGGCCCTGTTCGCCGAACAGATGGCGACACTCGAGCTCACTCCGCCGCACGCCGGCATCCTGCGCGCCATCGGCGGCCAGCCGGGACTCAGCCAGCAATCCCTCAGCACCCAGCTGGGCCTGCTACCGAGCCGGGTGGTGAGTTACGTCGACGACCTCGAGGACCGCGGCTACGTGGAACGGCGCCGCAATCCCGACGATCGCCGGCTGCACGCGCTGTTTCTCAGCTCCGCGGGAAAGAAGACGCTGCGCCGCATCGGAGAGCTCGCGCGCCGGCACGACGAGCGCATGACGGCCGGCCTCGATCCGGCACAACGAGACAAGCTCCACGAGCTGTTGCAGACGCTGGCCGTTCAACACGAGCTGACCCCGCACGTGCACCCAGGGTTCCGCAACCTGGGCCGCGCGGGTGCCGGCCCGGTCAAGCCAGCCGGGTGACCTCCACGACCACGTCGAGATCCGTCGACCCCTCACCCGAATAGATTCCCTTGAGCGGGGCCACATCCGAGTAATCCCGACCCACGCCGACACTGACGTACTGCTCATTGATCTCGGAGTCATTGGTCGGGTCGTAGTGCCACCAGCCTCCGGTCCACGCCTGGATCCAGGCGTGGCTTTGGCCGTCGATGGTGTCCCCCACCTCCGCCTCACCATTGGGATGCAGATAGCCCGACACGTACCGGGCCGGAATTCCCATGGACCGCAACATGATCAACGACAGGTGGGCGAAGTCCTGACACACGCCTTTACCCTCGCGCAAAGCATCCACGCCCGAAGAGTGCACCCCGGTGGTACCCGGCACATAGTCGAGTTGACTGCGCACCCACTGCGCCACCGCCCCGACCGCATCGAACGGATCATGATCTTTGGCGATCCGCTGTCCCACGCGGGTGATCCGCTGGCTGTGCGGTGTGTAATGGGTCGGGCTGAGCACCTCGTCGAACCGGTCGATCACCGCCTCGGTACCCAGATCATCCCACCCGACGAGCTCCTCGGGTTTCTCCGCGACATCGGTCTCGACCACCGAGGAGCCCGAGACCTCCAACTCGGTGTGGGGAGCATGCAGATCGAAGGCTGTCACCGCCGTACCCCAGTAATCGACATATCGATAGGACCTGGTGGCCGGGATGGTCTCGACGCGGTTCAGTATCACGTTCTGACGCGAATCCGACCGCGGCGTCAATCGGGCCTCGTTGAAGGACGCCGTCACCGCCGACCGGTAGGCATATCCAGTCGAATGCACTACGCGCAACCGCCACATCTAGACCTCGCCCTCCTCGATCACAACCACATCACCATGTCCGGCGTCGGTCCACGCCACCCACGGTGCGGAGTGGAAGTACTGCAGCGCCAACGCTTCTCCGACATCGCGGCAGGTCTTCTGCAACCCGGCCAGCCGGGCATCCAGAGATTCGAGCAATGCGCCCGGCTGCAGGAACTCGAGCTCACTGCGCGCCCGGCCCAGGAGCCGCTGCGCCTCGGCGGTGGCCCCCAGCCGGCTGTGCGGGCGATTGAGCAATTCGTCGAGGCTGTGTTCGGCCAACCGCAGCGAATAGAAGATCGACCGGGGGAACAGCCGGTCAAGCAGCATGAACTCGACCACGCGACCGGCATCGAGCACACCGCGGTAAGTGCGCAGGTACGTGTCGTGGGCACCGGCCGAGCGCAGCAACGTGACCCACGCCGGCGACGACCCGCTGTCCCCAACCCGCGACAGCAGCAGCCGCACCGTCATATCGACTCGCTCGATCGCGCGGCCCAACAACATGAACCGGTAACCGTCGTCGCGGCTCAACGTCGAATCGGCCAGCCCCGCGAACATCGCCGCGCGCCCCTCGACATAGGACAGAAACTCGTGCGGGCCCAGGCGTTTGGCCGCGCGCTCCCGCTCGGCGAGCGCGTTGTAAGTCGTGTTGAGGCACTCCCAGATCTCGGTCGAGGTGACCTCGCGGGCACCGCGGGCGTTCTCGCGTGCCGCCGAGATCGCATCCACGATCGAGTTGCCGTTGCTGTCGCGGCTGAAGGCCACGATGTCGGTCAACGACCACATGTCCAGGCGCTGGGTCGGCGGCTCCATGCCGAGCACCCTCAGCAGCGTCCGTGAGGCGATGTCCGGGTCGACACTGGAGTCCTCCAACAGCTGATGAACCGTGACATCGAGGATGCGTGCGGTGTCGTCGGCCCGTTCCACATAGCGTCCGATCCAATACAACGACTCGGCATTGCGCGCCAGCATCTACCGCACCCCCTCTGCTACTACTGCTGTTGTTGTTGGGACGTCGAACCGTCAGGCGCGCCATCAGTTTTGGGCCCATTGGCAGTTTCGGGCAGCGACCGCACCACCTCGGCCGCAGCGAGCTCGCGATCTGCCGCCGACGTCCGCGACGCCAGCACCCAGGTGTCCTTCGACCCGCCTCCCTGACTGGAATTGACCACCAGAGACCCCTCCGGGAGCGCCACCCGGCTCAGCCCGCCGGGCAGCACCCAGACGTCGTTGCCGTCGTTGACCGCGAACGGGCGCAGGTCCACGTGACGAGGCGCCAGCTTGTCGCCGATCTGGGTGGGCACCGTGGACAGCTGCATCACCGGCTGGGCGATCCAGCCGCGCGGGTCGTTGCGGATCTTCCTCGCAGCCGCGGCGAGCTCCTTCTCGGAGGCGTCCGGGCCGAACACGATGCCGTACCCACCCGAACCCTCCACCGGCTTGATCACCAGTTCATCGATCCGGTCGAGCACCTCCTCCCGTTCGGCGTCCAACCAACAGCGGTAGGTGTCGACGTTGGCCAGCAGCGGCTTCTCACCGAGGTAGTACTCGATGATCGTCGGGACATAGGTGTAGACGAGCTTGTCGTCGCCGACCCCGTTGCCCACCGCACTGGAGATCACGACGTTGCCGGCCCGGGCCGCGTTGAGCAGGCCGGCCACCCCGAGCACCGAGTCGGGCCGGAACTGCATGGGGTCCAGGAACGCATCGTCGATGCGGCGGTAGATGACGTCGACCTGGCGCTCGCCCTCGGTGGTGCGCATGTAGACGGCGTTGTCGCGGCAGAACAGATCGCGGCCCTCGACCAACTCGACCCCCATCTGCCGAGCCAGCAGCGAGTGCTCGAAGTAGGCCGAGTTGTAGACGCCGGGCGTGAGCACCACGACGGTGGGGTCGGCGACGTTGGTGGGTGCGGCGTTGCGCAGTGCCCGCAGCAGGTGCGAGGAGTAGTCACCGACCGCGCGCACCCGGTGAGTGGCGAACAGATTGGGGAAGACGCGCGCCATGGTGCGCCGGTTCTCCATCACATAGGACACTCCCGACGGCGACCGCAGATTGTCCTCGAGCACCCGGAAGACACCCTTGTCGTCGCGGATCAGATCGATGCCCGCGACGTGGATACGCACCCCGTTGGGCGGGACGATGCCCGCGGCTTCACGGTGGAAGTGCTCGCACGAGGTGACCAGCCGACGCGGGATCACCCCGTCACGCAGGATCTCCTGCTCGCCGTAGATGTCGTCGAGATACATCTCCAGCGCCTTGACCCGCTGGATGATGCCGCGTTCCAGCCGGGACCATTCGGCCGCCGAGATCACCCGCGGCACCAGGTCGAGCGGGAACGGCCGCTCCTGGCCGGACAGCGAGAATGTGATGCCCTGATCGATGAACGCCCGGCCCAGTGCGTCCGAGCGCGACCGCAACTCGGAGGCGTCCGACGGAGCAAGCTCGGCGAAGATCCCCTTGTACGGTCCGCGGACGTTGCCAGAGCCGTCGAACATCTCGTCGAAGGCCTCGGAGTATCGGCCCAGCCGGTCGTAGCCGTCGAAGACGCCCCGATGTTTGACACGTCGCGCCGCGGCGCGCTGTCCGGGCGGGCGCGACGCGTTCGACCCTGCCCCCGGTGTACGGACTGCTCTCAGGCTCACCCCTGTCATGCTGCCGCACCTGACGCTGTTTCGCCGGGTCAACGGCTCAGCCCGTTTCGGCAGGCCAAAGGGCGGTTGAGGTGGTATTAGGGCGGTAAATTCGGGCGTCGGCGGCCGGCGTTCCGGCTGCGCCGCTTTGGGAGTTCGGACGCCTCGCTGGTACCCTGAACAGTCGCTGCCCGCAGTGCGGGTGTGCGCACCCAGACTTCGGTAACCCCAGCTAGAGAACTACGAAGGAATTTTTACGTGGCCAACATCAAGTCGCAGGAAAAGCGCATCCTCACCAACGAGCGTCGTCGGCTGCGTAACCAGTCGGTGAAGTCGTCGCTGCGTACGGCTGTGCGCGGCTTCCGCGAGGCCGTCGAGGCGGGCGAGAAGGACAAGGCTGCCGAGTTGCTGGTGGCGACCAGCCGTCAGCTCGACAAGGCCGCCAGCAAGGGTGTCATCCACGCCAACCAGGCCGCCAACAAGAAGTCGGCCCTGGCCGTGGCGCTCAACAAGCTCTGATCCTTCCGGGCTTACCCGAACGATATCGCCGGTTCACCGGGTGGCGAGTTCCGCCACCCGGCGTACCGCTGTCTCGAGGGCGTAGTCGGCATCTGCCGCTGCGCCCTTTACGTCTGCATTGAGCGCGGCTACCACCCGCATCGCCTCGGCCACGGAGTCGCGTGACCATCTGCGCGACTGCTTCTGCGCCTTCTGCACCCGCCAGGGCGGCATCCCCAGCTCACCGGCCAGCCGGTACGGATCCCCGGAGAGCGGGCCCACCCGGGCGATCGTGTGCACCGCCTCGGCCAGCGCATCGGCCAACACCACCTGGGGTTCACCGGCCAGCATCGCCCATCGCAAGGCCTCGGCAGCCCCGGCCACATCACCGGTGACAGCCTTGTCTGCGATGTCGAAGCCCTTCACCTCCGCCTTGCCACTGTGATAGCGGCGCACCGCTACGGCGTCGACCTGGCCGGCGGTGTCGGCCACCAGCTGTGAGCACACCGCGGCGAGCTCACGGATGTTCGATCCGACCGCGTCGAGCACCGCGGTGACCGTGTCGTCGGAGACCTTGACCCGCAACTGGCGGAACTCGGCACGTACGAAATCCGCACGCTCCGCCGGTTTGGCGATACGCGCACACGGATGCACCTGTGCCCCAAGCTTTTTCAATTGATCAGCCAGCGCCTTGGCCCGCCCGCCGCCGGAGTGGATGACGATCAGAACGGTGCCGGGTGGCAGATCGGCTGCGGCCGAGGCGATCAGGGCCACGGCATCCTTACCGGCCTCGGCGGCGGCCTCCAGCACCACCAGGCGCTCTTCGGCAAACAGCGACGGGCTCAGCAGCTCGGCGAGCTCGCTGGTGCTGACCTCACCGGCCCGCATCCGGTCCACCGGAACGTCATCGGATCCGGCCTGCCGGCGCAACGCCCGCAGCACCGCCCCCACTGCTCGTTCGACCAGCAGTTCCTCATCGCCCAGAACCAGGTGCAGGCCGTCGATCTGTTGACTCACACCGATGATCGTGTCACGACGGCCCGACAGCCCCGACCACCTGGCCCGCCAGCGCCCAGGCCAGCAGGCCGAACACCACCACGGCCAGTCCGCGCCGCAGCCAGCGCAGCCGCCACAGCACCGCGAGCGCCACACCTCCGAGTGCTACCGACACCACGCCGGCCAGCCCCGAGGGTGACGGCAGAGCGGCCCCCGGTAGCGCCGAAGCCCATCGGGCCACCGACAGCAGCCACCAAAGCTCCGGTCCGGTGAACCGGATCAGTAGTTGGGCTCCGCCCGGCCAGACCACCGAGCACACGGCCGCCGCGGAACCGAGGACCGTGATCGGCGGAATCACCCCGGCCACTGCGAGGTTGGCGGCGACGGCCACCAGGCTGACGGTCCCCGAGATCCCGGCCACCAGTGGGGCAGTGACCAACTGGGCGACCACCGCGACGCTGACCGCTGCCGCCACCGGGCGCGGCCAGCCACGAGCCTCCAGCCGGCCCGACCACACCGGGGCGAGGACGACGATGCCCGCCGTCGCACACACCGACAACGCGAACCCCACATCGACCGCGAGTTCGGGGGCCGCGATCATCAGCGCGATCACGCTGGCGGCCAGCGCGGGCACCGCCTGCCGACGCCGATGGGTCAACACCGCGAGCAGGGTCACCGCACCCATCACGGCTGCCCGCAGCACACTGGCCGACGGCTGCACGACGATGACGAGGCCGACCAGCCCGGCGCCGGCGAGCAACACGGCCGCTCTCGGCCCGACCAGCGCCGCGCTGAGCAACAGCGCGCCGCACACGATGGTCACGTTGGCGCCCGACACCGCGGTCAGATGCGTCAGACCCGACGTGCGGAACTGCGCGGTGGTCGTGCCGGTGACCATCGAGGTATCGCCCAGCACCAAGGCCGGCAGCATGGCGGCCTGATCGGCGGGCAACACTGTCCGTGCCGCCTCCGCGAAGCCCACACGTATCCGCTGGGCGATGCGCTGTACCGCAGAGGCCTCCCCCAACGACGGCTGTCCCGACGCCGCCAGCACGGCCACACTCAGGTCCCTGCGGCCCGGGCGCCCCACGGAGGCCCGAAATGTCGCCGGTTGCCCCGGACCTACCTCGCCGAACCCCGGCGGCGCGAACACCAGGACTCGGCCTGACATCGGGGCCTGATCGACCCGGCGCAACGCGGCCCGGAACATCACCCGACCGCCCTGGATCGCCCGCGGCGTCTCGGTGGGAACGACCTCAACCGTCGCGGTTCCGCCGTAGAGACGGCCGACCGGATGATGTTCGACCTGGTGCACGCGCAGTCCGACAGCGACGGTGAATCCAGCCGCGACGGCCGCCACCGCCACAACGGCAGCGGTGACGTCCGTACCGTCGCTGTCTCCCCACCGTCCGGCCAGCCAAGTCAGCCCCACGGCGGCCAGGCCCACCACCACGGCCGCGCCCGGATGCCAGACGACTGCGGCCGCCGACACCGACCACGCGGTCAGGGCGGACGGGACCAGGCGCAGATCCAGTGGCTGCCCCGCGGCCCACCCGTCGCCGGTCTGCCCGTCCCCGCCGGGGGCATCACGCCCGGACCAGCTCACGCAGTTTCTCCAGCCGTGCCGGACCGATGCCGTCGACGTCACCGAGTTGATCGACACTGTCGAACCGACCGTGGGCGGCACGCCAAGCCACGATCGCCTCAGCGGTCACCGGGCCGACACCGGGCAGCGTGTCGAGGTCCTCGACGGTCGCCGTATTGAGGTCCACCGGCTCCGCCGACGCGCCGGCCTTGGCTTTCGGAGCCCCCTTTTGCGACGCACCAGGTTGTGCCGAACCCGGGGCATCGCCGGCGACCGAACTGCCCATGGTCGTCGGTTGCCCCGGCGGCCCGTCGATACCGACCACGATCTGTTCACCGTCGCCGACCCGGCGAGCCATGTTCAACCCGATCAGGTCGGCACCGTCCAGTGGTCCACCGGCCGCTTCCAGCGCATCGGCGATCCTCGCTCCGGACTGCAACGTCACCAGCCCCGGCTTGTGCACCAGGCCGACCACGCTGACCACCACCGGCCCTGCCGGGGCGTTCGCGTCCGGTGTCGGACCTGCCGACGAAACCATTTGCACCGGTGGCAAATTCGCCGAGGCGACCGGCGGTGCTTGCTGCCGGATCAGGGTGAAAACGGTGACCAGGATCGCGAGGACCCCGGTACCGGCCAGGACCAGGGCACCGGCGCGGCCCGGGTCGGCGCGCACCCTGGTCAGCCAGCCCGGGCCGTCCCCCTGGGCGGTATCGGGCAGCCATCTCGACAGCGCGCTCTCCGACGCGGTGTCCTGATCGTCGCCGCCGCCTTCCTCGGTGTCGGCATCATCCCCGCCGCCCGGACGGCCCCCACCCAGACGACGGAGCCGCTCCACCGACAATTCGGTTCCCATGCTCGCGACGGTAAGCGCGGGCCACGACGATTCCGGGCGCCCTGGCCTACGGCACCGGCCGGCTGTGGATGAATCTCGCGTTGTGGATTACCACGTGGTCATCCCGCGGCACCGGTGGAGGGCTGTTGGGGCGTGGCCCGTTCCAGGTATCGCAGCAGTTCCACCGGGAACGGCAGGACCACGGTGGAATTCTTCTCCGCGGCCACTTCGACGACGGTCTCCAGCAGCCGCAACTGCAGGGCCGCCGGGTCGGCCGACATCACATCGGCCGCCGCGGCGAGTTTTTCGGACGCCTGCAGCTCGCCGTCGGCGGTGATCACGCGGGCCCGCCGCTCCCGCTCGGCCTCGGCCTGACGCGCGATGGACCGCTTCATCGAATCCGGTAGGACGACGTCTTTGATCTCTACCCGGTCGATGTGTATCCCCCAGCCCACCGCAGGGTTGTCGATGAGCAGTTCGAGGCCCTGGTTGAGCCGCTCCCGGTTGGACAGCAGGTCGTCCAGATTGCTCTTGCCGATGATCGACCGGAGCGAGGTCTGCGCCACCTGACCGATCGCCGACATGTAGTCCTGCACGTCGACGACGGCCCGCACCGGATCGAGCACGTTGAAGTAGATGACCGCATCGACCCGCACGGTGACGTTGTCGCGGGTGATGCCGTCCTGTGCGGGCACGGGCATCGTGATGATCTGCATGTTGACCTTCTGCAACCGGTCCGCGACGGGAATGAGCATCGTCAGCCCGGGTTGCCTGACGTTGTCGCGGACCCGGCCGAACCGGAACACCACACCCCGTTCGTACTGCCTGACCACGCGGATGTTGCTCAAGCCGAGCCACACCAGGGCAATGGCGCCGGCCCCCGCCGATGCGAGCGCGTAGAGCATGTCCATGATCTGACCTCGATTCATGGCTTTGCGAGGCGAACGCGCCCCACAGTTCGATTGTGCGACGCCGGTGGGTCTCCCGCCAGGAGGGACGGATGCGCCTACCGCGGGTGAACAAGTCCCCGATAGTGTCTAGAGTCCGGCGCAGGGCTCAGCGAGGGAGACGATCATGACCGCAGCGGGTAAGCCGATTCGGGTCATCCAATGGACCACCGGCAACATCGGACGACGCTCGCTGCACGCGATCATCGGCCGCGACGACATGGAACTGGTCGGCGTGTACGCCTACGGCGCCGACAAGGTCGGTGTCGATGCCGCCGAGTTGGCCGGCTGGCCCGAGCCGACCGGCATCAAGGCCACCAACTCCATCGACGATCTGATCGCGCTCAAACCCGATGCCTGCTGCTACAACCCGATCTGGCCCAGCGTCGACGAACTGGTCCGCCTACTGGAGGCCGGGATCAACGTGTGTTCCAGTGCCGCCTGGATCACCGGTGGCAAGCAGTCCCCCGAAGACCTGGAGCGAATCCAGAAGGCTTGCCAGACAGGTAATTCCACGATCTTCGGCAGCGGAGCCCACCCCGGCCTGACCAACATGATGGGCATGGTGCTGTCCAGCGCCTGCGAGAGCGTCGACGAGATCCGGATCACCGAGTCCGTCGACTGCGGGGTCTATGAATCAGCCGGAACCATGGCCGCGATGGGATTCGCACAAGATCCCGAGACGCCGGGGCTGGCCGAGCGTGTGCGTCTGGAGAGCGAGGTGTTCGCCGAGTCGGCGGCCATGATGGCCGACGCCATCGGCGCCAAGCTCGACCGGATGACGTTCGACGTCGAATTCACCGCGGCCACCGATGATTCCGACCTCGGGTTCATGCAGATCCCCAAGGGCACGGTGGCCAGCGTGTTCGGCTACCACCGCGGCTGGGTGGGCGACAAGAACGTCGTCAGCGTCGGATTCAACTGGATCATGGGCAATCACGTCACCCCGCCGAAGCCCGTCGCGCACGGTCACGTGATCCAGGTCTTCGGCGTCCCCAACATGCGCACCGTCGTGTACTGCCTGCCGTCGAAGGACTGGAGCGAGGTCAGCCTCAACGGTCTCGGCATGATCTACACCGCGCTGCCCGTCACCAATGCAGTGCCCGCCGTGGTGGCCGCCGCACCCGGCATCCTCACACTCAAGGACCTGCCGCCGGTCACCGGCCGGTTCGGCGGCTAGCTCGGGGCGCGTCGCCGCTGCCGCTGTTTGCGCCGTTTTCCACCTGAGGGTTGTGCGCGCCGCCGATCGACAGCCGTGAGGTAGAAACCGGCGCCGGCAAGCGGCCCCAGCTAGGCGTCCTCCACGGTGATGCAGGCGCCGACCGCGCCGCCACCGACATGAACGGCCAGCACCGGACCCATACCGGTCACCGACAGGGACCGCAGGTTCGGTAGCCGGTCGGTGAGTGCCGCCGCGATCTCCTCGGCGCCGTCCGGATTGTCGACGTGGTGCACAACCACCCGCACCGCGCGGTCCCCTGCGGCGTCGGCGATCTGATCGACAAGTGCCGCATGTGCTTTCGATATCGTCCGGATGCGTTGTGAGAGCACCAGCCGGCCGTCCACATCGAGGCGTAGCAGTGGTTTGAGTGACAATGCGGTGCCCAACCACGACGCTGCCGCACCGATCCGGCCACTGCGCCGCAGGTTGTCGAGGCGGTGTACGACGATGAACGCCTGCCCGCGCGGTATCGCGGCACGAGCCGCCGCCTCGACTGCGTCGAGTGTTCCTCCGCCACGGGCTGATTCGGCGGCGGCGAGGGCGACGAAACCCACCCCCATCGCTGCCGCACGGGAGTTCACCACTCGTACTGCCTGCCCGATTTCACGAGCTACCGCCGCTGCCGTGCTGTATGTGCTCGACAGCGCAGCCGAAATATGGACTGCGACAACACCGTCGCCGTCACTGTCGGCCAGCGCCTGCCGATAGGTGTCGGCGAGATCGGCCGGGGCGGCCCCGGAGGTGGTGACCCTGGCCCGGTCATGAATGTCTGACGGCATCGGGTCGACACCATCGCGCAGGTCGATGCCCTCGTCGAGGATGTGCAAGGGCACCTGGCGAATACCCCACTTCTCACACAACTCGGGCCGCAACCGCGACGTGGAGTCGGTGACCACCATGACCGCCATCGTCAGTCGGTGGGATCCATTTGTGGCACACCGGCATCGGCCAGGCCCTTGAGCATCAGCTCGGCGACCGACCGGTGGGCTTCGAAATTCCAATGGATGCCGTCAGGGTTGCCCCGCCCGTTGAGCACCTCGTCGGCCACCGCGGCCTTGAGGTCCACCAACGCCACGTCATGCTCGGCCGCCCAGTCCGTGATCGCCCTGACCGTGGGCTCACGACCGTGATGGGCCTTGCCGTAGGTGTCGGCGATGTGCACCGACGGCAGCGAGGCCACCACCGGAATGCCCGGCCGGTTGAAATCGATGGCGTTGCGCGTCAGCTCGAGGTACTCGACCGTCACATGCGGTGGCAGCGCCGCGCGGGCGATCGGCGACAACCGCGGCTGAACCCAGCCGTAGCCGTCACGCGCCCAGCGCCGCAGCCAGGCCGGACGCACATAGCGGATCAGTTCGCGCAACGCCGTCGGCAACGGCGAGGGCAGCGAATCCATGCCGCTGGTGGCGAAGACCACCGCGCCGGCGCGCGGCAATGCCGCCCACGCCCGCGGATCCTGGGTCGAGGCCCACCAGACGTCGCGGCAGGTCCAGCCGATCCGGCCGATGAGTTCCACGTCCCAGCCCAACTGCTCGGCCACGATGTTGGGCCAGATCCGCGGATCGTCGGATGGCAGCCCACCCGTCGGGCCGAAATAGGACAGGGAGTCGCAGAACACCAGTAGGACCGGACGGTCGCGATGCGAGGACTCGGACGACACGTGATCAGAGGACATCGTTGGCCACCTGCGCCGAGGCATTCCACACATCCAGCCGCCATTTGATGACGTCGAACGCGGCTCCATCCGCCGCGGAATCGTCCGCATGTCCCGACAGCTGAACCCAACTGGCGTTCCCCATGCCGCCGAGCACCGGCCAGTTGTCCACCGGCAGGCCGAGCAGGCCGGCAGTCAGGGCCGCGATCAGCCCGCCGTGGGCGACCAGCACGACGGGGCGGTCCGCACTTCCCCCGGCTTGATCCAGGCCCCAATCAGATTGTCCGGCAACAAGTTCAGCGACAACCGGAACACTACGGGCGGCCACGTCGACGCGGCTCTCACCACCGTGCGGTGCCCACCGTGCGTCCTCGCGCCACGCCGCGCGGGCGCCCGGGGCAGCCGCGTCCACCTCCTGGTGCGTCAAACCCTGCCAGTCGCCCAGATGCGTCTCACGCAACCGCTCGTCCACGGCCACCGCGATCCCGGCGCGGTCGCCGAGGGCCAACGCGGTGTCCAGGGCGCGCTTGAGATCCGAGGACACGATGATCAAAGGTTGGCGCTTGGCCAGTACCTCGGCGGCGGCAGCCGCCTGGTCGCGGCCCAGATCGGACAACTCGGTGTCGAGCTGGCCCTGCATCCGGCTGCCGGCGTTGTACTCGGTCTGCCCGTGACGCAAGAGCACCAGCCGACGGACCCTCATCGCGCCCTCATTCTGCCAACTCCGGGTCCACCGGCCCACCGAGCTCGACCGGAACCGTCGGGCAGTCACGCCACAGCCGTTCCAGGGCGTAGAACTCCCGCTCGTCCTGATGCTGGATGTGCACGACGATGTCCACGTAATCGAGCAGCGTCCAGCGCCCCTCGCGGGTACCTTCGCGGCGCGCGGGCTTGTAGCCGGCCAGCCGCATCTTGTCCTCGACCTCGTCGACGATCGCGTTGACCTGACGCTCGTTGGAGGCCGATGCGATCACAAAGCAGTCGGTGATCACCAGTTGGCCCGACACATCGATGACCACCACATCGTCGGCCAACTTGGCCGCGGCGGCCTGGGCGGCCACCGTCGCCATCGCGACGGCCTCTTCGGTAGCGCTCATCGAACCGGCTCCATGATGTATTCACCCTTCCCGTCTGCGGAATACAACCCGCGTTTGGCCACGTACTGCACCACGCCATCGGGTACCAGGTACCAGATCGGCCGGCCTTCGGAGGCCCGCCTACGGCAGTCGCTGGACGAGATCGCCAGCGCGGGCACCTCGACCAATGTCAACGTGTCAGGCGGCAGTTCACGCAGCGCCGCCTCGATGTGTTCACCGTCCAGCTCATAGCCTGGCCGGCTCACGCCGACGAACCTCGCCATGGAGAACAGGTCCTCCCAGTTCTGCCAGGACAGGATCGAGGCCAGGGCATCGGCTCCGGTGATGAAGTACAGGTCGGTATCGGCATTGAGATCACGCAGATCTCGCAAGGTGTCCTTGGTATAGGTCGCCCCGCCCCGGTCGATGTCGACCCGGCTGACCGAGAACCTCGGGTTGGACGCGGTGGCGATCACCGTCATCAGGTACCGGTCCTCGGGCGCGCTGACCCGCCGGTCGTGTTTCTGCCAGGGCTGACCGGTCGGGACGAACACCACCTCGTCGAGCTCGAACAGGTCGGCCACCTCACTGGCAGCGACCAGGTGCCCGTTGTGGATGGGATCGAACGTCCCACCCATCACACCCAGCCTGCGCCGTCTTGCCACAAAGAGGCAGCTTACGGGAGCGCTTACGAGCGTCGGCACCCGTGCGAAAGCTCCGGCCCGGTTGCGCGGCGCTCAGACCGGCAGCAACCCGTCGATCACCCCGGCCAGCTGCTTGGCCGAGCGGCACTCGTGCATCGGGATGGTTTCGAGGTATTTGGGGACTGCAGAATCCCCGCTGCCCCACAAGTGCCTGGGCTCCGGGTTGAGCCAGTGCGCGTGCCGGCTGGCCGACACCATGTGGGCGAGCAGCGCCGTCTCGGGGTTGCGGTAGTTGTTGCGGCCGTCGCCCAACACCAGCAGCGAGCTGCGCGGGGACAACACGTTGGGGTACTTGTCCAGGAAGGACACGAACGCGTGTCCGTAGTCGGAGTGCCCGTCACGGGTGTAGACGCCGGCCTCGCGGGTGATGCGCTGCACCGCGACCGCCAGATCGGCCTCCGGACCGAACATGTCGGTGACCTCGTCGGTGGTGTCGATGAAGGCGAAGACCCGAACCCGGGAGAACTGCTGACGCAGTGCCGAGACCAGCATCAGGGTGAAGTGGCTGAACCCGGCCACCGATCCCGACACATCGCAGAGCACCACGAGTTCCGGACGGGCCGGATGCGGCTTCTTGAGGACGACGTCGATGGGCACACCGCCGGTGGACATCGACTTGCGCAACGTCTTACGAAGGTCGATCTCCCCGGACCGGGACCGCCGGCGCCGGGCCGCCAGCCGCGTGGCCAGCGTGCGCGCCAGCGGCTGCACGGTCTTGCGCATCTGGCGGAGCTGCTCGCCGGAGGCCCGCAGGAATTCGACGTTCTCGGCCAGCTGCGGCACCCCGTACATCTGCACGTGGTCGCGGCCCAACTGCTCGGCGGTGCGCCGCTTGGTCTCGGACTCGACCATCTTGCGCAGTTGGGCGATGCGCTGGGCGGCCAGCGCCTTGGCGATCTCCTCCTGGGTGGGCGTGGGTTCGTCGCCGTAGGGGGCGAGAAGCCCGGCCAGCAGCCGGCCCTCCAGATCGTCGAGGCTCATGGACTTGAGGGCCTGATACGACGAGTACGACGGGCCACGGCTGGAGTTGTAGCGGCCATAGGCCTCGACGATCCGCGCGATCATCGCCGCCATCCGGTCGTCGAGGTTGGCCAGATCCTCGTTGTCGGCCAGCATCTGCACCAACGCCTCGCGCATCGCCTCGATGTCCTCGGGCGGCAGTTGGGGCCGGTCCTCATCCCCGCTGTCGTCTCCGTCCTCATCCGAGAGCACGGTGCGTGCGCCCAGGGCAGCCGGGAAGAACAGGTCGAACATCGCGTCGTAGGTCTCACGGTGGTCGGGGCGCCGCAACACTGCGCACGCGATGCCCTCGCGCAGCGTTTCACGATCGCCCAACCCCAGCACGGTGATCACCCTGCCTGCGTCCACGGTTTCCGACGGACCGACCGAGATACCTTGCCCGCGAAGGGCTTCGACGAACTCGACGAGATGCCCCGGCAGGCCGTGGGGGGCCAGCGGCTGGGGCGGTCGAACCCGGCGGGGCACCATCAGTTCAACCCCATCAGTTCAGCTTCAGTTCGCCGGCCGCCTTGACCTGGTCTGACTGGTGTTTGAGCACCACACCGAGGGTGGCGGCGATCATCTCGTCGTCGATGGTGTCCAGGCCGAGAGCCAGGACGGTGCGGCCCCAGTCGATGGTCTCGGCGACCGACGGCACCTTCTTGAGCTGCATACCGCGCATCACCCCGATGATCCGTACCAGCTCGGTCGCGATGCGCTCGGGCAGTTCGGGCACCCGCGACAGCAGGATGCGGCGCTCCAGATCCGGGTCCGGAAAGTCGATGTGCAGGAACAGGCAACGACGCTTGAGCGCCTCGGAGAGCTCACGGGTGGCGTTGGAGGTGAGCAGCACGAACGGCGGCCGCTCGGCGATGATCGTGCCGAGTTCCGGGACGGTGACCGCGAAATCGGAGAGCACCTCCAACAGAAGGCCCTCGATCTCGATGTCAGCCTTGTCCGTCTCGTCGATCAGGAGCACGGTCGGATCGGTGCGCTTGATCGCGGTCAGCAGCGGACGGGTCAGCAGGAACTCCTCGCTGAAGACGTCCATCTTGGTCTGGTCCCAGTCACCGCCATTCGAGTTCTGCCCGGCCTGGATCCGCAGGATCTGCTTGGCGTGGTTCCACTCGTAGAGCGCGCGGGCCTCGTCGACGCCCTCGTAGCACTGCAACCGGACGAGTTCGGAGCCGGTGGTCGCGGCCACCGCACGGGCCAGCTCGGTCTTGCCGACACCCGCGGGCCCTTCGACGAGCAACGGCTTGCCCAGCCGGTCGGCGAGGAAAACCGCTGTCGCGGTGGCGGTGTCGGGCAGGTAGCCGGTCTCCGCCAGTCGGCGTGCGACATCGTCGATGTCGGTGAACAACGGAGCGGGGCGAGCGGGCACGCTCATGTGGTCTCCTGGTCTGTATCTGGTCGGCAGCTAGGCCGGGCGGGTCTGACCGTCTCCCCACACGATCCATTTGGTCGAGGTCAGTTCGGGCAGGCCCATCGGTCCGCGGGCATGCAGCTTCTGGGTGGAGATGCCGATCTCTGCGCCGAAACCGAACTGCTCTCCGTCGGTGAACGCGGTGGACGCGTTGACCATCACGGCGGCAGCATCCACCTGTTCGGTGAAGCGCTGGGCCGCAGCAAGATCAGTTGTCACGATGGCCTCGGTGTGACCGGTGCCGTATTCGTTGATGTGGGCGATCGCGGCGTCGAGCCCGTCGACCACTGCGACGGCGATGTCCATCGAGAGGAACTCGGTGTGCAGCTCTTCGTCGGTGGGGTCGGCGTGCACGGTCACCCCGGCCTCACGCAGCGCAGCGGTCAGCCGGGGCAGCGCGGTGGCCTCAAGCGTGCGGTCCACCAGCAGGGTCTCGGCGGCATTGCAGACGCTGGGGCGCCGCGTCTTGGAGTTCAGCAGGATCTTCTCGGCCCGGTCGATGTCGGCCGAGGAATGAACGTAGACATGGCAATTGCCGACACCGGTCTCGATGGTGGGGACCTGTGCGTCGCGCACCACGGCCTCGATCAGCCCGGCTCCCCCGCGCGGGATCACCACGTCGACCAGGCCGCGGGCCTGGATCAGGTGGGTGACACTGGCGCGGTCGTGACTGGGCAGCAACTGCACCGCGTCGGTCGGCAGCCCCACCGACTCCAGCGCCGATCGCAGGGCGGTCACCAACGCCTGATTGGACCGGGCCGCCGATGAGCTGCCACGCAGCAGGGCGGCGTTGCCGGACTTCAGGGTGAGACCGAACGCGTCCACCGTGACGTTGGGGCGGCCCTCGTAGACCATGCCGACCACGCCCAGCGGCACCCGCTGCTGACGCAGCTGCAATCCGTTGGCCAGGGTGCGCCCCTGCAGCACCTCGCCGACGGGATCGGGCAACCCGGCGACCTGGCGCAGTCCGGCCGCGATGCCGTCGACTCGCTGCGGGTTGAGCGCCAGGCGGTCCAGCATCGCCTCGGGGGTTCCGGCCTCGCGGGCCGCATCGACATCGGCAGCGTTGGCTGCCAGGACCTCGTGGACGTG
This sequence comes from Mycobacterium sp. IDUB_24, assembly GCF_055419385.1. Lineage (NCBI taxonomy): Bacteria > Bacillati > Actinomycetota > Actinomycetes > Mycobacteriales > Mycobacteriaceae > Mycobacterium > Mycobacterium sp. IDUB_24. The sequence goes on from NZ_JBVAXO010000003.1 coordinate 507,706, forward strand.
GGCCAGCACGCTGTCGGCAGCGGCATGCAGCGCGCGGTTCTTGATCTCGGCGCTCAGGGTGCCCAGGGTGCGGGCAGCGACGCGGGCCCGACGGGCCGCCTCGTGCACCTGCTCGCGCAGGTCTGCTTGCGGCACCGCCGGCGACTGGGTCTGAACGCTCATCTAGCCAGCGTATCGAACCTGTTTGACGCCCTTCGACAGGTGTCAGGCGCCCTAGGACAAGCACGCCGGGCTAGCCTTTTCGTTTATGGCCGCTGCGCGGGTTTGCGTCGTCGGGAGCATCAACGCCGACCTCACCTTCACCGTCGGAGCCTTGCCGCGCCCGGGACAGACGGTGCTCGCGTCGTCGCTGGCGTCCGCGCCCGGCGGCAAGGGCGGCAACCAGGCGGTGGCGGCCGCGCGGGCCGGGGCCGAGGTCGCACTGGTGGCCGCGGTGGGTGACGATGCCGCCGCGACAAACCTGCGGGAGCATCTCCGGGCCAATGGGGTCGCGACCGATTCCGTGACGTGCGTGCCGGGCCCGAGTGGATCGGCCGCGATCCTGGTCGACACAGTCGGCGAGAACTGCATCGTGGTCGCACCCGGCGCCAACGCCCGCCTCGAGGTGGACTCCGCCGCGGCGCGCACGGCCATCGTCTGGAGCGAGGTCGTGTTGATCCAGTTGGAGATCCCGGTGGCGACGGCGGTCGCGGCCGCCCGGCTGGCCAAGGCTGCCGGGGCGGCGGTGATGCTCAACGCCTCACCGGGAGGTACCGCCGCCCATCAGCTGCTGGCCTTGTCGGAGCTGGTCGACGTCGTGGTGGTGAACGAGACCGAGGCAGCCGAGTGGCATTGGCCGGTGCGGCATCTGGTGATCACCCGGGGAGCACGAGGGGCCAGTTACGTGGGCACCGACGAACGCTTCGACGTGCCGGCCCCCGCGGTGCGGGCGCTGGACACCGCCGGCGCCGGCGACGTGTTCGCCGGGGTGTTGGCCGCCGGCTGGACCGCCGGCCACGAGTCGGCACTGCGGCGCGCATGCGCGGCCGGAGCGTTGGCCACCCTGGTGCGCGGGGCCGGTGACTGCGCGCCGTCGGCTGCCGACATCGATGCCGTCCTGACGCACTGAGACGGCCAACTGGAGCCGATACCGTTGTCGTTATAGTCGCCGACATGACTCAGGGAAATACTCCGCGACCCCCAGAAGGCGACTGGCTCGGCACGCCATATCTCAAGTTCGACCGGCAGGGGCCGTTCGGTGTGGTCACCCTGGACCGGCCCGAGGCTCGCAACGCGATGACGCCGGCCATGTACTTCGGCATCCGGTATGCAGTCACCCACGTCGAGACGGACCCCGATCTGGCCGGGCTGCTGATCACCGGCACCGGGGACGTGTTCGCGCCCGGCGGTGACCTCGGCGGCGGCAACGGCGTCGACGACTGGATGAGCTTCGGTGCGGCCCTGTCGATGGACGTCACTCCGTTCGAAACGCTGCGCCAATCCGTCAAGCCGGTGGTGAGCGCGGTCAACGGGCTGTGTCAGGGCGGTGGGCTGCAGATTGCGATCTGCAGTGACATGGCGGTGGTCAGCGACCGCTCCACATTCCGGGTGCCCGAGTTGTACCGCGGCATCGCCGACACCTACTACAGCCAGATGCTGGCCCGCCTGATCGGCCCGGTCCGCACCCGCGACCTGATGTTCACCGGCCGCACGCTCAGCGCGCAGGAGGCCGTCGACTGGGGAATGGTCGCCCGGGTGGTGCCGCACGACGAATTGTCCGACGCCGCAACCGAAGTGCTCGCCCAGTGTTGCCGGACTGCGCCCCGGGCGCGCGGGGTGGTCAAGTCCAGTCTGGACAGCTACATGGGCCTCTACGACCGGATCGGTATGAAGGCCAGCTACAGCGGCGACGAGGCCGCTGAGGGTTTCCGCGCTTTCAAAGCGCGACGCTCACCGGAGTGGGTCCACCCGGACCTGCGCGTCGAGGGCCGCATCTAGGCATAGCGAAAGATGCGGCCCTCGCACCGCTACACGCTGACCAGGTCTTCCCGGGCATCTGTCGCGAGCTGCGCATCGGCTCCGGGTCCGGCGGTAGGCAGGGACACCTCGACGCCGGAGATGTTGATGGCGCCGAACTCGGTGAAGTTCAGGAACGGTGTGGCCGAAGTGGTGATCTGCACCGTGGCCGTGTGCCCTGGCTCGAGCGTGTAGGCCACCGCTTCCATCGGAATGGTGACGGTGTGCTCCTTGCCGTCGAGCGTGACCGGGATCGGGGTGACCACATTGCCGATCACCTGCCCCGTCTGATCGTCGACGATCTGGGCGTAGACGTGGCGGCTGGTGCCGATGCCGGAGTACGTCATCGTCAGCTCGGGCGCACCGACCACCTGAGTGGCAGTGCCCGACGGCGCGGTCACCTTGACGTTCACCGCATTGGTGGCCTTGGTACCGTCCCCGAGCCCGAACGGAATCCCTGCAGCGCCCGGTCCGGAACCGCCGAGGATCGGGACGATCCCCAGCAGCCCGCCGCTACCCGACGCGGTGACGGGAGTCCCCGTGAAATTCGGGTCGGTCGGCAGGAGATCGGACGTGTAGTGGTCACCGTTCTGATCGATCCACTGGAACTTCGGGAGACCGTCGTCCACATCTTCGCCCTTGTGCTTGACGTAGGTGTCCAGCCAGCTCAGTGTCGCGGTCTGGACCATCTCGTCGCTGTCACCTGGCGGGGTCTCGCAGTTGCCGTGGCCTCCGCAGAACCACACCATCTTCACCGGCACGCCGTTGGCGTCGAGGATCTGCGCGTTGTCGATGGCCTGCTGCAGCGGGAACAACACGTCGACAGTGCCCTGGATGATCAGCGTCGGAGCCGTGACCTTGTTGACCAGGGAGGTAGGGCCGCTGCTGGCCAGCAGCGCTTGCTGCTCGGGGGTGAGAACACCCAGCAGTGCACCGGTGAAGATGCCGCCGTAGAGCTGGCTGTTGATGTTCGCCCCCGAGGTCACCAGGGACAGCAACAGCAGCGCGGCATACGACGTCTTGAACGCCTCGTTGGGATAGAGGGAACTGTTCAGCGAGTTCCACGAGATCGTCGGGACGATGGCGTCGACCCGGTTGTCGGTACCTGCGGTCACCCATTGGATGCCGCCGCCGTACGACGGGCCCACCATGCCCATGCGCGGATCGTTCGCGCCGTCGAGCAACGTCCCGGGCGCCTTGGCGACGTAGTCGATCAACGCCGAAACATCGCGACCCTCGAAGAACGGGCTGTCCAGCTGCAGGATTCCGCCCGAGTCGTGCTCGCCGCGCGAATCCCAGGTGACGACGTTGTAGCCGGCGTCACGGAACGTGCCGACGCCGGTGGCGCCGCCGGTGTACGGGTTCGTGTCACCCGCACTGGACAGGCCCGCGCCGCTGAAAATGGTCGGCGCCGTATCCCCTTCCGCAAGGCCCGATGCCGGGAAGTAGTTCATGCTGATCTGCGTACCGTCGAACGACGTCACCTTGACCGTGTACGCCACCGGGGTGCCGGCCGGTGCCAGTTCGCCGACGTCGACATTGACATCCACCATCTCCGACTTACCGATGAGCGGCGCCAACAGGTCATTCACGACCGGCACCTGATGGACGATCACGAGCACCTGCGGCACGAACATGCCCACGATCGGGATCTGTTGCAGCGCAGCGTCGAACGCCGTGGTTTCGGCGACCAGGACGGTGAACTTCTCCGTGCCGCCGCTGTCCACGACGGTCGCGTAGGGCAGGAACGTGAAGGTCCCGTGGGCCGAGTCGAGCCGGACCTTGCCACCTCCACTCGGATCGCCGATCACGGTGTAGGTGAGCGGCAGACCGCTCGAACTGGTGGCCCCGGTGGTGCCGTGGATGATGCCGTCCGTGATGCCGACCGCGGGATTCGCCGTGATGCCACCGGTGGCGCTGACGGACGGTGCGACGGCGGAGGCGGAGAACTCCCGGCGTGCGGCCGCCAGCAGAACCCACCCGGCCGGGGAGTCGGCCGGTGGTGCGGTCGGCGAGTTTCCGGCCAGCGTCGCGGCGATGTCGTTGACCACGGTGGCGATCAGGCCCCGTACGGGAGCCACGGCCGCTGTCGACGGCGGTGCGGCCGCGGCCGTCGCCGTGACCGCCGGGGACGCCGCGGATTCGTCGGCCACGCCGATGTCGGTGGTCTCGAGCGTGGGCTCGTCAGCGGTCACGCCCGTCGTCGGCGCCCGGTGGTGATCCCGCGGGGGCCGGGGCAGGTTCGGCTTGACGAACGACAGGCCCAGCACCGGCGCTTCGCCGGGGACGGTGGCCTTGGGCTTTTCGACCGTCGAGAAGCCCTGTCCTGCGTCGCTGCCGCCATGACGGTTGAGCCCGGCCTCGACCTTGGCCTGTGCCGCCGACAGCCGGTCGGTGATCGATTGCACGACATCGGACTTCGGCGTCGTCGAACTCACGTGGTGGCGGCCCGACTCGCCGAGCTTTTCGGTCCGGCTCTTGATCGCCGCGCGCACCGTCGCCTGCCGCGACGAGCGGGCGCTCCGCCGGTCCTTGGCGGGACCCTTCTTGGCTGCCGGGGCCGACGAGGATTCGGACGACGTGTCGCCGCCCCCTGGCGACGCCGAGGCCACCGGAACACCCAGGACTTGCCCACCCAGAACCAGGGCTGACCCGACACCGAGCGCAACCGCCAATCCGCCTACCCGACCGACGTACTTTGCAGCACCCAACCCGACCTCCTCGACCGACGCTCGGCGATACCGAACTGTGACCCGACGCACATTAGCGTGTCGGTGTGGTCCAGAAGGTTAGCTTGTCAATTTTTTGCGTCGTCAATTGGAATCGGCCGCAAGGCGACGCAAAACTACTGCTCGGGCACGCTCCGCTCGATCTCGTCGAGCCAGATCCGCGCCGACATGTCCGATGGCGCCCGCCAGTCCCCACGCGGCGAGAGAGCACCGCCGTGCGACACCTTGGGGCCGTTCGGCAGCGCAGAACGCTTGAACTGTGAGAACGAGAAGAACCGCTGCGCGAAGACCTGGAGCCAGTGCCGGATCTCGCCGAGCGAATACGCCGGGCGCTTGTCCTCGGGGAACCCAGCGGGCCAGTCGCCGCGGGCCGCGTCATGCCAGGCATGCCACGCCAGAAACGCCACCTTGGACGGGCGGAACCCGTAGCGCAGCACCTGGAACAGCGAAAAGTCCTGCAGCGCATACGGACCGACCTTGGCCTCGCTGCTCTGGATCTCCTCGTCCTCACCGGTGGGCACCAGTTCGGGGGTGATCTCGGTGTCGAGCACCGACTGCAACACCTCGTTGACCTCGCCGCCGAACTCACCCGATGAGATGACCCACCGGATCAGATGCTGAATCAGGGTTTTCGGCACTCCGCCATTGACGTTGTAGTGCGACATCTGGTCGCCCACGCCGTAGGTCGACCAACCCAGCGCCAGCTCGGACAGATCACCGGTGCCGAGCACGATGCCGCCGCGCTGATTGGCCAGCCGGAACAGGTAATCGGTGCGCAGGCCGGCCTGGACGTTCTCGAACGTGACGTCGTAGACCTTCTCACCGCGACCGAATGGATGGTCCATCTCGGTCAGCATCAGCTCGGCGGTCTGCTTGATGTCGATCTCTTCGAACGTCACACCGAGGGCACGGCTCAACCCGATGGCGTTGTTCTTGGTGCGTTCACCGGTGGCGAAACCGGGAAGCGTGAACGCGAGAATGTCGCTGCGCGGGCGGTTCTCCCGATCCATCGCCCGCGCCGCCACGATCAGGGCGTGAGTGGAATCCAGGCCACCGGACACCCCGATCACCACCTTGGGGTAGTTCAGCGCCCGCAACCGCTGTTCCAGCCCGGAGACCTGGATGTTGTAGGCCTCATAGCAATCCTGTTGTAGGCGCGCAGGATCCGCCGGCACAAACGGGAACCGCTCGATCTCGCGCAGCAGTCCGATGTCACCGGTCGGCGGGTCGAGCTGGAACTCGACACGGCGGAACGAATCCACTTGGGCGCCATGGTGTCCGGCATTGTCGTCGAACGTACCCATCCGCAGCCGCTCGGAACGCAGCAACTCCAGATCCACATCGGCCACCGAGCGTCGTTCCCCGCGCGGGAAGCGCTCACTCTCGGCGAGCAGCAGCCCGTTCTCCCAGATCATGGTCTGGCCGTCCCAGGCCAGGTCGGTGGTCGACTCCCCCTCTCCGGCAGCGGCATAGATGTATGCGGCCAGACAGCGCGACGAAGCCGACCGAGCCAGCAGACACCGATCGTCGGCGCGGCCGACGGTGATCGGACTGCCCGAAAGGTTGGCCAATACCGTCGCCCCCGCCAGCGCGGCCTGCGCACTGGGCGGCACCGGCACGAACATGTCCTCGCAGATCTCGACGTGCAGGACCAGTCCGGGAAGGTCGGATGCCACGAACAGCAGGTCGGGCCCGAACGGCACCTCGGCGCCGGCCACCCGGATGGTGCCGCGCACATCGGCACCGGTTGCCATCTGCCTGCGCTCGTAGAACTCCCGGTACGTCGGCAGGTAGGACTTGGGGGCCACACCGAGCACCGCGCCGCGGTGGATGACAACCGCGGTGTTGTAGATGCGGTGCCGGTACCGCAGCGGCGCACCGACGACCAGCACCGGCGTCAACACCACCGAGGCCGCGACGATTTCGATGAGCGCCTGCTCCACCGACTCCAACAGGGTGTCCTGCAGCAGGATGTCGTCGATCGAGTAGCCCGACAGTGTCAGCTCGGGGAATACCGCCACCGCCACCCCGTCGTCATGGCAGTCCTGTGCCAACCGGAGCACCGATTCGGCGTTGGCCGGCGGATCCGCCAGCGCCGTGTGGTGGGTGCAGGCGGCAACCCGCGCGAAACCGTGGTGGTAAGCGCTGTAGAAGTCCATCGCGCCCATTGTCACCCGAAAAGTGTCAAGATCGAGTTACTGGGTACCAAATGACGCATGAGCGATACCGCGCTGGTGGTTGTGGACATGCTCAACCACTACCGGCACGAAGATGCCGAACTGCTGGCACCCAACGTGGCGACGATCGTCGATCCTCTGGTGGGACTGGTCAAAACAGCCCATGAGCGCAACGATGTCGACGTCATCTACGTCAATGACAACTATGGCGATTTCACCGCGCAGTTCAGTGACATCGTCGCCGCGGCCCTCGCCGGTGAACGCCCTGATCTCGTGCGCCCGATCGTCCCCTCGGATGGCTGTCTGCTGCTGACCAAGGTGCGCCACAGCGTCTTCTATGCGACTGCATTGGATTACCTGCTGAGCCGGTTGGGCAGCCGGCGGGTGGTGCTGGCAGGCCAGGTCACCGAGCAGTGCATCCTCTACAGCGCGCTGGATGCCTACGTGCGGCATTTCGATGTGGTGATCCCGGCGGATGCGGTCGCGCACATTGATGCCGGCCTGGGCGATGCCGCGCTGGAGATGATGCGCCGCAACATGAGCGCAGAGGTGATGCCTGCTGCCAAGTGCCTCGGGTGAGCGGCGGCCTACCCTGGGGTTCGTGGATGCCCCCGAACTCGTCGCCCTGCTACAGGGACGTCGCGTCGCGGTACTCACCGGCGCCGGGATGTCCACCGATTCGGGCATCCCCGATTACCGCGGCCCGGATTCCCCGCCGAGCAATCCGATGACGATCCGGCAGTTCACCGCCGATCCGGTGTTCCGCCAGCGTTACTGGGCCCGCAATCACGTGGGCTGGCGCCACATGGACGACACCCTGCCCAATGCCGGGCACCGCGCCCTCGCCGCGCTGGAGTCGGCCGGGGTGGTCACCGGCCTGATCACCCAGAACGTGGATCTCCTGCACAGCAAGGCCGGCAGCCGATCGGTGGTCAACCTGCACGGCACCTACGCGCAGGTGATCTGCCTGGATTGTGGGGCGACAATGGCCCGGGACGAGCTGGCCGCTGCACTGGAGGCGGCGAATCCCGGCTTCCTCGAACACGCCGAGTCGGTCGGTGGCATCGCGGTGGCACCCGATGCCGACGCCGTGGTCAGCGAGACAGACTCCTTCATCATCGTGAACTGCCCGGTATGCGCCGGCATGCTCAAACCCGACATCGTCTACTTCGGCGAGAACGTTCCCAAACCCCGTGTCGATCAGGCGTATTCGATGATCGACGAAGCCGACGCACTGTTGGTGGCAGGGTCCTCGCTGACGGTGTACTCCGGTTACCGGTTCGTCCGGCACGCGGCCGCACACGGCATCCCGGTGGGGATCATCAACCGCGGGCCCACGCGCGGCGACGACCTGGCCACCGTCAAGGTCGAGGCGGGATGTTCGGAGATGCTGGTCCTGCTGGTCGGTGAGCTCAGGAGAACGTGCACGGCATCGACCGGATAGCGTGCACGAAATTGCCCTCGAGATAGGCCGGTTCGCCGGCGGCGATGTCGGGCAGCTGCTGCAGCAGCTCACCGAAGATGGCCCGAAGTTGCGTCCGGGCAACATGCGCGCCCAGGCAGAAGTGCCGCCCGCCGCCACCGAACCCCAGGTGCGGGTTGGGCTTTCGGCTCAGGTCAAAAGCCTCGGGCCGGTCGAACACGTCGGTGTCCCAGTTGCCCGAGGCATAGAACATCACCACCTTGTCCCCCGCCGCGATCTGCTGCCCACCCAGTTCGACATCGACCGCGGCGGTGCGGCGGAACGTCATCACCGGGGTGGCCCACCGGACGAACTCCTCCACCGCGCCGCCGATCCGATCATCGAAATCGGCCATCAGCCACGCCCGTTGGCCAGGGTGGTCGGTGAGAGCCTTGAGTGCGTGGCTGGTGGCCTGCCGGGTGGTGTCGTTGCCCGCCACCGCCAGCAGGACAAAGAATGCCGCCACCTCGGCATCGGCGAGCCGATCACCATCGACCTCCGCGTGGACCAGCGCGCTGAACAGATCGTCGCCCGGATTGTCCCGGCGCTGCGCGGCAAGCGCATTCGCCACGTGGTGCAGGTACATCTGGCTTTGCAGCACCACCTCCAACGGGTTGCGCCCGGCCAGATACACCGGGTCGGACCAGGACACGAGGGCGTCGGCAGCATGCGCCACCTGCTGGCGTTCGGATTCGGGAATCCCGACCATGTCCGACAACGTGCGGATGGGCAGTTCCTTGGCGCACTGCTCGACGAAATCCACCCCGCTGCCGGCGGCCCTGAGCTCGGCCACGATCTGACGGGCGTTGTCCTGGATGGAGGTTTCGATGCGGGCCACCTGCCGAGGGGTGAATGCCGAATGGACGAGTTTGCGAATCAACGTGTGCCGCGGCGCATCCATCGCCAGGAAGGACTGCGACGCCTCCAGCAGCTCCTCGGGCACCGTGTCGAACAGCACGCCCTTGCCGGACAGGAACGTCTCACTGTCCCGGCTGACGGTGAGAATGTCGGCGTGGCGGGTGAGCGCCCAGAAGCCGGGATCCTCGGGATCGGGAACGAGCGTCTCCTCGACCGGCCGGTGCCAGCTGACCGGCCGGCGGGCCCGCAACTGCGCGAAGGACTTCTCGCGCTCGCCGGCAGAGGTGGACCAGAAGGCCTTCGACGAGATGTCGATCGGGTCATACGGACGCGACGACTTCGTTGTGATCGGCGACACAGTCATGTCGCCGACAGTAAGTCTAGACACTATGTCTAGTCAAGGTGTGGCCGAAGCCGATACTCTGGGCCCATGCCATCGGTAACGCGAAAACCGCAGGCCAACCGGGAGGAACGCCGCGAGCGGATCGAACGGCAACTGCTCGACGCGACCGACCGGCTGATGGCCGACGGCACCAGTTTCACCGAGCTCAGCGTGGACAAACTGGCCACCGAGGCCGGGATTTCGCGGGCCAGCTTCTACATCTACTTCGAGGACAAGGGCCACCTGCTGCGCCGCCTGGCCACCCAGGTGTTCGGTGACCTCAGCGACGCCGCCCAGCAATGGTGGGGTGTCGCGTCCCGGCGCGACCCTGCCGACGTCCACGCCGCCATGTCCGGCATCATCGCCAGCTACCGTCGGCACCAACCGGTGCTGATGGCACTCAATGAGATGTCGGGCTATGACCCACTCGTCGGGCAGACCTACGGAGAGCTGCTGACCGGGATCGCCGACCAACTCGCCAGGGTGATCGAGGACGGCCAGGCCGGCGGGTCGATCAGACCGCGACTGCCTGCTGCCACCACCGCGAGCACCTTGACCTGGATGGTCGAGCGGACCTGCCATCAGAATCTGCCTTCACACCCGAGCACCTACGACGCCGAGCTGGCCGACACGCTTACCGAAATCATCTGGGGCGCCCTCTACTTGGAGCCCCCAACGCCGTAGCAGTCAAAACTATTGCTGCACAAGGGCATTCCACATCGATGAGCCGCGCGATCGGCAGACTGTGCGCGGTCATTGACAGCGCCGGTCAACCAGCGTCTACTGGACGTAGCGGTACAGATGAGGTCGGACAATGAATGTCCAAAAAACAGGTAACGTGGCGTCCGTTTCGGCTGCCCCAGGTGCGGGGTCGTGGCGTCCATGATGGTGCTGCTCGCGGCGATGTTGCACAGCCTGACAGCCGGAGAGCCTCCGGCCAGCCGAGCCGCCGACGGTCGACGGGTGACCGACATAATTCGCCGCAGAGCGCGATTTGCGGACTGTTCTCGCGACAACCGACTGGCACACCAGCAGCGGTGCGATAACCGCAAGGAACACCAAGAGCATTGACAACGCCAACTATGGCGTGTCATCGCTGAATTGCAGGGTAGGGCCGATTCCGGCCGAGACGGGAGCGTCGCCATGACGCCACAACAGTCACGCAAGAACGATCAGAACTCCACCGTGCCAGCGCACACACCGCGACTGCGGTTGAAGTCGAAGGGACCCCAAAGCGGATATGTCGACGGTGCATGGTGGCCGCACACCGATGACCTCACCGCCGAACTGCCCGACCTACTGGCGGTGCTCTCGGTCCGGCTGGGCCGCATCGACCGGGTGTTGTATCACCTGAAGGCATGGGCCCGAGCGCCACGAAAGTTCCTCACCGGAGGACACGCGGTACGCCTGGACGGGTACCGGCTTCAACCCACCAACACCATTGAAGTTCTCGGCCTCGACGGCAATCGGCTGACCCTGTTGGTGATCCCGCCGCACACCAACCCCGACGATGCCCACTCCTCGATGATGACCGCGGCTGAACCGGACAACGCCGCCAGCGTTGATGGACTGCTCATGACCAGTGAGCGCGACCGGGCATGGCAGACGCAGACGTCCATCGCTCGAGAACGCTGGGAATCTGACGGCGGAGCCATGGCATCGCGTGCGCCGGTCCTGGGAGCATTGCTCGGCTAGCGGGTCGGTCATTTTTGGAAATCGCTCAGGTGGCGACCAGATCGTCGGCATGGACCGCGGGCCGACGCAGCTCAGCGGGCAGATCGGGCGTCGAGCGGCCGATGATCGCAGCCAGCTCCGAGGCTTCATAGGCCACCACACCACGCGCCACGGTCGCCCCGTCGAGCGCTCTCAGGTCCACCACATCACCACCGTGGAAGTGCCCCGTGACCGCCGTGATCCCGGCAGGCAGCAGCGAGCGCCGCTGCTTGACGACCGCGCGCACCGCACCGTCGTCGAGGGTCAGCGCCCCATGCGATTCCGCGGCGTGGCGCACCCAGAACCGCCGCGCCGACATCCGCTCGGGACGCGGCGCGAACACGGTGCCGACCGAGGCGTCGCTGAGTGCCGCACCGGCATCCGCGGCGGCGGCCAACAGCACCGGCACCCCGGCATCGGCGGCCAACAGCGCCGAGGACAGCTTCGAGGCCATGCCGCCGGTACCCAGGTTGCTGCCGCCGCCGGCCACCACCCCGTCGAGATCCCCCTGCGCGCCAACCTCAGAAATGAAGCGCGCCGGGTTGTCCGGGGACGCTTTCCGTGGATCACCGTCATACAGGCCGTCGATGTCGGACAGCAGGATCAGCGCGTCGGCACCGACCAGCTGGGCCACCAGCGCCGAAAGCCGGTCGTTGTCACCGAACCTGATCTCATTGGTGGCCACCGTGTCGTTCTCGTTGACGATCGCAACCGCATGGAGGGCACGCAGCCGATCCAGGGTGCGCTGAGCGTTGTTGTGCTGCACCCGCATCGCAATGTCCTGAGCGGTCAGCAGTACCTGCCCCACCGTACGGTTGTAGACGGCGAAGGCCGAACTCCAGGCGTTGACCAGGGCTACCTGCCCGACGCTGGCCGCCGCCTGCTTGGTGGCCAGATCGGTTGGGCGCTTGGACAACCCGAGCGGCTCGATTCCGGCGGCGATGGCACCCGAGGACACGATCACCAGATCAGAGCCGGCGCGCATCCGGCCTTCGATGGCCTCGACCAAGACCGCGAGCTGGCCGGCGTCGAACACCCCGGACGAAGTGGTCAGCGCGGTGGTGCCGATCTTGACGACGACCCGGCGTGCGGTCCGGACCGCGTCCCGATGTACCGAGGGCGCCGAGCCTGCACTCGTCACTCGTCGTCACTCCCGGGCTGGCGCCGTTCGCGCCGCGCCACCTTACGTTCGGCAGCACCGATCCGGTCGGTCTGCTCAAGCCGGATGTCGGTACCACGCCCGGTGAGCGGCATGTCGACACCGGCAGGGGTCTGCGGTTCCCAGTCGAAGGTCATATCGCCGATGGTCACAGCGCAACCGGGCTTGGCGCCCTTCTTCCACAGCGCGTCCTCGACGCCCAACCGTGCCAACCGGTCACCGAGGTACCCGACGGCCTCGTCGTTGTCGAAGTTGGTCTGGGCGATCCAGCGCTCGGGACGGGTACCGCGCACCAAAAATCCACCGTGCCCGTCCGATTCCACGGTGAAGCCGCTCTCGTCGACCGCGATCGGACGGATCACCGGACGCCTGGGCACCACCTCGGGTTGCGCATCGCGATACGCCTTCACCATCTCCCACAATGCAAAGATCAACGGCCGCAAACCATCGCGGTTGACTGTCGAGATCTCGTACACCGGCCAGCCGAACTGCGACTGCACCTCTTCACGCACAAAGTCGGCCAACTCGCGGGCATCGGGAACGTCGATCTTGTTGAGCACCACCGCACGGGGCCGCGATGCCAGGTCGCCCAGGGTCGAATCGCCTTGCAACGTCGGGGTGTACGCCGCGAGTTCGGCCTCCAGCGCTTCGATGTCGGAGATCGGGTCACGCCCGGGTTCCAGGGTGGCGCAGTCGACGACGTGCACGAGCACCGCGCAGCGCTCAAGGTGGCGCAGGAATTCCAGGCCGAGGCCACGGCCCTCGGACGCGCCCGGGATCAGACCCGGAACATCGGCGACGGTAAAGGTGTTGTCCCCGGCCGACACCACGCCCAGGTTGGGCGCCAGTGTGGTGAACGGGTAGTCGGCGATCTTGGGCTTGGCCGCCGAAATGGTCGACACCAGAGACGATTTGCCTGCCGAGGGGAAGCCGATCAGGCCGACATCGGCGACGGTCTTGAGCTCGAGGGTGAGGTCACGGGTCTGGCCCTTCTCACCGAGCAGCGCGAAGCCGGGTGCCTTGCGGGCCCGGGAAGCGAGTGCGGCGTTACCGAGGCCACCGCGACCACCGGCCGCGGCCTCGAAACGGGTACCGGCACCGACCAGATCGGCCAGCATGCGGCCGTTCTCATCGAGCACCACGGTGCCGTCCGGCACTCGGACCATCAGATCGTCGCCGGTAGCACCGTCACGGTTGCTGCCTGCGCCCGGTTTACCCGAGGGCGCGACGACATGGGGATGAAAGTGGAAGTCCAGCAGGGTGTGAACCTGGGGATCCACGACGAGCACGATGCTGCCGCCGCGACCACCATTGCCACCGTCAGGACCGCCGAGGGGTTTGAATTTCTCGCGGTGCACCGACGCGCAGCCGTGGCCGCCGTTGCCTGCGCTCGCATGGATCACGACGCGGTCGACAAACCGGGGCATCGGACATCCTCTCCGTCGAATGTGAAGCTATTGCGATAGTCCTATCGAGAACTCGCAGCTGCTTCACATTCGCGGAGAATCCTCGGAGTCTCAGGCCTCCGGGCGCGGCACGGGAACAATGTTCACGTGCTTGCGGCCACGCTTGGAACCGAACTCCACGGAGCCCGGGGACAGCGCGAACAGCGTGTCATCGCCACCACGACCGACGTTGACGCCGGGGTGGAAGTGAGTGCCGCGCTGGCGGACGAGGATCTCGCCGGCCTTGACGACCTGACCGCCGAACCGCTTCACGCCGAGCCGCTGTGCTGCGGAATCGCGACCGTTACGAGAGCTGGAAGCGCCCTTCTTGTGTGCCATTAGTACGCTCCCTCGTTACTTGATGCCGGTGACCTTGAGCACGGTCAGCTGCTGACGGTGCCCCTGGCGCTTGTGGTAGCCGGTCTTGTTCTTGAACTTGTGGATGCGGATCTTGGGACCCTTGGTGTGCTCCAGCACCTCGCCGGTCACGGCGACCTTGGCCAGGTCATCAGACTTGCTGGTGACCTTGGCACCGTCGACCACCAGCGCGACGGGCAGTGATACCGACGCGCCAGGCTCGGAGTCGAGCTTCTCAACCTTCACCACGTCACCGACGGCAACCTTGTACTGCTTGCCGCCGGTCTTGACGATTGCGTATGTCGCCATCGTGTCCTCTGCTCTGCTGCTCTCTGCGGGCGCGCGCTACCGGTCGGTGCGTGCGCGGGTCTTGGGTGGCGGGATGCCCCGCCGTCACCGGCCTGCGACTACCGCAGGCACTGGAGACAACTGGTCAAGGGTACTTGACCAGCGGGTAGAGGGTCAAACCGCCCTCTACTCGTGGGCGGGCGGCCCCGCGGGCCTGGCTGCGGCACGTCGACGAGTGCGGCCGCGGCTCGGTGGCACCTTCACCACCACGGGCTCCGGTGCCTGGTAGACGTCCTCTTCGGGCTCATCGGAGTCCTCGAACTCGTCGTCCTCGTCCTCCGAGTCGTCCTCGTCTTCGTCATCCGAGTCCTCTTCGTCGTCGACGAGGTCCTCTTCGTCGTCGTCGAGGTCCTCATCGTCGAGGTCGATCTCGTCTTCGTCCTCGTCCGGTTCCTCGGACTCGTCGGCGTCCTGCGTGTCGAACTCGCCGTCGGGAGATTCGTCGGTCACGTCCGGGTGTTCGGACGTCGCCTGCTCGTCGCCGTCGTGGCCCTCGTCGCCCTCGCCGTCATGCGTCGCGGCGGCGTGCTCGTCGAAGCCCTCGTGGCCCTCATGACCTTCGTCGTCTTCGGGGCGACCGTTCGCCGCAGCCATGGCCTTGAACATCGGGTGTTCGCCGGCCGGGTGGTCGGGCACCTTGACGACCGGCACCTCTTCGGGCTCCGGACGGGCATTGGCCCGCTTGCCGCGCTTACTCCGGCGGCCACCGCCACCGCCACCGGCGGATTCGGTCTTGCGGCCGGCGTTCGATGGTGAGGCCGTGTCGATCGGGTCACCGTGCAGCACGATGCCGCGGCCTGCGCAGTGCGGGCAGGACGTCGAGAACGCCTCGATCAGACCCGTACCCAACCGCTTTCGGGTCAGCTGCACCAGGCCCAGCGAAGTCACCTCGGACACCTGATGGCGCGTGCGATCACGGCCCAGTGCCTCGGTCAGCCTGCGGAGCACCAGATCCCGGTTCGATTCGAGGACCATGTCGATGAAGTCGATGACCACGATGCCGCCGATGTCGCGCAGCCGCAGTTGCCGCACGATCTCCTCGGCAGCTTCCAGGTTGTTGCGGGTGACGGTCTGCTCGAGGTTGCCGCCGGCACCGGTGAACTTGCCGGTGTTGACATCGACGACGGTCATCGCCTCGGTGCGGTCGATGACCAGCGTGCCACCCGAGGGCAGCCACACCTTGCGATCCAATGCCTTGGCCAACTGCTCGTCGATGCGGTGCACGGCGAATACGTCGGGAGCCTCGGCACCACCGGCAGGTTCGTACTTCGTGAGCCGGCCCATCAGGTCGGGGGCGACGGTGTTCACGTACTTGTTGATCGTGTCCCAGGCCTCGTCACCGGAGACGATCAGGCCGGAGAAATCCTCGTTGAACAGGTCACGGATGACCTTGACCAGAACATCGGGCTCTTCGTAGAGCGCAACGGCCGCGCCGGCCTTCTTGCCGGTGACCTCGACGGACTTGGCCTCGATCTCGGTCCAGCGCTGCTGTAGCCGCTCGACGTCGGAGCGGATGTCCTCTTCTTTGACGCCCTCCGACGCGGTGCGGATGATCACGCCCGCATTGGCAGGAACGACCTCTTTGAGGATCTCCTTGAGCCGCTGGCGTTCGGTGTCAGGCAGCTTGCGGCTGATGCCGGTGGAGGAGGCACCCGGCACGTAGACCAGGTAACGCCCGGCCAGCGACACCTGCGTGGTGAGCCGGGCGCCCTTGTGCCCCACGGGATCCTTGCTGACCTGGACGACGACGTAGTCGCCCGGCTTGAGGGCCTGCTCGATCTTGCGTTGGGCGCCGCCGAGTCCGGCAGCCTCCCAGTTCACCTCACCGGCGTAGAGCACACCGTTGCGGCCGCGGCCGATGTCGACGAAGGCGGCCTCCATCGAGGGCAGCACGTTCTGCACGATGCCGAGGTAGATGTTGCCGACCAGCGACGTCTGGGCCGCCGAGGTCACGAAGTGCTCGACGACGACGCCGTCTTCCAGCACCGCGATCTGCGTGTAGCGGGCGCCTTCGTGCGGCGGTTCGGTGCGGACCTTGTCGCGCACGATCATCGTCCGCTCGACGGCCTCACGCCGGGCCAGGAACTCGGCCTCGCTCAGGATCGGGGGACGACGCCGGCCGGCGTCGCGGCCATCGCGGCGGCGCTGACGCTTGGCCTCGAGTCGGGTCGATCCGCTGATCCCCTGGATCTCCGAGTCATCGCTGCTCTTGCCCGACCGCTCGGGCCGGGGTGCACGCTCGTGCACGACAGTGTTGGGCGGGTCATCCGGCGAGGTCGCGTCGTCGTTGTCACCAGAGCCGGACTTGCGACGCCGACGACGACGCCGACGACGGCTGTTTCCATCGCCGCCCGTGGTGTCCTCGTCGTTGCTGTCGTCCGACTCATCGGAGTCGTCATCGGAATCCTGGTCGCCGGAGTCGCTCTGATCATCGGCGTTGTCGATGTCGGAATCCGGGCCGTCCCCGTTCTCATCGCTCTGCTCGCCGCGGCCCCGACCGCGGCCCCGACGGCCCCGACGGCGTCGACGCGCGGCGGGGCGATCCGCCTGCTCGTCGTCGATATCGGAGTCGGTGTCGGCATCGCTGCCGTCATCGCCGTCATCGTCCTCGTCGTCGTCTTCTTGGACACGCACCGGCACGAAGCTGACGGGCTGCGGCGCGACGAACAGCGGCAGGTAATCGGCCCGCTCGGAGTGAGCTTCCCGGACCGAGGGGATGTTCGCGGTCTCCAGGATCAAGCGCGACTCAGGTTCATCGCCCACCAGGACGGCGTCGGCCTCGGCCGCCAGCTGGGTTTCGGCCGCCGGGGCTTCAGGTGAGGTCTCGATCACGGCGACACTGACGGCCTCGACCTGGACCGGTTCCGCCTGCTCAACGGGCGCCGGCTCGGCTGCTTCGAGGGCGAGTGCGTCACGCACCCGCTCGGCGTCAACCTTGTCGATCGTGGAATGCGCACTGCGCTGGCGCCCGTCGAACTCAGCCAGGGCGTCGAGCACCCGCCTGCTCGTGGTGCCGAGCACCCGAGCCAGGGAGTGGACTCTCAGCCGCTCGGGCAGTCCCTCCTGCTGCGGAGTCTGGGTTGATAGGTCGTCATTCTGGGCATCTTCGGCCACGAATTCTCCTCAAGCCCCCGGGCGCGTCGTAACGACGCGGCCACGCGAGGGCTTCCGCTATTGGCCCGGGACACTTTCCCCGGGCTTGTTGTGGTCTCGCTCCGGGCGGTTCGCTACCGAACCCACCCGGTGCCTGGCTGAATGATGGCTGGACGGCCCGCGCCGCACCGGATTGCGGTGGTCGCGCTCGTCGAAGTCTTCATTCGGGTGTCCAGCCTCGGTTGAGGCCGGCTACCCGCAACCAGTATCCCACATCACTGACGCGGTACAGACCAGACTGCGAGAAGGTTATCCAGCAGAGGCTTCGCCAGGGAACCAAAGGGCGATCTCACGGGCCGCCGACTCCGGCGAATCCGATCCGTGCACGAGGTTGTCCTGGGTCACAAGCGCCAGGTCACCGCGGATGGTGCCGGGCACAGCCTTCTCCACCGGGTCGGTGCCACCGGCGATCTGACGGAACGCCGCGATAGCGCGCGGTCCCTCCACGATGGCGGCGACGACGGGTCCGGAGGTGATGAACTCCAGCAGCGAGTCGAAGAACGGCTTGCCGTCGTGCTCGGCGTAATGCTGCTTGGCCAGCTCGACGCTGACGTTCTTCAGTTCGAGCGCCGCCAGGGTCAGACCCTTGCGCTCGATCCGGCCGAGGATCTCTCCGACCAGGTGGCGCTGCACGCCGTCGGGCTTGATCAACACAAGGGTCTGCTCAGTCACGAGCAGTGAGCGTACCGGTCGGTAACCGGGCCGCGCCATCGCGGGCCCCCGACGCAGTCCGCCCTGTGGCCCCGCTACCGCACGGCTATTCGCTGGGCGGTTGCTGACCGGGCAACAGGCCACGATCCTGCCTGCGTTTGACCTCACTGCGCAGGTACACGATCAGCAGCCACACCACGGCGAAGATCACGCCGATGAACCCGATCGCGCCATGGACCAGCGCACCGGCGATCACGACCAGCTGGATACCCAGGTTCGCCCAGATGGCCCAGGGCCGGCCCTGGATCCCCGACATCAGGATCAAGACGACGGCCAGGCCGACCACGAATCCGCCCGACGTCCAAGTAAGCCCTACGCCACTGACACCGACCACCGGTAGTGCCAGCAATACGACGATCGCTTCCAGGATCAGCGTCCCGGCCATCACCCCGCGAAAGCTCTTCCAGGGGTCCGGCGGTGCCGGCCTTTCGCTCGGCGTGTTGTCACCAGGGGTCTGATCGGTCACTGCGGGTCCCGTCCGAACAGGGTCCGGGCCACGCCGGCGGTCACCACCGAACCGGTGATCACCATGCCCGCCCCGGACAGTCCTTCGTCTTCCCCGGATTCTTCGACCAGGGCGGTTGCGGTTTCGATGGCATCCGGCAGCGTCGTGGCGGTGATCACCCGATCCTGACCGAAACGCTCCTCCGCCAGCGATGCCAACGACTCGACATCCATCGCCCGTGGTGAACCGTTGTGGGTGACCACGATCTGGTCGAACACGGGCTCCAGTGCGTTCAGGATGCCTGCGGCGTCCTTGTCCCCCATCACCGATACCACCCCGACCAGGAAGCGGAAGTCGAACTCCTGCTGCAGGGTCTGCGCCAATGCCGCGGCACCGGCGGGATTGTGTGCCGCATCGATGAAAACCGTTGGCGCACTTCGCATCCGCTCCATACGGCCGGGGCTCTCCACCGCCGCGAAGCCGGCCCGGACGGCGTCCACGTCGAGTTGGCGGTCCGCGCCGGCGCCGAAGAACGCCTCGACCGCGGCCAGTGCGAGCACGGCGTTGTGGGCCTGATGCTCACCGTGCAGCGGCAGGAAGATCTCGGAATACACCCCGCCCAGGCCCTGCAGCTCCAGCACCTGGCCGCCGATGGCGACCTGCCTGGACAGCACCGCGAATTCGGAGTCCTCGCGAGCGACGGCCGCGTCGGCGCGCACCGTCTCTTCGAGCAGAACCTCCATGGCCTCGGGAACCTGCTTGGCGATGACCGCAACCGTGTCGGTCGGCACCAGTGCGTCGGGTTGCCGGGTGATGATGCCGGCCTTCTCCCCCGCGATCGCGGTGATCGTGTCACCCAGATAGTCGGTGTGGTCGATGCCGATCGGGGTGATCACCGCGACCGGGGCGTTGACGACGTTGGTGGCATCCCACCGTCCGCCCATGCCGACCTCGATCACGGCGACATCGACCGGCGCGTCGGCGAAGGCCGCGAACGCCATCGCGGTCAGGACTTCGAACTTGCTCATTTTCGGGCCATCGGCAGCTTCGGACTGCTGGTCCACCAGTTCCACGAACGGCTCAATCTCACGGTACGTCTCGACGTATTGCGCTGGGCTGATGGGCTTTCCGTCGATCGAGATGCGCTCGACCGCGGATTGCAGGTGCGGGCTGGTGGTCCGTCCGGTACGCCGGTGCAGGGCGATCAGCAACGCGTCGATGAGGCGTGCCACCGACGTCTTGCCGTTGGTCCCCGTGACATGGATCGACGGGTAGGCCCGCTGCGGTGAGCCCAGCAGCTCCAGCAGGGCGGCGATACGCGCCGTGCTGGGGTCCAGCTTGGTCTCGGGCCAGCGCTGATCGAGCAGGTGCTCGACCTGCAGGAGCGCGGCGATCTCATCCGGTGTTGGAATCGGGTCTGTCACCTGGATTCTCGGTTCTTCGCGCAGGCGCTCATCGCAGCGCCGCCAGGCGGGCGGTGATCCGCTCGACCTCTTCGCCGGCCAGCTGCTGACGGCCCCGAATCTTGTCGACAACATTCTCCGGCGCCTTGGACAGGAATGCCTCGTTGCCGAGTTTGGCCGTGGTGGTGGCCAGTTCCTTCTGCGCGGCGGCCAGATCCTTTTCCAGCCGGCGTCGCTCGGCCGCGACATCGACGGTGCCCGAGGTGTCCACCTCGACGAGCACCGTGGCCTGCGTCAGACGCACCTCGACCGAGGCCGAAGGCGTGAACCCGTCCGCGGCATCGGTCAGCCAGGCAAGGGCCGTGACGGCGGGCAGTTGCTCGGTCAGGCCGGCCTCACTGATCGCCGACAGCCGCGCCGGAACGCGCTGCCGGTCGGCCAGCCCCTGATCGCTACGGAAGCGACGCACCTCGGTGATCAGCTTCTGCATGTCGGCAATGTGTTGTGTCGCAAGCGGATCGAGGGTCATTCCGGAAGCCTGCGGCCACTGCGCGATGAC
This sequence comes from Mycobacterium sp. IDUB_24, assembly GCF_055419385.1. NCBI lineage: Bacteria > Bacillati > Actinomycetota > Actinomycetes > Mycobacteriales > Mycobacteriaceae > Mycobacterium > Mycobacterium sp. IDUB_24. The sequence continues at coordinate 528,602 of NZ_JBVAXO010000003.1, forward strand.
GATCGACTCGCCGTCGGTGAGCGTCTTCCACAACGTCTCGGTGACGAACGGCATGACGGGATGCAACAGCTTGAGCAGCGCGTCGAGCACGGCGGCCAGAACCGCAGTCGTATGAGTGACGCCCTCGTTCAGCTGGACCTTGGCGAGCTCGACATACCAGTCACAGAACTCATCCCAGGCGAAGTGGTACAGCGATTCACAGGCCCGGCTGAACTCATAGCTGTCGAGTGCGGCATCCACCTCGGCACGGACCTCTTCGAGCCGGCCCAGGATCCAGCGGTCGGCGTCGGTCAGCTCGGCGATCCCGGGCAGCGGAGCGGAAGCCGCCCCGTTCATCAGCGCGAAGCGGGTCGCGTTGAACAGCTTGGTCGCGAAATTACGCGAGGCCCTGGCGTGGTCCTCACCGATGGACAGATCACCGCCGGGGCTGGCACCGCGGGCCAGGGTGAACCGCAGGGCGTCGGCCCCGAACTTCTCCACCCAATCCAGCGGGTCGATGCCGTTGCCGCGCGACTTGCTCATCTTGCGGCCGAACTCGTCGCGGATCAGGCCGTGCAGGAAGACGTTCTCGAACGGCACCTGCGCCCCCCGGGCACCATCGAAGGTGATCGCCGGGTCATCGCCCACGAAGGTGCCGAACATCATCATCCGGGCCACCCAGAAGAACAGGATGTCGTAGCCGGTGACCAGCACCGAGGTGGGATAGAACTTGGCCAGATCGGGCGTGTGGTCGGGCCAGCCCATGGTGGAGAACGGCCACAGTGCCGAGGAGAACCAGGTGTCGAGCACGTCGGGGTCTTGCTCCCAGCCCGCCGGCGGGGCCTCGTCGGGGCCCACGCACACGGTCTCGCCGTTGGGGCCGTGCCAGATCGGGATGCGGTGGCCCCACCACAGCTGCCGGGAAATACACCAGTCGTGCATGTTGTCCACCCAGGCGAACCAGCGCGGCTCCAGGCTCGGCGGGTGAATCACGGTGTCGCCGTTGCGCACCGCGTCACCGGCCGCCTTGGCCAGGCCGTCCACCTTGACCCACCACTGCAGCGACAGCCGGGGCTCGATGGGCTCGCCGCTGCGCTCGGAGTGCCCGACGCTGTGCAGGTAGGGCCGCTTCTCGGCGACGATCCGGCCCTGGTCGGCCAGTGCCTCGCGCACCTTGACGCGCGCCTCGAACCGGTCCATGCCGTCGAATTGCGTTCCGGTGTCGGCGATCCGGCCCTTCGTATCCATGATCGTCGGCATCGGCAGCTGATGGCGCAACCCGATCTCGAAGTCGTTGGGATCGTGCGCGGGGGTGACTTTGACTGCGCCGGTACCGAATTCGGGGTCGACGTGGGTGTCGGCCACAATGATCATCTCGTGTTCGACGAACGGGTGCGGCAGGGTCTTGCCGACCAGGTGGCGGTACCGCTCGTCGTCAGGGTGCACCGCGATCGCCGTGTCACCGAGCATGGTCTCGACCCGGGTGGTCGCCACGATGATGTGGGGCTCGTCGTCGTTCATCGAGCCGTAGCGGAACGAGACCAACTCACCCTCGACGTCTTCGTACTTGACCTCGAGGTCGCTGATCGCGGTCTCCAGCACGGGTGACCAGTTGACCAGGCGCTCGGCCTGATAGATCAGCCCGGCATCGAATAGCCGCTTGAAGATGGTGCGCACGGCACGCGACAGGCCCTCGTCCATGGTGAAGCGGTCGCGGCTCCAGTCCACGCCGTCACCGAGGCGGCGCATCTGCCCGCCGATGGTGCCGCCGGATTCGCGCTTCCAGTCCCAGACCTTCTCGACGAACAGCTCGCGGCCGAAGTCTTCCTTGGTCTTGCCGTCGACGGCGAGCTGCTTTTCCACCACCGTCTGGGTGGCGATGCCGGCGTGATCCATGCCGGGCAGCCACAACACCTCGAAACCCTGCATGCGCTTGCGGCGCGTCAGCGCATCCATCAGCGTGTGGTCGAGCGCGTGGCCCATGTGCAGGCTGCCGGTCACGTTGGGCGGCGGCAGCACGATCGAGTAGGGCGGCTTTTCGCTGGCCGGATCGGCGGTGAAGTATCCGGCATCGACCCAGCCCTGGTAGAGGTCAGCTTCTACCGCGCCCGGATCCCAGGATTTGGGGAGGGCATCGGCACGATTGTCAGGGGTGGGGGTCACCGAGCCATTCTAAGAAGGACGGGGCCGAATACGCGAAAGCCCCCGATGCCCGGTGCGTTCGCTGGGCGTCGGAGGCTCTGGCGCTGGGTGGTGGTACGTCTACTTCTTACCGCCGAGCAGGCCGCCGAGGATCTCGCCGATGGCATTGCCCTGGCCGCCACCGCCGCCGAGCACACTGCCCAGGATGCTGCCCAGCGGGTTGTTGGCGGCAGCGCCGCCACCGGTCGCGCCGCCCAGGATGCTGCCGAGGATGTCGCCGAGCCCGCCGCCGCCGGAAGCCTGCGGGGCCGCTTCAGCCGGCGCGGCATTCTTCTGCGCGAACTGCTTGCCGATGTAGGCGAGGACGATCGGCGCCAGGATCGGCAGCAGCTTCTTGATCAGATCACCGCCGCCGGCACCGGTGCCGGCCAACGCCGATGCGACCTGGTTGCTGTCGTTGCCGCCGAAGATCTTCGAAACGATCTGGTTGCCCTCGTTGGCGTCGACCTGGTCGACACTGACTCCACCGTCGAGCAGGCCGCTGGCGCCCTGCGCCGAGACTGCGGACTCGAGGTCACTCGAATCGATGTTGTCTGCTTGTACGTTCTCTGCCACACCGCCGACCAGGGCCGGAACCAGGGTCTTGATGGCGGCGCTCACCTCGCCTTCATCTGCGCCGAGCTTGCTGGCAATATCCGCCACGGGGATCTGCGCGAAGAGATCGTCGAGACCGGCCATTTTTCTATCCCACCTTCGTTGCTGGCGTACTGGAAGTCGTCGCAACCGACACTAGTCGAATGTGATCTTGGCCCACAGGTGTTCGACCCAGGCTGATCCATTCATGTTGAGCCGGCTCAGCTCAGGGCGGTGGTTTCCAGCGACACCCCGGCCGTCGGTAATCGGGTGAGCAGGACGTCCCCCATCGCGGCCACCGGTGTCAGCACACCGCGCCGTTCCGAGAGCGCATCACGGTCGGTGGCCAGCGCGAGCCCGCACTCGCCGAGCAACACCGCGGTCGACTTGTATCCGGGGTCGCCTTGCTGCGCCATGCTTGTCACGTACCGGGCGCCACTTGTGGTCGTGGTGTAGGTCTCGACGCGGTAGTGGCCCTGCTCGCGGGCCCGCTCGCTGGGACCTGTTCCCGGCTTGGGAACCAATCGCTCGACCAGGCCGCTGGGCAGTCGGTTGAAGTAGCGGCCGCCCATCCCCAAGGTGAGGGCGTTGGCTCCGGTGACCACGGCTGCGACCACCGGCGCGGCGAATGAACGGCCCACACTCATCTGTTCGGCATACTCGAACCGGCGCCCGTAGGCGTAGTCCAGCAATGCGTTGCTGCGCCGCACAATTCGAGTGTTCGGCGCAGCCATGGCAAATGCACCGGTCCAGTAGCCGGCGAGCTCGGGAGCGATCTCACCGCCGCGGTGCCACCGCACGTCGGGTTGAGCACCGAGTTCGGGCTCCGCGCCACGGTCGGGGCTGAGTGTGTACGGATCGTTCATCAGCGCTCTGGCCTCCGGATCGGAGGACAGCGTGTCGAGCAGTTCCAGCATCGAAGCCACGGTGCCGCCCGACACGCCGCCGGCGAAACTGCGCACCACCAGGTTTGTGTCGCCGAGTTCGCCCGCGCCGTCCGCGAGGGCCCGCTGATACAGCGCGTACACCGTGAGATCGGATGGCACTGAATCGAATCCGCACGAATGAACGATCCGCGCGCCGGTGTCGACCGCCTGCTTGTGATGCAGGTCGATGCTGTCGCGGATGAATGTCGTCTCACCGGTGAGATCGGCGTAGTCGGTGCCGGCGGCAGCGCAGGCCGCGACCAACGGCATTCCGTAGCGCGCGTAAGGACCGACCGCGGTCACCACAACCTGGGTACGCGCGGCCATCGCGTCGAGGGAGGCTTGCGCCGTCGCGTCGGCGGTCACCAACGGCCACGATTGCGCGTCGGGCCCCAGACCGTCGCGGATGGCCCGCAATCTTTCCTCGGACCGGCCGGCCAAGGCGATCCGGGCCGCTCCCCCGGCCCTGGCGAGGTATTCAGCGGTCAGTTTTCCGGCAAATCCTGTGGCGCCATACAGCACCAGGTCGAACTCACGCTGTGTCACGATCTCGACGCTACCCGAGCAGTTCGGGCAGCTGCATCGGTTCGCCGCGCAGCTGCTCCCCCAGGAATGCGCTCACCACCTGGTACCAGATCTTGGCGTGCTGCGGGGCCAGCACCCAGTGGTTCTCGGTCGGGTAGTAGAGGAACCGGTGCCGGCTTTCACCGTTCTCGTCGGCAGGCAGCCCCGAAAACGTGAGCAGCTCGTACCACAGCCGCAACGCCTCACCGATCGGTACGCGATAGTCCTTGTCGCCGTGGATCACCAGCATCGGCGTGGTGATCTCACCGACGAACAGGTGCGGCGAATTGTGCTGGGCCATCTCGGGAGTCATTTCCCGGGCCCACCAGTAGGCACCGTCGGTGGTGGGTCCGAACTGGTCCAGAGCCCACAGGCTGGCATGTGTGACGATCGCGTCGAACCGGTCGGTGTGCCCGGCGATCCAGTTGGCCATGTAGCCGCCGAAGGACCCGCCCATCGCGGCGGTGCGTGAGGCATCGACGCGCGGATGTGCGCACGCGGCATCCGTGGCGGCCATCAGGTCGGTGTAGGGCTCGGCGCCCCAGGCGCCCCAGCCGCGGGAGATGAAGTCCTGGCCGTAGCCGGTGGACAGCCCCGGGTCCGGCATCAGCACCGCATAGCCCAGTGCGGTGAGTAGCCACGGGTTCCACCGCCAGTGCCAGCAGTTCCAACTGCCCAGCGGACCGCCGTGAATCCAGAGGACCAGCGGGGCAGGCTCGTCCCCCGCGGGCAGCGTGAGCCAGGACCGGATCGGTGTGCCGTCGTCCGCGGTCGCGGTGACCTCGGTCAGCGTGCCCGGCAGTTCGGGTGCGTCGTGGCACGGGATCTCGGTGACAGTGCCGTCCGCGTCGATCCGCACCGGGTGCGCCGGCACGGCATACGAGCTGCGCAGGGCATAGATCACTCCGCCGGGTGCGGGTCGTACGTCGGTGTAGGTGAAATCGTCGTGGGTCAGTCGCGTCACCGTCCCCGATAAGGGATCGACGGAGAAAATCGGCCCGCGTCCGCCGTCGTCGGCCGTCACGATCAGCGCAGACGAGTCCGCCGTCCATGTCACCGACGACGGCCAGCGATCCCAGGCCGCTGTCAGCTCCACCGGCTCGTCACCGAATCGCATGCAACACAGCGTGATCCGCGGTGGCGAGGTGGGAGTGGAATGGGTTTCCCGGGTGAAGGCCAAAGCGCTGCCATCCGGTGCGATCGCGGGGCGTTCCAGGTCGGCCCCGGGTTCTTCGGCGATGATGGTGCGTTCGCCGGTGACCCGGTCGATACGCACCAGGACCACCCGTAGGGCCGTGCCAGGGCCCGGCGCCTGCCAGGACGTCACCACGAATCCGCCATCGGCGCTGAGATCGAAGGTCGTCTCCCGCAACGCCGCGCCCGGGTCGGCGGTCAGATCCCGCTGCCCGTCGGCGTCGAAGAGGTGGGGTTGGTCCGGGCCGAGATCGTGATCCCAGTGCCGCACCGGATAGCCGGTGTGCAGGATTGCCGACACTTTGTTGTCCTTGCGCGCCTCGCGTCGGGCCTTGTCGTCGTCGACGCCGGTCGACGACGGCAGCAGAGGCGCGGTCACCACCGTGGCGTCGGCAGCCCGGGCGCTCGCCGCACCGTTGACACCACCGGGCATGGCCACGAATTCGGACGCCTCGCCGCCCACCCGGGGTAGACGCCACAACGCGGCGGGCGGTTTGTCCTCATCGTCGCCTGGGCGCGCCGCGATGAACAGCAGGTCCCCCTCGGCGGTGAACGCCGGCGCGGACTCCCCCTTCACGCCATGGGTCAACCGGCGCGGCGGTTCCACGCCGGTGGGATCCAATTCCCATATTGCGCTGAGGAATTCGGTGCCCTTGTCGTTGAGCGCGCTGACCGTGGTGACCAGTCGGGAGCCATCAGGTGACACCGCAAGCCCTGAGATCCGGGGCAACGCAAGGTAGCTGTCGAGATCGTCGAACACCGTCATGGCTCCCCACCGTAACGGCGCGGCCCGCACCGGAGTCCGGTACGGGCCGCGGGATGCGCGTCGGTCAGACCACCTCGGTGACCTTTCCGGTGACGTCCGCCCGCACCTGCTTGCTGCTGCGCTCGCCCTGGACGTTGATGAAGATGATCACGTTCTCATCGAACGGCATGTTGCGCTTGATGCTCACCGTCTGGACCTTGCCGTCCTTGACCTCACTGGCTGCCACTGCGCCGTCGATCGCCGCGGCGATCGCGCTGGAGGGCACGTCGGCGGTGGCGAAGAGATTCTGCTGCAGAGCCTCGGTGTCCTCGTCGTAGTCGATGGGACGCGACGGTCCTACCGCCCCGGATGTGTAGCTCCACTGGTTCAGTTCGGTCGGCGCGTTCGGATCGACCGCCTCGACGCTCAGCACCCCTGGCGCGATATTGATCTCGACGACCTGCATCGGGTTGGCGCCGACTTTTTCGCCGATCGCCGCATAGGCGTTGTCGATACCCTCCGCGGTGAACAGGTTGCCCGAGACTGCTTCAGTGATCTTCTCGGTCCCCGAGGAGACCACCTTTTCGGCGGCCCCGGCGGCCGCGTCCCTTAGTTCGGTGGCCTTTGAGCAACCGCTCAATGCGGAGACGGCAACAGCCGCGGCGCTCAGGGCGATACCGAAGCGGGTGAGTTTCATCAGACCTCTCATTCATCTCATCCCAGCGAGTCCGGCCGGGAAACCTGTACACACACTGTGCGGACGCTGGAAGGCTACCGATCCCAACTTTGCCCGTGGCGGCCCCCCGAAACCATCGGGCTAGATTTGACCGATGGCAGCGTCCGTCCTCGTCGTCGGTGCGGGTATCACCGGCTTGGCCACCGCAGTCGCATTGCAGCGGCAGGGGTTTGAGGTGTGCGTGGCAGAAGCGCGCGGCGATGTCACGCCCGGTGCGGGAATCAGCCTCTGGCCCAACGCGTTGGCCGCGCTCGACGAGATCGGCCTCGGCGACCAGGTGCGCGCTGCAGGCGGCCGGGTCACCGCAGGGACACTGCGCCGGCCCGACGGCTCCTGGCTTCGCCGACCGGCGGCGCAACGGTTCACCCGGGCGCTGGGCGAACCGCTGGTGGTGATCAGGCGCGCGACGCTGACCGAGGTCCTAACCCGAGCGCTGGCTCCGGGGACCGTCCACTGCGAGCTCGCCGCCGAGGGCCTCGAGGTCGACGCCTCCGGCGTACGCGTCACGTTCTCCGACGGCTCGGTTCGCGAGGCGGCGGGCGTAGTCGGCGCGGACGGCGTCGACTCCGTGGTGGCCCGCCACCTGAACGGGCCGCTGCCCCGCCGCTACGCCGGCTACACCGCCTGGCGCGCGGTGGCCGCCTGCCCGCTCGATCCCGAACTGTCGGGCGAAACGCACGGCTCCGGGTTGCTGGTCGGGCATGTGCCGCTGGGCGCCGAGCACACGTACTGGTTCGCCACCCAGCGCGCACCCCACGGCCACGCGGCCTCCGATGGAGAGTTGGCCCACCTGAGAAGGACCTTCACGTCGTGGGCGGAGCCGCTCCCGACACTGCTCGCCACGACCGATCCCGATCAGGTACTGCGCAACGATCTCTACGACCGGGCCCCCGCCCGCTGCTGGGCCCGGGGGCCGGTGGTGATCGCCGGGGACGCCGCTCATCCGATGCGCCCGCATCTCGGCCAGGGCGGCTGCCAGGGGCTGGAGGATGCCGCCACACTGGCCGGCCTCGCGGTTCGGGAGCCGGATCTGCCGACTGCCTTCGCCCGATTCGCGGCCCTGCGCCGGAAGCGGGCCATGGCGATCGTGCGCGAGTCACAGTTCATCGGCCGGGTGGTGAACCTGCGTCCGGAGGTACTCAGCGCCGCGGCCACGCGGGCGTCCGTGTTGGTACCCGAGTTCGTATTGACACGGCACCTGGCCTCGATCGCAGCGCGCGGGGCCTTCACCCCGGTGCGCTGAGGTCAGTGCGGAACGCCGAAGGCACCCAGCGGGTCGAGGAAGGTCGTGCAGATCCGGCGTAGATCGAAGATGCCCAGCACGGCACCCGGGCGCACCGTCTGGCAGCCCGTCGGGGCGGTCGGTGCCGCCCAGGCTGTCGGCATCCCACCGCGGGCGCCGCATTTCGGCCAGGCCCCGATGCCCTGGGTGGCCAGGACGTTCTCGGCGACCCTTATCTGCTCCTCGCGGGGGGCGAAGGCAGGCGATCCGATCCCGCCGTTCGAAGCCCAGGTGGCGGGCTTGAACTGAAGACCGCCGTAGTGACCGTTGCCGGTATCGGTCGACCAGTTGCCGCCCGACTCACAGTCGGCGATCGCATCCCAGTTCACCGTGTCGGCACCGGCGGTCGCCGTGCCCGTGAACAGTGGCATGAGCATGACGCCCGCCGACGCTGCGGTTATCCAGAAAACCCTGGTAAATGCCCTTCGTATGGTCATCTCACGGCCCTTCCCCGACCTTTGACACCAGGACCGCTGCAGATGCCGATCACGTTCGTGCAACTGTGCGGTCACTAATGGGTTCGTGTGACAAACGTCACGCGTTACAGAGGAGGCTGAAGTTTTTTACGAGGTTGCCGGGGCTGGAGTAACCGGAGAGCCGTCTGATGAAACAGAAGCGGTGCCGGGCTACTGCCCGGCACCGCCTCATATCAAGTATTTTTTTGTCGTGCTGGTGGCGCTGTATTAGCCGCGCTTGCCGCACACCGGCCACGCGCCGATGCCCTGGCTGTGCAGCACGTTCTCAGCGACGCGGATCTGCTCCGAGCGCGAGGCCTGATGCGGCGAACCGGAGCCGCCGTTGGCACGCCACGTGCCCATGTTGAACTGCAGGCCACCGTAGTAACCGTTACCGGTGTTGATCGCCCAGTTGCCACCCGACTCGCAGGCAGCGACGGCGTCCCAGTTAACGCTGTCCGCATTGGCGGTGCCGGCACCCAGTGCCACGGGAGCCACAGCGAGTGCTCCAGCAATGATGCCCAGGCCAAACGTCTTGCGGATGTTCTTCACTTCATTCCTCTCGCCAAGCGCGCGCCATCGACACCCGCCTAGGCGGGTGCGGCAGCCTGAATCCAGGCCGGAGGGGTTGGTTCGCGCCGTCTCGGTCAGGCACGAAAGGGAGGGCCACAGTGCCCGGCCCGGGATCAGACCCAGGCCCCCGCATCGGGCGTAATCGCCACCGCGGCCCCACTCACACGCAGGTTCTTGGTGTTGAAATTATTTGCTCCGTGTCGGAGACGCTTTGGACCGTACAAAGGTCTCGAAGAGAAGTCATCTCGATGTAGAAGCGATCGCGGAAAGATCACGGACAGATAACGGGACGACCAACGAATCGTTTACGCAGGTCAGCGCAGCGCTATCGCCGTTACCGTTTCGTGATCGGCGCAAACAAAACGTGAGCGAGATCACCCAATTATTGTGAACTGGCCCACTTGAATCAGTTGCAGCAAAACCACCGCGTATGGCCGTAGGGAACAGAAAGCGCAGGTAGATGCCACCGACGAGTGTCATCAAGCGTCACATCGCGCGAATTCGTTCGCTGCAGCACTCCCCGGTCCCAAAGTCGGCCCTGGCGCCAAACACACTGGAACACAGCACATATCACGCGCACAGCCAGTCCCGACCGAAGCCGGCCCGCACTCCACCCGACACCTCGGAGCACGGGCGCAACGACTGAACCCGTTGTGTCACAGACCTTTACGAGACACCGCCAGAAGCGTCAGCCTCCCTGGACAACACGGCCGCTCGGCGCGCGATCCCCCGATCGCCGCCAAAGCGCACGGTCAGAGTTGTCTTGTGCAGAATCAGGCACGCTCAGAGCAGTCGCCAGCGAATACCGCGCCTCATTCACACACCGCCTGCGACAGCGAATAATCCTGAGCCCCAGCAGCTTTCACAAATCACCGCGACAGCCTGGACGGTGACGTTTCCCGAATTCACCCGCCTTACACAGCTCCGAATATCGAGGAAATATCGGCCAATTATTTCGAAACGATAAATTGCGCCCAGTTTCCGTGCGAATTCGTAATTTGCTGTACCCGCTTCGACCGAATTGCTCCGCTCAGGGCAGATCAGCCACGCTGTTGACATTGGTCAGTGCTCGCTGCGGTGACATCACGATCCGCTGGGTGTCGACGGACTCGGCCAGCGCGCGCATGCTGCGCCGTCCGTCGTGCACCAAGACGGCGATCTGGTCGGCGAGCGCGCTGCGGTAGACCCCCGCCAGGTAGTGAGCCCTGCCGTCCCAGGGCAACACGATATCGGCGGGTATCCGATCAGCGGCGGCGGCCAGGACATCGATCAGCTCGGAATCCAGATACGGCATGTCGACCGCGCAGACGAATGCGCGATCCAGGCCGGCCTCGGCGACCGCCCGCAGCCCGCGACCCGTCGCCACCAGCGGTCCGACACCGCGCACCTCGTCGCGCAACACCTCGGCACTCAGTTCGGGCAGCGGCTGGCCGGGCGCCGCGATCACGAAAACCGGTGAACAGCGCCTGCTCACGGCGGCGACCACATGCTCGACCATCGTCGAACCGTCGAACGGCAGCGTCGCCTTGTCACGCCCCATACGGCGCGAAGCCCCGCCCGCCAGAACTACCGCGGCGAGCGGGGCTGTGCTCAAGTGCTGTTGGTCAGCGGGGTCGGTGCAACTACTCGACAGTCCAGGTGTCTTTGCCACGCAGCAAGGATTGCAGAGCCGCGGTGTCATGGGGCTTGGATTCGATGGCCGTGTTGACCTGCTGACGCGCGGCGTCGTCATACGTCGGCCGGCTGACCTTGCGGAAGATACCCATCACCATGTGATCGAGGTTCTGCTCGCTCAAGCGCGACAGTGCGAATGCGTAAGCGGGATCATCGATCTCGGCGTTGTGCACCACGATGTCGTCGGCGGCGACCTCGGCGGTCTTGGCAACCTCCAGGCCGTACCCGGACTTGACCACGCAGTACTCGCCATCGGCACCGAATGTGATCGGCTCACCGTGGCTCACGTTGATCAGCCGCTCCTCGGCGCCTTCCTTGCGCAGGGCGTCGAAGGATCCGTCGTTGAAGATCGGGCAATCCTGCATGATCTCCACCAGCGCGGCACCGCGGTGCTCGGCTGCGCCGCGCAGCACCTCGGACAGGCCCTTACGGTCGGAGTCCAGAGCGCGGCCGACGAACGTGGCCTCGGCGCCCAGAGCCAGCGACACCGGGTTGAACGGGTAGTCCAGCGAGCCCATCGGAGTCGACTTGGTGACCTTGCCGACCTCGGAGGTCGGCGAGTACTGGCCCTTGGTCAGGCCGTAGATCCGGTTGTTGAACAGCAGGATCGTGATGTTGATGTTGCGGCGGAGCGCGTGGATCAGGTGGTTACCACCGATCGACAGCGCATCACCGTCACCGGTGACGACCCACACCGACAGGTCCGGACGGGCCAGCGCCAGGCCGGTGGCGATAGTCGGGGCACGACCGTGGATCGAGTGGAAGCCGTAGGTCTCCAGGTAGTACGGGAACCGGCTGGAGCAGCCGATGCCGCTGATGAACGCGATGTTCTCGCGCTTGAGGCCCAACTCCGGCAGAAAGTTGCGGATGGTGTTGAGGATGACGTAGTCACCGCAACCCGGGCACCAGCGGACCTCCTGGTCGCTGGTGAAGTCCTTGCCCTTCTGCGGCTGGTCGGTGGTGGGCACCAGAGCGTTCTTGTTCAACGGGGCTTCGCTCAGCCCGAGATCGGCGCCGATCAGGTCAGTCATGCGTTCGCTCCCACAGCATTCGACTCAGTTGGTTCCTCGATGGTGGCCGCCGCCAACCTCGCGAACTTGGCCTTGTCCGCTTCCTTGTCGGCCAGTGTGCCGTCCAGGGCCGCGTCGATGATGCCTTCGACCTCGTCGGCGAGGAAGGCCATGCCTTCCACCTTCGTCACCGACTGGACGTCGACCAGGTACTTGCCGCGCAGCAGCAGGGCCAGTTGACCGAGGTTCATCTCCGGCACCACCACCTTCGGGTAGCGGCGCAGCACCTCCCCGAGATTGGCCGGGAAGGGATTCAGGTGGCGCAGATGGGCCTGGGCCACCTTGATGCCCTTGCGCCGGGCGCGTCTGCACGCCTCGCCGATGGGGCCATAGCTGCTACCCCACCCCAGCATCAGCAGTTCCGCGTCGCCGGTGGGGTCGTCGATCTCCAGATCGGGCACCGTGATGCCGGCGATCTTCTCCTGGCGCAACCGCACCATGAGGTCGTGGTTCTTGGGCTCGTAGGAGATGTTGCCCGAACCGTTGGCGGCCTCAAGGCCACCGATCCGGTGCTCCAGACCCGGGGTGCCGGGCACCGCGAACTGCCGGGCCAGGGTCTCGGGGTCGCGGGCGTACGGCGCAAACGGCTCGCCGGACTTGGCGAACTTGTGGTCGATCGGCGGATAGGTGCTGATGTCCGGAATCTGCCAGGGCTCAGAGCCGTTGGCGACTGCACCGTCGGACAGGATGATGACCGGGGTGTGGTAGTCGATCGCAATGCGCGAGGCCTCCACGGCGATGTCGAAGCAGTCCGACGGCGACTTCGGGGCCAGGATCGCGACCGGCGACTCACCGTTACGGCCGAACAGCGCCTGCAGCAGGTCGGCCTGCTCGGTCTTGGTCGGCAGGCCCGTCGACGGGCCACCGCGCTGCACATCGACGATGAGCAACGGCAGTTCGGTCATCACGGCCAGGCCGATCGCCTCGGACTTGAGCGAGACACCGGGGCCCGAGGTGCTGGTGACACCCAGTGCACCGCCGTAGGAGGCGCCGATGGCCGCACCGATACCGGCGATCTCGTCCTCGGCCTGGAAAGTCAGGACGTTGAAGTTCTTGTGCTTGGACAGCTCGTGGAGGATGTCCGAAGCCGGGGTGATCGGGTAGGTGCCGAGCACCACCTGGATCTCGGCCAGGTGTCCGGCGGCGACGATGCCGTAGGCCAGTGCGGTGTTGCCCGAGATCTGACGGTATTCACCGGACTTCAGCTTGGCCGGCGACACCTCGTAGGTGGTGGCGAACGCCTCGGTGGTCTCGCCGTAGTTCCAGCCGGCCTTCAGCGCGAGGACGTTGGCCTCCGCCACATCGGGCTTGCGGGAGAACTTCTCGCGGATGAACCCCTCGCTGTGCTCGAGCTCGCGGCCGTACATCCACGACAGCAAGCCGAGGGCGAACATGTTCTTGGCGCGCTGGCCATCCTTCTTGGTGGCGCCGATCGCCTCGACGGCACCCAGGGTCAGCGTCGTCATCGCGACGGACGTCACCACATAGTCGGACAACGTGTCATCCTCTAGCGGATTGCTGTCGTATCCGACCTTGGCGAGGTTGCGCTTGGTGAACTCATCGGAGTTGGCGATGATCAGGCCGCCGCGCGGCAGATCCGAGACGTTGGCCTTGAGCGCGGCGGGATTCATCGCCACGAGCACGTCGGGGCGGTCACCGGCGGTGAGGATGTCGTAGTCGGCGATCTGGATCTGGAACGACGACACACCGGGCAGAGTGCCCTGTGGCGCGCGGATCTCGGCCGGGTAATTCGGCTGGGTCGCCAGGTCGTTGCCGAACAGTGCAGCTTCAGAAGTGAAGCGGTCACCGGTCAGCTGCATACCGTCGCCGGAGTCGCCGGCGAAGCGGATGACGACCTTCTCCAGCTTCTGCCGCGGCGCGGCGCCATTGCCGTTGCCGTTCTCACCCACGGCTACCGCCTTTCACACTGCTTTGACCACGTCTTTCCGGGCCGCTGTCGCGTGACGCGCCGCCGGATCGAACGTCCACCGAATTTTGATGTCACTACCAGTACCGATTATTGCACTGCTCTTAGGCTGGGCTTCACCGCGTTGCGCCCCGACACGCGGGTGAGAACCTGACGAAGATGCAGTTCACCGACGTGAACAAGCCCCATTTGAGACAACACTGTGGTTTTCGTCACGTTTAGGAGAATGTCATTCTCTAAGGAAAAGGCTACCGGCCGGTAGCTCTCCGCTAGCACTGGCAAGCATAAACTTGACACCTGTCGAGTCTAACCCCGATGCGCACTCACTTCTGATCGGCCGTGCCGACATGCGCACGCTTGTCCAACTCCCGCGCCACGAGTGCGCTCGCCGCCTCCGCCGCGCGACGCGGATCATGGCCCGCCGCGCGGTGTGCCACATAGCAGGCGGTGAACATGTCCCCGGCCCCCGTAGTCTGGACATCCAGCACCCGCCAGGCAGCCGGTACGCGTTGCACGGCACCGTCGACATAGATGTCGCATCCCTCCGAGCCGTACGTCACCAGGATCTCCGAGACGCCGAGTCGTTCCGCGGCCGACGCGTCGAAAGCGCCGTCGGCGACGATCACCGCCTCGTCCTCGGCGAGTTTGAGGATGTCTACGTTGACCAGTAGGTCGGCGGGAAAGTGGCGATCCTCGACCAGCGGCCCCAATCGGTCGGCCCGCACGAGGCCCTGCCCGTCGTAGGCGACGCGGTGACCACGGGCCCTGAGCGCTGCCAGCGTCGCGGCCGGGAAATCGGTACGCAACAACGGAGCCAGGTGCACCCATGTTGTCGCCGGATCGGCCACCTCGATGTCCGCGGCCGTCCACACCGGGCCGATCGCCTGCACACCCATATGCCGGTGGTCGGTGTCGTCGTAATCGAGACTGAACGAACTCGTCGCCGCCGAGGGCAGGATCTGCACCAGCGGCCCGAACCGTGCGCGAAGCCCGTCGAACAGAACGTGATCGCGTTCAGCACCCATCGCGACGATCCGGCCAGGTCCGCCCGCCGCCTGCAGAGCCACCCCGGCGAACGACGCACAACCCCCCGGACTGGGCGGCGCCCCGTTGATGACGTCGATCGCAAGATTGCCGAGCACGGTCACCCCGGGGGCTAGGTCTCGTGGCATGGATGAAGTCTCCCGCTCAGCGCAGCCTCCATGCTCCCCGGCCCCGCCCGATCTCCGACCCGAAATCGAAATGTGACCCATGTCACAACGGCAGGTATGGAATGCCGGAAGCCGAATACGCATTGGAAATCACATAGGCAACCGATGTGACGATGAAGGGTATTGCGCAATGCACATGGATTCGAGGGTCCAGCGTCTCCTCTGTACGGCCGGATTTGCGGCGGTAGCAGCCATGGCCGTAGTTGGTCTGAAAACGGCCCAGGTCGGCACGACACCCGAGATGTCCGTCCCAGCAGCCGAACCCACCATGCACTTCGGCGAGACCGTGACCCAGTCCGTACCGCCATCGACGCCCGACACACCCGCTGCCACGCCACCGGTCAAGGCCGAGCCGGCCCCGACGGCCGAGCCCGGATAAACCTGACCGACCATGCCCTCGGTGGCAAGGGAGTACGCGGTCTCTGACGATCTACATAATTTCGGCGCTCGCCTGCCCCGTCTCGCCCCACCAGCGGTCGATGCGTGCGCCGACGTCCACATCGGCGGCCACCTCGACGAGCGCGGCGGCCACGATCGACGCAGGCGCACGGTCGAGCACCACCAGTCCGATCGTCGGGCGCGGACCGTGCTGCACCATGGGCCTCGCAGTAAAGCCCGACGGCACCCCGAGCTGTGGCAGCCATGCGGTGGATGCGATGGTCGCGCGCGGCGAGTTCGTCAGGTGCGCATACAGCGCATCGACCGAGTCCGCCTCCACCACAGGGCGATAGCGCACCCCTTCAGCGGCCATGTTGGCATCGAGGATGCGCCGGTTACGCATCGTGGTGTTCAGCACGCAGAGTTCGAGCCCGGCCGCATCCGACCACGCGACCTCTCGGCGGCGCATCAGTGCATGGTCGGCCGGCGCCACCAGGACATAGCGCTCCCGGTACATCTCCACCGACCTGGTTCCGGGCGGAGCTTCGTCATCGAGATAGGTCAACCCGGCGTCGATCTCGAAATCAGCGAGCCGCCGGGCTATCTCGCGTGATGACAATGCCTCGATACGCACCGACGCCGCGGGATTGCGGCGCAGGAATTCGGTGGTGATGAACGGGCCGGTGGGCACCGCTGTGGGTATTGCACCGATCCGGGCGGTGACAGTCAACCGGCCCCGCATGCGGTCGATATCGGCGAGCATGTCATCGCGTTCCGCAACGATCCGCTGGGCCCAGCTCACGACGCGCTGACCTTCTTCGGTAAATCCTTCGAAGCGATGGCCCCGCTGCACGATGACGATGCCCAACTCGCGCTCCAACCGGCGGATAGCCACCGACAGGGTCGGTTGACTCACGTGGCATCGCGTGGCTGCCCGGCCGAAGTGCCGCTCGGTCGCGAGTGCCAGCAGATAGTCGAGCTGCTGAAGTAGCACGTCACTTGCCATCGTCTCCCCCGCATCCGCCCAGTTCGATAGAAAGCATCTATCACTGCATGTGAAATATCGAATGTGGCCACCCGCCAAGCGGGGCCTCCCCCGGTTTTTCGGGGACTAGATTGGGTTCATGACCAGCGCCAAGGACATCAATGCCGATTACGACGAGCGCGCCGCGTTGATCACCGAACCCAAAGACGAGGCCGCCGGGGTCAAGGCCGTCATGGTGTCCATGCAGCGCGGGTTCGAGCAGATGGGGCCGCTGCGGACCGCTGCCGCGCTGGCCCGACTCAACCAGCGACACGGCTTCGACTGCCCGGGCTGCGCCTGGCCCGAGGAGCACGGTGGCCGCAAACTCGCCGAGTTCTGCGAGAACGGCGCCAAAGCCGTCGCCGAAGAAGCCACCAAACGTGTGGTGACACCCGAGTTCTTCGCGCGCCACAGCGTCGCCGAACTCGATTCCAAGCCCGAATACTGGCTGTCTCAACAGGGTCGGCTCACCCATCCGATGGTGTTGGCGCCGGACGAGGACCACTATCGGCCGATTTCCTGGGACGCCGCCTACCGGTTGATCGCCGAGCACCTCAATGCGCTGGCCTCCCCCGACGAGGCCCTCTTCTATACGTCCGGGCGCACCAGCAACGAAGCCGCGTTCCTCTATCAACTGCTGGTCAGAAGTTACGGCACCAACAACCTGCCGGACTGCTCCAACATGTGTCACGAGTCCTCGGGTGCCGCGCTGACCGAGTCGATCGGTATCGGGAAGGGCTCGGTCACCGTCGAGGATGTGACCGAGGCGGACCTGATCCTGATCGCCGGGCAGAATCCCGGCACCAACCATCCCCGCATGCTTTCGGTACTGGAGAAGGCGAAAGCCAAGGGCGCCAAGATTATTGCGGTCAACCCGCTGCCCGAGGCCGGCCTGATCCGGTTCAAGGATCCGCAGAAGGTAAACGGTGTCGTCGGGCACGGCGTCCCGATCGCGGACGAGTTCGTGCAGATCCGCATCGGTGGGGACATGGCGCTGTTCGCCGGGCTGGGCCGGTTGCTGCTGGAGGCCGACGAAGGGGCTGGAGCCGTGGCGCCCGTCTTGGACCACGAGTTCATCGCCGAGCACTGCGCCGGGTACGACGAGTACGCCACCCAGACCCGCGGCGTCGACCTCGACACCGTGACCGAAGCCAGCGGCGTGGACCGTGCTCAGCTGCAGCGAGTCGCCGACCTGCTGGCTGCCTCCCAGCGCACCGTCGTGTGTTGGGCCATGGGACTCACCCAGCATCATCATGCGGTGGCGACCATCGGCGAGGCCACCAACCTGCTGCTGCTGCGCGGCATGATCGGCAAGCCCGGTGCCGGGGTATGCCCGGTGCGCGGCCACTCCAATGTGCAGGGCGACCGGACCATGGGCATCTGGGAGAAGATGCCCGACGCATTCCTGGATGCGCTCGACAAGCGATTCGGTATCACCAGCCCGCGCAGGCACGGCTACGACACCGTCGACGCCATTCGTGCCATGCGCGACGGCCGGGCCAGTGTGTTCATCGGGATGGGCGGCAACTTCGTGTCGGCCACCCCCGACACCGAGGTCACCGAGCGCGCGCTGCGCAGTTGCGCGCTGACCGTTCAGATTTCGACAAAGCTCAACCGCAGTCACCTGGTGCACGGTCGGACCGCACTGATTCTGCCGACCCTCGGCCGCACCGACCGCGACATCGTCGACGGACACAAGCAGCAGGTGTCGGTCGAGGATTCGATGTCGATGGTGCACCTGTCGCGCGGCAGCCTGCACCCGCCCAGCGATCAGCTGCGCAGCGAGGTCGGCATCGTCTGCGAACTCGCCCGCGCCCTGCTGGGCCCGGACCATCCGGTGCCGTGGGAAACCTTCGCCGGCGACTACGACACCGTGCGCGACGCGATCGCCGCCGTGGTCCCCGGCTGCGCTGATTACAACACCAAGGTGCGCCGGCCCGACGGGTTCCAGCTCCCCCACCCGCCACGGGATTCCCGCGAATTCCCCACCACCACAGGCAAAGCCAACTTTGCAGTCAACCCCCTGCAGTGGGTGCCGGTGCCCGAGGGACGGCTCGTGCTGCAGACCCTGCGCAGCCACGATCAGTACAACACCACGATCTACGGCCTTGACGATCGCTACCGCGGTGTCAAGGGCGGACGGCGGGTGGTGTTCGTCAACCCCGTCGACATCGAGCGGTTGGGGTTCCAGGCAGGTGATCGCGTGGACCTGGTATCGGAATTCAGCGGCCAGGAACGCCGCGCCGACGACTTCCTGCTGGTGCCCTACTCCACGCCGGCAGGCAACGCCGCGGCGTACTACCCCGAGACCAATCCGCTGGTGCCGCTGGACCATACGGCCGCGAAGTCCAATACGCCGGTGTCCAAAGCTGTCGTCATCCGGTTGCAGCGTCGCGGAACGGAAGCCCCCTGATGGGACGGGTGACCGCCCGCCGTCGCGCCCACCACGTCACCGGTGGGACGGCCGAGGCGCGGCCGGAAACCCTGGTGGTCGAGGAACCTCTGGAGATCCGGGTCGATGGCACACCCATCACCGTCACCATGCGCACCCCGGGCGCCGATGTCGAGTTGACGCAAGGGTTTCTGCTGACGGAGGGGCTGATCCGCCGGCGCGAGGATCTGGTGTCGGTGCGCTACTGCCGGGGCGCCGACGAAGACGGGGTCAACACCTACAACGTGTTGGACGCGACCTTGGCCCCGGATGTTCCCAAGCCTGAGGTTGACGTGACCCGCAACTTCTACACCACCTCGTCATGCGGGGTGTGCGGCAAGGCGTCGCTTGACGCGGTGCGATTGAGCAGCAAGCACTGCCCGGGCGATGACCCGTCCACGGTTCCCGCTGCGGTGCTCTCGGCGATGCCCGCGAAGCTGCGCGATGCCCAGAAGGTCTTCGCCAGCACCGGCGGCCTCCACGCGGCGGCGCTGTTCACCGTCGACGGCACCATGCTCGTCGTCCGCGAGGACATCGGCAGGCACAACGCCGTCGACAAGGTGATCGGCTGGGCACTGGAACACAAGAGGATTCCGTCAACTGCCACCGTGCTTCTGGTCAGCGGCCGGGCGTCGTTCGAGCTCACCCAGAAGGCCGTGATGGCGGGCATCCCGATCCTGGCGGCCGTCTCGGCGCCGTCCTCACTGGCCGTCGACCTGGCCAGCCAATCGGGGCTGACCCTGG
Organism: Mycobacterium sp. IDUB_24; assembly: GCF_055419385.1. Taxonomy (NCBI): domain Bacteria; kingdom Bacillati; phylum Actinomycetota; class Actinomycetes; order Mycobacteriales; family Mycobacteriaceae; genus Mycobacterium; species Mycobacterium sp. IDUB_24. The sequence continues at coordinate 548,290 of NZ_JBVAXO010000003.1, forward strand.
TGGCGTTCCTGCGGGGCGACTCGATGAACGTCTACACCCGCCCCGATCGGGTCACCCGCTAACGCCGAGCAGACACAAAACTGCCCCTTTTCGAGTGAAAAGGGGCAGTTTTGCGTCTGTTCGCGAGAGGACTCAGGCGGTCTTGTCGCGGCGCTCCGAACGCGGCGGCTTACGCGGCACGATGGTCGGCAGCACGTTGTCCTCGACGGTCTCCTTGGTGACGACCACCTTGGCGACGTCGTCGCGGCTGGGGATGTCGTACATCACCGGCAGCAGGACTTCCTCCATGATGGCGCGCAACCCGCGGGCTCCGGTGCCACGGTGGATGGCCTGATCGGCGATGGACTCGAGTGCATCCTCGGTGAATTCCAGCTCCACGCCGTCCATCTCGAACAGCCGGACGTACTGCTTCACCAGAGCGTTCTTCGGCTCGGAGAGGATCTTGACCAAGGACTCCTTGTCCAGGTTGGTCACCGACGCCACGACCGGCAGGCGCCCGATGAACTCCGGGATCAGACCGAACTTGATCAGATCCTCGGGCATCACCTCGGCGAAGTGATCCTGGGTGTCGATCTCGGCCTTGGACCGCACCTCGGCGCCGAAGCCCAGTCCGCGCTTGCCGACCCGGTCCGAGACGATCTTCTCCAGGCCTGCGAACGCGCCGGCCACGATGAACAGCACGTTCGTGGTGTCGATCTGGATGAATTCCTGGTGTGGGTGCTTGCGGCCACCCTGCGGCGGGACCGACGCCTGGGTGCCTTCCAGGATCTTCAGCAGCGCCTGCTGCACGCCCTCACCGGAGACATCACGGGTGATCGACGGGTTCTCGCTCTTGCGGGCGATCTTGTCGACCTCGTCGATGTAGATGATGCCGGTCTCGGCGCGCTTGACGTCGTAGTCGGCGGCCTGAATCAGCTTGAGCAGAATGTTCTCGACGTCCTCGCCCACATAGCCGGCCTCGGTCAGCGCCGTCGCATCCGCTATTGCAAACGGGACATTCAGCATCTTGGCCAGCGTCTGGGCCAGGTAGGTCTTGCCGCAGCCGGTGGGGCCCAGCATCAGGATGTTGGACTTGGTCAGCTCAACCGGTTCGGACCGGGAATCGCGGGCCTTCTCCTGAGCCTGGATGCGCTTGTAATGGTTGTAGACCGCCACGGCCAGCGTCCGCTTCGCGGTGTCCTGCCCGATGACATAGCCCTCGAGGAAATCCCGGATCTCCGCGGGTTTGGGCAGCTCGTCGAGCTTGACGTCGTCAGCGTCGGCGAGTTCCTCCTCGATGATCTCGTTGCACAGATCGATGCACTCATCGCAGATGTACACGCCGGGACCAGCAATGAGCTTCTTGACTTGCTTTTGGCTCTTGCCGCAGAACGAGCACTTCAGCAGGTCACCGCCGTCTCCGATGCGCGCCATATGGGGAGGTCCTACTTCCTGTTCGCAGGTCGGTCGTTACGCCACTTGCTCGGTTACCTCGGGCGTAAACCCGACGCTACCCGTTCGTTCCGTCGCGGTGCGACCGATAAGGCCGAATCGCTCCGGTGGTATTTGTTCACGTGCAGGAGAACATATCTCTCCTGGCGGCTTGTCACCTGTCGGCGCGCTGACCGTGTCCTTGGCGTGTCGTTGGGCAACGCGGACGAATAGCCGTGACACGTGGTCCGTACGCGGCATTTACCGTGGTCGACGATACCGACGCCGTCCAAGGCCCGGCGCGCATGCAGGTCAGCGGGATTTCCAGGTCGTCCCTCGACGACGCACGCCCCGCACCGGGAGTGACCGGGCAGGGCGTGTGTCATCGGGCTGGAACCGCCGTCGTGCCGCTAGGCCTGAGCGGACAGCTTGCGGTACTCGAGGACCGTGTCGATGATCCCGTATTCCTTGGCCTGCTCCGCGGTGAGGATCTTGTCCCGGTCGGTGTCCTTGCGGACCTGCTCCGGATCCTTTCCGGTGTGGCGGGCCAGCGTGGTCTCCATCAGGGTGCGCATCCGCTCGATCTCGGCGGCCTGGATCTCCAGATCGGAGAACTGGCCCTGGATCACGCCGCCCAGCGAAGGCTGATGGATCAACACCCGGGCGTTGGGCAGGGCCAGACGCTTACCGGGCGTACCGGCCGCCAGAAGCACCGCGGCGGCCGAGGCGGCCTGCCCGAGGCACACGGTCTGGATGTCGGCGCGCACGTACTGCATGGTGTCGTAGATCGCCATCAACGAGGTGAACGAGCCACCGGGCGAGTTGATGTACATGGTGATGTCACGGTCGGGATCCAGCGACTCCAGCACGAGCAGCTGGGCCATGATGTCGTTGGCCGACGCGTCGTCCACCTGCACGCCGAGGAAGATGATGCGTTCCTCGAACAGCTTGTTGTACGGGTTGGATTCCTTGACGCCGAAGCTGCTGTGCTCGATGAACGACGGCAGGATGTAGCGGGCCTGCGGCTGAAGCCGGGGATCAGTATGGTCGGTCATTTGTCTAGTCCTGCTCCCGGTCCGGTGCCGTTGACGTTGGCGCTGGTGATGATGTGGTCGACGAACCCATACTCCAGGGCTTCGGGCGCAGTGAACCAGCGGTCGCGGTCGGAGTCGGCCTCGATGCGCTCCATCGTCTGTCCGGTGAACTCGGCGTTGAGCCGGAACATTTCCTTCTTGATGACCGCAAACTGCTCGGCCTGGATCGCGATGTCCGCGGCGCTACCGGTGACACCACCCAATGGCTGATGCATCAGGATCCGGGCGTGCGGCAGGGCGTAACGCTTGCCCTTGGTGCCGGCGGCCAGCAGGAATTCACCCATCGAAGCCGCCATGCCCATCGCGTAGGTGGCGATGTCGCACGGCGCCAGGACCATCGTGTCGTAGATGGCCATGCCGGCGCTGATCGAGCCGCCGGGCGAGTTGATGTACAGGTGGATGTCCTTGGTGGGATCCTCCGCCGACAGCAACAGGATCTGCGCGCACAGCTTGTTGGCGATGTCGTCGTCCACTTGCGACCCCAGGAAGATGATCCGCTCGGCAAGCAAGCGCTCATAGACGGAGTCGACGAGGCTGAACCCGCTCCCGTTCGAACGCATGTCAGTCACGACTGGATACCTGCTTTCTTCTACGTCTTCGGTAAACGCATTGGCACTACGACGACACTAACGAAACTGCGGCCCCACGCACTCCCGTACGGGGGCGCGTTCGCTCACAGCGTCACTCGGCGGCGTCGGTGGCCTTTTCGTCGGCGGCCTTTTCGTCGGACTCCTCGGCAGACGCGTCATCGGCAGGCGCGTCGTCGGCACCCTCGCCCTGCGCCGCCTCAGCCGGTCCGAAGAACTCCGTCGTATCGATCACGGTGCCGTCGGTGTCGGTGACGGTGGCGGCGTGCACGACAGCGGCGATCGTCAGCCCGCGGCGCACGTCGGCGAACATGGCCGGCAGCTGGTTGTTCTGCTGCAGGATCTGGATCAGCTGCTGGGGCTCGATGCCGTACTGACGCGACATCAGCACCAGACGCTCGGTGAGATCGTTCTGGCCGACCTGGATGTCGAGCTTGTCGGCGACGGCATCCATCAACAGCTGCGTCTTGACGGCCTTCTCGGCATTCGACTTGTTGTCGGCGTCGAATTCCTCACGGCTGCTGCCCTGTTCGGTCAGCTGCTCGGCGAACTTGTCTTCGTCGTGCTCGAGACCGTGGATCGCGTTGTGCAGGGCGTCGTCGATCTGGGCCTGAACGATCTTCTCCGGCAACGGAACCTCGGTCTGCTCCAGCAGCGTCTCGATGGCCTTGTCGCGGATCTGCTCGGCCTGCTGCACGCTCTTGACCCGGCGAACCTGGTCGGTGAGGCTCTCCTTGAGCTCGCCGATGGTGTCGAATTCGCTTGCCAGCTGGGCGAAGTCGTCGTCGGCCTCGGGCAGCTCGCGCTCCTTGACCGACTTCACGGTCACCGTCACCTCGGCGTCCTTGCCGGCAAACTCACCGGCGGCCAGCTTCGTGGTGAAGACCTTGGACTCGCCGGCCTTCAGACCGGTGATCGCATCGTCGAGGCCCTCGATCAGCTGACCGGAACCGACCTCGTGCGACAGGCCTTCGGTGGCGGCCTCGGGCACCTCGGTGCCGTCGACGGTGGCCGACAGGTCGATCGAGACGAAATCGCCTTCGGCGGCACCGCGGTCGACGCCGGTCAGGGTGCCGAAGCGGGCACGCAGCGACTGCAGCTCGGCGTCGACGGCCTCATCGTCGACCTCGATCGGATCGACGGTGATCTTGAGTGAGTCGAACTCGGGCAGGGTGATCTCGGGACGCACGTCGACCTCGGCGGTGAACGCCAGCTCCTGGCCGTCCTCCAGCTTGGTCACCTCGATCTCGGGCTGACCCAGCGGCTTGACGTCGGAGGCCGTGACGGCCTCGCTGTAGCGGCTCGGCAGCGCGTCGTTGACGACCTGCTCCAGCACCGCACCGCGACCGACACGGGCTTCCAACAACTTGCGCGGGGCCTTGCCCGGACGGAAACCGGGCAGGCGGACCTGCTGGGCCAGCGCCTTGAAAGCGCGGTCGAAATCGGGCTCAAGCTCGGTGAAGGGCACCTCCACGTTGATGCGAACCCGGGTGGGGCTCAACTGCTCGACTGTGCTCTTCACTCTTCCTGCTCCTAGATAGTTCTTTCGCACTGGCGGGTGAGTCGGGGTGACAGGATTTGAACCTGCGGCCTTCCGCTCCCAAAGCGGATGCGCTACCAAGCTGCGCTACACCCCGTGGTGGTCGATCCGCTGCGGCAAAACCCACGAACGGACCACGCGAGATACTACGTGCTCACGGCACGGAGCATTCAATTGGCTTTGATCGGGGGCACACCGGTACAGTGCTGATGCTGCACATGCGGGCGTAGCTCAATGGTAGAGCCCTAGTCTTCCAAACTAGCTACGCGGGTTCGATTCCCGTCGCCCGCTCCACATGAACCGCCCCGCTGGGGCGGTTTTTTGTTTGCCTACCCCCGAATCACTGCGCCGGCCCAGGTGGTGGATCTATGGGAATCAGCGTTATCGGCAGCCAGTGGGTGCCTGGTCCCTCACCTGGGCACCCGACCCCTTCGGTGACCAGGGTGCGCTCTCCGAAGAAGCTGCCGTCGGCGTTCGGGATCCAGTAATCCGAGCGCCGGGCCTGCACTGCGCTGCTCGGGTCACTGCGATCGCAGAAGTAGGGATACTCGCCGCTCGTATCCCAACGTCCGCCGTTCCATCGGTACTCATATGCCACGGGAGCGCCTGGGTTGCGAGCGTGATCGCCCGTGTTGTCCATGCGCGCAACGCATCCATCCGCGGCACAGCTGGTGGTGAATTCGACAGGCACCGTAATCGGATTCATCGGTGTCGGCATTCCGTTGAACGTCTGCTTCGAGAAGTCGATGTACAGGTTGTAGTGCCCGTACAGCGGCGGCGGTTCGACTCGATCCGCATGAGCGACCGGAGACCCGATCGATACGGTCCCCGCAGCGAACGCACCGACGAGGGCGCTTCTCACGGCACTAGTCATCTTTGTCGTCATCACGGTGCGCAGCCTCGATCACTTCGGGTGGCACGGGCTTGGCGAGCCAGGCACGAATCCGCAACAACCCACCGGCAACGGCTCCGATGGCGAACACCGCGGCAAGCACCCAGAGCGCAACGGACACGAGGCCGATTATCGCGCGGTCATAGCGGTCTAAGTGCGGTTTCGAGCCCGGCAATCGGCCATCGCGGACATGTCGGCGCTGCTCGCTCATGCGGCCGGGCCGGGGAGCGATTTACCGACGAGTAGGCGGCTGCTGGGTATCGACTACATCTCGGCGCGGGCGGACAGGCCAAATTCGGAGGAGAGTGGTGTACATCACACCGACGAAAAGGAAGTCGGCTTGAACGAAAGGCAGCGAGATGATCGGAGCAATTATCAGCGCAATCGTCGTCGGCGCGATTATCGGCGTTCTTGCGCGACTCATCATGCCCGGTAGGCAGAACTTGAGCACACTCATGACTGTCCTGCTCGGGATCGCCGGTGCCCTGCTCGGCTCCTGGATCACTTCCGCATTCGGATACAGCAACGCGAACGGCGGGTTCCAGATCATCCCGTTCGTCGTTGGCGTCGTGGTGGCGATCGTGCTGATCGCGGTCTACACCGGCCTTTCGGGCCGACGCGGCACGCCCGTCGGTCACTAGGCAGGGAACCTGAGCTCCGCCGATCGTGTCCCTCGGTCGGCGGAGCCGCCTTTGCGTCATGGTCATCGGGCGCGGGACAAGTTCACCCCGGCCTGGCCCGCCGATTTCTACCGGATGGTCGTTGCCAGGTCGGCGGCACGACCCTGAGGTAGGAAACGACGCGCGCCCGGCCATAGGCACGACCCTGGCACAGAAAACGGTGGCCAAAGCACTCAGAGCGGCGTCTGATCGACAACTGCAGGACACTCCCGATCATCACGGCCCCGTCTCGAATGGTTTTCGATCCGTACTTCGGGGGTGCTTCGCGGTTGCGGCCCACCTACCGTGAGTAACGGGTGGGTTTGACTGACCGATCTTGAAGATGACATGGCCGCGCGCTGAGCAGGTTCTCGCACCGCTGCCGTAAAGCCCCACCTGTGCAGGAGTCGCATGCCCGTACTGACCGCCATCGCAGGCACGTGCGCACCGGAATTCGCCCGAGTGCGCGACGCCTTCGCGGACAACTTCGCCCACCACAATGAGGTCGGCGCCGCTGTCGCGGTCTGGGTCGAGGGCGATCTGGTGGTCAACCTATGGGGTGGATCGGCCGACGCGGCAGGCACCCGACCGTGGCAGCAGGACACCCTGGCCAGCGTGTACTCCGGTTCCAAGGGCCTGGCAAGCACGTGCATCCATCTGTTGGCCGATCGCGGTGAGATCGACCTGGATGCGCCGGTGGCCCGATATTGGCCCGAGTTCGGCCAGGCCGGAAAGCAGAACATCACCATTGCGATGGTGCTCGGTCACCGCTCTGGTGTGATCGGCCCGCGCGAGCCGATGGGCTGGCAGCAGGTGACCGACTGGGACGCGGTATGCACCCGGATCGCCGCCGCAACACCGTGGTGGCCGCCCGGCAGCGCCCAGGGCTACCAGGTCGTGACGTTCGGCTTCATCCTCGGCGAGGTGGTGCGCCGGGTCACCGGCCGCACCATCGGCCAGTATCTGCGCACCGAGATCGCCGAACCGCTGGGCGCGGACATCCACATCGGCCTACCCGCCTGGGACCATCACCGGTGCGCGGAGATGGTGAACAAACCCTCCGTGCGCAGCCTGCTGGCCGACAACCACGTCAACCAACCGCCGGCCTCCCTCGACGACCATCCGATGGCCGGCTGGGCGGTGTCGATGGACTTCGTGCCCGATGACGAGTTGGGTGTGCAGGCCCTGGACGCCTGGCGCGCGGCTGAGTTTCCGAGCACCAACGGGCACGTCTCGGCACTCGGCATGGCTACCTTCTACAACGCGCTGGCCCAGGAGAAGCTGCTCACCCGCGAGCACATGGAGCGGTGCCGGGTCTCCCAGGGCGGATTCGACGTCGACGTGGTGCTGGGCGCGCGGGTGGCCGATCACGGCTGGGGCTTGGGCTACATGCTCAACCAGCGCGGTGTGTCCGGGCCGAACACCGGCATCTTCGGCCACGGCGGGTCGGGTGGCTCGTTCGCCTTCGTCGATCTGGAGCACCGAATCGGCTACGCGTACGTGATGAACTATTTCGACGCCACCAAGTGCAATGCCGATCCGCGCACGGTCGCGCTGTCCAACGAGGTGTACTCCGCTCTCGGCGTAATTTGAGTTCGCTTCGCGAACCCGGAAGCGCCGTTTCCCGTCGGTACGCTGGACGCCATGAACAGCGTTTTGCTGGTACTCATCGTCCTGGTCATCGCCGCGATCGCCTTCGCTGTGTACAGCTCGTCGCAGGCCAACGGCCGCCGATCCGCGGAGTCGCTGGCCGACGCCAAGGCTGACGCGCGCCGGCTGATCGAGCGTCTCGGCGGGCAGGTGCTCAACCTCACCGGCTCGGACGATGCGTCCAAGCAGGCGCTGGCCGACGCCTCCGAGCGCTACACCGCGGCGTCCTCACAGATCGATCAGGCCACCACGGCCAAGCAGGCCGCGCTGGCCAAGGAGAGCGCCATCGAGGGGCTCTATTACGTGCGCGCGGCCCGCACCGCGATGGGCATGGATCCGGGTCCCGAGTTGGAGTCGCTGAGCGGCCAGCGCTCGGCCGGCGAGGTCACCGAAGACCGTCGGATCGCCTTCGAGGGCCGCGAGATCGAGGCCTCCCCCACCCCGTCGCAGCGCACTCCGAACTACTACCCCGGCGGACGGGTGGCCGGTCGCCCGGTGCCCGCCGGTTGGTACTCCGAACCGTGGTGGAAGCCGGCCCTGGTGGCCGGCGCCTGGGGTCTGGGCTCGGTACTGCTGTTCGACGCGATGTTCTCGGGCATGCACGGAGTCGGCTACGGCGCACAGGGTTTCGAAAACGGTTACGGCGACGGCTATTCCGACGGTCTCGCCGCGGGCCAGGACGCCGGTGGCTTCGACGGTGGCGACACCGGCGCTGCCGACGGCGGCGGTGACTGGGGCGGCACGGATGCCAGCGGCTGGGATGGCGGCGGCTTCGACGGTGGTGGCTTCGGCGACTTCGGTGGTGATTTCGGGGGCTTCTGACCCCTGCCGAGCAGACGCTCGGGCTTTAGAGGCGGCTCTCCAGACGCGACGACACACCGGCCTCCTGCAGATCCAGACGCTCCAGCATGGCGCGTACCGCCTCGTCTTCGATCCGGCCTTCGTCACGCTCGGCGATGAGTGCCCCGCGTTGGGCCGCAAGCACATTGCGGTAAAGGCCCGAGAACACCGTGGCCCGTTTGGTGAGCGCCTCGGGATCGGGCATTTCGTCGGCGTCCTGTGAATGCCGGGCGATCACCGCGCGAATCTCGGTCACCACACGAGGATCCAAGCCGTCGGGAGGATCTGCCTCGAACGCGTCGAGAACCTCGTCGGCCGCTTCGTGCACCACTCGCTCGGCCTTGAGTTCTTCTTCGCGGTCGGCGGCGTGGTCGTCGCAGAACCGGGACAGATTCAGCCGGCGGATCAGCAGCGGCAGGGTCCAGCCCTGGATCAGCAGGGTGCCCACGCTCACCACGAAGGCGATGGCCTGGATGGTGGCGCGTTCCGGGAACGGTTCGCCGGAAGCGGTGGTGGCCGGGATCGCGGCCGCCGCTGCCAATGTCACCACTCCGCGCATCCCTGTCCAGGACACGACGAGATTCTCTCGCCAACTCAACGAGCGACGGTCGATCAGAGTGCGCCAGTGCGCCTTGGGCTTTCGTATGCGCCGGCTGAGCACACCTCCGGCGCCGTCGGGAACCGGCGCGCTGAACTTGCTCTCCACGTGCCGGGACAGCTTGTTGCGGCCGAACATCAGGAACACCGACAGCGGGCGGATGAACAGCACGATCACCAACACGATCGCCGAGGCGATGGCGACTTCGGCCAGCGACTCGTGGGCTTCGTTCAGATGTTCCAGTACGAAGCGCAGATGCAGTCCGATGTAGGCGAACACGAATGCCTCAAGCAGAACGTCCAACGAGCTCCATACGTACCGTTCCTGCAGCCGCGTCTGGTATCCCGCACCCATCGCGCCGTTGCCGACCACGAAACCGGCGACCACCACTGCCAGCACGCCCGAGGCGTGCAACTCCTCGGCGGTGATGAACGCCGCGAACGGGACCACCAGTCCCTGCACCGTCTCCAGGCCCGGGTTGTCCAGGTGCTTGCGAATCCACAGCGTCACATAACCCAGCAGTGCCCCGACCAGTGGACCGATGGTGGCGCTGTAGCCGAACAGCAGGAGGGGGTTCTCGATGAAGGTGTGGCTACCCGCCACCTGTGCCACCGCGATGGAGAACAGCGTCAGCGCGGCCGCGTCGTTGATCAGGCTCTCGCCGGTGAGGATCGCCATCACCCGTTTGGGCAGCCCGAGCTTGCGGCCCACCGCGACGGCGGTGACCGCGTCGGGCGGTGCGACGATCGCGCCCAGCACCAGGGCCAGCCCGAAGGTCAACGGCACGAGCACCAGCCACGACGACACCGCTGCCACCGCGAAAGCCGTCACCACGACCAGGCCTACGCCAAGTCCCAGGATCGGACGGATGTTGCGGAAGAACGTCGGGAAGGAGAAGTTCAGCGCCGCCGAGTACAGCAGCGGCGGCAGCACCACCGTCAACAGAATGTGCGAATCGAGTTCAGGCGGTTCGAACCCGGGAAGGAACGAGACCGCGCTACCGATCACCACGATGATCAGGGCGGGTTCCATCCCGCGTCGATGTGCGATTGCTGTGACGAGAATGGCTCCGACGACGACGAGGATCAATTCCACTCCGAGATTGTCCCGTGTCCACGCCGAGGCCGCGCACTCACACCTGGCAGGTCGGGCACCAGAACAGGTTGCGTGCCTCCAATTCGGCGGTGCGCACAGGGGTTCCACACACCCGGCAGGCCTCCCCCGCGCGCCGATACACGTAGGTGCGGGGCCGGCCGGGACCGTAGGCCGGCGCCCCGTGATCGTGCTCGGGGCGGACGACGACGATCTTGCCCCGACGTACGCCGACCTTCATCAGCTCGACGAGATCGGTCCACATGTCGCTGAATTCGGTCTGCCCCAGGTGGGTGCCGGGCCGGTAGGGATCGATGTGGTGACGGAACAGCAGCTCGCTGCGGTATACGTTGCCGACGCCGGCGATTACCGACTGGTCCATCAGCAGCGCGCCGATTGTTCTACGCGACTTGCTGATTCGCGCCCAGGCCAACGCGGGGTCGGCATCCTTGCGCAGTGGGTCGGGACCGAGACGGCCTACCACGTCGGCGATCTCGGGCTCGGCGATCACCTCACACACGGTCGGCCCGCGCAGGTCGGTGCCGTAACCGGCACCCACGATCCGCATCCGCACCTGACCGACCGGCAACCCCAGCGGGACGGGAGCTTCGGTGAACGTCCCGTACAGGCCGAGGTGAATGTGCACCACCCGGCCACCGTCGTAGTGGTGGAACAGGTGTTTGCCCCAGGCGTCGGCCTGTTTGAACACCTGGCCGTTGACCGCGGCCGCACCGTCGGCGAACCGCCCCTGCGGGCTGGACACCACCACTGGTGCCCGGCCGAACCGCTTCTGGTGCAGCCGGGCCAGCCGGTGCAGGGTGTGCCCTTCGGGCATGGGTCAGGCAGGCGCGCCGGGAACCGGCGGGGCTACGTGGTCCTTCTCGTACTCGGCGAGGATGTCGATGCGGCGCTGGTGCCGCTCGGCCTCCGACCACGGCGTCGACAGGAACGCGTCGACGATGGCCAGTGCCTCCTCCTCGGTGTGCATGCGTCCGCCCAGGCCCATCAGCTGCGCGTTGTTGTGCTCGCGGGCCAGCTTGGCGGTCTCGACGCTCCAGGTCAGGGCACAGCGGGCGCCGGGCACTTTGTTCGCGGCGATCTGCTCACCGTTGCCCGAACCGCCCAACACGATGCCGAGGCTGTCCGGGTCCGCGACTGTCTTGACCGCCGCGTCGATGCAGAACGCCGGGTAGTCGTCATCGGCGTCGTAGGCGTAGGCACCGCAGTCGATCGGCTCGTGGCCGGTCTTCTTGAGGTGCTCGATGATGGTCTGCTTGAACTCGAATCCGGCGTGGTCGGCACCGATGTAGACGCGCATGCCGGTCATTCTCTCAGACGACGCGACCCGCCCCGAGCTACCCGATGGTGATGGCGTCGAGGCGTTCCTTGATGAACGCCGATGACGTCACCGGTTCCAAGCCCGCGACCTTGCCGATGGGTGCCTCCAGCGGGGTGACGAGTGCGTCGTGGTTGGCCTCGTAGAAGTAGATCAACGAGACCAGGTCTTCTTCGGGGGCGTGCGGCTGCGGCGGCAGCACGCGGTGCCGGCCCGAGGGCCAACGCCGGCCGCTCCAGTACTCCAGCAGGTCGCCGATGTTGACCGTGAGAGATCCTGGTTCCCACGGCGCGTCCTCCCAGCCCTCCTGCTCCGAGTAGACCTGCAACCCGCCCGCACCCGGCTCGCGGTCCAGGACCGTCACGGTGCCGAAGTCGGTGTGCGGACCGATGCGGAACTGGCCCGCCTCCGGCTCACCCACCACGCTGACCGGCGGATAGTGATTGATGTTCATGGTCCACGTCGGCCGGTCTGCCAGCGCGACAAAGGGATTGACCGCCAGTCCGAGGGCGTGGGCGAACAGCGCCAGCAGGTCGTCAGAGACCTTCCGCATGGCGGCGGTGTACTCGTCCACCAACGACTGCAGCGCGGGAACCTCGGCCGGCCACACGTTGGGGGCGAACCAGATGCGGTCGACGTCGATGTCGCCGGTCGCGGTCTCGGCGCCCAGGCTGTAGCTCTCCTTGAGATCAGGTGGGGTCTCGGTGCCCTCGGCGTAGCCATTGGCCTCGGCTCCCGGCCCGATCCAGCCGTGACCGCCGACCGGCACCGAGTAGCGCTCCTTGACCTCGTGGGACAGCGCGAAGAACTCCCGACTGGCCGCGCGGACCTTGACCGCCAGGTCGGTGTCGACACCGTGGCCGGTGACGACGATGAACCCAGCACGCTGCAGCCCGGCGTCGACCTCGGCGGCGACCGCGTCGGCCTCGGCCCCACCGGCGTACCAGCGGGACATGTCCACAGTTGCGATGGCGCTCATTCGCCGATGTCCTCCGCCCACAGATCCGGCCGCTCGGCGATGAAGTCCTCCATCATTGCCACGCAGCGTTCGTCGTCGAGCAGGGTAACCGCCACTCCGTGCTCGGCCAGCCAGTCATGACCACCGGTGAAGGTTCGGCTCTCCCCGATCACCAAGGCGCCGATGTTGAACTGACGCACCAGCCCGCTGCAGTACCAGCACGGCGAGAGCGTCGTCACCATGATCGTCGACCGGTAGCCGCGCTGACGCCCGGCAGCCCGGAAGGCGTCGGTCTCGGCGTGGATCGACGGGTCGTCGTTTTGCACCCGCCGGTTGTGCCCGGCACCCAGTAGGGTGCCGTCCGAACCGAACAGTGCGGCGCCGATCGGAATACCGCCTTCGGCCAACCCTTTTCGCGCTTCCTCGACGGCGACGTCGAGCATCTGTTCCGGGGTCATGCCGGCACCTTTCGTTCCGCGGTCAGCTTGGATCGGCACAACACCAGGTAGCCGGCACCGGCAATGAGGAACCCGACGAAGAACGTGATGTCGCCCAACTGCGGCAACTCACGCGCGATGTAGCCAACGAACTTCGTCTGGTTGCCGAACAGCGTCACCGACACCACGAGGCCGAGCAGGAACGACGCCAGGCCGGGCCAGTTGGTATAGGACCGGTCGTAGAGGAACTGCGCGACGGGTGCGTCGCCGCGGAGATATTCGTCGGCGAACACCACGCCGAGCCACGGCCCGATCCAGTACGCGATGATCAGCAGGAAAGCCTCGTAACTCGCCGCGGCGTCGGCCAGCGCCCACCGGGCGATGAGAAATCCGACGACCCCGAAGAACGCGGTCGCCAGTGCCCTTGCGATGTGGTGCGGCAGCTTGATCCCGATGGTCACGAAAGCCATTGCGCCCGAATAGATGTTGATTGCGTTGGCGGCGACGGCCCCGATCGCGATCGCGAGCAGGGTCAGGCTCGCCAGCCACGGGGCCAGCTCCGAAGTGAATGCAGTGGTGGGATTGTCCGAGACCGCCGGGCCGATGGTCACCGAGGCCGCACCCACCGTCTGCAACAGCATGCAGGACACGAACAGCCCTGCGGCAGCGAAGAATCCGGTGCGCGGGCCGGCCGCTGACCGCGGCAGGTACCGGGTGTAGTCAGCCGCGTACGGCGCCCAGCCCGCGACGTAGCCGAACGCGGTACCCACGGTGAGCAGAAAACCACCCATACCGCCGACACCGCCGGTGACCGCCGGAGCGCCCAGATCGGCCTTGCTCAGGATCACCACCGAGGTGATCGCGAAGATCACCGCGAGGACCGGGAACGCCCACCGCTCGAAAGCCTGCACCAGGTTGTGCCCGAATACCGCCAGCGTGGTCTGCACCACGACGACGAACACCAGGGCCAGCACCGGTGCGACACCGAACAGGGTAGAGAGTGCGAACGCGCCGCTGACGCTGTTGGTGGCGAACCAGCCGATGCCGGCGGTCACCGTCATCAACAGTGAGGGCACGGCGTTGCCCTTGAAGCCGAACGCCAGCCGGCCCAACACCATCTGCGGCACTCCGTGCAGTGGCCCGCGCTTGGACAGGAAGTAATGCGCGAGCGCGCCGAGACCGGTACCGAGCGCCAGGCCTGCCACCGCCTGCCAGAAGGTCATTCCGTAGACGGAGACCGCCAGCACGCCCAGGAAGATCGTGGCGAATTCCAGGTTCGGCGAGGTCCAGGTCCAGAACAACTGGCTGGGCTTGCCGTGCCGGTCGGCCTCGGCGATGTGCTCGTTACCTCCCGGCTCGACAGCGGCGATCCTGTCGCGGTAGGAACCGTCGGTACTGGGCTCGGCCGCTGTCATCCGTACACCGTGGCGTGAGCCGCGGTGTTACGCAACCGGAATCGCGATTTTTGCCGGGGTTCAGCCCTCAGTCGAACTGCGGAGCCTCCGTGCGGGAGCGCTTGAGCTCCCAGAAATGCGGGTAGGACGCGAATATCACCGACGCGTCCCAGAGCTTGCCGGCCTCTTCGCCACGGGGGATCTTCGAGAGCACCGGACCGAAGAACGCAACGCCGTTGACGTGGATGGTCGGGGTGCCCACATCGTCACCGACGGCGTCCATACCGGCGTGGTGGCTCTTGCGCAGGGCCTCGTCGTACTTGTCGGTGGTGGCCGCCTCGGCCAGTTCGGCGGGCAGGCCGACCTCGTCGAGGGCCTGCGCGATGACGGTGTCGAGGTCCTTGTTGTCCTGGTTGTGAATCCGGAAGCCCATCGCGGTGTAGAGCGGACCGAGGATCTCCGGGCCCTTGAGCTGCTCGGCGGCGATGGCGACCCGGACCGGGCCCCACGCCTTCTTCATCAATTCCTGATAGTTCTCGGGCAGATCGCGGCCCTCGTTGAGCACGGCGAGGCTCATGACGTGGAACTGGACGTCGACATCACGGACCTTCTCGACTTCGAGGATCCAGCGCGAGGTGATCCAGCACCATGGGCACAGCGGGTCGAACCAGAAGCCGGCCACGTCCTTTTGGTCTGCGGCCTTCTGATCGTTGGGTTGATCCTTGGGAGCCATCTACGCGTTCCTCTCGACGTGGTTCAGGGCACATGTGCGTTCAGCACAACTGTGCACCCCTGTCGACATGTTCCCGACGCGAGTAACTATCCGGGTACCTTTTGCGACAACAATGATGGCTGGCATGTCGACATGCATGCTGAAGTCACGGCAGCAGCACAGGAAACGCATAGTGCGCGAACCTTTACCGAAACGTGGTGTTCCTGTGACCCTGGTAAACCACTGTTGCCCAAGTAAGCAGAGCGACGTAAGGGTTCTGCGTGATAGCTGAGGAGCTTAATATGGCCGCTCGTGCCCTCCTGTCGACCGCAGGTGCAGTCGCCGCCGTCCTCGCGTTTGCAGCACCTGCGCAAGCCGATCCCGTCCCGGCCCCGGCCGATCCGAACGACAGCTCGTTCCTGAACGCGCTGAACAACGCCGGAGTGGGCTACGGAGACCCCAACACCGCCGTCCAGATGGGCCAGGACGTGTGTCCGATGCTGGTCGAGCCGGGCAAGGACTTCGCCTCGGTGGCCTCCGAGATGCGCGGCGACGGCGGCATGTCCCCCCAGATGGCGTCGTTCTTCACCGGCATCGCCATCCAGATGTACTGCCCGCAGATGATGTCCTCGATCAGCGACGGTTCGATCCTGAACAACCTGGGTGCGCTGAACGGACTCGCCGGGATCGCCGGCTTCCCCCAGTAGGCCGAGTCCAGCAGACGTCCAGCCACTAAGTTGGACGGGTGGCACTTCCCAATCTCACCCGCGAACAGGCCATCGAGCGCGCCGCTCTGGTCACCGTCGACAACTACCGCGTCATCCTCGACCTCACCGACGGCAACGGCAACCCCGGCGAACGCACCTTCCGGTCCACCACGACTGTGACGTTCGACGCCCTCGCCGGCGCCGACACCTTCATCGACCTGGCGGCCGATACCGTCCGCAGCGCGACGCTCAACGGTGTCGCACTGGACGTATCCGGCTATGACGAATCCGCCGGCATCGTGCTGACCGGCCTGGCCGAACACAACACCCTGGTGGTCGATGCCGACTGCCTGTACTCCAACACCGGCGAGGGCCTGCACCGCTTCGTCGACCCGGTCGACAACGAGGTGTACCTCTACTCGCAGTTCGAGACCGCCGACGCCAAGCGGATGTTCGCCTGCTTCGACCAGCCCGACCTCAAGGCCACCTTCGACGTCCAGGTCACCGCACCCTCGCACTGGCAGGTGATCTCCAACGGAGCCACCACCACCGCCGAGCCCAACGGCTCGGGCACCGTGCACACCTTCGCCACCACCCCGAAGATGAGCACCTACCTCGCGGCACTGATCGCCGGGCCGTACGCGGTGTGGCGCGACTCGTACTCCGATTCCCACGGCGAGATCCCACTGGGCATCTTCTGCCGGGCCTCACTGGCCGAGTTCATGGACGCCGAGCGGCTTTTCACCGAGACCAAGCAGGGTTTTGGCTTCTACCACAAGAACTTCGGCACGCCGTACGCCTTCGGCAAGTACGACCAGCTGTTCGTGCCCGAGTTCAACGCGGGCGCCATGGAGAACGCCGGCGCGGTGACGTTCCTGGAGGACTACGTTTTCCGGTCCAAGGTGACCCGGGCCTCCTACGAGCGCCGCGCCGAGACCGTGCTGCACGAGATGGCCCACATGTGGTTCGGCGACCTGGTCACCATGCAGTGGTGGGATGACCTGTGGCTCAACGAGTCCTTCGCCACGTTCGCATCGGTCCTGTGCCAGGCCGAGGCCACCGAATACGACACCGCGTGGACCACTTTCGCCAATGTGGAGAAGTCCTGGGCGTACCGCCAGGATCAGCTCCCCTCGACCCATCCGGTCGCCGCCGACATCCCGGACCTGGCCGCCGTAGAGGTCAACTTCGACGGCATCACCTACGCCAAGGGCGCCTCGGTGCTCAAGCAGCTGGTGGCCTACGTCGGGCTCGAAGAGTTCCTCTCCGGGCTGCGGGACTACTTCCGCGACCACGCCTTCGCCAACGCTACCTTCGGCGATCTGCTGGGCGCGCTGGAGAAGTCCTCCGGGCGCAACCTGTCGGGCTGGGGCCAACAATGGCTCAAGACAACGGGTTTGAACACGCTGCGGGCTGATTTCGACGTGGATGATTCGGGTGCGTTCACCCGGTTCGCCATCGCGCAGTCGGGTGCGGCACCCGGCGCCGGGGAGACCCGGGTGCACCGCCTGGCCGTCGGTATCTACGACGACGACCCGGCCGGCTCCGGCAAGCTCGTCCGGGTGCACCGCGAGGAGCTCGACGTCGAAGGTCCGGTAACGGACGTTCCTGCCCTGGTCGGTGTTTCGCGCGGGAAGCTGATCCTGGTCAACGATGACGACCTGACCTACTGCTCGCTGCGGCTGGACCCGGCCTCGCTGTCGACCGTGCTGTCTCGGATCGCCGACATCGCCGATCCGCTCCCCCGGACGCTGGCCTGGTCGGCGGCCTGGGAGATGACGCGCGAGGCCGAGATGAAGGCTCGCGACTTCGTCGCCCTGGTGATGAGCGGCATCCATGCCGAATCCGAGGTCGGTGTCGCGCAGCGGCTGCTGATGCAGGCCCAGACCGCGCTCGGTTCCTACGCCGATCCCGCCTGGGCCACCGAAATCGGCTGGCCGGCATTCGGCGATGCGCTGCTCGATCGCGCGCGCGAGTCCGCCCCCGGTTCGGATCACCAGCTCGCCTTCGTGAACGCGCTGTGCACGTCGGTGCTGGCGCCGAACCACGTCGCCGTGCTGTCGACGCTGCTCGACAACGAACCGGCCGACGTGAACATGCCCGGCCTGGTGATCGACACCGACCTGCGCTGGCGGATCGTCACCGCACTCGCCCGCAATGGACAGGTCGACGCCGACGGACCCGAGACGCCGTTCATCGACGCCGAGGCCGAGGCCGACCCGACCGCGGCCGGCAAGCGTCACGCCGCAGCGGCGTCGGCGGCCCGCCCACAGGACGAGGTGAAGTCCGCGGCGTGGGAACAGGTCATCGAGGACGACACCATGGCCAACATCACCACGCGCGCGATCGTCGGTGGTTTCGTGCAGCCCGGTCAAGCCGAGTTGTTGGCTCCGTTCACCACTCGCTACTTCGCCGCGATCTCCGGGGTGTGGGAGCGGCGGTCCAGCGAGGTGGCGCAGACCGTGGTGATCGGGCTGTACCCGTCGTGGGACATCAGCCGTAACGGGCTCGACGCGGCGGACGCTTTCCTGTCCGATCCGGAGGTGCCGCCTGCGCTGCGCCGCCTGGTGATCGAGGGGCGTGCCGGCGTGGAGCGTTCCCTGCGCGCCCGCGCCTTCGACGCCGGGTAGGCCCCCGTTGCACCGCGAGCGTGCGGGTCTGCGTCCCGACACGCCGTGCCAGAGCCGCATTCTGCGCACGCTCGCGGTCATACGCTGTGCCCATGGCGGTCAGTCGAACCCGCGCGGCACGGGCTGCCCGCAAGCGCAAGCGGCGAATGGACCTCGTGGTCCACGACCTCACCGATGAGCAGTGGGACGCCATCAAGGCGGCATGGGGTGGGTGCGCTTACTGCGGAGGCAGCGGCGGCCCGTTTCAGAAGGACTGCGTGATGGCGATCTCGCGCGGCGGGCGCTACACCGTGGACAACGTGGTACCCGCGTGCGCATCGTGCAATGCCAGCAAGTGCAACTTCGAGGTCAGCACCTGGATGCGGCGCAAGCGGCTCGACGAGCGCGAGTTCCTGACCCGCTTCGTCGAGATCCGCCAGGAACTGACGGGTTAGCAGACCGCGAAACGCAGCGAGCGTGCGTGCTTGTCAGCAGACAAACACGCACGCTCGCTGTGCGTAGATAGAGCGGATCAGGCGGGGGCAACGCCGGCCGACAGCACGCGCACCGCGCTGATCAGACCGTCGATCAAGTTGCCTTCCTTGAAGGAAGCAGCAGCCGCCGAGACGCCCAGCGGGGCAGCCTCTTCGATGCCACGGCCCTTGACGTCGGCGCCGTAGACCACCTCGATCGCGTGCTGGTCGGGTGAGACCGCGAGCAGTACCGCGTTGTCGGGGGTAGGCACCTTGGCCAGGATCTCGCGTGCCGCGGCGGCGGTGTCCGCGCCGAGGTCGCCGATGTAGATCGCGAACCGGGCCTTCGCCGCGCGCGAGCCGTACTTCAGCGCGTCGTCGAGGACGACCAGGTCCATGGTCGGGAACGGGTAGTGCACTGACAGCTCACCGGGCTCGGTGACTCCCGAGATCCGACCGCTGTAGGTCAGGGCATAGCCGTAGGGCAGGTCCAGGTCCTGCGTGGCAGTCGCCAGTTCACCACTTGCCACTTGCGCCGCCTCCGATCGTCACGCCGTGTGAATCATGCCCGCCGTGCCCGTGATCCTGCGGCTCCTCGGCAGCCCACAGAATGGGCTCGTGGGTCCACGGCTCGGACATCTTGTAGGTAGTCGGGTGCGGTCCCCTGCGGGTCAAGAAGATCAACGCCAGGACCACGAACAACAACAGCGGAACCCCTCCGAGGAGGGAATGGGTAAGTGCTGTGCTCACGGGCAAACCGTATCAGCCCCGATGTGCCGGCGCGTCGAGAGTGCCCAGCGAGTCGGGCATCATGCCGCACCCTCGCCGAGATAGCGCACCCACGCCGGGTCGAGCTCCTTGATCGTCGACAGCAACCGCCAGTGCTCACCCTTCGGCGGCATCGGCACGCACCGCAGCGACCAGCCCAGTTCGGTCAACAATCGGTCGGCCTTGCGGTGGTTGCACGGTCCGCACGCCGCCACACAGTTCTCCCACGAATGCTCGCCGCCGCGGCTGCGCGGGATCACGTGGTCGACCGTGTCGGCACGCCCGCCGCAGTACGCGCAGCGGAAGCGGTCGCGGTGCATGAGGGCCGCACGGGTCATCGGGATGCGGGCCCGGTACGGCACCCGCACGAATGTGCGCAGCCGGATCACCGAGGGCACCACGATGGTGCGGGTGGCCGAGTGGATGAGGGGTCCCGACGGGTCGTCATGCACGACGTCGGCTTTTCCGCACATCACCATGATCACCGCGCGACGCAGCGGAAGTGCGGTCAGCGGTTCATAGGTGGAGTTGAGCAGCAGGACGCGGCGGCGCCCCCACAGGGACGCGTCGGGAGCGCTGGTGGGAAGTATCTCGACGCTGTGTAGAGGGCGATTGGGCACATGGGGTCCCGAGGGGCCGGGAATGTGGCCGGTCCGTCGTATATGGCCTTTTTTGCTGTGCGCCATGGAGCCTCCGAGGAGATAGTCCACCACGGATCCCGGCAATACGCACGAAAATTCTTCGGGTGTTCGCAGGTCAGTCCAATGAACATGGGGTGACCAGACCGCCGTGACCGGCCCCGACGTCCGCTGGGGCCACAATGGACCACAATGAGTGACGTGACGCAGGTGCAACGATCTTTCTACGACGAAGTCGGGGGCCACGAGACGTTCGCAGCGATCGTGTCGCGTTTCTACCAACTGGTGCGCGAGGACGAGATCCTGCTCCCGCTGTATCCGGAGGACGACATCGACGGCGCCGAGGAACGGCTGCGGATGTTCCTTGAGCAGTACTGGGGTGGGCCCAGGACGTACTCCGACCAGCGCGGCCACCCCCGGTTGCGGATGCGGCACGCCCCGTTCCGGATCGGGTATCTCGAGCGTGACGCCTGGTTGCGCTGCATGCACACCGCGGTGGCCTCGATCGACTCGGCGACTCTGGACGAGCCCCACCGGCAGGCGTTGCTGGATTATCTGAACATGGCCGCGGACTCGATGGTGAACTCGGCGTTCTGACATGCGCCGGTGGTGGGCGGACGCGGTTTTCTACCAGGTCTATCCCCGCTCGTTCCGGGACAGCAACGGCGATGGGGTCGGTGACCTCGACGGGGTGAGCGCCGGGCTGGACTATCTTTCCGCGCTCGGCGTCGATGCCCTGTGGCTCAACCCGGTGATGGTGTCGCCGATGGCCGACCATGGTTACGACGTCGCCGACCCGCGCGACATCGACCCGCTGTTCGGCGGCATCGACGCCCTGGACCGCCTTCTCGACGCCGCTCATGCCCGCGGCATCCGCGTCACCATGGACCTGGTGCCCAACCACACCAGTTCGGCGCACCCGTGGTTCGTCGAGGCTGTGGCCGATCCGCGGCGACGCGACCGCTACATCTTCCGCGACGGCCGTGGCCCGCACGGTGACACGCCACCCAACAACTGGGTGTCGGTGTTCGGCGGACCGGCCTGGACTCGCGTCACCGAACCCGACGGCAGACCGGGCCAGTGGTATCTGCACCTGTTCGACCCCGCCCAGCCCGACCTGAACTGGAACCATCCCGCGGTGTTCGAGGATCTGGAGAAGACGCTGCGGTTCTGGCTCGATCGCGGGGTGGACGGTTTCCGCATCGACGTCGCGCACGGCATGGCCAAACCACCCGAGCTGCCCGACATGGCGGTCACCGACACCGCGCTGCTGGGCAGCAGCGACGACGACCCGCGGTTCGACAACGACAGCGTCCACGACATCCACCGCTTCATCCGGACCGTGTTCGACGACTATCCCGACGCGGTGGCCGTCGGCGAGGTGTGGGTGCACGGCAATGAACGCTTCGCGAAGTACCTGCGTCCCGACGAGCTACACCTCGGCTTCAATTTCCGTCTGGTACAAGCTGATTTCGACGCCGGCGAGGTCCACGACGCGATCGACAACGCGATGGCCGCTGCCGAGCTGGCCGGGGCGACGCCGACCTGGACGCTGTCCAATCACGACGTCGAACGCGAGATCACGCGCTACGGCGGCGCCGCCCGGGGGCTGGCGCGAGCGCGGGCGATGGCCTTGGTGATGCTGGCACTACCGGGCGCGGTATTCGTCTACAACGGCGAGGAACTCGGGCTGGCAAGCGTCGATCTGCCCGACGACGTGCTCCAGGATCCGGTGTGGGAGCGGTCGGGCCACACCGAACGCGGACGCGACGGGTGCCGGGTGCCGATGCCGTGGGCAGGCGATGCCCCGCCGTTCGGGTTCTCCACCAGTTCCGACACCTGGCTGCCGATGCCGGCCGAGTGGGCATCGCTGACGGTGCAGCGTCAGCAGGCCGACCCGACGTCCACTCTGGCGTTCTATCGGCGCGCTATCCAATTACGCTCCAGCCGTGCCGAATTCGCCGGCGATCGGATCGAGCTGGACACCGCCGACGAGGTTCTGACGTTGCGGCGTGAAGGCGGCCTGGTGTGTGTCCTCAACACCGGTCTCGAGCCGGTGCCGCTGCCGCCCGGCCAGGTTCTGCTGAGCAGTGGTGAGCCGACCGAGTCTCTCCTGCCCGCCGATACCGCCGCCTGGGTGGTCCCGACGCCCCGCGAGCACACATAAAACTGCCCATTCTCAGGGCGAAATGGGCAGTTTATGTCTGCTCGCGAGAGGAAATCAGCCGAGGATCAGGGCGGCACTTTCGCGGCGGCGGTAGACCGACCCGAACCGGGCGTCGATACGCAGCCACGACGGGTGTGCGCGGACCCGGACAATCTCCCCTTCACTCACCTCGTTGCCGGTCTGCGGCAGAAAACCCATGGCGGTCAACGCGAAAACACATCGCATGGGCACTCCGACGGCGACGTCACCCGCGCTGACCGCGATGACCTCCTGGTCCAGCAGTGACGCCGGCGGCCCGTGGGCACTGCCATGCTCACGGGCGAGTGCGCCGCCCTGCTGAGCCAGGTCGAGCATCACCCGCGCGGGGACGTCGTCGAGGTGGACGAATCCGTCCTCGGGTGGCAGACCACCGCGCCAGGCTGAGTCCATCGGGAAGCCGGTCTCGACGTATCCGTTTCTCGCAGTGGACAACCCGGACACCACAGCGTCGGCTCCCGCGGACAGGTCCGATGGGCGCACCCGACCGCGCACCACCCGGCTGGCCAACACCTCAAGCCCGGTCGCCACCCAGGCCACCGCCGCGCCGGCATCGCTCCGCTCCCGCAACCGCACCACCGCGGCGTCGTCCAACCGCAGCGCACGGTCGAGGAACGTCGCAAGATCCGCACGGTCCCGCGGATCATCGATCCACAGACCGCGCTCGGGGGCGGTCATCGCAGGTGACTCTCCAGATAGCCGCGCTGCTCGGCCGTCAGACGTTCCAGACGTTGCTCTGCGATGTGAACCGCGGCCAATTGGGTCTCGCCGATCACCGACGGCTTGGAGTCAGGATCGGCGTGCAGTGAGCGCACCTCGTAGCCGATGGTGAAGTCGACGGCCCGCACCCGCTTGGACCACATGGTCACCTGTAGCGGTGAGTCCACGAGCCGCAGCTGCCCCTTGTAGGCGATATTGACCTCGGCGATCAGTAGACCGATGGTTTCGATCGTGGCGCCGAAGGGCTCACGCAGAAACGGTATGCGGGCCTCTTCGAGAAGAGTCACCATCGTGGCGTGATTGATGTGCTGGTACATGTCGATGTCCGACCAGCGCACATGCACCGGCGTAGTAAAGCTCACGCAGTCGTTCCCGTTCCACTAGTTCGTGTCATGCTGCGGATCTGCCGCGCCGCCACAGAGAGCGTCGCCAAATCCTGCTCACCATCTTGGTATATCTCGGTCAGCGTCCGGCGGGCGCGGGTCACCCGGGAGCTGTTGGTCAGCTCCCACTCGGCGATCTTCTCCTCACCGGTCTCGTCGGGCTCACCGACCGCGAGCACATCGAAGCACAGCGCGCGCAGCGAACCGTAGATGTCGTCGCGAATCGCCAACCGCGCCAAGGAATGCCACCGATCGTCTCGGCTCAGTCGGGAGACCGCGGTGAGCAGCCCGTCGGAACTGAGGTGGTCCATCAACGCGAAATAGGT
The DNA here is from genome assembly GCF_055419385.1 of Mycobacterium sp. IDUB_24. Taxonomy (NCBI): domain Bacteria; kingdom Bacillati; phylum Actinomycetota; class Actinomycetes; order Mycobacteriales; family Mycobacteriaceae; genus Mycobacterium; species Mycobacterium sp. IDUB_24. The sequence goes on from NZ_JBVAXO010000003.1 coordinate 572,316, forward strand.
GTCGGCCACTTCGGTGGGCTCACGGTCCACGATGTCGGAGATGTCGATCACATCGAGCAGGCTGTACTGGTACAGCCCGGTGGCCACCGCGTAGGCCAGATCGTCGGGGACGCCCTGCGCGGCGAATTCGCCGGCCTCTTTCTCGACGATCGCCTTATCGTCACCACGCAGCCATTGCGGCATGTGAGGGCGCAGAGCGGACACCTTGGCGGCGAACCGGTTGATCTCGGCGCCGACGGCCAACGGCTGCGGACGGTAGTTGAGCAGCCAGCGCCCGGCTCGGTCGACCAGCCGGCGCAGGTCCAAGGTCATGCGGTCGGTGACGATCACCGGCACCCCGGCGTCGCCCGCGGCCTGGATCCGGCGCCAGATTTCACCGATCCCGAAGATGGCATCGGTGGCGACATAGCTGCGCACCGCGTCGACCGGGCCGACCCCGACGTCCTCGGTGATGCGGTAGGCGTAACTGATCCCGCTGGTGTCGACGAGATCGTTGACCAGCATGGTGGTGGCGATCTCCCGGCGCAGCTGATGCGACCGGATCTCACCGGTGAACTGTTCACGCAGCTTCTCCGGGAAGTACTGCGGCAGCCGGGACGCGAACACCTCCTGATCGGGCAGGTCACTGGCCAGCACGTCGTCTTTGAGATTCAGTTTGACGTGAGCCATCAGCGTGGCCAATTCCGGTGAGGTCAAACCGATTCCGGCATCGATCCGGCGCCGGATCTCCTTCTCCGAGGGCAATGCCTCCAGCTCGCGGTTGAGTCCACGGTTGGCCACGAACTCCTTGATCATCCGGGCGTGCACCGAGAGCATGCTCGCGGCGTTGGCCCGGCTGGTGCCCATGAGATCGTTCTGGTGCTTGTTGTCGGTCAGTACCAGGGCGCCGACCTCGTCGGTCATCGACAGCAGCAAATCGGTGCGCTGACCGGGCTTGATCTGGCCAGCTGTGACCAGCGAGTCGATCAGGATCTTGATGTTGACCTCGTGGTCCGAACAGTCGACGCCCGCAGAGTTGTCCAGCGCGTCGGTGTTGATCCGTCCGCCGGCCAGATCGAATTCGATACGCCCCAGCGAGGTCACGCCGAGATTGCCGCCCTCACCGATGACCTTGGCCCGCACCTCGTTACCGCACACCCGGATCTGGTCGTTGGCGCGATCGCCTACGTCGGCCTCGGTCTCGGCTTTGACGTAGGTGCCGATGCCGCCGTTCCACAGCAGGTCCACCGGAGCCTTGAGAATGGCCCTCATCAGCGCGGGCGGCGTGAGTTCCTCGATTTCCGCATCGAGCCCGAGTGCGGCGCGAACCTGCGGGCTGATCGGAATCGACTTCTGCTGACGGCTGAAGACACCGCCACCCTCACTGATCAACGCCTTGTCGTAGTCCTCCCAACTGGACCGGGGCAGGTCGAACAGGCGCTTGCGCTCCACCCAGGACCGCGCGGCGTCGGGGTTGGGATCGATGAAGATGTGCCGGTGGTCGAAGGCGGCGATCAGCCGGATGTGCTTCGAGAGCAACATGCCGTTGCCGAACACGTCACCGCTCATGTCGCCGACGCCGACGACAGTGAAGTCCTGGCTCTGGGTGTCGACCCCCATCTCCCGGAAGTGGCGCTTCACCGACTCCCAGGCACCTTTGGCGGTGATGCCCATGGCCTTGTGGTCATAACCGATGGAACCGCCCGAGGCGAACGCGTCGCCCAGCCAGAACCCGTAGGACTTGGCGACCTCGTTGGCGATGTCGGAGAACGTGGCCGTGCCCTTGTCGGCCGCGACCACCAGATAAGCGTCCTCCCCGTCGCGGCGCACCACCTCCGGTGGCGTGACGACGGCACCGGTCCCCTTGTCGACGTTGTCGGTCACGTCGAGCAACCCGGAGATGAAAAGTTGGTAGCACGCAACGCCTTCGGCGCGCGTCGCTTCCCGGTCGACGGCTGCGTCGCCGGTCGGCTCGGGTGGCCGCTTGACCACGAACCCGCCCTTGGCGCCGACCGGCACGATGACGGCGTTCTTCACAGCCTGGGCCTTGACCAAGCCGAGGATCTCGGTGCGGAAGTCTTCGCGGCGGTCCGACCAGCGCAACCCGCCGCGCGCCACGAACCCGAACCGCAGGTGCACGCCTTCGACGCGGGGCGAATACACGAAGATCTCGAACTTGGGCCGCGGCAGCGGCAGTTCGTTGATCAGGCCCGGGTTCAGCTTCATCGACACGACACCGCGTTGCCGCGCCGAATCGGGCTGCTGCACAAAGTAGTTGGTGCGCAGGGTAGCTTGGATCAAGGTGGCGAAGGCCCTGAGCACCCGGTCGGTGTCCAGGCTCACCAACGCGTCGATGTCTGCGGCCACCGCGGCAGCTGCCCCCTGGGCATCGCGGGCCCCCGCGGTGTCCTCGGAGGGGTCGAACAGCGCCTCGAACAGCTGCACCAGCGACTGCGTGGTGTGCGGATTCTCGTTGACCACCGACTCGATGTGCGACTGACTGTACGGAAAACCGGCCTGGCGCAGGTACTTCGCGTAGGCGCGCAGGATCACCACCTGTTGCCAGGTGAGATCGGCGCGCAGCACCAGTTCGTTGAACCGGTCTACCTCCACCCAGCCGTTCCAGATCGCGGTCACCGCATCGGCGAATCGTTGGGCAGTGGCCTCGCGCGAAGCGGCGTCGGGCGCCCCGGGGAGACTGCGCTGCCGGGCGACCTTGAACTGATAGATCCAGACCGGCAGGCCGTCGGCCCGCCGGACCGTGAATGGGCGCTCCTCCAGCACCACCACACCCATCGACTGCAGCATCGGCAGGAGTTCGCTCAGCGAGGCCGACTGGCCGCCCAGGTACCAGGTGAGCTGGGCGCCACGGTCGACACCGTCGTCGTCACCTTCACTAAACACCAACTTCACCGAATTGTCCTGCAGGGCTTCGATGATCGCGATGTCGGCGATGGCATCCGCCGGCGCAACGGCTTGCCGGTAGTCCTCCGGGAAGGCTGAGGCATAGTGCTCGACGGCGGCCGGGGTGAGCGCCGCGTGCGCTGCCGCGCTGGTCATCCGGTCACCCCAGTTGCGGGTGGCCTCGGTCAGCAGGTTCTGGATCCGGTTCTCGTTCTCGCTCGAGGTGTCCACGGTGTGCGAGACCGCACCGTCGGGTAGGCGCACAATGAAATGGACTACTGCCCAGGGCGATTCGCTGACCCGCGCCGAGTAGTCGATGCTCTCACCACCGAGCTCGCGCACCAGGATGTCCTGCATTTCGAGCCGCACCGCAGTGGTGTAACGGTCTCGCGGCAGGTACACCAGGCAGGACACGAAGTGCGCCAGCTGATCCGCGCGCAGGAACAGTAGGGTCCGGCGCCGCGACCCGAGGTCCACCACCGTCAGCGCCATGTCCAGCAGCTGCTTGGAACTCAGCGCGAACAGTTCGGGGCGCGGGATGGTCTGGACGATGTCACGCAGCAGCTGGCCGGGGTGGCTCGGATCGCGCCGGGCCATGGCCAGCGCCTCCTCTACCCGCCGCGAGATCAACGGGATGTCCAGCACGTTGGCGTTCATCGCGGCCACGGTGAACAGGCCGACAAAACGATGCTCGGTAGCGGTGACATCACGCCGTTCGCCGCCGCTCTCGCGAACGACGACGATGTATGGATTGGCGCCGTAGCGCACATAGCTCGGCATGGTGGCCTGCGCCAGCACCATCAGATCATCGGCGGCAGTGAGCGGCGGGAGCACATCCTCGCGCAGCTTGAGTACACCGAGCCGGCTGCCCGGATCGACCGTGGCGCGCCCGTCGCTGATCGCGCACTGCTGATACCCCAGCAGCACGAAATGTCCGTCGGACAGCCAGCGCAGGAGTGCGGCGACATCCCTGCGGTCGGCATTGGGGAACCGGCCCTCGACATCGGTGGCCACATCGTTGGCCAGGGCATGGAGCGCGGCGCCCATCGCCGCGGAGTCCATGCCGATCTGGCGGGCCTCGGCGAGCACGCCGGGCAGCAACCGAACCACCTCGGTGAGCGCGGGGCCGTCGGCCGCCCCGATCACCGGGACGAGGATCCAGCACTCGTCGACGCCGTCCCCTCCGGTGGCCTCGGCCGCAGGCCGGAAGTCAAGCAGTGCGCCATCGGCGTCGCGGTGCACCCGAAAGACCGGGTTCATGATGGCCGGGTAGGCGATGCCGTTGCGGTGCAGCAGCACTGTCACCGAATCGACCAGCATCGCTGTCTGCTCGGTGACGATCTGCAGCGCCGGGCCCGAGTCGGCATCGCCCGGATACACCGCGACCTTGGTCTCCCCCGGCGCCCGGTGGCTGCCCAGCGCGTACTGGGCAACGACCGTGCCGTCGGAGACCAGTCGCTCGGCGACACCGGAGGCCTGGGGACCGGTAGCGGCGATTCCGGGCGCGTCGACCTGAGGAGCCCGGTAGGTGGACAGGAAGGCCAGCGCAAGGCGGTGGATCACCTCAGGCGGCGCCTGTAAATCAGCCAAGCCGCTAATCCCCTGCCCTGAAACAGCTCCCGGTTCGGTCGCCATACGGATCACTCCTGACTCACGCCCATCCACCGGCTTCGGTGCGTAGCTGCGACACTAGTAGCGTCCCCGAGCTTGCTGCGTCCTTATCCCCTCACAGGTCAGTCGCGGGTCAGTCTCCGGTGGGTCACTCGGTGCGGACGCGCTGCTTCGGCGCCGAGACGTTGGATCTTGTTCTCCTCGTAGGCACCGAAGTTGCCTTCGAACCAGAACCACTGGGCCTCGTTGTCGTCGTTGCCCTCCCACGCCAGGATGTGCGTGCAGGTGCGGTCCAGGAACCAGCGGTCGTGGCTGATGACCACGGCGCAGCCCGGGAACTGCTCGAGTGCGTTTTCCAGTGAGGACAGCGTCTCGACGTCGAGGTCGTTGGTCGGCTCGTCGAGCAGGATCAGGTTTCCGCCCTCTTTGAGGGTCAGCGCGAGGTTGAGCCGGTTGCGCTCACCACCGGACAGCACGCCCGCGGGCTTTTGCTGATCAGGTCCCTTGAAACCGAACGCGGACACGTAGGCGCGCGACGGGATCTCGTTCTGGCCGACCTCGATGTAGTCCAGGCCGTCGGAGACGACCTGCCAGACGTTCTTCTTCGGGTCGATGCCGGCACGGCTCTGGTCGACGTAGCTGAGCTTGACCGTCTCGCCGACCTTGACCTCACCACTGTCAGGCTGCTCAAGGCCGACGATGGTCTTGAACAGCGTGGTCTTGCCGACACCGTTGGGACCGATGACGCCGACGATGCCGTTGCGCGGAAGTGTGAAGGAAAGGTCCTTGATCAGCGTGCGGCCTTCGAAGCCCTTGTCCAGGTGCTCGACCTCGACCACCACACTGCCCAGCCGGGGCGGGGTCGGGATCTGGATCTCTTCGAAGTCGAGCTTCCGGCTCTTCTCCGCTTCGGCGACCATTTCTTCGTAGCGGCCGAGGCGAGCCTTGTTCTTGGCCTGCCGGGCCTTGGCGCCCGAACGGACCCAGGCCAGCTCGTCTTTGAGCCGCTTCTGCAGCTTCTGGTCCTTCTTGCCCTGGACCTCGAGGCGCTCGGCCTTCTTCTCCAGGTAGGTCGAGTAGTTGCCCTCGTACGGGTAGGCCCGGCCGCGGTCGAGTTCGAGAATCCACTCGGCGACGTTGTCCAGGAAGTAGCGGTCGTGGGTGACTGCCAGGATGGCGCCCTTGTAGTTGGCCAGGTGCTGTTCGAGCCACAGCACGCTCTCGGCGTCGAGGTGGTTCGTGGGTTCGTCGAGCAGCAGCAGGTCCGGCTTGGACAGCAGCAACTTGCACAGCGCCACGCGGCGGCGCTCACCGCCGGAGAGGTGGGTGACGGGCTCGTCGGGCGGTGGGCAGCGCAGTGCGTCCATGGCCTGCTCGAGCTGGGAGTCGATGTCCCAGGCATCGGCGGCGTCGAGCTCCTCCTGCAGGTGGCCCATTTCTTCCATGAGCTCATCGGTGTAGTCGGTGGCCATCAGCTCGGCGACCTCGTTGTACCGGTTGAGCTTGCCCTTGATCGCCACGCCGGCCTCGACGTTCTCGCGGACCGTCTTGGTCTCGTCGAGCTGCGGCTCCTGCATCAGGATGCCGACGGAGGCGCCGGGTGCGAGCAGCGCGTCGCCGTTGTTGGCATGGTCGATGCCGGCCATGATCTTCAGCACACTCGACTTACCAGCCCCGTTGGGACCGACGACGCCGATCTTCGCGCCGGGAAGGAAGTTCAGGCTGACGTCGTCAAGGATGACCTTGTCGCCGTGCGCTTTGCGAACCTTGCGCATCGTGTAGATAAATTCGGCCATGCCGTGATGTGCCTTTCTGAAGCTCTTCGGGAATGTCGGATGGGCGCGTGCGCGACGGGACGCGGCAAGCCCAACTCACTCGCGCCCATCCTAAGCGTGGTCGAATGTGGTCAGGCCGACAGTGGCAAGTCCCCCTCGTCAAGCTCGGTTTCATCGTCGTCCAGCATGTCGCCGGGTTCTCGTTCCGGCTCTGTCACCGGGCCGGCGCTCGGCTTCGGCAAGGGCGCGAGCTTGGCCGTGCACCGCGACAGATCGGGGCCGACTGCGGTAGCCCGCACCTCGACAGATGACCGGCGCACACCTTCCTTGTCGTCGTACTCACTGGTGTGGACCTGCCCGACCACCACGACCGCGTCCCCCTTCATGAGCGATGCACTGGCGCCCGTGGCCAGATTGCCCCAGCAGTTGACCGTGACGTAGAGCGAGTTGCCATGCTCCCAGGTGCCGTCGGAGGTGCGCCGCCGCGAATTGCTGGCCACCCGGAACTTGTAGAGCTCCTGGTCGCCGAACCGCAGCCGAACCGGATTGGTGATGATGTTGCCGACGATGGTGAACGGGGTCTCGAACATTTTTCTGTTTCCTTTCGCTTCATCTGTGCCGGCGGCCGGAGCTGAAGCGTCGACCGCCTTACGCAGCCATTGACCGTCGGCACCCCGACAGGAGATACGCGGCGGACCCGGTGCACGCGTCGGCTGTGGATGAAACGAACGCTGGGGATAACCCCGACTACTACCGCTGACTATCCGGAAGGACGGTCACGCCGCGCCATTTCGGCAAGCATGGCGTTGTAGGCAACCAGATCGGCGTCGTCGTCGCGGTCAGCCGCCCGGTCCAACCGCTTGGCGGTGCGCTGATCGCTGCGCCGCCACTGGATCAGCAGCGCCAACATCACGATGACCAGCGGGACTTCCCCGGCCGCCCAGGCGATCCCGCCACCGAGGTGCTGGTCTCCGAGTAGATCGGTGTGCCACGGCAATTGCAGTGAGCGGTAGAAGCTTTCGCCGAGCACGGTGTCCATGCCCATCATCACCACACCGAAGAACGCGTGCAGCGGCAGTGAGGCAAACACCATCCCGATCTTGACCAGGTGCGGGACGGGCCTCGGGGTCGGGTCCACACCGATGACCACCCAGTAGAAGAGGTACCCCGACAGCAGGAAGTGCACATTCATCAGGATGTGCGCGGCGTGGTTGCTGACCGCTGCGTCGAAGATGCCGCCGAAGTACAAGCCGTAGAACCCGGCCACGAACAGCACGGTCGCGACGATGGGCTGGGTCAGGAACTGCGACACCCTCGAGTGCAGAGCTGCCAGGATCCATTCCCGGGGGCCGGGCGGCGATCCGCGGCCCACAGCGGGCAGCGCCCGCAGCGCCACGGTCACCGGGGCGCCCAGCACCAGCAGGACGGGGACCAGCATGGACAGCATCATGTGGGCGATCATGTGCATGCTGAACATGGCCGGCATGTAGCGGCCGAGACCCGATGACGTGGTGAACAGCAAGGTTGCGCAGCCCAGCAGCCAGGCGAACGTGCGGCCCACCGGCCAGGCATCGCCACGTCGGCGCAGTCGGTACACCGCGGCCAGGTACACCACTGCCGCGACGATCGCCGCGGTCCCGAACAGCAGGTCGAACCGCCAGTCGAACACCACCCGGGCGACCGTCGGCGGCCCGGCGAAGTCATATCCGATCGCGACCTCGGTGGCGCTCGGAACTCTCGGCTCCGGCGGCGGTGGGGTGCGGCCCAGCCCGACGGCGATGCCGAACGTGACGCCGAACAGTGCAGCCTCGGTCAGCGCCAACCGGATCAGTGGTGTGCGCGTGCCGGGGTCGGTGGCCAGGGCGGTCAGACTGACCCGTCGCTGTCGCCAACCCAGCAGACCGAGCAGGGTCAGCGCGACGACCTTGCCCACCACGAGCCAGCCGTAGTTGGTGCGCACCAGATCGGGCAGCTGGATCCGCACCAGTGCGTTGAGCACCCCGCTGATGGCCATCGCGATGAAGCACCACAACGCCAGCGCCGAGAAGCGTCGGGCCGCCAGCGCGGTGTTGGATCCGTCAGCCGCGCCCCGGGCACGGAGGGCATGGGCCAACAACGCCAGCAGTCCGCCGGCCCACAGCGCGGCCGCCACGAGGTGGATGAACAGGCTGTTGGTGGCCAGGTCGTGAGCGCCACCGGCCGACGAGTGTCCGGTCAGGACGAGTGGCATCAAAGTCACCAGGGATCCGGCCAGCAACACCGGTGTCCATCCCCACCGCAATACCGGCAGGCTCGCGATGGTGACGCCGGCCGCCAGGATCGCCGTCCAGCGCCAGGCGGCGGAGACGTCGACGAGGCTCGCCGCCGACCACACGTCGACCGGACCGAGATGATCGAGCAGCGGCTGTCCGGACACGTCGGAGATCGTCAACGGAACCAGCAGCGCGGCGCACACCGTCCACACGCCCGAGGCGGCCGTACCGAGCCGCAGCGCCCGGTAACCGGCGACATCCAAAACGCCGTTGGTCTGCGGTGCCACCAGGAACGCCGCGAACAGAAAGGCCCCGACGGCGACGACGGCGGCGATCTCACCGGCAGCCCGGACGAACGGCAGGCCGTAGGTGGTGACCGGGCCCGGATCGGGCAGGCCGGTGGCGGTCAGCGCGTCGGCCAGCGACAGCGCGCCGATACCGGCCGCCACTGCTCCGGCCAACAGGCCCACAGCGACCAGCACCGGCCACACTGCGCTGTTGCGCACGCTGGATGCGACCACCGGGCCGGCTGAAGTCATGGTGCAAGGGTATGGCGTGGGGCGCGGCGCCTAGCCGGTCAGTCCTTGTTCAGCGCGGCGCAGCTGCTCCCGGATGTAGAACTGCTCACGTGCGATCTCGTCGACCTTGTCCATATCGGCGACGATCCCGCGCAGTTCGTCGCGGAAGGCGTTGCGGCGGGCCCGCAGATCCGGGCCGTTGACCAACAAGTTCTGATCGGCCGCCACCTGGCGCGCCGTGGCGAACAACAACGCCGAAACCGACTCGTTGCTGCCCACCCTGCCTTGGGCGACGTACTGGCGCCCGACGCCCAGCGCACGCTTGGTCAGGTCCCGCTCCCCGATCTCGGGCGGCGCGTCGCGCAATACGTCGGCGACGATCCCGTAGGCCTCGAAGAACGGCCGCAACATGGCGCCCACCAACAGCGGTTGCTTGTCCCGCAGCATCTGATAGATCTCGTCGCTCCCGGCGGTGACCTTTTCTTCCCACTTGTCGTACCACGACATCTCCTCGGCGACGTTGTCGCGGAAGGCCGCCGAATCGGCGAAATAGAAATCGAACTTGAGCAGGTCACGCAGCCGCATCACCTGGTCCCAGAACGCCTGCAGTGGATCGTCGGTGGCGCGGGCGGCGTATGCCAGGGCCAGCTCGACGATCGAGGTCTCCTGGAAGGCGTGGATCAGTGAATTGCGGTAGAACGCCGCCTCCAGTTCGTCCTCGGGGGCGATCCGCCACACCGGCTCGCGCCCGCTGTCCACCAGCGTCACGGGGTGCCCGCCGGACAGCGCGTCGACGGCCGAACGCACGCCCTCGGCGGTCCGCAACCGCAGCGCACTGTTGGTCATCGGGGTGTTCTTGCGCTCCAGATAATCCAGTGAGTCCTGCAGTGTGTGGTGCAGTTGATCGAGGGTCAGGGCAACTCCACGGGCGCCCAGCAACAGCGCCGACACCAGGTTGGTGGCGTTGACCGGGGTGACCCGCAGGATCCGCCAGGCCACCTCGAAGGCCATCTTCTGCATGGCCAGGCGTTTGGCCGCCTCGTCGTGGACCATGTCGCCGTTCGGCTCACCGAGGTGCTCACGCATCGAAACCGCTTCGGGGAAGCGGACATAGATCTTGCCGTAGTTGCGTTCGCCCTGCGCCTTGATGAAGTTGTACAGCCAGCTCAGGCCCTCGGGTGTCTTCTCGCCACCCCGCGCATATGCGGCGTACTCGGCGGTCTCGTGCAACTGGTCGAAACTGATCGACACGGGCTGCAGCAGGATGTCGTCGCTGCGGCCGTCGAGGTAGGCATTGGCGACGTAAGCGAGCAGTCCGAGCTTGGGCGGCAACATCTTTCCGGTCCGTGACCGGGTGCCCTCGATGGACCAGTTGAGGTTGAACCGTTTCTCCACGATGTAGCCGACGTACTGCCGCAGCACATACTTGTACAGCGGGTCATCGAGTTTGCGACGCAGGAAGATGACGCCGGAATGCCGGAACAACGGACCCATCAGGCCGAACGAGAGGTTGATCCCGGCGAACGTGTACACCGGAGGAAGGCGATTCTCCTGCATGGCGACGGGGACGATGACGCCATCGAGATAGGACCGGTGCGAGAACAACAACACAGCCGGATGTTGTTCCAGGGCATGACGCATCGACTCGATCTCGGAACGGTCGTAGTCGATACGCGGATCGAATCCGCGGCTGAAGATCGCCCGGCCCAGGGTCGGGATGAGATCCACCGAGAAGCGGCTCCACCCGGTGGAGAGCTCGTCGAGCATCTCGCCGGCCTTCTCGATCGACGCGCCGGGAATCTGCTCGAGTCCTTGACGGAAGCGCGCCGAGTCGAGCATCTCCGGCTTGACCAGCCGCGGCGACTTGTATTCAGGGCCCAGCAGGCGAAGCTCCACCCGCTCAATCGCCAGCGCGGCCCGGCGGAGCACGAATCGGGCGAATTCCCTGGGGTTTTCCGCAACCGTGGTCTCACTCCACTGCTTGCGCAGCTCAGACACCTTGGCCGGTTCACCGGCCACGACCCGCGCCCGCGTCGGGTCCTTACGCAGAATGCGCCGCTGCAGGATTTCTGGCGGCCGGTAGGTGTCGCGGCCCGAGATCAACCCGACCACTTTCAACCGGGTGGGTAATCCAGCGGGCACCCAGAACACCCGCACCGGAACCACCAGCCGTTGCTCGTCGGCTTCCAGCTCCTCGACCAACCGGGCCACCACCCCGGGCGCAGGTTCGTCAGTGGCCGGTAACTGCAGTACCTCGACTGTCGAGTCCGGGTGTTCACGCCGCTGCGTCTTGAGCCAGTCGTTGAGCAGTTCCAGTTCGGCCGGTGAGGACACCGACGCGAGAACCAGCGCATCGTCGGTGGTACTGAAGCTGGGGAAATCGTCGAGACCGGCGGTCACGGTCGGCCCTTCGGGGTCGACCGTGCGGACGACGTATCCGGTTTGGGGGCAGCCTTTTTCGCCGTGGCTTTCTTCGCGGTGGCCTTCTTCGCGGGCGCATTCTTTGCCGCTGCTTTCTTCGCGGGCCGACGCGGAGCGGCCGCCTTCGCCGGCATGCGGGCGTAGATGTCGAACGTCGGCAATTCGTCCTGCGGCCAGGATTTCAGGGTGTCGAGGTAGATCTGGCGAACCTCGGCGATGCGCTCGGTCAGGTTGTCGGCCGTCCAGTCCTCGACGGGGATCGGCGGGTAGACCGCGACGTCGACCTTGCCGGGGTTGAACGTGCTGGAATCGCGGTGTGCGATCACCTCGGCGTTGCGGATCACGATCGGCACGATCGGGATACCGGCCGCCATGGCGATGCGGAAGGGCCCCTTCTTGAACGGGCCGACCTCGGTGGTGTCGAGCCGGGTGCCCTCGGGGGCGATCAGGATCGACAAGCCTTTGCGGGCAAGCTCTTCCACCTTGTGCAGGCCTTCCACGGCCTTCTCCGGATCGTCGCGGTCGATGAACGCCGCATCCATGACCTTGCCCAGCGGCCCCATGAGGGGGTTGCGTTCCAGTTCCTTCTTCCCGACGCCGGTGAAATCGACGCCGACCAGCCGGCCCGCGATCATCGGATCAGCCTGGTTGCGGTGATTGAATATGAACACCGCGGGCCGTTGCGCGGTCAGGTTTTCCTCACCGAGGACGTTGAGCTCGATGCCCGTGGTGAGCATGAGCAGCTTGCTCCAGTTCGAGGTGAAGAAGTTGACCCCTGTGCGCTTGTTGCGGGTGAGCAGTCCGAGTCCGATCGCGCCGGCGGCGACCGTGGGGATGGTGGCGAGGCTGGCCAGCGTTCGTAGTTGCGCGATAGGGCTGCTGCCGCTGCGGCTGCTGAATTTCAGTACGGGCCAGCCGCGTTTGGCGGCGACGGCGGCCAGCTTGCCTGCCGGATTCGTCGGACGTGGATTGCCCACCAGGTACATCAGGGCGACGTCCTCGTCGCCGTCGGCGTAGAAGTAGCTCTTGGACAGATCGACCCCGTTGGCCGCCGAGAAGTTCTGCACCGCACGGGCTTTGCCGGGACCCCAGATGACGGGTGTCTTGACTTCGCCGGTGATCAACCCGTCCGCGTCGGTCTCGAACTCGTTGCACAGCACGTTGTCGATGCCGAGAAAGCGTGCCACCGGCTCGACTTGGACCGTCAGCGCCGAAGAGCTCAGCACCACGGTGTGCCCGCGGGCCATGTGGGCGCGGACCATGGCGCGCATCTCAGGGTACATACGGCCCTGAACGTGCTGGACGAACAGCCGCTCACCCAGCTCGTCGAGATCGCTGAGCGAGTTGCCTCGCAGCATCCGGGCGCCTTTGCCGATCAGGTCCTCGAACTCGGAACGCCCCAGCTGGTGGTTGAGCCCGGCCTGCACCATCCCGATGAATTCGCCGACGCCCATCTGGCCACGGCGCAACCGGTCGCGGGTCATGATCACCCCGGTGAAGCCGGCCACCAGTGTGCCGTCCAGGTCGAAGAAGGCGCCGATCTGCGGCCCCTCCGGGCTTCCCTCGATCTCGGCCAGCGTGCCGGGCAGCCGCATCTGTTTGGTTCCGCGAGGGACTGAATCTTTCGAAGTCACTGTGCAGCACTCCCATTCGTCGCCGAGGAGTCGTCGAGACTGAACGACGCCGGCACCGCGCGGCCGTCCCCGCCGAGTGCCAGCACCTCGTCGAAGCCCGCCACCAGGCATCGGGCGAACAGCGATCCGTCGGTGATGGCCGCCCGGTCGTAGCGGGCCGTGATGCTGACGTAGCCGCCGCGGGAAATGAGCACCACCATCATCGCCACCCCCGGAAGCGGGCCAATACCGTAGTGCCGCAGGATCTTCGCCCCGGCGATGTAGGTGTCGCCGGGGAACACCGGCACATTGCTGGCCTGCACATCGGAGTTCACCACCGACCCTGCCATCGATTCGAGGAAGGTGTCGGGCAGCAGGCTGAGCACCGGTGCGATGAGGCCGACCACGTCGATGGCACGCTCTTCGCGCTTGCTGGTCATCTGCGAACGGATGGCCTTGATCCGCATCTCTGGGTCGGCGATGCCGACCGGCGCAGCCAGATTGACCCCGGCGAAGCGGTTGCCTCCGGCAGGATCGTCCTCCGAGCGCAGGTTCACCGGCACTGCCATCGGCAACGTCTCCAACGAGATGCCCAAGGCGTCGTGGTACCGCCGCAGCGCACCGCACAGGCCGGCCAGGTAAGCGTCGTTGATCGAACCGCCGGCGGCCTTGGCCGCGCGGTGCAGATCGCCGAACGTTATGTCGATCGCTTCGGTACGGGTGGACAGGCTGCGACGGCGCAGCAGCGGTGACGGATGGGCGGCCGAGCCCATCACCCGGGCGCCCGACATCGCGTAATCGACCGCTCCGCTGACCGCGGATACCGGATCCCGCACGACCTTTGTCGCCGCGCGCGCCGCGGAACCGAGCGCACCGACGATGCCACCGGCAATCGAGCCGGGGAGCCGGTTGATGCCCTGGCGCATCAGGTCGTTCGGGGAGAGATCCTGCGGGATGGGCACCGGGGGCGTTGCGGTGGGTTCCGGATCGCGTTCCAGGTCATAGAGGCTGGCGAACATCTCGACGAGCCCGACACCGTCGGTCACCGCATGGCTCAGGTGCAGGATCGTGGCGGCTTTGCCGCCGGCCAGCCCCTCCACCAGCGTCGCGCTCCACAGCGGGCGCGAGATGTCCATCGGCGACTGCAATGCCACTTCTGCCAGGTCGAACACTTGGCGCAGGGTGCCCGGCTCAGGCACCCGCATCCGTCGTACGTGATAGTCCAGATTGAAATCCGGGTCGACGACCCACCGCGGCGCGGCCGTGGGCAGCGTGGGCATGACCACCTTCTGACGCAGCCGCAGCACTCTGCGCGACGCGTACTCGAGCCGGGTCCGAAAACGGTCCCAATCCGGTGTGGTGTCAAGAATCTCGACGCCCATGATCCCGGACCGGGTGCGCGGGTTTGCCTCTCCCCGATGCAACAGCTGATCGACTGCGCTCAGTTCTTCGGGCAGTCCGGCCGCGTCCAACTCCGGCACATCGCTCATAGCGTGGTCCCTCTCCCCTCCCCAGGCCGCCAGTGCAGCGTCCACGCTAGTCCGCCTCCGGCCCCGGGGGTCCGCTTTGCCGGGCGTCCCTCGCGCGTCACCGCCCCTTCACGCCGAAGTACGGGTTTCGCCGATCGGCGGGAGGTGTTTGTGTGTCCGGGCAGTAGATGCAGATGACGTCGATCGCGTCCTTGTCGATGAGCGTGCTGTGCGCACCCACGGCGATCGGCCCAGGTGGACCGGAAGTTGAGTCTGACCGCTCCAGCTCGTGTCGACCGGTACTTCACCTGAATGCGGTGGAAGGTGCCCGCCGCGTACGCCACAAGGTCGAACGGCGCATGCTCGGTCGCGGGGAACAGCACGTAAAAACCCTTGCCAACCAGGTCGGCATGCGCTTTTGCGACGCCGAGATCGCCTTTGTCTTTGGTGTGATGTCGGCCCACTGACCCGCTCGTTTCATCGGTTGCGGTTCGAGCAGCCCACGTGGTGCATATCCGTTGCGGTAACGACACCGATGCGGTGTAAATTGTGGTGGTCCGACTTTGCCCCCGTGGCGCAACGGATAGCGCATCCGGTTTCTACCCGGTAGGTTGCAGGTTCGAATCCTGTCGGGGGTGCCATATCTCGTTCGTTTGACGTGTGCTTCTCGTTCTCGAGCGCACGGTACCCCGCACATCCGACAACTCCATATCGGTCGAGTGCGCGCTCAATACAAAAGGTGAGCCTGAACCTCACGCAGCTCGTCTGATTAGCGGACACGCTCGGCAGCATGCTCGTTTCGACGTTGGCCTCGCCGGCGTGCCCGTTCGGCGAAAGCATCAAGCGCATTTGGCCACCTTCTCAGTCGGGAGGGGCCTTCAACGTTGCCGTTTACTCGGCGGATATGACCGAGAACCGCTTTCCATCTGTGTGACGTCGGCTGATGGTTGACACTTGTCTCGGTTGATCCTTGACGCGGCGCGAAGCCCAATCTCCACCAGCTGAAGATTGACGTGCATTAAGGTCTGTTTGTCCTGGTAGCCGACAGTTCGGAGACGACATGAGCACCTATCGGACGATCGTTGTCGGGACCGACGGTTCCGACTCGTCGCTACGAGCGGTCCACCGCGCCGCCGAGATCGCCGCGCAGGAGAATGCGAAGTTGATCGTCGCGAGTGCTCACCAACCCGTGGCCGAAAAGGGCGGCTGGTCGCGACCGCCGTCGCCCGATCATGTGGTCGATACCCGTGCGGAGGACAGCCTCAAGAGCGAGGGCTACCGGATGCACGGCGCCGCCCCGGTCTACGAGATCCTGCAGGTGGCGCGCGACCGGGCCAAGGCCGCCGGTGCCACGGATATAGTCGAGCGGGCAGTCGAAGGTGCCCCGGTCGACGCCTTGGTGAAGCTCGCCAAAGAGGTCAATGCGGATCTGATCGTCGTCGGCGACATCGGACTGGACTCCGTCGCCGGCCGCCTGTTGGGCTCGGTGCCTGCCACCATCGCCCGGCGCGTCAAGATCGACATCCTCATCGTCCACACGGCGAACTAGGACGCGGCGCCTACATCGCCACCCACATCAGCCGACCGTCATCGGCGATCACGGTGCCTGCGGTCGGGGCGGCGAAGTGGGTGCCGAGCAGCAAGGCCTGCTCTTCTGCGATGCTGCTCAGCAACCGGGCGCGGGTCACCGCGGCCGCCGCTGGATCGTCATCGGGCAGAGCCTGCACGTCGGGATGCGTGATCTGCAGCGGATGGTGGACAACGTCCCCGCTGATCACCGCCACCTCGCCGCCGGATTCGATCCGCACCGCGGCGTGCCCCGGCGTGTGACCGGGCGTCCCGATCAGCCGGATCTCGTCGGTGATCGCGTGGTCCATCTCGGTGAGCCGCAGGACATCATGTGCGACAAGCGGTTCGACGGTCTCGGCGGCCGCGCGGTTCGTCGCCGAGGAATGCCGCCATGACGTGTATTCGTCGGCGGTGAGGAGGTACGTCGCGTTGGGATAGGTGGGGACCCACGCGCCGTCGCGCCGCGTCGTGTGGCGTCCGGCATGGTCGAGGTGAAGGTGCGTGCAGACAACGGTGGTCACATCAGCGGGGGTGAATCCGGCTGCGGCCAGCGACTGTCGGTATTGGTCCGGGTCCATGGGGATTTGGTATGGCAGGTCGTGGCCTTCGCCAAAGCAGCAGTCGACCACGACGAGGTCCTCACCGGATTCGATGAAGAACGACTGGATGGCCACCAGCAAGTTGCCGGCATCATCGACATAGTGGGGATGCAGCCAGCGTGGAAGCTCCGATGGCAGCCCGCGAAACACCCGGTCAGGCCGGGTCGGCACCACCGTCTCGAGCACAGAATGAACGGTCAGCGTGCCGATGGTCCACTTCTGCATGGCTCACCGTATGAGACAAATCATTTGGATACAAGGCTCGGCGTGGCCTCCTGAACGGCCGGCCATCTGGCACACTCGATGCGTGGCGCAGCCAAATGTCCGGTTTCAGCGACTTGCCGAACAGGTCGCCGACCAGTTGCGGCGCCGGATCCTCGCCGGGGAACTGACCGACGGCAGCATCCTCCCCAAGGAGGACGAACTTCTCGTCGAGTACCCGATCAGCAAGCCGTCGCTTCGCGAGGCGATGCGCATCCTTGAGGCCGAGGGGCTGTTGACGGTACGGCGCGGCAAGCTGGGCGGTGCGGTGGTCCACCGACCCGACTCCGCAAACCTTGCCTACACCATGGGGCTGGTCCTGGGCGCCGGGCAGGTCGGGCTCGGCGACGTGGGCACTGCGCTGCTGCAGGTCGAACCGGCATGCGCCGCACTCTGCGCCCAACGCGCGGACCGCAAACGTACCGTCGTCCCCATTCTCCGTGAGCTGCACGACGAATCAGTCAGATCGGTATCGGATCTGCTGCAGGCCACCTCCGCCAGTCGGCGGTATCACGAAGCACTGGTCCGCCACTGCGGGAACGAGACGATGATCATCCTGGCGGGCGCATTGGAGGCATTGTGGTCGGCACATGAGCAAAACTGGTCGGCCCAGGTGACGGATCACTCGACGGTGCCCGTCGAGGAACGCCGGGCCGTCCTGGAGGATCACCGGCAGGTGATCGACGCGATCGACATGGGCGATGCGCAGCGAGCCCGCGATCTGGCCGCGGCACATCTGGTCAACGCCCAGCAGTACCCGGGTGTCGACGGCGTCGTCGACCCGACCATGGTGCGTACCTGGACCCAGTCCGGCCCGCGCAGACCGTGAACCCCAGCGGTCGCAGTGCGCCCGTTGACACGGGTCCTTATTTTCATATGATTTGGTGATGAAGGCTGGCGACGCCGCCCCTGCTGCAGACGCAGCCCACTACCGCGCGGCCGGATGGTGGTCGGACCGCACACTCTCGCAGACCGTGCGTGAACACGCCCGCGCCCAACCCGACAAGCCGGCCTATGTCGACTACCCGGCCACTACGTTTACCTGGCACGAATTCGACTGTGCCGCATCTCGCCTCGCCGCCCAGTTCGCCGGCCTGGGTATCACGCCCGGTGATCGCGTCGCGGTCTGGCACGGCGATACCGCGGCCATCCACGTGCTGTTCGTGGCGATCGAGCGATGCGGCGCCGTCGTCGTCGGGATCGGCGCCCGCGCCGGGACTCGCGAGGCCACTCAGATCCTGCGGACCACTGCGCCGCGCCTGCTGGTCAGTGACACGACGCGGCAGTCGTCGGCACGTGCCACCGTCTCGGGACTGACTCCTGAGATCAGCGCGCTGGTGTTGGACGGTTTGTCCCTCGACACCGACACTCCCTCGCGACCACCGGCCGCGGGCGTCGGAGCCGACGACGTGTTCCTGATCAACTCGACATCGGGCACCACCGGCCTTCCCAAATGTGTTGTGCACACGCAGAACCGGTGGCACTACTTTCATCAGCAGGCAGTGGCCAACGGTGCGCTGAGTTCCGACGACATTTTCCTGCCGGTCATCCCCGCTCCATTCGGGTTCGGCATCTGGACTGCACACACCACCCCGATCTACCTCGGTGCCACCACGGTCCTGCTGGAAAAGTTCGCCGCGGCAGCCGTGTGCGAGGCGATCGACCGCCACCGGGTCAGCGTGTTGTGCTGTGTCAGCACCCAATTGATGATGATCATGGCCGACCCGGCATCGCGTGAGAATGACCTGAGCTCGCTTCGCGTGGTCTTCACCGGAGGTGAGGCGCTGCCGTATCAGCGGGCCGCCGACTTCGAGGAACTCACCGGCGCCACCATCCTGCAGTTCTACGGCTCCAACGAAACCGGCCTGCTGAGCGGGACCACATTGCAGGATTCCCGCGAGCGCAGGCTACGCACCGCCGGACGCCTGGTACCGGAGATGGCAGTCCGCTTGTTCGACGGGGAGGACGACGTGACCTCGACCGGGCGCGGCCAACCGGCCTGCCGCGGGCCGGCCACCAGCCTGGGCTATCTGGGCGGTGTGGACCACGACAAGCTCTACACCCGCGACGGCTGGATGCGGATGGGCGATGTCTGCGAAGTCGATGCCGAGGGGTACCTATCGGTTACCGGCCGCACCTCGGATTTCATCGTGCGCGGTGGCAAGAACATCAGTGCGGGCGAGGTCGAGGATGCGGTGATGACTCACCCCGCGGTGGCCGTGGCGGCCGCGGTGGCGATGCCCGACCCGGTCTTCGGCGAGAAGGTCTGCATCTACATCGAGCTTGTGGCGCCCGTAGCATCCGCCAACGGGCAGGCCATCGACCTTCCTGGGCTCCTCGAGCACCTTCTGATGCAGGGGATGTCGAAGGAGCTGCTGCCCGAGAAGCTCATCGTGCTCGACGAGCTGCCCCGGTCCTCGGGCGGGAAGATCGCCAAAGGGCAACTCCGCGAGGATATCCGGACGCGGTTGGGAGGCGGCTATGAACGTCGGTGAGATGCGACAGGGCGGGTTGAAAGTGTGGTCTCCCTCGGTCACGCCGCCGATCGGTGTCGACCTGACCGAGGAGCAGGCGCTGGCCGTGGCGTTCCGGCACCTGGCCTCGATCGGGTTCGCCGAGAACATGGCCGGCCACATCACCTGGCAGCCCGAGGGACGTACCGAGATGCTGGTCAACCCGTGGGGATTGTGGTGGCAGGAGCTCACCGCATCCGACATCTGTGTGGTCGACGAAGATGCGCGCGTCGTGCGAGGCCGCTGGGATGTCACGCCGGCCATCCACATCCACACCGAACTGCACCGCACACGCGACGATGCCCGCGTCGTCATCCACAACCACCCCTACTACGTGAGCCTCATCGCGGCGTTGGGGAAGCTACCGGACCTGGTGCACCAGACCGGGTCGCTGTTTCTCGATGACATGTGCTTCGTCGAAACCTATGACGGCGAAGTCGATTCGGCACCCCGCGCCCGCGAGCTCGCGGAGCGGATCGGCGCCGCCAATCTGACCATTCTGGCCAACCACGGTGTCATCACCACCGGAGGCACCGTGGCAGAGGCCGTGTACCGGGCCGCATCGATCGACCGCGTCTGCAAACTCGCCTACCAGGTGATGCTGACCGGCCGGGAGCCCACGGCGATGAACCGCTCCGACATGTACGGCATGAAGGCCTCGCTCATCGAACGGGCCGCCGACGTGTACTGGGCCGGGGCCGCCCGCATGACCATCAAGGCCGATCCAGAAGTTCTGGCCTGACGCAGCAAGGAGATTCAGCCCATGAAGTCCATCGACGAGCTTGCCGGCAATCTCGACTTCACGACCGCCAACAAGGGCGCCGACCGCACGGTCACGTTTCTGCCGGAACCGCAGCGGGCAGAACGTCTCTACACGGTGATCTCCGTCGATGATCACATCGTCGAACCGCCGGATACGTTCACCGGCCGCGTGCCACGCAAGTTCGCCGACCGCGCCCCGAAGGTGGTCGACACCGAAAATGGTGGACAGACCTGGATGTACGACGGGCAGTCGCTGCCCAACGTGGGTTTCAACGCCGTGGTCGGCCGCCCTGTCGATGAGTACGGGTTCGAGCCCGCGCGATTCGACGAGATGCGCCGAGGCGCCTGGGATATTCATGCACGCGTCAAGGACATGGACCTCAACGGCGTATACGCGTCGCTCAACTTCCCGTCGTTCCTTCCAGGGTTCGCCGGCCAGCGGTTGCAGCAGGTGACCAAGGACCAGGACCTGGCGATGGCTGCGGTGCGGGCCTGGAACGACTGGCATCTCGAAGCGTGGACCGGTTCGTATCCCGACCGGATCATCCCCTGCCAACTGCCGTGGCTCCTCGACCCCGAGGTCGGCGCCCAGATGATCTACGAGAATGCCGAACGCGGCTTCCACGCGGTGACGTTCAGCGAGAACCCCGCGATGCTGGGGCTGCCGACCATCCACTCCGGGTACTGGGAACCGATGATGGCGGCGTGCGCGGAAACAGGCACGGTGGTCAACCTGCACATCGGGTCCTCGGGCTCGGCACCGTCCACCACCGACGACGCCCCACCGGACGTTCAGGGTGTGCTGTTCTTCGCCTACGCGATCACCGCCGCGGTCGATTGGCTGTACTCCGGCCTGCCCAGCCGGTACCCGAATCTCAAGATATGTCTGTCCGAAGGCGGAATCGGTTGGGTGGCGGGGCTACTCGATCGTCTGGACCACATGCTGAGCTACCACGAGATGTACGGGACATGGAAGGCGTTGGGCGAAACCCTCTCCCCCGCCGAGGTGTTCACCAGGAACTTCTGGTTCTGCGCAGTCGAGGACCAATCGTCGTTCATCCAGCACGAGCGGATCGGTACCGGCAACATCCTGCTCGAAGCCGACTACCCGCACTGCGACTCGACCTGGCCGCACACCCAGCGCATCATCCATGAACAGATCCAGGGCCTGCCCGCCGAGGTGATCCGGAAGATCACCTGGGAGAACGCATCCCAGCTCTACCAGCATCCGGTGCCGCCGGCCGTGCAGAACGATCCGAATGCCTACTGATCCATGACCGAGCCGCTGCGTATCGCCGTCCTCGACGACTACCAGGGAATCGCCGACACCATCGACTGGTCACCGATTCCCTGCGCCACCGAGATCACATCACTGCGAGAACACATCGCGCCCGGTCCTGCACTGGTCAAGACCCTCGCCGGCTACGAGGTCGTCGTCGCGATGCGGGAACGCACCCCGCTGGACGCGACGCTGCTCGCCCAGTTGCCCGCGCTCAAACTGCTGGTGACCACCGGACCGTTCAACGCGGCCATTGACGTCGCCGCCGCGCTTGGCCTCGGCATCACCGTGTCGGGCACCGGCGGAGCCATCACACCGACGGTCGAACACACGTGGGCACTGATCCTCGGACTGCAGCGCCACCTGGTCGTCGAGGATCAGCGCATCCGCGGCGGGCTGTGGCAGAGCACGGTCGGCACCGACCTCTCCGGGGCCACCCTGGGTCTGGTCGGGGTGGGCAGGATCGGCAGCCGGGTGGCCGCGATCGGCAAGGCCTTCGGCATGGACGTCATCGCGTGGAGTCCCAACCTCACCGACGAGCGTGCCGCCAAAGCCGGTGTCACGCGGGTGGATCGCGACACCCTGTTCGCCGATGCCGACGTGGTATCGCTGCACATGGTGCTCGCCGACTCGACCCGCGGCTTGATCGGGCCGGCCGAACTCGCCGCGATGAAGCCGTCGGCGATCCTGGTGAACACCTCACGCGGCGGCCTGATCGATGAGGACGCGCTTGTGGGAGCACTCCGCAGCAAGACGATTCGCGGCGCGGCGCTGGATGTCTACCAGCAGGAGCCCTTGCCGTCGGAACACCCGTTGTCGACGCTGCCCAACACACTGCTGACCCCGCACCTCGGATACGTCACCGAGGGCGTGATGACGATCTTCTACCGGGACATCGTCGAGGACATTGCCGCCTACTGCGCGGGGTCCCCGGTGCGCCTGCTCACCGCATAGGTTCGCCACCGGCCGAGGCGGCTCCCGCGGGCAGCAAACCGAGGGCAGCGCCGACGCGATGTTGGGACATCAGGTTCCGAGGCCCAATGTTGTTCGCTGGAGCCAGATCCCGGAAACCATGTGCGCTGAACACCGCATCGCGGGGAGCTAAAAATTCCGTTTGGGAAGTAACTGTGAGGAAGATCAACATTCCTTAATGGAACGTTGAAGATCCACTAAGGGACTGTTACGTTCAGCCGACTAATGCGCGGTCGGAGGGTTTCGTCGCCGTGCGCAGATCCGGAAAGGTGGGTGTGCCGTGGCAGCGGTTTCTCGGCTTGCGAAACGCTTCTGGATACCACTGGTGTTGGTGGCGGCCGTGGCGATCAGCGGGTTTGCGATGAATCGGATGCACGGAATCTTCGGAACCCACATCAACACCGATCCGGGCCAGTCCGCCGGCGACGACATCGTGGAGTTCAACCCGAAGCGCGTCGTCTACGAGATCGAGGGCCCGAGTGGGACCAGTGGGCACGTCAGCTTCCTGGATGCCGACGCCCAACCCCACACCGAGAGCTTCAGCTCGCTGCCGTGGCGGCACGAGGTGGTCACGACCCTGCCGACGGTGTTCGCCAACGTGGTTGCACAAGGAGACAGCAGCATGATCACCTGCCGAATCGTGGTCAACGGAGACGTCCGAGATGAGCAGACCGTGAATCAGCACGACGCCCAGGCCTTCTGCTTGGACAAGGCCGCCTGATGAGCAACCACAGTGCCAGTAACCACAGTGCCAGTAACCACAGTGCCAATAACCACGATGCCACTCTCGAACACAAGGGCATCGCCCGCGTCATTCGCGTCGCCTCGATCCCGATCATCCTGGCGTGGGTGGTGCTCGTCGTCGTCCTCAACGCCCTCGTCCCCCAACTCGAGGTCGTCGGCCACGAGCACGCCGTCTCACTGTCACCGCAGGACGCACCGGCACTGGTGGCGATGAAGAAGATCGGTGAGCGCTTCGATCAATTCGACTCCGACACGATCGCGATGGTCGTGCTGGAGGGTGACGAGCCGCTCGGCACCGAAGCCCATCACTATTACGACGAGCTGGTCCGCACACTGCAGGCCGACACCGAACACGTTCAGCACGTGCAGAACTACTGGGGCGACCTCATCACCGCGGCGGGGTCCCAGAGCACCGACGGCAAGGCCGCCTATGTGCAGGTGAACCTCGCGGGCAATCAGGGCGAGACGCTCGCCAACGAATCGGTTGCGGCGGTCCGCAAGATCATCGACGACTCGCACCCACCTGCAGGCGTGAAAGCCTATGTCACCGGCCAAGGTCCGCTCACCACGGACATGAACGAAGCCGGCGACAAGAGCATGGTCAAGATCACCTTCGTCACGATCGCCGTGATCGCCGTGATGCTGATCGTCGTCTACCGGTCGCTCGCGACCATGTTGCTGATGCTGATCGTGGTGTTGCTGGAGATGTCGGCGGCGCGCGGCGTGGTCGCCGCCATCGGCCACGCCGGCCTCCTCGGCTTGTCGACGTTCTCGGTAAGCCTGCTGACCTCGTTGGCCATCGCGGCCGGAACCGACTATGCCATTTTCCTGGTGGGCCGATATCAGGAGGCCCGGCAGCAGGGCCAGGAACGAGAAGACGCCTACTACACCGCATTTCACGGCGTCGGGCACGTCATCCTCGGCTCGGGACTCACCGTTGCCGGCGCCATGCTGTGTCTGCACTTCACCCGGTTGAATTACTTCAGTTCGATGGGTGTGCCGAGCGCCATCGGTATGTCTGTCGTGGTACTGGCCTCACTCACCCTTGCGCCGGCAATGTTGGTGGTCGGCAGCCGGTTCGGCCTGCTCGACGCCAAGCGCGAGATCCGTTCGCGGGGGTGGCGCCGGCTCGGCACCTCGGTGGTGCGTTGGCCGGTTCCGATCCTCGCCGCGGCCATCGCGGTGGCTCTGGTCGGGCTGCTCGCCCTGCCCGGCTACCAGACCTCCTACAACGAGCGCCTCTACATTCCCAAGGACCTGCCGTCCAACGTCGGATACGCCGCCGCTGAAAGACATTTCACGGCCGCTCGGATGAATCCCGATCTGCTGCTCGTCGACGCTGGACGGGATCTGCGCAACCCGGCCGACATGATCGTGCTGGACAAGATCGCCAGGGAGCTGATCCGCGTGCCCGGCGTCGCCCGCGTGCAGAGCATCACTCGCCCGTTGGGCCGTCCCATCGCGCACAGCTCGGTGCCCTTCCAGGTGAGTATGCAGTCGGTGTCGATGACCGAGAACCTGCAGTTCCTGCGCGAGCGCATGGGCGACATGAATACGCTGACCGACGATCTCGGCCGGATGATCGGGATCATGGAGAACATGCTGGGCCTGATGAACCGGATGACCGGCATCACCCACGAACTCACCTCCAGCATGAACGACATGCAGGAAAGCACCAACGAAATGCGGGATCACATGGCTGATTTCGACGATTTCATGCGGCCGATGCGGAACTACCTCTACTGGGAACCGCACTGCTACGACATCCCGATGTGCCAGTCCATGCGCTCGCTGTTCGACGGGCTCGACGGCATCGACACCATGACCGAAACCCTCTCGCAATCGGTGAAGAACATGAACGAGATGGATCAGCTGATGCCTCAGTTGGTGGCGCAACTGCCACCGTTGATCGCCATCTCGAAGTCCATGCAAGGCACGATGAAGACGATGTTCAGCACGTTCAACGGGCTGGTGGACCAGATCGGCAAGATGACCGACACGGCGTCCGTGATGGGCCAGGCGTTCGACGATGCCCGCAATGACGACTCGTTCTACCTGCCGCCGGAGGCGTTCGACAACCCGGACTTCAAGCGCGGGTTGGATCTGATGGTCTCTCCGGATGGTCAGGCCGCGCAGTTCATCATCACCCACGACGTGGATCCGGCCACCTCCGAAGGTATTTCGCATGTCGACCCGCTGCTGAAGACGGCACGCGAGGCGATCAAGACGACGCCGCTCGCCGACGCCAAGATCTACCTCGGCGGCACTGCGGCCACCTATAAGGACATCCAGGTCGGCGCCCAGTGGGATCTGCTGATCTCGGCCTGCGGCGCGATCACGTTGATCTTCATCGTGATGCTGTTGATCACCCGCGCACTGATCGCGTCCTTCGTCATCGTCGGCACCGTGATCCTCTCCCTCGCAGCATCGTTCGGCCTGTCCGTCCTGGTGTGGCAGTACCTGCTCGGAATGGATCTGCACTGGATGACACTGGCGTTCTCGGTCATCATCCTGTTGGCGGTCGGGTCGGACTACAACCTGCTGGTGGTCTCGCGGATGAAGGAAGAGGTCAGCGCGGGTATCAACACCGGCATCATCAGGGCCATGGGAGCCACCGGTGGTGTGGTCACCGCCGCCGGCCTGGTGTTCGCATTCACGATGGCGTCGATGGCCACCAGCGATCTGATCGCCATCGGCCAGGGCGGCACGACCATCGGCCTGGGTCTGCTGTTCGACACCCTCGTCGTGCGCTCGCTGATGACGCCGACGATCGCCGCGATCCTCGGCCGGTGGTTCTGGTGGCCGCTGCCCGTCCGGCAACGTCCCGCGCGTTTCCTGTCGGACCGGACGACGCCGATACCGGTCGCAAGACCTTCGTGACATCCGTCGATACCATCGACGGATGACCACAGGCGAGCTCTCGGGCACCCAGGCGCGCACCCGCGGGGCCATCATCGAGGCCGCCGCCGCAGTCCTGGCCGACGACCGGACCGCCACCTTGCCCGAAATCGCAAAGGCGGCCGGGGTGGGCCGCACCACGGTGCACCGCTATTTTCCGGACCGGGAAAGCCTGATCAACGCGACGATTGTCGACTCGGTGCAGGTCTTGACCAACGCGGTGGCCGCTGCCGCACCCGAGGACGGTTGCCCGATCGAGGCGATGCGGCGCGTGATCAACGCGATGATCTCGGTCGGTAACCGGCTTCTGTTTCTCTTCGACGACCCCACCGTTCTTCGTGGCCTACCACCCGAGTTGGTGCCTGACAGCACCTACCTGACGAGCCTGATCGAACGCGGCCAGGCCGAAGGTGTGTTCGACCCTGAGTCGAGCACCCAATGGCTCGAGCACGCGCTCTACGGTCTGGTCATGTGGGCCTGCCAGGACTCCAAGGACGGACTGATGCCCCAGCACGCGGCCGCACCCGCCGTCATCCGCACGTTCGAGCGCGGAGTGCGTTGCCGCGATTGAGCGGGTCACCGCCGCGCTGGACAGTCATCGCCGCCAAAACAGGTGATGGGTGACCGCGCCGCTGGGGCTGGGTACGACGTCATGATGGAACCTGTCGTTCAACTCATCAGGCGATTCCCACAGGCGGGACCCGCTGCCCAACTCGGCCGGCGACACCGCCACGTGCAGGGTGTCGACCAGCCCGGCGTCAAGGAATTCCCGGATGGTGCTCGCTCCCCCGCCGAGGCGCACATCCTTGCCCTGCGCGGCGGCGCGCGCCTGTTCGAGCACCGTAGCCGGATCGGCGTCGACGAAGTGGAACGTCGTGTCGGACAGGGTGAACGACGGCCTCTGGTGGTGGGTCAGGACGAACACCGGGGTATGAAATGGCGGCTCGTCACCCCACCAGCCCTGCCATTCGTGGTTCTCCCAGGCGCCACGGTAGGGACTGAACTTGTTGCGGCCCATGATCTCGGCACCGATGTTGTGGTGGAAATCGCGGGTGAGGTAGTCGTCGAGGCCACGGCTGCCACCAGGTTCGGTGCGGTTGGGCCAGCTTGCCGTGGCCCCGGCCCAGGAGAACATCTCACCCGGCTCGGCATGACCGAACGGACGCTCAAAGCTCTGGTTCTCGCCGGCGCCGTAGCCGTCGCTGGAGACGTTGAAGTTCTGGACCTTGAGCAGCTGAGCCACGCGTTCTCTCCCGTTCAGTCAACATTGGATGCTGATTAGACCAGGGTTGGGCGCGAAACTCATCGCGCGGCAGGTGGCTACCGTGCCGCCTCCAGCTGTCGCCGGACCTCGAGTCGCCTGAGCTTTCCCGACGACGTCCGTGGCAACGATCCGGGCGACATCAGCACGACGTCGGCGGGCGTCACGCCGCACACCGACACGATTCGCCGGATCACGGCACTGCGGGTGGTGTCCTGCTCAGTCCCGGTGAACTCCGCTGCCACCAGGAGCCGTGATTGCGCGGCCCCGGATTCTGTGCCGACCGCGACGACCGCTCCCTCGCGGACGCCGTCCACCTCACCGACGACCTGCTCGATCTCGGTGGGGAAGATGTTGCGTCCGGCGATCGTGATCATCTCCTTGGACCGCCCACAGATCACCAGTGCACCGTCGACGAGGTAGCCGATGTCGCCGGTCGGGAACCACTGCCCGTTGCTGCCCGCGTCGACGGGAGCATGTCCCAGGTAGGACGTCATCATCGACGAACCACGGATCTCGACTTCGCCGGATTCGCCGGTCTCGTCGTGCGGAGACGGAACGATACGAACCTCCATGCCGGGCACCGGACGACCCAGCAGCGCAAAGCGCCGGCCGGTGTCCGCCGCGTCCGGAATGTCGATGCGGAGGCCTTCCCCCGGCGCGGGAATGGTCACCGCGCAGGTCGACTCGGCCATCCCGTAGGAGGGAGTCATCGCTGAGGCGTCGAAACCAAACCTGCTCATTCCCGTGGCAAATCGATCGACACCGGCACAGTCGACGGGCTCGCCCCCGTTGATCGCGATCCGTACCGCGCCGAGATCGACGTCGGAGACTCGGTTGGCGAATCGGCCGAGCACCGAGTAACCGAAATTCGGTCCGGCGGTGAAGGTCGCCGAGGATTCGGAGAGCCATTCGGCCCACCGCAGCGGTGCCGCCGAGAAGGCACCCGTGGGCGCCAGCCACAGCGGCATACCGGACATTGTCGACGCCAACACCATCGCCAGACCCATGTCGTGATAGATCGGCAGCCATGTACACCCGATGTCGTTGCGGCTCAGGGACAATCGCTGGGTCACGGCCAGAAGGTTGTTGAGCACAGACTCCGGCGCCAACACTGCCGTACGAGGAGAGCCGGTGGATCCGGCTGTCCCCTGCAGGATTGCCACGTCCGCGTCGTCGGGATACCGCAGCTGCGTCGAGTTCGGTGTGCTGGCAGCGTCGGCGACATCGCACACCGTCAGCGGCGCGCCCGCGTCCCGCAGTAGCTGGAGGGTGGTGCCATAGCTGAACACTGTGGTCACGCCGATGCTGCTGAACCGGGACAGCGTGGCCCGTGCCCACTCCGAAGGTTCGGCGCCCCGCTGGGGACGCGGCAGGATCGACACTCCGGCGCCCGCCAGCCACGAACCCTGAATGGCGGCAATCAGTTCCACTGTCGGCTCGCCCACGAGACCTACCGCGCCGGGCTGGTCCCGGCCCAGCAGGTAGGCCGCAATGTGCTCGGCGATGCCGTGTACCTCGGGCCACGGGCGGCGCCGCCAAGTATCAGTGTCGCGATCCAGGACCACCAGGTCGTGCGGTGACCCGACCATCGCCTCCCTCAGTGCGCCTGCGAGCGGATTCATGCTGCACTCCTGAGATCGATCACCGATTGCAGGTCGCCCACGGTGCGGCAGGTGATGAGGTCCTCCTCGCTGAGCTGCACGCCGAATTTCTCCTCGATCGTCACCAGGCCCACGGCGAATGACACCGAGTCCATTCCCAGGTCGTCGACGAGACGTGTACCGGAACTGAGTGATTGACATGGGAGTTCCAGGTCGTCACGAAGAATCGCGGCCAGCCCCTCGGACACGGCGGGCGATGTGGGTGAATCGCTAGTGGTCATTTTCTTGTATCGGCGGGTCGATGAGACCCAGCCCCACCTTTCGTTTCCGGTACGGGATCGGTCGACTGCAATCGAACCGACTGTCAGCCAGTCGGGTTGGCAAGGCTGGACTCAGGCCATCCATTTCCGGGCGGTGTCCCGGTCGAGTTGGTAGAGCGCCATCCTGCGGTTGGACATCTCGTGCTCGCCGAGGAACCGGCATCCGGCGAACTCACACAACCCACGCACAGTGGTGTTGCGGTGGTCGGGGTCGAACATGATCCGCTGACATTCAGGATCGGCGGCCAGGACACTTGCGACGATCTTGGGCAACAGCATGGGGCCGAGGCCCCGGTTGACCAACTCCTCGTCGGCAATCGCGCCGTGCAGACCCAGATCGTGCGGCTCACTGTCATACCGATCAGCGATGGAATCCTTGGCAGCCCGATAGATTTCGAGATAGCCACGGTCCACCCCGCCGATGCTCAGGACGAGAGGCAACGAATAGTCGCCTTCCACCTGGCCTTTCAGATGCCTGCGCCAGCGTTCGACGGGCCAGTCATATTCCCAGGTCTCGGCCAAGTGTGGCCGGTTCATCCACTCGGCGATCAGCGCAGCGTCTCCATCGGGGGTCGCCACCCGAATCCTGCTTGGTTTCAACAATTGTGGAATCGGTGGTCCCGGAACCCGCCGCACATCCTCGGAGATGTTCTTGAGTTCCCGTGGAAGCACCGGGTAGACCACCGGATCGGTCACGCGCACTGCGTTCGAGAACCTGCAACGCCAGTTTTGCTGTGCTGCAGCACTTCATCACACGTCACAGCCACACCCCCCTGTCTCCGGCGCAGACCGGGGGCGCCACATACGTGTGCGCCACGCTCAGACCCGCAGCCTCCTTGGACCAGCGAGGTGAGACTAACCAAAACATTTCAGGCGGTGGGGGGTTCCCTTTCGGCCCACATGAGGCAACAGGCGCGTTCTACAGCCATCGTCAATATTTGACGGAAGTTTCAAACACGCAGTACAACAGCTCTTTTCACAACCCGCGCGAGGCAGGAGAAGGCGTCACGCCAAGCCAATCATTATCGAAATGCGGTGATAGTCGCCGTAATGCGATCGAGCCGCCATGGCGAACGCCGGCGTGAAGCGAGCAGTGCGTTTGTGGTCGTCTTTTCACACCACCGACTCGTCTCAGCCAATTCTGTGCCGGCACCCGCTCCAGGAGTGGCCTATCCCACACTCCGCGGTTCATCTTCATCGGGTGACCAGTAGGCCAGCATCTCAGCGAACGTCTCGAAGGCAGGCCGGGAAACGCCGTATGGAGCTTCGAGGTGCAGGCTCAGGGGGTACCCGAGATCGACCACTCCATCGATGACCCTCTTGTACAGATCGACCAGCTGCCGCCGCTTGGCCTCAGGCTGACTGGCGGCAAGCGATTTCACAAAAGCCTGTTCATGTGCGACGGCCTCATTTCCGGGGTCTTGAATGAGCCAGTCGATGAGGCCGGCTCTCGTCTCCAGCTTCGGCACAAAGCCGAACGACAGCAGGACCTCTGGCCGATGGTCGTTTTCCTGCGCGAACCGCCGGAGGAAATCGACCACTGCGTCTGAAAAGAGCAACTGCGTCATGGCGAACGTGGCACCCTTGTCGCACTTGAAGGAGAAGCGGTCGTGTTCAGAGTTCCGGGTCGGGATCAGGATCACCCCGCGGTTCTCGACGAGGCCGTCGAATTTCGACAATGCGTCGGCCGGTGTGACGCCGGAGCCCTCGCCATCGCTCATCGTGCGTGGCACGCCGACGAAGATCACGCCGTCGAACCCTGCTCCGCCGAGGTCGATGAGCCTGCTACGCAATGCGGTCTCATCCGAGAACGACGTCACCTGGGTGCACAGCCCACGTACCTCGGGAAACTCGGCCCCGATGATCGACCAGTAGTCGAGGACATCGAGCTTGGGCCTCATCTCGATCGGCCGGTCACCGTCTTCGGCGATCATTGCGGGGATCATGACGTGCCCCAGCTGCGCGTCGATGCCGGACTCCGCCGACAACCGCAGTATTTTCTGCGACTCCTCCCACGCGTGTTGGAGCCCGCGGTCGAGGTTGGGTGGTACCAACTCGAGCGCGACGGTGTTCAACGGCATCGGTACCTCCAATAGCGGCGGCGAATCCGCCAGTCGCAGTGGACCATAGCGGTCACCGGGCTAGCTGACGACGACGAGAAGATCGCCGCCCTCGACCTGCACGGTCCGGGCGACCGCGATTCTTGCCACTGTGCCCGATTCGGGCGCGGTGATGGCTGCTTCCATCTTCATCGCCTCGATGGTGGCGATCGTCGCGCCGGCTTCCACGGTGTCCCCGG
>NZ_JBVAXO010000004.1:0-530397 GCF_055419385.1 Mycobacterium sp. IDUB_24
TCTGATCGCCTCGACCGGTGACAGTGTCACCACCTACGGCGAGCCTTGGAACATGAACTGAGCACATGAACGCCACGTTCTGAACGCCACGTTCTGAGCACCGCTGAAAACGGCCCCTGGAACTTCCAGGGGCCGTTTTTGTGTGCCGGGATGGCGCGCGCTCAGGTGCGATCGGCGCTGGTGTGCTTGGCGGTGTCGGGGCTCGGGCCGGTGCCGGGGCCACTGACATGCTTGCCGCTGTCGGCGTCGCCGTTGGAGGCCAGCAGATCGCGGATCTCGGTCAGAATGCTCAACTCGGTGTCCTGGGCCTGCTCGACTTCGCCGCGCTCACGCAGCTTCTTGTAAGGCACCATGATGACGAAGTAGATCACCGCGGCCACCAGGACGAAGTTGATAGCCGCCGACAGCACGGCGTTCAGGTCCACGAACGTCTCGGGATCGCCGCCGAGCGAGATCTTGAGCAGGCCGTACTCCTTGCCGGGGCCGGCGCCGACGCGGTCGATCAGTGGCTGGATCACCTTCTCCGTGAAGGCGGTGACCAACCCGGTGAAGGCGGCGCCGATGACCACAGCAACCGCAAGATCGATGACGTTGCCGCGAGATAAAAACTCCTTGAAGCCCTTCAACATGCTGCGGACCCTCCCTGCAGTGGTGTGTGTTGGTGCGACAAGCAAACAGTAACGGAGTTGGCCGAACGGCTGGGTGATTGTGGGACAACAACTTCGGTATGTGTGAACCATGTTGTCCGGCAAGGGAACCCGGACTCAATGGATGGTCAGGGTGACGGCCTGCACCAGGCTGGTGGCCGCGACATCATTGGCTGAGCGGGCCGGCAGCGCCACCAGTGCCACCCGGTCGTTGCCTACACCGGCCCCACGGGCCTTCTCTGAAACGAGCACCACCACGGCTCCCGAGGCCACTACGACCGGCCGGGGCGGTGCCTTGTCGTCCTGATCGGCGGTCACCGTCAGCACGTCGACCACGTCGCCGGGTCGGATCAGATCCAGCAGGGCGGTGTCGCTGAGTTTGATCGGCACGATGCGGGCTTCTGGGCCCGCTGCCGTTTCGGCCAGCCGCGACCCGAGCAGCCGGACATCGGTGATCACCTCGCCACGACGAGCCGGGGCCGTCAGCGTCGCCCCGAGCACCGGTGCCATGTCTCGCTGGGCGCCGTCGGGCAGGGTGGCCGTGCGGTGTCGTTCCAGGCGCACGTCGGCGGCGGTCAACGCGATGCCGGGGGACAGGTCGTGCGCTGCGACCGCGATCTCGGTGTACTCGCCGTGCGGATCGGAGCGCAGGGCCGCGATGGCTGCCAGAAGCACCAACCCGGCTGCGGCCGCACGGCGTGCGGCCACTGTGCGGGTCCAATCGGGCCGGGCAGCCGTCAGCCGACGCCAAGCCGGTGGGTCGAGTGATTGGGCCATGGCGCCACGCTAGGCGCGCGAAGGCTCCGTGAGAACGGCGTATTCGCCGTCCTGTGGATAACTTCCGGAGTTAGCTTGAGGCTGCCGCGGCGGGGGCGGCGCTGGAGCTGCTCGACGAAGAACTGCTCGACGAGTCGGAGGAAGACGACGATGAGTCGGACGACGAGCTCGAAGAGCTGCCTTCCGAACTCTTGGCGGGCGAGCCGTTGACCGAGCTCTTGCCCGATTCGCGGTTGTCGGTGCGGTAGAAGCCGCTGCCCTTGAATACCACGCCCACCGAGCCAAAGAGCTTGCGCAGCTTGCCGGAGCACTTGGGGCAGGTGGTCAGCGCATCGTCGCTGAAGGCCTGCACCGCGTCGAACCGATTGCCGCACTCAGTGCATGCGTAGGAATAGGTAGGCACGAAAACCCTCCGAGTTGGTCAAACTTGTTAGCACTCTACCGGCTCAAGTGCTAGAACCGCTACGTGGGCCATGTCATTCCCGCGGGCCGCCGGCGCCGGCGCACCGGAAGATTATCCGTACTGCTCGTGGTGACGGTAATCGTGGCGGTGCTGGCCGTGCTGGTGGTGGCCCGTATGCGTGCGGCAGCCCCGGCCGACGATTCCGCTGCGCACCCCTCCGCGCCCCCGGCCACCGGTCAGGCGCCGGCGCCGCGGACGCCCGCCTACGCCCGGGCCCGCACGCTGCTGGCGGGGCTGCCGGTCAAGGGCTGGGATCGCGACACCGACTACGCCCGCTCCCGCTTCGGTGAGGCCTGGAGTGACGACGTCAACGTCGAGTTCGGCCACAACAGCTGCAACACCCGGGACGACATCCTGCGCCGCGACCTGGCTCAGCTGATGGTCCGCCCCGGCACCTGCTACGCCGCCACCGGTGTCCTGCGCGACCCCTACACCGGTGTCGAGATCGCGTTCACCCGCGGGCCCGACACGTCCAGCACGGTGCAGATCGACCATCTCGTGTCCCTGTCGGACGCCTGGTACAAGGGGGCGCGTACCTGGGACCCCCAGCGGCGCAGGGACTTCGCCAACGATCCGCGCAACCTGACCGCGGTCGCCGCACAGCCCAACTTCGACAAGGCATTCCGCGACGCGGCCAGTTGGCTGCCGCCCAACGTGGCGTTCCGCTGTGAGTTCGTGGCCCGCCAGGTCGAGGTGAAAGCCGCCTACCAGCTGTGGGTCTCGGCGAAGGAAAAGCGGGCGATGGAGACGGTACTCGACAACTGCTAGCCCGCCGGATTCGCGATCGGCCTGCCAAAGGTCCACACGCACCACTTACGCCCCCGTAAGCTGGCGTTGCCCCGCCCGACGAGCAAGGGGTGCGACGATGAACCTTGTTCAATACAAACAGAAATCGGCATTCCCGGGCCAGATCGGCCGCAGCAGGGCGCGTCATTGAACTCACAGCAGCGCTGAGCCGGAAGGACACATCATGGTCAAAGGAACGGCGAACGACGCGGGAACCGCCGAGCCGCACCTGGCGCGCGAGCAACTCCCGATTCCTGACCCCAAACACGTCGGGTTGACGACCTACGACGCCAAGGACCCCCACACCAAGTACCCGCCGATCAAAGAGTTGCGGCCGCCCAAGGGCGCGCCCAACGTGCTGATCGTCCTCATCGACGACGTGGGATTCGGCGCATCGTCGGCCTTTGGTGGCCCCTGCCACACCCCGGTCGCGGAGCGGCTGGCAGCGGAAGGGCTGAAACTCAACCGATTCCACACGACAGCACTGTGCTCGCCGACCCGGCAGGCGCTGCTGACCGGGCGCAACCACCACTCGGTCGGAATGGGTGCCATCACCGAGATGGCCACCTCGGCGCCGGGCAACAACAGCATCCGGCCCAAGGAGAAAGCGCCGATCGCCGAGACCCTCAAGCTCAACGGGTAC
Source organism: Mycobacterium sp. IDUB_24 (assembly GCF_055419385.1). Classification (NCBI taxonomy): domain Bacteria; kingdom Bacillati; phylum Actinomycetota; class Actinomycetes; order Mycobacteriales; family Mycobacteriaceae; genus Mycobacterium; species Mycobacterium sp. IDUB_24. The sequence goes on from NZ_JBVAXO010000004.1 coordinate 3,317, forward strand.
TCCACCGCGCAGTTCGGGAAATGCCATGAGGTGCCCGGCTGGGAAGTCACCCCGGTAGGACCGTTCCACCAGTGGCCCACCGGTTCCGGCTTCGAGTATTTCTACGGGTTCGTCGGTGGGGAGGCCAACCAGTACTACCCGGGGCTGTACGAGGGCACCACCGCGGTCGAGCCGCCGCGCTCACCCGAGGAGGGCTACACCCTTACCGAGGATCTCGCCGACCACGCGATCACCTGGGTGCGCCAGCAGAAGGCGTTGATGCCGGACAAGCCGTTCTTCATGTACTTCGCGCCGGGCGCCACGCATGCCCCGCACCACGTTCCCAGGGAGTGGTCGGACAAGTACAAGGGCAAGTTCGACGAGGGCTGGGATGCGTTGCGGGCGAAGATCCTCGAACAGCAGAAGAAACTGGGTGTGGTGCCCGACGATGCCGAACTGACCAAGAGGCACGACGAGATCCCCGCCTGGGACGACATGCCCGATGAACTCAAGCCGGTGCTGGCCCGGCAGATGGAGATCTACGCCGGGTTCCTCGAGCAGACCGACCACGAGGTGGGCCGTCTCGTCGAGGCGATCGGCGATCTGGGGGTACTGGACGACACGCTCATCTACTACATCATCGGCGACAACGGTGCCTCGGCCGAGGGCACACTCAACGGCTGCTTCAACGAGATGACCACGCTCAACGGCATGCCCGGAATCGAGACCGTGGAGTTCCTGCTCTCCAAGATCGACGACTTCGGTACGCCGGAGGCCTACAACCACTACGCCGTCGGCTGGGCGCACGGTTTGTGCGCTCCGTACCAGTGGACCAAGCAAGTGGCCTCGCACTGGGGTGGTACCCGCAACGGCACCATCGTGCACTGGCCGAAGGGGTTGGCCGACAAAGGCAAGACGCGCAATCAGTTCCACCACGTCATCGACGTCGCGCCCACGATTCTGGAGGCCGCGGGTCTGCCCGCACCCACGTTGGTCAACGGTATCGCGCAGGCACCTTTGGAGGGCGTCAGCATGCTGGGCACACTGCGTGACGCCGCGGCGCCGGAGACGCATGTGGTGCAGTACTTCGAGATGATGGGCAACCGCGGTATCTACCATGAGGGCTGGACTGCCGTCACCAAGCACCGCACGCCGTGGAAGGCCGACACGCCGCCGGCATTCGACGACGACGTGTGGGAGCTCTACGGGCCCGACGATTGGACCCAGTCGCGCGACCTTGCCGCCGAGAATCCGAAGAAACTCGCTGAGCTGCAACGGTTGTGGCTCATCGAGGCAGTCAAGTACAACGTCGTCCCACTGGATGACCGCGGTTTCGAGCGCATCAATCCCGACATCGCCGGCCGTCCGCAGCTCATACGTGGCAACACGCAGTTGCTGTTCCCGGGCATGCGGGTCAGCGAGTGGGCTGTTCTGACACTCAAGAACAAGTCGCACTCGGTGACCGCCAACATCGTGGTGCCCGAATCGGGCGTCAACGGCGTGATCGTCACCCAAGGCGGCAGCGTCGGCGGATGGTCGCTGTACGCGCAGGAGGGCACGCTGAAGTACTGCTTCAACTTCTTCGGTATCGAGCACTACATCATCACCGCGGACAAGCCGATACCAGCCGGCAAGCATCAGGTGCGGATGGAATTCGCCTACGACGGTGGGGGATTGGCCAAGGGCGGGGACGTCACGCTCTACTACGACGGCGAGGCTGCCGGCCAGGGCAGGGTCGAGCGGACCATCCCGATGGGCTATTCGGCCGACGAGGCGTGCGACGTGGGTTCGGACACCGGATCGCCCGCCTCACCCGACTACGGGCCGACCGGAAACAAATTCACCGGCGAGATCGAGTGGGTACAACTCGACATCGGCGAGGACGGCAATGATCACCTCATCACGGCAGAGGATCGATTCAACATCGCCATGGCCAAGCAGTAGCGGTCACGACGTCCGGTAACGCGGCACGATCATCACCGGCACCGGGGAGCGACGCAGGATCTTGCCCGCGGCCGAGCCGAGGAACACCTGCGCGCTTGGCGCGGCCGCGCCCGAGCCGAGCACCAGCATGTCCCCGGTGTCCCACCCGATGCTCTGCACCGCGCTGTTCCAATCGTGGCCGGCGCCGACGACGACGTCGACGTCCGGAACGGCCATCCGGTCGCGAATGGCATTGAGTTGCTTGGTGATTTCGGCGATTGTCCGCCGTGACCACTGCTGGACCACCAACTCCTCGGCAGAGGTTTCGATGGTGCCGGCGAACGCCGCGGTGTTGCGTACGGTGAACGACACGATGCGCAGCTTGGCCTTCCAATCCGCCGCCAGTTCGGCGGTGGCCGGGATGAGCCCGTTGACGTCGGCTTCCCCGCCGTAGGCCGCGGTGAGGCGGCGGATCGCGGGGTCGGTCTGGGCGTATCCGCGCGGTGCGAAGACCACCGGCACTCGGGCGGTGTGCACCAGGCGTTCGGTGACACTGCCCAGTGCGACCCGGCCGAGCATCCCCGATGACGATGAGCCGACGGACACCATGGTCGCCCGGTGGGCGTCCGCGAGCTCGATCAAACCCGTTGGTATCGAGGTGGATTCGTGTACCACCGGGGTGACGTCGAGATCGATGGGCAGTACCGCGACCGCGCGCTGCAACGCCTGGGTGGCCTGCGCGCGGACGTAGGCCAGATACTCACCCTCGACCGGGTCCTCACGTGGTGGCCACGCCCGTTCCACCACCGCCGCCGCGATCACCTGCTCGCCTGTGGTGCGGGCGATCTGGATGGCCAGGTTCAGCGGTGCGCTGCTGTGCCGGCTCGCGCTGAATGCGGCCAGGATGGTCACGACGCATGCTCCTGGGTGCGGGCTCGTGACACCACATGGGTCACCGGGATCTGATGGTCGGCGCGAGCCCGATCGACGACGTCGAAACGATGCCACACCGAATCCTCCGGCGGCAGAGTCGAAATGACGATCTGGTCGGGCCGGAACTCCTCTACTGCATGGGCCAAGGCTCGCAGCGGACGATAATCGCCCAACTCGCCGTCGGCCCGCAGCTCCTCGGCGCGCAGTGTGTTCAGCGTCTGGTCGAGGCGGCGCTGGGCCGCGCGCGTGGTGGCCTCGGAGATGTCGAGCGGGCCGTGGGTGGCGGCCACCCCGGTCTCGATCGGGCTGGCCGGTACCACGACGTGATAGACCGCATCGCGGTCGACGCCGATGCGGCGCAGCTCAGCGAGTAGTTCACTGGATTCCACAGTCTCGTTGGCCAGCACCAACACTCGGTGCGGATGCGGGGCCCCGGCCGTCGGGGCCATCTCGGGTGCTTCGGGTTTGCGTCCGATGAACCAACGGTTGGCCAGGAACAGTGCGATGACCACAGCCCAGGACAGCAGGCTCAGGGTCAGTGCCTTCCGGTTGTCGCCGCCCTGGACGAACATCTGGACCAGGATGGCGGTGATCGCGACCGCGGTCAGTATCGAGAGCACCGGGAAAAGCCACATCTTCACCTTGAGGGTGTCGGCCGAGGTGCGGTAGCGCAGCACGATCTGCGAGATCGCGATCAGCAGATAGACGAACAGGATGACAGCGCCGCTGGAGTTCAACAGGAACGCAAAGATGGTGTTCGGCGAGAATGCCGCGGCGATCACGCAGATGAAACCGATCACCGATGAGGTCAGGATGGCCGGGGCCGGAACGCCTCGCCGGGTCACCGCGACCAACTGCGGCGGCGCCTCGCGACGGGCGGCCAGGACGAACAGCATCCGCGACGCCGTGTACATCCCGGAATTCAGGCAGCTCAGCACGGCCGTGAGCACCACGGCATTCATGATGTGGTCGGCGTACGGGATGCCCATCTCGGTGAACGCCGAGACGAACGGCGACGCGGCGACCTGGTCGCTGTTCCACGGCAGGATGGTCACCAACAGGAACGCGGACCCGACGAAGAACACCGCGATGCGCAGGATCACCGAGTTGGCGGCCTTGGCCACCGCGCGTTCGGGATCCGAGGATTCCGCGGCCGCGATGGTCGCGATCTCGGCGCCCACCATCGAGAAGATCACTGTCACCACACCGACCGTGATGGCCATCGCGCCCACTGGGAAGAATCCGCCGTGCGAGGTCAGGTTCGAGAAGTCCATGTCCTTGTGCGGCCACAGCCCGATCACGTACAGCGCACCCAGGCCGATGAAGGCGATGATCGCCGCCACCTTGATCCCGGCGAACCAGTATTCGAACTCGCCGAACGACGACACCGAGAAGAGGTTGGTCGCTGTCATGGCGATCAGCAGCAGTAGCGCGGTGAGCCAGATCGGTGCCGCCGGTATCCAGTACTGGATGATCTTGGCGCCGGCGATCGCCTCGAAGCCGACGACGATCACCCAGAAATACCAATAGAGCCATCCGACCGAGAACCCCGCCCAATTGCCGAGCGCGTTGCGGGAGTAGTCGGCGAACGATCCGGTGGACGGGTTCGCCACGGCCATCTCGGCGAGCATTCGCATCACCATGATCACCAGGACCCCGGCCAGTGCGTAGGTGATGAACGCACCGGGACCGGTATCACCGATCACCACGCCCGACCCCACGAACAGCCCGGCGCCGATCACGCCGCCAATGGCGATCATCGTCAACTGTCGCTGACTGAGCGCCTTCTTCAATGCGGGTGTTTCACCCATTTGAGTACCGACTCCTCCATGATGTGTGACTCAGGTCACAAGCGGCCAGAAGAGAACGCTATGCCCGGCGACCGGTCGACGGAGCCGAAATGGGGCTGAAACTGTAGGAAACTCGCCCGGCTCGTTCAGACAGCTGTCGAATCGGGGCGGTACAGCCCGGCCAGGCGAGCGAGCCGCAGGCTCAGCATCAGATTGAACCGGGTCTCACCGTCGCTGAGATCGCCGTCGACTGCCTCGGTGAGTCTCTCCAGCCGGTAGTACAGCGTGGACCGGTGCAGATACATGTCCTCGGAGGTGCGCCGGACGTCACCGCCGTTGGCCAGATATGTCTCGAGCGTGCGGAGGAGGTCGTCGCGGTTCTGCTCGATCAGGCTGACGATGCCGGGATGGACCAGCTCGCCGAGCCGGTCCGGACCGTAGGCCTGGCCCAGTAACGCGAGGGTGCGCCACGAGCCGAGTGCGGACCAATCGGCCACCTGGGCGCTGCCCGCGCCGATCCGTGCGAGCGTCAGCGCCAGGCTTGCCTGGCGGAACCCAAGGGCCGCTTGCGTTATCGGAAGGGTGACGCCGGATGTGCCGATGGCTGGCCGGGTTCCGTAACTGGCCCGGACGGCCAGAGCCACGGTTTCGGCAGTGGTGGCAGACCCGGCGTCGGGACGTGACACCGCGAGGATCGTCGTCGTCGGTCCTGCCAGGGTGTACCACCGGCGCGTCCGGTCGGTTGCCGCCAGCCGGAGACGCAGCGCCAAGCTCCGATCGACCGAATCGTCCGCGCCCTCAGCGCCCGGCTCGAACCTGAAAACTTGGACCACGTCGTGCGGTTCGGCCATCGCCCTGGCGTGCAGTTCGGCGACCACCGCCTGGGCCTGCCCGGGATCTTCGGCGCCGATCAACCGCATCAAGAGGCCCTGGCGCTCCGACTCTTCGGCGCGCAGCACCGCGTTGCGGCGATCGAGGATGGCCAGCAAGTCACCGGCCGCCCGCTCGGCCAGCTGCTGATCATGCTCGGACAGTGAGCCATCCGGGGCGATGATCCAGAGGTAGCCGAACCGCTCGGACGCCGAGCGCACCGGCACGCAGAACCGCGGCATCAAGCCGTGGTGCGGAAATGCCGGGGTCCACAACGCCGAGTCCGCCGAGCCGATCCCGAATTCGAACAACGCCGCCTTGACCTCCGTGCGCGTCTCACGTTGCAGCACGCTGTGGACGCGCACGTCGTCCAGCTCGCCGAGCTGGCGGCTGTGTGTGATCGGAGTCAGCTCCTCGTCATCCAGCAACACGGCTCGGTCCAGGGTCTGGGCCAGCACGTCGACGATCAGCTGCATGCGGACACTGAAGTCAGCGCTCACCGGATCGGACACCTGACGATTCTGGACCAGGTCAATGCCGCAACGTCACGATTCCGCCCGACGGCGTCAGCGCATGTGTCATCCGCACGTCGTGAGGGTCGGCGGGCAGCTCGTCGACCAGTTCGTCGTCCCGCACCACCGCGACCAGCCGCGCTTGCGGTGCCGCATAGATGAGGCTGCGGTCGTAGAACCCGGCACCCCGGCCCAGCCGGTTTCCGGTGCGGTCGACGGCCAGTGCGGGCACCAGGACCACCTCGGCGTCGGCGATCGATCCGGCGGGCAACCACGGCGGCGCGGGCTCGCGCAGACCGAACTCGGCGGCCACCAACGTGCCCGGTTCGTACGGGCCCCACTGCATCGGCATTCCCCGGCCGTCCGCATCGTTGCGGGCGACCGGAATCAGTACGCGCGCATCGAGTTCCGCCAGCGTGTCCAACAGCATCTGAGAGCCGGGTTCGGAGTCCATCGGAACGTAGGCGCACACCGTTTGCCCGGGACGCACCAGGGCGGGCAGCCAGCGGCACAGCGCCTGCGCCTCACTGTCGCGGAGGTGGGCCGGCAGAGCCCGTCTTGCACGCAGAACGCCAGCTCGCAACTCGGTCTTCGTCGGCGGGGTCACGCCCTCCACCATTTCAGAGTGGGCGTTAGTGTGTGAACGATGAGCACGTCCCCCAAGGCGCCTGAGGTGCCGTTTCCCTTCACGGCCGTCGTGCCGGCAGCCGGCCTGGGTACGCGCTTTTTGCCGGCGACCAAGACGGTTCCCAAGGAATTGCTGCCGGTGGTCGACACCCCGGGCATCGAGCTGGTCGCGGCCGAGGCGGCCGAGGCCGGAGCCGAGCGGCTGATCATCGTCACCTCCGAAGGCAAGGACGGCGTCGTCGCGCATTTCGTCGAGGACCTGGTGCTCGAGGGCACGCTGGAGGCCCGCGGCAAGAAGACGATGTTGGAGAAGGTCCGCCGCGCTCCCGCGCTGATCAAGGTCGAGTCGGTGGTGCAGGCGGAGCCGCTGGGCCTCGGGCATGCCGTCGGCTGCGTCGAGGGCGCGCTGGCTGCGGACGAACATGCGGTCGCGGTGCTGCTGCCCGATGATCTGGTGTTGCCCACCGGTGTGCTGGAGACGATGTCGAAGGTGCGGGCCAAACGCGGCGGAACGGTGCTGTGCGCGATCGAGGTCCCCGGCGACGAGATCAGTGCCTACGGCGTCTTCGACGTCGAGACGGTGCCCGACGCGGCCAACCCGAACGTGCTGAGGGTCAAGGGCATGGTGGAAAAGCCCAAGTCCGAGGACGCGCCGTCCCCGTACGCCGCGGCCGGCCGCTACCTTCTGGACCGGGCGATCTTCGATGCGCTACGTCGCGTTCCGCGCGGGGTGGGCGGGGAGATCCAGCTGACCGACGCCATCGCCCTGCTGATCGAAGAGGGCCATCCGGTGCACGTGGTCGTACACCGCGGAGCCCGACACGACCTGGGAAATCCCGGCGGCTACCTGAAGGCTGCGGTTGACTTTGCGTTGGAACGTGACGACTACGGCCCCGAATTGCGGCGGTGGTTGGTCGAACGATTGGGTCTGACCGGACAGGAAGGCTAGCAACGCGTCGGGTCGTACGCCGCGCGTCGTCCGGTCGTCGGGGCCCGTAGGACAGGAAGGCGTGTTGTGCGTTCGGTCGAGGAACAGCAGGCTCGGATAGCGGCTGCCGCGGTGGCGCCCCGGCCGGTGCGAGTGGCCATCGCCGAGTCACAGGGTCTGATGTGTGCCGAAGAGGTCGTGACCGAACGGCCGATGCCGGGATTCGATCAGGCCGCGATCGACGGCTACGCGGTGCGCAGTGTCGACGTGTTGTCCGTGGGCGACGGTGCCGGTGAGATCAGCCTGCCGGTGATGGGCTCGGTCGAGGCCGGGGCGCGGACGCCGAGCCGGTTGCAGCCCCGGCAGGCCGCCCGCGTGCAGACCGGTGCGCCGATGCCGACGCTGGCCGACGCGGTGCTTCCGTTGCGGTGGACCGACGGTGGTGAGAGCCGGGTCCGGATCCTGCGCAGCGTGCGTTCGGGCGCCTATGTCCGGCGTACCGGAGACGACGTGCAGCCCGGTGACGTCGCGGTGCGGGCCGGCACCATCATCGGCCCGGCCCAGGTGGGCCTGCTGGCCGCGGTCGGACGGGACCGGGTGCTGGTGCACCCACGACCCAGACTGTCGGTGATGTGCGTGGGCGGCGAACTCGTCGACGTATCCCGCACGCCGGGAACCGGGCAGGTGTACGACGTGAACTCCTACGCACTGGCCGCGGCGGGCCGGGATGCGGGCGCGGAGGTGAACCGGGTCGGCATCATCAGCACCGACCCGCGAGAACTGCGGGAAACCGTTGAGGGCCAAGTCAATCGGAATGAGATCGTGGTGATCGCCGGGGCTGTGGGCGGGGCCGCCGCGGAGTCGGTGCGCACCGTGCTCGCCGACCTCGGCGAGATGGAGGTTGCGCGGATCGCGATGCACCCGGGATCGGTGCAGGGCTTCGGGCAGCTCGGCCGCGACCGCGTTCCGGTCTTCCTGCTGCCCGCGAACCCGGTCAGCGCGCTGGTGGTGTTCGAGGTGATGGTGCGCCCGCTGATCCGGCTGTCACTCGGCAAGCGCCAGCCGATGCGGCGCGTGGTGCAGGCCCGCACGCTGGCGCCGATCAGTTCGGTGGCCGGGCGGACGGGATACCTGCGCGGGCAGTTGATGCGTGACCAGGACACCGGCGAATACCTGGTGCAGGCCTTGGGCGGGGCGCCCGGGGCGTCGACGCATTTGCTGGCCACCCTCGCCGAGGCGAACTGTCTGGTGGTGATTCCGAGCGAGGTCGACGAGGTCCGTACCGGCGAAACGGTGGATGTGGCATTCCTGGCTCAGCGCGGCTGATAAGACTTCATTCGATGAATGATGGTGTGACGAATCGACGGTGTGGATGAGCCTGCTGCGCTCCAGTGCCTTCCACCCGGGTTGGCCGGGTCCGATCGGGCCGTTGCGGGTGCAGGCCGGCGTGGTGCGGCTGCGCCCGGTGCGGCTGCGCGACGCCGCAGTGTGGAGCCGGATCCGGCTGGCCGACCAGGCTCACCTCGAGCCCTGGGAGCCGGTCAGTGGTGTGGATTGGCGTGTCCGCCATGGGGTTTCGTCATGGCCTGCGATCTGCTCGGGTTTGCGCAGCGAGGCCCGGCGCGGCCGGATGCTGCCCTATGTGATCGAGCTCGACGGGGAGTTCGCCGGCCAGCTCACGATCGGCAACGTCACCCACGGCGCCCTGCGGTCAGCCTGGATCGGTTACTGGGTGGCCAGTGACAAGACCGGCGGCGGGGTGGCGACGGGTGCGCTGGCTCTGGGGCTCGACCACTGCTTCACCGGGGTGCAGCTGCACCGGGTCGAGGCCACGGTGCGGCCGGAGAACGCCGCGAGCCGGGCTGTCCTGGCACGGGTGGGGTTCCGCGAGGAAGGCCTGTTGCGCCGTTATCTCGAGGTGGACGGCGCCTGGCGGGACCATCTCCTGGTAGCGGTCACGTTGGAAGAGCTGAAACATTCGGCGTCCCAGGCGCTGGTCTCGGCCGGCCGGGCCAGTTGGTGCTGATTTCCGGGTCGGTCTGAGTTGCGGCGCGCCGTGTCCCGAAACTGCGCCTAGGGTCGTGATTTCGCCGGATTAACAGCCCTGGAAGCAATCTCGGCTGAATAGGCCTCCTCAGCTGTTACCAATGTGACACGTGTGACTGATGGTGCTTGTATCGGATGAATTACAGGTGTGTAATTGTGTCGGCGCGTCATCCATGGATGCGCTGGTCACGGACCTAGCCTGAAGGGGAAAGGAAAGGCGTCATGCCAAGCATCCCCCAGTCACTGCTGTGGATTTCCCTAGTCGTTCTCTGGCTTTTCGTGTTGGTCCCCATGTTGATCAGCAAGCGCGACTCGGTGCGTCGCACCAGCGACGTCGCCCTGGCGACTCGAGTGCTCAACAGCGGCCGCAACGCACAACGGTTACGGCGCGGCCCGGCCGCCGGGCATCACAGCGATCCGCATTGGCAGCACACGGCTGACCACCTCGACGAGAAGCTCGATGAAGACTTCGAAGGGGATGAAGAGCCGGCCGAGGTGCGCGTGCACGCCACGGTGCAGCGCACCGTGGTGGTGGCCGCGGTGAGCGTCGAGACCCCTGAGCCCGACTATCTCGATGTCGACGTCGTCGACGAGGATTCCGGTGCGCTGCCGGTCGGTTCGATGGCAGAGGCTGAGCCCGAGCCCGAGGCCGAACCCGAACTCGACTTGGAGTTCGAGACCGAACCTGAGCCGGAAGCGGAGCCCGAACCCGTCGCGGTCGAGGAGCCTGTCGAGCCCGTCGAGCCCGTTGCCCCGGTCGAGGCCGTCGAGTCGGAGATGCAAACCGACCGGATCGCACTGGATCTCGACGAGACCGCTGAGACCGAGCAGGCCGAGGACGCCGAGGATATCGAGGACCCCGACGACCTCACCGACGCCGAGTACGAGTACGTCGACGACTCGTCGGGCCTGGAACCCGAGGCCGAGGACGAGCCGGCCGAAGAGGAATCGTCCGAGACGCCCGTCGCATCGCTGAGTGCAACACGGCAGCGCCGGTTCGAGTCAAAGACCTCCGCGGAGGTCAGTGCCCGCAAGTTCCGGTTCCGTAAGCGCATGCTCGCGGTGTTGTCGGTCGCCATGCTCTTCTCGGCGGGTGCTGCCTTCCTGGTGACACCGTCGGCCTGGTGGGTGTGTGGCGGCGCGGGAACACTGACCGTGCTGTACCTCGCCTACCTCCGTCGCCAGACCCGTATCGAGGAACAGCTGCGGCGTCGTCGGGCGCAACGCCTGGCGCGGTCCCGGCTGGGCGTGGAGAGCACCGATGACCACAAGCTCGACGTGGTGCCTGCCCGGCTACGTAGGCCCGGCGCAGTGGTGCTCGACATCGACGACGAGGACCCGATCTTCGAGCACCTGGCCTACACGTCCTACGGGTCGGCGGCCCGCGAATACGATCTACCGCGCGCTTCCGGGCAGTAGAGCGGCCGGTTTCCGGTTCCGGGGCGACGGCTGGTAGCCTTGCGTTCCGGTATCAGGGGCTATAGCGCAGTTGGTAGCGCGTCTCGTTCGCATCGAGAAGGTCAGGGGTTCGATTCCCCTTAGCTCCACAAAGTTTGAATAGGAAAGACCCGCCGGAGACGGCGGGTCTTCTCTTATCTGAACGTGTAAACGGCTAATCCCGCAGCGAGGATGAACCATCGCATACTGGTCTCGAACAGCGAATGCGAATCGAAGGACACATCATGACCGTCAGCATCGTCGACGCGGGTCCGAATCAGGTCAGCCGCTCCGTGGAGGTCAATGCCCCTGCGGCCGAACTGTTCGCCATGATCGCCGACCCGCGTCGTCACCACGAGATCGACGGTTCGGGCACCGTCCGCGACAACGTGTCGTGCCCAGATGACATCGCTCCGGGTGCGAAGTTCACGACTGGGATGCGGATGTACGGGGTGCCCTACCGGATCACCAGCGTCATCACCGCGGTAAGACCCGACGAACTCTTTGAATGGCGACATCCGGTGGGGCACCGTTGGCGCTGGGAGTTCACCGCACTCACCCCCACCCTGACGCGCGTCACAGAGACATTCGATTACCGCGACACCGGGCCGATCAAGGACACGCTGAAGTACTACGAGCGAATGGGCTTCGCCAAGGGCAACGCGAAGGGTATCGAGTCCACGTTGACCAAGTTGCACGACCGCTACGCGACTTGATCCGCGTCGAAGGCGTTGCTTACATCAGCGCGCGCGATCGCAGGGTGATCGGTAGGTCGTCGGCCGGCGTCGGCCCGGTGCCCCAGGTCAGTTGGGGCCGGTAATCGTCGGGCACGCTCCATTCGAAACGTCTCAGCATCTGGTGCATGGTGGTCTTGACCGTCATATCGGCAAACTGCTGGCCGATGCACTTGTGCGCACCGCCGCCGAACGGTGCGAACACGTAGCGGCTCACCGTGGCGCGGGACTCCGAATTGTTCACGAACCGCTCGGGGTTGAACGTGTCAGGGTCGGGCCACCAGTCGGAAAGCCGCATGGAGGCATAGACATTGATGGCCACCTGGGTCTTGCGCGGGACGAAGTGCCCGAGGATCTCGGTGTCGCGGACGGTCTGCCGGAAGAGCGCGCCGGCCGGCGCATACATGCGGAGGATCTCCTTGAACGCGGCATCGAGCAGTGGGTAGGCATCCAGGTCGAGCACCGTCGGGGTGTCATTCGGGAGGCTGATCGCTTCCTCGCGCAACGCGTCCTGCCATTGCCGGTTCCGGCCCAGTTCGTAGGTCAGCATCGACAACGCGATGGCGGTGGTGTCGTGCGCAGCCATCAGCAGGAAGATCATGTGGTTGACGATGTCGGCCGGCGTGAACCGGGCGCCGTCTTCATCCTCGCTGCGGCACAACATCGAGAAGAGGTCGGTGCCATCGCCGCGCTGGCGGTCGGGAACCTGCTCGGCGAAGTAGCGTTCGAGCCGCTCCCGGGCCCGTAGTCCCTTGGCCCATACGCCGCCGGGCACGTCCGCGCGTACCAGCGCCTGCCCGCCTCGGACGGTGTCGTGGAAATCCGCCGACAGTTGGTCGGACTCGGGACCGAGATGGGTGCCGACGAAAACCTCCGCGGCCTGTTCGAGCAGCAGGTGCTTGATGGACGGATAGAACGGAAATCGCTGTGCCGACGGCCAATTGCTCAGGGTGCGATCGATACTGGGCCGCATCAGTTCCAGGTAGCCGTCCAACGCGCTGCGGGTGAAGGACTGCTGCATGATGCGGCGGTGGTCGCGATGTTCGTCGAAGTCGAGCAACATCATTCCTCGGTGGAAGAACGGTCCGATGACCGGTGCCCAGCCGCGGGTGCTGGAGAAGACCTTGTCCCGGTTGACCCATGCGGCTTCCAAGGCGTCAGGGCCCATGAGACCGACGACGCGGAAGCCGACGCCCCCGGCCCACGACACCGGCCCGTAGCGCTCGTACCGGTCCCGGGCGAAGGCCAGGGGGTCGGCCAGTGAGCTCAACACATGGCCGAGGAACGGGAAACCGTAATTGCCCATGACGGGCTTCAGACTCGATCCCCGGGGTGGCGTGGCAAGCGGACGCTCGCCGCTCGGAAATCTGGAGGTGACGGCCGCGCCCAAGGCTTGGAGGCGGTGTGTGTTCGCGGGGGAGACAACGCGGGTGGCCAATGATGTCATCCGTCTATCCGATTCAAGTAGTCGCGGCGACGGCGCTCGTCGAAATGGCCGGGAGGCTCGTTTCGTGTTGCAAGTCGTTTGAACAGTTGCATCAAGGGCTCCGGTGTGGCTTCCTCCAACAGTCCGAACGGCGACAACCATTTCGGGACAGTGACTTCGCGCCCTGGGCGTCGTGCACTGTCTGCGATCGCCGCTGCAATCTGCTCGGGCTGGCGGGTGGGAAGAAGATCGAGCGTGACTCCTGCGGTCAGGTCGGTGTGAACTGCTGTAGGCATGACCGTAGTGATGGTGACGTCGGTGTGGGCGATTTCGGCGCGGACAGCTCGTGACAACGCCGCCACCGCGTACTTCGTCGCGCAGTAGACCGACATTCCGGGAGTCGTCACCTTGGCAGCCATCGATGCGACGTTCACCATGTGGCCGTGATTGCGGTCGAGCATGCCGGGAAGGAATTCGTGCATGCCGTTGATGACGCCGGTCAGATTGACGGCGATTTCGCGGTGGTATGCCGCGAGTTTCTGCTCCACGAAGGGGCCCATATGCTGGATGCCGGCGTTGTTCACCAACATGGCCACCGGCCCATCGGCGGATGCCGCACGGTGAAACGCCGCTACGCTTGCTTCGTCGGTGACATCCAGATGTACGGCGTTCGCTCCGATCTCGCGACCGGTACGTGTGGCCTCGTCTGCGTCCACGTCACCTATCCACACTGTTGCGCCGCGCTGAACGAGAGCCGCCGCGGTGGCGCGGCCGATGCCACGGGCGCCCCCGGTGACGCACGCGACGGCTCCCGCGAGGTCGATCATCGACTGGCGCTCTCGTCGGTGAACTCCCGCAAGGCGAAGTACGCGATCAGCCGAATTTCGCCGCTGTTCATTTTCAGCAGGGCACGCCCGAGATAGAGGCCGGGTATCAGCTCCACGACTTCGTCGCGGGTCCGCTTGATCGGGAACGTGCGAACGCTCGGATTCCGATACTCGTCCGGGGTGTAGTCCAGTGCCCGCACTTTGATGTACGGCGCGATAGCCGCGGTGTCGATGCGGTGATCGAATTCGAACCCCACCATCTCGGATCCAACTCGACGTAGTCCGCGATACAAGGGAGCGATGACCGGCATCGCGTATTTGGCCAGCGGGGCAAGCCGGTTGAAACCGGTACCAGTGTCGAATGTCTTTCCGCGCCAGGTCGGGTCGATCTTCAACAGCGGATTGGCCAGGTGCGCCTCAGGAATGCCGAACAGGTTACCGACGATCTGCCCTTCCATCGCTCCGTGCGGTCCCTCCGGTGCGAGCCCTCGCTCGAACAGCGCGCCGAGTTGGTCGCGGCGCCCGGCCTGACCGAGTTCCCGCAGGTAGTCCCAGCCCTGGCGGCGCGCCAGGACGGGTGAGGTCAGCGCCAACTCGCGCAAGTCGTTCAACGCCGATGCCTGGGTCGCGTCCGGCGCGTGGTTGGCGTCCCCGGTGGTCTTCGCTGCAGTGGTCATGCGTCCTCCTGGTCCAATCTGGTACGGAATCGTGCCTAATATCTGGTACGAAACCGTGCCAGAATGTGATGGTGGTGTCAACGACCAAGCGCGCTTACGGTGGCCAATCGGCGGACGACCGCCGCAGGCGACGGCGCGAACGTCTGCTGGACGCGGCGACGGCGGTGATGGCGCGCAATGAATGGCGGAGCGTGACGGTCGAAAAGGTCTGCGCCGCCGCCACTCTCAACAAGCGGTACTTCTACGAGAGCTTCACCGATCTGGATGCCCTTTCGGCTGCCGTCGTCGACGACATCGCCGAGGGCGTACGTCGCGCCACGGTGGCCGCAGCAGACACGGCCGCGCATGAACCGCTGGAAGTCCAGGCGTTGGCGAGCGTGACGGCCGCGGTGCGGGCACTGGTAGACGATCCGCGTCGCGCACGCGTCCTGCTGGGTGGGGTGGCAGCGTCGCCCGAGCTGCATGCTCACCGAACCACGGTCATGCACCGGCTCACCGACGTGCTCATCGACCATGGCCGCACTGTGCACGGCGTCGAGTTGGAGGCGGATCCGTTGGCCAAGGTGGCACCGGCGTTCATCGTCGGCGGGACAGCCGACGCGATCCTGGAGTTCGTCAACGGTGGCGTCGACCTGTCTCTCGACGATTTCATTGCGCAGCTCGCCACCCTGTGGCTGATCGCCGGCAATGGAGCGGCGCAGGTGGCCCGTTCCCGGATTGCTCCGTCTTAGTGCTTGATCGAATACCGCGCCTGTCGGCCACAGTTCCTCGGCAGACCCTGTGGCGAATGTGTCGCTTATCGACGCGAAAATCGTGAATCTGCCTCAAAGCCTGCACAGTCGTCACAGGGCGTTGGATGGCAAGTCGTCCTCACCTCACGGGTGCGTGACGAGGTGCGTCTCGTTGTCGAGCCCGGCCGTCAGTTCCGCGACATCGAAGGGCCGATCCAGGCGTGCGTGCAGCGCCGGCGCGGCGCAGTTCGTCAAACATGATGCAGCCGGCCATTTCTGCGGCCCCGACGACGCCTGGAACTGGGATCAACTGTCCGAAGGTTTCATCGCCGAGATACGTGAACTGCTCGACGGGCACCGCCTGGTCTACAGCTGCTACAAGCTCCGAGTTCGTCCACTCGGTCGAATAGCCGACCACGCCGCGGCTAGGATGATGCCGTGGAGGATCAGCCGCCGGGCTCAAGTCGTGTGGCGCGCCGTCGCGACCGACGTAAGGCCGAGATCGTCAAGACGGCGACCCGGATCTTGACCGAGGCCGGCTATGGCGGCATGAGTCTGGAAGATGTCGCCGAGCAGACCGACATCGCCAAGGCCACTCTCTACCACTACTTTTCATCCAAGGACGCCTTGGTTGCCGCCGCGCTGGAGACCCTCACCCAGGAAGTCCTGCAGCGCCTGGCGGCACGTGAGGAGGAGCTCGGAACGGTCGATGCTCGCCAGCATCTGGCGGCGCTGATCGATGAACAGGTCCGCATCCTCACCGAGACCGCGCCGGAGGTGGCCGCGATGTTCTCCTGGCCACGCGGTTGGCCGGAGATCTTCGAGGATCCGATGAAGGACATGCGTCGCCGTCACGACGCGGTATTCCGCCGGGTGGTGGAACGCGGTGTGGCCGACGGCGAATTCGCCTGTCCCGACGTCAATGTCGCCCTGCAGTGTCTGCACGGCATCCTCAACCAGTCTTCGGTGTGGATCGGGCCGGGCCTGCACGACGAGAATCGGGCGGAGCTGCGTGCCGCGATCGTCGACCGTGCGTTGTGCCTATTCGGCTAGCCGTTCTGTCTCGCCGGCTTCGCCGACGGAAAGTCCGGCGCGCGTTTTTCGCGCAATGCGGTGTAGCCCTCCACCACGTCCGGCCCCAGGAAGGTCAACATCTCGTAGGCGGCGGACTGGTCGAAGATCGGGCCCGCATTGCGCAACCAGTTGTTGAGTGCCCGCTTGGTCAGCCGGATCGCCTGTTGTGCGCCGGTGGCCAGATTGTCGGCGATTCGCAGTGCCTCGTCCAGAACTTCCTCGCGCGGAAGGGCTTTGGCGACCATGCCGATCCGCTCGGCCTCGATGCCACCGATCATCTCACCCGTCATCAGGTAGTACTTGGCCTTGGCCGTGCCGGCCAGCAGTGGCCAGATGATGGCGGCGTGGTCACCGGCTGCCACGCCGAGTTTGACGTGGCCATCGCCGATCCGGGCGTCCTCGGCGATGATCGCGATGTCGGCGAGCAGGGCGGCCACCGCGCCGGCGCCGACGGCGACACCGTTGATGGCCGAGACGATCGGCTTGTCGCAGTTGATCATGTTGTAGACCAGGTCCCCCATCTCGCCGAGCATGTGTGACACCCGGTCGTAGTCGCCGGCCATCCGCTCGACCATGGCCAGGTCGCCGCCGGCGCTGAAGGCCTTACCCGCGCCGGTGATCACCGCGACCCGGGTCTGCGGGTCGGCTGCGACGTCCTTCCAGATGCTGGCCAGTTCGGTGTGCATGCCCTCGTCAGCGGCGTTGTACTTCTCCGGCCGGTTCAGCGTGATCAGCAGGACGCCGTTGTCCCGGCGGGTCAGCGTCAATTGTTGGTAGTCAGAGAAATCCATGGGGATGGTCCCTTCTGTCTGCGTGCACTCTCGGCGGGCGCTGGGTTCAACCGAAGTTACGGTTTTTCGACCATGTCAGTCAATTACCGACCATGCGGTTGATTTGTTGCCTTGGTCAGCCGATAGTGGCCGTAGCGTCCACATCACCGCAGATTGGGAGGTCAGGTAGTGCGATTCGACAACAAAGTCGCCGTTGTCACGGGTGCAGCCTCGGGAATCGGCCGGGCGATCGCGATTGCTTTGGCAGCGGACGGCGCCACCGTCGCGGCCGTCGACCGCAACGAGGCGGGCCTGACCCAGACCGTGCAGACCTGTGCCGACGCCACCGCACACGTGGTCGATCTGGCGGATCCGGCGGCCGTGAGCACATTGCGCGACGATGTCGTGGCCGCGCACGGACTGCCCGGTGTCATCGTCAACGCGGCCGGCTTCGACCGGGTCGAGCCGTTCATGTCCAACGACGACGCACTGTGGCAGTCGTTGGTCGCGGTGAACTTTCTCGGGCCGGTCCGGCTCACCCATGCCTTTCTGGAAACCATCCTCGCAGAGGGAAGTACGGCAAAGATCGTCAACATTGCCAGCGATGCAGGGCGGGTGGGCAGTCTGGGGGAGACCGTCTATGCCGGGACCAAGGGAGGGGTGATCGCTTTCACCAAGTCGCTGGCGCGAGAGATGGCCCGTCACCAGATCAACGTCAACTGTGTTTGCCCTGGACCGACCGACACCCCGTTGTTTCATTCGCTTCCCGACAAGGTCCGCGACGGACTGGTCAGGGCCATCCCGTTCCGCAGGATCGCCCAACCCGACGAGGTCGCCAAGGCAGTGCTCTTCTTCGCTTCTGACGATGCCAGCTTCATTACTGGCCAAGTCCTCAGTGTGAGTGGAGGCTTGACGATGGCCGGTTGATGGCCAACCGGTGACCGGCCGGCGTCGAACCCGCCCTTGGTCGACGCCAGTTTGCAATGGCATACTTGCTCAGCCCCTGGGCTCAACCCAGCCAGTTCGGTTAGCCTCGGGGAGCAGATTGGCCAGTTGGGGGATTGCTATGGCAAACGATCTGAGAGTGGACCCGGGGGCGCTTCGGGCGGGGGCCACTAGCAGCGGGATGATCGCTGTCGAATTGAGGGTGGCTCCGGCCCGTCCGGATGCCGGGGGCTACCCCAGTAGCACCGGCGTCGTCGCGATGGACGGCGCGGTGATCACCGCGCGAACCTCCCAGTCGAGTCGCGTGAGCGCGCAGGCGGGGGATTTGTCTGCGGCCGCGCTGAGATACGACGCGGTCGATGAGCAACACGCCGGAGGCCTGGCGGAGTTGATGTGAATGATCCGTCCGGCACCGGCCCATCGAGTGGGGCCCTGACTCGTTCTCAGTTGGAGAGTTGGGACACAACGTATCTGGCAGAAGCTGCCGCCCGCTGGCGGCAGTTGGCCGCCGAGTCGGAAGCGCTGTTCGAGTGGCACCGGCAGAACGTGTTCGCGCCCGGTGGTGCCGAGTGGTCCGGCGAAGCCAGCGAAGCCGCGGGAGAGCGGGTCAGCGCGGACGCTGTCGTGGTCCGCAGGCAGGGCGACATTCAGCGTGAGGCCTCCGAGATCGCCGAGAACGGCTGCCGGGACATCCGCCTCGCCGTGGGGCAGGTGCTCGAGGCCATCACCGCCGCCGAGGACGACGGTTTCCAGGTGGCCGAGGATCTGAAGGTGCGCGATACCCGGCGCATCGATGTGACGACCATGGCGACGCGTTACACGGCGTCACGGGAGCATGCCGAAGATATTCGGTGGTACTGCGAGCGGCTGATGCAGGCCGAGATCTACCTGGGGCAGCGGCTCGAGGGCAAGGCCCTCGAGCTCGCTGCCGTCAGGTTCTCGGTGTGACCGAACGCTCCGCTAGAGCTGTGCCCAGATCGACTTGGTCTTGAGGTAGCCGTCGATGCCTTCGTAGCCGAATTCCTTGCCGACACCGGACTGCTTGTAGCCGCCGAACGGCACGTTGTGGTCGAAGGTCAGCTGACAGTTCAGTCCCACCATGCCGGCCTGCAGACGCTTGCCCAGGCTGTGCGCGCGGCCCAGATTGGTGGTCCACACGGTGGCGGCCAGGCCGTAGCTGGTGTCGTTGGCCATCGCGATGGCCTCGTCGTCATCGTCGAACGGCAGGATGGTGACGACCGGGCCGAAGATCTCTTCCTTGTAGAGCCGGCTGGTGGCCGGGTCCACGCCGGTGACGACGGTGGGCTTGACGAAGTAGCCCTTGCGGTCCAATCGGTAACCGCCGGAAACGATCTCGACGCCGTCGCGCTTGCCCTGGTCGATGTAGCCCAGCACCCGGTCGAGTTGCTTCTGGCTGACCAGCGGGCTGATCATGGCGCCCTCGTCCTTGGGGCCGCCCAGCACCA
The DNA here is from genome assembly GCF_055419385.1 of Mycobacterium sp. IDUB_24. NCBI lineage: Bacteria > Bacillati > Actinomycetota > Actinomycetes > Mycobacteriales > Mycobacteriaceae > Mycobacterium > Mycobacterium sp. IDUB_24. The sequence goes on from NZ_JBVAXO010000004.1 coordinate 23,012, forward strand.
GGTTCTCGCCGATCATCGAGATACCTTCGACAACGCGCTCATACACGCTGCGCTGCACGAAGATTCGTGATCCGCACACGCAGCCCTGCCCTGAGTGCACGAAGATACCCATCGAGGCCATCATGATCGCCATGTCGAGGTCGGCGTCCTCGTAGATCAGCACCGGTGACTTGCCGCCGAGCTCCAGGGTCACCTTCTTCAAGTTGTCCGCCGAGTCCCGCATGATCTGCTTGCCGACCTCGGTGGAGCCGGTGAAGGCGACCTTCTCCACGTCGGGGTGCGCGGTGATCGCGGCACCTGCCGTGGCGCCGTAGCCGATTACGAAGTTGGCCACACCGTCCGGAACGCCGGCCTCGCCGATCAGCCGCTCCAGCAGCACCGCTGACAACGGGGTCTCCTCGGCCGGCTTGACGACGCTGGAGCAACCTGCGGCCAGGGCCGGGGCGATCTTGGCGCAGGCGTTGAACAGCGGGCCGTTCCACGGATAGATCAGGCCCACCACGCCGTACGGCTCCTTGGTGGTGTACGCGTGCAGGTTGGAGTAATTGCTGTTGACGCCGCCCTCCATCTGCACCTGGTAGCTGCTGCCGTTGAGCTTGGTGCACCAGCCCGCGTAGTAGCGGAAGAATTCGGCGCAGGTGGAGACGATCATCTCGGCCTGCATCGGTGGCATGCCGGCGTCCAGCGATTCCAGCTCGGCGAATTCCTTGGCGTGCGCGTCGATCAGATCGCCCAGTTGCCACAGCACCTTGGCGCGCTGGCGGGCCGGAATGTCGGTCCAAATCCCGGACTGGTAGGCAGCTTTCGCTGCGGCGACGGCCTCGTTGACAGCCTCCGGCCCGCAGTCCCGGAACTCGGTGATCTGCTCCTCGGTTGCGGGATCGATGACCGGAATCACCTCACCGGTGCCGGGCCGCGTTCGGAGGTCGTCCAGAACTGTCTGCAGTGCCATAGGGGTCCCTTCGTCGTCGCTAATGCTGAGCATCTGCTTAGCATTCGAATAGGGGGCGGTCAAGACCCGCATGTGCGGCTCAAGCGTGGCAATGGCTCGGCAATTGCGGTTGTTGGACCCCTATGGTGTCGATACGCTGACGCGGTGCCAGACATCCGGGTCCGCGATGCCGCCGAACTGCTCGGGGTCAGTGACGACACCGTTCGACGCTGGATCGACGACGGATCCCTACCGGCCCACCTGGACGGGTCCGGGCGCAAGGTGATCGACGGCGCGGCATTGGCGGTGTTCGCACGGGCCAACGCCGCCGCGGCGCCCAAGGATCCGCTGGGTATCGGGAGCTCGGCGCGCAACCGTTTCACCGGGTTGGTCACCAACGTCATCGCCGACGAGGTGATGGCCGAGGTCGAGATGCAGTGCGGACCGTTCACCGTGGTCTCGCTGATGAGCAGCCGGTCGGTGCGCGAGCTCGGCCTGGCCCCTGGCAGCGTCGCCGTCGCCGTGGTCAAGGCGACGACCGTGATCGTGGAAACCCCGAGAGGAAAGTCATGACCCGAGCCCGGATGTGCGCCCTGGCGCTGACCGCGATGACAGCGACGGCCCTGATTGCCGGATGCTCCTCGGCCGACAACGCCTCGGGGCCCTCCACCGCGGCGGGCGGCTCGATCACGGTGTTCGCCGCGGCCTCGCTGAAATCGGCATTCACCGAGATCGGTGAGCAGTTCAAGACCGACAACCCGGGCGCATCGGTCGAGTTCTCGTTCGCCGGTTCTTCGGATCTCGTCACCCAGCTGACCCAGGGTGCCGGTGCCGATGTGTTCGCGTCCGCCGATACCCGGAACATGGACAAGGCGGTGGCCGCCGGCCTCGTCGAAGGTGCCCCCGTCAATTTCGCCACCAATACGCTGACCATCGCCGTAGCGCCAGGAAACCCCAAGGGCATCAAGGCGTTTGCCGATCTTGCCAAGCCCGGAACCAGTGTTGTGGTGTGCGCCCCGCCCGTGCCGTGCGGCGGCGCCACCGAAAAGGTCGAGCACGCCACCGGGGTGACGCTGTCCCCGGTGAGCGAGGAGACCTCGGTCACCGACGTGCTCGGCAAGGTCACCAGCGGGCAGGCCGACGCCGGTCTGGTCTACGTCACCGATGCTGCCGGGGCCGGGGACAAGGTCACCAGCGTGGCATTTCCGGAGGCGGGCCAGGCCGTCAACACCTACCCCGTTGCGGTGCTCAAACAGTCCGAGCAGGCCGGGCTGGCGCGCCAGTTCGTCGACCTGGTCAACGGCGAGGCCGGGCAAAAGGCGCTCGCCAAGGCGGGATTCGCCAAGCCCTGACCGGGTCCACGGCGGCGCCGTAGCCTGAGGACGTGGCCGATCTGACCGAGATCAGTGCCGACGACCTGGCGGCGCTGGAATTCTTCGCCGGATGCCGGCCGTCCGTACTGGCGCCGTTGGCGGCCCTGCTGCGGCCACTGTCGGTCGCACCGGGCCAGGTGCTGATCCGGCAGGGCGATCCGGCTCTGACGTTCATGCTGATCGCCTCCGGGCGCACGCGCGTGGTCCATGACGTGCCCGATGGCCAGGCCGTCGTCGCCGATCTGGAACCGGGTCTGATCATCGGTGAGATCGCGCTGCTGCGCGCCGCGTCGCGCACGGCCACGGTGACTGCCGTAGCGCCGGTGACGGGCTGGGTCGGTGACCGTGAGGCGTTCGAGGTCATCCTGCACCTGCCGGGGATGTTGGACCGCCTGGTGCGCATCGCTCGCCAGCGGTTGGCCGGGTTCATCACGCCAATCCCGGTGCAAGTGCGCAACGGTGACTGGTTCTATCTACGGCCGGTACTGCCCGGCGACGTCGAGCGCACCCTCAACGGGCCTGTCGAGTTCTCCAGCGAAACGCTCTACCGGCGTTTCCAATCCGTGCGTAAGCCGACGAAGGCCCTGTTGGAGTATCTCTTCGAGGTCGACTACGCCGATCATTTCGTCTGGGTGATGACCGAGGGTGCCCTAGGACCGGTCGTCGCCGACGCCCGCGTGGTCCGCGAGGGTCATGATGCGACGACAGCCGAGGTGGCATTCACCGTCGGCGACGATTATCAGGGCCGCGGGATCGGAACTTTTCTGTTGGATGCCCTGGTGGTGTCCGCGGATTACCTTGGGATTCAACGTTTTACCGCACGTGTGTTGAGCGACAACTACGCGATGCGGCGCATCCTGGACCGGCTGGGTGCGGTGTGGGAGCGTGAGGATCTGGGTGTGGTGCTCACTGACGTCCCGGTGCCGGCCGTCGACACGCTCAGTTTGGAACCCGAACTGGCGGCCAAGATCAAGGACGCGACCCGGCAGGTGATCCGGGCGGTGAGCCAGTGAGGCCAGTTGTTACCGCCAGTGGCCGGAGGCCACCATTGAACAAAGACACGACCGTGTGCATCTCATTGGCGGCCCGGCCCAGCAACATCGGGACGCGTTTCCACAACTATCTCTACGACGAACTTGGCCTGGACTTCCTCTACAAGGCCTTCACCACAACCGATATCGCCGCGGCGATCGGTGGCGTGCGGGCCCTGGGTATTCGAGGTTGTTCGGTGTCGATGCCGTTCAAGAAGGCCGTCATGGACCTCGTCGACGAGGTCGAACCGTCAGCCCTGGCGATCGATGCGGTGAACACGATCGTCAACGACCTGTCGGTGCCTGGGGGCCGTCTCGTCGCCTCCAACACCGATTACCTGGCGGTGCAACAACTCGTCGAGCGGTTGAACCCGGACGACGCGGTGCTGATCCGGGGCAGTGGCGGCATGGCGAAGGCCGTCGGTGCGGCATTGCGGGACAAAGGATTTCGCAGCGGCACGGTCGTAGCGCGCAACCCCGACGCCGGAAGTGCACTGGCCGAGACACTCGGCTACGGCTATGCGCCCGAGGTCGGCGCACTGACGGCACCCATCCTGGTCAACGTCACCCCGATCGGGATGGCCGGCGGACCCGACGAACACCGCAGTGCATTCGAACCGGCCACCATCGCGGCGGCCGGCGCCGTCGTCGACGTGGTGGCGATGCCGGCCGAAACCCCGTTGATCATCGCGGCTCGGGCGGCCGGCGTGCCGGTGATCACCGGCGCCGAGGTGATCGCGCTACAGGCCGCCGAACAGTTCGAGCGTTATACGGGAGTGCGGCCGACGCCGCAGCAAGTGGCCGCGGCGTCGGCCTTCTCCCGGCAGGCGTCTACGGCGTGATGACCGCCTGGTCGTCGATCGCCGAGGTGGCATCCATCAGCGGACCCATCTGATCCTCGGTGCCGTCGGCGTTGAACTGCAACACGAACAGCCCGTCGGATCCGGGGATCACCACTGTCTTCTGGGCGATCAGCCGGGTGGCGCCGTCCTTCACATAGGTGCCACCGATCTGATACGCATCGAATCCGCTCAGTTGGTCAGCAGATCCGTCGCCCTGGTTCTCGTAGCCCGGCAGGTTCCTGATCTCGTTCGGTGCGTACTCCAGGATCTTGGCCGGGTCGACGTCGCCGGTCAGCTTGGACATCAGCGCGATGATCGACGGCGGATCTGCCGTGAACGCCGGGTCGGTGGATACGATTGCGGCCCAGGACCATTCGGGAGCCGACGAGGTCGCGTCCGCCCAGCCTTCGGGAATCGGCAGGTCCAGTGTGGGTGTGCCCGGATCGCCTCGGTGCACCGGGGTTTCGGTGATGTTGTTGTCCCGGATGTAGTCCACGATCGTGTATTGGTGCCCGGCTGTGGGCGTGTGCGTGTCCGTGTCGGCGGCCTTGGTCGGTTCACTGCTGGTGCTGGTCCCGGTCGCCTCGGTGGCGGTGCCCGATATCGTCTTGTCGCCGCAGCCGGCCAGGGTGACCCCGAGTGCGACGGCGGCGATGGCGATTCCGCCGGCCCTCATTGAGGTGGTCATCGGTCTCCAATCGGTTGGACGCCCCCGGCGAGGCGCAACTGATTTGCACGATAAACGCTTTCCTGGGCAATAGCTGGCAGAAGCCGCAGTCCTGGTACGCCATCTTTTGCACAGTGAAAGGTCTGTGACATTGCCGGCCGAGCCGGGCTCAGCATTTCGCGGACAGGTACACCGTCTGCCGCAGAATCTGTGCCGGCCGTATCGATGAGACGGTGCACCGATCGAGTGCAGCCGTGCCGGCGCGGTAGATGATGACGTCGAAACCCTGGCGTTCGAGTTCGTCGGCGGTGTCCTGCGCGGACCTGACCCCTGACGGTGAGGCCGGCGTCGGGGCGGGAAAACCCAGGGCCAGGGCCGACAGCGCACTGCCGGCAAGCACAGCTCCAGTCAGTCCGTACACCTTTTGCCCCTCGTCGTTGTGGACGCTCCGCTGGTGCCAACCAGTGCTGCCACAATTAAATTCCGCTGTATCGCAACACTTGTCGTGCTGCAGCCCAGGAGAAACAAGTTGACAAAGTGCGCTGTGGCCGTCCTCGACAGCAAACCCCGGCTGTGGTATCAAAACGCCGTGCGCCTTTTCGCCGTCGCGACGGTTCTCCTGGTGTGCACCGCGGCTTGCGGGGCGCGGTCGGCGCCGGAACCGACGCCGACATCGTCAGGGCCGCAGACCACCGGCAGTGCGGCGACGGTGAACCCGGCCCGCATCGACCGGGTGCGCCAGGACCTGCCGCCCGGCTACGAGGTGGTGGCCATCGACCCGCTTGCGACCCCGGTGTCGCTGTGGGGATTCGGGCCGGACTGGACGGCCGACCCGACGCAGTGTGCAGCGGCTGCCGCCCCCGAAACCGAACCGGGGAGGGGTTGGTCGGCCTCGGGGCCGGGCGGCATCGTGTACGCGGCGGTGGCGAAGTTGAAAGCGGGGTCGGGCGTGCCCGGACCGGGCCCCGACGCGGCGTGCGAACAGTGGAAGGTGTCGGGCGGGCACTCCACCGGAACCGTGACGCCGGCCGCTGCTCCGGTGATCGAGGGTGCGGTGACCGCGGGGACGTCCACCGCCGTCACCACCGTCGTCGAAGGCGGCACTGAAACCAGATCTCACGCCGACACATTCACCGCCGATCTGCATTCCGAGGGCGTCGACTACCACGTGTTCATCACCGTCGTCACTGATCCCGGATCGCCGAATCCCGCGCTGGCCCCCGCGTTCACCTCCGATCTCCTGGTGAAATCGGTTTCGGCGTTGCGCGGCTGAGTCGGTCGTCCCGGGTATGTCGACGGGCCCAGGTATGTTATCCAGCGATGGAGAACCGCAACGTCTTACTCGCCGCCGCGGGCGTTGTTGCCTGCGCCACCGGATTGGTCGCCTGCGGTCAATCGGATCAGTCGACGTCCGCCGGCGCGGACATCGCCAACATCGCCAAGGTGCGCTCCAACTTCGGGCCGGAGTTCAAAGTCACCGACGTCGCCCCGGCCGGGATCGACCCGAAAAAGCTGGCGCCGCACAAAATGCCGCCGGGGGTGAAGGTCGAACCCGCCGATTGTGCGAAGTTCGCCGAGGGGCAGTCCCTGCCTGAAGGGCTGAAGGGCAACGTGGCGGCCACCACGGCCGAAGGTGCGGGTAACCGGTTCATCGTGATGGCGCTGGAAACCTCTGAACCGGTCCCGCTGAACGATCCCGGCGATGCGTGCAAGCAGGTGAAGTTCCTCGGTCCCGGGATCCGTGGGCAGGTCGATGTGGTCGAGGCACCGCAGATCGACGGGGCGCGCACGAAGGGGACGCACCGCATCGTGCAGACCGAGATGGGCGGCCAGGCTCGCACCGGTGAGTTGTTCAACTATGTCGCCAGTTTCGACACGTTCATGGTGATCGTCACCGCCAACCCGCTGGTGGTGCCTGACAAGCCGGTGTCGCCGGTGGACGACAAGCGGGCCCGCGACCTGCTCACCAGTGCGGTCGCCGCGGTACGGGGCTAGTTCCGAACGTCAGCGGACGTCGTGCGGGCGGAACTGGATGCTGATGCGCGGCCCGACCAGGCTGGTGGTCTTGGGTATCGAATGCTCCCAGGTGCGTTGACACGACCCGCCCATCACCAACAGGTCGCCGTGGCGGTGCTGTAGCCGCAGCGCATGACCGCCGCCGCGGGGGCGTAATGCGAAAACCCTTGTCGCGCCGAGCCCGATGATGGCCACCATGGTGTCTTCGGTGCGGCTGCGGCCGATGGTGTCGCCGTGCCAGGCGACGCTGTCGTTGCCGTCGCGGTACAGGCACAAGCCTGCGGTGGTGAACGGTTCACCGAGCTCGCCGCCGAAGGTGTCGTTGAGCCTCCGGCGGATCTGTTTGAGCCTGGGGTGCGGCACCGGATCGTTGATCAGGTGGTGGAAGCTGACCAGCCGCGGAACCGCCACCACGCGGTCGTACATCTCGCGTTCCTCGGACCGCCAGGGGATCCCGTCCATCAACTCTTCGAACAGTGAGTCGGCGTCGGGCAACCAGCCCGAGCGCAGTTCCACCCAGGCGTCGTTGCCGAGTCGACGACGTTCAGCGTGCTCGAACAGTGAGCCTTGCAACGCCAGCTCCATGCGCGCGAGTGTATCGCACAGGCGTTCGACTGTGTCAGAGGCGGGAGGCCCCGGGGCCCCGGTCGGCGAGGACATCGCCGGGGTTGGTCAGCAGGCACGTCTTGAGGCTCAGGCAGCCGCAGCCGATGCAGCCGGTCAGGTTGTCGCGCAACCGTTGTAGATGCAGGATGCGGTCGTCGAGGTCCTGGCGCCAACCGGCCGACAACTTGGCCCAGTCCTTGCTGGTCGGAACCCGGTCGGCGGGCAGTCCGGCCAGTGCCTCGCGGATGCGGGCCAGCGGAATGCCCAGGCGTTGCGACATCCGGATGAAGGCCACGCGGCGCAGCGTCTCGCGTGCATAGCGCCGCTGGTTTCCCGAGGTGCGGCGGCTGGCGATCAGGCCCTCGCGCTCATAGAAGTGGAGCGCGGACACCGCCACGCCACTGCGCAGCGACATCTCTCCGGGAGTTAGCTCGTGCGTCTCCATACACCTCAACCATAGTTGAGTTAACGTCATGGGGTGGAGACTGCCGCGTTCGGTTCCAACTCTGAGGTCGGCACTCTGCGCGCCGTCATCCTGCACCGGCCGGGCCCGGAGTTGCAGCGCCTGACGCCACGCAACAACGACGCCCTGCTGTTCGACGGCCTGCCGTGGGTGGCCAAGGCGCAACGGGAGCACGACGCCTTCGCGGCGGTGCTGCGTTCCCGCGGCGTCGAGGTGTTGCTCCTGGCGGATCTGCTGACCGAGGCGCTGGCCAGCGGTGCGGCCCGTATGCACGGCATCTCTGCCGCCGTCGACGCCCGGCGTCTCGGTGTGCCGCTGGCTCAGGAACTTTCGGCCTATCTCCGTGGGCTGCCGCCGGCCGATCTGGCGCACATCCTGATGGCCGGCATGACCTTCAACGAGGTGCCCTTCCACGGTGCCGAGTTGTCGCTCGTACGCCTCATGCACCACGGCGGGGATTTCGTGATCGAGCCGCTGCCCAATCTTCTGTTCACCCGGGATTCGTCGTTCTGGATCGGGCCGCGGGTGGCCATCACCTCGCTTGCCCTGCCGGCCCGGGTGCGCGAGACCTCGCTGACGGATCTGATCTACGCCCACCATCCGCGGTTCCTCGGGGTCCGGCGGGCGTACGAGTCGCGTTCGGCGCCCGTCGAGGGCGGCGACGTGCTGCTGCTGGGGCCCGGTGTGGTGGCGGTCGGAGTGGGGGAGCGGACCACGCCCGCGGGTGCCGAAGCATTGGCGCGCAGCCTGTTCGACGACGATCTGGCTCACACCGTGCTCGCGGTGCCGATCCGGCAGGAGCGTGCCCAGATGCATCTGGACACCGTGTGCACGATGGTCGATGTAGACGCGGTGGTGATGTACCCGAACATCGTGGACTCGTTGTCGGCGTTCACCATTCACCGTACGGACGGTGAGATCCAGATCGACGACGAGGCGCCGTTCGTCCGGGCCGCCGCGGAGGCGATGGGCATCGAGCAGCTGCGGGTGATCGATACCGGGCTCGACCCGGTGACGGCCGAACGTGAGCAATGGGACGACGGCAACAACACCCTGGCCCTGGCGCCGGGTGTGGTGGTGGCCTACGAGCGCAACGCCGAAACCAATGCCCGGCTGGCGGATTCGGGTATCGAGGTGCTGTCGATCGAGGCTTCAGAGCTGGGCACGGGGCGGGGCGGGCCCCGCTGCATGTCGTGCCCGGCAGCGCGGGACCTGCTCTAGCTTCCGCAACGCCGTTTGCGCGCGCCGTTTTCTACGCGCCGTTTTCTACACCACGGTCGCGGCCCGGTCATCCTTGCTCGCCGCTTTCCACCTGAGGGTCGTTGTGACTCGCTATTGCAGCCCACAGGTAGAAATCGGCGTCGGGCCCGCGAAATCGGCGCAGAGTCACGGCGCACAACTACCGCCAGGAAGGCAGCCAGATCTCCAGATTCCAGGTCGACTGGGCAATCGGAATGCCCGTCAGGACCGGGTACAGCCACGCGAAGTTCGCGATCACCAGCGCCACGTAGAAGCACACCACCAGCAGCCCCAACGTTCGACGCTCGGGATTCTGCTTGGGCTGGTACAGGATGTCGCCGAGGATCAGCGCGATCGCCAGAATCAGGAACGGCGCCATCACGGTGGCGTAGAAGAAATACATCTGCCGGTCGATGTCGAAGAACCAGGGCAGGAAACCCGCCGAGTAGCCGACCAGAACCACGCCGTAGCGCCAGTCGCGTCGCACCACGGCCCGCCACAGGGCCCAGCCGAGCACCGGCACCGCGATGAACCACATCGCCGGAGTGCCCACCAGCATCACGGCTTTCACACAGGACTGCGTGCCGCATCCGGCCACATCGTGGTTGTCGATCGCATAGAGCACCGGCCGCAACGACATCGGCCACGTCCAGGGTTTGGATTCCCACGGGTGGTGGTTGCCGTCGGCGTTGGTCAGGCCGGCGTGGAAATGGTAGGCGGCGTAGGTGTAATGCCACAGCGAGCGCAGCGCGTCGGGCAGCGGGATGATGCTGTTCTCGCCGATGGACTGGCCCGCCTCGTACCGGTTGATGCCGGTCTCGGAGGCGAACCACGGCCCGTAGGACGCCAGGTACACGGCGATCGGGATCAGCCCGAATACGTACGCGGCGGGTCCCACATCACGGCGCAGCATGCCGCGCCACGGTGCCTGCACGTGGTACTGCTTGCGCGCGATCGCATCGAGCACGAGCGTCATGACGCCGAAGAACGCCACGAAGTACAGCCCGGACCACTTGGTCGCGCATGCCAGCCCGAGCAGCACCCCGGCGCCGAACCGCCACCACCGGACGCCGAGTCGCGGCCCCCAGGGAGTCTCGGTGATCCGGCCCTCCATGAACGCCATGTGCATGCGCTGGCGGACGTCGTCGCGGTCCACCATCAGGCAGGCGAACGCCGCCACCACGAACACCACCAGGAACACGTCCAGCAGTGCGGTTCTGGCCGAGACGAAGCTGACCCCGTCGGCGATCAGGAGCAGCCCGGCGATACCGCCTACCAGGGTGGAGCGGCTGATCCGGCGCGCGATCCGCACCACCAGCAGCACGATCACCACCCCGCACAGGGCCCCGGAGAAGCGCCAGCCCAGCCCGTTGTAGCCGAACAGCGCCTCGCCGATCGAGATCAGCTGCTTGCCGACGGGCGGGTGCACCACGAGCCCGTAGCCCGGGTTGTCCTCGACCCCGTGGTTGTAGAGCATCTGCCAGGCCTGCGGCGCGTAGTGCTTCTCGTCGAAGACCGGGGTGCCGGCATCGGTCGGCGAGCCCAGATTCAGGAACCGGCTGATCGCGGCCAGCCCGGTGATCACGGCCGTCATCAACCAGCCCTGCAGCCGGTCTGTCGGGCCGAAATCCGGGGCCGGGATCAGCGGCGCGGGGCTGATGAGGGGGACCGAGCGACCTGCCGTCGGGGTGGCGGTGGCGGTGGCGGTCACGCAAGCGATCGTAGGCTGTCGGTCGTGACACCCGGCAAACTACTGATCGGCGCCACGCCGCTGGGTCGGCCCGATGACGCGTCGGCGCGGCTGGTCGAGGCGCTGCAGACGGCTGACATCGTGGCGGCCGAAGACACCCGACGCGTCCGTGGGCTGGCCCAGTCGCTGGGCGTGCAGCCGGGCGGTCGGATCCTGAGCTTCTTCGACCAGAACGAGGCGAGCCGCGTGCCGGGTCTGGTGGAGGAGATCGCCGCGGGTGCGACGGTGCTGGTGGTCAGCGACGCCGGCATGCCGCTGATCAACGACCCGGGCTACCGCCTGGTGGCAGCGTGCGCCGAGGCGGACCTGCCGGTTTCCTGCCTGCCGGGGCCGAGTGCGGTGACGACGGCGCTGGCGGTGTCCGGGCTGGCCTCGGACCGGTTCTGCTTCGAGGGCTTCGCTCCGCGCAAACACGCCGCCCGGCTCGCCTGGCTGCAGACCCTGGCCGCTGAACCGCGAACCACCGTGTTCTTCGAATCCCCGCGCCGGTTGCCAGAGACCCTGCGCGACGCGGTCGAAGTGCTCGGGCCACAGCGGCGTGCCGTGGTGTGCCGCGAGCTGACCAAGACCCATGAGGAGGTCCGCCGCGGCAGCCTGGCCGAGCTCGCCGAGTGGGCCGCCGACGGCGTTCTGGGGGAGATCACCGTGGTGTTGGCCGGTGGCACCCCGACTGTCGAACTGCCCGCCCTGGTAGCCGAGGTCGAGGAACTGGTGGCCGACGGTGCCCGCGTCAAGGACGCCTGCGCCCAGGTGATCGCCGCCAATCCCGGGGCGCCGTCACGGCGAGAGCTCTATGACGCGGTGCTGCGGGCGAGGGGCTGAACTATCGACGCTGCCTTGTGGAGGCATTCTTCCCATTCCGCGTCGACGTCCGAATCGGCGGTGATGCCGCCGCCCACGCCGAGCACCGCCGTCCCGTCGGCGCCGAACTCCACGGTGCGGATCGCCACATTGAGTTCACACCCCGCCATCGGCGACGCTAAACCGACTGTGCCGCAATAGATCCCGCGCCGTGCCGGTTCCCACTGCCGCAGTAGCTGGCGGGCCCGCCGCTTAGGGGTGCCGGTCACGGAGGCGGGCGGGAATGTGGCGTCCAGTAGTGCGCTCATCGGCAGCCGTACGGGAACCTCGGCGGTGACGGTCGAGACCAGATGCCAGACTCCGGGCGCCGGATGTACCGCGAGCAGTTCGGGCACCGTCACGCTGCCCGTCATCGCCACCCGTCCGAGGTCGTTGCGGACCAGGTCGACGATCATGACGTTCTCGGCGACATCCTTGACCGAGGCCAGCAGATCCGCTGGGTCGGCCGAGCACGGCAGCGTGCCCTTGATCGGACTGGAGGCCACCGTCGTACCGGCCCGGCGCAGGAACAACTCCGGCGACAGCGAGGCCACTGCGCCCCAGTCCCCGGCCACATACGCGGCCCGCGCCGGTGCAGTCCGGGCCACCGCCTCGCTGAAGAAGTCGATCGGCTCGCCATCGAGGCGGCCGGTGAAGCGGGTGCACACACAAGCCTGATAGACCTCGCCCGCGGCGATCGCCTCCAGACAGGCCAGTACGCCGCGACGGTGATCGTCGCGATCCGGTGCCGCCCACGCGATGGCGCAGGCGTGCGGTGTCGCTGGCCGCAGGGCGGTGAGCCAGGTGGGAAGTGCTGCACCACTGAGGCTTTCGAACCACCAGATGCCCCCGGAGTCCTGGCGCAGCACGCAGTCCGACCAGCCGCCGGCGGCCACCGGGATGCGCGGCGGGGTGCCGTCGGCACCGGGATCCGGGTAGGCGAGGTAGCCGAACCATCCGCCCCCGACCGCGCCGGCCGGCCCGGAAAAGTCTTGTGCCACCTCGAACGCGCTTGCCGGCGCAACGGGGGCCACCGCCACCGACGGTGCGATCACCGCGCGGGAGGAGAACCAGTCACCGATCAGCGCCGCGGGTGGCGCCAAGCCCGCGGTCCGAGCGGCCGCGGCGACGCCACACAGGACCGCCGGGGCATCGCCCAGCGCGCCGAGCCGCTCGATCCGCATGCAGCTAGCTTGCTTCCTCCCGCGAGCAGACGCAAAACTGCCCATTTCCGCGGGAAAATGGGCAGTTTTGTGTCTGCTCGCGGGAGAACGTCAGCGGCTGATCACCCGCGGGATGTCGATGCCGGCGAGCTTGTCCGGATTGCGCATCGCGTAGAAGTGGGTGATCTTGCCGTCGGCGACCTCGACCGTGACCACGCCCTCGAAGCTGTCTTCGAGGTACAGCTTGAACGCGGCGGCGTTGTTGTATGTCGTCGGCTCGAAGCGGCCGCCCTGCTCGATGAACCGCATGAGGCCGATCACCAGCTTGGCCACCGACTGGGCCCCGGTCACCGGCCTGCGGGCGGCGCTGCGCTTGCCGTCGCTGTCGGCCGTCCACACCACGTCCGGCGCGAGCAACTCCAACAGCACGTTCATGTCGCCGGTCGTCGCGGCGGCGAAGAATCGCTGGGTGATCTCGGACGACACCTGCGGGTCGACCGGTTCGTACCGCTTGCGTCGTGATTGCACATGGTTGCGGGCCCGGTGCGCCATCTGACGCACCGATGCACTGGATTTGCCGATCGCCGAAGCGATTTCGTCGTGACTGAATCCGAACACCTCGCGCAGCACGAACACTGCGCGCTCATCCGGGGTCAGCGTCTCGAGCACCACCAGCATGGCCATCGAAACGGACTCGGCCAGCACCACGTCCATTGAGGGATCGCCCGCATCGCCGGCGGACCCGCCCGTCAACAGCAGCGGTTCGGGCAGCCATGGGCCCACGTACTCCTCGCGCCGCCGCGACTGGGCGCGAAGGGCATTGAGCGCCTGGCGGGTGACGAGCTGGGCCAGGAACGCCTTGGTGTCGCGGACCGAGTCCAGATCCACCTCGGCCCAGCGCAGGTAACTCTCCTGCAAGACGTCATCGGATTCGGTTGCCGTCCCGAGGATCTCGTAGGCGATGGTGAACAACAACGGCCTCAGCAGAGTGAATCGTTCGGCGTGTTCGTTCGAGTTACCTGCGCCAGGGGTGTTCATCGGACCGGTGTCTCCTGCTGTGCCTCGGCCAGCTGGCGCGCCCGGTTGTCACCCTTGAACCAGAAGTAGGAGCCTGGCTTCACGCCTTCCTTGCGCAGGAACGTCAGGGTTGCGCGGCAGACCTGCTCCTTGAAGAAGGCGCCGGTTCGGCCGCCGATGAAGACCCGGCGCGGGCTGTCGTCCGAGTGGCACAGCTGCACTGTCCCGGCGTTGCGGCCGACACTCACGCACTGTCCGGCGAAGGCCTGGTTGATGACCTTGGGCTCGGCGCCCGCGATGCGGGCCAGCACGGTGTCGGCCGCCTGGACACCCAAGGGGCCTGCCGACTGGCAGCTCATCCGCAGCGGAATTCCCGACGGTGAGGCCGCGTCACCGGCGGCGACGATGCGCGCGTCGTCGATGCTGGTGAGGGTTTCGTCGGTGAGCAACCGGCCCAGCTCATCGGTACGCAGTCCGCTCGCGGCGGCCAGTCCGGGAACCCCGAACCCGGTGGTCCACACCGTCACCGCGCTGGGCAGGCGGTTGCCGTCGGCCAGTGTGATGGCGTCCGCTTCGACCCCGGACACCAGGATCTCGGGTCCGTCGATGATCGAGACGCCGAGCTTGGTCAACGCCTTGACGATCGAGCGACGGGCGCCTGCGCCCACCGAGGCGCCGACCACATCCGTGACGAGCGTGACCTTGCGTCCCGCCTCGGCGAGCTCGGCGGCGGCCTCGATGCCCGTCAGCCCGCCGCCGACCACAACCACCGGTGCCGACATCGGCACGTCCTGCAGCCGGTCGTGCAGCCGCTGGGCCTGTTCCAATTCCGAAAGCGGATAAGCGAATTCCGCGGCGCCGGGCACCGAGGCGGGCACCCCGCCGGTGCTGCCGACGGCGTAGACCAGATAGTCGTAATCGAGCACCTCGCCGGACCTCAGCTGCACCTGACGGATGTCGGCGTCGATGTACTCGGCGCCGTCGACCAGCAGCCGCACCCCGTCGCCCAACAACGTGTCGTAGGCGGCCGTGGCGTCGTGGTTACCGGCCGCCAGCTGGTGCAGCCGGATCCGCTCGACGAACTCGGGCCGCGGATTGACCAGCGTGACAGCCACGCCCGGTGTGCCCTGCAGCCGGTTGGCCGCCAGCACCCCGGCGTAACCTCCGCCGATCACGATCACTCGGGCGTTCTGTGCAGTTATTTCGGTCATGGGAACGGCTCCTGTTCTCAAAAGGCTTGTGCCCTCAAGACACCGCGCAACACGGATTTGTGACAGGACTCTTCGGTTATGTGACCCACATCACCGGAGAAGCTAGACCAGGCCCAGGGCCAGCATCGCGTCGGCCACCCGGATGAAGCCGGCGATGTTGGCGCCGGCGACGTAGTTGCCCGGCTGGCCGTACTCGTCGGCCGTGGTCAGGCACCGGTCGTGGATGCGCCGCATGATCTCGGCCAGCCGCGCCTCGGTGTCGTTGAAGTTCCACGAGTCCCGCGAGGCGTTCTGCTGCATCTCCAGCGCGCTGGTGGCCACACCGCCGGCGTTGGCGGCCTTTCCCGGGGCGAACCGCACCCCGGCCTCCTCGAAGTACTTCACCGCGTCGGGCGTACACGGCATGTTGGCGCCCTCGGCCACGATCTGGCAGCCGGATTTGATCAGCATCGTTGCGTCGTCGCCGGAGACCTCGTTCTGGGTGGCGCAGGGCAGCGCGATGTCGCACGGCACTTCCCAGACGCTGCGCCCGGTCACCACATGTGCGGCGCCGCCACGGGCCTCGGCGTAGTCCTCGACGCGGCCCCGGCGCAGTTCCTTGACTTCCTTGAGTAGGTCGAGGTCGATGCCCTTCTCGTCGCGCACGTAGCCGCCGGAGTCCGAGCAGGCCACCACGGTGCCGCCCAACGAGTGCACTTTCTCGATCGCGTAGATCGCCACGTTGCCCGAACCGGACACGACCACCTGCTTGCCCTCGAAGGACTGCCCGGTGGATCGCAGGATCTCGTCGACGAAGAACACCGTGCCGTAACCGGTGGCCTCGGTGCGGACCTGCGACCCGCCCCAGGTCAGGCCCTTGCCGGTGAGCACGCCGGACTCGTAGCGGTTGGTGATCCGCTTGTATTGGCCGAACAGGTAACCGATTTCGCGCATTCCGACGCCGATGTCGCCGGCCGGAACATCCGTGTACTCGCCGATGTGGCGGTACAGCTCGGTCATGAAGGACTGACAGAACCGCATGATCTCGGCGTCGGAGCGGCCCTTGGGATCGAAGTCCGATCCACCCTTGCCCCCGCCGATCGGCAGGCCGGTGAGCGAGTTCTTGAAGATCTGCTCGAACCCGAGGAACTTGACGATCCCGAGGTAGACCGACGGGTGGAACCGCAGCCCGCCCTTGAACGGTCCGAGCGCCGAGTTGAATTCGACGCGGAAGCCCCGGTTGATCTGAGCGGTGCCGGAATCGTCGAGCCACGGCACCCGGAAGATGATCTGCCGCTCAGGCTCACACAGCCGGCGGATGATGGCCCCGTCGGCGTAGTCGGGGTGTTTGGCCACCACCGGCCCGAGGCTGGTCAGGACCTCGTAGACGGCCTGGTGAAATTCCTTCTCGCCGGCGTTGCGCTGCGCAACCTCTTCGTAGATCGCCTGCAATTTCTCGTGTAGTACAGCCATCTCAGTCCATCTGGTAACGGGGGAAAACCCCTGTGGGCGCGGGCAATTCGGTACCCGGCTTGAGTCGGATCCCGATGGAGTCGAAGTCACGTGCGTCGGTCGTCTGGCCCAGCAGGTCGAGCAGCTTGGCCATCGAGTCCGGCATCACCGGCTGCGTCAGCAGCGCCGCGATTCGCACCACCTCGAGCGTCGTGTAGAGCACCGTACCGAACCGCTGTTGGTCGGCAGGCGCTTCGGACTTGCGCAGCACCCACGGCTCCTGTGCGGAGAAATAGCGGTTCGCCGCGCCCAGGACCGACCAGATCGATTCAAGTGCGAGGTGCATCGCCGGCACATCGTAGTGCGCGCGTACCTGGTCGAGCAGGCTGTCGGCTGCTTTGAGCAGTGCGGTGTCGTCGTCGTTGAACGACCCCGGATCGGGCACCACGCCGTCGAGGTTCTTGGCCACCATCGACAGCGAGCGTTGTGCCAGGTTGCCCAGCTCGTTGGCTAGGTCGGCGTTGATCCGGCCGATGATTGCTTCCTCGCTGTAGCTGCCGTCCTGGCCGAAGGACACCTCACGCAGGAAGAAGTAGCGCACCTGATCGAGGCCGAACGTGTCGACGAGGGCGATCGGGTCAACCACGTTTCCGACCGACTTGCTCATCTTCTCGCCCTTGACGTTGATGAAGCCGTGCGCGAAAACCCGCTCGGGCAGGGCGATCCCGGCCGACATAAGGAACGCCGGCCAGTACACGCTGTGGAACCGGATGATGTCCTTGCCGATCATGTGCAGATTGGCGGGCCAGTACTTTCGGAAAGACTCCGACGCGGTGTCGGGGAATCCCACCCCGGTCAGGTAGTTGGTCAGCGCGTCCACCCACACGTACATCACGTGGTCGGGGTGGCCGGGAACCGGCACACCCCAGTCGAACGTGGTCCGCGAGATCGACAGATCTTTCAGCCCGCCGGAGACGAAGCTGACGATCTCGTTGCGGCGCACATCGGGCCCGATGAACTCGGGGTGGGCCTGATAGTGGGCCAACAGGCGCTCGGTGTAGGCCGACAACCGGAAGAAATAGGTCTGCTCTTCGGTCCAGGTGACCGGAGTGCCCGTCTCGATCGCGGTACGGGTGCCGTCGGGCTCCTCGGCGGTCTCGTCCTCGGCGAAGAAGCGTTCGTCGCGCACCGAGTACCAGCCGGAGTAGGTGCCCAGGTAGATGTCGCCGGACTCGTTCATCGCGCGCCAGATCTCCTTGGACGCCTCGAAGTGGTCGGCGTCGGAGGTGCGGATGAACCGGTCGAAGGAGATGTTGAGCTTCTCCTGCAGCCGCTGGAAAACATCTGAGTTGCGGTTGGCCAGCTCGGCCGCCGAGATGCCCTCGGCGGCGGCGGTCTCGGCCATCTTCTGGCCGTGCACGTCGGTGCCGGTCAGGTAGCGCACATCGAAGCCGTCGAGTCGCTTGAACCGGGCGATCGCATCGGTGGCGACGTACTCGTAGGCGTGCCCGATGTGCGGCGCACCGTTGGGATACGCGATGGCCGTCGTGATGTAGAACGGAATGTAGGAAGGCTCACTCATCAGAGTCCCCACCTTATTGTGTTGCGGTGGGTTCGAAACGCTCAGCCAGGGAGAAGCCGCCGGCGCCGGAGCCGTTGGCTCCGCTGGTGGATGCGCATACGCACCTCGACGCCTGCGGCGCGCAGACCGCCGAGGACGTTCGCGCGATCATGGATCGGGCGGCCGCCGTCGGGGTGGGCCAGGCGGTCACCATCGCCGACGACATGGACTCCGCACGCTGGGTGACCACGGCCATCGAGGCCGACGAGCGGGTCTACGGGGCGGTGGCGTTGCATCCCACCCGGGCCAACGCGCTCGACGACGCGGCCAGGGCCGAGTTGGAGCGGCTGGCCGCCCATCCGCGCGTGGTGGCGGTGGGGGAGACCGGGATGGACCTCTACTGGCCGGGCCGGCTGGACGGCTGCGCGACGCCGGCCGAGCAGCGCGAGGGCTTCGCGTGGCACATCGATCTGGCCAAGCGCACGGGCAAGCCGTTGATGATCCACAACCGGGACGCCGACGCCGAGGTGCTCGACGTGCTGCGCGCCGAGGGGGCGCCGGAGACAGTGATCTTCCACTGTTTTTCGTCGGGACCTGAGATGGCTCACACCTGTGTCGATGCCGGCTGGGTGCTCAGCCTTTCCGGCACGGTCAGCTTCCGCAATGCCGCTGAACTGCGGGAAGCTGCCCGGTTGATCCCGCCGGGCCAGCTGTTGGTCGAGACCGACGCGCCGTTTCTGACACCGCATCCGTTCCGCGGAGCGCCGAACGAGCCGTACTGCCTGCCATACACTGTGCGGGCACTCGCAGAGTTGCTGGACCGGCCCGCCCAAGAGGTCGCGTCCGAGACCGCAGCCACTGCGGCGCGGGTGTACGGAATTAACGGGAGTTGCCGAGAGTAGGCCTGTTCGTTACCGTCTTGTGATCAAACCTCAACCGCCGGCGGTGATCTATGCCGTCCGAGCCGAAATGCGGGTATATGGACGCGCTGAACAAACTTCATGAATCCCGATCGCCGCTACTGCGTGGCGTGGTCGGAGCCCTTCTCGTCACGCTCACCGCGGCGGGCGGGTACGCAGTCGAGTCGCACAAGACCGTCACGCTGAGCGTCGACGGCGCGCCGTTGACCGTGACGACGATGAAGTCGCGGGTGATCGATGTGGTCGAGGAGAACGGTTTCTCGGTTGGCGATCGCGATGATCTTTACCCCTCGGCCGACGAGTCCGTGCACCAGGCCGACACCATCGTTCTGCGCCGCAGCAGGCCGCTGGAGCTGTCGTTGGACGGCAACGACAGCAAGCAGGTGTGGACCACCGCCTCGACCGTCGACGAGGCCCTGGCGCAGCTGAAGATGACCGACAAGGCGCCGGCCGCTGCGTCCCGCGGCAGCAGGGTGCCGCTGGGTGGCATGGCGCTGCCCGTGGTGAGCGCCAAGACGGTCCGGATCGACGACGGCGGCAACGTGCAGACGGTGCACCTGGCCGCCCCGAACGTGGCCGGACTGCTGGCCGCGGCGGGGAGCCCGCTGGAGCAGAACGACACGGTCGTTCCGGCCGCATCGACCCCGGTCACCGAGGGTATGCAGGTTCAGGTGACCCGCATGCGCATCGAGAAGGTCACCGAGCGGGTCGCGCTGGCCCCGGGTAACAAGCGCATCGAAGACGCCTCCATGAACATGAGCCGCAAGGTCGTCGAGGACCCGGGTGCGCCGGGTACTCAGGACGTGACCTATGCGGTGGCCAAGGTGAACGGTGTGGAGACGGGCAGGCTGCCAGTAGCCAATGTCGTGATCGATCCGGCGCGCGACGGCGTGCTGAGGGTCGGAGCAAAGCCCGGCACCGAAGTTCCGCCGGTGACCAACGGCTCTGCCTGGGACGCGCTTTCGCAGTGCGAAGCCGGAGGTAACTGGGCGATTAACACTGGTAACGGATTTTTTGGCGGGGTCCAATTCGACCAAAACACCTGGGAGCGACAGGGTGGTCTGCGGTATGCTCCGAGAGCCGATCTGGCGACAAGAGAAGAGCAGATTGCGATTGCTACGGTGACGCAGGCCCGGCAAGGTTGGGGAGCTTGGCCAGTGTGTAGTGGGAGGATTGGGGCGCGCTGACTATTCGACTGCTCGGGCGGACCGAGATACGACGCTTGGCGAAAGAAATCGACTTTCGACCACGCAAGGCCTTTGGCCAGAACTTCGTTCATGATGCCAACACCGTTCGGCGCATCGTGTCGGCTTCCGGGATCCACCGGAACGACCATGTGCTCGAAGTCGGACCCGGTCTCGGGTCGCTGACTCTGCCCCTGTTGGACCGCGGTGCCAGGGTGACCGCAGTGGAGATCGACCCGGTGCTGGCCAAGCAATTGCCGGCCACCGTCGCCGATCATTCCCACAGCGAGATCAACCGGCTCACGGTGATCAACCAGGACATCCTGACGCTGATGCCGTCTGATCTGACCGATCAGCCGACCGCGCTCGTGGCGAACCTGCCGTACAACGTGGCGGTGCCCGCACTGCTGCACCTGTTGGCCGAGTTCCCGTCGATCCGGACGGTGATGGTCATGGTGCAGGCCGAGGTGGCCGAGCGCCTGGCGGCCGATCCCGGTGGCAAGGACTACGGCGTCCCCAGTGCCAAGGCGCGTTTCTACGGAAACGTGCGCAGGCACGGGATGGTGTCGCCGACGGTGTTCTGGCCGATCCCGCGGGTGTACTCCGGGCTGGTCCGCATCGACCGGTACGAGACATCGCCGTGGCCGACGGACGCCGAGTTCCGCGATGAGGTGTTCAAGCTCATCGACATCGGATTCGCGCAACGGCGCAAGACCTCTCGTAACGCGTTCGCGGATTGGGCGGGTTCGGGCAACGAGTCGGCCGAGCGGCTGCTGGCCGCAAGCATCGACCCGTCGCGCCGTGGCGAGACCCTCGGCATCGCCGACTTCGTCCGGCTCCTGCAGCGGGCCAAGGAAGCCGAGGGCGAGGCCGCTGCGGCCGAAGTCGAGGCGACACAGCAGGCCTAGGGTTTGTCCTCAATGTGAAGAAGATCGCGAGATTGTTCGATAATCTCGCGATCTTCTTCACATCGGGGGTGTGAGCGCCTCGGTGATCAGGCCGACGAACTCCGAACACGAGTCGTGTCGCCGGTCCGGTTCCTTGGCCATCGCCCTGGCGATGATCGAGTCTGCCGAGGGTGGAATCCAGTTGCACCGCTGCGATATTCGTGGCGGCCGGCTGTACAGCTGGTGATCGATCAGGGCTATCGCGGTGTCCGCGGAGAACGGCGGTGATCCGGTCAGCAGCTCAACCGTCGTACAGGCCAGCGCGTACTGGTCCGTCGCCGCCACCGGCGTCCGGCCACTGAGTAGCTCGGGTGCCGAATAGGGCAGTGACGCTTGGATATCCGGATGCGGTCGGGGTGCCTGGCGGGTGATGCGCCGGGCCGGGTCGAGGCTCATCCGGACATGCCGGTCCTGGGCCAGCTTGGCGGCCACGTCCGCGGCCATCGAGTGGGCCACCCCGAAGTCGATCAGCACCGCTCTCGAAAAAGGGTCATCGACAAGGATATTGGCGGGTTTGACGTCGCAGTGCACGATGCCGCGACGGTGAGCGAGATCGAGTGCCCCGGCGATCTGGGTCAGCGCGGTGAGCCGCTCGGGGATGCCGGGCAGGTTGTTCACCGTGCCGCCGTCGAGGAACTCCATCGCCAGCCAGCCCGGGCCCGCCGCGTACACCGTGACGATGTGCGGATGGGTGAGCTGACGGGCGAAGTCGAACTCGCGTTGCAGCCGGTCCAGTTGGGCGGGCCGGCGGTGCCGATCATCGAGAATCTTGAGCGCGACGATGGACCCGTCGGGGTCGCGTGCCTGATATACGACGGAGGAGCCGCCGGTCCCCACGACTTTCGCCGCGGTGTATCCCGCTATTTCCACCTCGGGTGAGGGCACCGTCTCAGCCTAAGTTCACCGACAACCGGGGGTGGGCGGCGATAGTGTCGTGGCCGTGTCAGCTTCCGACGGCAGTACCGCGTCCGAGTGGGTTCCCACCGGTTCGGTGACCGTACGCGTCCCCGGCAAGGTGAACCTGTACCTGGCCGTCGGTGATGTGCGCGACGACGGCTACCACGACCTGACCACGGTGTTCCATGCCGTGTCGTTGCTGGATGAGGTGACGGTGCGCAATGCCGACATGCTGTCGCTCACGATCGCGGGTGAGGGCGTGGAGTCGGTGCCCACCGACGAGCGCAACCTGGCCTGGCGCGCGGCCGAACTGCTGGCCGAGCATGTGGGCCGGTCGCCGGACGTGGCGATCAGCCTCGACAAGTCGATTCCGGTGGCCGGTGGCATGGCCGGGGGTAGCGCCGACGCGGCCGCGGTGCTGGTGGCCATGAACACGCTGTGGGAGCTCGGGGTGCCCCGGCGGGATCTGCACGCGTTGGCGGCTCGGCTGGGCAGTGACGTCCCGTTCGCGCTGCACGGCGGCACTGCGCTGGGCACCGGCCGCGGTGAGGAGCTGGCCACGGTGCTGGCCCGCAGCACCTTCCACTGGGTGCTGGCGTTCGCACACAAGGGCCTGTCCACCCCGAAGGTGTTCGGCGAGCTGGATCGGCTGCGCGCCGATGCCTCGACGGGGGGCCCGCCGCGGGCCGAGGAGCCCGAGCCCGTGCTGGCCGCGCTGGCTTCCGGCGATCCGGCCGAACTGGCCGCGCTGCTGGCCAATGACCTGCAGCCAGCCGCGCTGAGCCTGTACCCGGATCTGCGCCGGACATTGCGCGCCGGCGTGGAGGCCGGCGCCTTGGCCGGCATCGTGTCCGGTTCGGGCCCGACGTGCGCGTTCCTGTGCTCGTCGTCGACCTCTGCGGTGGACGTGGGTGCTGAACTTGCCGGGGCCGGTGTGTGTCGGACGGTGCGGGTGGCCAGCGGTCCGGTCAGCGGGGCCCGGGTTGTTCCGGAGCCGTCGACGTCGGCCTGACGGGCGGGTCAGGCCGTCAGGCTGCTCCGCCGTCACCCCGCCGTTTTCGACGCCAAGGTCGCGAACTTTGTGCCGGAACAACCCCTGAGTGGAAAACGGCGCAGTCCGAACTGACCTCGGCCTGAGAATGTGACGCAGGCCTCAATTAACGCGAGGGTTTGGCAGTTACTTAAGGGTCTCTTAAGATGATCGACGGTGAATGCTAGCGATCTTGCATCGGATGCGACTTGTGCGCCCGCCGTCCACGACGGTGGGTGGTCGCCCAGACGTACACCCGGTTCTGGGGCATCACCTTTTCGAGACATAACTGCTCCCCAATCGTGTGCGCGCGCCTACCCAAAAGCGGTGTACACCGGGCGGAGCATGGATAACCGGGCAACTGCACCTGGCGCACTGTCGTCGGTGCCGGGGCCGCGGAACCCAAGGAGGTCGTCGTGAGCAGATTCACCGAGAAGATGTTCCGCAATGCTCATGAGAGCAAGCGCGGCATGGTGACTGGTGAGCCGCATGAGCCGGTTCGCCACACCTGGGGTGAGGTTCACGAGCGGGCCCGGTGCATCGCGGGCGGTCTGGCCGCCGCGGGCATCGGTCACGGTGACGCCGTCGGCGTGCTGGCCGGCTTCCCCGTCGAGATCGCGCCGACCGCGCAGGGCGTGTGGATGCGCGGCGCGAGCCTGACGATGCTTCACCAGCCGACCCCGCGCACCGACCTGGCGGTGTGGGCCGAGGACACCATGAACGTGATCGGCATGATCGAGGCGGACGCCGTCATCGTCTCCGAGCCGTTCCTGGTCGCCATCCCGGTGCTGGAGGAAAAGGGCATCAAAGTGGTCAAGGTCTCCGACCTGTTGGCCGCCGACCCGATCGACCCGGTGGAAACCGGCGAGGACGATCTGGCGCTGATGCAGCTGACGTCGGGGTCTACCGGATCTCCGAAGGCAGTGCAGATCACGCACCGCAACATCCACTCCAACGCAGAGGCGATGTTCGTCGGCGCGCAGTACGACGTCGACAAGGACGTCATGGTCAGCTGGCTGCCCTGCTTCCATGACATGGGCATGGTCGGCTTCCTGACCATCCCGATGTACTTCGGCGCCGAGCTCGTCAAGGTCACGCCGATGGACTTCCTGCGCGACACCCTGCTGTGGGCCAAGCTCATCGACAAGTACAAGGGCACCATGACCGCGGCGCCCAACTTCGCCTACGCGCTGTTCGCCAAGCGGTTGCGCCGCCAAGCCAAGCCCGGCGATTTCGACCTGTCCACGCTGCGGTTCGCGCTGTCGGGCGCCGAGCCTGTGGAGCCGGCCGACGTCGAGGACCTGCTCGACGCCGGCAAACCGTTCGGTCTGGACCCGCACGCGATCCTGCCGGCCTACGGCATGGCCGAGACGTGCCTGGCGGTGTCGTTCTCTCCGTGCGGCGCCGGCCTGGTGGTCGACGAGGTCGACGCCGATCTGCTGGCCGCGCTGCGTCAAGCCGTGCCCGCCACCAAGGGCAACACCCGCCGGCTGGCATCGCTCGGCCCGCTGCTGCAGGACCTTGAGGCCCGCGTCGTCGACGAGCACGGCGACGTCATGCTGGCCCGCGGCGTCGGCGTCATCGAGCTCCGCGGCGAATCGCTGACGCCCGGCTACCTCACCATGGGCGGCTTCCTGCCGGCTCAGGACGAGCACGGCTGGTACGACACCGGCGACCTCGGCTACATCACCGAAGAGGGCAACGTCATCGTGTGCGGTCGCGTCAAGGACGTGATCATCATGGCCGGGCGCAACATCTACCCGACCGACATTGAACGCGCGGCGGGCCGAGTGGAAGGTGTGCGCCCCGGCTGCGCCGTCGCCGTACGCCTGGACGCCGGGCACTCGCGGGAGACCTTCGCCGTCGCCGTGGAGTCCAACGCCTGGCAGGATCCGGCCGAGGTACGCCGGATCGAGCACCAGGTGGCCCACGAGGTGGTCTCCGAGGTCGATATGCGTCCGCGCAATGTCGTGGTGCTCGGGCCCGGCAGCATCCCGAAGACCCCGTCGGGCAAGCTGCGTCGCGCCAACTCGGTTTCCCTGGTCACCTAGGTCCTTTTTCACCGCGAGCGTGCGTGTCTGCTGCGCGACATGCCGCTCGCGGGCCGCATTTTGCGCACGCTCGCAGCCTGGGGAGATGAAACCCGTCGGGTTGTGTTCTGCCGCAACGCGACGCGTGCCGGCTTTTATTCGCGCTTCCATTCGCCGTAGAACGACATACCAACATTCGTTGTACTGCAGGTGAACTGAGTATTACCTGTGTATTCTGACGCCGAAACTAATTTGACGAGAGGACCGGCATGGTCAAATCCCGATGGGTTTCGGCGATCCTCGGCGCGGGCGTTATCGCTGCCGGGATTACCGCGGGCACCGCGTGGGCGGGTGGTCCCGGCGGCTACGTTGAAGACCCCGAAGACATATTTGCGGCCGTTGGCACCGGCGAATTCGTCGACAGTCTGGCTGGTTTCACTGCGACGGGCGACACCAGTGAAGAGGCTTCCGCAGCGGTGATCGCGGCCTGCCAGAGCGCCGGTGGCGTGGAATGCACCGCCGACGAGGTGACCAACGACAACCTCTGCATCGTGTCCGTGGCCAGCCCCAGCAACCATGCGGTGGCCGGTGGAGCAGGGGCGACGGTGGAGGCTGCCCGCCAGGATGCGTTCGACCGGGCGGCGGCGAACAACACCCCGCTCGATGCGGATTCCCACGTCGTTGTATCGGCCTGCCCCTGATGAGCGAGCGCATGCCGGCGCGTTCAGCGCATGACCATTCTGGTATCGCGGTCGTAGCCCGGAAGGGGAAGGACATGATGAAAGGTCGCGGTAAGTTCGCCGTCGTGTTGGTGGGTTTGGCTGCAGCATCGGTGATTTCGGCGCCCATGGCGTCAGCCCGGCCGACCTGTCAGGACACGGCCACCAAGACGATCTGCACGACCAACGGCAGCACGTCCATCAAGGCGAGGCCCGGAACCACGGCGCCGCCTGCCAACATCCCGGTGTTCCCGTGGCTCGGGATGCCCGGCCGTCGCCGCTAGTAATTTTCTCGTAGAACCGAACATCCGTGAGCGGGCGTGTCATTCGTGACGCGCCCGCTCGTGGTTGTCAGGGAGTCGTCGAGCGTGCGATGCGCTCGGCCGCGTCGGCGACCCGGTTCTGCCGAATGACGTAGCCGCGCAACGTCAACAGGACCGCGACCGGCGCCGCCATCATCGACACCACCTCGAGCATGTCCGACATCAGCTGGCCTGCTTGGTATTTGCGCCGTGGTGCGCGTCCATCCGGTTGTACACCTGCCACCAGATCAGCTCGTGGTCCACGGTGGTGAGTTCACCGCGGTCTTGGCGTTCATCGGCCTGCAGGAGTGTCGCCGCGAGCGCGACGAGGCGCTCGCAGGCCACCTGGGATCCCGGATCGTCACATCCGGCCATCGTGGTCGCGCACAGTGTCCGAACTCGGTGGAACGCACCGCCGGACAGGCCGAGTGCGATGGCCCCGGTGGCCAGGAAGACCGCAGTGGATGCGCCGAACGCCGGCCAGGGCGACATCTGCCCGCCCAGCCACAGCTGGCACAACAGCCACACGAGCATGCCCCACAACGGCCAGCCCCGGGCCAACCGCACCAGGCGACGCTCCGGGGTGCTCAGACCGGGCGGATAGACCACCAGCCGGTAGTAGGTGATGCCGAAACGGCCGGGCCGGACCTGCACGCAGCCCCACTGCCGGGAGCCGTCGAGGAGCGGGGTGAGTAGCCGGATGCCGTCCATATCTCGGGTGTACCCGCTGCGCGCACGGTCGCACCTGGCCTGAACGGTTTCTTTACGACCGGCGGGGAGATCCTTGCACCCTAAGTATAGCTGACTATACTCAGCACGATGAACCCGAAGCTTTCGCCCCGCCTGGCCGAACATCCGACGGTGCGTGCAGTACGCGCCCGCGCCGATACGGCGGTTCCCGACGTGGTCGATGCGGACTGGCTGCGTCAGTTGTGTCTCGATGCCGGTGCCGACGACGTCGCGTTCGCCAGCGTGGACAACCCCGACCTGGCTTCCGAGCGCGAACACGTCGAAGCGGCGCTGCCAGGGGTGCGCAGTTACATCTCGCTGGTGGTGAAGATGAACCGCGACAACGTGCGCTCGTCCACCCGCAGTGTGGCCAACCAGGAGTTCCACCGCAGCGGCGAGATCATCAACGAGGCCGCCCACCGGATCACCCGGGCGCTGGAGGACGCCGGCCACCGTGCGGTGAACCCGTCGGCAACATTCCCCATGGAGATGGACAGATATCCCGGGCGGATCTGGGTGGTGGCGCACAAGCCGGTCGCGGTGGCTTCGGGACTGGGTGTGATGGGCATCCATCGCAATGTGATCCACCCGAGATTCGGCAACTTCATCTTGCTGGCGACCATCATGGTGGGCACACCCATCAGCAGTTACGGTGAGCCACTGGACTATTCGCCATGTCTGGAATGCAAGCTGTGCGTGGCGGCCTGCCCGGTCGGGGCCATCGGGAAGGACGGCGAGTTCGACTTCGTCGCCTGCTCGGTGCACAACTACCGCGAGTTCATGGGTGGTTTCACCGACTGGGCACAGACCATCGCCGACAGCAGCGACGCCGATGAATTCCGGTCCCGGGTCAGCGATTCGGAAAATGCCTCGATGTGGCAGAGCCTGTCGTTCAAGGCCAACTACAAGGCGGCCTACTGCCTGGCGGTGTGCCCGGCGGGGGAGGACGTGATCGAGCCCTACCTCGATGACCGCAAGGAGTTCATGGACCGGGTGCTCAAACCCTTGCAGGACAAGCGGGAAACGCTGTACGTGCTGCCGAACTCGGCGGCCAAGGCCCACGCCGAGAAGCGGTTTCCGCACAAGTCGGTGAAAGTGGTCGACAGCGGAATCCGGGGGGTCTGACCGGAGGCTGGAATCGAATCATCCTGAGCGCAATGCCGGACCGAGTCGCCCCGCGATGGCTAGTGTTTCGCGACGATGGCGACACAGCAGGATGACTTTCGGCTCTGGGCGTTCGGCGATGCCCACGTCGGAACCGACCAGCAGTTCGGCCGGGAGAGCCTGGCCGACGCTATCCGGCAGTCGGAATTCGGTGGCGCCGAGGGTGGCCCGCCGTTCGACTGGGACCTCGCCGTCGACGTCGGAGACATGTCCGGGGCGCATCACAGCCTGCCCGACGACGCCGAGGGGCAGGAAGTTCGCCGGCAACTCTCCGCAATGCGCAAGCATCGACGCGAGGACGTGTATTCGGTGTGCGGAAATCATGACCGCAGTGGGCTTTCCGAACCCGACGCCTGGTGGTGGCAGAAGTGGATCGACCCGCTGGGCGTGCACACCGAACAGTCCGGCGTCGACGCCGGGGCCCGGCGGTATCCGGTTACCGGGACCTGGGAACGGTACTCGTTCCGGGTGGGCAACCTGCTCTTCCTGATGCTCAGCGACCGCAACGAACCGTCGCAGGCTGTGGGCCGGGGCACGCTCGGCGGCAACCCCGGTGGCGTGGTCTCCGCCGAGACATTTCAGTGGTGGGCGAACATGGTTGAGCAGAACCATGATTCGACCATCATCACCGTGCACCACTACGTGCTCAAGGACACCACGGTGGCGTCAGGGGAGTGGGAGGGAGTGCGCCGGGGTCCGGACGGGAAACTCTACGAGCACTACCATCGTCCCTTTCCGGAGGGGACTCCGCAGGGCGCGTCCTACCTGTACTGGGTTGGCGGCAAGCCGGATTCCGGGGCGTTCGAGCGATATCTCACCGAGCATCCGGGTGCGGTGGCGCTGTGGCTGGCCGGGCATACCCACACCAACCCCGACGATTCCCACGGCGGGAAAACCCATATCGAGCAGGCTTGGGGTGGAACCTATTTCATGAACGTGGCGTCACTGAGCCGCCATCACATGCCGATCACGACCCTGCCGATCAGCCGGCTGCTGACGTTTCGCCCCGGCAGCCGGCAGGTGCGGGTGCAGTGCTATCTGCACACCGGCCAGCACGCGCCCCAGGGTTGGTATGCACCGGCGGAGCGCACGCTCACCCTCGACCGGCCGTTCAGTTGGTAGCGGGGGGCGATTCCCCCCGCGAGCAGGCATAAAACTGCCCCTTTTCGCATGAAATAGGGCAGTTTTGCGTCTGCTCGCGCAGAGGTGGCGACAGGGGATTACCAGGCGTGGACGGTGTTTTGCGCCGGCTCCAGGCCCTGGGCGATCAACAGCTCGGTGGCATCGGCGGCCTGTTCACAGATCGTCGGCAGCTCGGTGCGTTCGGCGGCGGTGAACGCCTCCAGCACGAACGCGGCCGGGTCCTTACGACCCGGAGGGCGTCCCACCCCGATACGGACCCGCTGAAAGTCCTTGCCGCCCAGGGCTGATGCAATCGAACGCAGCCCGTTGTGGCCGCCCTCACCGCCGCCGACCTTGAGCCGGATCCGGCCGAAGTCGATGTCGAGCTCGTCGTGGATGACCACGAGCCGGCCCGGCGGCACCGAATAGAACTTGGCCAACGGACCGACCTGACGGCCGGACTCGTTCATGTAGCACCGAGGTTTGGCCAGTATCACCGGGGCTCCTGCGAGCCGGCCGGTGATCACCTCGGCGCCGGACTTCTTGTGCACCTTGAAGGCCGAGCCGATGCGGGTGGCCAGCACATCGGCCACCATGA
This sequence comes from Mycobacterium sp. IDUB_24, assembly GCF_055419385.1. Classification (NCBI taxonomy): domain Bacteria; kingdom Bacillati; phylum Actinomycetota; class Actinomycetes; order Mycobacteriales; family Mycobacteriaceae; genus Mycobacterium; species Mycobacterium sp. IDUB_24. The sequence continues at coordinate 52,795 of NZ_JBVAXO010000004.1, forward strand.
ACCCGACATTGTGCCGGGTCTTGGCGTAGGCGGGCCCGGGATTACCCAGGCCCACCACCAGCAGCGGCTCGGCCATCGAGAGGGTTGCTTACTCGGAGGCTTCGGCAGCCTCGGCCGCCGGCTCCTCGGCCGGGGCCTCGGCAGCCTCGCCGCCGCCTTCGGCCTCGAGGTCCTCGGCGCTCGGGGCCTCGACGATGTTGGCGACCAGCAGTTCGGGGTCCGAAACCAGCGAAACACCGGCTTCCAGGCTGACCTGGCCGGCCAGAATCTGGGTGCCGGCCTCGATGCCCTCGATCGACACGGTGAGGTGCTCGGGGATCGACATCGCGTCGACCTCGATCTCGATGGTGTTGGTCTCCTGGGTGACCAGGGTGCCCGGGACGGCGTCGCCCTCGAGAACCACGGTGACCTCGACGGTGACCTTCTCGCCGCGGCGCACCACGAGCAGGTCGGCGTGCTGGATGTTGCGGCGGATCGGGTGAATGTCCAGGGCCTTGGTCAGCGCGAGCTTCTCGGTGCCTTCGACGTCGAGGGTCAGCACCGCGTTGGTGCCGGCGTGGCGCAGCACGGCGGCGAAGTCGCGGGCGTTGATCTCCAGGTGCTGGGGCTCGGTGCCGTGGCCGTAGAGCACGGTGGGCACCTTGCCGTCGCGGCGGGCCTGGCGCGACGCGCCCTTGCCGGTGCGGGTACGCACGGCGGCGGTCAGCTTGTTGGGGGCGTTCTTGGCCATTTCGTGTTGCTCCTCTATTGCGGTACTGCGGTCAGATCGTCAGCACGGCAGGGTCACAACACTTGAAGTAGTTCCCGCCGATAACGGTGGTCCAAAAGGTCCACCCTCGCCGTGACGCCAGGTCAGGGTAGCAAAGACCGAGGCGCCGCCAAAAATCGGACCGGGAGACCTACAGCGGATACGTGGTCTTGGTGAGCTCTTCGGACAGCTCCCAGAGCGCCTTCTGGGTGTCCACGCGCCGGGCCAGCGGGCTGCGCCCGACGGGCTGGCTGGGGCCGAACTGGCCGAACCGCGGCCCGATGAAGCTGTCTCCGGGCAGGTCCTGGGACACCGCGAACAGCGTCTGACGGGCGCCGAACGACGGCTCGCTGGCGAACACCCGGTTGGCGGTCGCCATCATCCGCTCGCCGAACTTGTTTCCCGTCTGACCTTGCAGGTTGGTGGCCGAATAGCCGGGGTGGGCGGCCAGTGCGCGTACCTGCGAGCCCGAGGCCGTCAGCCGGCGCTGCAACTCGGAGGTGAACATCAGGTTGGCCAGCTTGGACTGCCCATAGGCCAGCCACGCCGAGTACGGCCGGGATTTCCAGTTCAGATCGTGCAGGCTGATCTTCCCCATCCAGTGCAGCAACGACGACACCGAGACCACCCGATCGGTGATCTTGGGCAGGAGCAGGTTGGTCAGGGCGAAATGACCCAGGTGATTGGTGCCGATCTGGCTCTCGAAGCCGTCGGCGGTCCGGCTCAGCGGGACCGCCATGATGCCGGCGTTGTTGACCAGCACGTCGACGCTCTCGACGGTGTCGGCGAACTCGTGTACCGAGGCCAGGTCCTGCAAATCGAGCTTGCGTACCTCGACGATGCCACCGGTCATCGTCTCGGCCGCTGCGGTGCCCTTCTCCAGGTTGCGGACCGCAACGGTGACCTTGGCGCCGACGCGGGCGAGCTCACGCGCGGTGACGAGCCCCAGCCCGCTGTTGGCGCCGGTGACGATCACCCGGCGGCCGGAAAACGAGGGCAGGTCGGCGCTGGTCCATCCACTCATGTTGACCACCCTACGGGTGGCTCTCGATCACTTCTTGGCGACGTTGAAGCCCGCGATGATCGATTCGATGTCGGGACCCTGTGCTGCAGCTTCGTCGGCGTAGGTCGTGACGGTCAGCTGGATGAGATAACGCTGCGGGGGCTGCAGCCCGTCGTTGGCGATGATCACGCGGTTGTAGCTCTGCATGCGCTTGTCGTTGAGGTCGTAGCTGCCCTCGATCATCGCCGACGGGAAGCCCTTCCAGTCCGCGGTGGATGCGTTGAGCTGCTTGAAGTTCTGCGACAGCTGAGCGTCGGCGTAGCCGTGGTCCTTCAGGGCCTTGGGCACGTCGAAATCACCGTGCAAGGCGAACGCGAGCATCATCGCGGTGGGGTAGGTGTCGCCTTTGGCGATCATCCGGGTGCCCGGGGCAAGGTTCGGATTGTTGTACGGATGCCATCCCGGTGGGCTCGGCATGGTCACCGTCAGATGCGGGATCTTCTCGGGCGCGATGGGCTCGCCGACGACACCGGAGTCCTCCAGGTACTGCCAGAGCGGCACCGGCTGATTGTCCGCAGGGGCGGGCGGAGGCGTCGAACTCGTCGTCCAGATCGACTTGTAGTCAGGCGTTTCGGCGCCGCAACCGGTGACCAGCACCGCCAGTGCGCCGGCCGTGGCGAGCAGCCGCTTCACAGAATCTCGCGCACCGAATCGATCGGCCGGGCCAACCGGGTGCCCTTGTCGGTGACGACGAACGGGCGCTCGATCAGGATCGGGTTCGCGGCCATCGCATCGAGCAGTTCGTCGTCGGAGGCATCGGCCAAACCCAGTTCGGCGTACAGGGATTCACGTTTGCGCACGGCGGTGCGGACGTCGATTCCTGCAGCTTTGATCAGCGCGGCGATGTCATCACGCGTCGGCGGCGTCTTCAGATACTGCACAACCTCGGGTTCGATCCCGTTCTCCCGCAACAGATCCAGCGTCTTGCGGGAGGTGGAGCATTTGGGGTTGTGGTAGATGACGGCGGCGGGCGGCCCATCGGATGCAGCCATCTAGGCCGACCCGTCGAACAGTCCGGTGACCGAACCGTTGTCGAACACCGCGCGGATGGTGCTGGCCAGCAGCGGTGCGATGGACAGCACGGTCAGCTGCGGGAACTTCTTGTCGTCGGTGATCGGCAGCGTGTTGGTGACGATCACCTCACGGGCTCCGCAGTCGGCCAGGCGCTGGGCGGCCGGATCGGACAGCACGCCGTGGGTGGCGGCGATGATCACGTCCTTGGCGCCGTCCTCACGCAGCAGCTTGACCGCGCCGGCGATGGTGCCGCCGGTGTCGATCATGTCGTCGGTCAGGATGCAGGTCTTGCCCGCGACCTCGCCGACGACGCGGTTGGCCTTGACCTGGTTGGGCACCAGCGGGTCACGGGTCTTGTGGATGAAGGCCAGCGGGACGCCGCCGAGCGCGTCGGCCCATTTCTCGGCCACGCGCACACGGCCGGAGTCCGGCGACACCACGACCACGTCGGAGTCGGCGTACTTCTCGCCGATGTAGCCGCACAGCAGCGACTGCGCCCGCATGTGGTCCACGGGGCCGTCGAAAAAGCCCTGGATCTGGTCGGTGTGCAGGTCGACCGAGACGATGCGGTCGGCGCCCGCGGTCTTGAGCAGGTCGGCGACCAGGCGGGCCGAGATGGGCTCACGGCCGCGGTGCTTCTTGTCCTGACGCGCATAGGGGTAGAACGGCAGGACCGCGGTGATCCGCTTGGCGCTACCCCGCTTGAGTGCGTCGATCATGATGAGCTGTTCCATGAGCCACTGGTTGAGCGGCGCCGGATGACTCTGCAGGACGAACGCGTCGCAGCCGCGTACAGACTCGTCGAACCGGACGAAGATCTCGCCGTTGGCAAAGTCCCGGGCGGTCTGTGCGGTCACCTCGATGTCGAGTTCCTTGGCGACCTGCTCCGCCAGCTCGGGGTGCGCACGCCCCGAGAACAGCATCAGGTTTTTTCGATTGTCGGTCCAGTCCGTGGCCACTATGGCTGCCTTCGCGGTTGGGGATCGATACGGGGCAATCGTACGTAGCGTTTCTGGTGGTTCGTAGCCGGGTTACCAGATTGCCAACACGAAACGTCGGTTCAGTCGTGCTTGCGTCGCAGCCGATAGCCATCAGTACCGAGGATTGCTGCTCGATATTGACCGAAATCCTCGGTACTACCGGTTGTCCACCGGCCGCTGGCTAAGCCCCTTCGTCTTGGGCCTTGCGTGCGGCTTCAGCAGCGGCTGAGCCCGGACGCTTGCGCTCCACCCAGCCCTCGATGGTGCGTTGGGCGTTGTCCGAGACGGCCAGCGCGCCGGGCGGGACGTCGTCGCGCAGCACGGTGCCCGCGCCGGTGTAGGCGCCATCCCCGACGGTGACCGGAGCGATGAACATGGTGTCGGACCCGGTGCGCACATGAGAGCCGACGGTGGTGCGGTTCTTGGTCTCGCCGTCGTAGTTGACGAACACGCTGGACGCACCGATATTGCTGTGATCGCCGATGTCGGCGTCGCCGACGTAGGTCAGGTGCGGCACCTTGGTGCCGGTGCCGATGGTGGAGTTCTTGGTCTCGACGAACGCGCCGAGCTTGGACTTGGCCCCGAGGACCGTGCCTGGCCGCAGATAGGTGAACGGGCCGACGGTTGCGCCTGCACCGATCACGGCGAGCTGGCCGTGCGTGCGCACCACCGATGCGCCGTCACCCACCTCGACGTCATTCAGTGTGGAGTCCGGACCGATCTCACAGCCGGCGCCGATCTCGGTGGTGCCGAGAAGTTGGGTGCCGGGGCGGACGACGGTGTCGCGGCCGATGGTCACGTCGACGTCGATCCAGGTGGTGGCCGGGTCGACGATCGTGACGCCGGCACGCTGGTGATTGGCCACGATCCGCCGGTTGAGTTCGGCACCGAGATCGGCGAGCTGCACCCGGTCGTTGACGCCGGCGACCAGCGCGCTGTCGTCGACGTGCATGGCCCGCACGGTCCGGCCGTCTTGGCGCACGATCGCGATCACGTCGGTGAGGTAGAGCTCCTGCTGTGCGTTGTTCGAGCTCAAGCGGCTCAGCGCTGAGCGCAGGTCGGCGATGTCGAAGGCGTACACCCCGGCGTTGACCTCGCGGATGGCCCGCTGCGATTCGGTGGCGTCGGCCTGTTCGACGATGCCGATGACTTCGTTGTCCTGGGTGCGCAGGATGCGGCCGTAGCCCGTGGGGTCGGGCACGGTGGTGGTGAGCACCGTGGCGGCGGCCGTCGCAGCGCTGTGCGTTTCGATGAGACCGGCCAGGGTGGCGGCGTCGAGCAGTGGGACGTCTCCGGAGGTCACCACGACCGTGCCGGCGAATTCGTCGGGTAGTGAGCTCAGGCCGCAGGCCACGGCGTGTCCGGTGCCCAGCTGCTGGTCTTGGATGGCGACGTCGATGGTGCGGCCCAGCTTGTCGGCGAGTTCGCCGACGGCGGGTGCGATGCGTTCACGGTCGTGGCCGAGGACGACCACCAGATGTTGGGCGGCGGCGTTGGCCACGGTGTGTACCGCGTGGCTGAGCATGCTGCGGCCCGCCAGCGTGTGCAGCACCTTCGGGGTGTCCGAGCGCATTCGGGTCCCGGCCCCTGCTGCCAGTACGACGACTGCGGCCTGGGTGGTCGACACAGGTGCCCCTCTCTCCGCGTCCATTCCGCGAACGTTCGCGTCTGCTCGAGACACGCCGTCGCAAGCGCGCATTTTGCGCACGCTCGCCATCACCGATTGCTCCGTCGCCAGGACTCGAACCTGAACTATCTGAACCAAAATCAGAGGTGCTGCCGATTACACCACGACGGAATGTCCGGGAGAGACTCTAGTCGAACGGTCTAGCCTGATATACGTGGCAGCACCCGAGAAGGAAGTGCGGGCCCCCCGGGCCCGGATGACCGGCAGCGAACGACGACAACAGCTCATCGAGATCGCCAAGTCGCTGTTTGCCGAACGGGGATATGAGGGCACCTCCATCGAGGAGATCGCCCAGCGCGCCAACGTCTCCAAACCGGTGGTCTACGAGCACTTCGGCGGCAAAGAAGGCCTGTACGCCGTCGTCGTCGACCGGGAGATGTCGGCACTACTGGACGGCATCACCTCGTCGCTGACCAACAACCGGTCCCGGGTGCGGGTCGAACGGGTGGCGTTGGCCCTGCTGACCTATGTCGAGGAACGCACCGACGGCTTTCGGATCCTGATCCGGGACTCGCCGGCCGCGATCACCTCGGGCACGTATTCGACGTTGCTCAACGATGCGGTCAATCAGGTCTCGTCGATACTGGCCGGGGACTTCTCCCGACGCGGGCTCGACCCCGACCTGGCGCCGCTTTATGCCCAGGCACTGGTCGGTTCGGTGTCGATGACCGCGCAGTGGTGGCTCGACGTGCGCGAGCCCAAGAAAGAAGTGGTGGCCGCCCATGTGGTCAACCTGATGTGGAACGGCCTGACCCACCTGGAGTCCGATCCGGTCTTGCACGACGAGTAGGTCAACTGCAACCCATGGGTTGCAGCATCGGGTGGTTATGTGCAACCCTTGGGTTGCAACAATCCCGTCAGAAAGGAACACCCACATGACCACCGACTACGACCGCATCGAGCGCGAGATCACCATCGACGCACCAGCACAACGCGTCTGGGATCTGGTGAGCGAACCAGGTTGGTACATCAACGAAGAACGGATCACCGAACACCGCATCGAGCGTGACGGCGACGTCGCCATCGTCACCGACCCCACGCATGGCAGGTTCGCGTTGCGAACCGTGACACTCGACGAGCCGCGCTATGCGGCGTTCCGGTGGCACATCGACGCCGATGACCTCGACAGCTCATCCACCCTCGTGGAGTTCTGGATCACCCCGGCATCGTCCGGCGTGGTGCTGCGGGTCGTCGAGAGCGGGTTCGCCTCGCTCGACGAGCCCGAGGCCAATCGCCGCTCCCGGTTCGACGATCACAGTGGAGGCTGGTCCGTCGAGCTGGGCATCGCCCAGAAGCATCTGGTGGGGGCCGCCGCCGATGCATGAAAATGCCTCGCCGGTACAGGTTTTCGCTGCGCTCGCCGACGACAGCCGGTGGCAGGTTCTGGTTGCCCTCGGCCGTCGGCCCGCGTCTGCGTCGTCCCTGGCCGAGGAACTCCCGATCAGCCGCCAGGCCATCGCCAAACATCTGAAAGTGCTCACCGATGTCGGCCTGGTGGCGGCCACCCGGGTCGGGAGAGAGATCAGGTACGAGGCGGTGGGGGCTCGGCTCAGTGAGGTGGCGCGGCGGCTCGACGGCATCGCCGCGGGTTGGGAACGCCGGCTTGCCAGGATCAAGGACGCTGTGGAGCGGGACGGCTCAACGTAGCCGCGTGGTCTTCGCGCAAGCGCTCATCCCACATCCCGCGATAGGAGGTCCGCCGTCGTCTCCCGCCGCACCAACACCCGTGACGTGCCGTCGCGCACCGCCACCACGGGTGGGCGGCCCACCATGTTGTAGGTCGAGGCCATGCTGTGTTGGTAGGCCCCGGTGCAGGCGACGGCCAGCAGGTCGCCGGCGTGGATGTCGGCGGGCAGTTCGACATCGTGGACGATCTCGTCGCCCGCCTCGCAGTGCCGGCCCACCACCGTGACCACCATCGTCGGCCCCAGCGCGTGGCGATTTGCCACGGCCACAGTGTATTTCGCGCCGTAGAGCGATACCCGCGGGTTGTCGCTCATACCGCCGTCGACCGCGACGAAGGTGCGTCCGCCGGGCTGGGACTTCACCCCGTGTACCCGGTACAGCGTCACTCCGGCCCGGGCGCTGATGGCCCGGCCGGGTTCGACGACCAGACGCGGCCGTGGAAACCGCTCCGCAGCGCACGCTGTGGTCAGCGCGTCGTCGACGACGGCGGCGAACGTGCCGGTGTCGAGGGCTGCGTCCCCACGGACATACGGAACCCCGTGCCCGCCACCGATGTTGAGCTCGGTCAGCAACACTCCGTGTTCAGCGCGGATGTCGGCCATCGCGCCGATCAACCGGTGCACAGCCTCGCCGTAGGGGGCGGGATCAGTGATCTGCGAACCGATATGGCAATGCAGCCCAACCAGATCGAGGTTGGGGGTGGCCAGAATGCGGGCGGCGGCGCGGGCGGCCCGGCGATCGGCCAGCGCGAAGCCGAACTTCTGATCGGTCACACCCGTGGTGACCGCTCGATGCCCGTGGATGTCGATGTCGGGGGTGACCCGGATCAGCACCTGCTGGGGCCGGCGCACCAGCCCTGCCAGGTAGGTGATCTCCATTGGGCAGTCGATCACGATCCGGCCCACCCCGACGTCGATCGCATCACGCAGCTCGTCGCACGACTTCGCGTTGCCGTGCAGCGCGATGCGCTTCGGGTCGACGCCGCCGGCCAAAGCCGTCGCCAGCTCGGCCGCCGAACACACATCCACCCCCAGGCCTTCCTCGGCAGCCCAGCGTGCGACCGCCGTGGTCAACAGCGACTTTCCGGCGTAGACCACCTCGGTTTGGCCGAGGGCGGCCCGGTAGCGCCGGGCACGGGTCCGAAAATCGGTCTCGTCCAGCACATAGGCCGGGGTGCGGTACTCGTCGGCGATGTCGGTCAATGCCACCCGGCCGACGGTGATCCGGCCCTGCTCGTCGACGCCGGTGGTCAGCGGCCAGATGTTCGGGTCGAGCCGCGGTCGGGTGGCGCCGCGAAGTGAAGGCAGGATGTCCAGCAGGGTCATGACTTCAACGTGGACCGCGGCGGCTGGGCTGTCAGCGGGCTTGACGATCCCTTGACGCCGGCGGGTTCAATCTTGACGGTCTCAGGCCTAGCTCCGGCCGAACGACCGCGTCTCCGTGCTGGTGGCGATGAACCCGTTGCCCTTGACGGGATCGGCCATCCGGCAGGCCAGCCGGATGTCGTCGGTGTGGACGCACGTGGCGTTGCCCGCGTCGAACCGTTGGCCGGCGGGCAGCATCGGCGCCTCGTCCTCGGTGAGGCCGTCGACCGGGCTGAGTGGTGTGTCGGTGTGGGTGAAGGTCATCGGAATCGCGCCGTTGGTGGTGCCGTAGCTGAACAGGTGCGCCAGGTTGGCATCGTTGGGCGCACCGACGAAGGGCCCACGGCAGTCCAGGGCGTACATCGCGCGGTGCTGGGTGGTCATGCAGACGAAGCCGTCGGGGGTGCGGAACCCCTGAACCGGAAATCCCTGGCCCTCGCGCAGGACGTACTGCGCCGGATCGACGGCGGGGTAGGCGGCGAAGTCGGGGATACCGTCCGGTCCCAGGTGCGTCGGTATGGCCTCGTGGGTGGACTGCGATGTCTCCCGATTGGTCAGCCAGATCATCGCGAGCGCCACCGTCAGCACCACCGCGAGCGCCGCCGCCCAACGCTTCATCGGTCCATGATCGCCCCGCGGAGATCGGGGCGGAGCCGAATTCCCCGCCCCGTAGAATGGCCCTCATCATGACCGCACCGGGGCACAACCATGTCCAGACCCCGATCGCGGGTCTCGTCGAGCTGGCATTGACCGATCCGTCCCTGCAGGACGTGCTTCGCCGCGCCGCCGACCGGCCCGTCGATCTCTCGCTCGTCGGGCCGCCCAGCGCCCGCGTGCTGGTGGCTGCCGGACTGGCCCAGCAGGGTCCGTTGCTGGTGGTCGCCGCCACCGGCCGCGAGGCCGACGATCTGACCGCCGAGCTGCGCGGCGTGGTCGGCGATGCCGTCGCGCTGTTCCCGTCCTGGGAGACGCTGCCGCACGAGCGGTTGTCCCCGGGTGTGGAGACGGTGGCTGCCCGGTTGTTGCTGTTGCGCCGGCTGGCCCACCCGGAGGACGAGCTGCTCGGCCCGCCGCTTCGCGTGGTCGTCACCACCACGCGTTCGCTGCTGCAACCGATGGCCCCCGATGTGGTGAGTACCGAGCCGGTCACCCTCACCGTCGGTGCGGAGGCCGAGTTCCAGAGCGTCGTCGCCAACCTGGTCGACCTGGCCTACACCCGCGTCGACATGGTCGGCAAACGCGGGGAGTTCGCCGTGCGCGGTGGCATCCTCGACATCTTCCCGCCCACTGCCGAGCATCCGGTCCGCGTCGAGTTCTGGGGCGACGAGATCTCCGAGATGCGGATGTTCTCGATCGCCGATCAGCGTTCGATCCCCGAGATCCCGGTGCAGAACGTGGTTGCCGTGCCGTGCCGCGAACTGTTGATGACCCCCGATGTGCGCGAGCGTGCCGCGGTGCTCGCCCAGGAGCACCCCACCCACGAGAACAGCGTGCCGGGCAGCGTGCCCGACATGCTGGCCAAGCTCGCCGAGGGCATTCCGGTCGACGGGATGGAGGCGCTGCTGCCGCTGCTGCATCCGGTGCAGCCCACGACGCTGACGCACCATCTGCCCGAGGGTGCCCCGGTGCTGCTGTGCGACCCGGAGAAGGTGCGGACCCGGGCCGCCGATCTGATCAAGACCGGGCGGGAGTTCCTGGAGGCCTCCTGGTCGGTGGCCGCGGTCGGTGGCGATGCGCCGATCGACATCGAGGCGCTGGGCGCATCCGGATTCGTCCCGTTCGAGCAGGCGCACCAGGACGCCGTCGCCGGTGGTCACCCGTGGTGGACGCTGAGCCAGCTGCCCGACGGTAAGGCCACCGAGCTCGATCTGCGGCAGTCTCCGTCGGCCCGCAGTCAGCAGAGTCTCGAAGAGATTTTCGCGATGCTGCGGGCTCACGTGGCCACCGGCGGGTATGCCGCGGTGGTCACCCCGGGTACCGGTACCGCCCACCGCGTGGTAGAGCAGCTCGGCGAATCCGATACGCCCGCAGCGATGTTGGAATCCGGAGCGGCCCCCAAGGCCGGTGTGGTCGGGGTGCTCAAGGGACCGCTGCACGACGGCGTGATCCTGCCCGGGGCCAACCTCGTGATCATCACCGAGACGGATCTGACCGGCAACCGGGTGACGGCCTCGGAAGGCAAAAGGCTTGCGGCCAAACGCCGCAACGTCGTCGATCCGCTGGCGCTGACCGCCGGGGATCTGGTGGTCCACGATCAGCACGGCATCGGCAAGTTCGTCGAGATGACCGAACGGGTGGTCGGCGGCGCCCGGCGCGAATACCTGGTGCTGGAGTACGCATCCTCGAAACGCGGTGGCGGTTCGGATCGGTTGTATGTGCCGATGGATTCGCTGGATCAACTGTCGCGTTATGTCGGTGGCGAGGCACCATCGCTGTCCAAACTCGGCGGCAGCGACTGGGCCAACACGAAAACCAAGGCGCGCAAGGCCGTTCGTGAGATCGCCAGTGAGCTGGTGGCGCTGTACGCCAAGCGACAGTCCGCACCGGGGCACGCGTTCGGCCCCGACACTCCGTGGCAGAACGAGATGGAGGATGCGTTCGGCTTCACCGAGACCATCGACCAGATGACCGCGATCACCGAGGTCAAATCCGATATGGAGAAGCCGGTTCCGATGGACCGGGTGATCTGTGGCGACGTGGGTTACGGAAAGACCGAGATCGCGGTGCGGGCGGCATTCAAGGCCGTGCAGGACGGTAAGCAGGTCGCGGTGCTGGTGCCGACGACGCTGCTGGCCGACCAGCATCTGCAGACCTTCACCAACCGGATGGCGGGTTTCCCGGTGACGGTCAAGGGGCTGTCGCGGTTCACCGATCCGGCCGAGTCACGCGCCACCCTGGAGGGGATGGCCGACGGATCGGTCGACGTGGTGATCGGGACGCACCGGCTGTTGCAGACGGGTGTGACCTGGAAAGACCTGGGCCTCATCATCGTTGACGAGGAGCAGCGGTTCGGCGTCGAACACAAAGAACACATCAAGTCGATGCGCACCCACGTCGACGTGCTCACCATGAGCGCCACGCCGATCCCGCGCACCCTGGAGATGAGCCTGGCCGGCATCCGCGAGATGTCGACGATTCTCACCCCGCCCGAGGAGCGCTATCCGGTGCTGACCTACGTCGGCCCGCAGGACGACAAGCAGGTGGCCGCGGCGTTGCGCCGTGAGTTGCTGCGGGACGGGCAGGTCTTCTACATCCACAACCGGGTGCGCACGATCGACCAGGCCGCGGCGCGCATTCGTCAGATGGTGCCCGAAGCCCGGGTCGTCGTCGCCCATGGACAGATGAACGAGGAGACGCTGGAGAAGACCGTCGAGGGCTTCTGGAACCGTGAATACGACATCCTGGTGTGCACCACGATCGTCGAGACCGGCCTGGACATCTCCAACGCCAACACGCTGATCGTCGAACGAGCCGACACCTTCGGGTTGTCGCAGCTCCATCAGCTGCGTGGCCGGGTGGGCCGCAGCCGCGAACGCGGATACGCCTACATGCTCTACCCGCCCAATTCGCCGCTGACCGAGACCGCCTATGACCGGTTGGCCACCATCGCCCAGAACAATGAGCTGGGTGCCGGTATGGCCGTGGCGATGAAGGACCTGGAGATCCGCGGCGCGGGCAACGTACTGGGCGCCGAGCAGTCCGGTCACGTGGCCGGGGTGGGTTTCGATCTCTATGTGCGTTTGGTCGGCGAAGCGGTGGAGGCCTACCGGGCTGCGGCTGACGGGAAAACCGTTGCCACAGCAGAGGAACCGAAAGAGGTGCGGGTCGATCTGCCGGTCGATGCGCACCTGCCGCCGGAGTACATCGGCAGTGACCGGTTGCGGTTGGAGGGTTACCGACGGCTGGCCGCGGCCACCGATGAGGACGCGGTGAAGGCTGTCGTCGACGAACTGGTCGACCGCTACGGCCCCCTGCCCGAGCCGGCGCGGCGCCTGGTCGCGGTCGCGCGGCTGCGGCTGTTGTGCCGGGAGTACGGCATCACCGAGATCGGCGCGGTGTCGGCGTCGACCATCAAGCTGTCACCGGTGGTGCTTCCCGATTCCGCGCAATTGCGGCTCAAGCGGATGTACCCGGGCGCGCACTACCGGGCCACCACCTCGGTGGTCCAGGTGCCCATCCCGCGTGAAAGTGACGGCATCGGCTCGCCCCGGATCCGCGACCTCGACATTGTCCGAATGGTGGCCGGTCTGGTGCTGGTGATCAACGGACAGACCGAGGGCAGCGTCGACATCACCGCGAATCTGTAATTTTTTTCTTCGGGCTGATCGCCTGGTGACACCGCATTTTTGGACAGTCACGCCGGCTGAATCGTCCAACCGCTGTTAACGCCTCGGTGCGCAGGTCCGACATATATGCGGGGGGTCAAGATATTGCATGGTCGTCTGTGCAAGAGGCGGCAAATCGTCGGCCAAAGGGCGGACATGCAATTTCCCAAACCGAACATCACGCGACTGCCGTCTATTGGCGACTCGTCGTGGTGACGCAAGGCGAAGGAGTGACCATGAACTACAAGAAGTTGGCAGCAACCACAACGATGGCCGGTGCACTGGGACTGGGCGCATTGGGCCTGGGTACAGGCCTCGCGCAGGCCGTTCCAACTGTGCCCCCGCCGCCTCCGGTGCCCGGGCCGGCGGTACCCAACATGGGTACGCCGAATGTGAACGTGCCGGGCGTGAATGTTCCTGATGTGAACGTGCCGAGCGTGAATGTTCCTGATGTGAACGTGCCGGGCGTGAATGTTCCTGACGTGAACGTGCCGAGTGTCAACGTTCCGGACGTGAACGTGCCCACCGTCAGGTTCCCTGAGGTAGACAATTTCTTCCGGCAGACGAATGGCAACGTTGCACCCGGTCAGCTGATGAATTCGCCGACCATCAACGGTGTTGCGAATCCGTTCTTCGGAATCCCGCCTGGTCAGCTCAAGACGCTGCCGACGGTGAACGGGGTCGCCAACCCGTTTTTCGACCAGACCCCGGGTCACTGGGTGATCCCGGAGGGCCAGTTCCCGCCGGAGTCGTAAACCACGGCCTGTGACATGATGGCCGCCTTGCCTTCGGGCAGGGCGGCCATCCCGTGTGGGGACGCCCCGATCCCGGCGCGTCACAGCGTTGGCCGTGCTCACCAGGCGTGTCGCGGTCCGGCAACGCGTTGGTATAACCGAGACTAGGAGTCTCATCGAAATCCGTGAGGGGGTATCGCCGATGACCGTCGTATTGGTCGACCCCCGCCGCCCGTCCCTGATTCCCGTCGAAGCGATCGACCTGCTGACCGGTGACGTCCAGTACACCGAGGAAATGCCCGTGAAGGTGCCGTGGTCGCTGCCCGCCGCGCGGCCCGCATATGACGGTGAGGATGCTCCCGTTCTGCTGACCTCGGACCCGGAGCATCCGGCGGTCAAGGCCCGATTGGCGGCCGGGGACCGCTTGATCGCGGCCCCGCGGGCTCAGGCTGGGGAGCGGCTCGTGGACGCCGTGGCGATGATGGACAAGCTGCGCTCCGACGGGCCGTGGGAGAGCGAGCAGACTCACGATTCGCTGCGCCGCTATCTGCTGGAGGAGACCTACGAGCTGTTCGACGCGGTACGCGGCGGCAACGCCGACGAGCTGCGCGAAGAGCTCGGTGATGTGTTGCTGCAGGTGCTTTTCCACGCTCGCATCGCCGAGGATGCGCCCGTCCACCCGTTCAACATCGACGATGTCGCCGATTCGCTGGTGCGCAAGCTCGGCAACCGCGTGCCGGCAGTGCTTGCCGGAGAATCGATTTCACTGGACGAGCAGTTGGCCCAGTGGGAGGAACGCAAGGCGCAGGAGCAGAAGGTGAAGGCCCGCGGCTCGTCGATGGATGACGTGCCGACGGGGCAGCCGGCTTTGGCGCTGGCGCAGAAGGTGCTGGCCCGGGTGGCCCAGGCCGGGCTGCCTGCGGATCTGGTGCCGGCGGCCCTGACGTCGGTGGTGGTTTCGGCAGATGCCGACGCCGAGAATGACTTGCGCAGTGCGGTTTTGGAGTTCATGGACAGGGTGCGTTCGGCGGAGTCCGACGTGGCGGCCGGCCGCCGTGGCGAGGACGTTCCCGAGGAACTCGACGTGACACCGCTCGGGTCGATCACCGAGGCCGAGTGGCGGGAGTACTGGCCGGGCGTGATTGCCGAGCCCGAGCCCGATGCGGACGACGAGTTTGACGACGACTCCGATGCTGGCGACGACGACCTTGCCGCCGCCGACGACGAATCAGACGACGAATACGACGAATACGACGATGCAGACGGTTACGCAGTCGATCTCGACTCCGTCGAAGCGAGCGCCGAGGATTCCGGCGATGACGCCGCCTCAGAACCGGCCGTCGCCGACGTCGAGGAGCCTGACGTCGACGATCCTGAGGTTGCCTCCGAACGAGACGGCGACGACCCGGGCGAGTCGGCCAAGTCGGACTGACTGCCGAGCTGCCCGCCTATGCGCGACAAAGTCGCGGATAGCGCCCCACTGGCCACTCACGTCTCTGCAGCATCGCTGCGTAGGTCCCTTGAGCCGACATAACTCGCATCGGACTCACGCGCAACGCGTTTCGGGGTGTCCACTTACGAGCGACTCTGTCGCTGACAGGTGGGCAGGCCAAAGCCTGATGCCAACGGGTCTGACGATGCTGGAGAGTGTCGTGTGGCCAGAGTGTTGGGGTTAGTGATTCTGTTGAGGCCAGGTTGGCGATTTCAGCGACTTTGTCGCTCATAGGCGGGCAGCACGGCCTCCTGTCCCGAGCGGGGTGCTGCTGTGGCGCCTGTGACCGAAAGTAATCGTGAAGCCCTGGATGTGACGTCGACGGCGGGGCAGCATGGGGACGCGGACCGGGTGCCCGTAACGAACCGACAACGGCACGGTTTCGGCTCGAGACGGCCGGCCTTGTGCGGTCACCGGATCGGCCCTACGAGCCCTACGGTGTGGCGATGCGGGTACTGCGGATCGCTGCCGTCGTCCTGGCGCTCAGTCTGGGAATGGTGGCACCGCAGGCCGTTGCGGACTGCCTGGCATCGGGATGTGACCTGCGCTCACGGATCGCGGCAGCCGATTCCTACCTGGCATCGCGGCCCGGCACCGTCGGCTATGTGCTGCGCGATCGCGCCGCGGGCACGCGCTACGCCAACCCCGGTGCGAACCAGATGATCTGGACCGCCTCCACCATCAAGCTGGCCATGGTGGTCGACCTGCTGACACGGGAACGAGCCGGTGCACTGCGGATGTCGGGCGACGACCGGCAGCTGATGGTGAACATGCTGCGAAACTCAGACAACGACGCGGCCGACTCGTTGTGGACCCGCTACGGCGGGGCCGATCACAAGGCGTTCAACGCCGGCTTCCCCCGTTACGGCATGACCGACCTGCGGCCGCAACCGGGATTCGGTGACATGTTCCCGTACTGGGGTTTCCAGAAATCGACCACCAACGATCTCGACCGGTTGATGAATTACACGCTGACCCAAATGAATCCGCCCGATGCGGCCGCCGTGGTGGCTGAGATGCAACGGGTCGGCGGGGAGCAACAGTGGGGGGTGTGGGGCGCGGGGCCGTCGATGAGCCCCGGCAACAAGAACGGGTGGTCGCAGGAACAGGGCGGCTGGGTCGTGAACTCGGTCGGCTTCGCCGGACCCAACCAGCGCTACACGCTGGCGATCATGAACGGGCTCAACGGGCAGGGCGGCTACGACGACGGCGTCGCAACCACCACCCGTCTCAGCCAAATCCTGCTCGGCCCCTGAGCTTGTCGAACGCGACGCCACCGTCGCGATTGCTCACTCGAACAGCGTCGAACCCCAGTAGCCCGAGGCGTCACCCTCACGCAGCCCAGGCGGGCAGGCGAAGATGGCTGTCCCGGTGTGGGTGATGTATTCGTTGAGCGCATCCTTGCGGCCCAGCTCCCGTTGCATCGGGATGAACTGCTTCTCGGGGCTGCGTACGAACGCGATGAAGAACAAGCCGGCGTCCAGATGGCCGAATCCGTCGGAACCGTCGGTGAAGTTGTAACCGCGGCGCAGGATCTCGATGCCGCCCAGGTGGTCGGCCGAGGCCAGCCGCACGTGAGCGTCCACGTCGATCTTCGGATTGCCCTTGCCGTCGGTGATCTCGAAATCGAGCTCGTCGAATTCCTGCTGCAACCCGTTGGGGGCGCCGCTGCCCTTCTGCCGGCCGATCACCCGCTCCTGCTCCAGAAGCGTTGTCCGGTCCCAGTTCTCGATGCGCATCCGGATGCGTCGGGTGATCAGGTAGCTGCCGCCGGTGAGCCAGGCCGGCCCGTCGCCCTCGCCCACCCAGACGTTCTTGTTCAGCAGGTCGGTCTGATCGGACTTGAGGTTGTTCGTTCCGTCCTTGAAGCCGAACAGGTTTCGCGGGGTGGCTTGATCGCGAGTGGTCGATGAGGTCCGGCCGAACCCCAGCTGCGAGTACCGCACCGCGACCGTCCCGAAGCCGACGCGGGCCAGGTTGCGGATCGCATGCACCGCGACCTGCGGGTCATTGGCGCACGCCTGCACGCAGATGTCGCCCCCGCTGCGGGCCGGGTCCATGGTCTCGTTGGGGAACTTCGGAAGGTCCTTGAGCTCGGCCGGCTGCTTGTCGGCGATGCCGAAGCGGTCCTTGCCGTCCTTGCGGAAAAACGACGGTCCGAACCCGATGGTCAGGGTGAGCTGTGAGGCCGGCAGGCCCAGTGCCTCACCGGTATCCGACGGCGGCGCATACGGATTACCGTCCACGGCACCGCCGTCTTCGGTCTCTTCGCCGCGCGTCATCCGTTCAGCCATCTTCGTCCACTGCTTGAGCAGCGCGATGACGTCGTCGCGGTTGTCGGAGGTGACGTCGAAGGAGCAGAAATGCATCCGGTCCTGCGCCTCGGTGATGATGCCTGCCTGCCGGTCGCCTCGAAACGGCACCGGACGGGTCAGATGTTCACCCTGCGGGGTACTGGCCGCAGAGGCGTGGCCGGCCAGCGCGCCTGCGCCGGCCGCACCGACTACCGCCGCGGTGACCCCGGCGGCGCCGAACAGCTTGCGCCGGGAGAATCCGGCGGACTGCTCGGCGTCCGGGGTGGATTCCGGAGAATCACTGCTTGGCGATGACACCTTGTACCTGGCTCACTTCTTTGCTCAGCGCGTCGATGGCGCGCGACAGTTCCTGGCGTTGCGGCTCGGTCACCTTGTCGTAGGAGACGAAGCCGTCGCCGTCACGATACTTCTCCAGCAACTTCTCGACGTCGGCGAAGCGCTGGTCCACCCGCTTGCCCAGCTCGGCGTCGCGCTCGTCGAGGATCGGCCGCACCGACGCCACCGCGGTCTGCGAACCTTCGACGTTGGCCCTGAAGTCCCACAGGTCGGTGTGGCTGAAGATGTCCTCTTCACCGCTGATCTTGCTCATCGCGATCTCGTCGAGCAGACCCTGTGCGCCACCGGCGATCTGGGTGGAGTCGATGGTCCAGTCCGGTGCCTTGACCCCGGCCTGGAGCTCCTTGACGTCGGCGATCAACTGGTCGCCGAGCGCGTTGGCATCCGGTTGGAGGCCCGTGACCCACAGTTGCTTTTCCAAAGCGTGGAAACCGGTCCACTTCTGCCCGGGCTCCAGGTCGGCCTCGCGCAGGTCGACTCGCGGGTCGAGATCGTTGGGGAACGACTCGGCCACTGGCTCGATGCGCTCCCAGTAGACGCGCGCAGTCGGGTAGAGGTCCTTGGCCTTGGCGATGTCCTTGGCCTTCACAGCGGCGACGAACTCCTCGGTGGCCGGCACCAGGGCGTCGACCTGGCTGTTCACGTACCGCTTGTAGCTGTCGGCGGCGTCCTTGAACTTGCCCTCGGTGTCGACCTGTACGGCCTCACCGGACACGACGAAATTGCCGCGGATGCCCTCGCCGACCATGCCGGGGCGGCACGAGGTCTGGTACGTGCCGGGCTGGGTGAGCTGAACGATCAGCTGGCGCTTGAGCCCGGGGGAGATGTTCTCCACCTCACCCATGACCCGCTCGCCCTCGCCGTAGACGTAGAACTCGGTGACCTTGTCGCCGCTGTTGGTGACGACGAAGGTGCTGGGCCCGGTCGTCGCGGTGGTCCCGGACAGCTTGCACTCGGTATCGGAGGCATCAACGGTGATCTGTGCGGACTTGGCCCCGTCGCCGCTCGCACTGCCGCTGTCGGCCTCCTTGGCCTGGCAGGCGGTCATCGAGATCCCGGCCAGCACCGCGGCGGTGGCCGCGAAACCGGTCTTGACGGCAGGGGTGATCTTCACTTGGTCGACCTTTCGGATGCAGTGGAGGTTTCCGGCTCGATGGCCGGCTCGATGGTCGGCTCGGAGGAAGTCTCTGAGGAAGGCGAAGCACTGGCCGACGCCGCGGTCCGCAGCGGCTTCAGGAACAGCGCCAACACCACGACGATGTAGGCGAGCCACGCGCCGAACTGCAGCACGGTCGGCGTCGGGTCGATGTTGAAGACGCCCTGGATGATCTCGCCGTACCAGGCTGACCAGTCGAACGCGCCACTCATGTCGAAGGCCTTGGCGCTGAGCCCGGGGATCCAGCCGACGGTCTGCAGCGCCTTGATGCCGTACGCCAGGATTCCCGCGGCCACCACGATCAGGAAGATGCCGGTGTAGGAGAAGAACTTGGCGAGGTTGATCCGGACAGCGCCCGCATACATGCCGTAGGCGATCGCCGCGGCGATCAGCACGCCGATGATCAGGCCGGTCAGCGGCCAGAGTGTCTCCGCTTCGGCGTAGCCGACCATGAACAGCGCGGTCTCGACACCTTCACGTCCCACCGCCAGGAAGGCCAGCAGCGCCACCGCGAGGCCGCCGGTGTCCAGAGCCTGCGACATCTCGCCGCGCAGCTGGCCGGATATCGAGGCCGACGCCTTTTTCATCCAGAGCACCATGGTGGTGACGATGACGACGGCGATCAGTGAGGCGATGCCGGCGATGGCCTCGGCGCCCAGTCCGCTGATGGTGTTCTCGCCGAACTGGATGACCAGGAAGACGGTGACCGTCATGGCGATCGCGGCGCCGACACCCAGCCACACCCATTTGAGTGCGTCGCGGCGTTCGGATTTGACCAGAAATGCGACCAGGATCGAGACCACGATGGCGGCTTCGAGGCCTTCCCGCAAACCGATCAGGCCACTGCCGAATACCTGCGAGGTGACGTTGGACGCGGCCAGCGCGCTGGTCGAAACATCCGAGATGACAGTCATCAAAGCGTCCTCGTTCGACCGGGGTGAAAACACCATGAAAAATGTAGCCTTGCCTTGCCATAGCAAGGCGTGGCTCACCTTAGCAGGGGGCCCTGTGAGACCGGCCGAGTTCACCTGCCGTTCCTCGGGCACGGGCCCGTCGCCCGACACGTCCACAGTCGCGCATGCGACGATGGCCAATCAGATCGAGCGGGGTTGAGGGAGTCCGGTGTCGCCAGTGCGTTGGCTGCGGGCTGTCGCCGTAATTGCTGCGACAGCGCTGCTGTTGGCATCCAGCTGTTCCTGGCATCTGGGCACCCCGATTCCGGAGGGTGTCCCGCCGCCGGCCGGCGATCGGGTGCCTGCGATCGATACCTATGCCAAGGGCAGACCCGCCGATCAACTGCACGAATGGGCCGCGCAGCGGGCACCCGCGATGGGCATGCCCGTCAACGCCCTAGAGGCCTACGCCTACGCCGCGCGCGTTGCCCAGGTGGAGAACCCCAACTGCAAGGTGGCCTGGACCACCCTGGCTGGGATCGGCATGGTGGAGAGCCACCACGGCACCTACCGCGGGGCGATGGTTGCGCGCAACGGCGACGTCACCCCGCCGATCCGTGGCGTGCAGTTGGACGGGACCGCCGGCAACCTGCGCATTCCTGATACCGACAAGGGCAAGTTGGACGGGGATCCGCTGATGGACCGCGCCATGGGGCCGATGCAGTTCATCCCGGAGACCTGGGGCCATTTCGGGGTGGATGCCAACAACGACGGGGTCGTGAGCCCGGACAACTTCGACGACGCGGCGCTCTCGGCCGCTGGTCTGCTGTGCTGGTACGGCAAGGACCTGTCCACCCCGAGGGGCTGGATGAATGCGCTCAAGGCCTACAACAACTCAGAGCAGTACGCCCGCATGGTCCGTGACTGGGCGACGGCCTACGCCGGTGGCCACGCCTTGTGACGCGTGTGACAAGCCCAAACGCCCCGTACCGCCGACCACGATCTAGTCTCATCCCTACACGCCGGACTCAATAAGGAGAAGCCAGTGCCCATCATCGAGCAGGTTGGAGCCCGCGAGATCCTCGACTCCCGTGGCAACCCGACGGTCGAGGTCGAGGTGGCCCTGACGGACGGCACGTTTGCTCGGGCAGCGGTGCCCTCGGGGGCGTCGACGGGCGAGCACGAAGCGGTGGAGCTGCGCGACGGCGGCTCCCGCTACGGCGGCAAGGGCGTCGAGAAGGCTGTTGAGGCCGTTCTCGACGAGATCGCCCCGGCGATCATCGGCCTGGCCGCTGACGATCAGCGTCTCGTCGATCAGGCGCTGCTGGATCTGGACGGCACGCCGGACAAGTCCCGGCTGGGCGCCAACGCGATCCTCGGTGTCTCTCTCGCGGTGGCCAAGGCTGCCGCGGACAGTGCCGCGCTGCCGCTGTTCCGCTACCTCGGTGGCCCGAACGCGCACATCCTTCCGGTGCCGATGATGAACATCCTCAACGGCGGCGCTCACGCCGACACCGGCGTGGACGTTCAGGAGTTCATGGTTGCCCCGATCGGCGCTCCCTCGTTCAAGGAGTCGCTGCGCTGGGGGACCGAGGTCTACCACTCGCTCAAGGCCGTGCTGAAGAAGCAGGGCCTGTCGACCGGGCTCGGCGATGAGGGCGGCTTCGCCCCCGACGTCGCGGGCACCAAGGCGGCTCTGGACCTGATCGCGACAGCCATCGAGGCCACCGGGTTCAAGCTCGGCAGCGATGTGGCGCTGGCGCTGGACGTCGCCGCCACCGAGTTCTACACGGAGGGTTCGGGTTACGCCTTCGAGAAGGAGACCCGGACCGCCGATCAGATGGCCGAGTTCTACGCCGGCCTGATCGACGCCTACCCGCTGGTGTCGATCGAGGACCCGCTGTCCGAGGATGACTGGGACGGCTGGGTGTCGCTGACCTCGGCCATCGGCGACCGGGTGCAGCTGGTCGGCGACGACCTGTTCGTCACCAACCCGGAACGCCTGGAGGACGGCATCGAGCGCGGCGCCGCCAACGCGCTGCTGGTGAAGGTCAACCAGATCGGCACGCTCACCGAGACGCTGGATGCCGTTGCGCTGGCCCACAACAGCGGCTACCGCACGATGATGAGCCACCGCAGCGGTGAGACCGAAGACACCACCATCGCCGACCTCGCGGTCGCGGTGGGTAGCGGTCAGATCAAGACCGGTGCCCCGGCCCGCAGCGAGCGGGTGGCCAAGTACAACCAGCTGCTGCGCATCGAGGAGGCTCTCGGGGACGCCGCGCGTTACGCCGGCGATCTCGCGTTCCCTCGGTTCGAGGCCAAGTAACGCAGGCGTCTGCGCACCGATACGTCGATGTCCGAAGCGAAGCGGCCCGATCCGAAGCGACGGTCCCCGGCCTCCCGACCCGGCAAGCCGGGCAAGGCCGGGGAGTCGAATCGGCCGCGCGCTTCACAACCCAAGCGCCGGACGGCTGAGTCCCGTCCGGCGCAGGGCGCGCCAGAGGCCGACGAGGCGGTCACCAAAGCCATTGCGGTGCAAGCTCAGCAGCAGGCCGAGCTGCAGTCCGAACAGCGGTTCGGGTCGACTGCGCGCCGGGCCGCAATTCTGGCCGCGGTGGTGTGCGTGCTGACCCTGACCATCGCCGGGCCGGTCCGCACCTACTTCGGCCAGCGCACCGAGATGAAACAACTCAAGGCCAGCGAGGAGCAGTTGCGCGCCAAGATCGCCGACCTGGAGCAGCAGAAGGTCAAACTGGCCGACCCGGTCTACATCGCGGCCCAGGCCAGGGAGCGGCTCGGTTTCGTCATGCCCGGCGACACCCCGTATCAGGTGCAGCTTCCCCAGGGGGCCATCGATTCCGGTGAGCCAGGGGCGGCGGTGCTGCCTGGTTCGACCGTGCCCGCCGGCCAGCCCTGGTACACCTCGCTGTGGCACACGATTGCCGATGAACCGCACGGGGTTTCGCCCGCCTTCGGCGGAACGCCCGGAGCGCCGGGTGCGCCTCCTCCGGGTGGGCCGCCCGTCCCACCGCCGCCGGCCGAGCCCAGAGGTCCCCATGGTTGATCCCGCCGACATCGAGGCCGTGGAGCGGCAACTGGGCCGTGAGCCGCGTGGCGTTCTGGAGATCGCCTACCGCTGCCCGAACGGCGAGCCCGGGGTGGTGAAGACTGCCCCGAGATTGCCTGATGGCACGCCGTTCCCGACGTTGTACTACCTGACGCACCCGGCGCTCACCGCGGCTGCCAGCCGGCTGGAATCCTCCGGATTGATGCGGGAGATGACCGAGCGCCTGCAGGAGGATGAGGAGCTGGCGGCCGCATACCGGCGGGCGCACGAGTCGTATCTGGCCGAGCGGGATGCGATCGAATCGCTGGGTACCACTTTCACCGGGGGCGGCATGCCGGACCGGGTCAAATGCCTGCACGTGGTGATGGCGCACTCATTGGCAAAAGGCCCCGGGGTCAACCCCTTTGGTGACGAGGCGCTCGCGGTACTGTCGGTCGAGCCCGCGATGGCGGGAATTCTGGACCGAGAGGTATGGGTTTGAGGCGGGTCGGCGCAATCGACTGTGGCACCAACTCGATTCGGCTGTTGATCGCCGACTTCGTGGACGGAAAGCTGCGGGACGTGCACCGCGAGATGCGGGTCGTGCGGCTGGGTCAGGGTGTCGACGCCACCGGCGAGTTCGCTCCGGAAGCGTTGGTGCGCACCGAATCCGCGCTGGCCGACTATGCGGCCCTGATGGCTGAGCACTCGGTGACGGCGGTGCGCATGGTCGCCACCTCGGCCGCGCGGGATGCCGGCAACCGCGACGAGTTCTTCGCGATGACCGCACGCCTGCTGGGCAAGGTGGTCGCGGGGGCGGTGGCCGAGGTGATCACCGGCACCGAGGAAGCCGAGCTGTCGTTCCGCGGTGCGGTCGGTGAACTCGACCCTGACGCAGGCCCGTTCGTCGTGGTCGATCTGGGTGGCGGCTCAACCGAATTGGTGCTGGGCGAGGCGGCCGTGCAGGCGAGCTTCTCCGCCGACATCGGGTGTGTCCGGCTCACCGAACGGTGCCTGCACTCCGATCCGCCCACCGTGGACGAGGTGGAGCAGGCGCGGGTGGTGGCTCGTGACGGCCTGGCCGAGGCGTTGCGGGCGGTGCCGGTCGAAGGTGCGCGCACGTGGGTGGGTGTGGCCGGGACGATGACCACGCTCTCGGCGCTGGCGCAGCACATGAGCACATACGATCCCGACGCAATTCACCTGTCCCGCATCGGGTTCGACGATCTGCTCGGGGTGTGTGAGCAGCTGATCGGAATGACCAAAGCCGAACGCCTGGCACTGGGGCCGATGCATGCCGGCCGTGCCGACGTGATCGGCGGCGGTGCCATCATCGTCGAGGAGTTGGCGGCCGTTCTCCGGCAGCGGGCCGGGATCGGCGAACTGGTGGTCAGCGAACATGACATTCTCGACGGCATCGCGCTGTCGATCGCCTGACCCGCTCTTCTTTGCGCGCCGACTTCTACGCCTGGGTCGTTAACCCACGCGATCACAGCCCTGGTGTGGAAAGTGACGAATGCACCTGTGGCGGGGGTTGATCGTTTTCTACTGTGGGGTCGTTGAACCACGCGATCACAGCCCTGGTGTGGAAAGCGACGAATGCACCCGGGCAGCGCGGGATCCCACACATAAAACAACGGCCGAACGCGGTTACCCGCGTTCGGCCGTTGGCTTGACTACTTAGATCAGGACACGGTCCCGTGGTTGCTCGCCGGAGCGACCGCGGGGGCCGGGGCGGGCGTGATGACCGGCTGGGTGCCGGCCGGAACCAGCGCGGGTTCGGAGCCGGGGGCAGCAGGTGCTGCCGGTGCAGCCGGTGCACCCGGAGCCGGAGCGGCCGGTGCAGCGGGAGCGCCCGGAGCAGCGGCGGGCACACCCTCAGCGGGCACGCCCTCGGCCGGCGAGATCGCGGTGGCGGCGTTGCCCGCACCCGTGGCAGCCGGTGCACCTTCGGAGACCGGCGTGCCGTGTGCGACCGGGGTCGACTCGGCGCCCGGTGCCGGAGCGGCCGGAACGGCTTCGGTGCCGGCCGGGGTTGCCGCCGGGGCGCCCGGAGCGGCGGGGGTTGCGGCCGGAGCACCCGGCGCATTGGGGGTGGCGGCAGGCAGGTCCGCCGCGCGGCTACCTGCGCCGGTGCCGGCCGGTGCAGCCGGGACGGCGGCAGGCGCGGGTGCCGGGGAGGCGGCGGCCGGAGCAGCAGCCGGAGCGCCGGCGGCTGGTGTGGCAGCCGGTGCGGCGGCGGCAGCCGGAGCCGCGGCGGGGGCCGGACGCTTGGGGGCGCCGGCGGCCGGGGCTGCGGCGGGCGCAGCGGTCTTGTCCCACGCCAGGACGTCATGGCCGCCGGCGTTGTAGACGACAGAGGTCGGCTGGTCGCCGGTCACGTCGAAGTAGATCTTGCCGCTGGTCTTCTGGCCCTGGGCCAGGGTGGCCGGGTTGACGCCCTGCGTGCTGGGCACCTGGAACAGCGCACGGTAGTTCTGGCCGTCAGCGGCGCGGATGTTGAAGTTTGAGACGATCGGCGTCACCGAGCCCTCGAGGGCTTCGTTGGTCGCGGTGACTTCCCACAGGGTGCCGCGGGGCGTGTAGTTGATGGTGTCAGTGCTGGGCTTCAGGTCGGTGACCGTCCAGCTCTGGGTGCCGCCGTCCAGCTTGCCCTGGCTGCCGAGCGCAGCGGT
The DNA here is from genome assembly GCF_055419385.1 of Mycobacterium sp. IDUB_24. Classification (NCBI taxonomy): domain Bacteria; kingdom Bacillati; phylum Actinomycetota; class Actinomycetes; order Mycobacteriales; family Mycobacteriaceae; genus Mycobacterium; species Mycobacterium sp. IDUB_24. The sequence goes on from NZ_JBVAXO010000004.1 coordinate 78,312, forward strand.
GGTGACGGCACTGTCCTCGGCGGCGTCGGCGAGCGCCATCGGGGCGCTTGCGACGATCGCCGCGGCGGCGATAGCCGCTCCGGCAAAGGCCGTACTGATATTCGTCTTCTTCAAGGCGTTCACTCCTGACTGGTCCAAAAAGAGGTGGCAGGCCCCCCGGCAGTGGGACACCCACTTCATGCGAAGTTATCAGCTTAAGAGGACGGTTAGGAACAGTAGTTCACAGTTTCTGCCATCGGCGCCTGGCAGAAAGCGGTGTCGACCTGGTGTCCGACGCTGCTGGCCGGGTCCAAATGCGACCGTGACCTGGCCGTTCGCCGCGTCATCGAATCTCGATGAGCGGTAATGCCTGTCCTACCGACAGCGACAGCCGCTGGCGCCCCAGTGCAGGCCAGGCCTGTACGGCGCAGAACGGCGCGCACTGGTGTTGGGCCGAGTCCGACTGACCGGAGCGGGTGCCGACGTGTACACAGCACTGGGTCAGCCGCTCCTCGATCATCGTGGACATGTCCATGAACGGTTTGACGGTCAGGCGAACGACGCGCTCGCCCAACAATTTGCGGATCTTGCGGCGACGGCCGGGCAGGGCTGAGGACGCCAGCGTCAGCAGTGTTCCCATTCCCAGGTCGCAGCTCTCGCAGATGGCGCGCCAGACATCTCCGATCTGAGGATGTGAGAGCGAGGACTGTTCGGAGAGCAGCCCGAGCAGTGACTCCTGCACCGCCATGCGCAGTTGGCGGGGGAGCTCTGTGTCGGCGATCCGGTTGGAGACCAGGCCCAGCTTGTCCTTGAGGCTCTCGGTGCCGATGAGCGATACCAGCGAGCGCCACTGGTCGGCGTCGTCACGGACCAGGTAGCCGACGGAACAGCAGTGCGGGTGCGAGCAGGGCAGCGCCGTCAGGTCGCGCCAGGTGACGGCGCCGCCGGTTTGTGGGCCCAGCCTCTTGAGCACCCCGGTGTGGGTGAGCCGGTTCATGGGGTCGATCGCGCCCGACCGGCCGGAACCGAACTGCGGCTGAATGGTGAGCCCGCCGACGTATGGGGTATCCAGGGCCAGCCGGACCATGTCGCCGATCTCGTCGTCGTTGACGCCGAGTGCGGTCGTCATCACCAGGGTGGTGAAGATCTCTCGTTCGGAGAGCCGTTGTAGGGCTTGGCTTTTGATCCGTCGGAGATCGCCGCCGCGGTGGTGGCGGTGGGCCTGCTCGGACAAGCCGTCGTACTGCAGGTACACCTCGACCCGTTCGCGGTGCGCGGTGAGCAGATCCAGCAGCGCGTCGTCGTTGGCGATGCGGACCCCGTTGCTGTTGACCAGGATCCGGGTGATCGGCCGAGCCACCAGCTCATCGAGCAAGTCGGCCAGCTTCGGGTGCAGGGTGGGTTCGCCACCGCTGAGCATCAGGACGTCGAGGCGGCCGTTCTCGCGGGCCAACCGCTGGTCCACGTTGGCCAGCACGTCAGCCGTGGGCACCACATGCCGAAGGTCGGGCGAGCTGTCGGTGAAGCAGGTGGGGCAGCGCAGGTTGCAGGTCTCGGCGATGTCCTGCAGCAGGATGCAGGTGTGCTGGGTCTGCATCTCGGGCAGGCCGCGCAGGTAGGCCGAGGGAATCGGATCGAAGTTCCCGGCGACATCGGGGGTGTGGGTCTTGGTCGGGGCGGTCCACTCCTCCAGGTAGGACAGGATCTCCGGATCCTCGTCATACAGGGTGCGCACCAATCCGTGTGTGCGGCAGCCCCGTTCGAGCCAGATGTGCCCGTCGCGCTCGACCAGGATGCCGGCCAGTCGCTCGACATCGGTCAGTGGGCGCTCGGGCGCGTCGCTGTGGCAGTGCGGGCAGAACGCGGTGACGTAGCGGTGCAGACGGTCGCCGCGCAACCCCATTCCGGTGCTCACAGGGCATACAGATCGGGGTTGATACCGGTGCAGAATCCGGCGGTGAACAGCGAGACCAGGGCCCAGCCGACCATCAGTCCGATGCCCAGACCCTTGGCTGTCGGGTTCTTTGACAACAACATCAGGGTCCCAGCGCCGAACGCGATGAAGGCCAACAGCAGAGCGGCGCCGCCGAAGACCGCGTTGGTGCTGCCGCCGCTGCTGTCGGCGGCGCCCGCGCCGATGAAGGCGGCGAACCCGATCACCAGGTTGAGTGCGGCGTAGAGAAACGGGCCGAGGATCACCATGGGGACCGAGATGCGCCGTGGGGGTTGTGGTGGCGGACCGTACGGATAGCCCGGTGGGTACGGATAACCGGCATAGCCCGGCGGTGGCGGCGGTGGTGGCGGCTCGCCGTGATAGGCCGGCGGGACCCCTTGTGGCTCAAAGCTTTGCGGGCCGAACGCCGGAGGCTGGAAGCCGTCAGGTGGACCGTCAGGCGTGCCGTCAGGTGGGCCGGGCGGTGTCGTCATGCGGGCACCTCCTGAGTGCGGGCTGGGTTGCGATAGTACCCGCGGCGGTAGCCGTACCACAGCCGAAATCCGAGGATCAGCATCGATGGCAGCAGGAACCATTGCGGGCGGGTCAGATCCAGCCACACGGTCTCGTTGGCCCTTACGAACTCGACGAGGAAGCGAAACACCGCGTAGCCGGCGACGTAGAGCACGAACAGCTCGCCGGGCCTACCGATACGGGGGCGCAGCCACAGCAGTACGGCGAATGCGGTGAGCTGGAAGGCGATCTCGTACAGAAACGACGGGTGCATGGCGACTCCGGCCAGGCATCCCGGGCATTCGGGGGTGTCGGCCGGGGCGTGGATCCCCCACGGCAGGGTGGTGGGCCGGCCGGGGGCTTCGGTGAGGTGGCAGCCGATGCGGCCGATCGCCATGCCGAGTGCGACCGCGGGCGCGAACAGATCACCGGTCTTTCCGCGGTAACCACCCAGGCGCTTGGCGATCAACACGCCGAGATAGGCACCGAGTAGTCCGCCGAGGATGCTGCGTGAGCCGAACTGCCAAGCCTGTGCGAGGCTCGGATTGGCGCTGAAATCCAGGTGATGCAGCCACCCGGTCAGCCTCATGCCGATCGCCCCACCGATGAGCGCCCCGGCTGCGGCGACCACGGACTGTTCGTTGACCGCGCCGCGCCGGCGGGCCTCGATGACGAACACGAGCAGGGCGGCGGACACCCCGAGGGCGACGAACAGGTTGTGCACCCCGACACTTACGGGCCCGAGGTGCCACTGCGCAGTCACCTGCCGAACCTAACCCGCGGCCGGTTCACCCGGCCAGCGACAGACCCGCGGCGACGGCAAATCCCAGCACGGCCGCCAGCCCGGCGTTCTCTCGGGCCTTCTCGGTGGCCTCCGGGATCATCGAGCCCACCAACATGACCAGCAGCGCCCCGGCAGCGAAACCGTTGATGCCGCCCTGGAATTCGGCGCCGGCGACATCCTGCAGCTGATAGCCGCCCACGGTGGCCAGCGCACACAGTGCGGCGATCACAGCCCAGCCGCCCACGATCCGGCGGGCCGGCTCACCGGCTGTTCGCATGTCGCTTGCCGATCCGATGGCCTCGGGGAGGTTGGACACGAAGATGGACACCACCAGCGCGAGGCTGACGCCGGCTCCGGTCGCGATGCCGATGCCGAGCGCGGCCTGTTCGGGAATGCCGTCGAGCAGGGCGCCGAGGAGCAGCGGCAGTCCGGCGGTCTGGGTTCCCTTGCGGCCCAGCCGATCTACTGCCTTGTCCGCGAGATAGAACACCACGGCGCCGAGGGCCAGGCCGAGCGCGACAGCCCAGGCGCCACTGGCCCGGAAGCCCTCCTCGGCGAGTTCGAAGGAGATGCTGGAGATGAGCGCCCCGGCGCCGAAGCCCAGGACCAGGCCGACGAGGCGTTGATTCCAGTCCCGGACAACGCCGGCGATTGCCCCGATCAGCAGTGAGGATGCGGCGACCAGGCCCCAGACCAGCGCGGTGAGCACAGACCGGAGCATAAGCCAGCGGGGAGCCCGATCGCGGGACGCGGAGGGCGCGGGAAGTCAGTGAGAATGCGCGAGATCGCACGACCGATCGGGTGCGATCGACGAGTTATGACCGATGGATCAGGTGGCGAAGCGGGTGCGGGTGGTGACCTGCCGCCGGTTGCCCCGGCGACAGGTCACCGACGGCGTCAGCGCCGCGCGTTGCAGTTCGGGGGGTTTCCGCAGTGGTGCCCACCGTCGCAGGCATTACAGCGACAGGTGCAGGATCCCTTGGTTGCCATGCGCATCGTCGTTCAACTCCTCACTGTTCGGGTACCGCCGGCATGACCGACAGCAAACTCCCGAGTTGGGGCGGACATCAACATATAACGATTTCACAATAGTTCGGGCCACCGCGAAAATAAAGGATTCGGCCCATGGCGCGCGTTTTTGCCACACTGTCTGTTTCGGGTCGGTGCGCTCCGGTGAACAGCGCGTGAAACTCTTTGGCCACTGGGACTTTAGGACTCAGGCGGAGGTGTCGCGGGCGCCGAGCCTGAGGTGGTCGATGTGGTAGATGGCCTCATCGAGCAGTTGCGCGACGTGGCTGTCGTAGAGCCGGTACACGATATTGCGGCCGGACCTGTCGCCGGTCACCAGGCCCAGCGCCCGCAATAACCGGAGTTGATTGGAAACCGCGGGCTGCTCCATCCCGACTGCCGCGGACAGTTCGGTGACCGAGCACGGAGATTCCCGCAGTCGGGTCAGGATCAGCAATCGGTTGGGGGAGGCCAGGGCCTGCAGTGTCTCGGCGACTTTGGCCGCTGAAGCGGCGTCGAGGGACGCTGCCGGCGTCGCGTGCCCCTCAACTCCGTGGCCCATGGCATTCATTCAAGCATGCGGGCCAAACGTAGTTGATACATTTCAATCTCTACATGTTTAAATGTGTTGGTTGCATCAGCTACGCAGGAACGGGAGGTGCAGTCGATGACCGCTCTGTCGACCGACCGGTCACCGCTGGGTCACACTGACGCACCGCCCGCGGCTGCGCGCGGTATCGGCACATGGATCTGGTCTCTGGACTCGGTGCGCTGGGCCGCCGCAGCCCTGGCGCTGATGCTGTGCGGCGTGGTTGCGCAGTTGGCCGATGCTCCACAACCGCTGTGGTGGGCGCTGTATCTGGCGTGTTATCTCGCCGGCGGCTGGCAATCGGCGGTATCCGGTGTGCAGGCGCTGCGCGACCGCACACTCGACGTCGACCTGCTGATGATCCTGGCGGCGATCGGTGCGGCAGCCATCGGTCAGGTCTTCGACGGCGCACTGTTGATCGTCATCTTCGCGACGTCGGGCGCGTTGGAGAACGTGGCGACCGCACGCACCGAACGCTCGGTGCGTGGTCTGCTCGATCTGGCCCCGGCCGACGCGACCCTGGTCGACGACGACGGCGCCCACCGTGTCGTCGCCGCGGAGGCATTGCGGCCCGGCGACCAGATCCTCATCCGGCCCGGGGAACGGATCTCGGCTGACGGCACCGTGATCGGTGGATCGTCGGACGTCGACCAGTCTTCGATCACCGGTGAACCGTTACCGGTCGCCAAACAGGCGGGCGACAGCGTCTTCGCCGGAACCTTCAACGCCTCCGGGGCCCTGCAGGTCACGGTCACCCGCGATCCGTCGAGCACCGTGATGGCGCGCATCGTGGCGGCGGTCGCCGCAGCCTCGGCGACCAAGGCCAAGACGCAGTTGTTCATCGAGAAGGTCGAACAGCGTTATTCGGTACTGGTCGTGGTCGCCACCCTGGCACTGTTCGCGGTGCCGCTGGCGCTGGGGGCCGAGCTGCGCTCAACCCTGTTGCGCGCCATGACTTTCATGATCGTCGCATCGCCATGCGCGGTGGTGCTCGCCACCATGCCGCCATTGCTGTGTGCGATCGCCAACGCCAGCCGTCGCGGCGTGTTGGTGAAATCCGCGGTCGCCATGGAGCGGCTGGCCGACACCGACGTCGTCGTGTTCGACAAGACCGGAACCCTGACCACGGGCGCCCCCCAGGTGTCGCGCGTGGTGCCTCTCGGTGAGGTGACACCGGAGCGCGTACTCGCAACCGCTGCTGCCGCAGAACAATTCAGCGAGCATCCGATCGGGCGCGCCGTCGTCGCCGAGGCGGCATCCCGCGCCCTCGTGGTCCCCGAGGCCGCCGGGTTCACCGCCCGGGCAGGACGTGGGGTGCGGGCGATCGTCGATGGGCGCGTGGTCGAGGTTCTCAGCCCGGCGGCGTTTGCGGGCCCGGCGATCCCGGCTGTGGTCGAGATCGAGGCGGCCGGGGCGACGGCTGTCGTCGTGATCTCCGGCGTTCACGCGATCGGGGTACTGGGTTTGCAGGACCGGGTGCGTCCCGGGGCGCCTGGCGCGGTGCGGGTGCTGCGTGCCCTCACCGGACGCTCGCCGGTGTTGCTCACCGGTGACAACCACGCGGCGGCAGCGCAACTGGCCGCACAGGTGGGTATCGACGATGTGCGGGGCGGACTGCTACCCGAAGACAAGGCTGCCGCCGTCCGGGAATTGGAATCCGACGGGCGGCGCGTGCTGATGGTGGGCGACGGGATCAACGACGCACCGGCGATGGCGTCCGCACACTCCTCGATGGCTATGGGGCGTAGCGGTGCCGATCTCACGGTCGACACCGCCGACGTCGTCACCGTCGGCGACGATCTCGCGACGATCGGTGCGGTGGTCGCGTTGGCCCGGCGGGCCCGGCGCCTGGTGATCGCCAATCTGGTGATCGCGGCCACCGTCATCACCGTGCTGGTGGTCTGGGACCTGTTCGGGCACTTGCCGTTACCGCTGGGGGTAGCCGGTCATGAGGGGTCGACCATCCTGGTCGCACTCAACGGGCTGCGGCTGTTGAGAAGTCGGGCCTGGCGCTAACTTTCCTAGCGCGAGCAGACGTAAAACTGCCCAAGATCACGAGATTTAGGGCAGTTTTGCGTCTGCTCGGCGGAGAACTAGGGGCGGAGCACATCCTTGAGCGCGTCGAGCACCGCGGGATCCTCGATGGTGGAGGGCACCGGCTCATCGAGCCCGTCGGCGATACCGCGCATGGTCTTGCGCAGGATCTTGCCCGAGCGGGTCTTCGGCAATGCCGCGACCACATCCACCTTCTTGAAAACCGCCACCGCACCGATGTTCTCCCGCACCCGGTCGACGAGCTCCTGGGTGATCCCCTGGGTCGAGGCGCCGGACTTGAGCACTACGAAGCCCCGCGGCACCTGGCCTTTGAGTTCGTCGGCGACACCGATCACCGCGCACTCGGCCACCGAGGGGTGATCGGCCAGTACGGCCTCGATCGACCCCGTCGACAACCGGTGCCCGGCAACGTTGATCACGTCGTCGGTGCGTCCCATCACGAACAGGTAGCCGTCGGAGTCCAGGTAGCCGCCGTCGCCGGTGAGGTAATAGCCGGTGAACGCGGACAGATACGACGCGACGTAGCGATGGTCGTCGCCCCACAGCGTGGGCAGTGTGCCCGGCGGCAGCGGCAGCTTGATGCAGATGGCGCCTTCCTCACCGGCTTCACACCGGATGCCGTCCGAACGCAGGATCTGCACGTCATAGCCGGGCATCGGCACCGTGGCTGAACCGGCCTTGATCGGCAGGGCTTCGACGCCCATCGGGTCGGCCGCGATCGCCCATCCGGTTTCGGTCTGCCACCAGTGGTCGACTACCGGGATGCCGAGTTTGTCGGCGGCCCAGTGGTAGGTGTCGGGGTCGAGCCGCTCTCCGGCCTGGAACAGGTACTTCAGGCCGGACAGGTCGTAACCCGCCAACAGCGTCGCGTCGGGATCTTCCTTCTTGATCGCGCGGATCGCGGTTGGTGCGGTGAACAGCGCCTTGACGCCGTACTCGGCGGCCACTCGCCAGAACGCCCCGGCGTCGGGGGTGCCGACCGGTTTGCCTTCGTAGAGAACGGTTGTCGCTCCCAGAAGCAGTGGTGCGTAGACGATGTAGGAGTGGCCGACCACCCATCCGACGTCGGAGGCCGCCCAGAACACGTCGCCGGGTGCCACGTCGTAGATGTGGCGCATGCTCCACAGCAGGGCCACCGCGTGGCCCCCGTTGTCGCGGACGATGCCCTTGGGCTTACCGGTGGTGCCCGACGTGTACAGCACGTACAGCGGGTCGGTCGCCGCCACCGGCACCGGATCGGCGGGCTGCGCGGCGGCCACCAGCTGCTGCCAGTCGTGGTCCCGCCCATCGACCAGCTCGCAGGGGCACTGCTCGCGCTGCAGGATCACGCAGGCCCGAGGCTTGTGCTCGGCGATGTCCAGTGCGGCGTCAAGCATGGGCTTGTACTCGATGGTGCGCGTCGGCTCGATGCCGCAGGATGCGCTCACCACGACCACCGGGCGGGCGTCGTCGATGCGGGTGGCCAGCTCGTGCGCGGCGAATCCGCCGAAGACGACGGAGTGCACCGCGCCGAGCCGCGCGCAGGCCAGCATCGCGATGACGGCCTCGGGCACCATCGGCATGTAGATCACCACGAGATCGCCCTTGTTCACTCCGAGCCCACGCAGAGCCCCGGCGAACTGGGCGGTGGCGTCGCGCAACTCGCGGTAGGAGTACGTGGCTTTGGTGCCGGTGACGGGGGAGTCGTAGATCAGCGCGGTTTGATCGCCGCGCTCGGGCACGTGCCGGTCGAGGGCGTTGGCGCAGGTGTTGAGTTCCGCGTCGGGGAACCAGCGGTAGAACGGCGGGTTGGTGTCGTCGAGTACCCGCCGCGGCTCGGAGGTCCAGGTCACCGCCTTGGCAGCGTCGGCCCAGAACGTGGCCGGATCGTTGAGGCTGGCGTCGAAGAGGGAGCGGTAACCGGACATAGGTGGAACCGTAATCTGCGTCACTTGCAACGATGGTGCAACCTGGCAAAAAGCTGTAGGTCCGACCTCTGTCTACCCGTCCAGCCCGTAGACGCCGGGTGCGAGGTCAGCCTGCTCCGCGAACACCTGCATCGCGACGAGCATCTGCCAGTGCAGGCGTTGCAGCCGTCCGGCGAGCTCCGGTCCGGGCTCGAAACGGCCACTCTCATCGGCCGGCGGAAGCACACCGAGAATGCGGGCCATGTCCACCTCGATGAAGGTGAAGTCGCCGTAGGGCCGCTTCGGATCCGCGGCGGCCGCCGGATACTCACCGACCGCGAGACGGTCTTCGGATTCGGAAACAGACGGCCACCGGATCTCGATGCCGCGCAACAGGCGTAGATGGTCGTCGCTGATCGCCACCTGACCGTCGGCGTCGAGCCCGAGGTCGGCATCCGTCACGCCGGTATTGCCGCCGTAGCCGCGCATCGCGTCGCTCACGTCGCTCACGTCGATGTTGCGCAGGGCGTAGCGGCCAGGTTCAAGTGCGCCGTGCTTCAACGTGCGGGTGAGGACGAAGTACATCTCCACGTGCCGCCGGGCGAGCTCCTCCTGGTCATCGGAGTCGAACGTGTCACCGAGCTGTGCAAGAAGGTCGCCGCGCCCGTACGGCCGTTCCGGATCGAGCATCGGCGCGCCCCGCTCGGCGCCGTCCCACGTAAACCGCATCTGTCGCATCAGGTCGATGTGGCGAGGCGTGATCTCGAAGGGTCCATCGCCGAACCACGCGCCGTCGGCCAAGGCACAAGGGGATTCGGGGTCGAGCCAGATCGCCGCAATCGGGGCGGGAACCTCCTTGTCAGCGGCGTCTTGGTCCGCGCCGCCCAGCTTGCGCAGCATCGTGTCGCGCGCGGCCGTGTCGAGGGACGCGGCGTGGTCGGCGCCGGTGCTGCGCGAGCGCCGGTACGCACCGACAAAGCTGGCCATGAACTTCAGGCGATCCAACATCGTCCGGCGCCCTCCTTCGCGAGCAGACGCAAAATTACCCGACGCTCCCGTGGGTTCGGGAAGTTTGGTCGGGGTAACTCACTCCTGGAAGCGGTAGCCCATGCCCGCCTCGGTCAGTAGGTGCACCGGATGTGACGGGTCGTCCTCGAGTTTGCGACGCAGCTGCGCCAGATACACCCGCAGGTAGTGGGTCTCCTTGGCGTAGGCCGGCCCCCACACCTCACGCAACAGCTCTTCGCGGCCCACCAACTTGCCGCGGTTGCGCACCAGCATCTCCAGCATGCCCCACTCGGTGGGCGTCAGATGTACCTCGGTGTTGTTCTTCGTCACCTTCTTGGCAGCGAGATCGACGGTGAACGAGGAGGTTTCGATGACGGGCTCATCGGTTTCGGAAGCTGCTGCCCCACGCCGTACGGCCGCGCGCAGCCTGGCCAGGAACTCGTCCATGCCGAAGGGTTTGGTGACGTAGTCGTCGGCGCCGGCGTCGAGTGCCTCGACCTTGTCCGACGAGTCGGTGCGGGCCGAGAGCACGATCACCGGTGCCGAGAGCCAACCGCGCAGGCCGGCCAGTACGTCGATGCCCGACATGTCGGGCAGTCCGAGGTCGAGCACGATCACGTCGGGCCGGTGATCGGCGGCGGCGCGTAGCCCTTGCCCGCCGTCGGTGGCGGTGTCGACCTCGTAACCGCGCACCGACAGATTGATGCGCAGCGCGCGCAGGATCTGAGGTTCGTCGTCGATCACGAGGACGCGAATCTTGGGGGCGGTGGTGGATGTCATACGGATTCGTCCTTCGGCGGTGCGGCAAGGTCGATTTCGACGGTCAGACCGCCGCCGGGGGTATCGGTCGCCGAGATGGTCCCGCCCATGGCTTCGACGAATCCGCGTGCCACGGACAGGCCGAGCCCGACGCCGATGGTGGTGTTCTGATCACCGAGCCGCTGGAACGGTGCGAAGAGTTGTTCCTCGGCCCCACGCGGCATTCCGGGGCCTTCGTCGATCACCGCGATCAGTACCCGGTCGGCCACCTGCCCGGCGCTGACCCGGATGGGCCCGTCGGGTGCATACCGCAGGGCATTGTCGATCAGGTTGGCCAGCACCCGCTCCAGCAGCCCGGCGTCGGCCATCGCGACCGCATCGCCGACCTCGACCTTCACCCGGTCCAGGCCTTCGCGGGTGAAACCGGTGGCCCCCTTGCTGATTCCCAGCAGTGCGCGCTGCGTCGTCTCCTCCAGATACACCCGGCGCAGCTCGGGGCGGACCACGCCGGCCGACAGCCGCGACGAATCCAGCAGGTTGCCGACGAGCGCGGTGAGCGCGTCGACGGATTCCTCGATGGTGGCCAGCAATTCAGCGGTGTCCTCGGCGGAGAAGTCGATGTCCTCGCTGCGCAAACTCGACGCCGCCGCCTTGGCCGCGGCCAGCGGGGTACGCAGGTCATGGCTGACCGCCGACAGCAGCGACCGGCGTAGTTCATCGGCCTGCGCGATGGCCTCGGCCTTGCCGGCCTCCTCGGTGAGCTCGCGCTGTTTGACCAGCCCGGCAGCCTGTTTGGCGACGGCGCTCAGGACCCGGCGATCCCGCGCGGCCAGCTTGCGCCCGGCCATCAACAGCCAGAATTCGTCGTCCCCGACTTCGATCGCGGTGTCGGCGGTGTCCACCTCGGCACACGGTTTCGTGCCGACGCACGCGACGATCTCTGAGGTTCCGTTCTGTTCTCGGAGCAGACTCACCGCTCGTTGGGAGTAGGTCTCCCGCAGGCGTTCCAACAGGGTGGTGAGGTCGGCGCCGCGCAACACCGACCCGGCGAACAAAGTGAGCAGTTCGGCCTCCTGCGAGGCCTTCCGGGCTTCGCGAGCCCGGCTCGCCGCGCCGTCGACGAGGGCGGCCACCGCCACCGCGACCAACAGCAGCACCACGACGGTGACGGCGCTGTCGGGTTCGGAGATGGTGAACGTGTGCCGCGGGTCGACCAGGAAGTAGTTCAGCAGCAGCCCGGACAAAAGCGCCGAAAGCCCCGCGGGTGCGACGCCACCGAGCAGCGCCACGATCAGCACGCCGATGAAGAACAGTGCGCTCTCGCCGCTGACACCGAGGTACGGGTCCAGCATAGTGACGATCACCAGGCAGATCGCCGACGGAACCACAAGGGCCGCAAGCCAGGACGCGATGTGGCGCTGCCGCGGTGTGGCCGTTGACCAGCCGAACCCGCGACGGGCCTGCTCATGGGTCACCATGTGCACGTCGATCTTGCCGGACTGCTGCACCACGGCAGCGCCGATGCCCTCGTCGAACATGCGGGCCCAGCGGGACCGCCGCGACGTACCGAGCACCAGCTGGGTGGCGTTGCGTTCGCGCGCGAAATCCATGAGGGCCGTGGGGACGTCATCGCCGACGACAGTGTGCAGGGTGGCCCCGAGGCTGGTGGCCAGACCCCGCACCTTGCCCATCTGGGGTGCCGACACACCCGAGAGCCCGTCCCCGCGGACAACGTGCACCACCATCAGCTCGGCACTGGATTTCGAGGCGATGCGGGATGCCCTGCGCACCAGGGTTTCCGACTCGACGCCACCGGTGACGGCAACCACGACGCGTTCGCGAGCCTCCCAGGTATCGGTGATCTTGTTGTCGGCGCGGTATTTGGCCAGCGCGGCGTCCACCTGGTCGGCCAGCCACAGCAGGGCCAGTTCCCTTAGTGCGGTGAGGTTTCCGCGCCGGAAGTAGTTCGACAGTGCGGCGTCGACACGCTCCGGCGCGTACACGTTGCCGTGGGACAGTCTGCGGCGGAGTGCCTCCGGCGTGATGTCGACCAGCTCGATCTGATCGGCCGCGCGGACGATCTCGTCGGGAACCTTCTCCTGCTGCTCGATTCCGGTGATCTGGGTGACCACGTCGTTGAGGCTCTCCAGATGCTGCACGTTGACCGTCGAGATCACGGTGATCCCGGCGGCGAGCAGTTCCTCGACGTCCTGCCAGCGCTTGGGGTTCTTGCTGCCCGGGGTGTTGGTGTGGGCGAGTTCGTCGACCAACACGACCTGCGGATTACGGGCCAGCACCGCGGCGACGTCGAGTTCGGGGAAGCGGCCTCCCCGGTACTCGACGTAGCGCGGCGGGATGGTCTCGATGCCGTCGATCAGATCGGCGGTTTTCTTGCGCCCGTGCGTTTCGACGACCGCGGCAACCACGTCGGTGCCACGCTCGAGCCGGCGGTGGGCCTCCCCGAGCATCGCGTAGGTCTTGCCCACACCGGGTGCTGCACCCAGATATATGCGCAGCTCACCGCGTTTGGTGGGGCTGGACGCCGACGTACTCACAAGACCATCATCCTCGTGCCTACAGCGCGTCGAGGGCGATGTTGAGTTCGAGCACGTTGACCCGCGGTTCGCCGAAGAAGCCCAGGGTGCGTCCGTCGGTGTGCCGGGCCACCATGGCGCGCACCAGCTCGGGGTTGAGACCGCGGGCCTTGGCCACCCGGTTCACCTGCAGATTCGCATAGGCCACCGAGATGTTCGGGTCCAGGCCGCTGCCACTGGCGGTGACCGCGTCGGCCGGTACCGCGGGGTCGGCGGGAGCGCTGCCGCGGATCGGCACGATCAGGCCCGCGCTGTAGTTTTCACCGGTCCTGGCGCATTCGACGCGCACACCTTCATAGGCGTTCAGGAACGGCGTCTTCGTGGTGTCGCACGGCTCGTTGACGCTGACCACCTTGGTCGGGTGGACGACGTTTCCCCGTGCATCCCGCGGCCCGATCACCGACAGCACTGCCCCGACCCCGCCTCCGGTGCAGAACGGGCGGGCCCCGTCGACACCGTCGAGCTTGCCGACGGCTGCGCTGCGTGAGCACACCAGGGTGAGCAGGCTGGGCTTGTCGGGTTGGTCGACAATGCTTTCCGGACCCAGGTTGCTCGCGCTGGTGGCCATCGGGTCGTACCCGTCGCCGGCCATCGACGGCCGGCTCTGGAAGTACCGCGGCAGGGGATTGCCGTCGGCGTCGGTGAACGACTGCCCGATCAGGCTGCTGCCCACCGGCTTTCCGTTCACCTCGATCAGCGATCCGTCGGCCCGCTCGCTCAGGCCGGGAATCTGGGCCACCAGCCAGATGAAGACCGGATAGCCGAGGCCCAGGATCACGGTGAGTACCAGCAGGGCCCGGAGGGCGGCTGCATGTTGGCGGAGCACGTTGGAGAATTTCATGTCACATTCCCGGGAAGAGTTGGACGACGAGGTCGATCAGCTTGATGCCGATGAACGGCGCGATGATGCCGCCCAGGCCGTACACGTACAGGTTGCGGCTCAACAACTTGGATGCACTACTGGGCGTGTAACGGACACCCTTGAGTGCCAAGGGGATCAGCACCACGATGATGATCGCGTTGAAGATCACCGCCGACAGGATCGCCGATTGTGGGCTGTGTAGCCGCATGATGTTGAGCAGGTCCAGGCCGGGGAACAGGGCCACGAACAACGCCGGGATGATCGCGAAGTACTTGGCGATGTCGTTGGCGATGGAGAACGTGGTCAGTGCGCCGCGGGTGATCAGCAACTGCTTGCCGATCTCGACGATCTCGATGAGCTTGGTCGGGTCGGAGTCGAGATCGACCATGTTGCCGGCCTCTTTGGCCGCCGAGGTTCCGCTGTTCATCGCGACGCCGACATCGGCCTGGGCGAGGGCGGGCGCGTCGTTGGTGCCGTCTCCGGTCATCGCGACGAGCTTGCCGCCGGCCTGTTCCTTCTTGATCAGTGCCATCTTGTCTTCCGGCGTGGCTTCGGCGAGGAAGTCGTCCACACCGGCCTCGTCGGCGATGGCCTTGGCGGTCAACGGGTTGTCGCCCGTGATCATCACGGTGCGGATGCCCATGCGCCGCATCTCGTCGAAGCGTTCCCGCATGCCCTGTTTGACGACATCCTTGAGGTGGATGACGCCGAGCACCTCAGCATTGCCGTTGAACACGTGGCCGACCACCAGCGGGGTGCCGCCCGCGGCGGAGATGCCGTCGACGATGTCGCCGAGTTCGGTTGGTACCCTGCCTCCTTCGGTCCGCACCCATTCGGCGACGGCGCCCGCAGCGCCTTTGCGCAGCCGGTGCTCGTTCGAGAGGTCGACGCCGGACATCCGGGTGTTGGCGCTGAATTCCACCCAGTACGCCTTGTCGAGTTCGCCGGGGGTGCGTCCCCTCAGGCCGTACTCCTGTTTGGCGAACACCACGATCGAGCGGCCCTCGGGCGTCTCGTCGGCGAGGCTGGACAGCTGTGCCGCATCGGCAAGTTGCTCGGGCGTGACACCGGACAGTGGGACGAACGCGGCGGCCTGACGGTTGCCGAGGGTGATGGTTCCGGTCTTGTCGAGCAGCAGGGTGTTGACATCGCCGGCGGCCTCGACGGCGCGGCCGGACATGGCCAGCACATTGCGCTGCACCAGGCGGTCCATGCCGGCGATACCGATCGCCGAGAGCAGAGCGCCGATGGTGGTGGGGATGAGGCACACCAGCAGCGACACCATGACGATGCCGGAGATGCCGTTCCCGTTGAGCGCCAGGCTGTCTGGGACACCGGGGTTGTTGGCCTTGGAGAAGATGGCCAGCGGCTGCAGGGTGGCGACGGCGAAGACGAAGATGATCGTCAGCGAGGCCAGCAGGATGTTCAGGGCGATCTCGTTGGGGGTCTTCTGCCGGTTGGCACCCTCGACGAGGTTGATCATCCGGTCGATGAAGCTCTCGCCGGGCTTCTGGGTGATCTTGACGACGATGCGGTCGGACAGCACGGTGGTGCCGCCCGTGACGGCCGATCGGTCGCCACCGGACTCCCGGATGACGGGGGCTGATTCACCGGTGATCGCCGATTCATCGACCGAGGCAATGCCTTCCACGACATCACCGTCACCGGGGATGACCTGACCGGCCTCGACCACGACGACGTCGCCCTGACACAAAAGGGGCGCCGCCACCTCTTCTTCCTGGGCCTCGTGGCCCCGAGTGCCCGCAGACCACCCGGTCAGCCGGCGGGCCATGGTGGAGGTCTTGGTCTTGCGCAGCGACTCGGCCTGAGCCTTGCCGCGACCCTCGGCGACGGCCTCGGCCAGGTTGGCGAAGATCACCGTGAGCCACAGCCAGATGACGATCAGCGCGGAGAACCACGACGGATTCGGAACGGTGCACAGTGTTGCCGCTACGGCGCCGATCTCGACGATGAACATGACGGGATTGCGCCACAGTGTGCGGGGGTCGAGCTTGCGCAACGCGTCGGGCGCCGATTTCCACAGCATCTTCGGGTCGAGGATGCCGCCCTTGATCTGGTTGGAACTACTGGGTTTCCGCTGAGCGGACGACGGTGAATCGAGAGTGGATACTGACATCAGTGAATTCCTTCAGCAAGGGGCCCGAGCGCGAGCATGGGCAAGAAGGTGAGGGCGACCAGGATCAGCGTGACTCCGGCGACCATGCCGACGAACTGGGGTCGATGGGTGGGCAGGGTGCCGACAGAATCAGGTGTCTTGCCTTGTCTGGCCAGGGATCCGGCCAGCGCCAGCACGAAGATGATCGGCAGGAACCGGCCGAACACCATCGCCAGGCCGAGGGCGGTGTTGTACCACTCGGTGTTGACGCTGATGCCGGCGAAGGCGGAACCGTTGTTGTTGGCCGCAGAGGTGAAGGCGTACAGCACTTCCGAGAGACCGTGTGGTCCGGTGTTGAGCATGCCCGCCCGTTGTCCGGGCATCGCCATCGCCACCGCGGTGCCGGTCAGTACGAGCAGCGGCGTGATGAGGAAATATGTTGCGGCGAGCTTGATCTCCCGCGGGGTGATCTTCTTTCCCAGATACTCCGGGGTGCGCCCGACCATGAGACCAGCGATGAACACCGTGAGGATCGCCAGCACCAACATGCCGTACAGGCCGGAGCCGACGCCGCCGGGAGCCACCTCGCCGAGTTGCATGTTGAACATCGTGATCATGCCGCCGAGGCTGGTGTACGAATCGTGGAACGAGTCCACCGCGCCGGTCGACGTCAGCGTCGTCGCATCCGCGAACACCGCTGAGTTGGCCACACCGAACCGCTGCTCGACGCCTTCCATCGCGGCACCGGCGGCGGTGGGGACAGTGCCGTGGGCCTGCAGTTGGAACAGCATCATCAGGCTGACGCTGACGGTGGCGATGACGGCCATCGCCGCGGCGATCGCCAGACCTTGTTTCGGGCTGCCGACCATGCGGCCGAATGTCCGCGGCAACGAGAACGGGATCATCAGGATCAGGAAGATCTCCACCCAATTGGTCCAGGTGGTGGGGTTCTCGAACGGGTGGGCGGAGTTGGCATTGAAGAAGCCGCCGCCGTTGGTGCCGAGAAGTTTGATGACTTCCTGGCTGGCCACCGGTCCACCCGGGATGGTCTGTGTTCCGCCGACGAGGGTGTTGACGACCTCGCTGTGCACAGCGAAGTTCTGGATGGCTCCGCCGCCGACCAGGATCAGGGCTCCGGCGATCGAAATGGGCAGCAGGATACGGAGATTGCCGCGCACCAGGTCGACCCAGAAGTTGCCGAGGTCGCCGGTGTTACGCCGGACCAGGCCACGGACGAAGGCCATCGCCACCGCCATGCCGACGGCGGCGGAGACGAAGTTCTGCACAGCCAGACCGGCCATCTGCACCAGGTGCCCCTGGGTGGATTCACCCGAATAGGCCTGCCAGTTCGTGTTGGTCACGAAGCTGACGGCGGTGTTCCAGGCCAGCGCCGGTGTCATCGGCGTGCCCGGATCGCCCAGATGCAGGGGCAGCTTGCCCTGCAGCAGCTGCAACGCGAACAGGAACAGGATGCTGATCGCGGAGAAGGCCAGCACGCTGCGGGCATAGGCGCCCCAGGTCTGTTCGGCCTTCGGATCGGCACCGATCAGGCGGTAGATCAGGCGTTCAGCCCGCGAGTGCTTGTCGGTCGTATAGACGCGGTACATGTAATCGCCGAGCGGTACGTGGACTGCCGCCACCGCGACGATCAGGACAACGAGGAAGACGATCCCCGCGGTTGTAGTGGTCACTAGAACCTTTCCGGAAACAGCAGCGCCGCGAAGAGAAACAGCGCGATCAGGATGGCCAGGCCCAGGCCGACGACGTTTTCGTAGCTCACAGTCCCTCGACCAACTTCTGAACCAGGCCCAGCAGCGCAAAGATCGCCACTGTCAGCACGATGAACACCACTACGGACATGGGTTCTCCAACACGTTTTGGGGCCGCCGGATCTCGACGACTGATCAAGGGTGCGTCCGCTGCGGGTGGCCGGCCATGATCTTTATGTCTTCTTTACGCTCGGCTGCCGGACCTTTACGGGTTCTTTCCCGGGAGCCATGGATGTCCACGCCAGCCGGGTAAAGACGCCGTCGACAGCGCTCGGATGTGGCGCACGAAACACGCAATTGCCGTCGAATTTTGCCAGCTCCGGACAGGCTGTCCGGCGCGCAGTCCTGGGTATTTTCGCCGTCAGTGTTCGGCTGCCGTACGGGCATTTACCCTTCAGGTGTAATTGTCTGAAAAGTGGGTCAATAAAGACGATGTGCCGGCATTAGCGGTCATTAGCGCAATTTCGTTTACGGCCGATGCCAGTTGGCATAACTATCCGGGCAAGGCAACGCTCGGACAGTAGCAGAGGCAAGAGATGGACCCCCCGGGCGGTGCTGTCCGTGGCGCCGTATGCGCAGTTTCTGCGGGACGTCAACGCAGCGTGAATGTTTCGTTGCTTCGCATCAAGAGACCGCAAGGATCCGTCCGGCCCCCGGTCGGATCGGAAGACTCGAAGCGGGCGCATGCGGCATCGGGCCGGTGCGCGGTGAAGAGAAGGTTGTGGTGACACTGTCGACAGGCTTGCAGTCCACGTTCTTGGCGCCGGCACAGCGATCGCCCGAGCGAGAGGCGATGCGACGGTGTGCCACATGTTGCCGCTCGCTCGATCCGGTAGAGCTTGCCCTGCCCGCCTGGGCATTGCGGGACAACAACGTGGCCAAATGGGCACGCGATCACGGGTTGATCGTCGAGGTGCGCAGCAGCGGGGACCTCACGGTGGCGATTGGGACCGGTATCCATCCGATGCGCTTGGTGGTGCACGCCGACGGGTTCAGTGGTGACGAACTGGTGTTCTGCAGTGCGAACCTCGGGGTGGGCCGAGTGGTGGCGAACAGCGTCGACCAGATCCAGCTGCTGGCCTCGTGCGTGGTCCGGCACCGTCGGCAACGGGTGATCCTCGGGGTCACCGATGCTGACGCGGTGGCCGCCGTGCTGAACGCGCCGCGCCTCGATCTCGTCGGCGTGTACCGCGAAATCGGCTCGGGTAAAGACTGTTTCACCGGGTTTCCGGAGATGGTCGGTGATGTGGTCGCCGAGATGGCCGACATTCGCAGCACCCACGCTGTGGTGCTCACCCGGGTCTGGATCGGCGGCGGATTCGACTTCGGTACGGGGCCCGACGATCTTTCCGGGCTGGGCCGGGCCATTGAGATGACGCTCGACGATGCGTGCGCGACGCTGAGTTTCCCGCGACCGGTGGTGGTGGTCTCCGCCGGGCTGAGCAGTCGGCTGTAGGCCGCTTCCGCGTGCAGACCTGTACAGCGGACCTGCATCGGACATAAATTGAGCCGTGGGCCCGAAACGGCCCGAGGGCCGGCACCACGATCAGTCAGCGCCGAAAGCGTCGCTGAGGATTCTCGTTGTCGGTGCCGGGGTGGGTGGTATCTCCATCGCCCGGGGATTGCTGCGGGACGGTCATGACGTCACGGTGTTCGAGCAGCGTCCCGATATCCGGGCCGGCGGTGGGGCCGTCACCATCTGGTCGAACGGTGAAACCGTGCTGGCGCAACTGGGTGTCGTGATGGCGGGTGCCGGCCAGGAGCTCTCCACCGTGCGGGTCATGACATCGACGGGTCGTCCGTTGGGCACGTTGGACGTGACCACGATCGTGAAGCGGATGGGTGCGCCCGTCCGGATGGTTCCGCGCCGGGTTCTGCTCGAACGTCTGCTGGAAGGTTTTCCCGCTGAACGGATTCGGTGCAACGCGCAGGTTGTCGGCGTCGTGACCGGCAGCCGCGGGGTTCGCATTGATTTCGCCGACAGCAGTTGCGCGGGAGGCGATCTCGTGATCGGTGCGGACGGTCTGCACTCCACGGTGCGTGAGATCGTCAGCGCGCCACACGCGGAGCCGACGGGCTGGTGCAGCTGGCAAGGGCTGGCCGCGCTTCCGGACGCGGCCGATCGGCACGTCGCCTTCGTCATCGTCGGTGAGCACGGGAACCTCGGTCTCTGGCCGGCCGGAGACACCGAGGTGCAGTGGTGGTTCGACCTGCCGTGGTCGCCGGACTTCGTCAGGCCGGAACGCCCGATCGAGGTGATCCGCGCCAATTTCACCGGTTGGTCCGACCTGGTCGATCAAGTACTCGCGACGTTGACCGACGATGATCTGGCGCGCTCGCCCTACCCGCATTTCCGTCATCCGGTTCCCGGGCCGGGGCATGGAGCGTTGACGTTGTTGGGCGATGCGGCCCACACGATGCCGCCAACGCTGGCGCAAGGGACCAACCAGGCACTGCTGGACACGATGGTGTTGTGCAAGGCGATTTCGGATTTCCAGCACGGGGTCAACGGCGATCTGTCCGCCGCGCTGCGCCGGTACGAGAACACCCGCCGGCGTCGGGTTGCCGCGGTGTCCCGGGTGGCCTCGCTGCAGGTCTCCCATGGTGAGGCCGTGCTGCGGCCGGCGGCGATGGTCCCGGACCGGCTGATGACCTGGGTGTTGGCGACGTTCCTGCGGTTGGTGAGCCACCGCCGGCTGGCCGCCGGAATCAGCAGGGGACTGGCGGGCGTATCGGCCGCGGGCAGTGATGAACATGCCCGCTGAGGTCGTACGGGTGCGGGGCGCCATCGATGTGCCGTCGCGCCGGCTGTGGCTCGTCAAATGGTGTGTGCTGGCCGTGCCGCACTATCCGATCCTGATCGGCCTCTACCTGGTCTATCCGCTGGTGACGCTCGCAGCGGGTATCGCCATCTTGTTCACCGGTCGGTATCCACGGCCCCTGTTCGATTTCAATGTCGGGGTGCTGCGATGGTCGTGGCGCGTGATGAATTACCGGTTTCCGATGAACACCACCGACAGGTACCCGCCGTTTACCCTCAAGCCTCGGGCCGACTATCCGGGCGATCTCGAGGTCGCCTACCCCGAATACCTTTCGAGAGGGGCGGTTCTGGTGAAGTGGTGGCTGCTGGCGTTTCCGCAGATCATCATGTGCTGGGCGATGGAGGCGCCGCTGCAAGTACTTTGCGTGATCTCCGCGGTGCGACTGTTGGCCCGCGGCACGGTCTCGCCGGGGATGTTCGACCTCCTGATGGGACTTGTCCGGTGGCGCTACCGCGTCGCCGTCTATGTGTCGCTGATGAGCGACGAGTATCCGCCGTTTCGAATGGATCTGGGGGGCTCGGATTGAGGCACCGAAACCCGTTGTTCCCGTACGTGTATCGGCTCGGCATGCCGATATTCGACCGGCTGTTCTACCGCCGCTACCGCCGATCGGCGATGAGCCACGCGACGGGGCGGTTGTTGATGGTCGGGGTCGGGCCGGGCACCGATCTGCTGTTCCTGCCGGACGCGGTGACGTCCGTCGCGGCGGTGGAACCCGATGCCGCGATGCGCCGGATGGCAGGCGCGCTGGCCCGGCGTCACGGTATCGACGTCGATGTCGTCGATGGGGCGGGCGAGTCGATCCCGTTCCCGGACAACAGCTTCGACTCGGTCCACGTCGGTCTCGTGTTGTGTTCGGTCGATGATGTGCCCGCCACCCTGGCCGAGATCCGGCGGGTGCTGGAGCCCGACGGCCGGTTGGTCGTTCTCGAACACGTCCGGGGTGAAGGTTTGATGGGGCGATTCCAGGATCTGATCGCGAGGCCATGGGCGTGGTTGTCGTCTGGGTGCGAACCGAACCGCCGCACCGTCGACGCCATCGCCGCAGCCGGGTTCGACACCAGCGAGCTACACCGCCGACGCAGGACGCTGGTTCCTCCGCCGTGCACTCCACATCTGCAGGGGGTCGCGACTATTCGACGCTGACGGCCTCGATGATGTTGAGCCGCGCGGCCCGCCGCGCCGGCGGCAACGAGCCCAACAGGCTGATCGCCAACGCACCAAGGGTGAACACCAGCGCCATGGGACTGGGCCGGAATGTGACATCGAAATTCATGATGTCCCCGCTGACGAGGCTGAACAGCCACTGATCGACCAGGCCGATCAGCAATCCGAGGATGCCGCCCACAATGCCGATGGCCGCCGCCTCTGCCAGCACCATGGCCAGCGTGTAGCGGCGGCTGGATCCCATCGCCCGCAGTA
This sequence comes from Mycobacterium sp. IDUB_24, assembly GCF_055419385.1. Taxonomy (NCBI): domain Bacteria; kingdom Bacillati; phylum Actinomycetota; class Actinomycetes; order Mycobacteriales; family Mycobacteriaceae; genus Mycobacterium; species Mycobacterium sp. IDUB_24. The sequence goes on from NZ_JBVAXO010000004.1 coordinate 100,411, forward strand.
CCCCGATCTCGCGACGCCGCTCCAGAACCGACAGGGTCAACGTGTTGAGCAGCGCGACCGCGGCGACGAACACCACGATGATCCACACCGCGTTGGCGATCAGCATGCTTTGGTGCAGCGGTGCTTCGAGACCGGCCAGTGCGGTGGCGCCGTCGTAGGTGTAGTTCGGCGCGGGGACGACGTGACGGATGTTGGCCAGCAGGCGATCGGGATCGGTTCCCTTGACAGCGGTGACCTGCAGGGTCGTCGACCCTGGTCGGTCGAACCAGGTGCGCATCTGATCGAGGCCCATCCCGACAGTGCCGATCACTGTCGAGAAGTAGGGGACCAGCGCCAGCACCTTCGTCCGCCTCGGTCCGTGCGGCGTCTCCAATTGGAGGTCGTCGCCCACCCGGACGTTGAGGGTCTTGCCCAGGTTCTGCGAGAGCACCACGCCGCGCCCGGCCAACACGTCGCTGCGCGTCTGGTCGTCGAGGGCGTGGAAGAGTGCGTCGTGGCTGCCGGGGGCGAAGCCGTCGAGCATGACGCGGGTGCCGCCGACGACGGCGAAACCCAGGGCACCTTCGGTGACGTTCGCGACTCCGGGCACCTCGGTGACATTCTGGGTAAGACTTTGGGGCAGAAGGCCGGTGGAGTACTCGTCGGGCGGGTTGGCACTCACCCACACGTCGACGTCGGCGACCGGGGCGAAGACGTCGCGTGCGGAGCGGATCATGTCGTTGTTCGTGCCGGTGATCACCACTGTCGTGACGACGGCGATCAGCACGGTCATCACGGTGGCCCACACCCGCCGCGGAGCACGCTCGACCGTCGCCGCCCCCAGCGCCCCGGCCGATCCGAACTGGCGCGCCACCGCGGCCGTCGCGGCGACGATGGGCCCGGCGAGCGCGAAACCGAGCGCGATCTGGGCGGTGAACAGCGCGGCGATCGCCACGAACGCGATCGAACCCGGTTGGTAGAACACGATCAGGATCGACGCCCCCAGCACCGCCACCGCCGCGATGCCGGTGACGATGCGCAGCCAACGCGGCACGTTGTCCGCCGCCGACACCCCGACCGGAGCCAGCGCCTCGATCGGCGAAACCTTGTACACCTGACGGGCCGCCATCGCCGACGCCGCGACGCTCGTCAGTGCCGTGGCGGCGATGGCGACCGGGATCGCATAGTCGGGCAGCCAGTACTCGATCCGGGCTTCGAGGCCCTGGGTCATCGTCGGTGGCAGCCGGCCGATGGCCAGGCGGCCCAACACTATTCCGAGCAGTGAGCCGATGGTGCCGCCGATCAGCCCGAGGATCGTGGCCTCGGCGAGCATGTCTCGGACGATGGTGGCGCGTCTGCCGCCGATCGCGCGCAGCATCGAGATGACCGGGCGGCGTTGGGCGATCGCCATCGTCATCGTCGTGTAGATCAGGAATGCGCCGACCACCAGTGCGACCGCCGCGCCCATCAACGCCATGTAGTTCATCAGCTTGACGCCGTCGCCGGCGCGGGCCGCCCGCGAACTCGGGGCGGCGACCAGGGCCCGGCCGTTGACGGCTTTCGTGACCTGCTCGCGCACGGTGTTGAGGTCGGCATCCGGTGCGGTGGTGATCAGGATCGAGTCGAGCTGTCCATGTCTCCCGGTGACGTTCTGCGCCAACGGAAGGGGGGCCAGTACGTAGTGGCCGCCGTTGAGATCGGCGAGTTGCTTTCCCTCAAGGACTTCGGCGACGGTGACCGACCCCGACCCGAGTTGGAACGTCTCGCCTTTGGTGTGACCGACGCCGGGGCCGACGCGGACGCCCTCGGCTGCTGTCGGCGCCTGGACCTGGACCCCGACCGCGTCCTTCAGCGCGCCCTCCAAGGCGCGGCTACGGTCGTCGGCGCCGAACAACAGCACCGGCTCGGTCGCGGTCGGCGCGGACATCCGGATCATCGGCGCCGCGGTCGCCACACCCGGTACTTTCGCGACGTCGTCCACCACGGATTCGGGGAATCCTGCGTCGGTGACTCCCGACACCTCAAGGGCGGCGACGCCGGCGACTCCGTCCGCGAGTCGGTTGACCGATCCGGTGATCGACCCGAAGATGCCGAGGATCGCGACGAGATACATTGCCGACACTGCCATTACGGCGATCGAGGCGAGGGTGCGCCGCCGGTGCACGACGAGCTCGCGCAGGCTGAATACCCTCAGCCGGCTCATCCACGAAGACAGCACAGCTGCGAGTCTCACCCGCCGACCACCGACATCTCGTCGGAGCCGAGCCGGCCGTCCTGCAGCGTGATCACCCGGTCGGTGGCTGCCGCGGCCTCGGCATTGTGGGTCACCATCACCACCAGGCGACCGAGGCCCTCTTCGTGCGCGACCTCGCCCAGCAGGGTCAAGATCGCCGCACCCGTTGTCGAATCGAGGTTCCCAGTGGGCTCGTCGGCGAGGATCAGCGGCGGGTCCATCATCATGGCCCGGGCCACCGCGACGCGTTGCATCTGGCCACCGGACAGTTCCGACGGCCGGTGTTCGGTCCGGTTGCCCAGGCCCACGCGGTCCAGCAGTTCCACGGCCTGCGGTTTGACCTTGCCCAGCCGGACCCCGTCCAGGAGCTTGGGGACGGCCACGTTCTCCCAGGCCGACAGGGTGGGCAACAGGTTGAAGAACTGGAAGACGAACCCCACCCGGTGATGGCGGAACGCCGACTGCTGCTCGTCGCCCAGGCGCCCGATCTCCTCGCCGTCGAAGGTGATCGAGCCCGAATCGGGGGAGTCCAGCGCGCCCAGCAGGTGCAGCAGCGTGCTCTTACCTGCGCCGGAGGGGCCGATGACCGACACGAACTGCCCGCCGTTGAGCTGAAGGCTGATCTCGTCGAGGGCGCGCACTTTCTGGCCGCCGACCTTGTACTCGCGAACCACGTCGCGCAGTTCGATGGCCAGTTCGGGCATCGCAGCCTCCCGGGAGTCGGGATATGGGGAGCCTACGCCCGGTGCCCGCGTCGAACGTTGGCTTATGTGCGAGTTCTTGGCCGAACTTCGCACACAAGCCAACACTCACGGAGCGGTCAGGGAGGCGACCAACCGGGCCTTCTGGTCGGTGGCCGGGATGATGCGGGGATTGGTCAGTTGATAATGCCGGCCGCGATGCACCAGGTGGGCCGCACCGGCGGCCCGGACATTGCGCACCCAATCCGAGTGCTCGCCGTAGTTCAGCACCACCGAGACCGACTTGCTGTCGACGAACGCCATGACCGGAGTGCGGTACGGCTTGCCCGACTTGCGGCCGGTGTGCTCGATGACGGCCATGTACGGCAGCCATGGCGCCCACAGCCGCTGCAGCGGGTTGGTGACGTACTTGTTGAACCGCGCGATCACCCGCATCGCCCGTGGTCCCAGTGCTGCCGCGATCCGTTCGGCAACTACGGCAATCGAATTCGCGATACTGCTCGGCATATGCGGCCCCCGTCGCTTTCCCGCCCTGCGGCCTCATTCAACCAAGTGCCTCAGCCCCGCACCACCCCGGTGCCACAGGGTGCATGTCCGCCGGTGACCAGGCACCCAGGTACCGTGCTACCGATCGCCCCCATAGCCCAATTGGCAGAGGCAGCGGACTTAAAATCCGCACAGTGTCGGTTCGAGTCCGACTGGGGGCACCGAAGAAGGCCTGGTAGAAACCTATTTCGGTGGTTAGTTTGGCTACCGGCCCACGAAAATACCGGCGAAATGCTGGCGTGCGGGCGACGGCGATCGCCGCTAGCCAACTTGGAGGCGCGTTCGCAAAGCGACGCGCCCTGAAAGGCTGCGGTGTGTCGGCGGGGACTGGGACGCTTGTCGGGTGAGGAACACACAGGACCCGGCGGAGTCGCGTGGTGTTCGGTTCATTAACTGCGACTTCCGTCTGGGCGGCCTGTCATTTCCCCTCGGACCTGACGGGACGCCAAACTTGGACGCTGGCCAGTTAACCCTTGCGCTGCGCACTGATATGTGGCCGTTCTGGCTGCGAGAGGCTATCGAGGCCGCTACAGCAGCGAACGAGATAGCAGACCAAATCCCACCGCTGTACGAACAGTTCAAGGCCGGCAAAGCCACGGACGAAGATCTCGACGAGTTGGTCACCCGCGAGTTGATCGCAACGATGCGCGCTATCGGAGCCGCCGCGTTTGCAATTGACGCTCTTTACGCGGCCGTGAAGGCGCGTTCGCCCGAGCACCCTGACCAAGCTGCCTGGCGGGCGAAGGGGACCGCCCGACACAAGCAGGTTACTGAAACATACTTCTACCACTTGAAGGTCAGGAATCAGAAGACAAGAGAGGCAATCCGGCACTGGGTTTCGCAGATCTACCGGTTTCGTGATTTGGCGGTGCACTCACCTGTGGAGTTCGCTGCGCCGCAGTATCGGGCCGACTTGGAGGTGGGACTCGACCAGTGCTTCAGCCGGTTCCGTAGAGACAATGCAGTCACCACCACCGCGATGGCCGTCTGCTTGTTCGATTATCTAGTGGCATTCATGGGTAACGGTAGTCCGGAACTTGCCGAGCAGAAACAAGGCGCACGTCGAAAGATGGATAGGCTACTCGATCAATACGAGGCGGCGGGGGTGTTTCCCGCCATCGCACGCCGCGAGCCGCCAACACCAGACTCGGAACAACCGGCAGCGGCGAACTAAGCCTTGCAGGGGAACCGAATCAGCGTGCGCGTCTAACGCCACATGGATGAGATCGAGTGGGCCGTACTCCGAAGTGAAGGGCTTGATCCCGACGACTCAGCCGTAATCGAGGCGATGGCGTTGGTACGGCTGGAGCTGTCGCTACTGGGCCACGCTCCCACTGCGCGAGCCATAGCGAGAGAGCGACTCAGCCTGTGCTAGCGGAGGAAATAAGTGACTCAATTGTTGCGCCGTTACCGAATTCGCCGCCTGCAGTGAATGCCCACTGGCTATTACCTATGAGAGGAGCTAGCTCGCTCGCTGAGCGTGCATGAATGCCAAGTGTGGCAAGGTGCTGGCAGTCCATTGACAGGGACAAATCTCTTCCGTTCTGCGGCTGCAACGTGAGACGTGTCCCAATCACCCGGCTGAGCTCCGTGATATGCGCAGGATCGTTGATGTTGTGCACCCTGAGGTATGCCGCCTCGACGTCGGTTGCGATATGTCCGATGTTCAGGAAGTGAACGGTTGCGCCGACACGATAGTCGTGGCCTTGGCAGTCCCCTGCCAATGTGAGCTTATCTACGACTACAGGCGTAGCGCCTGACACTTCGCCTGCTCGGCGAGCAACGTGGAAAGAGCCCCAAGCTGCCACTGCCGAGAAGATGCTAGACAGGAGTGCCAAGCTGGCGATGCCGACTGTGGCCTTCTTGGTCCAGTCATTTTCCTGCGCGGCCTCGCGTGCCACACAGCTATGATCGCAGCCACGTCGTCCGGTTACTGCGTGATTGGCACACTTTGTTTCGCTCGGGGAGTCAAAACCTGTCGGAATTCGGTTCTCGGCGCTCGGACACCTCGGACTACTGGGTCACCTCGACCAGATCACCGTGAACGCTGTCGCGCTCGACTTCGATGAACGAAGGGGTATTGGAGCCGCCCAGCTTGTCATCGATCAAGAGGTAGTCCAACTGCGCATCCGAGAGACTCGGATGAGGGCACGAGGTAGTCGTTGGCTTCGTTCCATACGTGGCCGGCCTTGGTGCCGATGCCGATGCCGATGCCGAGGCTGCGCCAGTCGGTCGCCGCCACCGTTCGTTTATGTGCCGTACCAACATATTTAACGAGGATGTGACTCGGCGCGTGTTCAGATGCACCGTACAGCACAAGGCGATCACGGCGGACCCGTGTGAGGCGGTGGACTTCTCGGCAGGTCGTGCCAGCGGGGACACGAGCGGATTCGAGCACAACCCACTGTCGGCGGCGGAGGTAGCGTTGGTGGTTGCTGCTGTGGCGGGTAACCCGCCCGAGACCTCCACCGGCACAACGTTGCCCGCGTACCCGGTATATGCACTGATGGTGGAGTTCATGGCGTACAGCGGAGTTCGTGCCGCCGAGAACGCTGGGCTGGAGGTGGGAGACCTCGTGTTTGCGCCCCATGCCGGACCAGCTTCGCACCCCAGTGCAAGGTGCGAGTACGCCGAACCAAGAAGCGCAAAAGGCGGCGAGTGGGTTACCGGCACCCTCAAGAGCGAGCGGTCCCGACGCGATGTGCCGATACCACCGTGGCTAGCGGTGAAACTTGTGGACTACCTGGCAAATACGCACCCGCGGCCGGCGAAACTCACTGCGCCGCTGTGGCAGAGCCGGAAGAACGGCGGCGGTTACCGCGCAGCTGGGGAGCGATACGCGGTGCCGCTGGATTGGAGTCAGCCGATTGCGTCGGGCGCGTTCTACGACACCATTTTTAAGCCCGCCTTGGAGGCGGTCGACTCGCCCGCTAACCGACCCGCCACCGATGCAACGCCTGCTGTACGCGGGGTACGGCTGCACGACCTACGGCACATCTTCGCGGTTATGCACCTGAGCGAAGGCACGCACTTCATGCGCGTCAGCCAGCTCGTGGGGCAATCGACTTACACGCTATCGCTGAACACGTATCGCGATTGGATCCCATCGGAGTAGTACGCGGAAGACTTGTTCGAACCGCCCGCGCCGGCTCAGACCGCCGAGCTACCGGCCAACGTGATCAGTCTGTTTGGGCAGGCGAATTAGAACGGGGGAGGCTCGGGAATGTCCAGTTCATGCAGGGCCTCTGTCAGAGCGGCATCCTTCGCCTTCTGCTTTTCCCCTTGCGACACAAGATTATAAAGCTGTTCGAGTCTTACGGTTTCACCAAAAGGGTCATCGACGACGGTGTCGACAAGGTCGCCGTTAATGTTGAATAGCTCGAAGACATGTGGCGGCTGGTCATCACCATCTCGCGCGTAGATCCGCATCGAGCTTTTCGTGAGTGACAACTCGTAAACCCCCGGTGTGGGCTGCTCCCAAAGTTGCTTGTCCGCCGCGAGCGCATCGCGAGTGCGCACCACAAGCCCATCGATCAAGGCCTGTAGACGTTCGTTGTAATCATTCTCGTCGAAGCTCACGGGCGCTCCTTTACCGTCTGTTGAGCCGTCAGTGCCCCGAGGTCGGTCGTGACGTCGATCATCGCTTTGCGGAAAAGCTTTGTTTCCCTGGCCCAATCGGTTTGATCATTGAAGTCGAAAAACTTCGCCTTGAGAGTTGACGCGGCTATCAGCGACTTCTGGATCTTAACCATTGCCTCGGCTTCCGCCTCAACCTCTTCGTCTAGGTACTCGCGGCAGGTGCTTGCGTGCCAACGCCAGTCCTGGAGAAGATGAGCCGCTAGATCGCGGGCCTTGTCTTGGATCGCTCTATCGACCATTTCCTCCATGTTCCTTAGCTGCGGCAGAAGTGTCGTTAGAGACGCAGTCTTGAACTGGCCGCGTGCATCTTCGGCGGCGGTCTTCGCGGCATCTGCGGCAGTTTGGGCATTCTCGGCGGCGGTCTTCGCTTGCTGGATCTGCTGCCTTGCCTGGCTTATCTGGTAAAAGGCGAAGCCGAAACCGACCGCGCCGAGAGGTACCTGCAGGTACAAGTTGGCCCACTCGAAGGCATTCTTCGTGATTTCTTGCCAGGACAATAAGCCTTCCCCTCTTGCTTAGGCAGGCAAAGTGTACTCAATCCCGCGACCAAGCTTGGCGGATCGGCTCCCCGCCGCGCCGCCCTCTCGGGTAGCAAACGCCGAAATGCCGACCAAATATAGGCGGCCTACCGCACCCGTACCGGACCTCTGCCGGACCTCTGCCGGAGATGTGCAAATTTGCAGGGGCGGAGCCAGAATGCAGTCTTCCAGCTAAGCGTTTGCGCAGGTCGTCGGAAGCGGCCCGTACCTACTTAGAATCCGCCAAGTGTCGGTTCGAGTCCGACTGGGGGCACCGAGATAACCCCGTTCGTCAGAACTCGCACGTGGGCCGGAGCGTTCGGCGATCAATATGGGCTCTGCGGCGGGTATGGCGGTGGCAGCAGTTTCCTGTTGTGTTCTTGTGCGGCCACGTAGGCCCAGACCATGCCGCCGATCCAGGTGAACACCAAGAAGAACCAGGCGATCCCGACGGTGAAGATTCCGATGAAGAACAGCAGCACGTTGATACCGAACGTGATGAAGGCCCCTGGCACGGTGGCATAGAGCATGCCCAGGCAACCGAAGAGTCCGGCCAGCAGGGCGGCGAGCCCAGGGCTTTTCGAGGCCGCATGCGGGGCGTACCTGTTGGTCTGGACCGGCGGCGGGGCTGAGTACGGGTAGGGGTTTGCACCGGTTGCGCTGATGTATCCGGGCGGGGGGCTCAGATCGGGTAGCAGCGGCCTCGATGGTGGTGTGGGTGTTGGCACCGCCGGCGGATGATTGTCATCGGGCTGGCTCATGATTGCCCCTTGCTTGTTCGGTGAGGTGAGGCTACCGCCAGCGGAAACCAGGTGGGCGCAAACATCCAACGGCCACCCGCACACGGGTGGCCGTTGGGCTCGCAGACAGATCAGCCCTTGTCGAGCAACCGCTCGATGTTGTTGACGCCGAACGGGGCGAGGCCGGACTTCTCGTCGCTGGCGATCACGATGAACCCGGGACCCTGGTGGTTCTTGGTGATCAGCAGGGTCTCATTGCTCATGTTCACGTCGGTGCCCGCCTTCTTCAGTGGCGCGACGATGTCGGTGTTCAGCGCGGCGAAGAAGTTCTGGTCGATGTTGTCGGTGTTCCAGGCCCGGTAGCCGCGCGGGCTCTTCTCGATCTGGTCCTTCTCGTTGTGGCCGCGCACACCGATCACGGAGTCCTTCCAGCCCTTCACGTCCTTGGTGACCTTGTGGTTCTTGACGGCCTGGTCGATGTCGGCGCGGGCTGTGGGGTCGAGCAGGGTCACGTGGACGTGGAGCTGCTCCTGGCCGCGGTTGTCGGCGGAGTTGATGCCCAGTGCCCAGTCCGGTGCCTGGCCCTGGTTGCCTGGCGGCAGAATGCTGACCTGCTCGAAGGCGTCCTTCAAGTAATGGGGAGCATTGGCGTCCAACAGGTTTGCGCATTCGATGCCGGTCTCGCGGGCGGTCGGGATCACCAGCAGGTCGGTCAGTTGGGCGGGGTGGTGTCCTTGGCGCACCGCATAGCCGCGGGACTTGTCGCCGGCGGGCCACACGACGTCGATGGCGCCGTCCTTGTGCTGTGGGCTGGCGTGCTTGACGTCGTTCCAGAGCGCGACGTGCTTGTCGGCAGGATTTCCGCACGGTCCGAAGTCGGTGACCTGTGCGCCGGCGGCCGGCGCGAGGCCGAGCCCGAGTGCGGGCACGACCGCTGCGGCGGCGACGAGTGCGGAGCGGCGGACGAAGCCGATGGTGTTGGTGGTCATGTGATGTCCCCTCGGTGGGTGTTGGTGTGTTGAAAACACCATCCCGTCTGGGAGAGACAGCGTCTGTCCGCTGGTCAGACCATGAATCGACGGAATCATGGGTCCGCCGATCGGGGGAACGGCCCTACGATCGGTCGGTATGACCAGCAAGCCTGCTTTGATTCTGGCGTTCGCAGCATTCGCCGCAGCCGTCCCGGCCGTCCTGCCGGCATCGGCCACAGCCGCACCGTGCCCCGACGTCGAGGTGGTGTTCGCCCGGGGCACCAATGAACCGCCTGGCCTCGGCAGTGTCGGCGGCCCGTTCGTCGACGACCTGCGGGCCCGGGTGGCGCCGCGCACCGTCGACGGAACCGCGGTGGACTACCCGGCCAACAACGACTTCCACAACAGCACCCCGGCCGGCACCGACGCGGCGCAGTCCCTGATCGAGTCGATCGCGGCCAGTTGTCCGAACACGAAGATGGTGCTGGGCGGCTACTCGCAGGGAGCGGCCGTCATCGAACAGGCCACCACCGCAGCGTCTCCCCAGACCGCCGATCACGTGGCGGCCACCGCACTGTTCGGTACGCCGCGCACCAGCTTCTCGGGCCTCCTGGCTTCCGGGATGACGCTGCCGACGCTCGCCCCGCAGTACGCCGCCAACTCGATCGACCAGTGCAATGAGGCCGACCCGATCTGTTGGGAAGGTGGCTGGGACATGGGTGCCCACGTGTCCTATGTGCAGTCCGGAAAGGTTGCGCAGGCAGCCGATTTCGCCGCCGGCCGACTCTAGTTCCGGTCGCCCAGGCACCGCGGTGCGTTCATACTGCACACATGCGTGCCCGCGTCGGCATCGCGGCGCCGACGGCTGCGATCACACTGTTGGTGGGTTGTACGTCCGGGGCCGGCCTGTCCGAGGTGAAGATCGTGCTCGACGGTGACGTCCACACCCTGGCCGCGCAGGTCACCTGCACCAGGTTTCCCGACGGCAACCTGCTGATCTACGCATCGCCATCGGCGACGGACCACCGACGAAGCGTTCGATTGATGCTGACGACGGCACACCGCCTGGTCGTCACGGCCGCGGGGTTCCATATCCCCGAAGCCAATGGCTTCACCAAGGACTCGCGTGAGATGACGGCCATCAAGGTCGACGACGTCTACACGATCAGTGGACGGATGCCTGCCGAAGAAGGGCCCGGGTGGCGCCAGGTGAAGATCGAGATCACCTGCCCCGGCTATCAGCGGCCGAAAGGCACACGTGACACCGTGCCCGCGCTCGGGAGGCCCTGACCAGACCGGATGGTCGGCAATCATCTGCATCCCGTGGCCTCACAGGCGATACTGCGTCTATACCGAACGACCAGGGGAGATCGGAAGTGGATTCGCGCGTCGGCACGACGTTCGGCAAGTACGCCATCACGCGCCTGCTCGGAAAGGGCGGGATGGGGGAGGTGTACGAGGCCTTCGACGCGGAGAAGAACCGGACCGTGGCGTTGAAGATCCTCGCCGACCAGTACTCCAGCGACGCCACGTTTCGTACCCGATTCCAGCGGGAATCGCATGCGGCCGCGGTCCTGCAGGAACCCCACGTCATCCCCATCCATGACTGGGGCGAGATCGACGGCAGCCTCTACATCGACATGCGACTGGTGCAGGGGGCGACGCTCTCGGATCTGATCGCCCACGGCCCGCTGGCGCCGGCGCGAGCGGTGGCCATCGTCACCCAGATCGCGGCAGCCCTGGATGCGGCGCACGCGGCCGGGTTGATCCACCGCGACATCAAGCCGCAGAACATCATCGTCACCCCGGCCGATTTTGCCTACCTCGTCGACTTCGGCATCGCCGAGAGCGAGGGCGACAGCCGGTTGACCACCGAGGGATCCCGCATCGGCACCCTGAATTACATGGCGCCCGAACGATTTACCGGGCAGACGGTCACACCGGCAGTCGATTCGTACGCGCTGGCGTGCGTGCTGTACGAGTCGCTGACCGGCCAGCCCCCGTTCGTCGGCGACAACCTGGAAAGCCTGCTCGCCGCCCATATCTCGGCGCCGCCCCCTCGACCCAGCACCACCAATCCCACGGTGCCAACGACCCTGGACGATGTGGTGGCCCGGGGCATGGCCAAGGACCCCGACGACCGCTACGGCTCGGCCGGAGGATTGGGCCGTGCTGCGCAACGCGCACTGCAGGCCGGCTCGGCGCCGTCGACCGCGCCGCACCAGGCGCCGACCCTCGCCGCGGCTCTGGTGAGCCCCGCCAGCTATCCACATCCGGATCCACCTGCCGAGCCGCCACAGCCGCCGCGCGGTCGGGGATGGGTGCTGCCGACGGTCATTGCGGTGGCGGCCGCGCTGATCCTCGGCGGCCTCGGCGTCGTAATCGGAATGCTTGCCAATAACGCCGGACAACCCGCGGACACACCGCCTTCGGCATCGCAGCGAGACCCCGCGCAGCCAGGCGGCCCGGTGCCGCCACTGATCACCGGCCCCGATCAGAGCAGCCTGCACCAGTCGTGTGACGACGGTTTCGCGGTCACCACCGCCACCGGGTTCGCCAGTCGGGCCGGGCGCGGAACACCGGAAACCTCATGCCTTTTCACCAACAGCGTGCTGACGTCGTACTGGGCCGAATACGGCAACGCGAGTCCGCTGCCGCGAGCGGTGTCGGCCCCAGGGGCGGTGGACTGCGGCAAGGTGCCGGGGGCGCTGTGCGACGGCTCCAACTTCCTGATGCACTGTCAGCAGTCCCCGGGCGACAGCTGGATCACCTGCACGGGCGGCAAGAACGCCCGCGTCTATCTCTGGTGAGCCGGGCAGTGTCCCGTCGGCAGGGCGCTCAGACGTTCACGCAGCCAGTTGGCCATCGTGGTGAGCGCAGCGGTGCCGTCCTCGAACTTTCCCGAGTACGGCAGTGCGGCCAACGCCACGGCCACGGTTCCGGTCGGAGTCGTCAGCACACCGATCTGACGAACCAGATAGCCACCCGTCGGTGAGGGGCCCCAACCGCCTTTGAACCGGCTGCCCTCGAGGGTGCCGATACCCCATCGCTGGTCGGGCTCGACGCGGGCCATCAGATCAAACACGGGGTCATTTGCCTTGTCGCACACCGCAATGGACGTGAACCGCGCCTGGTCGGTCAGCGGCCAGTCGGTCTGCCCCGAAGCGCTGAACTCCGGACGCACGCGTTGCGATTGGACGACCGTCGGGTCACCGGTCTCCCGCAGAACCGCTTCGACCTTGTGCGCGGCCTCGGCCGGTGTACCCAGGCCGTCCCAGATCGATTCGGCTGCGGCATTGTCGGACTGGGTGATGGCCGCGGTCATGGCTTCGGTGATCTGCGGCGGCACCTGTGCGCGCAGCGCGGCGATGATCAACGGCACCTTGATCGTCGACCAGGCGGGGCCGCTCTGCCACTCGCCCAAGCTCATCGGCTCCTGCCCGGGGCCGACGCCGCTGATCGCCACACCAGCAACGGCGGGCAGCTGCGTTTGCAACTGGGCGAATCCCGCGGCCAGCGACGCGGTGGGCGCCGAGCTCCGCGTGTTCGGGCGCTTGGCGAGGTGGGTCCCGATGATCACCCCCGCGGCGAGCGCGATCGCCGCGAAGACCGCTATCAGAGCCCACAGTCGGCCCCGGTGGCCGGATGTCACGGTGCGGCGCTTTGAAGTTCGAAGGTGAACGCGTGACCGCAGATGCGGATCTGGTCCCCGTCGCCGACGGTCGCGCTGGGGTGGATGCGTTCCTGCCGCACCTGCACACCGTTGGCCGACTGCAGGTCGGTGATCACGAAACTGCTTCCGGTGTCGATGATCACCGCGTGGTGACGGCTGATCTCGGCATCGTCGAGGACGATGTCGTTGTCGGGAAGCCGCCCGATCCGGGTGACGGTCGGTTGCAACGGATATCGGCGTCCGGTGGCATCACGCAGTGCGGCCGCCGTCGAACCCCGGTTGGCGGCGGTGCGTCCGGCGCTCACCGTGTGCGCGGCGGTGGCCATGGCGGCCTGCCTGGTGTCCAGCCGCTCCTGACGCAGGATCCGCGCGTGCAGTGCGGTGAGCGTCGGCCCGGGGTCGATGCCGAGTTCCTCGGCCAGCACGGACTTGACGCGTCGGTAGGCCTCCAGCGCATCGGACTGGCGCTCCGCGAGGTAGTAGGCCGTAATCAGTTGAGCCCACACCGGTTCCCGGTACGGATGCCTGGCGGCGAGGTCTTCGAGGTCGGCGATCACGGTCACCGCACGGCCGCAAGCGATCTCGGCCTCGGCGCGGCTGGTGTGCACCAGCACGTGGTCCTCGGCCAGGGCCGCTGCAAACGTATCCGCGAACCGGAATCCGCGGAGATCCTCGAGAACCTCGCCACGCCACTGCGCCAGCGCGGCCGACAGGTGCGTGCTTGCCGTATCGAATCGTCCGGCCGCGGCGGCGGTTATCCCCGCGGACTTCTCGGTGATGAACCGGTCCAGATCACAACTGCCGACGGCCACGTTGAGCCGATAGCCGGGAGCCGCTTTGACCAGCGCTGCATGCGTTTCCCGCTCAGAGCCGCCGAGCAGCCGACGCAGATTGGACACATGGGTGTGGATGGTGGCGCGGGCCGCGGGCACCGGTTCCCCGTCCCAGACGGCGTCGATCAGCGATTCGGTGCTGACCGCCCGATTGCGGTTGATGAGCAGGACCGCCAACACCGCGCGCTGTTTGGGCGTACCCAGTGCGACGGGAGCGTCGTCCACGGTGACCTGCAGCGGACCCAACAGACCGAACCCGAGACGAGTGTCGCTCATCGCTTGCCTTCCCGGTGTTCGGCGCGGTCCGCATCCCATTGTGACGCCGCGCGGCGCTACCGCAAGGATCCGTTGAGAATCCCGCAAGGTGTCGGCGTCATCGTTCCGACATGACCACGATCTCGCACCGCCCCGCCCGGCACGACGACGCCGGACTGGATTCGCTGCTCGACGCGTTGGCCGGTGTCGCGGTCAGGGGAGAGGTCCCCGGGGCCGAACTGCTGGCACAGGTAGCCGGCGCGCGGCACGCGCTGGCTACGACGGCGTCCGACCCGAACCCCGGTGAGCCCTACTCGCGGACGATCCTACGTGTCGACGACGACGTCGAGATCATGCTGGCCCGATGGCGACCAGGGCAGCGCTGCGCACCGCACGACCATGGCGGGGCAGGCGGTTTCGTCATCGTCCTGGACGGCCGGTTCGAGGAGCGACGGTTCGGCTGCGACGGTCCAAGGTTGACCGTCACCAGCAGCGCGGAGCACCTCACCGGCGCAGTCACGAGCATCACCAGCGACGTGATCCACGACATGGCCGGCCCGGACGGTGGTTTGACCCTGCACTTCTACAGTCCACCGGCGACCAGCATGCGAGTGTTCGATCTGGACCGGGCCGAAATGTTGGAGCTGATCGGCAACTACGGTGCGTGGATCCCGCAAGGGCAGCACCAGCGCATCCCGCTCGCCGAGGTGTCTCCGGAAATTACTGCGGCGCCGGTGATCTGGGTGGCCCACACCACGCACTACCGCGGTGGATCCGAAGAGTTCGCGGTGGCGGCCGCGACGATGGCACGTGAGCTGGCCGCCGCCCATCCCGATGCCGAGGTCATCATGTCGGGTCTGCAGCACAAGGCCGACTTCGTCGCCGAGCTCACCCGATTGGCCGAGGCCGGCCGCGTCATCGACCAGTTGCACCTCATCAGCCATTCCGGAATGTACGGCCCGATGTTCGGATCGACCGCCTGGCCTGAACAGTTCTCACCGCACGAATGGCGTTCGATGACCATCCCTTTCACACGCACCGGCCAGGCCTACTTCCACGCTTGCCGCACCGCGCGCTGGTTCGCACCGTTCTTCGCGAACGTGTTCGGGGTGACCGCTTTCGGTGACCGCGACTACACGACGGTGTCGGCGCGCAAGGACCGGTTCGCCTGGGCGGGGCGCCGTCCTGTCACCCGCGGCGAGCTCTACCTGATCGACACGCCGGGCCGAAAATCGCACGGGCCGTTCGGCACCGCACGCAAGTACCTGGGTGCCGCAGCGCGGCCGCCGGTGCGCAGCCTGCCCGACCTCGCGGGGACCGGCGGCTCCTATGATCCGGTAGCTGAGCTCTACGACCGTGCCTACGCGGACATCAGGGTGCGCGGCGGCGAATGGCGGTGGGTGTCCGAGCGGGCTGCCCGTGCGCGGGCCGAGCTCGGCCGGGGGTTGCGGGTACTCGAAATCGGCTGCGGCACTGGTGCGTTGTTACGGGCGCTGGACGACGATGGAGTGGTCGACTTCGGCATCGGCGTGGACATTTCCACGGGCATGCTCGCCCAGGCGCACCGCCGTACCCACGATCGCCCACGGTTGCGGTTCGCGGCGGTCGACGGACCGGAGCTCGACATCCCCGACGACCACGTCGATGTGGTGATCTGCTTTCTGTCGTTCCGGTACTTGGATTGGGATCCGATGATGGCCGAGATTCGCCGGGTCCTGGTGCCCGGCGGCAGGCTGTGGGTGGTCGACATGGTGGAGCATCCCATACGGGTTCGCGAGCTCACCGTCCTGGCCCGATCTGCCCTCGAACACCTGCGCACCCGACGGGCCCGGCCCCGGTTCGCCGTCGATCTGGCCGCATTGACCAGTCATCCCGCCTGGCGGGAGATGCTGCGGCACAATCCGATCCGTGCCGAACACGAGTACCGCTGGTACTTCGCCAGCCGGTTCCCCGGTACCCGGCTGCGGCTGTTGACCGCGACACCGTCACAGCGCGTGGTGGCGTTCGACTCCGGACCCCTGGCCAAGGGGCTCACGGCCCCGCTGACCTACCCATGACGCCGGTGGCGTGCCTCGGCATCCTCGACTGGGGCATCGGCGGCATCGGCCTGGTGCGCGAGCTGGACCGGTGCGCACCCGGCTTGCCCGTCCTGTACTGGTCGGATGCCGGAGCCACGCCCTACGGCCGGATGCGCAGCGAGGACCTGGCAGCCCGGCTCTCCGCGGTGATCTCCGAGCTCGCCGAGAGGGGCGCCACCGAGGTGGTGCTGGCCTGCAATGCGGCAAGCACGGTCGTCGCACGGCTGACTCGGGTTTCCGTTCCGGTGGAAGGCATCATCGATCACGGCCTGGCGTCCGTTCCCGACGGGCTCCGTGGATACATCGGCGTCGTCGGCGGGCGACGCACCATCGCCAGCGGCCGCTACCGGCGAGGGCTGGCCCGTCCCGGCCGGGAGGTGCTGTCACGGGTGGCCCAGCCGCTGTCGGCGCACATCGAGGCCGGCAGCACCGGCTCACCGGCCTTCGTCGCCGACCTGCACCGGATCGTCGCCCCGCTCAGGCGGACCCAGACCTTGGTGCTGGCGTGCACCCACTACCCGGCCGTGAGCGATTGGTTCGCCGACGCGCTCCCCGACACCGCGCTGATCGACCCGGCCCAGCGGCTGGCCACCGCGGTCGCGGCCCGCCATCCCGCCGCCCGGAACGGTCCGGTAGCCGAACGAACCTATCTGACCAGCGGCGATACCGAGGCGATGCGGCGCGGTGCGGCGATCGCCTGGGCCGTGGACCTCACCGCCGAACCTGCCGTCACCGTGGCCGATCGCAGCACAAGATTCCATTGAGAATTCCGCAAGGCGGCCCCCGCATGCTCAATGCCATGAGCACAAACCGACCTCACCTCATCCCGTTCGTCGCCGCCGCGGCAGCCATCATCGCCCTCCCCGCGTCCGCCTCTGCCTGCCCGGCGTCCACAAGGTTCGTCACCCCGTCGGGCAACATCTGGTGTCTGGTGCCGAGCAATTCCGACGGCACCGACGGCGTGGTGTGCGAGATCCGCGAACACACCTACACCGCGCCGGCCAAGCCGGCGGACTGCCATCTGGACTGGGGCGACCGCGTCAGCCTGAAGCCGGGTCGCGCACCCGAGGTGCATTGCCACGGCGACACCATCTTCGAACCCGGAATGCCCACGCTTCCGTACGGCCAGTCGCGTTCGGCCGGCCCGGTCAAGTGCGAATCGCAACCCGCTGGTGTGGCGTGTACCGACACCAACTCCGGACACTTCTTCCGGATGTCGCGCGAATCTCTCGAGCTCGGCTAGCGCTGAACCCGCCCGGGCCTGACCGTCTCGGCATCTCGTCCAATTTCGCCCGAAGGGCCACCGATCCCCGCTAGCGTGACGAACGTCGAGTTCGATGTAACGGGGGGCGAATAATGACGCGGGTAGCAGCGTGGGTTGGTGCCGGGGTGTTCACGGCCGGATTGTCGGCGGCTGTGCTCGCCGGGGCAGGGTCGGCCCACGCCGACGACGACGGCGGGTCGAAGCGCGACGCGAAGCCGTCGGCCACCCACAACGAGTCCGTCCAGAAAACCCAGCACCGCAAAACGCGCACGGTCAAACAGCGGCCTGAATCCGCGGTCTCAGACGCGCCGACCACCGAAACGAAGCCCACGACCAAACCGAGATCAGCCAAGTCCGAGGCGGCGCCGCGCACCCTTCGCCAACTTGCCGATTCAGTCAGTGCCAAGGCGCGCAGCGACTTTCGGGATACCGCCCGCGAGATTCGTAACGCGGCCGACGGCATCAGCGCCGCAAAAGACATCGTCCAGGACGCCACGCCGAAAACCGTGGATGAGCAGAGCGCCGTCGAGGTCCGGGTCCGGCCGCCGATCGGCATCCGGTCGGCCATTGCCGCACACCGTGAGCGCCTGCGTCTGTCCGGGGGCAGCCCGACGGGGGCGATCGAACCGCGCGACGTCCAGGTCGCGACAACGCTGCGCGACGCCCTGAAGCCGGTCGATCCGGACCAACCTGGCGCTCGGGTCGTCAGCCTCGCTGCCGCAACACCGTCTCACGAGGATCCGCTCGAGGCCATCCACGACGTGATCCGCAGCCTCGGGGCGTTGGTGCTCAACCCCGAGCCGCAGAATTACCCCAAGCCGATATCGGTGATCGGTGATGTCGTGTTCGACACGCTGGCCACGCTGGAGCGGGCCGTCGGCGGCGATCCGGTGGTGCCGCCGGCGTTGCGGGACTCCGTCGAGGTCAGCACATCCACACTCGTCATCTCCGAAGGCCACGAAGTCGAATCCAACTGGTATTTCCCGACTTCGGAAAATGGTGAGCCACCGACTCGGCTGATCTACCTGCAGCACGGCTTCCTGGCGAACGGTCCGCTGTACAGCTACACCGCGTCTTATCTGGCCCAATCGACAAACAGTGTCGTCGTCACCACCACCTTCACGTCGAACCCGTTCGAGGCCGACGGCATGTGGCTCGGTGGCGACAACCTGCACGAGGCCGTCGCCCAGCTGTTTCTCGATCCGGACCGCACGGCGCTCAACGCCAGCATGGACACCGCGGAGCTGAAGGCCGGCCGCACCGAGAATATCGATGTACCAACGCAGTTCGTTCTCGTCGGGCACTCGTTGGGCGGCGGGTTCGCTCCGGGGGTCGCCGGGTATTACGCCGAAGGGTTGAGCCGTCGGCGGGAACAGGGGCTGGACGCACCGAATGAGCTTGCCGGCGTGGTGATTTACGATGCGGTGCCGATGGGCTCGATCATCCCCGACGCGATGGACCGGCTGGACGAGCTGGAGACGAACGGGACCGCTGATCCCAGCGATGACGATCCGAACGACTACATCCCGATCTACGAGATCGGCGCCCCACTGAATTTCCTCAACGTGTTCAGCGATGTCAACGACCAGCTGTCCGAAGCCCGGCCAGGTCAATTCACCGGCGTCGTTCTCGAAGACGGCGTGCACATGGACCCGATGCAGGGCGGCAACCCGCTGATCCAGGTCGCCGCCTACGCGATCGCCGGGTTCCCGCAACCGCAGAATCCGTTGGCCGTCCGCGATTTGTCCGCGGGGTGGATCAACGACATGTTCGACGAGAACATCGATCCCGCTACCGGGGCCTGCAAGACGGGCGTCGACTGTGCCGGGCAGTACGGCGACGGCGACGACTCGTTCACGATCACCACGGACAGAGGTGACGCCGTGGCGGTGCTGATCGGCACGCAAAAGGCCAAGGACCTGACGTCATTGCGCGCAATCAGTGCGACCGACTTCATCTCCGCGATCCCCGCCGGGGTGCTCAACGGCCTGCAGACCACGTGCGAGTTGGTCACCGGAGGTAAATGCAGCGTGTAGCCCGGCGCAGCGGACGTAGTGTTCAGACATGACTGAGGCACTACCCAAGACTGCGCTGGAACTGCGGTCGCTGGTGACAGAGGACGGCACGCTCGAGTTGTCGCTGCACGAGGTTGCGGTGCCCACCCCGGCACGGGACGAGGTCGTGGTCCGGGTCGAAGCCGCGCCGATCAACCCGTCGGACCTGGGTCTGCTGATTCCGAGCGCGGCCGACATGTCGGCCGCGACCGTCGCGGGTACCCCGGACCGGCCCGTCGTCACGGCGCCGCTGAAGGAAGGAGCCCTCGCCGGTCTGGCGGCCCGCGTCGGATCTTCGCTTCCCGTGGGCAACGAAGGCGCGGGCACTGTAGTGGCCGCGGGGGAGTCACCGTCGGCGCAAGCCCTGCTCGGCAAGACCGTCGGCACCGCCGGTGGCGCGATGTACTCCCAATACCGGGTGGTCAACGCCGCGGCATGCCTCGTCCTGCCCGAGGGAGCCGCGGCCAAGGACGGCGCATCGTCATTCGTCAACCCACTGACTGCGCTGGGCATGGTGGAAACCATGCGCCGCGAAGGACATTCGGCCCTGGTGCACACGGCTGCGGCGTCGAATCTCGGGCAGATGCTCGTCAAGATCTGCCTCGCCGACGGAGTGCCGCTGGTCAACATCGTCCGCAAGACCGAGCAGGAGGAAATCCTGCGTGGCCTCGGCGCGGTGCATGTCTGCAATTCGTCGTCGCCATCATTCGAGACGGATCTCGTCGAGGCACTCAAGTCGACGTCGGCGACGCTGGCATTCGACGCCACCGGTGGTGGCACGCTGGCCAGTCAGATCCTCAACGGCATGGAGCAGGCGGCCAACGCGACCGCCGCGCAGTACTCCCGCTACGGGTCGGCGGTGCACAAGCAGGTGTACATCTACGGCAGCCTCGACACCGGCCCGACCGTTCTGACTCGAAACTTCGGGATGGCCTGGGGTGTCGGGGGTTGGCTGCTCACCCCGTTTCTCGCCGGTGCCGGCCCCGAGACCATCGCCCGGCTGCGCGCCCGCGTTGCCGCGGAACTCACCACGACCTTCGCAAGCAGCTACACCCAAGAGGTCTCGCTGGCCGACATGCTCAAGCCCGACGCGTTCAACGGCTACTTGCAAAAAGCGACCGGTGAGAAATACCTGGTGACGCCTCAGGCCCGCTGAGAGCCGACCTCTACGGCTGCAATCTCAGCGGCGGTCGGTGATATCCGCATACTCCGGATGCTTGTCGATGTACTCGGCCACCATCCAACACGTCGGCACTATCCGCAGTCCGGCATCGCGGGTGGAGCGCAGGGCCTCGGCGATCAGGATGGTCGCCAGGCCGCGGCCACGGTACTGCGGCTGAACCTCGGTATGCGGAAAGATGCGGCGGCCGTCGCGGTCGTGGAAGTCGGCGATCCCCACCGTGGTGCCGTCGACGTCGATGGTGAACCGGTCTGGGTGTTCGGTGACAGTGGTCGCCGCACCGGTGCGGTCGAGTCGGGTCTCGGAACTCATATGCCTCCATTCGCCGTTACCCCACGATAATCGCGCGTCTACCCGCCATTTGCCGGCACCGTTGCTCATAGAACATTGATTCGTAACGCAGTCGGCGTGACGCCATTCCATGCGAATTCGCCCCATTGCTGCTGAGCCCTAAAAGGCCAGGTCTGCACGGGTATGTGCGTGCGATGGCAGACGGGCTGAACGGCCCACCGGTCAGCATGCGGGACCCGCGTCCCTGATTTGGGCATTCCATCCCACGATTTCCGTATGTTGCTGACGAGCAGTTGTTCCGGTGTTACGTTCGGAAAATGAACCCAAAGCTGATGAAACGCACAGGTGCGCTCGCCGCAGCTCTCGCCATCACCGGGGCGGCGGCCGTTGCGTGCTCGCAGGAAGCGAAAGACAACACCAAAGACGCCTTGTCCAGTGCCACGAGTGCCGCGTCGTCGGCAGTCGATGCCGGCACGAGCAAGGCCAAAGAGGGGGCCAGCTCCGCTTCGAGCGCGGTCTCGTCGGCTGTCGAAGGCGCACCGAGCACGGTGAACGCACCGGGTGTCGGCGAGGTGGTACTCGACGCTCCCGTCGCAAAGGCGTACACCGACGCCGGTGGTGAAGCCAAGTTGGGTCTACCGACGGCGCAACCGGAGAAGGTCGGCGACGGCACGGTGCAGGCTTTCGCCAACGGCACCATCTATTCCTCGCCGTCCACCGGCGCGCACGTCGTGCAGGGCGAGATCTTGCGGGTCTACACCGCGAACGGCGGCCCAGCAGGCCAGCTTGGATTCCCCACCGAAGATGAGGACGAGACGGCCGGCGGTCCGGATGTGGCCAACGGTGGTTGGATCTCCGAATTCCAGCACGGGACCATCACCTGGCTGAACAAGGGCGGCGGCACGTTCGCCGAGACCGTCACGCCCAAGTAGCACGTGAGCTAGGCGGTTACCAGACGCGCACGTAGTCCACGAGCATGTCGGCCGGGTAGGTACCGGCACTGGGATCTTCTCCACCCGAGCCCGCGACCGCGAGGTTCAGCACCACGAACATCGTGTAGCCGGGCTGGCTGAACGGCCAGTCCGGCAGCTGGCTGGCCGCGACCTCGAAGTAGGGCTTCGCACCTTCGGTGTAGTCCTGCCAGAAGCGGGCACCGTTGGCGTCCCATTGGGTGCGCCACGTGTGCCAGCCGGTGTCGACGGCGATGTTGTGCGTCTCCCATTCGCCGCCGTTGGACTTGGCGTGCACGGTGGTGGCCGACGGCCATTTGCCGTTGCCGTACCACTCGACGATGTCGAGCTCACCTTCACCGAGAGTGCCCAGCCAGAAGGCCGGCCAGGCGCCCGGGGTCAGGCAGTTGAACTTGATCCGGGCTTCCCAGGTGTGCCCGGCACCGCCCTCCCACACGCTCGCCAGCTTGGCGCCGTAGTAGGCGTCGCCTTCCTTCGTGGCCCGGATGACGAGATTCCCCTTGCCGTCGAGGAAGGCGTTCTTGCGGTCATCGCGGTACTGGCCGATGCGGCCGGGCTGCTCCCAGTAGGTGGGGTCCTTGATGGTCTCGCGGGCCTTCGCGATGGTCCACTTCGACGCGTTCGGCGCCGAGCCGGCAGACCCGTCGAATTCGTCCGCGAACACGTAGTTCACCGTGGCCTGCGGCGCCGACGGCGCAGGAACAGGCGGTGTCTGGGGCTTGGTCGGGAGGGCCTGGGCTTGCGGGGCGGGTAGTGCTGCCGCCATCACGCCCAGACCTGACAACATCATCATTTTTCGGCGATCCAAGTTGGCCATGGTGGACCACCCTAGCGGTGCCGCGTGCGCGAGTAGGGATTGAACGGTTTTGCCAGCGGGAAGTTTTGTTCTGAACATTTCCATAGGAAACGCTTCATCCCTGCTCAGCCAGCGCGGGCACAGTGGGATGCATGACACTGATCGATTCTTTGCGCCGGGCCGCACGGGGGCGCAGTGCGCTGACCGCCGGGCTGGTACTCGCGGGAGCGTTCGTCGCTCTCCTGCTCAGTGTCGCCACCAGCGGAGAGTGGGCCACGGTACTGGCCTCACTGGCCGGCTTCGCGACGGCCATCACGGTGATCGCGGCCGTGGCGACCAGCTGGGAACACGTCGTCGTCAACGCCCGCAGCGCCGGGTTGGTCGAATCCGAGGTCGAGTCCCGCTGACTGCCGACCGGTTTGCCAGCTAAGTCGATTACTGCCCAGCCGTGCCAAGCCGAGCCACCGCAGTGCCAATTCTGCTGTGCCCGAGGCCCTCTCGTGTGAGATGCTCTGCGCGTCAATTTATGGCGCCGCGTCGGGGCGACTTCAGGGAGCGATCTTGAGACTTGTCATGAGCCTGGTTCCGGCGATGGTTCTCGCCGGAACGGCTGTCGGTTTCGCGAGCCCGGCTGTCGCCGAAGAGCTCAACGGCACCTACCGCTATGACCACGACGGTCCGTCGACGTGGAGCACCTGGACCGTCACCCCATGTGGCGCGGGATGCGCAGACGTGGCGGCCACCGGTGGTGCGACGTGGGCGGCGTATGGAGGTCAGGCCCACCTCGACGGCGGGACCTGGACGATGGCGAGCCCGTGGCCCGACGCCGGGACCTGCGAGGGCACCCCGCTCACCGCCTCACGCACGCTGTCCTGGGACGCTCAGGCGCTGACGGGCACCGGGTTCGCCACCTGGGAGGCGAGCGACTGCGGCCCGGCCGAGCGCAGCGAACGGTTCTCATTCACGTTGACGAAGCTCTCTTAGGCAGGCGTTGACGCCTTGAGATTGCGCCCACGGTCGTGATCTGTCCTGGTGCGCAACCCTGTGTGCGATTTCAACGCGTCGGCCGTGAATAACTGCCTGGCTCTGCCATAGTCGTCCATTGTGGGTAGCCGAGAAAAGCACTACTTGCGGCGGTCGTTCTGGGCGCTGGTGGGTGTGGCTGTCCTGGGTTTCGGATCAGCCGTGTTGCGCGTCGCGCAGGTCGGCGTGGATCCCTACACCGCGGCCAACATCGGTATCAGCAACACGATTGGGCTCGACCTCGGCACGTACCAGCTGATCAGCAACGCCGTGCTGCTGATCCCGGTCTTCTTCTTCGGCCGCATGTACATCGGGATCGGCTCGATCATCAACATGGTCATGACCGGGTACTTCATTCAATGGTTCTCGGCCTTGCTGAGCCCCCTGGTTCCCGTCGACCCCGGACGCGTGCTGCAGACCGCGATGTTCCTCGTCGGGATCACGTTGTTCGCCGCCGGTGCGTCGATGTACATGACCGCAGCGTTGGGCAACGCCCCGTACGACGCGATCGCCCCGATCATCGTCGATCACACGCACCTGCCGTACCGGGCGGTGCGGGTGGCCCAGGACCTCGCGTTCGTCGCGTTGGCGTTGGCGTTCCACGGGCAGGTCGGCATCGGGACGGTGATGACCGCGTTCTTCGCCGGTCCGCTGATCGACTTCTTCACCGAGAAGGTCAACAAGCCGCTGATGAAGAAGGACCTGGCGGCGCTCGACTCATTTCAGCAGCGCATCAAGACCACTCGCTGGCATTTCTGACGGCGGAGTCGTCATGAGTGCCCGAGCAAGACGCTCGGCCGGGGTATCCAGCCGAGCGTCTGCCCGATCTCACCCGGCACGCCTACGGCGTGCTGTGTGTTCCGTTGGCCCCGTTGCTGCCGTTGGCGCCGGCCTTCCCGGAGCTTCCGGCTTTGCCGGCCGTTCCGGGTTTGCCGATTGCACCCTTCTTGCCGGGCGTGCCCGCGCTGCCTGCCGAACCACTCGCGCCGGCAGCTCCGGTCGCACCGGTGCTGCCGGTGGCGCCGGTCTGGCCTGCGGTGCCGGTCTTGCCCTTCGAGCCGAACGCGCCGCCGGAGCCGGCCGTGCCTGCCGCGCCGCCGGAGCCGCCCGAGCCTCCCGCACCGCCGGAGCCTCCCGCACCCGCTGTACCCGCGGCGCCACCTGACCCGGCGGCGCCGCCGGAACCACCGGAACCGGCTGTGCCCGCAGCACCTCCCGATCCTCCTGAACCTCCGGCAGCACCCTTGCCGCCCTGTCCTCCGAGGCCCACGGTTCCTGGAATGTTCGCGTAGTTGGCGAGGCCGCCTTTGCCGCCGTTGCCACCCTTGCCGCCGTCGGCGCCGTTGCCACCGACACCGCCGTTGCCGGCCGCGCCGCCCTCGCCGCCCTGGCCTCCGTCACCACCGGCACCGCCGTTGCCGGCCGCGCCGCCCTGGCCGCCGGTGCCACCTTCGCCACCCTGCCCGCCGTCACCGCCATTGCCGGCAGCCCCACCGGAGCCGAAGATGCCGAACAAGCCGGCGCTGCCGCCGTTGCCGCCCTTGCCGCCGGCCTTGCCTGTGGTGCCCGCGGATCCGGTGCCGCCCTGAGTGCCGGTGCCGCCGGTGCCGCCTGTTTTTCCGTCAGTGCCCGCGCCGCCGGTGTGGCCGTCGGTGCCGTTCTGCCCGGTCTGTCCGGCTGCGCCCTGAGCGCCGTCGCCACCATCGCCGCCGTTACCACCGTTGGCGCCGAATGCCCCGGCACCGCCCGTGCCGCCGTCGCCGCCGCCGGCACCGGGCACATTTCCGTCGCCACCGTCGCCACCGCCGCCGCCCGTATGGCCGGCTCCGATGTTGCCGTTTCCGTTGCCGCCGTTACCACCGGGAGCGCCGTCACCGCCGTCGCCACCGCTGCCTGCCACGGCCGTGCCGATCCCGCCAATGCCCTTGGTGCCCTGGGCACCCGGAGTGCCCGTCGGGTTGGCACCGTCGGCTCCCTTCGCGCCGTCTACGCCGTCGTCGCCCTTGTTGCCGGTGGTCCCGTCATCGCCGTCCGGCCCGTTCTTGCCGGCTGTGCCGCCCGTCCCGCTCTCGCCTTGCGTACCTGCGATGCCGACGCCGCCATTGCCGCCGTCACCACCCTTGCCGAACATCGAGAACAACCCGGCCTCGCCGCCGTTACCACCGTCACCACCGGCGAGGCCGTCGCCGCCGCGACCGCCGTTGCCGGCGAAGAGACCGGCGTTGCCGCCCGATCCACCGTTGGCCCCGGCGCCGCCGTTGCCCAACAGCAAGCCCCCTGCACCGCCATTGCAGGCCGCCCCGGTGCAGTCGGAAGCCGCGTCGATGCCGTTGCCGATCAGCCACCCGCCGTCACCGATGACGGGCTGCCCGGTCGCCGAAATGAGTGCGTTGGGCGTGGGGGCGTTGGTTACCGATCCGACCACGGCCCGGTTGTTGGCCAGCCACCAAATGTCGCTCGCCGCTGGGGCATTCGACGCGGGGGCCTTCGGAAGTGGAGGTAGCGCCGAATCGGAACTGACGAGTTGGATGTTCGGAGACTGCGCGACGGTCGGCGGCGTATCCGGCGTGCTGAACAGCAGGATGCCTGCACCTGCCATTGCTGCGCCGGCCACACCGGTGGTGATGATCGGACGCGCCGTGGCGCGCGATCTGGCCTTTCTATGTTTGGGCAAGGATCGGATCTCTCCATGGTCAGTGCTTGACTGCATCGGTTTCCCTTCCACCGCAGTGGTTTCCACGCGGGCACTGGCGGACAGCCAGCAGTCAAGGACCGTACAGAGAGGGGGGTGGAACAAGTTCCAGTTTGAGAACCTTCGGATGCGCACTTTGTGCAGTATCAAAATTTAGTTCCGGCTAAATACGATGCTGACCTGCTCATTGAGTGCGCACACCTTGTCGACGGTCGCGTCAATATGATCTTGAAGCGGCATGAAGACTAATAGTCTCGTTACTGAGGTCTCGTCCGCGTCACCCTGGCGGGGACCGAAGCGCACAGGGCCTACGATGCGGAAGTGGTAGCGGGATCCTGGCCGACGCACATTCCGGTGGCGACCGTCGGACGGCCGGCCACTGCGCGTGCGGGTGTTGCGCGTCCGGGAATTGCCCGTGTGCTGCGGGATCGCACCGGTCTGGTGGTGGTCGCGGCCCCCGCGGGATACGGCAAGACCACTGCGGTCGTGCAGTGGGACGACGCCGACGAACGCCTGTTCGCGTGGGTGCGGCTGGACAACCTCGACAACGACCCGGCCCATCTGCTGTTGCATCTCGCGACGGCGCTGAATCAGATCAAGCCCATCGACCCGACAGTGCTTCACTACCTGCAGGGGGCGGGCCGCGCCGAGTCCCAACTGGTGTCGGCGTTCGTCCAGGCTCTTGAGACCTGCGGGCCTGTCGTCCTGGTGCTGGACGACGTTCACGAGTTGTCGGCAGGCGCGGCCGTCGACTCCCTGCGCGCAGTGGTGGATCTAGCCCCGAACTCGACGACGCTGGCGCTCGTCGGCCGGCAGACTCCTGCCGTCGATCTGGCGCGACGCCGACTGCAGGGCTATGTCGTCGAGATCGGAATTCCGGAGCTGAAGCTGTCCGGATCCGAAGGCGCAGCGGCATTTGCGGCCCTCGGTGCAGGCACGGACGAGGCCACGATCGCGCGGGTACTCGACAAGTGCGAAGGCTGGGCGGCCGGTGTGGTCATGGCAGCGTTGGCGCTGCGCGATGGCGCTCCGGCTGAGGTGGTAACCGGTCGGCACCGACTGGTGGCCGACTACCTGGTCGAGGAGGTACTCAGCCAGCTCGACCCCGATACCGCCACATTCCTGATGGAATCGGCGATGCTGGACCGCTTCTGCGCCGACGAACTCGATGCGCTGGTCGGACGTACCGATTCGGCTGCGATGCTCGACGCGATCACTCGATCCGGCAACATGTTCCTGGTTTCCATTGACAATCAAGGCATCTGGTACCGCTATCACCAGCTCTTCGGTGACCTGTTGCGCGCCCGGTTGCGTGATCGGGATCCGGACCGGTTCCGGGAGTTGGCTGCAAGGGCGGCAGATTGGCTGGCCCAAGCCGGTGACGTCGATGGCGCGCTGGCTCAGGCGCTGGCTGCCGATGATCGTGCTCAGGTGGCCGCACTGGTGGGTGTCGACGCCGTGCGGCTGGGCTTTGACGGCCGTGTCGGGGTCTTGGCCCGGCGGCTCAGCCTCATTGATGAGCAGACCTTCACCGACTATCCCGACGCGGCGATCGCGCGGGCCTGGCTGGGCGTGACAACCGGTGACGCCGAGTTGATCCAGCGGTCGTTGTTGACCGCGGCCGCGGCCGACACCGGCGAGCCGCTCGCCGATGGCACACCCTCGGTCGAGGTGGCTGCGGCGCTGATCGGTTCCCTGATCGGTGTCGGCGGCGTGGGGGAGGTGATCCGTCATGCTGAAACCGTCTGTGAGTCAGGCGATCACCTGGTCAATCCATGGTGGGGTGCGGCCACCACGATGAAAGGTACTGCCCTGGCCATGCTCGGGGAATCCGGGCAGGCCCGGGCCACCCTGGAATCTGCCCTACCGGTGATCGAAGACCTACCCGGATTTCAGGCCGCCGCACTGGCACATCTCGCCGCATTGGACCTCGGTGACGGCGACCTGCCTGCCGCCATCTCACACACCAACGCCGCGCGCTCGATCGTCGACTCACGCGACTTGTCCGACATGGTCCCGATGGTGGTGGTCTACGCGGTCGACGCACTGGTCCGGGCTCGGCGCGGAGACGTGGACGGAGCGCGCAGGGCCGTCCGCGCGACCGAGCGGCTTGTCGACCGGTTGGGAGATCTGTCCGCTCGTACCGCCCTGATGGCCCATGTGCTGGTTGCGGGCGCAGCTGTCGAGATCGACGACACCGAACTGTGTGACCGTCACCTGGACGCGGCGCACCGCGCTCATCGGCGTGAACCTGAGGCTGTCGGCATCGGGCAATGGCTGGACGATATCCGGGCCTTGTCGGCGGCCCGCGCGGCCCGCGGCGCTCGGCCGTCGCTGACGAAGGCCGAGCTGCGGTTGTTGCGGCACTTGGCATCCCACCTGTCATTGCAGGGCATCGCCGACGAGTTGACCGTGAGCCGCGAGACCGTGAAGAGCCAGACGAAGTCGATCTACCGCAAGCTCGCCGTGGCGTCTCGCGCCGCCGCGGTTGCCGAGGCCGACCGGCTCGGGCTGCTCAGTGACGCCGCGCGAGCCGCTTCGCGAACGGCAACAGCATCAGAAACTCGGCGATCAACACCACGGTGATCATCACGACCACCTTCGGATCGTCGAAGTTCTGGCCGGCGACCACGAACGCCGCTGCGGCGTTGCGCTGAGCGGTGCCCAGCGCCAGCACCTCCCGTGTCCCGGGACCGCCCATGAGCCAACCGATTCCGGCGCAGATCACCGTGTAGATGACAGCCGCCAGGATGCCGAACGTGCCGAATACCGACAGCACGCTGTTGAAATGCGCGGCGATCGTGAACGTGATCACGAGGATCATGCTGACGGTGGACACCTTCGCGATCACGGGCTGGAGGCCGGCGGCCACACCGGGGCCGCGGGCCCGCAGCAGGAGGCCCGCGGCCAGTGGGATGAGCATCAGCACCACGAGAGACATCGCGATCTGGACGGGGTTGACGGCCGCGCCCGAGACGAAGATCGGCAGGATCAGCGGCACATATCCCACGGTGACCACCATCAACAGCACCATCAGGCCCACCGCGAAAGCCATGTCGGCCTTCGCGAACTCGGCGAGCTTGATCAGGAAGGGTGCGCCGGCCGCGAGTCCGCACAACAGCAGCCCGATCCCGAGCGGGTCATCCAGATCGAACACCCGCCACAGCCCGAACGCGGCCAGCGGCGCCAGCACGAAGTTGGCCGCGAGGGCCAATGCAACGAGACGAATATTCTTGAGGGGGGCCAGAATCTGTCCGACGGTCAAGCCCAGCCCGACCGCCAGAGTGCTCGAGACGACGAAGAAGACAACGGCGATATTCGAACCCTGCAAGAGGAGATCGTTCATGCCGGTCCCTATCAGGCCATCGTTACAAGGTTGCGCCAGAAAGACTTCAGGCTGTCACTGGCGCCGAACAGTGTCGTGAAGTGGGTGGAATCGACCAGCACGATGTCACCGGCGCGGTCACCGGACGGCGGCATGTGGACCAGTGCGTTGAATTCGGTGTTGCCGGCTAGGGTGAATGGATGCGGCCGGGTCTGGTCGATCAACTGCCGGCCCAGCACTCTGAGGTCCGGCCCCTCGGGCGCGGTCAGCTCGTAGTGTGGCAGGTGCGGATGCAGTGCCAGCGTGGTGACGTCGCGCAACAGGCCGGCGGAATCCAGATCGCGGAAGCCGGTAAGCGGCACAATCTGTTTGGTTCCCTCGACCGTGGCTGGACGCAGGCCCCAGGTGTTGTGCACCGGGATGTTCAATCCGGTCAGCAGTGACCGGGCATAGCCACTGAAGCGCTGGATCCGCGGTGTCAGCGGATCGCCGTGGTGCAGGTACTCCATCTGCTGCTGTTCTTTGTCGTCGGTGAACCCGACGTCATGGTGCGGTGCCAGCATCAGGCAGGTGCCCTCGCGCTTCAACCACTGCTGGATCGCGGCGATCTCCTCTTCAGTGGCGGCCTCGTCGCCGAGCAGGTGGTCCAGGCCGAAGATCATCAGAGTGTCGGTGTCGTCCAGGATGCGTTCATCGATCGGTAACCGGTACCCAGCCTGATCGACCCGTTGAAACACCGCCACCGGATGCCCGGTGGCCTCGCCGGCCACGTCTTGGAAAGCCAGGGACGACCGGTGGAATAATTCCAGCGTTCCGTCGATGCCCTGCAGGAAGTCGCGCGGGTCGTACTCGGGTCCGGCGTAGGCGGGCCAGGTCGCCAGACGAACTTCCGTCATGGTGGAGTACCGGTTGTACAGCAGCGCCGGATCGCGCTGGACCTCCCACGGGTAGCTCCACGACCAATAGATGGAAACCCGTCGTTTGCCGTTGTGCGGCCGGGCGATATGGGCCTGGTTGTACGTGCGGGCGTATGAAAGGGGCGTGGTCATGATGTCACCTTGTTTCTTGTGGGCTCGAGGTTTGTGAGGTAACGCAGCGCGCTCATGCCGGGCAGGAAGAAGTACGCTCCGCCGCGCAGCGTGGTGAACGCCGGTAACCCCTTGTGCACCTTGCGGATCGGCCGCTTCGGAATCGTGAAGTCGAGCGTGCCGTCCTGGGTGCCGCAGATGGGGTCGTGATCGTTGCCGAGATCTTTGAACGCGGTGTCGTTGATCCAGACGTTCTGAGCGAACTCGAACTGGCGCACCAGGCTGGCGCAGATCAGGAACATCCCAACCCCGCGTTCGATTCCGTCGTCGGCCCCCGCTGGCAAGCCTTCGGGCAGCGCGGGCCCGTAGGTGCCGCTGCGCCGGATCAGCCTGCGCCGATTCGGATTAGGTTCGGTATCGCGTGGGTTGAGGCGGCGGGCGTGAGAGCCGAGCGGACACGCGTAGCCGTGCGGATCCATCTCGCCATAGTCGAAATCGTTGTTACGCATCGGATCCGCACCCAGTTCCGGATCGTCGTGTTCGGGTGCCAGTACCAGCGGTGCGCCGCTGCGCCAGCGGCCCATGAACTTGGCGGCCAGTAGCTCCTCGTCCTCGTCGCCCTCGGCGGTCTGCTTCAGGTAGTCGCGGAAGACCCCGACATGTTCCTCGAGCCTGCGGTACGCCATGTAGCTGCCGTTGCGCGAAAGCACCTCGGGCGTGGGCTGGTCCGCCACCAGCCCCTCTTCGTCGGGATATCCGAGGAGGAATTCTCCCGGTTCCAGTGCCCCGCCCGAGCCAGGTATCAGTACCTCTCCGGAACCTTTCATCTGCGGCTGCGATATCGGATCGCGGTACCCGAAGTGATCGTGGTCGTACTCGAACGGTGCGGTGGCGGCCAGATCCAGATGCGACAGCGACCGCACCCCGCGACAGCGAGCCAGTAGTGCGTCGTGCTCGCCGACGCACCGCACGCGCTCCTCCTCGTCCCGGGCGAACAGGATGACTATGGCGTGCAAGTCGTCGCCCGCGAGCCCGCCCACCCAGTGCTGTGGCGCGGCCGCACCGGTGTCCCCGAGGATGTCGGCCCGCGAGGCCATCCCTTCACGGAACTCATCGGGGAAACTCGCCAGCGATTCGTCGTCCAGACCCAACGCGCGCAACCCATTCCAGGTGAAGGCCAGGTTGACCCAACGTTTGAAGACATTGACCGTCTCCCGGACATCGGTGGCCGACTGCACCAGGGGGACCATCTCGGTCAGCCAGGCTCGTCCCGCTTCGGGGGTGTCGAAGGTCAGGAACTCGTACCGACCGGTCAAGTGGGGCGTCCCGGTCAGCATGATGTGCTGGATATCGTCGAATTCGAGGTCGGTCATTGCATCTGGTCCAACATGTCGGAGAACGCGGCCTTGAGCCGCAATGCCTTCTTGACCTCCTCGGACGTGATGTACGGGTACTCGCCATACTCCAGGAAGCTGGGCACCTGGTGGTCGCGAACGAACATGATGAAGGCTTCGGGGTTGGTCTTCCAGTCCTCCGGAAAGCCCACCAGGTGGGTGAACGCCGTGGTGATGCCGGTCGAGCTGAACAGCTTGACGGCATCCTCGGTGTACTTGTCGAAGTCGGTGTCGAAGATGCCCTGGTACTGGAAGTGCACACCGGAGCCGACATCGAACAGTTGCCAGCGCAAGTAATGGAGCTTCAGCGGGGCCAGCACGTCGGGCTGCGCGGCCACAGCTGCCTCGAGTTGCTTGCCGTAATCGCGGATCGCCTGCTCGTGGCCATCGAGCACCTTGGCGATGATGTTGAATCCGTAGCAGGCGGGGGTGCGGGGATAAACCGGGCCGTACCGCCCCCGGGTCAGTTCGAAGTAGCCCTCCTGGGGGAGAGCTAGAGCTGCCGGCTGGGTCCAATCGTTATTTCCGTTGTGCGCCATGGCAACGAGATTATGAGCGCGGCAGTCGCACGTCGTCCCCCGAAACGGGGGAAGACCGCCCGTCAGGCGAGTCGCTCAACTTCGACGAAGACGATGGGGTCGCGGTCGCCGCGGTTCTCGACGGTGTGCTCGGAGCCCGCGGGACGTGAATAGCTCTGTCCGGCTACGAGTTCCGCGACGATCTCCATGCCATCGGCAGTGACGACGTGCATGGTGCCGGTGATCAGCGGGACCACCACGTACTCGTAATCGTGCCGGTGCATCGGTATCGCACCACCGGGATTGATCGTCCACTGGGTGACACGGAACCAGTCATTCTCGAGCTGGATATCACCGTGGGATCCGGTCGGCCTCGTCGCTCCTTGTCTGTTGTCGCCGCACCCGGTGGGACGTCATCCCGGGGGCGGCATATCGAGCATGGCGACGTGATCGGCCTGCCATTGGTAGCGCACTGTGGTGATGGCGGAGGGTGGGCAGGCGTTACATGCGCCTGGAGTCTTGTAGTCGAGGGCGACGGTGTCGTCGGTGGTGCGGGCGGTGTTCAGCGAGGTGAAACCGTAAGCCTTTGACGTCGCGGTGCCGAGGTAGCCGCCGTTGTGAAACATCAGGGCGGTCACGGGGGAGCTGGCGGTGGCTCCCTCGACGGTCACGAGTGCCGTCGACAATGTGGCGCACGGATTGAAATTGCCCTCGATCATGCGTGGGTTGGTCGACCATCTCCAGTCGGTCCCTGGGTAGGGCGCGAGACGTTGTGCCGCCGCCGCGATCTGGGGTGCGGCGAGGTTGATCCCGCAGCCGCTCGGCGGAACGGCGGCGGCCGGCGGCGCCATCGTCGAACTCGCGAGCAACATCGAACCTGCCAACACCACCGGCAATCTCATCGGGTACCTCCCCACCGCCTGGCTAGTGCCCGGCCATCAGAAGTCGGGCGTGCTCACGTCTTCGAGTTCCTGCTCGGGGCCCGTCGGTGCGACCGGCGCAGTGGGAGTGGTCCTGACTTCTGCCGAACCGCACTCCGTGCCGGTGACTCCGGGCGGGCAAAGGCTGTTGCTGCTCGGCGAGTTCGGCACCAGGTAGGGGACACAACTGCCGGTGTAGGTGTCGTTGTCCTCGCCGTTCGGGCACGCCGCCCGCACGGTCGACGGTGTGGGCGAGGCGGCGATCGCGGTGGCCGCTGCCATGACCGCGATCGCGGAGCATGCGGTGACGATCAGGCGTCGGGTAGGGATCAGGGCTGTCATGTCGTTCGCTTTCAGTCGATGACCGCGGTGGCCTTGTGCACCGTGATCGGTGCTGCCAGCTGCTGCTGATCGCAGATCCGTTGCAGTTTCTCCAGTGTCTCAGCCAGACCAGGGCCGGTCCGACGACCGGGGGTGAATGTCGCAGGCAGATGTTTCATGCCCTGGATGACGCCGATGGTCTCGTAGTGGACGGCGCCGTCGGGATCGCATCGGTAGTCCGGCATCCGGTCGAGCACCCCGGTGAGCATCGACTTGAACACCGTGCGAGCCACGTTCGAGCCGATACACCGGTGCACGCCCAAGCCGAAACTGAAGTGGCGGTTACCTGTTCGGTCCATCACCAGATCGTTGGGGCTCTCGAAGACACGCGGGTCGCGGTTGGCCATCGCCCAGGAAAGCCATAACCGCTCGCCCTCCTTGAGTGGCACACCATCCACTTCGATGTCCTCGGCAATGGTGCGACCGTCCCCGGGTGCCGGGGTGAAGAAACGCAGGAACTCCTCGGTCGCCGGGTCGAGCAAACAAGCACGGTCCCGGCTCAACCGCTCACGCTCATCAGGGTGTTGGGAGAGCCACTCGAGGGAGTGCGCGGTCAGTGCCGTCGTGGTGTCGAAGCCGCCGCCGATCAGGAGCATGAGCATGCCCAGGATTTCCGAATCGGGTGCGGGCTCGCCATCGATACGCATCTGGACCATGGCATCGATCAAACCCGGACGCGGATCCTCGCGGATCACGGCAACGTGGCCCATCATGTGCACCGCTGAGGCCACGGACAGGTCGAAGACGCGTTTGGCATCGGGGGAGTCGGCAGGCGTGTACACCGATGCGTGCGCGGGTTCGCAGTAGATCTCCCATTCGGCGAGCGGAACACCCAGCAGGCCGAGCGTCAGCACCGCCGGGACGATGTTCGCCAGATCGTCGACGAAATCGATACGGCCGTCTTCGATCTTCTCGTCCAGGCACGCCCTGACGAGCTCGTCGACGACCGGCTTCCACCGCGCGACCGCGGCGGGCGAGAGGTACCCGTTGAGCGGTGTCCGGTATGCGCGGTGCTCGGGATCGTCCATCTCCAACATGCCCCCGCGGAACTGCGTGCTCACCTCACCGCGCGGAATGTTGATGCCCCGGTAGCCGTTTCGCTCCCCGACGATGTCGTTGTCGTTCGAGATGTGTGGGCAGCGGGCCAGTTCGAAGACCTCGCTGCTGCCGGCGGCCACCCAGTGCCCTCCGTAGGTGTCGGTCCAGGCCAGCGGGCAGGAACCCAGCATCTCGGACGTGATCGGCTCGAACTGGTCGCGATACTGCGGGGTGTGTCGATCGAAGTGGTAGCTGCGCCCGGTATGTCGAGCTTCCGCCGTCGCGCCCTCGGTCATCTGCGCTCCCAACGCCGTTGTGGGTCTGCAGGTCTGAGAATAGGAACTATGCGCGCCGGCGTGGGCGATTCGGGTAGATCACGGCGTCAGATTCAGAATTGCCTTGCCGTACTCGAGGTCGGCGGGCACCGAGATGTGGTCATGGGTGACGAGCCAGACGCCGTCCACGCAGCGCAGGCACGCTGTCCACCGCACCCACATGTCGATGTCGCGGCCACTGGCCAGTGTGCCGCGGACGTGGTTGAGGCTGTGCACGAATGCGAGGTCGCCTTCGGTGGTGACGGTCAACTCGTGCACGTCGTAGCCGATCGGGCCGGTGTATGCGGTGAAGACTTCCTGCCAGGCGCGTCGCTTGTTGTCGTCACCGGCGTACCGCAGCGGTGCCCCGAGATCGAAGGACACGACGTCGGGCGCATAGAGGGCAGTCAGAGTGTCGAGATCGCGCGCACGGATCGCGTTGACGCCGTCGGCGATGCGCTGTCGAATGGCGGCTTCAGTCACGAATGTCACGGTAGGTCAGGGTGAGCTCAAACCGGCGCGGTTCGCCGTGACTCCCTTTCGCACTTGCTGTGCCGGACTTGCCGCGACAAGTTACAGTTCCGTCAATCTCATGTAATTCTCAGGATAGGGCTTGTGCATGGAACTTGCTGTTCGCCCGTGGTTGGCCACCGGAGTGGCGATGGTCGGCGCGACCGCGGTGGCGTTGTCGCCGGTCACGCCGTCGTGGCAGGCGCCCGCTGTGCAGGTGGCAGCCCCGGCGGTCGCCGCTGAGTTCCAGCTCACCGACTTCGAGCTTCCCTACATTCTGACGTTGCCGATCGTGCGGCAGTCGATCCGCAACTGGGCCGAGAACTGGGCCGTCTACCTGGCTGGGCTGGGCCAGGCCGGGATCGGTCTGGGACAGTCGGTGCTGGCGATCCCCGGCGTCACGGTGGAGATCATCCAGCAGGTTTTCGATCTGGACTTCGTCGGGGCGTTCGACACCTTCACCCAGGCGGTGCGGGATTCGGTGATCGCAGTTGGTCAGCCGCTCTTGGATTCGGCGATCTGGCGCAACCAGAAGTATCTGGTGGTGCAGGCCGCGATGGAGGCCGCGTGGCCTCGGGCTGTCATCGATGTCGCCAACGGATTCCTCGATGCCGGCAGCGGCGCCGTGAACGCGTTCATCCTGGGCACGCAGAATTTGGTCGCCGCCATACTCACCTTCGATCTGGGCAACATCGTCGACGCCACGGTAGACGGAACGAAGAACTTCCTTATCTCCCTCGGGGACGGGGCGAGGTCGATCGTCGACGGCATCGAGGCCGCTCAGTTCGGGATCACCACCGCGCTGGCGACCGCACCACCACCGCGGCCCACCTTCGACACCGCGCAACTGCGCGTTCCGTCAGCCGCGGCGCCGGTCAGTCTCGGGGCGCCGTTCAAGGCTGTCACCATCGACGTCCCCGACGTCCCCGAGGTCCAGCCGGATCTGGAAGCGCCCGCCAAACTGGCTGCCGCAACAGAGGATTCACCGGTTTCGAAGAAGAAGGTCGCTGACCGCACCGCTGTCAAGGCCGCGCTGAAACAGGTTGGGGCCGACGTCAAGAGCCTCAGTGACCGGGTGACGGCCAATCTGAACAACGACGCAGACGGCAAGACGCGCGTCGGCGTCAACGCCGACAGCAAGGCTCAGGGCAAGAAGGGGTCCACTGCCGCCGCGAAGCCTGCCGGTCGGCACTCCGAACGCGGCGAGGGCTGAGTCACATCCCGAGAATCAGTCGGCAGGATTGATTCCGAGGTCGGCGAGCAGGACACGAACCCGACGCCCGATGTCGTCGCGAATCGGACGGACCGCTTCGACTCCGAGGCCGGCCGGATCGGCCAACTCCCAGTTCTCGTAACGCTTGCCGGGGAAGTACGGACACGTGTCCCCGCATCCCATTGTCACGACGACGTCGGCCGCCTCGACGATCTCGTCGGTCCATCGCCGAGGTTGCCGGTGCGCGATGTCGATACCGACTTCGGCCATCGCCGCCACGGCCGCGGGGTTGACCATCTCGGCAGGCTCCGAGCCTCCCGAGAACACGGATGCCCGGTCTCCGGCGAGGTGGGCGAAGTAGCCCATCGCGATCTGGGACCGGCCCGCGTTATGCGTGCACAGGAACAACACGCTGGGGCGGTCGTGCTCGGCCATCAACTGCTCCTCACGGGTTGGTCGTGTCCTGCGGCGGCGAACCGGCGTCGCAAGCCCAGTGACACGTAGACCAGCGCCACCAGTACGGGCACTTCGATGAGCGGGCCGACCACACCTGCCAGAGCCTGGCCGGAGGTCGCGCCGTACGTCGCGATCGCCACCGCGA
Source organism: Mycobacterium sp. IDUB_24 (assembly GCF_055419385.1). Lineage (NCBI taxonomy): Bacteria > Bacillati > Actinomycetota > Actinomycetes > Mycobacteriales > Mycobacteriaceae > Mycobacterium > Mycobacterium sp. IDUB_24. Next base: position 138,090 of record NZ_JBVAXO010000004.1, read on the forward strand.
TGGCCAGTTCGAAGTTGTTGCCTGCGGCCGTGAACGCCAGGGTGGTGGTGCGCTCGTACCCCAGCCCCAGGATCGCTCCCAGCGCGTATCCGCCGCCCCACATGATCGCGAAATACGCCAGCAGTGGCAGTGCGATGCGTGCGACATCCCACGGACGTCCGGCGATCTGGTCGCCCTGAAGCGCGAACAGCACCACGATGGTGAACAGCAGGCCGTACAGGGCCCACGGACCAATGCGCGGCAGGAATGTCGATTCGTACCAGTCCCGGCCCTTCGCGGATTCGCCGATGCGGCGCGACAGGTAGCCGGCCAGGAGCGGGACACCCAGGAAGATGATCACCGACTTGGCGATCTGCCATGGCGAGGTATCGATGCGAGCCTGCTCAAGGCCGAGCCAGCCGGGCAGAACCGACAGGTAGAACCAGCCGAGCACGGCGAACATGAGCACTTGAAAGATCGAATTGAGGGCGACCAGTACCGCGGCGGCCTCACGGTCGCCGCAGGCCAGGTCGTTCCAGATGATGACCATGGCGATGCAACGGGCCAGTCCGACGATGATGAGACCTGTTCGGTACTCGGGCAGATCAGGCAGAAAGAGCCAGGCCAGAGCGAACATCAGGGCAGGGCCCAGCACCCAGTTGAGGATCAGCGAGCTGATCAACAGCTTGCGATCACCGGTCACGCGGTCGAGCCGGTCGTAGCGCACCTTCGCCAGGACCGGGTACATCATGATCAGCAGGCCGAGGGCGATCGGCAGCGAGATGCCGTCGATCTGAACGTGGTTCAGTGCGGTGTTGACTCCGGGAACGAGCCTTCCGAGCAGCAGGCCCGCGGCCATCGCCATGGCGATCCACAGCGGCAGGAGCCGGTCCAGCGTCGAAAGTCGCGCGGGTACAACCTGGTTCACGATGTGCAGCAGGCGCTGCCGGGTTCGGCGCCATCGAGTGCGGGTGAATTGGTGCCGAAGGATTCCGAGTCGGCGAGAACTGTGTAGACCTCCCACTTCTCGCCGGCGGGCCCGCTGACCCACACCTTGTCCTGGGTGGCGAAGCAACAGGTGGTGCCGATCTCCTCCTCGGTGAACAGGCCTTCGTCCGTGAGGCGGGCGATCTCCGCGTGCACCTGCTCACTGGACTCGACCTCGACACCGAGATGATTGAGTGTCCCGCCGTGCCCGGGGTTTTCGATGAGCACCAGTTTCAGCGGGGGAGCGGCGATGGCGAAGTTGGCATAGCCGGGCTTGACCTTCGCCGGAGCCGTGTTGAAGAGCTTCGAGTAGAACGTGATGGCTTCGTCGAGATCATCGACGTTCAAGGCGAGTTGTGCACGCGACATGACAGGCTCCCAACCTCTGCGACTTATGTCGAACTATCCGGGCAGCATCGATGATGCCACCTCTTCGACGTATGTCAATATCCTCTGGCAGGATGGGTACATGCCCAAAGCGTTGCCGGTGGTCGACACCTCCGAACCGGTCTGCTGCTCACCCGTGGCGGCCGGCCCGATCGATGACGATGGAGCGCTGGAGATCGCCTTGAGGCTGAAAGCGCTGGCCGACCCGGTGCGGGTCAAGCTCGTGTCGCTGCTGTTCAGTGCGGAGGCCGGAGAAGTCTGCGGGTGTGATCTGGCGGCTGCGGTCGGCTTGGCGGAATCCACCGTCAGCCATCATCTGTCGCAATTGCGGCGCGCGGGAATGGTGGAGTCCGAACGGCGCGGGATGAACGTCTACCACCGCCCGCGCCGGGACTCGCTCGTCGCGTTGTGCACCGTGCTCGATCCGAACTGCTGTCGCTAGGGCGCGCCGGAGCCGTCGGGCCCGGGCATGGCTCTGCGTCAGACGCACTCGACGCAGAGTTGCTGCTCACCCTTCTGCAGCGCCAGCCGGTTGCGGTGCTGCACCAGGAAGCAGCTGGAACAGGTGAACTCGTCAGCCTGCTTGGGGACGACCCGCACGCTCAGCTCCTCGCCGGAAATGTCGGCGTCGGGAAGGTCGAACGAATCGACCACCTCGTCCTCGTCGATGACCGCAGTGTTGGCCGCGGCGCGTCGCTGAGTGGCGAGTTCTTCGAGCGACTCTTCGCTCGCCTCGTCCGTTTCCTTGACACGCGGGGCGTCGTAATCAGTAGCCATAGATGATCCTCCTAAGTCCAAGACCAATGTTTTTGGCCAACGCCGCAGCGGGACTCCTTGTTCCCCGGGCGAACAGCCTGTAAACGTCGGATGCACCGTAGCGGTTCAAACGCTCGCAGTCTTCATAGGGGCGCGTGATCCTGAGTACAGTCGTCGGCGTGCATGACGATGTCAGAGGTTCGGACGCCGAGATTTTCGATGACGCTGAGGTTGATGAGTACCTCGATGACGACGATGCGGAACTGGAGGACCTGGACGCCAACGGCCAGGTGATCTCGATCCGTCGCGCCAATGGCGAGGAGCTTCTCACCATCGTCGCCCAGGATGACGAGTGGAATGTCGACCTGCAGCCCGGGGGCTCCGTGCAGAGCGCGTTCCTCGGTTCGCGACGCGACACCCCGGTGTGGATCAACGCTCTTGACGGCCAGATCGAGCGTGACGAGGACGGCACCTACGTCATCCGGATCGACTGACCTTCGCAGCTCTTTGCGCTCGTAGTGACGGCGAACTAGGGCGCCGACGGGCGTTGGTCACCCGTATGTGGGTGCGGACACATAGGCCCATGTATTCGCGGCGGATCACATGTGGGCGGTGCTGCTTTTAGAGCCGCCGGCGCAGACCCGGAGATCGGCGATGGGGTCACTGTGTGTAGGACACCGGTAATTGGCTACTGACACCAGGGGCGGCTTGTAGCAGCAGTTCGCACGACCAGGGACAAGTTGCGTCTGGGTTGTCGTAGGCCAGTCGTACAGTCACGGCATGCAGATGCGCTACCGGTATCGGATCGAACCGACACCGGTTCAGCAGACGGTATTGGCGCGGGTGTTTGGGTGCTGTCGGGTGGTGTTCAACGATGCGCTGCGGGTCCGCGACGACGCGTATCGGGCTGGGATCAAACTGTCCGACAGCGATATCCAGCGCCGTGTCATCACCGCGGCCAAGACATCACCCGAACGGTCCTGGTTGTGCGAGGTGCCCAGTGTTGCGCTGGTGCAGTCGGTCAACGATTCGCGGCGGGCTTGGCGCAACTTCTTTGATTCGGCGACCGGGAAACGCAAGGGCCGCAGGCTTGGCCGGCCCCGGATGAAATCTCGCAAGGATCACCGGCAGTCGTTTCGGCTCACTCGCAATGGATTCTCGGTCCGGCCCAGTGGACGGTTGCATCTGGCCAAGGTCGGTGAGGTCAGGGTGCGCTGGTCGCGGGAACTGCCCAGCGGCCCCTCTTCGGTCACGATTATTCGAGAACCCGACGGCCACTTCTATGCCAGTTTCGTCGTCGAAGTGGCACCGTCGCGATTACCTGTGGTGGATAGGCAGGCTGGGGTCGACGTTGGGATCACGCGACTGGCGACGGTCGCGACTACCGATGGGCAGCGGGCAGATATCGCGAACCCGAGACACTTGGCACGCAAGCAGCGCAAGTTGGTGCGGTTGGAACGGGAGAAGTCCCGTCGGCAGAAAGGATCAGTCAACAGGGGAAAGACACGGCGCAAGCTGGCTGTCGCGCACAGCGCGGTGGCGCGGGCGCGGCGGGACTATCACCACAAGCAGGCTTTGGCGTTGGTTCGCGAGAACCAAGTGATCCACGTCGAAGACCTCAACGTCGTGGGTATGGTCAAGAACCGTCGGCTGGCGCGGGCGATCTCGGATGCCGGCTGGGGACAGTTCGTGCGGATCATCGGCGAGAAGGCCAGCCATTACGGGCGCACTGTGCACACGGTGTCGCGATGGCTGGCGTCGAGTAAGACGTGCTCGGCGTGTGGTCATCGCCTCGACGAAATCTCACTACGGACCCGCCAGTGGATATGCCCGTTATGTGGAGCTGACCACGATCGTGACTACAACGCCGCCAAGGTTATTCTCGCCGCCGGTCGGGCGGAGAGACTAAACGCCTGTGGAGCCCCGATAAGTCCTCCCACCAATCGGGAGGCGCGGGGCGACGAAACAGGAAGCACCCCGACCGCGGCCTAGCCGCACGGGAATCCCGTTCAGTCATCGCGGGCAGCGCGTCAAAAGGCCAACAGCTGGCACCCAGCCGGGCGATCGCCGGCGATGCATCTCGCTACTCCGAGGTCATCGCGCCCGTCGCGTTGGCCGGCTGACCGGGCCTGCCGGTCAGAGCCGGTCCATCTCCCGAGCCATCAGGCTGTTCTCGAGATAACTGCACGGTGGCGGGTAGTACGTGCGGGCGCGTCGGGCCCGCCAGTGCTCCGTCGCCGAGGACACCGCATGCGACACCATCGTGATGACGTTGTGGTGCGCGTGGGTCCCTGCTGCCGCGGCAGTACTGAACAGGACCTGCTGTTCGGTGATGAGCACCGGCTTGTGCGTGTGCCGGCGCATCGTGGTCTGTGCTGAGGCTTCACGTCGGACGGCGGAAACCTGATGGAAAACGCTCATGTCGAACTTCCTCTGAACCAAGCGTCGTACTGTCCAACGCTGTTATGCAGAAAACGTACGACTGACCGCAGTCATTCCTCACGCGTAGTGCACTACCTCAGTAAGGTGCATCTGCGACCGAACGTTCTTTTACAGGACCGGTTCTCACGGCGGCGAGATCGACAGGGCGGGTGATTTGTAAAGCCCACCACGCGGGTTGCCATCGGCCGATGGCGTGACGGTCCGGCTGTTCCCCGCGCAACTATCTTCCAGCACAGGGTAATTCGATGTCCCGTGCGACCCCTGTGACGCAGTCACCCGCCTCGGAGCGGCGGCGAATGGTGCCGGCTTGAGCTGCGCGCTCCGTGGCGGCCGCCCGCCAGTGGAGCCCTTCGCATGATCGAGTCGCCGAACCGTGGCCGGTAAATACCGCCCTAATCGCGGTGACGGCGATAGCGTGAGGACTCGTCGTTTCATACCTGGATAGGAGACTGGGCGATGAGAGCCGAATCCGCGTCGGGCGAGGGTATCGCCGGAATCATCCGGTCCCCGCACCGGCTGCTGGCCGCCGTCGTGGCCGTGCTGGTCGGGCTGTTCGGGGCCGCGATGCTAGCGCCGGCCCGAGCCGCCGCCGATGGTGAGACCTACATCGTCGCTACCGACATCACCTTTGCGCCGTTCGAATTCCAGGATGTCGACGGGAAATTCGTCGGCATCGACATCGACCTCATCAACGAGATCGCGGCCAACCAGAACTTCCACATCACGATCAAGCCACTGGGCTTCGATGCCGCGCTGCAGGCCGTTCAGGCCAATCAGGCCGACGGCGTGATCGCCGGCATGTCGATCACCGACGAGCGCAAGAAGGTGTTCGACTTCTCCGACCCGTACTTCGAATCCGGCGTGCAGATGGCGGTGCTGGCCGCCAACGAGGACATCAAGTCCTACGCCGACCTCAAGGGCAAGCGGGTCGCCGTCAAGAACGGCACCCAAGGTGCCGAATTCGCGGCGTCGATCAAGGACAAGTACGGCTTCCAGATCGTCTCGTTCGCGGATTCGGCCTCGATGTTCGAGGAAGTCAAGACCGGAAACTCCGTTGCGGTCTTCGAGGACTATCCGGTGCTCGCGTATGGCATCCAGCAGGGCAACGGCTTCAAAACCGTGACGCCGAAGGAGAAGGGCTCCAGCTATGGCTTCGCGGTCAACAAAGGGCGAAACGCCGAACTGCTGACAAAGTTCAACGCGGGCCTCAAGGAGCTCAAGGACTCCGGCCGGTACGACGAGATCGTCGAGAAATACCTCGGCGAGGGGGCCTCGGTCTCCGACAACTCCTTCGCCGGACTACTCAAGAGCACCTTCCCGTTCCTGATGACCGGCTTGAAGATGACGCTGATCCTCACCGTGGTGTCGATCGCCATCGCGCTGGTGCTCGGTGTCATCTTCGGCCTCTTCCGGGTGTCACGGTCGATTGTGTTGCGGGGCATCGGCACGACGTTCGTCGACATCTTTCGTGGCACGCCGCTGCTGGTGCAGGCCTTCTTCATCTATTTCGGCATACCGACGGCCCTGGGATTCCAGATGACCGCACTGACCGCGGGCATCATCACGCTTTCGCTCAACGCCGGTGCCTATATGACCGAGATCGTCCGAGGCGGAATCCAGTCGGTGGACAAGGGGCAGATGGAGGCGGCCCGCAGTCTCGGTATCGGTTACCTACCGACGATGCGTAAAGTCATTCTGCCGCAGGCAATTCGGACCATGATCCCGTCGTACATCAACCAGTTCGTCATCACCCTCAAGGACACCTCGATCCTGTCGGTGATCGGTATCGCCGAGCTGACCCAGACCGGGCGGCTGATCATCGCCCGTAACTACCAGTCGTTCACCATGTGGCTGATCATCGGCATCATCTACTTCGTCGTCATCATGACGTTGACGAAACTTTCTGATCGGCTCGAGAAGAGGATGGTGAAATGACCCAGTTGGTACCGGAAGCCGCGGCCGCCGAGCCCGAGGGCACCGTCAAGATCCGCATCGAGGGCCTCAAGAAGTCATTCGGCGATCTGGTGGTGCTCGACGGCATCGACACCACGATCAGCAAGGGTGAGGTGGTTTGCGTCATCGGGCCGTCAGGATCGGGCAAATCCACCTTCCTGCGGTGTCTCAACAAGCTCGAGGACATCACCGCCGGCAAGGTCACGGTGGACGAGTTCGACCTCACCGACCGGCGGGTGAACCTGGACAAGGTCCGTCAGCACATCGGCATGGTGTTCCAGCATTTCAACCTGTTCCCGCACATGACCGTGATCGACAACGTGACGCTGGCGCCGCTGTTGACCAAGAAGATGAACAAGGCTGCGGCCGAGAAACGCGCCATGGAGTTGCTGACCCAGGTGGGCCTGGCCGAGAAGGCCAAGGTCAAGCCGGCCACGTTGTCCGGTGGTCAGAAGCAGCGTGTCGCCATCGCCCGGGCCCTGGCGATGAACCCGTCGATCATGTTGTTCGACGAGGCCACCAGTGCGCTGGACCCCGAGATGGTCGGCGACGTGCTGCAGGTACTGCGGGATCTGGCCGAAGGCGGCATGACGATGGTGGTGGTGACCCACGAGATGGGTTTCGCCCGCGAGGTGGCATCCAGGGTGATCTTCATGGCCGACGGCAACATCGTCGAGGACGACTCGCCGGCTGAGGTCTTCGACAACCCGAAACATCCTCGGCTGCAGGAGTTTCTGTCGAAGGTGCTGTAGCGCCTATTTCACGAAGAGACCGGCGACCAGTGCCCGGGCCACCGCGCCGGCATCGCGACGGGCCGCGGCGGGATCGTCGGCGCTCGCAATCAGCAGGGCTGCTTCGTCCAGCGCCCCGATGAGCATCGACGCGAGGGTTTCGACGGGGAGGCCAGGGAGTTCACCGGCCTCGACGGCACTGCCTATGCCCTCGCGCAACGTACCGAGGTAGTTGCGATTGTCGATCTCACGCATCTGCGCGAATCCCAGGGCGGCCGGCGCCTGCAAGACGCTGATCCGGGCCACGGTGGGGTCGAGGCAGCCGTCGAGGAACTCGTCGATGCCGGCCTCAAGCTGCGCTCTGCTGCTGTCGTGGGCCAGGGCCGCCGGGAGTACCCGCGCGGCCAGTTGGCCTTCGACGTCCTCGTAGACCGCCCGGAACACGGCTTCCTTGGTGGGGAAGTGGTAGTACAGGGCGTTTCGAGTGACGGCCGCGACGCGCGCGATGTCACCGGTGGAGACGGCTGCGTAGCCCCGTTCGACGAACAGCGCGCGGGCGGCGGCGACCAGTGCCGAGCGGGTGGTTTCGCTGCGTTGTTCGCGGCCGTCGCGGGCGTCTTCGTTCACTCAGGAATTTTAACAAGCTGTATGTATTGATGTTCTGAGCTGCATGTGTTTGCATACAGTCTGTATTGATTTATGTCCATGCGGCGAGAGGCCAGGTAGATGAACACACTGAGCTCCCGACGGATGATTCCGCTGCCCTGCGGCTCGGTCGGTGTGCGCGAATCCGGGGCCGGCCGCCCCGTCGTCCTGCTGCACGGCCTCGTGGCCAACGGACTGGTCTGGCGTCAGGTGGCTGACTGCCTCGGGGCCGGAATTCGTTGTATCGCCCCGGATCTGGCGCTGGGATCGCATACTCCGGCGGTCCCCGGCGCCGACCTCACCCTGCCTGGGCTGGCCCGGACCGTTGTCGACCTCCTCGACGCTCTGGAAATAGAGCAGGCGGTGCTGGTCGGCAACGGCTACGGCGGCGACATCGCCCAGGTGGTCGCGGCCGAGTACCCGCAACGGGTCGAGGCCCTGGTACTCATCGCCACCAACGCGTTCGACTCCGACCCATGGCCGGTCAAGGTACTTGCGCGGCTCGCCTCGCTGCCCGGCGCCGGGCTGTTGCAGTCGGCGTTGATCGGGTTCAAACCCGTGCAACGCCTCCGGATCACATACGGCGGCGCCACCAAACGCCCCATTCCTGCCGACATCATGGCCTCCTACCTACAGCCGCTGCGCAGTGACGGTCTGGTGCGAAACGATTTTCGTCGGTTTCTCCATGGGCTATCGCCGGCGTATCTGGCGAAGTACTCACCGCGGTTGACCGACTACGAGCGACCCGCACTCGTGGTCTGGCCGCGCGAGGAGCGTTATTTCCCTGCCGAAGGGGCCTCGCGTCTTGCGCGGACGCTGCCGCGCGCGACGCTGAAATTCGTCGACGACTCCTATGCCTGGGTGCCAGAAGACAATCCGGCGCCGCTGGTGAGTCTGCTCGGCGAATTCCTCCGGCGCCTCGACCGCCCGGCTGAATCCGATCAGCCCTGCTCGACCACGTTGGACTGACCCGAATTGCTTACCTCGGGTTCCCCGCTGCGGTAGGTGACGCGGTTGTCGAATCCTGACACCCCGATGGTGTCGGCGGATTCGACGGTGATGACATTCTCGACGCCGGACACGGTCAGGGCCGCGCAGTGGCCGATGATCTCCAGCTCGTTCTCGATGCCGCTGACGATCACGGTATTGTCCCGGCATTCGACGGTCCGGTGCTCGCTGATACCCGAGACGATCACCGTCGCTCCTGCCGGAACCTCCGTCGGTGCAACGGATCCGGGCATTGGCATCCCGCTGACCGTTGTCTGTCGGATGGTGGTCGACTGGCTGTCGGTGACCGTGTCGGTGTCGGTGTCGGACTTGCTCGCGTCGGTATTGCCGAACGCCACCACGGCCGCGATACCGCCGGCGACCAGGATCACCGTCACCGCGCCGAACAGCATGAAGAACGGCGCGGCGCCCGATTTGCGTCGCGGTTGTGGCGGGGCGGGGTAAGGCTCGTAACCCGGCCACGGAGCCGGGGGTCCCGGCGGCGGTGGCGGGAACGCGTTGGTCCACGGCCGAGTCGGGGGCGGTCCGGAAGGACCCGTGGTCTTGCCGGTGCCGAGCTCGGACGCATGGGCGGCTTCGGCGAGTGGGCGCTCGAGCTCCCGGATGCGGGCCTCGGGGTCGTCCTTCGGATCCATGCGCAGATGCTCGCACACTCGGCCGCCGGTGCGGACGGAAAGTGTCGCTGCCGTTCAATGAACGTGTTTGCAGGTTGCGACTCCGGCGAACCGGCTCGCGGCCCGCACCACAGGCGAGGTATGAGTCGGCAAAGGGATTGGTGCATAACCTGTCTGGCCGCCTGGTTGCATCCGGACCGGTGTCGGTTCCCGCGCGTAGGCTAGTGCCACGGATGGTTTGCTGCGCAAGGAAAAGGAATCTCAGTGCCACAGGTAGGGCGATGGTCCGGTGACCCGGTCTGGCTGGCCGACGTACTCCGGGCAGAAGGTATCGACCTCGTCGAGTATCCGGGTTGGCGTACGCGCGGGCACGGCGATTTCAAGGACATCCGCGGAGTGATGGTGCATCACACCGGGTCGGACAACGCCACGGCCGCATCGATCGCCGATGGACGCCCCGACCTTCCCGGCCCGTTGTCGCAGTTGCACATCGCGCGCGACGGGACGGTGACGGTGATTGCGCTCGGGGTGGCCTGGCATGCCGGTATCGGTATGTATCCGTGGTTGCCGACAAACATGGGCAATTGGCACATGATCGGGATCGAGTGCGCCAACAGCGGTACCAGCCCCACGGCGCCGCATCGCAAGAACTGGCCTGATGCACAGTATTTCGCGCTGGTGCGGTGTTGTGCCGCGATCAATCGCCGCTTGGCGCAGAGCTCCGAACGCACCATCGGGCACAAGGAGTATGCGGGCCGCGCGCAAGGAAAGTGGGATCCGGGCGCCATCGACATGGACATCCTGCGCGCCGACATCCAGGCGCAGATCGGTGACGTCGCGAAACCCGCGCCCACGCCCAGGCCGCCCGTTCCGGTGGGGCAATACACCGATGTCCTGTTGTTCCGGCCCATGGAGGGGCCCGAGGTTTCCGCGCTGCAGCGCCGGCTCAAGTCCGCCTACACCGCGTATGCGGGGGATCTCGAGGTCGACGGCGTCTTCGGCCCGCAGACCGAGGCCGCGGTCAAGGAGTTCCAACGACGCACCCGCGGACTGAAGGTCGACGGAATCGTCGGCCCGGCCACCGCAGCTGCACTGCGGCTGTAGTCGCAGCCGGGCTGTTGGGGCATGCAGCGAACTACCGATTCGGCGTGGCTCAGCTTTCACACCAGTAACACATATCGACCACCGCTGCCGGTCACCTTGGGTTGACGCTGCAGAAAGTTTGCTGGCGTGTCGGGGTGTGATCTACCGCTCACTTTTGCCGGAGATGGTAAGAATTGCTATTGACGGCCATGCTGCTCGGGAATTGTGCGACGTCATAGCGATGCTGCGAAGTCCCTGGTAACAAGCTTTTAATCAAAAGCGTCCAAAAGGTAACGAGTCGATAACGAAGAATTTCCTAAGCGCATTCTGAGAGACTATTGACGGCTGTCGCGTATTCGCTGTGAAGTCGTAGAGGACCTGTCGGTTTCGTCGCTAGACTCAATGCAACCGCGCCACTCCCGGCGCAGATCGACTTGAAATCTAGAGCCGGTGAAAGCCTTGCCGGCGGAGGTGCCGATGACGATGGCAAACAACTTCCTGCGTGCGCTGGTCGCAGCGCTGCGCCCCGGCCATGATGACCGCGCCATCGACGACTCGTCTGTCCGCAGCGTCGCATTCGACGGTGCGCTCGACGACATCGATGTCGCCGGCCTGGCCGAGGTCGGACGCGGGCCGATCGGCGACATTGCCGTCGATCCCGACCGCGAAACCGTGGTGGTCACCAACACCGCGGCGCAGAGCCTGACCGTGATCAACCCGCACACCATGGGCGTGGTGGGTTCGGTCCGCCTCGCGGGAGACCCCTTCGCCGTCGTGGCTGCTGATGACCGGGCCTACGTCAGCGTGGGCACCGCCGGGCACGACGCGCTCGTGGCCGTCGACACGATCACCGGTGCCGTGCTCAACGAATACCCGCTGGCCTTCACCGTCACCGCCCTGGCCATCAGCCCGGACGGCAAGCGCGTCTTCGCCGGCCGCGCGGGCCACGAGCGGATCGACATCGCGGTCATCGACACCACCGCCGAGCGTGTCGGCACCATCGACATCGCCACCGGTGCGGGCGTCAACCTGGACGCCCTGCAGATCGACTCGACCGGTAAGCGCCTGTACGTCGCCACCTCAGATTTCCGCGGCAGCCGGCTGGTCGTCGTCAACACCGAAACCGCCCAGGCGCAGGCCACGGTGTGGATCGGCGCCCCGATCCGCGACATCGCGATCGGTGATGGCGTTGCCTACGTGTTGACCTCTGACCGTGAGCACCGCGGTGTGGTGCACACCGTGGACCTGTCCGCCGGGACCGTGGTGGACGCCGTCGAGGTCGGCGGGGCACCCACGCAGCTGGTGCTGAGCACTGACGCCACCCGTGCGTACCTGGTCGACTACGACCGCGTCATCGTCTGGTGCACCCTGAGCAGCGAAATTCAGGGCAGCATCGACGTGCATGCACAGCCCGCAGCGGTCGCCGTGCGCGACAACGGCACTCGGCTCTACATCGCCGACTACGCCGGCCACGTCAACGTGTTCGACGTCGCCGAGTCGCTGTACTCGCAGCTGGTCTCGGCAGACGCGATCGAGATGCACCAACTGCCCGCCCTGGCGCCGGCCGGCGTCTGATTCAGCTGATTCAGCGCCACCGATAGCGAGTGCGCGGCCGTCCGGCCTTGCCGTACTCCGTTTTGCGGAGCACGGTGCCTTCATCGGCCAGACGCTCGAGATAGCGCCACGCCGTCACCCGCGACACTCCGACTCGCTTGGCCGCCTCGTCGGCGGTCAGGCCGTCGGGATCGTCGCGCACAGCGGCGGCAATTCCCTCGGTGGTCTGCGGCGCTGCGCCTTTGGGTGCGGTGGATCTATCTGTGGCAACCCGTAATTCGGCCAATGCCCGGTCAACCTCGGCCTGGCTAGCGGCATCGGTTCCCGACGGCAGCGCCGAGCGATAACGGCGGTACCGTTCCAACCGATCGCGAAATGCCGCGAAGGTGAACGGTTTCAGCAGGTAGGCCAACGCGCCGTGGGCCACGGCGGCGCGCACCATCTCCAGATCGCGCTCGGAGGTGATCGCAATGATGTCGGGTGCGGGCCGTAACCCGGAAAGCCCGGATGCCAAGGAGATTCCGCTGGCGTCGGGCAATCCGATATCCAGCAGTACCAGGTCGACGGGATGCTCAGACGTCACGGCCTCGGCCGCCGCCCGCATCGCGTCCCGGGCGGTGTGTGCCACCGCCGCCACCGAAAACCCTTCCAGACGACCGAGATAGGTCTGGTGGGCCTCGGCGATCAGCGGATCGTCCTCGACGATGAGGACGTTGATCATCTGTTCGGCACCGTTGCGGTCACGACTGAACCGTAGGTGACGTCGGCGCGCAGCGTCCCGCCATGCTTGCGAATCACCTGGGCCACCAGGGCCAGCCCCAGCCCGTGACCGGACGTGTCGGCGGATTTCGTGGAATATCCACGCTGCATGGCCTTTTCGAAGGTATCCGGGTCCATGCCGGGCCCACTGTCGGCGACCCGGATCAACAACTCGCCATCGTCCTGGCTCACTGTGACCTCGATCCACGGATACTCACGGTCACACGCATCCATCGCATTGTCGATGAGATTACCCAGCACCGTCACCATCTCCTGTCCGGAGAGTACGGCCTGGGCGGACAACTGGGTGTCCTCGGTGACCGTCAGCGCGATACCGCGTTCGTCCGCCTGAGCGGTCTTGCCGAGGAGCAGGGCCACGAGGGCCGGTTCGCCGACGGCCAGTGACAGCCGGTCCACCAGGCGTTGCGACAACTCCAACTCGCTGGTGGCGAATCGAACCGCGTCCTCGGGCCGGCCCATCTCCACCATGGTGACCACGGTGTGCAATTTGTTCGCCGATTCGTGCGCCTGTGCCCGCAACGAGTCTGTGAGGACCTGCAGCGAGCTGAGTTCGCCCAGGGCGCCCTGCAGTTCGGTGCGATCACGGATCGTGACGACCTCCGAACCGACGTTGGGGACCCAGGCGCGGTTGACCACCAGCACCCGGTCGGCGGTGACGTGTAATTCGTCTCGCGCTCCGGGATCGGCGCTTCGCAGAAACTGCGGCAGGTCCTGCGTCTGCACGGGCCCGGATGCCAGGCCCAGCAGCCGGCGGGCTTCGTCATTGGCCAGCGCCACACCGTCGCGATCGAGCACGATGAGCCCCTCTGACACCGAATGCAGGATCGCGTCATGGTGGTCGTACATGAGGCGCAGTTCGTCGGGCCGCAGGCCGCGGGTCTGGCGCAACAGCCTGCGCCGGATCGCCCACACTCCGATCAGTGAAATTGCCAGTGCGGCAAGGGTCACCGCCGCGATCGCCGGGAACTGTGCGCGCCAGCGCTGCCCCAGGGTCTGCTGGGTGATCCCGGCCGACACCAGCCCGACGATGCGCCCGTCGCGACCACGCACCGGTGCGATCGCGCGCACCGAGGGTCCCAGCGTCCCGGTATAGACCTCGCTGAATGTCTCGCCGCGCAACGCGGGCTCGACCGTGCCCAGGTAATGTTCGCCGATCTGACTGGGATCGGTATGGGTGAACCGGATGCCGTCCGGGGCCATGACGGTGATGAACGCGATGCCGGTGTTGGTGCGTACCGCTTCAGTAGCCGGCTGCAGAACCTTTGTCGCAGTGCCGGATTCGATGGCCTCTGCAGTCGACGGGGAATCGGCCAGAGCGGTGGCGATACCGATCACCTGCTGTCGGGCCGCGTCCTCACCGTCGCGGCGCGCATCGACAAGGGCCAGCGCCGTGCCGGCCAGCACCACCATCGCGACCACCAGGACCTGCAGCGCGATGGCCTGCCCGGCCAGCGAGCGTGGCCAGGCCCGGCCCGGCAGCTGCCGCCACCAACGCGTCACCGCACCTCCGGATTGTGAACGTCGAGAACTACCAAGATCATGACCCAGATGCCCCTGGTAGCGGGCTCGCTTGGGCATCCTCCGCCGTCTTCCCCCTCGTCAATTTGGGGGTGATATCGGCGTGCGCAGAGTCGTAGACTCGGACCGTAGGCAGGGGTCGAGGGCAGATCCAAGGGAGGCCTGCGATGGGCTGCATCATTCATCGCTTGATGACCGTCGTCACGGCCGCGGTTGCGTCAATGGCAGTGGTGACGGCTGTTTCCCCGGCGGTCGGCAATGCCACCGAGTGCGGAGTGGGCACCGTGTTCGACCCACCTTCGAACACCTGCGTGGCGGCCGCGTTGCCGCCGCCCCCACCGCCCCCGCCGCCCCCACCTCCGGCGTGGAACGGCGACATCACGCCCTACTTCTCGGTGGGCATCTGCGCACCCATTCCGTTTGTCTCGCTCTGCACCGGTATCTGAGCAATCCCTCGCTGCATGAACGTAATGAACTAAAGCGTGACCTGGATCACCCTATGGTCGAAGGTGCTTGTAGAGCGCATTCGAAGATCCCGACCTGGAGGTGGCACCGATGAACGTGTCCGTAGAACCGCACCCCGAACCGGCAGCGCCGGCTCGGCGGGACCGCACCCATTGGCTCTACATCGCAGTCATCGCGGCCGTCGTCATCGGCGTGATCGTGGGGCTTGTGGCACCCGAGGTCGGCAAGAGCGTGGGCGTGCTGGGCACCATGTTCGTCAACCTGATCAAGATGATGATCGGCCCCATCATCTTCTGCACGATCGTGTTGGGGATCGGCTCGGTACGCAAGGCCGCGACCGTCGGGAAGGTCGGTGGCCTGGCCTTCGGCTACTTCCTGGTGATGTCCACGATCGCGCTGACCATCGGTCTGGTGGTCGGCAACCTGATCCACCCGGGCAGCGGCATGCACCTGTCGGAGAGCTCGGCAGGCAAAGGCGCCGAGCTCGCGGAAAAGGCACATGAGGCCGGCGGACTCATGGACTTCGTCCAGGGCATCATCCCCGAGACGTTGTTCTCCTCGCTGACGGCCGGGAGTGTGCTTCAGGCCTTGTTCGTGGCGCTGCTGGTCGGCTTCGCGCTGCAGGGCATGGGCAGCAATGGTGAACCGATCCTGCGCGGCATCGAGTACCTGCAGAAGCTCGTGTTCAAGGTGTTGATCATGATCCTGTGGCTGGCGCCCATCGGAGCGTTCGGCGCGATCGCCAACGTCGTCGGGCAGACCGGCTGGACCGCCGTCACCCAGCTGCTGACCCTGATGCTGGGCTTCTATGTGACTTGTGTGCTGTTCGTGTTCGGTGTGCTAGGCGCACTGCTGCGCGCGGTGTCGGGAGTATCCATCTTCAAACTGGTGCGGTACCTGGCCCGCGAGTACCTGCTGATCTTCTCGACGTCCTCGTCGGAGTCGGCGCTGCCACGCCTCATTGCGAAGATGGAACACCTGGGCGTCGACCGCAGCACTGTCGGTGTCGTTGTGCCGACCGGATATTCGTTCAACCTCGACGGCACCGCGATCTACCTGACCATGGCGGCGTTGTTCATCGCGGATGCGATGAGCGCCCCGATGTCCGTCGGGCAGCAGATTGGCCTACTGGTGTTCATGATCGTCGCGTCGAAGGGGGCGGCGGGTGTGACGGGCGCCGGATTGGCCACGTTGGCCGGCGGATTGCAGGCCCACCGCCCCGATCTGCTCGACGGGGTCGGCCTGATCGTCGGGATCGACCGGTTCATGTCCGAGGCCCGCGCGGTCACCAACTTCTCCGGCAATGCGGTGGCGACCCTGCTCGTCGGCTCGTGGACGCACACCGTGGACAAAGCCAAGGTCGATGCGGTGCTGCGCGGTGACGATCCGTTCGACGAACTCACCATGGTCAACGACCACTCGGACCGCATGCCCGAACCGGCCCGCGCGTAGTCACCGGGCGAAAGGCCCCGGCCGGGAAATCCGGCCGGGGCCTTTCGCATTGAACTCGCAACCGTTCCAGCACGTAACAAGGGTGAGGGCATCACCGACAAGGTGAGTGCGGGGCTTTGAGAAAGAAGACACGACCATGCGGGCATCAATCATCATGCTCGCCGCGTCGGGGGCGGCTATAGGCACACTTCTCGCGACGGCCGGCCCGGCATACGCCGACTCCGCGATCGAAACGATAGGGCTGCTGGAAGCCCAGGGCTTTCAGGTCAACATCGACCGGGTGGGCAGTGCGCCGCTGGATCAGTGCATCGTCACCAGTGTTCGCAACCCACAAACCCAGACGAGACTCATCCGCGTCGAGCGGTTCGGCAAGAACGGCAAGTCCGAATTCGACCTCGTACCCGTCGTGGTGCGGCGCACCATCACGGTGTCGCTGGACTGTTCGAAGTGACCGTCAGCGCTGACAGTTCAGCGACACCGACACGGTCTGGCTGGTAACTGACGGCACGAGGATGCGATCGCCGCCGAGGCCCGGCCCGACGTAGGGCACCAACTGGGAAACCTGTCGGGGGTTACGAACGCTGGTGACCGTGCACTGGTCCAGCGGCGCCGTGCCGATCTTGTCGATGGTGACGGTGTAGCCCTCCGACTGCAGACGGCTGATCGTCTCCTGCGCGGTTTCCTCGGCCGAGGCCACCGCGGACGACGCGCCCGCTACGCCCAACGCAGCCAGCCCGACTGCCGCCAACAGCGACTTCGTGCGCATCGGACTAGTCCTTCCGTCGTGGTCAGTCCATCTTCCCCTACATACATCGTTCTGGGAATTCGATTCGTTCCCACCGCCGCCGAACGTCGAGCGCATAGCATCGCGCCCGTGAACAGCACCATGCAAGATTGGCCACTGACGATCACCGCGATCCTGCGGCATGCCTGCGGGGTCAACGGGGACCGGACCGTGACCACGGCAGGCGGCGGGGGCCACTACCGCACGATCAGCTATCAGGAGCTGGGCGCGCAGGCGGCTCAACTGGCCCATGCCCTGCGCGGGCTCGGGGTCGACGGTGACCAGCGCGTCGGCACGTTCATGTGGAACAACACCGAACACCTCGCCGCCTATCTCGCGGTGCCTGCGATGGGCGCGGTGCTGCACACGCTGAACATCCGGCTGTCGCCCGAACAGATCGCCTACATCGCCAACGAGGCGGCCGACGGCGTCGTGATCGCCGACGCATCTCTGGTCCCGCTGCTGGCCCCCGTGCTGCCGCTGGCCGAGACCGTGCACACCGTGATCGTGGTGGGCGACGGTGACGTGGACGCGTTGCAAGGTGTGACCGTCGTGCGCTGGGACGAGCTGCTGGCCGCGCAGCCCACCGAGTTCGACTGGCCTGAGATCGACGAAAACTCCGCGGCGGCAATGTGTTACACGAGCGGTACCACCGGAAAGCCGAAAGGTGTGGTGTACAGCCACCGGTCGAGCTACCTGCACGCGTTGAGTACCTGCACCGGCAACGCGCTCGACGTCAGCTGCAGTGACACCGTATTGCCGATCGTGCCGATGTTCCACGCCAATGCATGGGGGCTGCCGTATGCGGCCCTGATGGCCGGCGCCAACGTGGTGATGCCCGACCGATTCATGGACGGCGCGTCGCTGATCGACCTGATCGAAACGCAGCGCCCGACGCTGGCCGGTGCGGTGCCGACCATCTGGAATGACGTCATGCACTGCCTGGAAAGCAATCCGGGACACGATATTTCGTCGCTGCGGTTGGTGGCCTGTGGTGGTTCGGCAGTGCCGCTCTCACTGATGCAGACCTTCCAGGAGACCTACGGCGTCTACATCCAGCAGGCCTGGGGGATGACCGAGACCTCGCCGCTGGCCACGGTGGCCAAGCCGCTGCCCGGGGTGTCCGAGGAACGGCAGTGGCAGATGCGGGTCAGCCAGGGCAGGCCGATGTGCGGGGTGGAGGTGCGTGTCGTCGACGACGAGGGCGACGCGTTGCCCAGCGACGGTGCCGCGGTCGGCGAACTGGAAGTCCGTGGCCCGTGGATCACCGGGGCGTATTACCTGGGCCGCGACGCCGAGAAGTTCGACACCGGGTGGCTGCGCACCGGCGATGTCGGCTCGATCGATCGGCAGGGTTACGTGACGCTGACCGACCGGGCCAAGGACGTCATCAAGTCCGGCGGGGAGTGGATCTCCTCGGTGGAGTTGGAGAACCACCTCATTGCCCACCCGGCGGTGCTGGAGGCGGCCGTTGTCGGGGTGCCCGACGAGCGCTGGCAGGAACGCCCGTTGGCAGTCGTGGTGCTGCACGAGGGTGCCTCGGCGGATCCGGCCGAACTGCGGGAATTCCTGGCGGACAAAGTAGTTCGGTGGTGGCTGCCCGAACGGTGGACCTTCGTCGAGCAGGTGCCGCGCACCAGCGTCGGCAAATACGACAAGAAGACCATCCGGGCCCGGCACGCCGACGGCGCCTACGAGGTGGTCACCCTTTAGGCGCTCGCGAGACTAGGCGCGCACGGCGATCGACGAGAGCAGGTCGGCCAGGCGGTCCGGCCGGTCGACCATCGAGTACGTGCGCGCACCGTCGATGACCTCGAACCGCGCGTTCGGAATGATGTCGGCGAGCCGCTCGCCGTCGCCGAGTTCGAAGAACACATCATCGGCCGACCACGCGATGAGCGTCGGCTTGTCGAATTCCGGCAGCCGCGCGGCCACTTCGGTGGTGACCTCGGCGCGCAGGGACAGGGAGAACTGCCGGAGATCCTCGACGATCGCGGGGTTCGACAGCGTGTTCCGCACCCACTCGCGGGTGAACGCGTCGATGTTCGAGTGCGCCAGCCCGGCGAAAGCTCGTCGGCGCACCACAGGGATCCGCATGGCCTGGGTGCCCACGCGGAACAGCGCCCTGGACCGCGCGGCCAGGATCACCGGCTTGAGGATGGGAGGCGGAAAGTGTTCGAACGCATCGCAACTCGTCAGCACCAGCGCACCGATGCGGTCCGGATGGTGCACCGCAACGAGCTGCGTGACCACTCCGCCGGTGTCATTTCCGACCAGTACGACGTCCTGCAGATCCAGTGCTGCCAGGGTGTCGGCGACGACGTCGGCCATCCCGTGGATGCTGTGGTCGGCACCGGGCCGCAGGGGTTCGGGATGCGCGCCCAGCGGCCAGGTCGGGACGATGCAGCGCAGGCCGCGCTCGGCCAGCTGCGAGCTGACCTGCCGCCACAACTGGCCGCCCATCATGTAGCCGTGGACGAAGACGACCGGCCTGCCGTCGGTTGGTCCGAATTCCTCGTAATGGATGGTTCCGGCGTTAATCTCAATGATCGACATGGATGACTCCTGGCTCGATACACATTTACAAACAGCGTGTCCGTAACTTACCAACAGGGTGTATGGAAATCAAGAGACGTACCCAGGAGGAACGCTCCGCGGCGACCCGCGAGGCGTTGATCTCGGCCGCCCGGCGACTGTGGGGCGAACGGGGTTACGCCGACGTCGGCACGCCCGAGATCGCGACGGCCGCCGGGGTGACCCGCGGCGCGATGTATCACCAATTCGCCGACAAGGCAGCGCTTTTCCTGGCGGTGGCGGAGGTGGTCGAGCAGGATGTGATGGTCCGGTTGGCGGAGGCGGTGGCCGCGTCGGGCGCGACGTCACCGGCCGACGCGATCCGGGCCGCGGTCGACGCCTGGCTGGAGGTGTCCGGTGACCCCGAGGTGCGGCAGTTGATCTTGCTCGACGCGCCGAGCGTCCTCGGTTGGGCCGGTTTCCGTGACGTCGCCCAGCGCTACAGCCTGGGGATGACCGAGCAGCTTTTGAGCGAGGCGATCAAGGCCGGCCAGCTCGCCCGGCAGCCGGTCCGAGCGCTGGCGCACGTGCTGATCGGCGCCCTCGACGAGGCGGCCATGGCCATCGCCACCGCCGAGGACCCGAAGAAGGCCCGCCGCGAGATCAGGCAGGTGTTACGCCGCCTGATCGACGCGATGCTGGCGGGCTAGTTTCTCCCGCGACTCAGTCGCCGAAACGGCATTCCAGCAGGAAAAGTTCGAGAACGGGCCTGCTGGAATGCCGTTTCGCGGGCGAGGTGGTTAGCGCTCGGCGCGCTGGTAGGCGGTCACGACGGCTGCGCCGCCGAGCCCGATGTTGTGCTGCAGGGCCGCGGTGACGCCGTCGACCTGCCGCTTGTCGGCGGTACCGCGCAACTGCCAGGTCAGCTCGGAGCACTGGGCCAGGCCCGTCGCACCCAGCGGGTGACCCTTGGAGATGAGACCGCCGGACGGGTTGACCACCCAGCGTCCGCCGTAAGTGGTGTCGCCGTTGTCGATCAGTCGCGGCGCCTCACCCTCGCCACACAGGCCCAGGGCCTCGTACAGCAGCAGTTCGTTGGCCGAGAAGCAATCGTGCAGCTCGATGACCTGAAAATCTTCCGGGCCGAGGCCGGACTGCGCGTAAACCTGCTGGGCGGCTTGCACATTCATGTCGTGACCGATCACATTTTTGGCGCTGCCATCGAAGGTCGAGGCGAAGTCGGTGGTCATCGACTGCCCGACGATCTCGACGGCCTGGGCGGCCAGCCCGTGCTTGTCGACGAACGCCTCGCTGGCCACGATCGCCGCGCCCGACCCGTCGGAGGTGGGGGAGCACTGCAGCTTGGTCAGCGGATCGGAGATCATCTTGGCGCCCAGGATGTCGTCGAGGGTGTACTCGTCCTGGAACTGCGCGTACGGGTTGTTCACCGAATGCTTGTGGTTCTTGTAGCCGATTTTTGCAAAATGTTCAGCAGTGCTTCCGAATCGCTTCATGTGCTCGCGGCCGGCGGCGCCGAACATCCACGGCGCGACGGGGAAGGCGAACTCGTCGATCTCGGCCAGCGCCTTGACGTGCTTGCCGAGGGGAGACTCGCGGTCCTGCGCGCCGCCGCCCAGCGAACCGGGCTGCATCTTCTCGAAGCCCAGCGCCATCGTGCAATCGGCCAGTCCACCGCGAATCGCCTGTGCAGCGAGGTAAAGCGCGGTCGAGCCGGTGGAACAGTTGTTGTTGACGTTGACGATCGGAATGCCCGTCATGCCCAGCTCGTACAGCGCGCGCTGCCCCGAGGTGGAATCACCTGAGCAATACCCGACATAGCCCTGCTGCACCTGGTCATAGGAGATCCCCGCGTCCTCCAACGCCTTGGTGCCCGATTCCCGCGCCATGTCCGGGTAGTCCCAACCCTCGCGCCGTCCGGGTTTCTCGAACTTCGTCATCCCCACACCGACGACGAAAACTTTGTTAGCCATGCCCAGAAACATACAGATCACGGTTTCCGTGGTGTAGAGATAGTTGGAACACGTTCTAGTTTGTTCGAAAGGGTGCGTCGTGCTCAAAGTCGTGCAGTGGGCAACCGGTGGAGTGGGCATCGCGGCGATAAAGGGCGTGCTCGAACATCCCGACCTGGAACTGGTCGGCTGTTGGGTGCACTCGGACGCCAAGAACGGCAAGGACGTCGGCGAGCTCATCGGCGCCGAACCGCTCGGCGTCACCGCCACCAACAGCGCCGAAGAGATCCTGGCGCTGGACGCCGACGCGGTGATCTACTCGCCGCTGATCCCCAACGCCGACGAGGTCGCCGCGCTGCTGCGCTCGGGCAAGAACGTCATCACCCCCGTCGGCTGGCTGTACCCGAGCGAGAAGCAGGCCGCGCCGATGCGGGCCGCCGCGCTGGAAGGCAACGCCACGTTGCACGGCACCGGCATCGCGCCGGGCGGAATCAGCGAGAAGTTCCCGCTGGTTTTCTCCGCGATGGCCACCGGGGTGAACTTCGTTCGGGCCGAAGAGTTTTCCGATCTGCGTACCTATGACGCGCCCGATGTGGTGCGCCACGTCATGGGATTCGGCGGCACGCCCGACACCGCGCTGAGCGGTCCGATGCAGAAGATGCTCGACGGCGGCTTCATCCAGGCCGTCAAGATGATCGTCGATCAGGTGGGGTTCAAGATCGATCCACGGGTCCGCGCCACCCAGGAGATCGCCGTGGCCACCGCGCCCATCGACTCGCCGATCGGCGTGATCGAACCCGGCCAGGTCGCCGCTCGTAAGTTCCACTGGGAGGCCCTCGTCGACGGCGAGCCGGTCGTCCGTGTCACGGTCAACTGGCTGATGGGCGAAGAAAACCTCGACCCGGCATGGACTTTCGGTCCGGCCGGGCAACGCTACGAGATGGAGGTCCGCGGAAACCCGGACTTCACGGTCATCATCAAGGGCTTCCAGTCCGAGGCGGGGGACGAGGGCCCGGAGTCCGGTGTCGTCGCCACCGCTGCGCACTGCGTCAACTCGGTCCCCGCGGTGTGCGCGGCCGAACCCGGTGTCGTCACCTACCCGGATCTGCCGCTCATCACAGGCAAAGCGCGCCGAACCTGAGCTTGCGTGCGAACGATCGCCGAGAACTCGCACGTATCTTCAGAGTCGGCGTACGGAGACCCTACGGCCGCACCAGGATCCGGATCGGGTTGCCCTCCTGACGCTCCAGCTTGTCGATACCCGATGCGATGTCCTCCAGTGACACGATCTCGCTGATCGAGCGGGACAGGTCCAGCCTGCCCAATGAGACCAGCGTCGCCAACGTGGAGATGTCGACGTTCTGATACCCCAGGTGGCCGAGTACCTGCTTCTGGGTCAGGCCGAACATCGACGTCGGTCCGATCGTGGGTTCCTGGGCGCTCATCCCGACTGCGACCAGCCGGCCACCGACCGTCAGCTGGCCCAGCGCCTGCTCGAACGTCGACTTGAGGCCCACCGCATCGAACGCCACATCCAGCCCGCGGCCGCCGGTGACGTCGGCGATCTTTTCACCCAGCCGCTCGTCGCCGGCGTCGAACGCATAGTCGGCACCGAGTTCCAGGGACCGCTCGAGCACCTCGGGTTTGATGTCGACCGCCACCACCGGCACCGCGCCCACCAACCTGGCCAACTGCGCGATGTGGGTGCCGACGCCGCCCAGGCCCCACACGCCGACCGACTCGCCGATACCGACCTTGCCGGTACGAACCACCGCGCCGTACGGCGTCGACACCGCGTCGGCCAGGATTGCGGCCTGCTCCAGCGGCACATTGTCCGGAACCCGCGTCAGCCCCACCGCCTGCGCCAGGGTGTATTCGGCCCACGCCCCGTCGTAGGCGAAGGCCATCAACCGGATTCGCATGCAGTTGGCGATATCTCCGCGCCGGCAGTTGGGGCAATCCATGCAAGGCCGCCCGGCGGCGACGATGACGCGGTCGCCTTCGGACCAGCCCGTGACGCCCGGTCCGAGCCTGGCGATGGTGCCCGACGCCTCATGGCCCTGCGTGACCACTGGGGCCTGCGCGGGGAAGGTGCCGTTGATCAAGCTCAGGTCGGAATGGCAGATCCCGCAGAACGCCACCTTGACCAGAACCTCGCCCGGACCCGGCTCGGGAATCGGAACATCCTCTACCACAACTCGTTTGGTGTCCGCGTAGAAGCGCTCGGCCCGCATGGTCGGCCCAAGATCTGTTGTCATGGCGTTCCCCTCGTCTACCCGGTTACTATCCGCATCATGGCACTTGATCGGGTGGGTTGAGGCGATGTGCCGATTGTTCGGCCTGCACGCCGGCCGCCAGTCGGTGCCGGCGACCTTCTGGTTGCTGGATGCACCGGACAACCTTGCCGAGCAGAGCCGCCACAATCCCGACGGTACAGGTCTCGGCGTATTCGGGGCCGACGGCGTCGCAGTGGTGCACAAGGAGCCCGTGGCGGCGTGGCAGGATTCCGAATTCGCCACTGAGGCACACGATGTCACCGCGACGACCTTCATCGCGCACGTCCGCTATGCGTCGACCGGGTCGTTGGATCCGGTGAACACCCATCCCTTCGTCCAAGATGGCCGGATCTTCGCGCACAACGGCGTGGTCGAAGGTCTGGATGACCTGGACGGCCGGATACATGAACTGGGAGTGACACACCTGGTCAAAGGCCAGACCGACTCCGAACGCGTCTTCGCGCTCATCACCGCCGCCGTCCGAGCGCACAACGGCGACGTCGGCGCGGGCATCGTGCACGCCATCGGCTGGCTGGCCGACAACGTGCCGATCTACGCCGTCAACCTCCTACTGAGCACGGCCACCGACATGTGGGCCCTGCGCTACCCGGACACTCACGAGTTGTATCTGCTCGACCGCAGACACCCGGCACAAGGGCGTCTACGCCTGAGAAGCCGGCGGATCCGCGCCGAATCCGAGAACCTGACCTCGCAGCCGTCGGTGGTGTTCGCCAGCGAACCGATGGACGGTGAGGACTGGCAGCTCCTCACCCCCGGTGAACTCGTACACGTCGACGCAGATCTGCGGATCGAACGTCAACGGGCGTTTCCGGCCCCGCCGCGCCGCCTCCTGCACCGCGACGACCTGTCCGCGCAGGCGGCAGCGTCGCAGCATGCTTAGCTGCGGCTTACCAGCCTGATCCGGGGCCCTGGCACACTCGACTGTCGTGACTTCCAAACGTGCACTGGTGCTCGCCGGTGGCGGTATCGCAGGCATTGCCTGGGAGACCGGCATCCTGCAGGGCATCGCCGACGAATCTCCCGAAACTGCCGACGCACTACTCGCATCCGACGTGCTGGTGGGCACGTCGGCGGGGTCGACGGTGTCGGCGCAGCTCGGCAGCGGGCTGACGCTGGAGGAGCTGTTCGAGCGTCAGGTCGGCACCGCATCGGCCGAGCTCGACCCCGGGACGAGCATCGACACGGTCACCGACCTCTTCGTCAAAGCCATGCTGACAACCAACACCAGCAAGGCGCAGAAGCTGCAGCAGATCGGTGCCGTGGCGCTGGACACCGCCACGATCGACCCGGCAGTGCGGCGCAAAGTGATCGAAGCGCGCCTGCCATCGCGTGACTGGCCGGCGCGGGTGCTGCGGATCTCGGCCATCGACATCGACACCGGCGAACTGGTGACGCTCGACCGGGACTCGGGAGTGTCGCTGGTCGACGCCGTCGAAGCCAGCTGTGCGGTGCCCGCGGTGTGGCCCGTGGTGACGATCGGCGGTCGCCGGTTCATGGACGGCGGCATCGGAAGCGCGGTCAACATGGCGCTGGCCGGCGACTGCGACACTGCGGTTGCGCTGGTTCCGCAAGGCCGCTCGACGCCGTCCCCGTTCGGCGCGGGCGCCGCCGAGGAGGTCGACGGTTTTGCCGGACGGTCGCTGGGGATCTTCGCCGACGACGAGTCCCTGTCCGCCTTCGGCAAGAATCCGCTCGACCCGGACTGCCGGGTACCTTCGGCGCACGCCGGCCGGGCTCAGGGGCGGCGCGTGGCGGCTGAGGTCGCTGCTTTCCTGGCGGGCTGATTCAGCCGTCGAGCGCACGGGCGGTCAGTTCCTGCCCGATCGCGATCACTTCGGCGGCACGGTTGAATTCCAGACTGCGGCACACCGTGCGCGGCACCTCGATCAGCAGGTCGGGAGGATAGGCCGCCAGGGTGTGCCGGGCCAACGCTGCCTGTGCGATGTCGATGGTCCGGTACATCACCTCGAAACTGCCGAGACGCGGAACCCCAGCGGTTTCGGGCAGCTCCGGCAGAGCGCTGCCCGGGTCGACGTCTTCGTCGGTCTCCGGCATCGAAGCGCCGAATCGGCTGAGCACCGCGCGGGCTGTGGGCCGATCCAGCACGCTGCGCACCGAGGCGGTGTCGAGCACCGCTGAGGTGCTGCGCAACATGCGATTCAGCCATTCGGTGGTGGGCCGCGGTTCGGCGCCGGCTCGGTCCGCCGATGTGCTGGGTTCGCTTCCCGAGACGCTGACCGCGATGGTCAGATCCGCATTGACCGCTGCGATCGGGGCCATCGGCAGCGGGTCGAGGATGCCACCGTCGCCGAGCAACCGGCCGTCGAGCACGTGCGGCGCGATCACGCCGGGGATCGCGATCGACGCCCGGATCGCCGAATCCAACGGGCCGCGCTGCAGCCACACCGACTTGCCCGCGACCAGATCCGTCGCGACCGCCGTGTAGGGGATGGGCAGTTCCTCGATCGTGGCCTCGCCGATGATGTCGCGGACCGCGTCGAGGATCTTCTCGGCGCGCAGGATGCCGGCCGCGCTGATCGACGGATCGAGCAGCCGCAACACCGCCCGCTGCGTCAGGGTCCGCGCCCAGTCCGAGAACTCGTCGAGCTTGCCCGCTGCATGCAATCCGCCGACCAG
The DNA here is from genome assembly GCF_055419385.1 of Mycobacterium sp. IDUB_24. NCBI lineage: Bacteria > Bacillati > Actinomycetota > Actinomycetes > Mycobacteriales > Mycobacteriaceae > Mycobacterium > Mycobacterium sp. IDUB_24. The sequence continues at coordinate 164,646 of NZ_JBVAXO010000004.1, forward strand.
AGCACCCATCGACGACCCGGACACCCCGACGACCTCGTAACCGCGATCGCACAGTTCGTTGATCACCCCGATGTGCGCGTAACCGCGAGCCCCACCACTGCCGAGGGCCAGAGCAACACGCATATGTCCATTCTGGATCATGGGCTGTCGGTGTAACGCCCCTGGCTTTCCACCTGCTGCCACCACGGCCAGCGCTTCGCCATCTGGTGCAGGTCGCTACGCAGACCGGTGTAGTGCACCTCGACGCCGGTCTGCGATTCCAGATCGCGCAGGCCGTCGAGGATCGTCGACGTCAGCCACGGCAGCCGGGACAGGTCGAGCACCACGACATCCGGCCGCGGTTCAGCGGCCGCGATCTTCGTGAGAACGGCGTCGATGTTCGCCCGCAGGTTGGCGGTGTACAGGCCGAGGTCGAATCTCAAGACCAGCGGCTGGGCGCTGACCTGCACAATGTGTGCACGGTTGGCTTCGCGCAGCACGAAGTACAGGGTCAGCAGGACCCCGGCTGCGACGGCGGGCAGCAGTCCGACGGTCAGGCCGAACACCCCGACGATCGCTGCCAGACTGAATTCGAGCTTGTCGAACCGGTAGAGCCGCTGCAGGGCGCCGATGTCGATGAGGCCGAGCACGGCGACCAGCACCATGGCACCCAGCGTCGCCTGCGGCAGCTCAGACAGCGCGGGCGCCAGGAACACCGCGACCAGCACAGCCAGTGCCGCGGTGACCAGGCCGCACATCTGGGAACGGGCGCCGGCGCGCAGGTTCATGCCGGTCTGCGAGAACCCGCCGGCGGGAGGCAGCGAGTGGAAGAACGAACTGACCAGTGCGGCAATACCGTTGGCGGCGAGCTCACGATCGGCATCGACCTGCGGTTCGTCGGCCCGGCGAACACCGCGCGCCACCGCGACGGTTTCGAGGAACGCCATCATGGCGATGGCCAATGCGCCCGGAATCAGGTGCCCGATGTGGTCGAAGGCAGGCAGCGCGGGCAGGGGTATTCCGCGTGGCACCTCGGGGATCAACTGCACGCCCATCGAGGGCAACCCGCCGACCACGGCCAGCGCGATACCGAGCACCACCACAACCAGCGGGCCCGGCACCAGCGGCGCGAACTTGCCGATCAGCAGCAACAGAGTGATCGTGACGATGGACAGCATCACGGTGGGAAGATTGGCGTTGTCGATGTGGTGCAACGCCGACCAGATGATGTGAAAGAACCCGGTGGCATGCGGATCCTCTTCCACACCAAGGAGTTTCGGGATCTGGGCAGCGGCAACAGTCAACCCCACCCCCGCCTTGAGCCCGAGCAGCGTGGCCTCGTTGATGTTCTCGATGATCGTGCCGAGCCGCAGCAGTCGCGCCGCCAGCAGGAACGCGCCCACCAACAGCGTCAGCGTGATCAGGTGCGACTGCGCATCCGGCGAACCCGCAGCGATGCCGGCGCCGACCATGGTCGACGCGCTCAGCGTGGCAATCGTCGACGTCGTGGTGACGCTCGCGGTGCGCGAACCTCCGATGAACGCATACACGACCAGCGGCAGCATGCACGTGTAGAGGCCGAACTGGACCGGCATCCGGGCCACGGTCGCATATGCCATGGCCTGCGGGATGATCACGGCCCCGGCTGCCAGCCCGGCCACCACGTCGGCGCGTAACCACGCGCGCTGATACGGAAGAATTCCCGGCGCGCGCACATTCGCAGTATCGCCCACCACAGACTCATTCGTGGGAGGGTTGAACTGTGGGAGCGTCAACATTCGCGCGAAAGCTCGGTCGCCCCAAGCCTCGCGACGTCATCTCCGGGCTGGTTACGGGATTGTTCTCGATCCCAGAAGGCATGGCGTACGCCAGTATCGGCGGCTTCAACCCGGTCGCCGGAATCTATGCCGGCATCGTGCCCGGCATCATCGGGTCGCTGTTCGCCCGCACCGTGCTGATGGTGACGACGCTGACCAGCGCCATCGCCCTGACATCGCGCAGTGTGCTCAAGGAGGCCGGTCTGGATCCGGCGGATCCGGCAAATATCGCCGCACTGGCCCTCGTGGTCGGTGTGGTGATGCTGCTGTTCGGCCTGCTGCGGTTCGGCTCGATCATGAATTTTGTGTCCAATGCCGTGATGACGGGCTTCTCCACCGGCATCGCGCTGCAGATCGTCGCCGGCGTCCTCGGGGACGCCACCGGCTACAAACCGCAGAGCGGCAACACTATTGGCAAATTCGTCGACTCTCTGGCGCACATCGCGTTGTGGCATCCCGCCGCCGCCGCGGTGGCGCTGGGCACCGTCGCGGTGTGGGCGGTGTTCCACTTCATCAAGCCGCTCGAATCGTTCGCGACGTTGCTGGCTCTCGTCGTCGTGACGGCGGTGGTGGCCGTCGCGCGCATCGACGTCGAAACCGTCGGTGACATCGCGTCGATCGCGAATGCGCTTCCGCCGTTGACAGTTCCGAACTTTGCCGCCATGCCTGAACTCATCGTCGGCGGCGTGGCGGTGGCACTCGTCGCGCTGGCCCAGGCCGCTGGAATCTCGGCCGCGGTGCCCAACCCGGACGGCAGCCGCACCAACATGAACGGCGATTTCCTGGCCCAGGGCGCGGCGAACGTGACGGGCGGGTTGTTCGGCGCGCTGCCGGCCGGCGGTTCACTGTCGCGGACCGGGGTGGCGACCTCAGCGGGCGCACAGACCCGGTGGGCGGGCATCTTCGCCGGGTTGTGGCTCGCAGCGCTGGTATTGGTGGCCGGGTCGGCTGCCGAGATCATCCCGATGCCGGTGATCGGCGGGCTGATCCTCGTGATCGGGGCCGAGCTGGTAGTCGGCCGACTGCCCGATATCAAGCTGGTCCTGCGGGTCGCCCCGCTTTCGGCGGTGGCGATGCTGGTGACGTTCGCGGCCACCACACAACTTCCGTTGCACACCGCGATCCTCATCGGCGTCATCACCTCACTGGTGCTCTACTGCGCGAAGGCGGCAAAAGCCGCGCAGTTGATGGCGCTGACCCCGGCGCCGGGCGGAGGCTGGGAACAGGCGCCGGTGCCCGAGCAGTGCGCCAGCAACGACGTCACCGTGCTGCACTACGCCGGGGTCGGGTTGTTCGCGGAAGTGGCCCGCATCGACGAAACCTGGCCCCGCGCCGATGGCACCACCAACGCCGTCGTCGTGCTCAGCCTGCGCGCGCTGCCCGATGTGCCGTCGTCTGTGACCATCAAGGCGATGCGCCGCTGGGCCGGGCAGCTGGCGGACAACAACGGACGGCTCATCATCTCTGGGGTCGACGCCGCCACCGCGGAGGTCCTGCGGCGGGGCGGGCTCGACGACCTGCTGGGCGACGACGGCATCGTCCCGTCGTCCGACCGCGTCTTCGGAGCCCTCGACACCGCGGTCGCACGTGGCCGCGCCTGGGTGTCCGCCCAGGGCGGCGCTGCCGGGGGTTCGGCGCAGCCTGATTCGAACTAGCAGCGGCTAGCCGCAGAGTTCGTCGGCAGCTGCCCGCGCCGCGACGATGACCGCTGCCTGACGGCCCGGCTCCAGCTGGGCCCACGCCACGTTGTACGTGCCGGGCCCGGGGGCCGCATCGGGTGCCTGCAGGCTCGCCAGATACGGCTCGATCTGGGCCTTGAGGTCGCCGCCCTTGCCTTCCATCCATACCTTGGCGGCGTGACAGGCCTGGAAATACTCCTCTTCGGTGGACTGCGCGTCAGCGCCGACCGCCGTGGTGACCCCGCCGGGGGACACCGCGACCTCGCCGGGCTTGGCCGTGGGGGTCGCCGCCTCGGCCGTTGTGGTGGCCGGCGGGGAGGGCGCCGCGGACTCGCCGGACTGCTCCTTGCCGGCCTCCGTCGAGCATCCGATCAGCAGGCCCAGCGCGGTGGCTGTGACGGCTCCGGCGGTCAGGCGGGTGGTCCACGTGTAACGGCGCATCCCGCCAATCTATGCAACACTGGCGGCCATGACGGAAGGGACCGGATTCCAGGAGTGTTGTCGGGCTCGCTAACGCGCCCGTCTGCCCTGTTCCGCCGTCATTCTTGGAGTTTCTCTGATGTTGTCTACGCTCGCGCCCGTTCCTGCGGTCTCGGCGCCCACCCGGCTACGGCTGCCCGACCTGTTGCACGCCACCGACCGCGCTGCCGACGATGTGTTGTCCGGACGCTACGACAGGTTGCTGCGCAAGCTGCCGAAGGACGACCGCTGGTACACCCGCTTGTCCGGTGACGACGAAGTCGAGGTCTGGCTGATCAGCTGGGTACCCGACAAGTCGACCGAACTGCACGACCACGGCGGTTCCCTCGGCGCTTTGACCGTGGTGTCCGGTGCACTGCGCGAAACCCGTTGGGATGGCGAGCTTCTACGGGGGCGGCGCCTCTCGGAAGGCGATCAGGCGGCCTTCCCACTGGGTTGGGTACATGACGTGGTGCACGCATCCGGACCGGTAACGGTGACGGGGCCGACGCTGAGCGTGCACGCCTACTCGCCGCCGCTGACCGCAATGTCCTACTACGAGGTGACGGCGCAGAACACGTTGCGCCGCAACCGCACCGAGCTCACCGACGCACCGGAGTGATTGAAATGAGCCGAATCGCCACCGTGCTGGAGCAGGCCCGGACCCGGCTGCACCGACTCCCCGCCGAAGACCTTCCCGAGGCCCTTGACGCCGGTGCCGTCCTGGTCGACATTCGCCCCGCTGCCCAGCGTGCCGCCGAGGGTTCGGTACCCGGTGCGCTGGTCATCGAGCGCAACGTGCTGGAGTGGCGCTGCGACCCGACCAGTGATGCGCGGATACCGCAGGCAGTCGACGACGACGTCTACTGGGTGATCCTGTGCTCGGAGGGTTACACGTCGAGCCTCGCCGCGGCGGCGCTGGTCGACCTCGGTCTGCACCGGTCCACCGACGTCGTCGGCGGCTATCACGCGCTGGTCGCCGCCGGTCACGTGTGAGGTTGCGCCTCAGGCGTTTTCGTTGTTGCTCAGCATGGGGCGGAGTTTCTCGGTCATCTCCGGCGTCCAGCCCGGCGGCTGTAGGATCGCCGCCCATGCGTCGGCGACGTTCTTGACGTAGACGTGGCCGTGGCCGTCGGGCACATCGACCGCCACCGCCATGTCCGCGGACACCTGCAGGAACGTCACGATGGGGATCCATTCCATCCGTGGCGATACGTCGTACCCACGTGGCTCACGCAGCCAATCCGGCTTGGCGAACAACAGGTCGGGCGTCCACCACGAGATCGGGTCCGAGGCGTGCTGCAGATACACCGCGCGGGGGTGGCCCCACGGCGCATCGGGCCGGTCCAGATCTTCGGCTTTCGCACTGAACCGCACGTTCTCGCCGTTGTCGTAGATCGGCAACCACTCCGGCGAACCGGCGTCGCGGTCGCGGGTCAGCGTCGTCCAGATCGTGTTCTTGAACGTCGGGCCCGAGAACAGCGCACCGTCGGTGCGGGCGACGAGATTGTTCAGCGACAGGAACGGTGCCTCGCCGCCGAACGATCCCAGGCTCTCGCCGAACACCACCAGTTTGGGGCGCTTGGCCTCCGGCATCGCCCGGACCAGTGTGTCGACGGCCTCGAACAACGCCTGCCCGGCCTGCCGCGCGTTCTCCTGGTCGACCAGGAACGACAACCAACTCGGCAGGAATGAGTACTGCATCGACACGATCGCGGTGTTGCCGTTGTACATGTATTCCAAGGCGGAGGCCTCGGCCTCGTTGATCCAGCCCGTGCCCGTCGTGGTCGCCACCGCGATCACGGCGCGGTCCAGGCCGCCGGTGCGTTGTAACTCCCTGGCCGCCAGGGCCGCGGTGGCCTTGATGCCATCGGCGGAATGCAGACCCGCGTAGGCGCGGATCGGTTCGATCGCAGGCTTACCGTGGAACCGCGAAAGCTGTTGCACAGTAGGGCCGGCCGAGACGAACACCCGACCCTGATGGCCCAGCGACTCCCAGTCGGCCAATGACTGTGGGCCGCCCGAGCGTAGGACCGACGTCGGGGCGGCGAAGTCAGGATCGCTCTCGTCGTTGACGGCCGCGAACGTCCGGTTGATCGTGCTCATCGCCACCCGGACCACCACACCGTTCAGCAGCGCGATCGACAGCGCAAGCAGCAGCGCCACCGTGATAACGGCCGAAACCCGCGGTGGCAGAAAGCGATCCAGCTTGAGGTCCAGGAAACGCACCAGCTTGCGGACCAATTGCCCGATCTCGACGAACGCGAACAGGACCACGAGTGACAGCACCGCGGTCAGCGGGTGATCCCAGAACTTCAGCCGGGGCACACCCATGAAGTCGCGGACCTCGTCCTGCCAGACGTGGAAGTAGATGATCATCAGGATCTGTCCGACGACACCCACGACGAGCAAGGACAACCAGGCCCACTTGGGGGCTTTCGGGCTGGTTTCCGCCGAACGCATGTAGCGGACCAGCCACACCCCGAAAACGCCGAGGCCGTACCCGGTTGCGCCGGCGCCGCCGCTGACCAGGCCCTGGAACAGCGGCCCGCGGGGCAGCAGCGACGGTGTGAGTGAGAACCAGACGAACACCAGACCCACCGCGGTGCCGAAGAACGTGTAATGGCGTGCCCACCACACCGGCTTCTCTGCACCACCTGACTGGACTTCGGGTGCGTCGGCCTCGGATTCGGCGGTCTCGGTCACCCGTCGACTTTAGCGATGGGTGAAGTTGGCGGCGCGCTTCTCCGAGAACGCCGCCATGCCTTCCTTCTGGTCGGCGGTGGCGAAGGCCGAGTGGAACAGCCTGCGCTCGTAGAGCAGTCCTTCGGCCAGGCTGGACTCGAAGGCCCGGTTGACCGCCTCCTTGGCCATCCGCGACGCCGACAGGGACATCCCGGCGATGGTCGCGGCCACGGCCAGGGCCTCGTCGATCAGTGAGTCCGCGGGCACCAGGCGTGACACCAGGCCGGCGCGCTCGGCCTCGACAGCGTCGATGGTCCGGCCGGTGAGGATCAGGTCCATCGCCTTGGCCTTGCCGATCGCCCGCGTCAGCCGCTGGCTGCCGCCCATGCCCGGCAGCACACCCAGCTTGATCTCGGGCTGGCCGAATTTCGCCGAGTCCGCGGCGATCAGGATGTCGCACATCATCGCCAGTTCGCAGCCACCGCCCAGCGCATACCCGGCAACCGCGGCGATCGTGGGCGTGCGGGTGTCGGCGAACTTCGACCACAGTTCGAAGAAGTCGGCCGCGTACACGTCGGCGAACGACAGTTCGGCCATCTCCTTGATGTCGGCGCCGGCGGCGAACGCCTTCTCATTGCCGGTGACGATGATCGCGCCGACGCTCGGGTCACGGTCGAGTTCGGCTGCGGCCGTGGTCACTTCGGTCATCACCTGGGTGTTGAGCGCATTGAGCGCCTTGGGCCGGTTCAGCGTGATGGTGGCGACCCGGTCGGTACGGGTCACCAGGATCGTCTCGAACTCACTCATTGGTTGTCCTCCTGGAAGGTCAGATCGGGGTCGGCCGGAACGAAGTACGCCTCGACATCGGCGGGGGTGACCGCTGCGATCGAGGTAGGGGACCACTGCGGGTTGCGGTCCTTGTCGACGAGCTGGGCGCGGATGCCCTCGACGAAGTCATGCGATTTCACCGAGGCACACGAGGTTCGGTACTCCTGCCGCAGCACGTCCTCCAGTGTCTCCAGCTCGGCGGCCCGGCGCACCGCTTCCAGCGTGACCGAAAGGGCGACGGGGGAGCGGGTGGCGATCAAGTCCGCGCCGTCGCGGGCAGCCTGCTCGTCATGGCCGCGCAGTGCGGCGACGACGTCGGCCACGGTGTCGCCGGCATAACACTCGTCGATCCAGCCGCGCTGTTCGAGAAGTGGGCTGGCCGGCGCCTCGATGGCGTAGGTGGCCAGGGCGTTCTCGACGCCGTCGGCGACGACGGACTCGGTGAAGGCGGCCAGCTTGTCATGGGGCACGTAGTGATCGGCGAAACCCATGGCGATCGCGTCGGCCCCGGAGAACGGTGCGCCGGTGAGCGCGGCGTGCAGTCCCAACCGGCCCGGGGCCCGCGACAGCAGATAGGTACCGCCGACGTCGGGGATGAAGCCGATGCCGACCTCGGGCATCGCCATCTTGGTGGTATCGGTCGCCACCCGGATGTTGCCGTGGGACGCGATGCCCACGCCACCGCCCATGACGATGCCGTCCATCACCGCCAGGTAGGGCTTCGGATAGCTGCCGATATAGGCGTTGAGCAGGTATTCGTCGTACCAGAACCGTTGCGCTGCCCCGTCGTCGGCCTTGGCGCTGTGATAGAGCGCGACCACGTCACCGCCCGCGCAGAGGCCACGTTCGCCGGCGCCGGTCAGCAGCACGGTGTGGATCGTGTCGTCGTTCGCCCAGGCGTGCAGCGCCTCGGAGATGCCCGCGACCATGGCGTCGTTGAGCGAGTTGATCGCCTTGGGCCGGTTCAGCGTGAGGATCCCGACGCCGTTCCGGACACTTACTAGGACGTCCTCGTTTTCTGTCACGAGTTGCAATCTAGTTCGGCGCCCCAGTTGTGGTGCGCTACGGGTAGGGTTTGCCCCAAGATCAAACCTGGAAGTTTCCTGAGAGTTTGTAGTCGTCGACGGGAACCCAGCAGGACCATTGATCGTTGAGCTACTAGTTCGTACTCGAACACATCTCATCAGAGAGGATCCGACGGTGCGCGAAACCAGCAACCCGGTATTCCGCAGCCTGCCCAAGACGCAGGGCGGATACGCACAATTCGGCACCGGAGCCAGCGGCTTCGGTGCACAGCAGGTGCATGCGCAGCCCTACGCGCAGGAGTACTTGGAGCAGCCGCAGACGGGCGTTTCCCGCCCGCTGACCATCGACGACGTCGTCACCAAGACCGGCATCACGCTGGCCGTCGTGTCGGCCGTCGCGGTCGTGTCCTACTTCCTCGTGGCCGGAAATACGGCCCTGATGATGCCGTTCACCCTGATCGGCGGCCTCGGCGGTCTGGTCATGGTGCTGATCGCGACCTTCGGGCGCAAGCAGGACAACCCGGCCATCGTGCTGACGTATGCGGCGCTGGAGGGCCTGTTCCTCGGCGCGGCGTCGTTCCTGTTCGCCAACCTGGTGTCCAGCGGTGGGCCCTCCATGATCTTCCAGGCCGTCGTGGCCTCGATCGGTGTGTTCATCGGCATGCTCGTGGTCTACAAGACCGGCGCCATCCGCGTGACGCCCAAGTTCACCCGGATGATCGTCGCCGCGATGTTCGGCGTGCTGGCATTGGTTCTCGTGAACTTCGTGCTCGCGATGTTCGGTGTCGGCGGCGGTGAAGGCCTCGGCCTGCGTTCGGGCGGCGGCTTGTCCATCGCGTTCTCGCTGTTCGTGATCGCGCTGGCGGCGTTCAGCTTCCTGATCGACTTCGATGCCGCCGACCAGATGATCCGTGCCGGTGCTCCGGAGAAGGCCGCATGGGGCATCGCCCTGGGCCTGACCGTCACGCTGGTCTGGCTGTACATCGAGATCCTCCGGTTGCTGTCGTACTTCAACAACGACTAGCAACCCTGCCCCGAGAAAGGCGTCCGCGATTGCGGGCGCCTTTTTCTTTTGGGTTGACTCTGCGAGGAGGGCGCAGGTCTCTCGCACGTTTGCACCCTGAGCGCAGAGCCAAACGGGTGGCATGCGCGAGATGGTTATCCCCAAGCGAAGATTCATCCACATCGCGAAGCCCCGGATGGTGCGGTGGGCGACGAATGTCGGCAACTGAAACCAGCCTGTGGCCATGGACATTGGAAGTGATGCCTTCGTCGGCAGTGAGGCTTTGGCATGCGGTGCGGTGAACCGCTACGAGTTGCGCCGCTACTACCGATCGCTGATGCCAAATGTGTACCTGGACAAGCGGATTACTCCGACTTTGCGGCGGCGGACGCAGGCAGCGTGGTTGTGGTCGCATCGCGAAGCGGTGGTCGCGGGTCTCGCGGCATCCGCGATGCATCGCGCAGAGTGGGTTGACGACGACGTTCCAGTCGAGCTGATCTGGGCGAATGCGAGGCCTCCGCGGGGAGTCATCACCCGCACCGATCTGTTGCAGCCGGGGGAGTTTCAACGGCTCGACGGGATGAACGTGACGACGCCCGAGCGGACGGCATTCGATCTCGGCAGGCGCGGCCCACTCGGGGAGGCGGTGGCGCGCCTCGACGCACTCGGCAATGCGACTGGATTCAAAGCTGCTGATGTCTTGGCGCTGGCGGCTCGTCATCGGCACACACGTGGGCTACGTCAGCTTGAGTCTGCGCTCGATATCTACGACCCGGGTGCCCAGTCGCCCAAGGAAACCTGGCTTCGTCTCATGATCATCGACGATGGCTACCCGCGACCGCAAACACAGATCTCGGTGCCGGGTCGGAACGGCCAAGCAAGGTATTACCTGGATATGGGATGGGAGGAGCACATGCTCGCGGTCGAATACGACGGCGTACAGCATGCTGATGCGCTTGGTTACGACATCGTCCGCCACGAATACATCAGGCGAGCCGGTTGGACCACGATCCAAGTGGCCAAGGGCCACCGTCGGGTGGACATCCTCCGGCGTCTACGTCTTGCGTGGAATGAGGTTGCCGAGCCGTTGACTCTGCGGTGAGGGCGCGGGTTACTCGCACTTTCGCGCCCTGCACGCAGAGTCAACGCAGGCAAACTAGGAGAGACGCTCCAGAACCATCGCCATACCCTGGCCGCCACCGACGCACATCGACTCGATGCCGAACGTCTTGTCGTAGGTCTGGAGGTTGTTCAGCAGCGTGGCGGTGATGCGGGCGCCGGTCATGCCGAACGGGTGGCCCAGCGCGATCGCGCCGCCGGACACGTTCAGCTTGTCCTCGTCGATGCCGAGCTCACGAGCCGAGCCGATCACCTGCACGGCGAACGCCTCGTTGATCTCGACCAGGTCGATGTCGGAGATCTTCTTGCCGGCCTTGGCCAGCGCCTTCTTGATTGCCTCGATCGGGCCCAGGCCCATGATCTCCGGCGAGAGACCGGAAACCCCGGTGGAGACGATGCGGGCCAGCGGGGTAAGGCCCAGCTCCTTGGCCTTGGTGTCGCTCATGATGACGACGGCGGCGGCACCGTCGTTCAGCGGACACGCGTTACCTGCGGTGATCGTGCCGTTGGGCCGGAACACCGGCTTGAGCTGGCTGATCTTTTCGTAGGAGGTGCCGGCACGCGGCCCGTCATCGGTGGAGACGACCGTGCCGTCGGGCAGCGTCACCGGGACGATCTCGCGCTCGAAGAACCCGTTCTTGATGGCTTCCTCAGCACGGTTCTGTGAACGCACGCCCCAGTGGTCCTGGTCTTCGCGGCTGATGCCGGTGTAGGTGGCGACGTTCTCGGCGGTCTGGCCCATGGCGATGTAGACGTCCGGGATCAGGCCGTCCTCGCGCGGGTCATGCCACTTGATGTCGCCCTCGGCCTGCGTGATCGTGCGCGCCTGGGCCTCTTCGAACAGCGAGTTCTTGGAATTGGGGGCGCCATCGGCGGCGCCGACGCCGAAGCGCGACACCGTCTCTACACCCGCGGAGATGAACACGTCACCCTCACCGGCCTTGATGGCGTGGAAGGCCATCCGGGTGGTCTGCAGTGACGAGGAGCAGTACCGGTTGACAGTGGTGCCCGGCAGGAAGTCGTAGCCGAGCTCGACGGCCACCGCGCGCGCGATGTTGTAGCCGGCCTCACCGGCGGGCTGGGCGCAGCCCATCATCAGGTCGTCGATGTCGCGCGGATCCAGCGACGGCACCTTGTCCAGCACGGCGCGCACCATCTGGCCGGCCAGGTCGTCGGGGCGCATGGTGGCCAGCGATCCCTTGACGGCGCGGCCGATCGGTGAGCGGGCGGTGGCAACGATGACGGCTTCAGGCATGACGGCTCCTGCTGATCGAATGGCTTAGAAAACTCAGATTGAAACTAGCCCGCGGTCACCACGATGGGTGCGGGCACCCCGGTTGAGCGGTGCCACAGCCTGCTGACACCGCCGAGCCGGGTCAGCAACGTCCTGGTGTCGGCGGCGCCGGATTCCAGCGCCGCGTCACCGTCCCACTCGCCGAGCACGGTGCACAGCGCGGGCAGCAACTGCTTGGCCGCGAGCGCGTAGCCGGCTGCCGACGGATGGAACATGTCCTCGGAGAACAGCAGGTCAGGGGCCTTGTGGAAGTCGCTGGCCAGGAGATCGGAGAACGGTATGGGTATGCCCCCGGCCGCTCGCACGGCGCCGGCCTGGGCGCGGGCCAGCCGCAGGCCACGCGCGCGGGCGAACGCGCGCAACGGTTGAGGGATGGCGGTGATCACCCCGAAATCGGGGCACGTGCCGACCACGACGACGGCTCCTGCCGCCCGCAGCCGCCGCACCGCGTCGCCGACGCGGCGGGCCGACGGCCCGACGCCGTTGGGTTTGGTGATGTCGTTGGCGCCGATCATGATCACGGCAGCATCCGGTGGTGGGCCCGCCACGAACATGGCATCGATCTGGCCGGACAGCCCTTTCGAGGTGGCGCCGACGATCGCCTTGGTGCTCAAGCGGACTCGTTCGCCGAACTGCTCGGCCACGCCGCGCGCGATCAAAACTCCGGGCACTTCGTCGGGCACCCGGCAGCCGTATCCGGTGGCCGTGGAGTCGCCGAAGATCATCAGGTGCAGGTCGAAGGGGACCCCGCGTTCCCATTTCTCGACGGGCCCGCCGCCCGGGAGATACACGCCATCGGCGCGGGGCGGGATGTCCCAGGATTTTGGGATGACCTGACGGGCCTTGTTGGCCTGCCCGCTCAACAGGTTGCGTGCTCCGATATAGGCCGATCCCGTAGAAGCCAACGTCGCCGCAGCGGCGAGGGCGACGGTCGACCGACGCGGTGTGCCCACGCGATCAGTCTAGGTCGATCAGACGGGTAATCCGCGTGGCGCCTCATCGTGGCGATCACGGTGCTGTATCAAGTCCGGTATCAATTCAGTTTATTTGACTGTTGAACTGTTTACGGATGTCAAGCTAAGTTACCCGGGTTGTCTGAGTGACGAAGCGCACCTAGCACTACAAAGACGTAGGAAGTGGTGACGATGACCGCACCGAGTAAGGTATCCAGGTCTCATCAGGCTGGTATAAGCCCAGCTAGGGCCCACCGCGGGCGTAGGTTCCCGGTCAGTGACGGCGCGCCCGTCGAGGTGGTCGAGGACGGCCCGAGTCTGGCCGGCCGATTGGCTTCGCTGGCGGCCATGCTGACAATCAAGCCGACCCTGGCAATTGGTAGCCATGTACCGCATCTGCCGTGGCCTTTCGGGCTGGTCAATTTCGCTGCCAGGCTGATCCGCCCGGTCCCCGGAACCATCAAAGCCACCATCGCGCTGCCTCACTGCACCGCGCAGCTGGTCCGCGCCGACGGCGTACTGCCCGCCGACGGGAAGCGCAGCGTCATCCTCTACCTGCACGGCGGCGCGTTCCTGGCCTGCGGAGCCAACACGCACTCCGGCATCGTGACCGCGCTGTCGGGATATGCCGACAGCCCGGTGTTCGTCGTCGACTACCGCATGGTCCCCAAGCACTCGGTGGGCACCGCGATCGAGGACTGTTACGACGCCTACCAGTGGCTGCGGCTGACCGGTTACGAACCGGACCAGATCGTGCTGGCGGGCGACTCGGCAGGTGGTTACCTGTCGCTGGCCTTGGCCGAGCGCCTGCTCGACGAGGGGGAGGTCCCCGCCGCCATCGTGACGATGTCGCCCCTGTTCGAGATCGACAACGAGTCGAGGGCCAACCACCCGAACATCCACTCTGACGCGATGTTCCCCGCCAAGGCGTTCGACGCACTCGTCGAACTCGTGGAGGCTGCGGCCAAACGCAAGGGCGAGCACGTCTACGAGCCCCTCGATCACGTCGAGCCCGGCCTGCCCCGCACGCTGATCCATGCGTCCGGCTCGGAGGTTCTGCTCAGCGATGCGCGCAAAGGGGCGCACATGCTGGCCGCCGCCGGGGTTCCGGTCGAGCTCCGGATCTGGCCCGGTCAGATGCATGTCTTCCAGCTTGCGTCGCCGCTGGTGTCTGAAGCGCAGCGCTCATTGCGCCAGATCGGCGAATACATTCGAGAGGCCACCTGGTAAGCGATTCGCGGGCCTGAGACCATTGACGTATGCGCATCGCCAGGCACATCAGTGAGCTCATCGGCAATACCCCGCTGGTACAGCTGAACTCGGTTGTCCCAGAAGGCTCAGGAATGGTCTTGGCCAAGATCGAGTACCTGAACCCCGGTGGCAGCTCCAAGGACCGCATTGCCGCCAAGATGATCGACGCCGCCGAGGCCAGCGGCGAGCTCAAGCCCGGCGGCACCATCGTCGAGCCGACATCCGGTAACACCGGGGTCGGACTGGCGCTGGTGGCCCAGACCCGCGGCTACAAGTGCATCTTCGTCTGCCCGGACAAGGTCAGCGAGGACAAGCAGAATGTGTTGCGCGCCTACGGTGCCGAGGTTGTGGTGTGCCCGACGGCGGTGCCACCGGATCACCCGGACAGCTACTACAGCGTCTCCAACCGGCTCGTCGAGGAGATCGACGGCGCCTGGAAGCCCGACCAGTACTCCAACCCGATGGGACCGGAGAGTCACTACGAGACGACGGGTCCGGAGATCTGGGCCGACACCGACGGCACGGTCACGCATTTCGTGGCGGGCGTCGGCACCGGCGGCACCATCACCGGTGCGGGCCGGTATCTCAAGGAGATATCCCGACAGCGTGCAGAAGGCCCAGTGAAGGTGGTGGGGGCCGACCCCGAGGGCTCCGTGTACTCCGGCGGCACGGGCCGTCCCTACCTGGTGGAAGGCGTCGGTGAGGATTTCTGGCCGTCGGCCTACGATCCTGCGGTCCCCGACGAGATCATCGCCGTGTCCGACGCCGATTCGTTCGACATGACCCGGCGGCTGGCCCGCGAAGAGGCACTGCTGGTCGGTGGGTCCTGTGGCATGGCGGTGGTGGCCGCACTCGAGGTGGCTCGCAAGGCCGGTCCCGACTCGGTCGTCGTGGTGCTGTTGCCCGACGGCGGACGCGGTTATCTCTCAAAGATTTTCAACGACGCATGGATGTCGTCCTACGGTTTCCTGCGCAACCGGCTCGACGGTTCGATCGAACAGTCGACCGTCGGCGATGTGCTGCGCGGCAAGTCCGGTGCGCTGCCCGACCTGGTGCACACCCATCCGTCGGAGACGGTGCGCGACGCGATCGGCATCCTCCGCGAATACGGCGTCTCCCAGATGCCGGTGGTCGGCGCCGAGCCTCCGGTGATGGCGGGCGAGGTGGCAGGCAGTGTCTCCGAGCGGGAACTGCTGTCCGCGGTGTTCGAAGGGCGGGCGAAGCTGGCCGACGCCGTTGCCGAGCACATGAGCCCGCCATTGCCGCTCATCGGTGCGGGGGAGTTGGTTTCCACCGCGGCGAAGACGCTGCGTGAATGCGACGCGGTGATGGTCGTCGAAGAGGGCAAACCGGTCGGTGTGCTCACCCGCCACGACCTGCTCGGCTTCCTGTCCGATGGCGGCGGGCGACACTAGCGCGATCCAGCGTATTGAGTCGCGTGGAATACCTTGTCTCCAGCGACTTCTCAGCTAGGGTGAGTTGGCCTAGGGCTAGCAAACTCGTAGACCGTCGCTGCCCGCGGTGACGACCGGCCCGCTGCGCCCGGCGAAGACGCTCGTGTTGTCCTGTCAAACGGGGTTGACGATGCGTAATCTGCGTGTGGAGCAGTCTGTCCGTCTAGGTGCTGGCAGAAAGTAGCGTCCGCCTGCGGAGCGCTATCGGAAGATGAGGAGAGCTTTCGACGTGACCGATCAACCGCCCCCGCCCGGGAATTACCCGCCGCCGCCGGAGGGTGGCTATCCGCCTCCACCTCCGCCCCAGCACGGGGGCTTCACACCGCCGCCCCCGCCGCCGGGTGGCAGCTACCCGCCGCCTCCCCCTGGCAGCTATCCGCCCCCGCCCCAGCAGGGGGGCTATCCGCCGCCGCAGCCACCGCAGGGCGGCGGCTATCCGCCGCCGCCTCCCGCCGGTGGCGCCGGCGGTTATCCGCCTCCCGGTGGCTATCCGCCTCCCGGTGGCTATCCGCCGCCCGGTGGTTACCCTCCGCCCGGTGGGTATCCGCCTGCCGGCTATGGGGCTCCCGGCTACCCGCCCGCGGGCGGACCCGGATTCGGCGGCGCGCCCTACAACGTCGGTGATGCCTTCTCGTGGGCGTGGAACAAGTTCCTCAAGCATCCGGTCGAGCTGATCGTGCCGGGGCTCGTGTTCGGCGCGGCATCGGCAGCCGTCTGGGTTGTCGTCACGCTCATTGCAGCGGCGGTGTCGCCCGGTTCCACCAGCAGCTACGAGTCGGGTGGAAACGGCTTCAGTTTCTCGGCATCATCGGACGATCTCGGGGTTGCCGGCAGCATCGTGATGTTCATCGGGTCGATCTTGATGTTGATCGTCAGCGGGTGGATCGCCGCGGCCTACACCGCGGGCCTGGTCGACATCGCCAACGGGCAACAGGTGACGATCGGATCGTTCTTCAAGCCGCGCAACGTCATGAACGTGATCCTTGCGACGGTGATCGTCGGTGCGATCACGTTCGCGGTCAACTTCGTGCTGTCGCTCCCGACGGCCTTGGTGCCCGGGCTCTGGTGGGTGACCATGCCGCTGGCCTTCATCGCCAGCGTGCTCATCGCCGTCTTGTTCCTGTTTACGACGGTCGCCGCGGTGGACCGCAATCTCAAGGCAGTCGACGCGGTCAAGGCAAGCTTCGAACTCGTGAAGGCCAACTTCGGCACGGTGTTTCTCACTGTGCTGGTGATGGCTGCCATCGCGATCGTCGGGTCGATCCCGTGCTTGCTCGGTCTGATCGTGGGCATCCCGTTGATCCTGCTCATCCAGGTGTACGCCTGGCGTCGGCTCAGCGGTGGCCCGGTGGCACCGCTGACCCCGTAGGTAGAACAACCGACCTCAGCGCCCACGGCGCGTACGGCAGAAATGCCTGCGCCGTGGGCGCTGTGTTCCGTGACATCATTTCAGCTAGCCTGCCGAAGCCGAATCCATATCGGAGCTCGGTGCATTCGAGAAAGTCGGGGCCGCTATGTCGACACCAAATCAACCCGGAGACATGTACGGAGTGCCGCCGCAGGCCATGCCTCCGCAATTCCCGCCTCCGCAGGGAGTTCCGCAATTCGGCGGTTATCCGCCTCAGGGCCCGCCCGCAGGCTATCCGCCGCAGGGCTTCCCGGCCGGGTACCCCGGGCAGCCGCAGCCTTACGGCGCGTATCCAGCCGACCCGTCGGCTCCGTTCGGTCGCGATCCGCAGACCGGGGAGCCGCTGTCTGACAAATCGGCTGTGACCGCCGGTCTGTTGCAGCTGTTTCTGGGTGGCTTCGGTGTCGGGCGTTTCTACATAGGCTCCACCAATATCGGCGCGATCCAACTGGGGCTGACCATCCTCGGCATCCTCACATCGATTCTCATCGTCGGGATCTTTGTGATTGTCGGCGTCGGGATCTGGGCTCTGGTGGATGCGATCATGATGTTCACCCGATCAGTTCCCGACCAGTACGGACGAAAGCTGCGAAACTGAACGGCCGCGATAGGCTCGACACGTTATGAGTGAACAGCGCAGGTGGCACGGTCTGGCCACAAAAGCCATCCACGCCGGTTACCGTCCCGATCCGGGCACCGGAGCCGTCAACACGCCGATCTACGCCAGCTCGACCTTCGCCCAGGATGGCGTCGGCGGGTTGCGCGGTGGATTCGAGTACGCCCGTACCGGAAATCCCACGCGGCAGGCACTGGAATCGGCGCTGGCCGCGGTCGAGGAAGCCGCCTATGGGCGCGCCTTCAGCTCGGGTATGGCCGCCACCGACTGTGCCCTGCGCGCGGTGTTGCGACCCGGCGACCACGTGGTGATTCCCGATGACGCCTACGGCGGTACGTTCCGGCTCATCGACAAGGTGTTCTCGCAGTGGGGGGTCACCCACACCCCGGTTCCGTTGAGCGACCTGGACGCGGTGCGCTCGGCACTCACCCCGCGAACCCGGCTGATCTGGGTGGAGACGCCCACCAACCCGCTGCTGACCGTTGCCGACATCCCGGGAATCGTCCAGATCGCGTCGTCCGCCGGCGTCAAGGTGTTGGTGGACAACACGTTTGCCTCGCCTGCACTGCAGCAGCCGCTGCTGCTGGGTGCCGACATCGTGCTGCATTCCACCACCAAGTACATCGGTGGGCACTCGGATGTGGTGGGCGGCGCGCTGCTGACCAACAACGAGGAACTCGACGCGGCATTCGCATTCCTGCAGAACGGTGCTGGAGCGGTGCCGGGTCCCTTCGACGCATACCTCACCATGCGCGGGCTCAAGACGCTGGTGCTGCGGATGCGTCAGCACAGCGAAAACGCCGCGCTGATAGCCGAATTCCTCGACGGGCACCCGGCGGTCGAGACCGTGCTCTATCCCGGTCTGGTGAGCCACCCCAACCACGATGTGGCGGCGCGACAGATGTCCGGTTTCGGCGGCATGGTGAGCCTGCAGCTACGCGGTGGACCTCGAGCGGCACGTGAATTGTGTTCGCGCACTGAGCTTTTCATTCTCGCCGAGTCGCTCGGCGGGGTGGAGTCGTTGATCGAGTACCCGGGGGCCATGACGCATGCGTCGACGGCGGGCTCGCAGCTGGAGGTACCGGACAACCTGGTGCGGCTGTCGGTGGGTATCGAGCATGCTGCCGACCTGCTGGCCGACCTGGAGCAAGCGCTCGGGAAGTAACGCCGGGCGCTAGGCCATCAGGGCCGGACGTAACGCCGACGTCGTCACTGCCAGATTCATCTCGGGCAGTGCCGACGCGGTCTCGTCCACCCAGATGCCCGTGGCGATTTCGGTGGACCGCGCATGCACCCAGCGCCAGCCCCGGTCATTGAGGCTCAATATCGCGCCCAAGCCGTCGACCGCGTGCAGCAGGCAGATGATCGCGGCGATCGCCGGTACGGGGTTGTGGCCTTCGAACAGTGCGGCCAACAGGGCCTCCCGCGCCTGGCTGACCCTTTCCCGGTTGGCCAGTGGCCAGCAGTAGACGGTCTTGCCCGGAAAACCCTTGCCGGGCATGCGGACCCGCCGGATCTGCCCGATGTGTTCGAGATGCTGTTCCAGGGTGGTCTGGGTGTGCCTGCTCAGCTTGGCCAGCGCAGACTCCGCCGAAAGCGGCCGACGTTGCAGTAGCTGGAACGCCGGGTCGCCGACCGGATCGGCGGGCCAATCGCCGGCCAACGCGA
Organism: Mycobacterium sp. IDUB_24; assembly: GCF_055419385.1. Classification (NCBI taxonomy): domain Bacteria; kingdom Bacillati; phylum Actinomycetota; class Actinomycetes; order Mycobacteriales; family Mycobacteriaceae; genus Mycobacterium; species Mycobacterium sp. IDUB_24. The sequence continues at coordinate 183,884 of NZ_JBVAXO010000004.1, forward strand.
TCAACCGGCCGGCCTCGATCGGCTCGTCTGCCATGGCAGGGCGGATCCGGCAGGCGTAAGCCAGGTCCAGTAGTACTGCGGCGCTGAGTACTTTCTCCCTGCGATGGCGGTCAAGCGCGGGTTGGGCAGCTGCGTTGTCCAGCAACAGCAAGAACAGGTCTTCGGCGATTTGCGCCATTTCCCCGACTGTAGTGCTTCCCCCGTGTCGACCCGTCAGGCGTGATAGGGCTCGGCGCTGACCAGGGTGACCTTGACGGTGTTGCCGTTGGGCACCGTGTAGGTGCGCGACTCGCCGACCTTGGCGTCGATCAGTGCACTGCCCAGCGGTGAGTTGGGGGAGTACACCTCGAGCTTGCCGACGCTGATGCCCTCCTGGCGGGTGGCGATCAGGAACGTCTCGGTGTCCTTCTTGTCGTCGTCGTAGTAGACCTTGACGACCGAACCGGGCAGCGCGACACCGGACTGCTTGGGTGCCTCACCGACCTTCGCGTTGTTGAGGAGTTCCTGCAGCTGGCGGATGCGGGCCTCCTGCTGGCCCTGCTCCTCGCGGGCGGCGTGGTAGCCACCGTTCTCGCGCAGGTCGCCCTCTTCTCGACGGTCGTTGATCTCGGCGGCGATCACCGGCCGGTTGGCGATCAGCTGATCCAGCTCCGCCTTCAACCGGTCGAATGCATCCTGAGTGAGCCAGGTGACCTGTGTGTCGGTCATGTTCTCGCGCTCCTGTCTATCTTGCTCGTGCGGCGCTCTCACGCCCTCTTCGCATGCGAAGTCCGTCGTTTCCAGGCCGAGGGGCAGGCGCGTGTATTGCCGCGGACGGAAGCGCCTAACTGAGCGCTAATGCAGCAATACACGGCCCCAGCGAGGAACCGTGTATCGCACAATCGTACCACCGAGCGGCCAACGAATCTTCACGTAATGGCTGTTCGTGGTTTGTTGCCAGCGTCAAATTCAGGGCGCTACCAGGTAGGACGGCACATCCGTCCCGCAACCGTAGACATCGCCCATCACGGGGGGTCGGCTGGATTTCACCTCGGCGGTCACCTGCACCACCCGCCGATCGGAGGGGCTCACCAAGATTTCACGTCGCCCGGTTTCGCTCCCGTCCATCGAGCGGGCCCGAACGATGCACACCACCGGCCTCGAAGGGTCGGGCCGGGTCACCCCGATCGTCACCGACACGGTTTGGCTGTCGACCAGTTCGTAGGCCGAGAGCTCGCCTTTCACCTCTCCGGTGCCCAACCGCTGGAAGGCCACGACCGCCAGGATGACCCCCGCGGCCACCACCAGGCCGACCAGTGCAAACGTGATCGTTCGCCGGGTCCGTCGGGACAATTGGCGGGATCCGTATCGGGCGGCAGGGCGTTCGATCATCAGAACTGGAACTATAGGGCGAGACAGGTTGGCCACCGACGCCCAGGGAGCGGGTCGGGGGTCGTGGGCCAGGTATCGGGCATAGGTAAGAGGGCGCCGTAGTTAGATGAAAGCGAAATGAGTGAACTGCGGTTGATGGCGGTACATGCCCACCCGGACGACGAGTCCAGCAAGGGTGCGGCAACTACCGCGCGCTATGCGGCCGAAGGTGTGCGCGTCATGGTCGTGACGCTCACCGGTGGCGAGCGCGGAGACATACTCAATCCGGCGATGGACCTCCCCGAGGTCCACGGCCGGATCAGCGAGGTGCGCCGGGACGAGATGGCCAAGGCCGCGGAGATCCTCGGCGTCGAGCATCACTGGCTGGGATTTGTCGACTCGGGCCTACCCGAGGGTGATCCGATGCCCCCGCTGCCGGACGGCTGTTTCGCGTGTGTGCCGCTCGCCGAGCCGGTCGGCCGCCTGGTCCGGGTGATCCGGGAGTTCCAGCCGCACGTGCTGACCACCTATGACGAGAACGGTGGTTACCCCCACCCCGACCACATCCGCTGCCACGAGGTCTCGGTGGCGGCTTACGAGGCGGCCGGCGACTACCGGCTGTATCCCGATGCCGGGACGCCATGGAACGTGTCGAAGCTGTATTACAACCACGGTTTCCTGCGTGAGCGCATGCAACTGCTGCAGGACGAGTTCGCCAAGGACGGTCGGCAGGGGCCCTTCGGCAAATGGCTGGAGCACTGGGACCCCGACCATGACCCGTTCGCCAACCGGGTCACCACCCGTGTTGAATGCTCGGAGTACTTCAGTCAGCGTGACGATGCGCTGCGCGCACACGCGACCCAGATCGACCCGAAAGGCGATTTCTTCCATGCGCCGATCGAATGGCAGCAGCGGCTCTGGCCGACTGAGGAGTTCGAGTTGGCGCGGTCGCGTGTTCCGGTGAATCTGCCGGAAGACGACCTGTTCACCGGGATTGAGAAATGATCGACACTTTGACCGCAGTGATCACACTGCTCGCCGACGAGCCACGAAATACCGGCCCGGAGTTCGGTAAGGCGACACCGCTCGGCCTCTTGGTCACGGTGGCGCTGCTGATCGGCACCTTCGCGCTGGTGTGGTCGATGAACCGCCACCTGCGCAAGCTGCCCGAGTCCTTCGACCGGGAACACCCCGAGCCCGACCAGGCTGCCGACGAAGGCACGGTGGAGAACACCGACGACGACGGCGCGGTGAACAGCGCACCCGATGACCATCAAGGTCCGCCCCGTGAGCCCGGTAGCGGGTAACGCGCTCGGCGGGTCCACCAGCCCGTACCTGCGCCAGCACGCCGACAACCCGGTGCACTGGCGGCAATGGTCGCCCGAGGCGCTCGCTGAGGCCGCCTCGCGGGACGTCCCCATCCTGTTGTCCATCGGATATGCGGCCTGCCACTGGTGCCATGTGATGGCGCATGAATCGTTCGAAGATGTCGACGTGGCCGCGGTGCTCAATGACGGATTCGTCTGCATCAAGGTCGACCGCGAGGAGCGTCCGGATCTGGACGCGGTCTACATGAACGCCACCGTCGCCCTCACCGGGCAGGGCGGCTGGCCGATGACCTGCTTCCTGACCCCGGATGGCCGGCCGTTCTTCTGCGGGACCTACTACCCGAAGCTCGGGTTCCTGCAACTTTTGGACGCGGTCGCCGAAACGTGGCGGGACCGGCGAGACGAGGTCGAGCGCGCCTCCGATCAGATCGCCGACGAACTGCGCTCGATGTCGGCCGGGCTACCCGGCGGCGGGGCGCCGGTGGGGCCCGAGCTGTGCAATCACGCGGTGGCCGCCGTGCTGAACGACGAAGACGTGGCGCACGGCGGCTTTGGCGGTGCGCCCAAGTTCCCACCCTCGGCGTTGTTGGAGGGGCTGCTGCGCCACCACGAACGCACGGGTTCGGGCGCGGCGTTGGGGGCCGTCGAGCGGACATGTGCCGCGATGGCCCGTGGCGGTGTCTACGACCAGCTGGCCGGGGGATTCGCCCGCTACAGCGTCGATCCGCAGTGGGTGGTGCCGCACTTCGAGAAGATGCTCTACGACAACGCGTTGCTGTTGCGCGCCTATGCCCACCTGGCGCGGCGCACCGGGGATCCGTTGGCGCGCAGGGTGACTGCGGAGACGGCCGCGTTCATCACATCAGATCTGGGTACGGGTGCCATGTTCACCTCCTCGCTGGATGCCGACGCCGGTGGGCACGAAGGGCTGACCTACGTGTGGACTCCGGCTGAGCTGCGCTCCGTATTGGGTGAGGCCGACGGGGCTTGGGCGGCTTCACTTTTCGGGGTGACCGAGCGCGGCACGTTTGAGCATGGCGCTTCGGTGCTGCAACTGCACCGCGACCCGGACGACGATGCGCGCTTCGAGTCGGTGCGCGCCAGATTGTCGGCGGCACGCGCCCTGCGGCCCCAACCGGCTCGAGACGACAAGGTGGTGACCGCCTGGAACGGCCTGGCCATCACGGCGCTGGCCGAAGCCTCCGTGGCCCTCGGGCGGCCCGAATTACTTTCTGCGGCAGTAGAATGCGCACGTCGTCTGTTGGACCTCCACATGGTGGACGGCCGGCTGCGCCGAGCCAGCCTGGGCGGCAGGGTCGGGGAAAGTGCGGCGATTCTCGAGGATCACGCGGCATTGGCCACCGCATTGCTGACGCTGCACCAGCTCACCGGGTTCGGGTTGGACGAGGCGGTTGGTCTGTTGGATATCGCGCTCGAACGTTTTGCCGATCCCGATCAGCCGGGCCGTTGGTTCGATACGGCTGACGACGCCGAGCAGCTGATGGTGCGTCCCTCCGACGCGATCGACGGTGCGACACCGTCGGGCGCGTCGCTGATCGCCGAGGCCCTGCTGGCGGCGGGGTACCTGATCGGCTCGCAGCGCTATGTGGATGCGGCACAGGCGACTTTGTCGTCGGCCTCGCCGATCCTGGCTCGCGCGGCGCGCTCCGGTGGGCACTGGCTGGCGGTGGCCGAGGCGCAGGTCCGCGGGCCCATCCAGATCGCGGTGGCCGGCGATCCGTCGTCGCCGCTGTTGGGCGCCGCGCGCCGGTTGGCACCCGGTGGGGCGCTGGTGATCGGGGGCGCCGCAGACTCCTCGCCGTTGCTTCGGGGACGCGACCGGGTGGCCGGCGCCGACGCCGCCTACGTGTGCCGCGGGACGGTGTGCGATCTGCCGGTCACGACGGTCGGGGATCTCGCAGTCTCACTGGGTGGCCAACCACCAGACGGCGGAAGTGGTGCCGTGTAGCCTCGCGGCCATGCCCAACGCCGAGCAAATCACCCAGACCGTCAATCGCTACCTCGAATTGGTCTCCAGCGGAACTGCTGACGAAATCGCCGAGCTGTACGCGGACGACGCGACCGTCGAGGATCCGGTGGGCGGCGGTGAGGTCCACATCGGACGCGCTGCCATCCGCGGCTTCTACGCCAACGTCGAGAACGTCAAAGGCAAGGCTGAGTTGGTGACGCTGCGGGTGGCCGGCCACGAGGCCGCTTTCCACTTCCGGCTCACGCTGGACTTCGGCACCAGCAGCATGCGAATCGAGCCCATCGATGTGATGGTGTTCAACGGCGAGGGCAAGATCACCGCGATGAAGGCCTACTGGTCGCAGGCCGACGCCGTCACGCTCTAAAAGCGTTGTCTTCGGCCCCGCATCGCTTCGGTCGTGGTGCGGGGCCTCTTGCCGAAGAGAATCAGAAGACGGCGAACCACATGGCGATGTAATGGCAGATCGCTGCCACCGCGGTGCAGGCGTGGAAGAACTCGTGATGGCCGAACGTGGTGGGCCACGGGTTGGGCCATTTGAGCGCGTAGAGCACGCCGCCGATGCTGTAGAGCGCGCCGCCGACGATCAGCAGCACCACCGCGGCCACCCCGGCTCCGTGCATGATCGGCCCGATGAACCAGGCCGCGACCCAGCCCAGCAGGATGTAGAGCGGGACGCCCAGCCAGCGTGGTGCCGACGGCCAGAACATCTTGAGCAACACACCGGCGATCGCCCCACCCCAGACGATCCAGAACAGCACCATGCCTTTGGATTCGGGCAGCGCCAGTAGCGCGAACGGGGTGTAACTGCCGGCGATGAAGATGAAGATCATCGAGTGGTCGAGGCGCTTCATCCATTTGCGGGCGCCGGGTGACTTCCACGTCACCCGGTGATACGTGCCGCTGACGGCGAACATCGCCACGATCGTGAAGGTGTAGAGCAGCGTGGCCAGCCCGGCCCGGGTGGACTCCAGCGACCACGAGACCGACACCAGCGCGGCACCGGCGATGAACGCGATGAACGCCGAGTACACGTGGATCCAGCCGCGTGCCCGTGGCCGACCCAGGAACTGGGCGACGCCTTCGGCGACAGCCTCGGGCAGGTCTTCTGCAGGCCGGTTCAGCGCGGCTGCTGAACGGTAGGGCTTGGTGCTACCAGTCGGCGCGGTCATGTCACCTCCATTGAGAACCATGGTGTACCCCGACGCTCACAGTAGTCTGGACTCTCGTGGACATCATTCCCCCGCGGCTCAAGGAACCGGCCTATCGGCTCTACGAGATGCGGTTGCGTCAGGAACTGACGCGGTCCAAATCCGAGCTACCTCGCCATATCGCCGTGCTGTGTGACGGCAACCGCCGCTGGGCGCGTGACGCAGGTTACGACGATGTCAGCATCGGTTACCGGATGGGCGCCGCCAAGATCGCCGAGATGCTGCGCTGGTGCCAGGCCGCCGGCATCGAGATGACGACGGTCTATCTGCTCTCGACCGAGAACCTGCAGCGCGATCCCGATGAGCTGTCCGCCCTGCTGGAGATCATCACCGACGTGGTCGAGGAGATCTGCGCCCCGTCGAACACCTGGACTGTGCGCACCGTCGGTGACCTGGAGTTGTTGGGGGAGGAGCCGGCCCGTCGATTGCGCGAGGCCGTCGAATCGACGAACGGCAGGGGCGGGAAGTTCCACGTGAACGTCGCCGTCGCCTACGGCGGACGTCAGGAGATCGTCGACGCCGTGCGCTCACTCCTGTCGAAGCAACTTGCCAACGGTGCCACCGCCGAACAACTCGTCGAATCCGTCACCGTAGAGGGGATCTCGGAGAACCTCTACACCTCGGGCCAACCCGATCCGGACCTTGTCATCCGCACCTCGGGTGAGCAACGGCTCAGTGGATTCCTGTTGTGGCAGAGCGCATATTCGGAGATGTGGTTCACCGAGGCGTACTGGCCGGCGTTCCGTCGTGTCGACTTCCTGCGCGCATTGCGCGATTACACCGCCCGGCATCGTCGCTTCGGAAAGTAGGCGTGCCAGACTTGAGGCATGGCTGCGCTGTCGGCAGTGGTTTTCACCCTCAGCTGGTGGCTGGGGCTCTACCTTCTCGCCCGCGATCCGCGTAAGCCCGTCCTGGCCCTCGCGGCGATCGGGCTGACCAGTTTCGCGCTCGTGGTCGCGCTCGATGCGGTCCGGCTCGTCACCGGCTCGGAAACGCTCAGTCGCGTCGAGATCTATCTCGTCGCGGTGCCGGGTATCGCCTGGTTCGCAGTGATGGTCGAACTTGCTCGCCCTGCCGATACGTTCCGGTCCCGCGTGGGTGAGATCGCGGCGATCTTCGCCGTGGCGGTGCTGGCGTTCGCCGGGGCGGCGCTGGCGGGCAGCGTCGACGGGCCGTTGCGGACCGGTCACTGGGTGATGTTCGCGGTCATCTCGGTGTCCTCGCTGGGCGCCATGATCAAGGCGGTGGTCGGCGGCGCGAAACCGGGATCTGTCGTGGGCTTCATCATCGTCGCGACGCTGTTCTTCGCACTGGGCAACGCGATCCTGGTGATCCCGCTCGGGTTGGTGCCCAGCTGGTTGGCGTTGGCCTCCACCGGATTCGACGTCGCTCTGCTCGGCGTGGCGGTCGCGATCTGGGATGCGTTCGACGAAGGACAGGCGTTACGTGCGGACATGCGCCGCTCGATCATCGGCACGCTGGTGATCGCTGTTCCGTTCGCTGCCCAGGCTCTGATCGGCATGTATGTGCTCGACGCCGGGACCGGCCGCACCGTCATGACGATCCTGCTGTTCACCAGCCTGGCTGTCGCGGTCGCCGTGGAAGTGCTGGCCGATCCGCTGGCCGGGCTGTTCGACCGGCTGGCATTCGCGCGGTCTCCGGACCTGCGCGCTGATCGTGAAGCGTTGCGCCAGACCGAGGCTGCGCTGCCGCTGCGATCGGATCACCCGCTGGGTGGCATCGACGACGACGCCTTCGCCCGACTCACCCGTCGTGCCCTCGGCCATTACGGCGATCTGTCCAAGCTGGTCGCCAGCCCGCTGACCTCGTTGCCCGCCATCGACGCCCGGCTCACCCAACGCGGGGCGCCCGACCAGCCACTGGAGCGCGCGAACGAACTCAAGGCGTTGCTGGCCGACCGCATCGCCGCACTCAAGCCTCGCGACAGCGGTGACTTCGGCACCACCGAGCAGTGGCGCCACTACAACTCGCTGTACTTCCCGTACGTCGTCGGGGTCCGCGCCTATGCGCAGAACGCCACCGCTGCGGGGCTGGACCCGGTGGCACGGCAGGCCTGGCAGTGGTTCGTCACCGAGGTGCCGCAGCGGTCACTGCACAACTGGCAGAACGCGGCGGCGCGCGTGATCGCCGCGGACCTGCGCGGCGATCTGGCGCCGGCAGTCGGCTCCACGGGCCGATAGAGAGTTCCCACTCCAGAAACCGCCTGACCTGGGTTTGGCAGTGCTTGGCAGTGTTTGGCGTCGATCTGGCAGCGCCCGCTGGGCAGGGTCGGAGGTGTCCCACCAATCGACACCCTCGTCCCGAGGAGCCCGACATGACCGCCACGCTGAACCAACCTTTGGCCGACTCCACCACCGACTCGGCTTCGGAAGCTTCCCTGCTGAGATTCGCTCTGCGCGCTGATGCCACCGTGTGCGCCGGCGTTGGCCTGCTGGCGTCCATGGCCGCCGATCAGCTGGCCCGCATCGCCGGTCTGTCGGCCACGGCCGGGTGGCTCGTCGGCGGCGCACTCGTCGCCTACGGCGTCCTGCTGTACGGCCTGGCCGCGGTGTCGCGGGTCCGGCGCGTCGGCGTCGGCGTCCTCGTCGGCAACGTGGCCTTCGCGATCGTCACGGTCGTCGCCATCGCGACCGGCCGGCTGGCGTTGACCGGGACCGGGAACGAGTTGGTACTCGGATTCGTCAGTGCCACCGCAGTACTGGCCTGGCTGCAATACCGCGGAGTGCGCCGCCTGGCGTGACTCCGTCGGAGAGCCGGTGCGGGGGTGCCGGCGGAAGAGGTTACGACGCGTATCCCCGCACCGTGCTCCACCACCCGAAGTGATTGCACGACACGAGAACACCACCGGAAAGAAGGAGAATCATGACCGCCATCACCGCCACCGGATCCGCAGGCACCAAGAGAACCGATTCGCTGCTGCGCCTGGCAATGCGGCTGGACGCAGTCCTTGTCGGCATCAGCGGGATCGCACTGCTGGCCGCGGCCGGGTGGTTCGCAGATCTCACCGGGCTGCCGGCATCCGTCGAATACGGCGTCGGCATCTTCTCGGTCGTCTACGGCATCGCGGTGTTCGCCCTGGCCGGGATCGAGCGGGTGCGTCCCGCCGGCATCGGCACCGTGATCGCCAACGCGACGTGCACGGTGATCGCCCTGGTCGCCGTTTTCACCATGGCGCCCACGACTGCGGGCGTCGTATTCATCATCGCCACCGGTATCTACACGTTGGCGATGGCCGAGTGGCAGTACGTCGGGGTCAAGCGCATCCCGGCCTGATCTTTCGCCGTACAGCGCCCAGGGCCCCGGCTCTGGGCGCTGTCTGTGACCCGATGCCCGAGCCGCTACAGCTTGCGCAGTCGCAACCGGTTGATCGAATGGTCGGCGTCCTTGCGGAGCACCAGGGTGGCGCGCGGCCGGGTCGGCAGGATGTTCTCGATCAGGTTGGGCCGGTTGATCGAATGCCAGATGTCACGGGCTGCGAACACCGCCTGCTCATCGGTCAGGGTCGAGTAGTGGTGGAAGTGCGAGGCGGGATCGGCGAACGCCGTCGAGCGCATCGTCAGGAACCGCGAGATGTACCACTGTTCGATGTCCTCGATACGTGCGTCGACGTACACCGAGAAATCGAACAGGTCCGAGACCATCAGCGCCGGTCCGGTCTGCAGGACGTTGAGGCCCTCCAGGATCAGAATGTCCGGATGCCGCACCACCTGCTTCTCGCCCGGCACGATGTCGTAGAGCAGGTGTGAATACACCGGCGCACAGACTTCGTCGGCGCCCGATTTCACCGCGGTGACGAACCGCATCAACCCGCGCCGGTCGTAGCTCTCCGGGAACCCCTTGCGGTGCATGAGGTTCCGGCGGTTGAGCTCGTTGTTGGGGTAGAGGAACCCGTCGGTGGTCACCAGATCCACGCGGGGATGGTGACCCCAGCGGGCCAGCAGGGCCTGCAGCACACGGGCGGTGGTCGATTTCCCGACTGCCACGCTGCCCGCGACGCCGATGACGAACGGCACGGGTCGGTCCGGATTCTGCTGCGGCTCACCGAGGAACTCCGAAGTTACGGCGAACAAACGCTGCCGGGCGGCCACCTGGAGGTGGATCAACCGGGCCAGGGGCAGATAGACCTCTTCGACCTCGAGAATGTCGAGTTTCTCGCCCATACCCCGCAGGCGCAGCAGCTCGTCCTCGGTGAGTTTCAGCGGTGTCGACATGCGCAGTGCACGCCATTGACTTCGGTCGAACTCCACATAGGGGCTCGGCTCGCTCGGCCGCGGCATCCGATCAGTCTTACATCTACGGTTGGGGGCATGGCTAACGGGATCGAGAAAAAGACGGGCTCCGGAACCGACACGGTGACGGACGCGGCCACGCTCATTCGCGAATATCTGCTCCTCGGCCTGCGCTTCGACCGCGTCGAGGACGGTTACGTCGACTCCTTCACCGGTGACCCACAACTACGCCGTGCGGTCGAGAACGAGCCTGCGCCGGACCCGGCCGATCTTGCTCGGCAAGCGGATCGGCTACTGGCCCAGATCCCCGACGACCTCGACCGCGACCGCGCCGAATACATTGCCGCGCATCTGCGGGCGCTCAACTGCGCGGGCCGCAAGTTCGCCGGTGAGCAGGTCGGATTCGTAGACGAGGTGCAGGCCTATTTCGATGTCCGGATCAGCAAGGGCGATCCGGAGAAATACCGCCAGGCCCACGCCAAGCTCGATGAGGCACTCGGTGGCGCCGGGCCACTGGCCGAGCGGATTCAGGCGCACCGCAGCGGGGACGAGATCCCACCGGCCCGGCTGGAGGAGTGCATGCACGCGTTCTCCTCGGCCTTGCGCGACAAGGTGCGCGCCGCGTACCCGCTGCCGGAGACCGAGACCATCACCTACGAGGTGGTCACCGACAAACCGTGGTCGGGGTTCAACTACTACCTGGGTGACTACAAGTCCACCGTCGCGGTCAACGCCGACCTCAAACAGCAGATGGCCAACCTGCCCCGGCTGGTGGCGCACGAGTCCTATCCCGGTCATCACACCGAGCACTGCAGGAAGGAAGCCGGGCTGGTCGCCCGCGACAATCAGCTCGAACAGACGATCTTCCTCGTCAACACCCCGCAGTGCCTGATGGCCGAGGGTCTGGCCGACCTGGCGTTGCATGCCATCGTCGGGCCGGGTTGGGGCACGTGGGCTGCCGACATCTACGCCGACGTGGGACTTCGGTTCGACGGGGAGCGTGCCGAGGTGATCTCGGAGGCGGTGGCCGGGCTGGCCGACGTGCGCCAGGACGCGGCGCTGATGCTGCACGACGAGCATCGCGACGTCGACGAGGTGGTGGAGTTCCTCAAACGGTGGCTTCTGGTCGACGACGTACGGGCCAGGCAGATGCTGCGGTTCCTGTCGTCGCCGTTGTGGCGGGCCTATACGAGCACCTACATCGAGGGGTACCGGCTGCTGCGCCGATGGTTGGACGACCGTCCCGCCGGCGTCACGCTGACCCAGCGCTTCGGTCGGCTCCTCGATGAGCCGCTGATCCCGTCGACGCTGGGGGTTTAGGCTCGCGAGTGGCTCAGTTGCTTTGCTGAGCTAGCTCACGCCTTTCGGTGCTCGTGCCATCTGAGTGTTTGGGCCGGGCAGTCGATCCGCTGCTGAAAAGTACTGTTGAATGTGCAAATACTGACCTTGATGCGGGCGGCGGCCGGTCAAGGATTCCTACCCGCCCGACAGCTTGATCGGGCTTGTTGCCGAAGAGTAGAGTGTTTGCTGAGCATCGTGCGACGGAACCAGGCGGCAGCAAGGGAGTCGACATGTCTGCAACAAGCACGCAATCGAACCGGGCCAAGTACCTGGCCGGTGTGGTCGTAGCAGCGGGCTCGATGTCGCTGGCCGCATTCGTCGGACCCGCGGTGGCGGCCAATGCCGACCCCGTCGTGATTCTGAATGGCGAGACGGTGGACCCGCCCACGCCTGGCCTGGTGAGCCCCTGGCCCGGCGGTGCGTGGGCCGGCCATGACTGGAGCACGGGTTGGCCCGGAGGTGCCTGGGCCGGTCACGACTGGAGCAAGGGATGGCCGGGCGGAGGCTATGCCAATGGCAAGGCCGGCGGCGCCTGGAACCACACCGCCGAGTGATCTGACCACCGACGGTTGTCCCGGCCCGGGTCCGGTCAACGGCCACAACCGCTCCGACTAGGCTAAAAGGCATGGCAGCAGACCCGTCCTCCACCTTGCCCGCGGCTTCCGGCGCTGATTACGCCGACACCTCAAGTGCCGCTTACCAGGCTGCGTTGCAGGTCATCGAATCCGTCGAGCCTCGGATCGCGGCAGCCACCCGCAAAGAGCTTGCCGATCAACGCGATTCGCTGAAGCTGATCGCCAGCGAGAATTACGCCTCCCCGGCGGTACTGCTCACCATGGGCACCTGGTTCTCCGACAAGTACGCCGAGGGCACCGTCGGGCACCGCTTCTACGCAGGCTGCCAGAACGTCGACACCGTCGAGGCCCTGGCCGCCGAGCATGCCCGCGAACTGTTCGGCGCCCCGTACGCCTACGTACAGCCGCACTCGGGTATCGACGCCAATCTGGTTGCCTTCTGGGCGATTCTGGCCACTCGAGTCGAGGCACCCGAGCTCGCCAATTTCGGCGCCAAGCACGTCAACGACCTGTCCGAGGCCGACTGGGAGACGCTGCGCAACAAGCTGGGCAACCAGCGACTGCTCGGCATGTCGCTCGACGCCGGGGGACACCTCACCCACGGGTTCCGGCCGAACATCTCCGGCAAGATGTTCCACCAGCGCAGTTACGGCACCAATCCCGAGACGGGGTTCCTCGACTACGACGCCGTCGCCGCCGCGGCTCGCGAATTCAAGCCGCTGATCCTGGTCGCCGGTTACTCGGCCTACCCGCGTCGGGTGAACTTCGCAAAGATGCGTGAGATCGCCGACGAGGTCGGCGCCACCCTCATGGTCGACATGGCACACTTCGCCGGCCTGGTGGCGGGCAAGGTGTTCACCGGTGACGAGAACCCGGTGCCGCACGCCCACGTCACCACGACCACCACCCACAAGTCGCTGCGCGGTCCGCGTGGCGGCATGGTGCTGGCCACCGAAGAGTTCGCGCCGGCCGTCGACAAGGGCTGCCCGATGGTGCTGGGCGGGCCGCTGAGCCACGTCATGGCGGCCAAGGCCGTCGCCCTGGCCGAGGCGCGCCAGCCGGCGTTCCAGTCCTACGCCCAGCAGGTCGCCGACAACGCGCAGGCGCTGGCCGACGGCTTCGTCAAACGTGACGCGGGTCTGGTCACCGGTGGCACCGACAACCACATCGTGCTGCTGGACGTGCGCTCGTTCGGGCTGACCGGCCGGCAGGCCGAGTCCGCGCTGCTGGACGCCGGCGTCGTCACCAATCGCAACTCGGTCCCGGCCGACCCCAACGGCGCCTGGTACACCAGCGGCATCCGGCTGGGGACCCCGGCGCTGACGAGCCGCGGATTCGGCGCCGACGACTTCGATCGCGTCGCCGAGCTGATCGTCGAGGTGCTGTCCAACACTCAGCCCGAAGGGACGTCAAAAGCCAAGTACAAGCTGGCCGACGGCACCGCCGAGCGCGTGCACGCGGCCTCGGCCGAGCTGCTCGATGCCAACCCGCTGTATCCGGGCCTGACCCTCTGATCGGGGCTGAGCGGGGCCGTCGGAATCACAGTGGGCTGAGTTTCAGAAACCTGTAAACCCGGGTTACAGTTACCTCATGGCACAGAAACCTGTCGCTAATGCGCTGACCTTGGAGCTTGAGCCCGTTGTCGAGGCCGAGCTGCGTCGCCACCTGGATACCGAGGATCTCTGGTACGCGCACGATTACGTGCCGTTCGACCAGGGCGAGAACTTCGCCTTCCTCGGTGGCCAGGACTGGGATCCCTCGCAGGTGACGTTGCCCAAGACCGTCACCGACGCCCTGGAGATCCTGCTGATCACCAAGGACAACCTCTCGGGATATCACCGCGAGCTCGTCGAGCACTTCATTCTCGAGGACAAGTGGGGCCGGTTCCTGGGCCGCTGGACGGCCGAGGAGCACCTGCACGCCGTCGCGCTGCGCAACTACCTCGTCGTCACCCGTGAGATCGACCCGACGGCAAACGAGGACGTCCGCGTCGAGCACGTGATGAAGGGTTACCGCGCCGACAGCTACAGCCAGATCGAGACGCTGGTGTTCATGGCGTTCTTCGAGCGCGCGCACGCGGTGTTCACCCGCAACCTGCGGGCGCAGGTCACCGAGCCGGTGCTGGGCGCGATGGTCGACCGCATCGTCCGCGACGAGGAGCGCCACGAGCTGTTCTTCGCCAACCTCGTGTCGCACCTGCTGGGCACCCACCGCGACGAGACTGTCGCGGCCGTTGCCGCCCGCGCCCGTGAGCTCGATGTGATCGGCGCTGACATCGACGCCTACCAGGACAAGGTCGCCCTGGTGGCCCAGTCCGGCATCTTCGACAAGGCAGCTCTGGCGAAGGTCATCTCCGACCGGATCACCGCCTGGGGGCTGGCCGATGAACCCCAACTCCAGGAGTTCATCAACACGTAACGCGCCGGGCGTCATACACGCGGCGCGCCAGCCAGCAACCCCGCCGCGGCGGGAGTAGCGTCAAATCCGATGGCTAGCGACATGCTCTGCTGTCCGGACGGTACCGATCGGTTAGATCACGAGAGGACCGGCTCCGGTCCTGGTGCCGCAGTGTCCACCGAGCAACTCGTGTGGGGCCGCGCGGGTTCTAGGAGCGCCACGTGACTGATTCGCCTGTCCGTACCTATGTGCTCGACACGTCCGTGTTGCTGTCCGATCCATGGGCATGCAACCGGTTCGCCGAGCACGAAGTGGTGGTCCCGCTGGTCGTGATCAGCGAGCTGGAGGCCAAACGGCATCACCACGAGCTGGGCTGGTTCGCCCGGCAGGCGCTGCGGATGTTCGACGATCTGCGGCTTGAGCACGGGAGGCTGGATCAGCCGATTCCCGTTGGGGCAGAAGGCGGTTCGCTGCAGGTCGAGTTGAATCACATCGACCCGTCAGTCCTGCCCGCGGGCTTCCGCACCGACACCAACGACACCCGGATACTGGCCTGCGCAGCCAACCTCGCTGCAGAGGGTAAGCGAGTTACGTTGGTGAGCAAGGACATCCCGCTGCGGGTCAAAGCCGGCGCGGTTGGCCTGGCTGCCGACGAGTATCACGCACAGGATGTCGTGGTGTCCGGCTGGACCGGCATGGCCGAGTTGGACGTGGCGGCCGAGGAAATCGACACCTTGTTCGCCGACGGCGAGATCGATGTCGCAGAAGCTCGGGATCTGCCCTGCCACACCGGAATTCGGTTGCTCGGTGGCAGCTCTTCGGCGCTCGGCCGGGTCAACGCCGAGAAGCGGGTGCAGTTGGTGCGTGGTGATCGCGAAGTGTTCGGCCTCCGGGGAAGGTCAGCCGAACAGCGCGTAGCCCTCGATCTGCTGCTCGACGAATCCGTCGGGATCGTCTCGCTCGGCGGCAAGGCCGGCACCGGCAAATCCGCACTCGCTCTGTGTGCGGGTCTGGAAGCGGTACTCGAACGCCGGACCCAGCGCAAGGTCGTGGTGTTCCGTCCGCTGTATGCCGTCGGTGGACAGGACCTCGGCTACCTGCCGGGCAGTGAGAGCGAGAAGATGGGCCCCTGGGCTCAAGCTGTCTTCGACACTCTTGAGGGGCTGGCGAGCCCGGCGGTGCTGGAAGAGGTGCTTTCCCGCGGAATGCTGGAAGTGCTTCCGCTGACCCACATTCGGGGCCGTTCGCTGCACGACTCGTTCGTGATCGTCGACGAGGCGCAGTCGTTGGAGCGCAACGTGCTGCTGACCGTGCTCTCGCGGCTGGGAGCGGGCTCGCGAGTGGTGCTCACTCATGATGTGGCCCAACGGGACAACCTGCGGGTGGGCCGCCACGACGGCGTCGCGGCGGTGATCGAGAAGCTCAAGGGCCACCCCTTGTTCGCCCACATCACGTTGCAGCGCAGCGAACGCTCGCCGATCGCCGCGCTGGTCACCGAAATGCTGGAGGAGTTCAGTCCCGGCGCCCTGCCCTGAGTGATTTGTGTGCGTTTACCGGCGCTCACCGCCGGTAAACGCACACAAATCGCAGGCCGGTAGGCTGCCGGGGTGGCGAGGCTACCCAATAGTCAGGCGTGGCGGTGGACCGTAGTCGGCGTGACCGCCGCCATCGTGGTCCTGGTGGTCGGGGTGCTCACCGGGCACATACGCCGGGACGACCCCGATCACGTGGACTGCGCGACGGAGAAGTGCATCGCACTGACCTTCGACGACGGCCCCGGCCCGTACACCGACCGGCTCCTGCAGATCCTCAAGGACAACGACGCCAAGGCCACATTCTTCGAGATTGGCAACAAGGTCGCCGCCAATCCCGAGGGTGCCAGGCGGGTGGTCGAGGCCGGGATGGAGCTGGGCAGCCACACCTGGGAACACCCCAACATGACGACCATCCCGCCCGAGGAGATCCCGGCGCAGTTCAGCAAGGCCAGCGACGCCATCGAGAAGGCCACGGGACACCGGCCGAAGCTCGTGCGCACAGCGGGCGGCTTGATCAACGACCAGGTGCTCGCCGAGGCCCGTAAGCAGGGGTTGGCCGACATCAACTGGGACGTCATCCCGTTCGACTGGGCCAACGACGCCAACATCGCCGCGACCCGCTACATGCTGATGACGCAGATCAGGCCCAACAATGTCGTACTTTTTCATGACACCTACTCGTCCACCGTCGACCTGGTGCAGCAGTTCATCCCGGTACTCAAGGCGAACGGTTATCACCTGGTGACCGTCAGCCACATGCTCGGTGAGCGTGAGCCGGGGACCAGTTACGGCAGCCGGGACAACGGCCCGCCCGTGCCGCCGGCAGAGGCGCTCAAGGACATCCCGCCGGAGGAGATCCCCGCGCTGCCCGCGACACCGTCGCCTGCGCCGATGCCGAACTTCCCGATCACCGACATCCCCGGGGCGAATTCGGGTGGCCCCAACAACGGTGCCTGACAACTGAGACACACATCGCGTCGGGTTGAGGACCAAAGACCCTAACCGGCGGGCCCGGGCACGACGAGGCTTGCAGCATGCCTCACACGATGTTCGATACAGCGACCCTCACCCGTGTGGTGCAGTTGGCATCGCGGGCACCTTCCCTGCACAACACCCAACCGTGGCGGCTGGTGGCCCAAGGTGATTGCCTGCATCTTCATCTCGATCCCAACCGGGTGGTGACCGCGACCGACCGGTCCTCGCGTGAAGCGATCATCAGCTGCGGTGTGCTGCTGGACCATCTGCGGGTCGCCATGGCCGCGGCCGGTTGGGAGACTGCCGTCGATCGTTTTCCCAACCCGAACGACCTCGACCATCTGGCGACGCTTCAGTTCTCGCCGATGGACTTCGTCACCGATGCCCACCGCAGGCGGGCCGATGCGATCCTGGCCCGGCGCACCGATCGCCTGCCGATGGCCGCGTACGTGGACTGGGATTCCTTCGAAACGTTGTTGCGGGCGCGGATGTCCGACAGCCCGGTACATCTGGACGTGGTGGCCGAGGACATGCGTGGCATCGTGGCCGAGGCGGCGGAGCTGACCGAGTCACTGCGTCTCTACGATTCCGCCTACCACGCCGAACTGGCTTGGTGGACAACGCCGTTCGCGACCGAAGATGGCATCCCGCAGAGCTCCCTGGTCTCGGCCGCCGAAAGTGAGCGGGTGGCAGTGGCGCGCACTTTCCCGGTCACCGCACACAGCGATCGGAGGCCCACCGTCCGCGATGATTCAGCCACGCTGGTCGTACTGTCCACTGACGGGTACAGCCGCGTAGACGCCCTCGACGCGGGCGAGGCCCTCTCGGCGCTGCTGCTGGAGTGCACGCTCTCGGGTCTGAGCACCTGCCCGGTGAGCCACGTGACCGAGTTGCACGCCAGCCGCGACATCATCGCCGGCCTGATCGACCGCGACGCCTGCCCGCAACTGCTGGTACGGATCGGCATCGCCCCGACGCTCACCGACGCACCGCCGCCCACGGCGCGCCGCCCCGTCGACACCATCCTGACCTTCGAATAGGAGATGACCATGACCGACACCATGATCGCCCCCGCCGCCACAGCTACCGCCGCTGGTGCGGCCGTCGTGGTCGAAGCCGACGGCCGCGCCGCCAGCAACGACGCGCTGCACACCGCGATCGAGGAGGCCGCGGGACGTGGCGCACCGCTGCGGGTGCTGACGACCTGGGGAGCCCGGCATCGCGCGATGTACGACGCGACCGCTGTCGCCGAGCGTGACCGGTTGTCGGCGGCGCAGCTGGAGCGCCGGCTCGCCCGTGCGCTGAAACGCTTTCCGGACCTCGATGTGCAGAGCATCGACGGCTACGGCAGCGCTGCGGAATACCTGACGGCACACCCGGAGGCGGCCCAGATGCTCGTGCTCGGTGCCGACCAGTCCGATTCGCCCGAGTTGGGGACCGCGTTGGCCTCCTCGGGTTGCACGGTGGTCACTTGCGGCCGGCGTCCCCGGTTGTGAGACTCGGGGAATGATCAGGGTCTTTCTGGTCGATGACCATGAGGTGGTTCGCCGTGGGCTGATCGACCTGCTCAGCGCCGACCCGGAGCTGGACGTGATCGGCGAGGCCGATTCGGTGGCCCAGGCGCTGGCCCGGGTGCCGGCCCTGAAGCCGGACGTCGCGGTGCTCGACGTCCGGTTGCCCGACGGCAACGGCATCGAACTGTGCCGGGAACTGCTGTCGCGCATGCCCGATCTGCGTTGCCTGATGCTGACGTCTTTCACCTCTGACGAGGCGATGCTGGACGCGATCCTCGCCGGCGCCAGCGGCTATGTGGTCAAGGACATCAAGGGGATGGAGCTGGCCCAGGCGATCAAGGACGTGGGGGCCGGGAAGTCGTTACTGGACAACCGCGCCGCCACCGCACTGATGGCGAAACTGCGCGGCGATGCCGAGCGGTCCGACCCGCTGGCCGGGCTGACCCAGCAGGAGCGGGTGCTGCTCGACCTGCTGGCGGAGGGGCTGACCAACCGGCAGATCGCGGCCCGGATGTTCCTCGCCGAGAAGACCGTCAAGAACTACGTGTCGCGGTTGCTGGCCAAGCTGGGCATGGAACGCCGCACCCAGGCCGCGGTCTTCGCTTCCACCATCGAGCGTCGCGATCGTCAGCGATGATGCCGGCGTGGCTGAGGTGACCGGACACGGCGCAGGGTCCGACGACGAGTCGCCCAACACGTCGTTGCGGAACACTCTGTCGCAGTTGCGGTTACGCGAACTGCTCACCGAGGTCCAGGACCGTGTCGAGCAGATCATCACCGGCCGCGACCGGATCGACGGCCTCGTCGAAGCCATGCTCGCGGTGACCTCGGGCCTGGACCTCGAGGTCACACTGAGCACCATCGTGCGAACCGCGATCGAGCTGGTCGACGCCCGCTATGGCGCGCTGGGTGTCCGTGGCGACGACCATGAGCTGACGGAGTTCGTCTATCAAGGCATCGACGACGAAACCCGAGCCCTGATCGGGCATCTGCCTGAGGGGCGCGGTGTGCTGGGCGTGCTGATCGACGATCCCGAACCGATCCGGCTCGAGGACATTCACCAGCACCCCGCGTCGGTCGGGTTCCCGCCGAACCATCCGCCGATGCGGACCTTTCTCGGTGTCCCGGTGCGCATCCGCGACGAGGTGTTCGGCAATCTCTACCTCAC
Organism: Mycobacterium sp. IDUB_24; assembly: GCF_055419385.1. NCBI lineage: Bacteria > Bacillati > Actinomycetota > Actinomycetes > Mycobacteriales > Mycobacteriaceae > Mycobacterium > Mycobacterium sp. IDUB_24. The sequence goes on from NZ_JBVAXO010000004.1 coordinate 203,515, forward strand.
CGAGAAGACGAACGGACAGCCGTTCACCGAGGACGACGAGGTGCTCGTCGGGGCCCTGGCGGCAGCTGCGGGAGTGGCGGTGGAGAACGCCAGGCTCTACCAGCTGTCGCGTGACCGGCAAGCCTGGATCGCGGCCACCCGCGACATCGGCACCGAGTTGCTCGGCGGCACCGATCCGGCCACGGTGTTCCGGATGGTGGCCGACGAGGCGCTCAAGCTGACCGGTGCCGAACGCATCGTGGTCGCCGTGCCCGGCAGCGATGTCGCTGCGGGGGACGTCGACACTCTCGTCGTGGCCGCGACCGCGGGCAGCGCGACCACGATCGACTCGATTCCGTTGGACCAGGCGGCCGACGACGCAGTAGGCGCGGCGTTCCGCGACGGCACACCGCACCGGCTGGACCGCCTCGAGCTGGACGGCTCGGGTGGCCCAGCTCTGGTGCTGCCGCTGCGCACCATCGACACCGTGGCCGGTGTGCTGGTGGCGGTGCGCGCCGACGGAGCCCAGTGCTTCACCGCCGAACAGCTCGACATGGCTGCCGCGTTCGCCGACCAGGCCGCGGTGGCGTGGCAGTTGGCCAGCTCGCAGCGCAGCGTGCGGGAGCTGGAGATCCTGGCCGATCGCGACCGGATCGCCAGGGATCTGCACGACCACGTGATCCAGCGGCTCTTCGCCGTGGGCCTTTCGCTACAGGGCACCATCCCGCGGACGCAGTCGCCTGAGGTGCAGCGACGGCTCACCGACACCGTCGACGATCTGCAAGCGGTGATCCAGGAAATCCGGTCCGCGATCTTCGACCTGCACGGTGCCCAGGCCGGTACGACGCGCCTGCGGCAGCGGCTCGATGAGGTGATCGCCCAGTTCGCCGACGCGCCGGTACACATCGGGACGCGGTTCGTCGGTCCGCTCTCGGTGGTCGAGGCGACCCTGGCCGATCACGCCGAGGCGGTGCTGCGCGAGGCGATCAGCAATGCGGTCCGCCATTCGGGGGCAAGTGAACTCACTGTCGTCGTGGAGGTGGCCGACGACCTGTCGATCGAGGTGTCCGACAACGGCTGCGGGATCGCCGCCGAGGTCACCGAGAGCGGGCTGGGGAATCTGCGGGCCCGCGCGTTGAGTGCGGGCGGCACGTTCATCGTGACCGACCGGCCCGGTGGCGGGACCGTGTTGCGTTGGGCCGCACCGCTTCCGGAGTAGCGTTTGTCTGGCGAGCAGACAGAAAACTGCCCATCTTCCGAAGAAAATGGGCAGTTTTCTGTCTGCTCGCGCAGAGAAGGTGAGGGGTTACTCGCCGTCCTTGACCTTCGCCATGGCGAGCACGTCGAGGCGCTTGTCCAGCTCGGCCTCGGACAGTTTGTCGCCGATCAGGCCGCGGTCGATCACGGTCTGGCGGATGGTCTTCTTCTCCTTGAGCGCCTGCTTGGCGACCTTGGCGGCCTCCTCATAGCCGATCGCCGAGTTCAGCGGCGTCACGATCGACGGCGACGACTCGGCCAGCGTGCGCAGGTGATCCTCGTTGGCCACCAGGCCGTCGATGCACTTCTCGGCGAACAACCGGGACACATTGCTCAGCAGGGTGAACGACTCCAGCACGTTGCGGGCCATCATCGGGATGTAGACGTTGAGCTCGAACGCACCCGACAGACCGCCGACGGTGACGGCGGCATCGTTGCCGATGACCTGTGCGGCGACCTGGGTAACCGCCTCGGGCAGAACCGGATTGACCTTGCCCGGCATGATCGAGCTGCCCGGCTGCAGGTCCGGCAACTGGATCTCACCGAGGCCGGTCAGCGGGCCTGAACCCATCCAGCGCACGTCGTTGGCGATCTTGGTCAGCGATGCGGCGATGGTCTTCAGCGCACCCGATGCCTCGACCAGCCCGTCGCGGGCCGCCTGAGCCTCGAACGAGTCTGCGGCGGTGCGCAATTCGGCCAGACCGGTCTGGTTGACCAGCACCTCGACCACCTTGGCGCCGAAGCCGTCGGGAGCGTTGAGTCCGGTGCCCACCGCGGTACCACCGATGGCCAGCTCGCCGAGGCGGGGCAGCGTGGCCTTGACTCGTTCGATACCGGCCTCGATCTGACGGGCGTAGCCGCCGAACTCCTGGCCCAGCGTCACCGGCACCGCGTCCATCAGGTGGGTGCGGCCGGACTTGACCACGGTCTTCCACTGTTTGGCCTTGGCGGCCAGTGACTCGTGCAGCACCTCGAGCGCCGGAATCAGGTGGCGCACAGCGGCTTCGGTGGCCGCAATGTGGGTGGCCGTCGGGAACGTGTCGTTGGAGCTCTGCGACATGTTCACGTCGTCATTCGGATGCACGGTCACGCCGTTGCGTGCGGCGATCGAGGCGATCACCTCGTTGGTGTTCATGTTCGAGCTGGTGCCCGAGCCGGTCTGGAACACGTCGATCGGGAACTGGTCGTCGTGCAGTCCGTCGGCGATCTCGCCGGCCGCGGCGATGATGGCGTCGGCCTTCTCGCCGGCCAGCAGACCCAGGTCCTTGTTGACCTGCGCGCAGGCGGCCTTCAGCAGGCCCAGCGCCCGGATCTGGGTGCGCTCCAGCCCGCGGAAGGAGATCGGGAAGTTCTCCACGGCGCGCTGGGTCTGCGCCCGCCACAGGGCGTTGACCGGCACCCGGACCTCGCCCATGGTGTCGTGCTCGATGCGGTACTCGACAGCTCCGTCGGTATCGGTGCTCATGTTGCCCTTTCTGGCGAATTACGGGAGCGGGTAGGCGGCGGTCTTGTCGCCGGTGAAATCGATGGCGGAATACTCGTTGAGCTTCGTCAGCCGGTGGTAGGCCTCGATCATGCGGACGGTGCCGGACTTGGACCGCATCACGATGGACTGGGTAGTACACCCGCCGGGGTAGTACTGCACGCCCTTGAGCAGGTCGCCGTCGGTGACGCCGGTGGCGCAGAAGAAGACGTTCTCACCCGAGACCAGGTCGTCGGTCGACAGCACCTGGTCCAGGTCATAGCCGGCGTCGACGGCCTTCTGACGTTCGGCGTCGTCGGTCGGGGCCAGCTGGGCCTGGATCGCGCCGCCCATGCAGCGGATCGCGGCTGCGGCGATGATGCCCTCGGGGGTGCCGCCGATGCCGGCCAGGATGTCGGTGCCGGAGTTGGGGCGGCAGGCCGAGATGGCGCCGGCGACGTCGCCGTCGGTGATCAGCCGGATACGGGCACCTGCGGCGCGGGCATCCTCGATCAACTGGGCATGGCGGGGCCGGTCCAGGATGCACACGGTCAGATCGCTCACCGAGGCTCCACGCACCTTGGCCACCCGCCGGATGTTCTCGCCGATCGGGGCAGTGATGTCGATCGCGTCGGCACAGTCCGGCCCAACGGCGATCTTGTTCATGTAGAACACCGCCGACGGGTCGAACATCGCGCCCCGCTCGGCAACCGCCAGAACCGAGATGGCGTTCGGCATGCCCTTGCTCATCAGCGTGGTGCCGTCCACCGGGTCGACGGCGAAATCGCACTCCGGCCCGTCGCCGTTGCCGACCTCTTCACCGTTGAAGAGCATCGGTGCTTCGTCTTTCTCGCCCTCACCGATCACCACGACTCCGCGCATCGACACCGAGTTGACCAGCTCCCGCATGGCGTCGACAGCGGCCCCGTCGCCGCCTTCCTTGTCACCGCGGCCGACCCAGCGGCCTGCTGCCATGGCGCCGGCCTCGGTCACTCGGACGAGTTCGAGGGCAAGGTTGCGATCCGGGGCTTCTCCCCGCGTGGGACTCATGGCCCAGATTGTCCCAGAACGTGGTCAGGGTTTGGGAGCTGGGATACTGGCGAGCATGTCCTCCGAGCCGACCTCCCAGCCGACCCCGGTCCCGAAACCGGCGAAGTCGCGGTTACTGCAGGACGGCCGGGACATGTTCTGGTCGATGGCCCCGCTGGTCGTGGCCTGCATCGTACTGGCCGGGATGCTGGGCATGTGCTCGTTTCAGGCCGGTGGACCCGGGCGTGGCCCGGCCCCGGAATTCGATGCGCCGGCCGCGCTGCAGGCCGACGCCGACGCGCTGAAGATCCCCATCCGGATGCCCCAGCTGCCCGAGGGCTGGCAGCCGAACTCCGGCAGTCGCCACGGCATCGACGGCGGTGCGACGCTGCCCAACGGCCAGCACGGCCGTGCGGTGGCCTCACGCATCGGCTACCTGGCCCCGGACGGCAAGTACCTGAGCCTGACCCAGAGCAATGCCGACGAAGCCGCGCTGGTGGCCTCGATCAAACCGGATGCATACGCGTCGGGTACCCAGGACGTCGACGGGGTGACCTGGGTGGTCTACGAGAGCAGCGACCCGGAACCGGTGTGGACGACGAAGCTGAGCGGACCGGCACAGGTCGCCATTACGGGCGCCGCTGGTACCGATGAGTACCGTACGCTGGCGAGTGCGACGCAGAAGCAGTCGCCGCTGCCGCTCAAGAGGCCGTGACGCACTAACGGATGGAGCCCGTGTTGTCGTCGCCAGTTGCAGATCTCACCGGATGGACCGCCACCCCGTTCACCGCCGCCGATCAGACGTACGACGTGTACCGCAAGGGCGAAGGCCCCGGTGTCGTCCTGATTCCCGAGATTCCCGGCCTGCATCCCGGCGTACTCGCGCTTGGCAATCACCTGGTGGACAACGGCTTCACGGTGGCCGCACCATCACTGTTCGGCACCCCAGGCGCGGCCGCGGTACGCCCAGGCGCCATCGGAGTCATGGTGAAGGCTTGTGTGACACGGGAGTTTTCAGCATTCGCCACCAACGCCGACCGGCCCGTCGCGCACTACCTGCGGGCACTGGCCCGCGATCTCAACGCCAACACCCCAGGTAAGGGTGTCGGCGTCATCGGACAGTGCTTCACGGGCGGTTTCGCGCTTGCCGCCGCGGTGGACGACAGCGTGCTGGCGCCCGTGCTGAGCCAGCCGTCGGTGCCGGTGGCCTTGACCGCGGCGCAGAAACGTGACCCGGGCATGTCGGAGGCCGAGCTCAAGGTCATCGAACAGCGCGTCGCCAATGACGGCCTGTGCGCGCTGGCGCTGCGGTTCAGCCAGGACAAGCTGGCTCCGGGGGAGCGGTTCGCCACTCTCAAGGCCCGCCTCGGTGACGCATTCGAGGTCATCGAGATCAACTCGAAGAAGGGCAACCCCGACGGTCTGTCGGCGGCGGCGCACTCGGTGCTGACCGACCAGGTACGCGAGGTCGACGGGCATCCGGCCTATGAGGCGCGTAAGCGCGTGGTCGCGTTTCTCACTGCGCGTCTGAGCGCGAATTAGGCGGAGGTGCGGCTGACGGTTCAGCGTCGGTTTCCGTCTTGGCTTCGGGCACGTCTCGGGGTGCATCGTCCTTGCCTCCGAGCCGTTTCTGGATCCACTCCCACACCCGTCGCCATGGCCGCCGGCCCGGTTCGTCGGGCTCGTCGGTCTCGAGCTCGACGCCCTTGTAGACGGCCAGGTACACGCTGACGGTGGTGACGATGATGATCATCAGGACCGGCCCGATCACCAGACCGAAGAAGCCGAACATCGAGATGCCGGCGAACACGGCCAGCAGCATCAGTGCGGGGTCGAGCCGGGCGGCCTTGGGCACCAGCCACGGACGCAGCAGGTTGTCGATGTTGGTGACCACCAAAAGGTGGAACACCACCACGAAGATTCCGCCGATAATGTTGCCGAAGAACATCATTCCGATACCGAACGGAATGGTCACGATGCCGCCGCCGAGCGGGATGACCGACAGCGCGGTCAGCAGGATCGCGAAGACGAAGAACCCGTTGTGGAAACCGGCGATGTAGATCGAGATGGCCCCCGCCACGCCCTGGCAGAACGCGATCACGAACTGGCCCTTGACCGTTCCCTTCACCATGGCGCCGGTCTTGGCCAGGTACAGGTCGGTGATCTCCTCGCCGAGCGGGTTCAGCCGGCGGATCAGCGTGGCCATCTCAGCGTTGTTCACCAGCATCGAGATGAACACGTAAAGAAAGATGATCGACGACGTGATGGCGCCGACCATGCCGCCGACCGCGCCCTGCAGGATGCCGAGCAGCCATTCGCCGAGATGCTGAGACAGCTTGACCACGGTGTCGCGCAACGAATCCGCGGTGAGGTGGATGTCCAGGAAAGGCACCCGTCCCAGCAGGGAGTTGACGAGTTGCAGGGCCCGGTCGCCGAGCGTGCTGATGTCGGTGTCGGCGATCCAGGAGCTGACCGTGTTGACCAGCTGGGTGACCTGGACGATGGCCATGAACACGATGAGGGACACCGGGATGATCACCATGAGGATGGCAACCAAGAGCGTCAGTGTGGCAGACAGGCCGGTGCCGAAGCGGCGCTGAAAACGTTGGTAGAGGGGCGTGAACAGGTAGGCGCCGACGGCGGCCATCACGATCAGGACGAAGAAGCTGCGCAGGAAATACACCCCGAGCAACAGGGCGAGCACGGTGAAGACCGCCAGCGCCCGCTTCTGGGTGAGGGTGAACTCGTCTTTCATCTCCGACCCTTCCCGCCGTTGGGCTGACCTTATCGTCACGCCGGCGTGACGGTCGGCATTGAGCGTCAGTCCAGCGTGACGCTGGAGCCCAGCGCCGAGCGGCCGGCGGCCTGGCCGGCCCGCTGTGAGGCGACGAAGCGCATCGAGAGCCGCTGCATCAGGCCCGGCGCCAGGCGGGCGATCAGCCAGGAGGCATGGGCGCGACGGGGTTTGACCACGATGGCCTTGTTGCGCGCGATGGCGCGCAGGGTGTCGGCGGCCAACCGGTCGGCGTCGTAGGCGGTCTTGACCCCTTGGCCCTGAAGGAAGTAGTCGCGCCCCACGAAACCGCCGACCGCACCCTTGTCCAGGATCGGGGTCTCGACCGCGGCCGGGCACACCGCCAGCACGCCCACACCATGGGCGGCCGCTTCCGAGCGCAGGGCCAGCGAGAGCCCGACGACGGCATGCTTGGTCATCACATAGCTGGTGAGCTGGCCCGCGGCGGCCAGGCCCGCCATCGAGGCGGTGTTGATGATGTGGCCGTGGCCCTGCCGGATCATCTGCGGATACGCCGCAGCGACACCGTGGACGACACCGCGCACGTTGACGTCGATGATCGCGTTCCACTGGTCCAGCGTCAGCAGTTCGGTGTCCCCACCCCAGACGATGCCTGCGTTGTTGAACATCAGGTCGAGGCGACCCGTCCGCTCGACGACGTCGTCGACTGCCGCCTGTACAGCGGCCGCATCGGTGACGTCCAGACGTGCTGACCGTGCGCCGAGCGGGGCCGCAGTGCGGGCTGCGGCGTCCTCGTCGATATCGGTGCAGAGCACCTCGGCGCCGGCGGCCGACAGCGCGCGGCACAGTGCCGCGCCGATACCGGATCCGGCGCCGGTGACGATCGCCTGCTTGCCGGAGACGCGCGGCTTCATGCGCGATCCGCCTCCGGCTTCTCGCTGGTGTTCAAGCCTGGGCCAGCTTCATGACATGGCCGAGGATGTCCGGGTAGCGCTTGAGGTGCGCGCCGCCGTTGAGATCGAGTACCTCGCCGGTCAGCCATGACGCCTGCGGTGAACACAGGAACACCACGGCGGCAGCGATATCCTCGGGCGTTCCCCCGCGGCCCAGTGCGGTGTTCTCGATGTAGTCCTCGACCACACCGGGGATCATCGCTGCGGGATCGGTCAGCGGAGTCTTCACAAATCCCGGCGCGATCGCATTGACCCGGATGCCACGCGGCCCCATTTCCAGCGCGGCCACCTGCGTCAGCATCGACAACCCGGCCTTGGCCGCACAGTATGCGCTCATACCGGCGGCGGGCTGACGCCCGTTCAGCGACGAAATCGATACCAGGACACCGCCTTCGGGCAGGACCCGGCCGGCGTGCTTGGCGACGATGAACCCGCCGTTGAGACAGACGTCGACGACGGAGCGGAAGTCCTCGACCGCCAGGTCGGTGATCAGGCCGACGTTACTGAACCCCGCGCAGTTGAGCACGACATCAACAGAGCCGGCGCTGGCAACTTCCTCGAAGAGCTTCTGTACCGCGTCCTCGTCAGTGACGTCGACGTAGCAGCTGGTGTGCGGTGCACCGAGCTGGGCGGCCCGGGCGGCGGCGCCGTCGGCGTCACGGTCGGCCACCACGATGCGGCAGCCGTCGGCCGCCAGGGCCTGGGCGCTGGCCCATCCGATCCCCGAGGCCCCGCCGATCACGATTGCGACGCGTTGAGTGCTCATTCCTTATTTCCGTCCGGTCGATGGTCGCCCCACTTCTTGTCGATCGCGTTCCACGGATCGGCCAACTGCCCGGGGTAGTCCTTGTAGGCCGACTTCGACCGTAGGAACGCGCGGATCAGAGGCGCGGCCAGCCCGATCGGGAAGCGCTTCAGCCCGGCGTTCGCCCTGGTGTCGGCCAGCAGTTGGGGCCAACTGTGATGCTGGAACCCGAGTGCTTCCTGTGCCCGGGTGGTGTCCATCCAGTCGGTGGCGAACCAGGCGGCGTCATCGTCGGGGTTGCCGGGCCGGCCGATGGGCAGGCCTCCCTTGATGCCCATCGCCGCGGCCGCCTGCGAACCGACTGCGGACTGGATGTGCCGGTGCGTTTCGGCATCGCCGCCGATCAGCAGCACCTCGTGGTTGGCGGTGTCGGTCGGGACCGTGGTGGCCGCGACGAAGGCGGCCGCGACATCGCGGACATCGACGGTCTGCAGCCGGCCGTCGGTGGGTAGGACACTCTCGAACGAGATGAGGTCGACGTCCATGTCGAGGCTGAACTGCGAGCTCATCACCCCGCCGAGGCGCAGGATCAACCAGTCCAGCTTCGAGGCCCGGACCAGGGCTTCAGCCTCGACCTTGTGCGCGCCGTAGATGTCGGATGCGTTGGTCGGGGTATCGGGGGTGAGCACGTCGTCGATGTGGTGCGGATTGCGGGCGCCGTACACCGCGATGCTTGAGGCCTGGACGAACCGGGGTGGCGTGGGCTGGGCTTCGGCGGCCCGCAGCAGCGACCCCGTGGCCTCGACGTTCACCTTGCGGGCCAGCCCGCGGCGCATGTAGCAGAACGGCGGGATGATCGCGGCGAGGTGGATGATCGCGGCCGGGGCGACGGCTGCCACCAGTGCGTCGACGGCGGCGGAATCGGTCAGATCGGCCCAGCGCACCTGTACGGAAGCCGGCAGCGTGGCAGCCGCCTTACGGTTCGCCGGAACGTCGAGATCGGTCGCGACCACCGTGCGTCCGCCGGCGGCCAGTGCTTTCACCACCGCCGAGCCCACCAAACCGAACGCGCCGGTAACCAAAACAGCGTCGGACATAGGCCTCCTCGCTAGAACGTGTTGCAACCCTAGCGAACGGGGGTGTGGTGTGTGTCACCGCGATCCGGACAGGGTTCGAGTCCTCGCCGAGGGCCGTTCGCCCGGGGTTGCTCAGCAACGGCGGCACGGCCCTCGTACTGGTGCAGCGCCGGAGAGGGCGAATGTTGCTGCGGTTGCCTCAAAAGCATTGGTCAATGGCACGGTTGGCGGATAAGTGTGACCGGAATCATGCTGTACGTCGAGTGTGACGCATTTGCCGGAACGGTCGTCGTTACCGGATTTGGAAATTTGCCCGAGACCTATGCAAGGTGTGGCTGTAGGTATCGGCGAAAGTGAGCCAATCGCAGGCGTTTGTGATGTACTCGGTTGCACGCGTCAGTAATTGGGGAGGTGTGGGATGTCCGAAGATGTCGTGACGGGGGTTAACGACAGCGACTCCGGCGAAATTGCCGAAGAGGTTGCTGTGGGTTCCTCGGTGGTCGTGTATCCGGGAACTGACGACGAATTGCACGGCACGGTCGTCGAGGATTTCGCCGACTTGGCCGGGACCGCTGTCGAGGTCGCTGGTGAGCGAATCGTCGAGCCGGCGCGCCGGTGGGCAGTCAACCTCGACGACGGCGGCCTGGTGTTCGTCGACGACGACAGCATTGCGCTCGACACGCAAGCTGCCTGAGTTCCGGGTAGTTCACCGCACGCTCAGCGGAAGCTGACGTAACCGGCGCACCAACAGGCTGGGTTGCCATTCGGCATCGCCTGCCGGGCAGATGGTGCCGCCGGCCGACAAGAGTGACAAGATCACGATCCGTGCTTCGAGCCGGGCCAGTGCGGCCCCGAGGCAGAAGTGCCCGCCCTTGCCGAACGCCAAGTGATTCTTGATGTTCGGTCGGTCCAGCCGGAACTCGTCTGGGTCCGCGAACACTGCCTCATCCCGGTTTGCCGCCCCCCACAGCAGCAGTAGGTGGCTGTCGGCGGGCAGTGAGACGCCTGCGAGTTCGGCATCGGCCAGTACATGCCGATAGTGGCCCCGGAACGGGGACTCGAACCGCAACACCTCCTCCAGGAATGGCGTGATCATTGCGGGATCCTGGCGCAGCATTTCGGCGAGCTCAGGGCGCCGGCTCAGAATCCAGGCGGCGCTGCCGATCAACGAGGCAGTCGATTCGCCTCCCGCGCCCACCAGCTGGATCAGCATGAACACTGCCGAGTCACGGGACACGCGCTCTGCCGCGCAGTAGGTCGCCAGGTCGCCCAGCAGATTCTCGCCCGGGTTTGCCGAAGCTTCGACGAACCGTTCGGTCAGGTAGCCGCCGAGTTCGACCGCCGCGATGCCCGACGCGGTCAGCTGGTCGGCATCGACCAGCCCGTCCAAGAGTTGGGTGCTGGCATAGGCCCACGTCACCAGCCGATCCACGTCCTCGGCCGGCACGCCCAGCAGCCGCGCGACCACCAACATGGGGAGCCGGTCGGCCAGGGCCGACATCCACTCGAACTCCCCGCCGGCCTCGGCGAGCAGGTCTGCGGCCGTGGCGGTGATGAAGGGCTCGAGTTCGGAGATGCGCTTGGCTGCCATTCGGGGCAGCACCAGTTTGCGATGGGCAGCGTGGGTGGGATCGTCGGCGGTGGCCAGCACGTGGATGGGGCCGCCGGGCTCGCCCATGCCGAACGCCGAGACGGTGCCGTCGGGCTGGGACCACATGGTCGCGGTGAGGTTCGACGAGAAATCGTGCGTGCGGGCGGTGGCCTCGACGACCGCGTCGAATGACGTCACCACGAAGAACGCCGAGTCGCCCACGCGTGCCACCGGTGCGTGTGCCCGCAACCGGTCGTAGAGCGGATACGGATCCTGCAGGCAGGCGGGCTCGAACAGTTCGTGTGCCAGGAGCATTTGGCCAGGTTGGCTGGCGATTCTCGGCGAGTCAACGAAGCTGGCAGATGTTGATACTCGCCTCTGGGGCTCGCGCTCCGAGGGTGTCTCAGTGCGGGCCGGTGACCTGCTAGGCGGCTGAGAATTATTCGCCGTTTTGTCTCATGATGCGATAAGTTCGCAACTATGTCTCCCGGGCGCGAAGACTGGTTGGTCGGGGGAGACCGACGTGTCGAGGCTGCTGAGCGCATCTACGCCGCGGCGGCCGAGATGGCCGCCCACGACGGGTTCGACGCACTGGACATCGATCTGCTGGCAGCACGGGTGCACTGCTCGCGTGCGACGGTCTATCGGCATGCGGGTGGCAAGGCGCAGATTCGCGATGCGGTGCTGGCCCGGTTGGCCGCTTCGATCGTTGGCGAGGTGCGTCGAGCGGTCGGGGGACTGACCGGAGCGCAACGGATGTTGACCGCAATTACTGTTGCACTGCAACGTATTCGGGCTGACCCGATGTTCAATCTGCTGCTCGGCTCACTCCGCAGTGGAGGTGGGATGGCGGATCTGGCGCAGTCGCCGGTTCCTGCCGCATTCGCCTCCGAACTCACCGGACTGGGCGAGGATGATCCAGCGGCTGCAGCCTGGGTCGTGCGACTGGTGCTCTCGCTGTTGGTCTGGCCGGGTGTCGACGAGGCTGCCGAGCAGGAGATGCTGACGCGGTTCGTCGCCCCGGCGTTCGATGAGGCCCAGACCTAATCGCCGCGGCGGACACATCGAAAGCCGATGTGACTCATACCGGTATCCACCATCTGCGGCCGCCGTGCGGCCGGGCGGTACCGCATGCAGTAGCTGTCGGCACACAGGAACGAGCCGCCCTTGATGACTCTGCGCCCGATCTGGAACTGCGGCTGGTTCGGGTCATAGGTGTCTGCAGCGCAGCACGGTGTGGTGGCTCTGTCCTCGCCGTACCAGTCGGTGGTCCACTCCCATGCGTTGCCCGCCATGTCGAACAAGCCGTAGCCGTTGGGCTCGAAGCTGCCGACAGGTTTGGTTGTGCCGTAGCCGGTTTCGGGCAGATAGGGGAATTCGCCATGCCAGTAGTTGGCCAACTGCTGTCCGGGCTGCTCAGGTTCGTCGCCCCAGGTGTACGCGGCACCCGCCAGCCCGCCCCGCGCCGCGGTCTCCCACTCCGCTTCGGTGGGCAGTTCCAGCCCCGCCCACTCCGCGTAGGCGGCGGCATCGTCGAAGGCGATGTGCACCACGGGATGCTGCTCACGACCTTTCAGTGACGAGCGGGGTCCGCGTGGGTGGTTCCAACACGCACCCGGCGTCCATGCCCACCACTGGTTGATGTGCCGTAGATCCACCGGGCCGGCGGTGCGGCGGAACGCCATCGAGCCGGGCACCAGGTTCTCCGGCGGGGCCCCCGGGAAGTCATCAGGGTTCACCGGACGCTCGGCGATCGTGAGATAGCCCGTGGCATCGACGAATTCGGTGTACTCGGCGTTTGTCACCTGGTGACGCTGGATCCAGAATCCCGCCGTGGCAACTTCACGCGCCGGCGCCTCCTCCGGGTAGTGCGCGTCAGAGCCGAGGATCGCCGTCTGCGCCGGAATCCACACCATATCCGCTGCGGTCATACGTCGACTCTGCGGTGAGGGTGAGCATTTCCCGCACGCTTGCGCCGTGGGCGCAGAGACGATGACGTCAGTGCACACTCAGTCAAAGATCGTCGCCCATTCATCACGCATGCTCGCCACCGTCCAGCCTCGGTCGGTGGCGAGTCCCAGTACCTTCTCCGCCCCTGCGGTGTAATCGAATTCGCGATCCGCGTCATCGTGGCGCACCAGCATGCTCAACGACGGACCGGGTCCGGCGCAGGTGTACTCGAGCATCTGGATATCGCCGTTCGAGTTGCCCGCGGCGAAGATCGGCCGCCGGCCGATCCTGCCCCAGATGCGCACGGCCTTGACCGGTCCGTCGTTCAGGAACTCCGGTGTGGCGGTCGTCTTGAGTTGCCCGTCGACGAAATCCAATCCCACCGAACTGCCGATCACCCGCTCCGGCGGAACACCGTACATCGATGTCGTCACCGGACGCATGAAATCACGCCCGCCGCCGGACACGATGTAGTTGGTGAACCCGTTGGCCTCCAGGTAACGCAGCAGTTCCACCATCGGCTGATAGCCGCACGCGGTGTACGGCCGCTTCAGCGTGGGGTGCTGCGCTGCGGCGAAGAACGCCGCGATCCGGTCGGCGTGGTCCTCCACAGTCAGGCCCGCGTACGCCGAAAGTATGCCTCCGGCAAGGATCTTGAGGGCCGAATCATCACCGTTGTAGTGCTTGGTGACGGCATCTCCGAACCAGGCCAGATCCCCGGCAGCCGCAGCCGTGTACGGCTGCTTGGCCGCCAGTGCCGGGTCGGCGGCCGCCTGTTCAGCCAGCCGTCGGACCAGGAAATCCAACTGGATGTAGGCCGGCTTCTCACACCACAACGTGCCGTCGTTGTCGAACACGGCGACGCGCTCTTCTGGAGCAACCCGCTCGGTGACGCGGCCCACGAAGTCGACGATGGCCGACTTCGTGGGGCCGTCGGCCCAGGAACGCAATTCCGTCACGTTCTAGCCGCCTCCGGTCGCGAGAAACTTGTTGAGCTCCTCCACGGCGTGATTGATGGTGAACGAGGCCGGCTCCTGACGTGGTGGAAATTCCTTGAACGTCTCCAGGAACTGGGTCACGATCGCGGAGCCGTAGAACATGAGGAACAGACGGTCAATCATCCAGTCCCAGTACGTGTTCGATGTCACGTCCGCACGCTCGAACGGGTCGGTGCGCAGGTTGAACAGCTTCGGCGCACGCAACTTGGTGAACGGTTCGAACCATACCTGCAGCGTGCCCTGACAACGCTGCTCCATGAACACGATCTTCCAATTGTCCGCTCGGATGCCCAGCACGTCGCCATCGTCAGAGAAATAGATCATTCCGCGCCGCGGGCTCTTGTCCACCTCGCCGGTCAGGTACGGCAGCAGGTTGTACCCGTCGATATGAACCTTGTACTCGGTCTTTCCGTCGGCCCCGGCCGTATGGCCCTTCTTCAGCTTCTCGACGATGTCGGCATCACCCGCCGCGGCCAGGAAGGTGGGCAGCCAGTCATGGTGCTGCACAATCTCATTGGAGATCGTTCCCGGCTTGATCTTCCCTGGCCAACGAACCATCTCCGGAATGCGGAAGGCGCCCTCCCAGTTGGTGGCCTTCTCACTGCGGAACGGGGTGGTCGCACCGTCCGGCCAGGAGTTCGCGTGCGGGCCGTTGTCCGTCGAGTAGATGACGATGGTGTCCTCGGCGATACCCAGTTCGTCGACCAGATCGAGAAGGGTGCCGACGTTGCGGTCGTGATCGATCATGGTGTCGTGGTACGGCGACTGCCAGCGGCCGGCCTGTCCGCGGCTCTCCGGCTTGGTGTGGGTCCGGAAGTGCATGTGGGTCAGGTTCATCCACACGAAGAACGGTGTGTCCGCCTCATGCTGACGTTTGATGAAATCTGCACACGCCGAGGTTGTTTCGTCGTCGACGGTCTCCATCCGCTTCTTGGTCAGCGGTCCGGTGTCCTCGATGCGCTGTTTGCCGACAGGGCCGTACCGCGGGTCGACCTCGCCGGAGTCCTCTTCGGTGGCCCAGGAGTGAATGACGCCTCGGGGCAGCAATGCGGCCCGCATCTTCGGGGCTTCCTCGGCGGTGGGGTAGTCCTCGTGCTCGGGTTCCTCCTCGGCGTTGAGGTGGTACAGGTTGCCGAAGAACTCGTCGAATCCGTGCGCGGTGGGTAGGAACTTGTTCAGATCGCCGAGGTGGTTCTTGCCGAATTGCCCGGTGGCATAGCCCAGAGGCTTGAGCAGTTCGGCGATCGTCGGGTCCTCCTTCTGAAGTCCCACGTCCACGCCGGGCATGCCTACCTTGCTCATGCCGGTGCGATACACGCTCTGACCGGTGATGAACGACGCCCGGCCCGCGGTGCAGCTCTGTTCGCCATAGGAATCGGTGAACAGCATGCCTTCGTTGGCGATGCGGTCGATGTTCGGCGTCTGGTAGCCCATCATGCCGCGGCTGTAGCAACTGAGGTTCCAGATTCCGATGTCATCGCCCCAGATGACGAGGATGTTGGGTTGGTTGTTCGGCATGTGTCAGGCCTCGCTCTCGTATCGGATTGTTTGTGGCGCCTGCTGCCAGTTCTCCCGACCTGGCCCCGACGTTATGCGTCCATGGCAGAGCCGAGGACGGACTTGAGCGCCCTCTCAGGGAATATTCAAGTCTGAAAAGCCCCGTCAGTCCTTGGCGAGAAATTCGTGCAGCTTCTCGACGGCTTGATCCACGCTGAAGCTCGCCGGAGCGTGCCGGGGCCTGAATTCTTCAAATGTTTCAAGGAACTTCGTGGCCATCGCGGTGGCGTAGAACACGAAGAAGTCGTGCCGCAGGAGCCACTCGTAGTACGTGTTGGACGTGATGTCGGCGTACTCGTACGGATCGGTACGCAGGTTGAACAGCTTCGGTACCCGCAGCGGAGTGAACGGTTCGGCCCAGATTCGCAGCGTGCCCTGGCAGCGCTGCTCGGCGAACACGATCTTCCAGTTCTCGAATCGCATGGCGACCAGATCTCCGTCGTCGGAGAAGTAGAAGAAGCCGCGCCGCGGGCTGGTCTCCTCCTCACCGGTCAGGTAGGGCAGCAGGTTGAACCCGTCGATATGGACCTTGTACTCGGTGTTTCCATCGGCACCGGCCTTGTGGCCCTTCTTGAGCTTTTCCGCGATATCGGGATCACCCGCGGCGGCCAACAAAGTGGGCAGCCAGTCGTGGTGCTGGATGATCTCGTTCGAGACCGTGCCCGCCTTGATCTTTCCGGGCCAGCGGACCAGCTCCGGAACGCGGAAGGCGCCTTCCCAGTTGGTGTCCTTCTCACTGCGGAACGGCGTGGTGCCGGCGTCAGGCCAGGTGTTGCGGTGCGGGCCGTTGTCGGTGGAGTAGATGACGATGGTGTCGTCGGCGATGCCGAGTTCGTCGAGGGCGTCGAGGACGGTGCCGACGTTGCGGTCGTGATCGATCATCGTGTCGTGGTATGGCGACTGCCACAGCCCGGCCTGCCCACGGCTTTCCGGCTTGGTGTGGGTGTACAGGTGCATGTGGGTGAAGTTGCACCAGACGAAGAACGGGTTGTCCGCCGCATGCTGGCGTTTGATGTAGTCGACCGTCGCGTTGGCGATGTCCTCGTCGATGGTCTCCATCCGCTTGGTGTTCAGCGGGCCGGTGTCCTCGATGGTCTGCTTTCCGACCGGCCCGTATTTGGGGTCATCGGCTTCGGTTGATACCTCGTCGGTGGCCTTGCACTTCAGCACACCTCTTGGCTTGGCCAACTTGTAGAGCCTGGGATACCGGTCTTCGTGCGGGTAGTCGTAGCTTTCGGGTTCCTCCTCGGCGTTCAGGTGGTAGAGATTCCCGAAGAATTCGTCGAAGCCGTGCACGGTCGGCAGGTACTTGTTCAGGTCGCCGAAGTGGTTTTTGCCGAACTGTCCGGTGGCGTAGCCCAACGGCTTGAGTAACTCTGCGATCGTCGGATCCTCGGCGGCCCAACCGATGTCGGCTCCGGGTATCCCGACTTTGCTCATTCCGGTGCGGTACACGCTCTGTCCACTGATGAATGCGGCCCGGCCCGCGGTGCAGCTTTGCTCGCCGTAGGAATCGGTGAATCGCATGCCCTCATTGGCGAGGCGGTCGATGTTCGGGGTGCGGTAGCCCATCAATCCGTCGCTGTAGCAACTGAGATTGCTGATTCCGATGTCGTCGCCCCAGATCACCAGGATGTTCGGCTTGCCGTTGGGCATGGTGCGGTCCTCCTGTTCATCCCCGACTTTTCGGTCTCTGACCGACGGTATGTGGTTTTGTGGGCCGCCGGTGGACTTCACCACGCTTCTCAGCGGATATTTACCGAGGCGTTCACTTTCGTCGGACGTATTGCCTTGTTGTCCAAGCAAATATCGTCCGGCAACGCCGACACGAACATCTGTTGACCGGCAGATGGCCTCGAATCCTGGTGCAGGCTGGATATTCTGTCGGGATCGTGGGTTCGACCCGTGCCGACTGTCCGGGCGACGTCTGGGTTGCTCTGGTTGTCGCAGGAGCACTGCCGATGGCTAGGTGCGCCATTCGGCTACGAGTCGCTCGCGGAACTGTGACGCAATGGGTTCAGGGGGATCCATGAGCAGATTCACCGAGGCGATGTACGCGAACGCGCACGCAAGTACCAGGGGGATGGTGACCGGTGAACCACATGCGCCGGTGCGGCGTACCTGGGAACAGGTACACCAGCGGGCGCGTCGGGTCGCGGGCGGCCTCGCTGCGGCAGACGTAGGCCGCGGCGACGCGATCGCCATGCTGGCCGGGCTTCCGGTCGAGGTCGCCCCCACTGCCCAGGCAGTTTGGATGCGTGGCGCCAGCCTGACCATGCTGCACCAACCCACCCCTCGCACCGACCTTGTGAAATGGGCTGCGGAAACAGCCGAGGTGGTGAAAGCCATCGACACCGACACCGTTGTGCTGTCCGAGCCGTTTCTGGGTGCCGCGCCCGCGCTGGCCGAGCGCGGGCTGACCGTTGTCACCATCGAGGATCTGCTCGGTGCGGAGCCGATCGACCCGGTGCAGGTCGACGAGGACGACCTGGCGCTGTTGCAGCTGACATCGGGCTCCACAGGGCCTCCCAAAGCGGTCCAAATCACCCACCGCAATCTGTATGCCAATGCTGAGGCGATGTTCGTCGGCGCCGAGTACAACCTGGAAAGCGACGTGATCATCAGCTGGCTGCCGCTGTTCCACGACATGGGGATGACCGGGTTCCTGACAGTTCCGATGTACTTCGGTGCGGAGCTGGTCAAGATCACGCCGATGGATTTCCTGCAGGACGCGTTGCTGTGGGCGAGGCTCATCGACAAGTACAAGGGCACGATGACCGCCGCGCCGAACTTCGCCTATGCACTGTTGGCCAAGCGCTTGCGTAGACAGGCCAAACCCGGCGAGCTCGACCTGTCGACGTTGCGATGGGCGCTGTCGGGTGCCGAGCAGGTCGAGCCGACCGACGTCGAGGATCTGTGCGCTGTCGGCAAGCAGTTCGGCTTGCGACCAGAAGCGATTCTGCCGGCGTACGGCATGGCCGAGACCACGGTCGCGGTTTCGTTCTCGGAGTGCAACTCCGGCCTGGTGGTCGACGAGGTGGATGCTGACATCCTGGCGACGTTGCGACGTGCGGTGCCGGCGAAGAACGGTAATCGTCGCCGGCTGGCGACACTGGGCCCGTTGCTCAGTGGGCTGGAAGCCCGCATTGTCGACGAGGACGGGAAAGTGCTTCCGGCCCGCGGTGTCGGAGTGATCCACGTCCGCGGCGAATCACTGACCCGCGGTTACACCACGGCGGCGGGATTTGTGCCGGCGCAGGACGAGCGGGGCTGGTACGACACCGGCGACCTGGGCTACCTGACGGAGAACGGCCACATCGTGGTCTGTGGCCGCGTCAAGGATGTCATCATCATGGCCGGACGCAATATCCATCCGACCGACATCGAGCGTGCGGCCGGCCGCGTCGACGGCGTGCGGCCGGGTTGCGCCGTTGCGGTGCGACTGCATTCCGGCCGTTCGACGGAGTCCTTTGCCGTCGCAGTGGAATCGCACGCGTTCGATGACCATGGCGAGGTCCGCCGTATCCAGCATGACGTCGCCCATCATGTCGTCACAGAGGTCGATGCACGGCCACGCACCGTCGTCGTCCTGCCGCCGGGAGCGATCCCGAAAACACCGTCGGGCAAGCTTCGTCGGGGGTATGCGCTGTCCCTGGTCGGTCACTGACCCGCCAAAGTGCTGGCATCCTCGGTGTGCGCGGCGCACAGTTGTAGGTGGAGGTATCCGACATGTACGACAAGGATCTGACCAACAAATGGATCGTCGAGATCGAGTTCTCCGAGGACGACATCCATACCCACGCCTCGGCCCGGGCACAGCTGCGCGACGACACGATCTCCACCACCGGAGATGCCTACCGAAATCCCAGGGACCCCGGCGCGCCGATGATCGGTGAGGAGATCGCCGCGGCTCGTGCCCTCATCAATCTGGGTAGTGATCTACTGCATGCCGCATCGGCACGAATCGAACAGTCGACGCACCATCCGGTGCATCTGTACCGCTGAGCTACACGCTCGCGGGTTGCTTGGCCGGCTGGCTTTCCATCTGACGGAACAGGTCGACGTAGTACGGCATGCACTCGGCCATCGCCCGCTCGGTGGTGAACAACGGCTCGTAGCCCAGATCGCGCTTGGCCTTGGCCACCGAGAAGTAGTTGTTGAGGTAAAGCCGTTCCACCGCAAGGGGTTCGATCAACGGTTCAGGAAGACCGAACTTGAAGTGCAGCCACTGCCAGGCCATCATCGCCTTGTGCACCAGACGCCCTGACACCCGGAAGGTGGGCAGCGGACGCCCGCACGCGGCGAGCACCGGCCGGGCGAACTCGAACATGTTGACGGGCTCGCCATCGTTGATGAAGTAGGCCTGGCCGGGTGCGGTGCCACCGGGGACCAGATGCTGGCCGGCCAGGATGAAACCGTGGATCAGGTTGTGCACGTAAGAGTTGTCCAGCTTGATGTTCTTGTTGCCGACAAGCACCTTGACGTGCCCGGCGAGCACATTCTCGAACACCTTCCGGAACATGGTCTGATCGCCGCGGCCCCAGATACCGCTGGGCCGGATCGCGCACGTGAGCATGTCGTGCTTGCCGTTCTCGCCGAGCACGAACTTCTCGGCAACGACCTTGGTCTCGGTGTACAGGTCGTTGAACCGGGCGGTGTACGGCATGGTCTCATCGCCGTTGACGATGTCCTGCCCGCCCATCACCACGCTGTTGGATGCGGTGTAGACGAAACGCTTGACGCCCGCTTCCTGCGCCGCGTGCACGAGGTTCTTGGTGCCCTCGACGTTGACGGCGAAGCTGCGCTGCCGGTACTCCTCGGTGACCGAGGCGCCGCCCATCAGGTCGATGATGGCCGCGGTGTGGATGAT
Source organism: Mycobacterium sp. IDUB_24 (assembly GCF_055419385.1). Classification (NCBI taxonomy): domain Bacteria; kingdom Bacillati; phylum Actinomycetota; class Actinomycetes; order Mycobacteriales; family Mycobacteriaceae; genus Mycobacterium; species Mycobacterium sp. IDUB_24. Next base: position 223,737 of record NZ_JBVAXO010000004.1, read on the forward strand.
CGTGTCGATGTCCTTGACGGCTGTGGCCACGGTCTGCTTGTCGCAGATGTCGCCCTCGATGACCTCAAGGCCGGCATGGTCGCCCAGTGGTGACGGCGCGCGGTCGAAGGAGCGCACCGTGTATCCGCGGTCGAGCAGTTCGGTCACCAGGTTGGCGCCGACGAAGCCGGAGCCGCCGGTAACCAGGACGCGGCCGAGTTCAGTGGTCAGAGATGGGTCACCCATGACGGGCAGCTTAACTGAAACAGGTTCCAGTTTCGAGCGTGATCGAGAAAAATAGTTGCTGGATCAATCTTCTTCGGGCTCGCGCGCAGCCAGTGCCTGCTCGACCCGCTGCCGTGCTCCGGCTAAGTGCTCTTCGCATCGTTGTGCCAGCTTCTCGCCTCGCTCCCAGAGGGTTAGCGAAGCATCGAGGTCCAGCCCGCCCTGCTCCAACTGCTGCACTACGGCGATCAGTTCGTCGCGGGCCTCTTCGTAGCCCAGTTCACTAATAGGCTTCATACTCACATCCCCCTATTCGCTGCCGTCGCTGACAGCCGAGATCACCCCGTCGGACACCCGGACCCGCAATCGGGTGCCGTTCGGTGCGTCGGCCACCGTACGCAGAACTGTTGGCGCCCCTGACGCCGGGACCGCCTGGACCACCGCATAGCCGCGGGCCAGGGTGGCCGCCGGGCCGAGCGCGGTCAGCCGCGCCGACAGGTGGCCGACGGTGTCGGCTTCCGCGGCGATCAGTCGCGTGATGTCACGTTGGGCGGTGGTCCTGGCCCGCGTGATCTCGTCGGCGCGTGCGGTGAGCGCCGCCAGGGGTTGCGCGAGTACCGGGCGGCTGCGTACCTGCTCCAGGTGGTGCTGCTCGCGGTGCACCCAGTTGCGCAGCGCGCGTGCGCTGCGCCGGTGCAGATCGGTGATCAGAGCCTGTTCGGCAACCGCGTCGGGAACGATCCGCTTGGCCGCGTCGGTCGGGGTGGCCGCGCGCAGGTCGGCGACGAGATCGGACAGGGGAGTGTCGGGTTCGTGGCCGATCGCACTGACCACCGGAGTGCGGCAGGCGACGATGGCCCGGCACAGCGTCTCGTCGGAGAACGGCAGCAGGTCCTCGACGCTGCCGCCGCCGCGGGCCAGGACGATGACGTCGACGTCGGGCATGGCGTCAAGCGCCCCTAGAGCTTCTACGAGCTGCGGCACTGCGTTGGGACCCTGAACGATCGTGTTGCGGATCGCGAAGCGCACCGCGGGCCAGCGGGTGGTGGCGACCGTCGTCACGTCCCGTTCGGCGGCCGAGGCGCGGCCGGTGATCAGGCCGATGGTGTTGGGCAGGAACGGGATCGGCCGTTTGAGGCGCGGGTCGAATAGTCCTTCGGCCTCCAGCAGCCGGCGCAGCCGCTCGATCCGGGCCAGCAGCTCACCGATGCCGACCGCGCGAATCTCACTGACCCGCAACGAGAATGTGCCGCGGCCCGTGTAGAAATTGGGCTTGCCACAGATGATCACCTGGGCGCCCTCGGACAGCTTGACCGGGGCGTTGCGCACGAGATCGCGCGGGCAGGTCAGCGTCAGGGACATATCGGCCGCCGGATCCCGCAGCACCATGAAGACGGTTTTGGAATCAGGGCGGATCTTGAGCTCGGTCAGCTGGCCCTCGACCCACACGGTGCCGAGCCGGTCGATCCACTTGGCGACGCGGGTCGCCACAGCGCGGACCGGCCAGGGGTTCTCCGGCGACTGGCCCGGTTCGGTCACTTCGCGGTCGCGCGCGTGATCCTGTTGGCGAGCAACGTGACGAACGGTGCCCGGGCCCGGCCGTTCTCCTCGTAGGCCAGCAGTGCCTCAAGGTCGGCCACCCGCAGCGACGCCAGCCGGGCGCGCAGCTGAGCCAGCGTCAGCGCGTCGTACCCGAGGTCACCAGCGATGTCTGGCGTCCCTCCCGAGCCGGAGCCACGTGCGGCCTTGCCGTTGGTCGAACCGGCCGACTCGGGCTCCCCGGTGCTGTACAGCGCGAACCGTCCCTCGGTGCGCCGGTCGCCGTCGGTGGACGGAGTTTCCCCGGCCGTCTCGCCGTTGAGGTCGGAGTCGAGATCCTCGTCGAAGGTGGCCCACTCGGGCTGCTCGTCCTTGGGCGGAAACAGCTGCTCGAGCGTTTCGTCGCCCTTGACCACCAACTCGGCAAGGTTCTGCTGGACGTGCATGACGAGGTTTGCCGCTTGGCTGGCCACCGTCATGGGATAGGTCAGGATGGTTTGGGGCAGCTTGCGGGTTTCCTCGATCGCGGTCGCCGCCGCGCCCACCAGCAGCCGGACCCCGTACGGTGCAGTTCCCATGAGCACCAGACTAGCCACAGCCACGGCTGGCTCCGTTGCGTTGTCGCCCCGTACGCTGGAGACATGCCGCCGACAATCAACATGGGTATCCCGGGTGCCACCAGCTCGGTGAGGTCAGGCGGCGGTTCGCAAGCCTCCGGCAAACGGGTCCTGCTGGCCGAGCCACGCGGATACTGCGCCGGTGTGGACCGCGCTGTCGAGACCGTGGAACGCGCACTCGAGAAGCACGGCGCCCCGGTCTATGTGCGCCACGAGATCGTGCACAACGTGCACGTCGTCGAAACGCTCGCCAAGGCCGGCGCCGTCTTCGTCGAAGAGACCAGCGAGGTGCCCGAAGGGGCCATCGTGGTGTTCTCGGCGCACGGCGTCGCACCGACGGTTCACGTCGAGGCCGCCGCACGCAATCTGAGGACGATCGACGCCACCTGCCCGCTGGTCACCAAGGTCCACAACGAGGCCAAGCGGTTCGCCCGCGACGACTACGACATCCTGCTGGTCGGCCACACCGGGCACGAGGAGGTCGTCGGCACCGCCGGCGAGGCGCCTGACCACGTCCAGGTGGTCGACAACCCGGACGCGGTCGACAACGTCACCGTGCGCGACGAGAACAAGGTGATCTGGCTGTCGCAGACCACGCTGAGTGTCGACGAAACCATGGAGACCGTGCGGCGGCTGCGCGAGAAGTTCCCGACGCTGCAGGATCCGCCGAGTGACGACATCTGCTACGCCACCCAGAACCGCCAAGTCGCGGTCAAGGCGATGGCACCCGAATGTGAGCTGGTGATCGTGGTCGGCTCGAAGAACTCATCCAACTCGGTTCGGCTGGTCGAGGTGGCGCTCGGTGCGGGATCCGACGCTGCCCACCTGGTCGACTACGCCGAGGACATCGATCCAGGCTGGCTGGAGGGCGTCACCACGGTGGGCGTCACCTCCGGGGCATCGGTGCCCGAGGTGCTGGTGCGCGGTGTGCTCGAACGACTTGCCGACTACGGCTACGGGACAGTGCAGCCGGTGACCACCGCCAACGAGACATTGGTGTTCGCGCTGCCGCGAGAGATCCGTCCGCCGCGCGCCTGATCCCGCGTTGACGCGTTGATTGAAGCCGGGCTGCGGCCCGGCTTCAATCGTCGTACGGCCTCAGTCGTCGTACTCCCAGGAGTGCCGTCCCCGGGCCGCTGACCGCGGTCGCGTCCGGTGCTCCACTCGGTGATCCTCGTCGTCAGAACCGCGGTACCGCACCCGCGACACCGGATGGTGCGTCGACCGGCCGGAACCGGTGGGCGGATCGAACGATTCCTCGAACGGCTGATAGTCGTCGAATCGACGACGCTGGCGCTGCGGGCGCTCACGTGGGGTTTCGAACGCGCCGGCCTCACGTCGCTCGGGCGGAGGTTGCTTGCGCGGTTCGCGGGGCTGGGTGCGTACCCGCCGGCGCGGCTCGCCGGCGCCGGGCTCGGCCGAGCGCGGGGGCCTGGGCCGCCGTGGTCGCTCGGGAATCGCGCCGTCCAGTTCGCTGCCGGGATCACCGGCGGCCGCACGGCTCGGACGGGGCCGAGGCGGAGCGGTGCGCTTGGTCGGTCTGCGCTCGCCCCGGGGCCGCCCGGCAGCTGCTCCGGCCGCCGCTGCTGCGGCGGTGCCGGGTTCTGCGCCGGCCGGACGTCGCCGTGGCGGCCGTTCGGAGGGGCGACGGCGCGGCGGGGCTTCCGCGGCGGGATCGTGCTCGGCGGTCCGGCCGCGGCGCATCGACGCCGTGGCCGGTTTGCGGAGCACCAGCCCGGAAAGTTTCTCTGTGACAGATGACACAATTCCCGCAACAGCCGTCGCCTTGGCCGTTTCGGCCCCCGTGGCCGTCCCGGACGCGTCGTCGGTTTCCGCCGTGCGCGATGTCAGGCTGACGTACCACCGGCCCAGGCCGATCAGCAGCACCGTGGCCGAGAGGAACAGCATCAGCGGGAAGCGCTCGATCAGGGGATATCCACAATTGATGGCCAGGTCTTTCGCACCCTGCAGCTCGCCCCCGTGGAACAGGAAATACGACCCGGGTACCGCGACGAACAGGATCAACGGGGGCTGGATCACCGCGGTGAACAGCCCGGCCTGTTGAACGGCCAGAACAGCCAGGATGCAACCGAGGGAATAGCAGATCGCGAACACCGAACTGAGCTCTCGATCACCCGAACCGGCGTCGAAAGCAAAGCCGATCGCGGTAGCCGTGATCGCCAAAAGGACAGCTCCCCACCACGGCACACCGGCGAATCGCGGGTGTACAGAGCGATGGTCAGCCGGCACTGCCGACTGTGCGCGCTGTCCTGACACACGTTGACCGTACCGGCTCTCTCTGGCCGCGTGCTGCCAGCTCGCGCTGGCGTGCCGGTCACACCGGCCTAGACTCTCTTCTCTGTGAGCCTGAACCTGGGAATCGTCGGTTTGCCCAACGTCGGAAAGTCGACTCTGTTCAATGCCCTGACGCGTAACGACGTGTTGGCGGCCAACTACCCGTTTGCGACCATCGAGCCCAATGAGGGCGTGGTGCCGTTGCCCGACCCCCGGCTCGACAAGCTCGCCGAGATCTTCGGCTCGGAGAAGACGGTGCCGGCGCCGGTGACGTTCGTCGATATCGCCGGCATCGTCAAAGGCGCATCCGAGGGCGCCGGCCTCGGCAACAAGTTCCTCGCCAACATCCGTGAATGCGACGCCATCTGTCAGGTGGTCAGGGTGTTCGCCGACGACGACGTGATCCACGTCGACGGCCGCGTGGATCCGCGCTCGGACATCGAGGTGATCGAGACCGAGCTGATCCTGGCCGACATGCAGACGCTGGAGAAGGCGGTGCCACGGCTGGAGAAGGAAGCCCGCAACAACAAGGAACGTAAGCCGGTGCTCGATGCCGCGGTCGGCGCCCAGGCCGTGTTCGACGACGGCAAGACTTTGTTCTCGACCGGCAAGGACTGGTCGAGCCTCCGCGAGCTGAACCTGATGACGACCAAGCCGTTCCTGTATGTGTTCAACGCCGACGAGTCGGTGCTCACCGATGAGGCGAAGCAGGCCGAGCTACGTGCACTGGTGGCCCCGGCCGACGCGGTGTTCCTGGACGCCAAGATCGAATCGGAGCTGATCGAGCTCGACGACGAGTCCGCCCAAGAGCTGCTGGAGTCGATCGGGCAGACCGAGCGCGGCCTGGACGCGTTGGCCCGCGCCGGTTTCCACACCCTGCGACTGCAGACCTATCTGACGGCGGGGCCGAAGGAATCACGCGCCTGGACCATCCACCAGGGCGACACCGCACCCAAGGCGGCCGGCGTTATCCACACCGACTTCGAGAAGGGCTTCATCAAGGCCGAGGTGGTCTCGTTCGACGATCTCGTCGAGGCCGGGTCGATGGCCGCGGCCAAGGCCGCCGGCAAGGTCCGCATGGAAGGCAAGGACTACGTGATGGCCGACGGGGACGTGGTGGAGTTCCGGTTTAACGTTTAACGTCAATAACGTAAGGCGTTATATAATGCTCTGGTGATCAGATCGTTTGGTGACAGGGACACCGAGCAGATCTGGCACGAGCGGTACGTCAAGGGCGTGGACCCGACGCTCCAACGCGCAGCACTGAGGAAGCTGGAGCTGATCCATGCGGCGAAGGTCGTTGAGGATCTTCGAATCCCTCCGGGCAATCGCTTGGAGCGACTCGTCGGCGACCGTCGTGGGCAGCACAGCATCCGGGTGAACGCGCAATGGCGTATCTGCTTCGTCTGGAGAGAAGGAGGTGCGGAGGATGTCGAACTCGTCGACTACCACTGAGAGTGATCTGATCGAGCCGATCCATCCAGGGGAGATCCTGATGGAGGACTTCATCGAGGGCTTCGGGATCACGCAGAACAAGCTGGCCGTGTCCATCGGGGTTCCGCCGCGTCGGATCAACGAGATCGTGCACGGTAAGCGCGGTATTACTGCCGACACGGCGATCCGTCTCGCGCGATACTTCGGAACTTCCGAAGAGTTCTGGATGAACCTTCAGTCGCACTACGAATTGCGGACTGAGCGGCGCGCGCTGAGGGACCAGGTCGCCGCGATCACTCCGCTGACGAGGGCATAGTCAAATGACGGAAAGCCTTACGTGCCAATGGGAACTGGTCCGTGATGTCGTGCAACGCTCCACCGGTCCCTGCGCCATTGCGTCGGTCGACGCAGAGGGCGGCCCGACAGTCACCCCGATCGGCACCGTGTTCCTGCGCGATGACTGCACCGGCTTCTACTTCGACCAGTACACCGAACGCCTTGCGGAGAACCTCGATCGGACCCCGCGCATCTGCCTGATGGCGGTCGACAACGGCCTGGCCTTCTGGCTTCGCTCCTTGCTGGCCGGGCTGTTTCGCAAAGCCATCGGCGTCCGCCTCTACGGAACCGCTGGCCCTCGCCGCGTGGCGTCTGCCGAGGAACTCGACGCGGTCCGCCGGCGTGTCCGTCTCACTCAATGGACCAAAGGCGGACGGGCGCTCTGGTCGGACTTCAACCACGTGCGCGATCTGACGTTCAGTGAAGCGCGATTCGTGCGGTATCCGGTCATGATGCCGGAAATCCACTGCCGCTGACGTGGATTCGCATGGTCCGTCGACGCAACTGGCGCACTGATGTAGGGCTCAGCCGGGCGCCGAAAGTGAAGAAGTGTGCGAGATTTTCGTGAAATCTCGTCATCTTCTTCACTTTCGCTCACGGTGTCGCCGTCATCCGAGATCGGAGATGATCGCCCGAACTACGTGATCGATACCCGCGGCCGTGTCAACGCAGCCTCAATCGTGTCTATCCGTACATGTACGGCAGCAATCTCAGCGCTGAGACGGTGCGCGAGCGTGGTCTTGCCTACTCCCGGGAGGCCCGATAGGGCGATCAGCGTCGGTGTGGACTTTCGGATGACCATCGTCTCGATGGTATGAGTCCTCAGTTCGACGTGCGACCCCGTGTTAGCGTGAATGACGTGGCGGCGATGCCTGCCACGTTCTGCGCTTCCAGGTGAAAGATCGCCTGAATCATTGCGGAGAGGCCTGAGCTGATCAGGACATGTCCGAATGGGGTGTGGTGCCTTCCGGCGCGCCAACTCCATTGCGCCGGTGGCCATACCGGTTGACGAAAGGACATGACAGTGGCCAACAAGGACGAGAAGAACCTCAAGCAGGTCCTCGACAAGATCGCGGGGATGGATGAGCCTGCGCGGGGCGTCATGCAGCGGATGCACGACGTGATCGTCGCTGCCGCACCCGAACTCAAGCCCCGCATCTGGTACGGCATGCCCGGTTATGCCAGGTCTGCGAGCAGCCCCGTCCTCGTGTTCTTCCGCAATGACGAGCTGATGAGCCTTGGGGTGAGCGAGAAAGCCACGCTCAACCCCGCGGGAGGCAGGGACGGACTATTGATTCCCGCTGCCTGGTACTTCGATGACCTGGACGACGTCACCGAGCAGCGTGTCGCCGAGATCGTCCGGGCGGCGATCGAGTGACAGGTAGTCCGAACTAGTTGATGATCTCGCCGCGGTGGTCGGCGTGGATTGCGGCGAGCCGGTCTCGCCACATCTGGAGATCTTCGGGTGTCAGTCGAGTCCAATCTGTCACCTCACCGACGATCCGGAGCGGCGCCGCGCTGCGATAGGACCGAGTGGGATTGCCGGGGAATTTCTTGTCGGTGACGTTGGGGTCGTTCTCGAAATCCCCGGTCGGTTCCACGAGATAGACGCGCGGGACTCCGTCGCCGGCAGCGAGTTCGGCGGCGAGCCCCGCGCCGTCGCGCAACGCGGTGAAATAGATGTGGTTCATCACGACCTCGGGCCGGTAGTTGGAACGGAAGCCGGCGGTGAGGAGATCGCCCACCCGCAGTTCAGCCTTGGTGCCGTGAAAGAACGGTCCGTCGTCCAGTGCCCCGCCCATCTCCCCAGGCTACAAAGGTCGTGGCCTGGGGGATGTCGGTGCACTCATCTAGCGTGCGCGGCATGCAGCTTGTATCGATCCGCATCATCACTGCCGATGTGAAGCGTCTCGTCGCTTTCTACGAGACAGTCACCGGAGCCGAGGCCGTCTGGGCCAACGAACTGTTCGCTGAGGTTCCCACGCCCGTTGGCACACTGGCCATCGGTAGCGATAAGACGGTGCCCCTCTTTGGCGTCGGGTCCGCCGAGCCGGCGGCGAATCGAAGCGCCATCGTCGAGTTCATCGTCGACGACGTGGATACCGAGTACGAGCGGCTGCGAGCGCACCTGTCCGACGTTGTCACCGAGCCGACCACGATGCCGTGGGGCAACCGGGCGCTGCTTTTCCGGGACCCCGACGGAAACCTCGTCAATTTGTTCACTCCCGTCACCGACGAGGCGCGTGCCAAATTCGGAGTGTGACGCCCAGATGATCCGCCTCAGTCGGCGATCACCGAAATCTCATCGCCCAACCGGTAGCCGGCGGTCAGCGGCAACTCGTCGCCGCTCCAGAATGAGCCGGGATCGAACCAGTTGTAGCGCTTTTCGGTGGAGAGCAGGCCCATCTCCTCATAGGTGATGGCCACGGTCTCTGCACAGTAGGCGGTCTCCAACCCAACCTGGCGGGTGCGGGCCTTCTTGCGCTCGGCCGACTCGCGAACCCTGCTGTGTACGAAGGGAATTCCACGGGTGAAGTCGCTGACTACCGGTACCCGTCCACGCAGCCAGCGCCCGGTCAGCCGTGCCGTGGTGGGGAAGGCGGTGCCGTTCATCCGGGCGATCACTTTGAGGAGCTGATCCTCCTGCTCGCGGGACGCGAACGGGGTGAGCTGACGCAACCAGCAGCGCTGCCCGTAGGAATTCTCCCAGCGTTCGACGGCCTGGCGCGCATCGTTGAGTTGGACTCCGCGATGGTTGGTGCCGGTCCACATGTCGAGCAGCTTGTCGCCGAGCTCGGCGTGCCAGATCAGCGGCGGCAGGTCGTCGATCGCCACGGTCATCCCGACGTGGTTGACCGGGCTGTTGGTCAGGGTCTGGATTGCCCGGTCCGGCCCGGACCCACCGCGGAACAGCCAGATATCGCCGGTGCGGGTCTCCTCCAGTGCCTTGGTCAGTGACACCGTATTCGCTTTCACGACCGCAGCTTAGGCACACTTTGAGCATGCGGAGCATCTGGAAGTGGGTCGGGATGGCCGGTGTCGCCGGCGTCGTGGCGGGTGGGGTCATGGTGGCGCGGGATCAGCGCCGTCGCAAGGCCTACACGCCGCAGGACATCCGGGAGCGGCTCCACCAGCGGTTGGCCGAGGCCGAGCACGGCGAAGCGAAGCGCTGACTCCTACTGCATCAACTCGGCAATGTCGGTGGGTATCGGTGCGACCGGCTCGCGGCGCACGCCGTGGTGCGGTGACCACACCAGGTTCACCCGCAGCGCCGGGTCGAGATCGGGGTAGTCGGAACGGATGTGGCAGCCCCGGGTCTCACGTCGTTCCAGCGCACACTCGAGCGTGGCGCGGGCGGAAAGCACTGCGGACCGGAGGTCGAAGGCGTGCGCCAGGTCCGCGAAGCCGCTGATGTCGGTGTGCACACCCACGCCGGCGATGCGCGCCTCGATCTCCCCGAGCGCTGCCAATCCGGAGAGCAGGCCGGTCTCGTCTCGGACCACTCCGGCGTGCTCGGTCATCAGGTTGCGCACCGCACGCTGCAACCCGCGGATGTTCTCACCGCCATCGGCGGCCAGCAGTCGGTCGACTTGCGCCTCAGCTTCACGGACCGCCGCCAGTGAGCGACGCTGGGCGGTGAGCCGCGCCGAGTAGTCGGCTGCGGCTTGCCCGGTCAGCCGGCCGTAGACCATCACCGCGATCAAGGAGTTTCCGTCCAGCAGGCCCGCGCCGTGCAATCCGGTGGTGGCTTCGCCGGTGACGAACAGCCCGTCGACCTCGGTGCCGTGGTCCTGGGGCCGGACCGCGACCCCGCCCAACGAGTAGTGCGCGGTCGGGGCCACCTCGATCGGGTCCCGGGTGACGTCGCGCCCCTGGAGCTCCAACACAGTCTGGTACACCTGCGGCAGTCGGGTCATGACCTTCTCGGCAGGCAGATGCGACAGGTCCAGCCAGACCCCGCCGGTCCGGGTACCGCGCCCCGCCGTGATCTCGGCGTAGGACGCCATCGCGGCCCGGTCCCGACTGGTGCGCTCCATGCGTTCGGGGTCGTATCGGGTCATGAACCGTTCGCCGACGGTGTTCAGTAGTAAACCGCCCTCTTCGCACACCGAATCGCTGATCAGTGTCCCTGCCGCGTTTTCGGGACCGAGTAAGCCGAATGGCCGGAACTGCACCAGTTCGGCGTCTCGCAATCCGGCGCCCGCCTCGGCGGCGAGGCGGAACGAGTCGCCGGTGTTCTCGTCCCGGCGGGCCGATGTCCGGCGCCAGATCCGGGTGTGGCCACCTGTCGCCAGGACCACCGCGTCGGCATGCACGAGATACCGTGCGCCGTCGACGAGATCGAAGCCGTAGGCGCCGAAGACCGCTCCGTCGTTCACCAGGATCTGAGTCACATAAACCGTCGGGAGGATCGGGATCCCGAGCCGGACCGCGTGTTCACGCAGGACGCGTTGCACTTCGCCGGCGTCGGCCTTGCGCCGGTACGGATGGGTCCCGGTGGCCCGTCCTGCGTCGTGACGCTCGAAGCGCATGCCGAAGCGCTCCAGGTCGTGGATGCCTTGGGCGGCGCCCTGGGCGACCCGCTGCACGGTGCGTGGATCGGCCAGCAGGCGGCTTTCCAGCAGGGTGTCGGCCGCGTGCTGTTCCCAGCCGTTGCCGGTGTCCAGCGCCGCGTTGATCCCGCTGAGGGTCAGACCGGTGTGATCGTCATCCGGTGTGTGCTTGCCCACTGCCGTGACCGCCACGCCGGCCTCGGCGAGTTCGATGGCCACTCGCAACCCGGCACCCCCGACCCCCACCACCAGGACAGACGTGGCGAGCTGATGTTCGCGGGGTGACATGGAATCTCCTGGGGCAGACGACTGGTTACAAGTACCGACCGGGCGGCGTCACGGTTTGTGACAATCCCGGTAGATTTCTCGCCAGCCGTGCACATCCGTGCCGCCCAGCCCTGCCAGGAGCCGTACGCATGAGTGCCAGCCCGTTGCCCAACCTGGTTGGCAGGCAACGCGAGTGCACGCAGTTGACCGACCTGCTCAGCGGGCTGCGCCGGGGTGAATCGGCGGTAGCGGTGATCCGGGGCGAGGCCGGCATCGGGAAATCGGTGTTGTTGGAGTTCGTGGCGGCCCAGGCCTCGGGGATGACCGTGACCACCGCCCGCGGGATCGAGGCGGACATGGAACTCGCCTATGCCGGCCTGCACCAACTGTGCGCACCGTTCCTCGGCACGGTCGATGCGCTGCCCGAGCCGCAGCGGGATGCGCTGCGGGTCGCCTTCGGGTTGGCCGCCGGTGATCCGCCGGATCGGTTCCTGGTCGGCCTGGCGGTTCTGACCCTGCTCACCCGGGCCTCAGAGACAAAGCCCGTACTGGTCATCGTCGACGACGCCCAGTGGCTGGATCAGGTGTCCGTGCTGACGTTGGAGTTCGTGGCGCGCCGGCTGTTGGCCGAGGCCGTCGCGATGGTCTACTCCGTGCGCGATCCAGAGGGCCAGGCGGTCCTCAAGAACCTGCCTGAACTGCGGCTGGGAGGTCTCGAGCCGGCAGCGGCCGGTGAACTGCTGGAGGCCGCGGTGGAGGGGCGGCTCGAGGAGCGCGTACGCGATCGGCTGGTCGCCGAGACCTCCGGCAATCCGCTCGCGCTGCTGGAGCTCTACCGCGGCAGCAGCGCCGCTGAGCTCGCCTACGGCGTGGAGGCGGGGACTGCGACGGCCCGCGAATCGGTGTCGAGTCGCATAGAACAGGGCTTCGCCGACCGGATCCAGATGCTGCCGGCGCCGACCCGAACGCTGCTTTTGATCGCGGCGGCGGAGCCGATCGGGGAGGCCCGGCTGTTGGTGCGCGCGGCCGAGGCGATGGACATCGCGCCCGATGCCGCGCCCGCCAAGGCGGCCGGTCTGATCGAATTCGGCGAGTCCGTCCGGTTCCGCCACCCGCTGGTGCGCTCGGCGGTGTACCGGCAGGCCGATCCCGAGGAGCGCCGGGCAGTCCACCGGGCCCTGGCGGCCGTCACCGACCCGGTTCTCGATCCGGACCGCTGCGCCTGGCACGCGGCGGAGGCCGCCGATGGGCCCGACGAGGAGGTCGCGGCGGGCTTGGACCACGCGGCGGGCCGGGCGCGGCAGCGCGGTGGGATGGCGGCCGAGGCGGTCCTGCTGGAGCGCGCCACCGAGCTGACCCCGGACCTCTGGCAGCGCGGGCGGCGGGCGCTCGCGGCGGCCGAAGCACATTTCTCGGCCGCCTCCCCGGATCGCGCGACCGAGTTGGCCACCCTGGCCAGCTTGTGCCCGCTCGACCCGTTGGACCAGGCCCGGCTGGCACGTCTGCGGGCCCGAATCCTGTTCGGCCGCAGTCGCAGTGACGAAGCGGCTCCATTGCTGCTCGACGCCGCCGCGCAATTCGCGGCCGCCGGGTCGCCACTGGCCCGCGAGACCTATCTGGAGGCGATCAGCGCGACAGTCTTCGCCGGCCGGGTCCACGGAGCCGCCGGCGCCAAGGCCGCGGCGGTCGCCGCCCGGGCTTCCGGCGCTCCGCCGTCGAACTCCGAGGCCGCCGACCTGCTGTTGGACGGCGTCGCCACCCTGCTGGCCGACGGCTATGAGACCGGTGTGCCGGCATTGCGCCGGGCCTTCGAACCGTTCGCGCAGGAGGACCTGCACAGCCGTGAGGCGACGATGCGATGGCTGCTGCTCGTGCCGGTCGCGCTGGAATCGTTCATCCACTACGGGTGGGATCTGCCCGCGTGGGACACCTTCGCCACCCGGGCGGTGAGGCTCGCCCGTGACATCGGTGCGCTCGGGGCGTTGCCGCCGGCGCTGATCTACCTGGGTGGCGTCTACATCCACCATGGCGACTTCGCCACGGCCGCCCGCATGATCGACGAGGCCGACGCGATCTCCACCGCGACCGGACAAACCCCACACGCCTACGCCTCGCTGGTGCTGGCCGCGTGGCGCGGTGAGGAGGATGCCGCTGCCGGCCCGATCGCGGAGGCCAAAGCCCGTGCTGCCCAACACGGCGAGGTCTCGCTCCTGGGGGTCACCGGCTATGTCCAGGGAGTGCTGTACAACGGCCTGGCGCGGTACGACGAGGCACTCGCGGTGGCCCGGGCGGGCATCGAGCACGACGGCTACAACTTCACCGGGCTGTCGTTGGTCGAGCATGTCGAGGCCGCGGTGCGGTGTGGCGAGCTCGGGGCGGCCCAGACATCGCTCGATCGTCTGGTTGAACTGACGCGCGCGGCCGGTTCCGGCTGGGCACGTGGCGTCAGCGCGCGCAGCCGAGCCCTGCTCGCCGACGATGACGAGGCGGACGCGCTGTACCGCACGGCCATCGAGGAACTTGCCCGCGACCGCGTGGTCGTCGAGGTGGCACGCACCCACCTGCTCTACGGCGAGTGGTTGCGCCGGAACCGTCGGCGGGCACTGGCGCGGGAACACCTCCGCACCGCACACCAGATGTTCGATGGCATGGGAGCCACGGCGTTCGCCGAACGGGCGCGGCGCGAACTGCTGGCCACCGGTGAGCACGTGCGAAGCCGGGAAGCCGGGCCGACGACCAGCCTGACCCCGCAGGAGGCGCAGATCGCCGCGTTGGCCGCCGCCGGAATGACCAACCCGAAGATCGGCGCGGAGCTCTTCCTCAGCCCACACACCGTGGAATGGCACCTGCGCAAGGTGTACACGAAGCTCGGCATCAGCTCCCGCCGCGAGCTGCCGGGTGCCCTGGCACCTTCGGGCTAGCCCCGCTACGTAGCCGGCCCGCGTAGTCCCGTGGTGCACAGCCCACGGACTCGACCACGCAGTTCCGTGGCGCGACGGAGGCCCCGTGGCATCCAGGGTGGAGGTATGTCGACACCGGATGAACTGGGCCTGGCTCTCGACATCTTTCTCACCCATCGCACGCGGCTGTTCGGTATCGCCTACGGAGTTACCGGAGAGACCTGTGGCGCCGAAGACCTGGTCCAGGAGGCCTGGCTGCGGTGGCAGCGCACGGACCGCGCGATCGTAGAGAACCCGGCCGCATTTCTGACCACCACCACGACGAACCTCGCGATCAACGTCATCCAGTCGGCCCGGCACCGCTACGAAGCACCGACCGCGTCGCCATTGGACTACCTGGTCGACGCCGGCGACGACGAGCCCGTGTCGCGGACCGAACAGACCGCTCTGGTCGAGGAGCTGCTGGCGCTGCTGATGGCCAGGTTGACGCCAGGGGAGCTGGGCGCCTACGTGCTGCGCAGAGGGTTCGACTATGCGTATGTGGACATCGCCGCGTTGCTGCGGACCAGTGTCGCCAACGCGCGGCAACTGGTTCGCCGGGCCCAGACCCGCCTCGACACCGGTGAGCGCGTCTCAGCAGTCCGGATTGCCGCGCACCGCCGTCTTGCCACCGCGTTCCTGCAGGCCGCGCGCACCGGTGATCGGCGGGATCTGGAGCACATCCTCGCCGGCGGCTACGCCGCCTCCCGAGCCGCATGAGTCCCGATACCTCAGGCCGGTTGGCCTGGACCGTCGAGACGCCTCGTGTCGAGGAGATGGCGCGACTCGACGGAACGCGGGGACGGCTTGTCGGCCGGCGATGGGAGCGCACGGCCCTCGACGACATGGTCACGGCGGTGGCGGGCGGTCGCAGTGCAGCACTGGTCCTGCGGGGAGAAGCCGGCATCGGCAAGACCGCGTTGCTCGACTACGTGGGCGACCACGCGCCCGCATGCCAGGTGGTGCGCGTCGCGGGGATCGAGGCGGAGGCAGAGCTGGCTTTCGGCGGGTTGAACCGGCTGTGCGAGCCCTTCCGGAAACATTTCGACCGGCTACCCGTCCCACAGCGGTCGGCGCTCGAAACGGCGTTCGGGCTCAGCGCGGGCACTCCCGCGGACCGGTTCCTCGTCGGACTGGCAGTCCTGAGCCTGTTGGCGGAAGCGGCGGCGCGGCAGCCCGTGGTGTGTTTGATCGACGATGCGCAATGGTTGGACCGGATTTCCGCTCAGACCTTGTCGTTTGTCGGTCGCCGGCTGCTGGCCGAGCGGGTGGTGCTGCTCTTCGCAGTACGCGAGCCCGTAGTGGGCGATGCCCTGGCGGATCTACCTGCGCTGCGGATCGAGGGCCTGGGCGGTCACGACGCCCGGACTCTGCTGGCACGGGGCTGCCCGGGCCGCGTCGACGACCGGGTGCTCGATCGTATTCTGGCCGAATCTCGGGGGAATCCACTTGCGCTCCTGGAACTTCCACGTGAGGTGACGGCTGCGCAGGTGGCCGTGTGGACCGACCGGATCGACGACCAACCGCTGGCCGGCCAGATCGAGAAGGGTTTCTTGCGTCGCCTTCGTTCGTTGTCACCGGGGGCCCAGCTTCTGGTGCTGCTCGCCGCGGCTGATCCGGTGGGAGATGCTGCGTTGTTGCGCCGCGCGGCCGTGGAGTTGAACATCGACACCGTCGCCGCCGGCTCCGAAGCTCAGGCGGGCGAGCTACTCACCATCGGCACGATGGTCCGGTTCCGGCATCCGCTGGTGCGCTCGGCGGTATACAAATCGGCGACGACACTGCAGCGCCGGCAGGTGCACCGGGCGTTGGCTGAGGCGACGGACCCCGAACACGACCCCGATCGACGTGTGTGGCACTTGGCAAGTGCGGCACGTCAGCCCGATGAAGGTGTGGCCGCAGGCCTCGAGCTGGCGGCTGCCCGCGCCCGCGCACGCGGTGGTGCTGCCGCGGCGGCCGCATTTCTCGACCGTTCCGCCGAACTCACGCCTGATCCGCGTCGTCGTGGCTCCCGGTCGCTGGCCGCAGCGCAGGCCAAGAGCGAGGCAGGCGAGTTCGGTGAGGCTCTCGAACTTCTCGACGACCTCGCGGCGCTGCCGTTGACCAAGCGTGAGCATGCCCTCGCCGAACTCGTGCGTGGGCGAAGTCTCTTCTCGTTCCGGAGCGCGAGCGCGGGTCTGCCCTCACTCCTCGGCGCGGCCAAACAGCTTGAGCCACTTGACCCGGCGTTGGCAACCGAGACCTACCGTGATGCCCTCTACGCCGCCCTCACCGCCGGCAGATTGCCTGACGAGGTCGGGGTGGAGCAGGTGGCGGCTGCGATCCTCGCGATGCGGCGGCCCGCGGACCCGGCTTGCTCAGATCTGCTCCTGGAAGGCGTTTCCCGGATCACGGTTGCGGGTTACGCGCAGGGGGCGCCGCTGGTTCACCGTGCCCTCGCGGCCTATCGAACAGGGGGGTTCTCCCCAGCGGATGGGTTGGGCTGGCTGCCCTTGGCGTGCCGATTGGCGCACAACACTTGGGAATTCGACGCCTGGTCCACGCTGTCGGCCAGGTTGGTCGAGCTTGCTGTGGACGCCGGCGCACTTGCCGTCCTGCCGTCGGCGCTGCTGCTGCGGTTGTCGAACCGCGTTTATGCGGGCGACCTGGCCGCGTCCGACGCGCTGGTCGCTCAGGCCGCAACGTTGGGGGAGGTCACCGGAAGCAGTTTCTTCGCGCACTACGGCGCCATGGTCGTCGAACCGTGGCGAGGCGACGAGACGCGCACGATGCAAGCGATCGATCTGATCACCTCCGACCCGTTGTTGCGCGGCGAGGGCAAGGCACTGACGGCGACGGAGTGGGCGGCCGCGGTACTGTACAACGGACTCGGCCGGTATGACGAGGCGCTCCTGGCTGCTCGGCGTGGATCGGCATATCCACGGGAGCTTGGACTGTCGACATGGTCGATGGTCGAATTGGTCGAGGCGGCAGCACGATCGGGGGTGCCGGCCGAGGCGACCGAGGCGGTGCGACATATCGAGAACATGGCTGCGGTGAGCGGGACCGACTGGGTGCGCGGCACGGCGGCCTACGTCGGCGCGCTGGTGGCTGACGGTCCCGTCGCCGAACAACGCTATCGGGAGGCGATCGAGTTTCTTGAGCGTGCGGACGTCCGAATGCTCACCGCACGAGCCTATTTGGTGTACGGCGAGTGGCTGCGGAGCCAACAGCGACGGGGCGAAGCCCGGCAACGCCTCCGCCAGGCATACGCCCTGCTGAGCGACTTGGGCGCCGACGGGTTCGCTGAGCGGGCCCGCCGAGAACTCGCCGCCGCAGGGGCAGCGACGTCGGCCAGGGCAACGGGCCGGCGGGCGGTCGACGCCGCGTCGCTCACCGCGCAGGAGATGCAGATCGCCCGGCTCGCCGCCGACGGACTGACCAATTCGGAGATCGGCGCGCAACTGTTCATCAGCGCTCACACCGTCGAGTGGCACCTGCGAAAAGTGTTCGGCAAGTTGGGTATCCGTTCCCGTCGGCATATCGCGTCGAAGCTGGGGAACTAGAGGCTGTCACAGAATCGGCTGCCGTGCGGTCGATATGTGTATGTGGCGGAAATCTTTTCACGATGCCGGTGCGCGCGTGCTGATCGGACGCGATACCGAATGCCGGGTTCTGGAGGATCTGGTCACGGGAGTGCGGAGCGGGGGCAGGGTTCTGGTGCTGCGCGGGGAGGTCGGTGTCGGGAAGACCGAGTTGCTGAACCATCTTCTCGAGCGGGTCGGGCACTACCGATCGGTACGGGTGACCGGAGTGCCATTCGACATGGATCTCGACTTCGCCGGCCTACAGCAGTTGTGCCGACCGCTGCTCGGCCACCTCGCCGAACTGCCGACTGCCCAACGCGACGCACTGGTGGTGATTCTGGGACTGGGATCCGGTGCGCCGCCGACCGAAAAATTGGTGCACTCAGCCGTTTTGAATTTGCTGACCGCTGCCTGCCGCGATGAGCCGCTGGTCTGGGTCGTCGATGACGCACATTGGCTGGACCCCGTGACGCTGGCGGTTCTGGCTGCTGTGGCGAGGCGATTGACCACCGAACGGGCCGGGTTGGTGTTCGCGACTCGTGACCTCGGGGCAGACGTGTTGAGCGGATTGCCCGAACGGATGATCGGCCCGTTGTCGGATGAGCACGCGCGAGTCCTGCTGGGCACGGTGATGATGACCCGTCTCGACCCGCGCGTCAGCGATCGGATCATCGCCGAGACCCACGGTAATCCGCTTGCTTTGGTTTCACTTCCGCGTGATCGTGCCGCCGCAGAACTTGCCGGGGCGCTGCGCCGCGGCGACACCCCTTCGGGGGCCAAAAGAATCGAACTCGACTATGTAGAGTTGATCCGCGCGCTGCCCGGATCGACTCGGCAGCTGCTCCTCGCCGCTGCGGCCGAGCCGGTCGGCGATGCCGCTGTGTTGGGTCGCGTCGCGGACAGCCTGGGGATCACTGCCGACGTGCTGGCGCCGGCGGTAGCCGCCCGAGTGGTCGAAATAGACTCCGATGTGCGGTTTCTGCACCCACTCGCGCGGTCGGCCGCTTACCACGCTGCCGCCCCGTCCGTACGCCGCGAGATGCACCGTGTACTGGCCGAAGTCACCGATGTCGAGATCGATCCGGACCGCCGGATCTGGCATATCGCCAACGCCGCGACGTGGCCCGACGATGAGGTGGCCGCGCAACTGGAAGTCGCTGCCGGTCATGCGGACGCGAGGAACGGTGTGGCGGTTGCCGCAACATTTCTCGAGCGGGCCGCGGTCCTGACATCGGTTCCGGAACTTCGCTGTGACCGCGCGCTGGCCGCAGCGCGGGCCAAGCTCGATGCCGGCGCCTTTTCCGATGCCGACGAGTTGCTCGCCATGGCGGGCCTCGCACCGATGACCGGCCTGCAGCGGGCGCGAGCCGCGCGGTTGTCCGCGCAGATGGAGTTCGCCAAGCGGCGCAGCGGCGACGGCAGGGCGGCTTCGTTGAGTGAGATCGCATCCCGGATGAGTGATGCTGCAGTCGAATTCGAGCACTTCGACGCTGAGGTGAGCCTTGAGACGCATCTTGAAGCTCTCGCTGCGGCGATGTACGCAGGCCGGCTCGGAGATATCCCGGACGTGGCGCGGACGGCCGAGACCGCGCGGTGCGGTATCGAAAGCCTATCCACCGGTTCTGGGCCGGTGGGCACCGTGTTGCGGGGCATGACGGCTCAGATCATCGGTGTTCCGTATGCCGGGGAGGGATTGCCGGCGGCGGTGGAGGAGCTGGGTGCGCATCGTCGTGATGCCGATTCCCAGGCGTCGCGGTGGATGGTGCCCGCGCTGCTTATCATCCAGCAGTCCACGGCCTATGAACTATGGGATGACGGGTTGGTGCACCGGCTCTCCACGGCGGCAGTGCGACGAGTCCGGGCGTCCGACACGTTGGCACTGCTTCCGGAGACCCTGGCCTACCGGGCCGTCGTGCACATGTTGGCCGGCGAGCTCGTTGCCGCCGAAGACCTTCTGACGGAGGCTGATTCGACCTCCCTGTCGACCCGCTACTACTCACCGCTGCGCTATCACTCTCTTGCGCTGGATGCGTGGAAGGGTGATCCGGACCATCTCGATGCGCTCAAGGCTGGTGCCGAGACGGCATCTGCCTCTGGGGAAGGCCGGGTGCTGGGTCTGGCCCGATATGCGACCGCCGTGCTCTGCAATGGTCTGGGCCGCTATGAGGAGGCGTTCGCCGCGGCCCGGCAGGCTGCCGAGTATGAGGACCTCGGACTGTACGGATGGTATCTGGTCGAACTGATCGAGGCGGCGACCCGCATCGGCAACATCGACGCTGCGCAGGAGGCCTGCGGGCGCCTCACCGAGCGTATATCGGTTCGCGACACGGATTGGGCCCTAGGGACTTTGGCGAGCGCACGGGCTCTGGTGGCCGGCGATGGAGACGCCGAGGCTCACTACCGTGAGGCGATCGACCGGTTGGGACGTACCCGCATCAGGGTCCACCTGGCCCGGGCCCATCTGCGCTACGGGGAATGGCTGCGCCGTCGGAAGCGCCGGTCGGCGGCCAAGGAGCAGCTCACCATCGCGCACGACATGTTCTGTGCCTTTGGTGCCCGGGCTTTCGCCGATCGTGCCGGGCGCGAGTTGATCGCGAAGGGGGAGCGGGCGGGCCGACAGCCGGTTGCCGGCGGCGATGTTCTGACGGCTCAGGAGGCACAGATCGCGCGGCTCGCAGCAGCCGGACTGACCAACGCTGCGATCGGAGAGCAGCTGTTCATCAGCACCCACACCGTCGAGTGGCACCTGCGGAAAGTGTTCGTCAAGCTCTCGGTTACCTCTCGTCGGCAACTTCGGGGCATGTCGGACAGCCTCGCTCACCAGCCTTCGGTAAGTACCCGCTCCAGGGTGTCGGCGTAGAAATCGGCCGCTTCGATGTCGATGCACAATGGCGGCTTGGTTTTCAGGATGTTCTGGTGGTCGCCGGTCGGCTGGATGATCACTCCGAGTTCGAGCATCCGGTCACAGATGAGGGCCGTTTCCTCGGTGGCTGGCTCGAGAGTGTCGGGATCGCGGATCATCTCGACACCCAGGTACAGGCCGACACCGTGAACGGTGCCGATGATCGGATGCCGCCTGGCCAGTTCCTCCAGTCGCGACTTCAGATGCGCGCCGACGCGGGACGCGTTGCCCTGCAGGTCTTCGTCGTTCAGCACGTCGAGCACCGTCATGCCGATCGCGCATGACAGTGGACTGCCGCCGGTGGAGGAGAAGAAGTAGCCCTGGCTGCGGAAGGCGTCGGCGATCGCTCGGCTGGTGACCACCGCCCCCAGGGGGTAGCCGTTGCCGACCGATTTGGCCATCGACACGATGTCGGGGACCACACCCTGCTGGTCGAAGCCCCAAAACCATTCGCCCAGACGGCCGTAGCCGACCTGCACTTCATCCGCGACCGCGTATCCGCCCGCCCTGCGCACCGCCGCGTAGACCTGCGGCAGGTATCCGTCGGGTAGGGCCATGCCGCCGGCGTTGCCGTAGACCGTCTCGCAGATGAATGCAGCCGGTGCGCGCCCCTCGGCGATCAACTGGTCGATCTGGGCCACCGCGTCCACCGCGTATCGCCCGACCTCGCTTCCGCGGTACTTACCGCGGAAGCTGTTGGGCGATTCGACAGTGTGCACCCAATCCGGCCGGGTGGTGAGCGCATTCGGGTTGTCCGCGGTGGAGGTCGACACGGCGTCGGTGCCATACGTCCAGCCGTGATACGCCTCGCGCATTGCCACCACATCGGGGCGCCCGGCCGCCGCGGTCGCCAACCGCAGCGCCAGGTCACTGGCCTCAGATCCGGAGTTGACCAGAAATACCGTGTCCAGCGGGTCCGGTAGCAGCCCAGCGAGTCGTTCGCTGAACTCGACGACGGAGGCATAGTTGAACCGCGAGTTGGTGTTCAGCTTGCGCAGCTGCCGGGTCGCTGCCGCCGCGACTTGCGGGTGCGCGTGGCCCAACACCGTGACGTTGTTGACCATGTCCAGGTAACAACGCCCGCTGGTGGACATCAGGAAGTGTCGCCAGCCCCGTTCGATCCGCGGCGGTCGGCGGTAGTAGTGCTCCTGTACGGGGGCGAACGCCCGGTCGCGCCGGGCCATCAGAT
Source organism: Mycobacterium sp. IDUB_24 (assembly GCF_055419385.1). Lineage (NCBI taxonomy): Bacteria > Bacillati > Actinomycetota > Actinomycetes > Mycobacteriales > Mycobacteriaceae > Mycobacterium > Mycobacterium sp. IDUB_24. Next base: position 245,578 of record NZ_JBVAXO010000004.1, read on the forward strand.
CGTGCTCGGCATGTTCGACGGGTAGTGCCGGTAATCCGAGCAGCGGGCGCGGTCTTCGATGTCGGGTTTCACCCAGCCGCCGGCCGTGAAGGCGTCGCTCAGATCATCGGACGTTGCGCCCAGATCCAGCGTCACCACCGGTCCCGGCAGGGCGAGCATCGGCCGGTCAACCTGTATGGGCTCAGACGGTGCAGCCAGTCCGAGGTCGGCCTTGATCAGCGCCGTCATCACGTCCATCGGCACGGAGGTGGCGCACTCGAACATCTGCCACTCGCCGTCGGACTGCTCGGTGAGGTAGTCGTTGTCCGGGTCGAAACCAACCTGATGTGCTCCGCTGACGATCAGCACCGCAGTGCGCAGAACCAGCAACGGCCACAACGCTTCTGCCTCGGCAACACTCAGGGGCCGGATGGCGTGGAAGGCTCGGATGCCGGGCAGCACGGCCACCGGGTCGGCTCCGGGATGTTGCAGTACCGAGGACAGTGTGATGGCCAGTTCGCTCACGGCCCAACTGTCGGCCAGATCGCCGAGATCGATGATGCCGTCGGGGTGCACGGCACCGCCGATGTCACGGGAGACCACGACATTGGCGTCGGTCAGGTCCATGTGCACGGCCTGCCGGGGCAGCGTGACGGCCAGTGGTGCGATGCGTGTCCACGCCTCATCGGCCGCGGTCTCGAGTCGGGAACGCGCAGCGTCGTCACCGACGTGGGCCGCCAGGCGACACACCACCTCGGCGCCGTAACGCAGGTCCCACTGAAGGATCCGGTCGAGGCCGGGATGGCTGAAAGCGGCCAATGCTCGGCTGACCCGCCCGGCCAGTGCACCCAGTTCGGCGATCGTGGCCGGCGGCAGGTAGCCGGACTCGATGAGGGTTCCGCCGGGCAGGTGTCGCAGCAGTCGCACGTAGGCGGTGTCGTCGTTCCGGTTCAAGCCCAGACCGGTTACCGCAGTGAGCTTTTCGCCGCGCTGGTTGGGCAACGGCTGCGCCACGCGCAAATCCGGTTCGGCTGCTGCGATCAGATCCGCGGCCAATTCCTGAGCGGTCAGCTCGATCTCGTTGAACGCGGGGTTCGCGATCTTCAGCACCCCGGTGATCGCGTCGCCGTCACGCACCAGGAAATTCTTATCCTGTTGGCTGCCCAGCGATTTCACGCTTGCCACCAGGCCGAAGTGGGCGGCCAGGATGTCGCGGGCGGACGATTCACCGACCTGGGGTGCGGGCAGCTCAAGCTCGCGCAGAAAGTTGAACCCTACGGTTTCGCGGTCGGCGCTCACCGCCCGACGAACTCCACGACGACCTCGGAGAACGCGTCGTTGTCATCGCCGGCCGCGGTGTGCCCCGCATCGGACAACTCGACGAATTCGGCGGCGGGCACCTTCCTCAGAAAGTCCTGCACGCCTTCGGGGCTGACCACGTCGGAGAGCTTGCCGCGGATCAGCAGGATCGGGATGGACAGGTTCATCGCGGCCGTTTCCAGCTTGTCGACGCGGGCGAACGGATCGTCCTCGGGTTTGGTGAGGAAGGCTGGGTCCCAGTGCCAGTACCAGCGCCCGTCGCGCAGGCGCAGATTCTTCTTCAGGCCCTCGGGGCTGCGCGGCTTGGTGCGGTAGGGCAGGTAGGCCGCGACGGCCTCGGCAGCCTCCTCCAGCGAGTCGAAGCCGTTCACGTTGGTGAACATGAAGTCGCGGATACGCGCGCTCCCGCTCTTCTCGAACCGGGGCACCACATCGACCAGCAGAAGCTTGGTGACCAGTTCCGGGCCTGCCTCATGAGCGGCCAGGATGCTCGTCAGCCCACCCATGCTGGCCCCGATCAGCACCACCGGGCGGCCGACCTGATACAGCACGTGCTGCACGTCGGCGCTCAGCGCCTCCACCGAATAGTTCGCGCTCAGTGAGCGGTCGCTGTCGCCGTGACCACGCGCGTCGAGGGCGATCACGTGCAGGCCGTCGTCGGCCAGGATCTGACCGGTGTTCTTCCAGGAGAACCGGTTCTGCCCACCGCCGTGTAGCAGCAGAACGGTTGGTCGGTCCGCAGCGGACGCGGCGTCCCGGTTCCATTCGTCGCCGACCAGATTCAGGTCATCGACGCCGCGGAACGTGACGACGCGCGATTCGCTGTGCTCGGTTTTCCCGGTACTCACGGACATTCCTCTCGGCAGGCCCCGGGAAGTCACGTTACCCAGGAGGTTTTTCGCCGCATCTGCGACCCGCTGTTTCTAGAATTGTCAATCGTGCAGATCGAGCCGGGCCCCGCGGCGGATGAGGTGGTGGGCGACGTCAGCGAGCGTGACGTCATCATCGAGGCCGCCTTCAGTTGCCTTTCCGAGCCCCATCGCGGAGCGGTGCCGGTGGCAGTGATGCTGGCCAAGACCGGATTGTCCACCCGAGCCTTCTATCGGCATTTCGAATCCAAGGATGCGTTGTTCCTGGCCATGATGCGGGGTGAGGGTGACTCGTTGGCCCGCCGGCTCGACCGGATCGCCGCGCAATTCAACGGCTCTCCCGCCGATCAGCTGCGGGTCTGGCTCGACCAACTTTTCGGCCTGCTGCTGGACGAGCGGCTGTCAATGCACATGACGGTGCTCGATTCGGACGAGGTGCGTGCGGCCAAGGGCTATCGCTCGGCCCGTGAGCAGTGGCACGACGACCGCGAACGATCACTGGCGGCCATCCTGCGCAGGGGTCTCGACGACGGGTCGTTTCCGCTGGCCAAACCGAAGCAGGACGCGGTCGCCATCGGCGCGGTGGTCAGCCACGTGCTGTCCCGGCTCATCTCCGACGGCGAGTGCGAGGTCACGCAGGCCGCGGTGGTGGACTTTGCGCTGCGCGCGGTAGGGGCGCGCATCACGTGCAGGGAGCCCGGCAGCACCTAGGAGAGTCACCCGCGCGGCCTATTCGGGACTGCCGGTACCGCTTATTGCGATGTGACCGGTGCCACGTACGTTGGACCGCACGCGTGCCATCGCACGCGTCACTGCAGTGCCACCGAGGAGCAGATGAATGGCAGACGACAGCGTCGACGTCGAGCCGGTCGAGACCGAGAAGTCGAGCCAGTCCGCCCTTGAAACCGAGGGTGTCGAAGAGGCTGACGACGAGGCTGCTGACGACGAGCGTGAACACGCCGAGGACGCGACAACCAAGCCGCGGGGCTTCGTGCGCTCATACACAGGGCTTGTCGGAGTGGCGCTGGTCGTGGCGCTGGCGGCACTGACAGGTTGGCTGGGCTACGACTTCTACCAGGTCCACCACGAACAGCAGCGGCGTGACATGTTCGTGGAGACCGCGCGGCAGGGTGCGACCAATCTGACGAGCATCGACTGGGAACACGCCGAAGACGACATCCAGCGGGTCCTCGATTCATCGACCGGACGGTTCTACGACGATTTCGAGAGACGTTCGAAGTCGTTCCTCGACGTGGTCAAGCAGATCAAGTCGAAGTCTGTAGGCACGGTGACCGCCTCGGGTTTGGAGTCTTACTCGGATGGCAAGGCCGACGTGCTCATGTCCGTGACCGTTCGGTCTACGAATGCGGGTGTGCCCGAGCAAGCTCCGCAGGTGTGGCGAATGGTGTTGACGGTGCAGGATATTGATGGCCAGGCGAAGGTTTCCAACGTGGAGTTCATCCAGTGAGCGGCCGGCACAAGATGCCGCCGGCGGGGCGGCGTAAGGCGAGAGCGGATTCTGCGGAGACCACCGAGCCGGCAGGCACTGAACAGGAAAGCGCTGAACAGGTAAGCCTCGAGGAGGCGGGCCCTGAGCCCGAGGACACCGCGCCCGAGGACACCGCGCCCGAGGGGGCGGCAGTCGAGGAAACGGTCGACGCCGGCGCAGACGAGCCCGTCGAGGAGCCCGTCGCGGCAGCCGAACCCGAGTCGTCCCCCGGCCGCTCGCGGATCAGCGTGCCGATCGTGCTGGCGGCGATCGCGTTGGTGTTGGCAGTGGCCTCCGGGGTGTTCCGGTGGCTGACTGTGGTGCAAAACGAAAGCGACACGGCCCGAGTCGAATCGGTTCAAGCGGCCAAAGAGATCACCGTCCAGATGCTGTCGTATGAGACCGAAACTGTCGATCAGCAGCTCACCGCGGCCCGAGACCGGATGACCGGGGAGTTCCTCGGTACCTACACCGCGATGATCAACGAGGTGATCCCGGCCGCGCACGCTCAGCGGATCGCTGCCGTCGCCGATGTGCTGCGGATCGGGACGGTCACCGCGAAGCCGGACAGCGTCGAGGTGGTGCTGTTCGTCAACCAGAGCGTCCAGGTGGGAGACAACATGCCGGAGAAGACACCGTCGGTGGCACGGGCCACGATGGTCAAAGACGGTGGCAGCTGGCTGATGTCCAAGTATGAGCCGGTGCCGCTGTGACCGAGCCGCGTTGGATCGATGTCGCCACCCCCGCGGTGCAACTGCGGGCGCTGGCGTGGGGCCCTGACGATGGTCCGGTTGCGTTGTGCCTGCATGGTTTTCCCGACACGGCCTACGGCTGGCGCAAGGTGGCGCCGGTTCTGGCAGAGGCCGGCTGGAAAGTGGTGGCACCGTTCATGCGGGGTTACGTTCCCTCGTCGGTCCCGGCCGACGGGAGCTATCATGTCGGTGCGCTCATGGACGACGCGCTGCGCCTGCTGCAGGCGGTCGGGCCGACCGGACGCGATGTGATCATCGGCCACGACTGGGGCGCCATGGCCGCTTCGGGTGTGGCTGCGCTGCCGGACAGCCCATTCAAGAAGGCCGTGATCATGTCGGTGCCGCCGTTGGCATCGTTTCAGCCGTTGGGCCGGGTGCCCGACGCCGGCAAGCTGTTGGCCCGGTTGCCGCGTCAGGCGCTGCGCAGCTGGTACATGATGTACTTCCAATTGCCTTGGCTTCCTGAGCGTTCCGCGTCCTGGGTGGTGCCCCGGCTGTGGAAGACATGGTCGCCGGGATACGACGCGGCCGAGGACCTACGCCATGTCGACGCCGCGATCGGTGCGCCGGACCGGTGGCGTGCCGCGCTGGGCTACTACCGGGCGACGATCCGCATGAGCAACCCGCCGGCGCAGTACGCCGAGCTGCACAAGCACTGGCTGTTGCCTCCGGTGTTGCCGTCGCTGTACCTGCATGGCACTGACGATGGCTGTGCCACATCGGATTACATCCGGTGGGTGCGCGAGGTGCTGCCAGCGGGTAGCGATGCCCACCTCGTCGAATCCGGCGGCCACTTCCTGCAGCTCGATCAGCCGGACGTCACGGCCGCCCGCATCCTGGACTTCGTCGGACGTGCCGGCTAACCGACTCACTGCGGTCGATGCGCAGATGTTCTGGATGTCGTCCAGAATGCCCAACGACACCTTCCTGCTGTACGGATTCGACGGTGTACCTGCCGACCTGCCGGGCGCACTCGGCGAGTTGGTCGCCAATGCGTGCACCAGCCCGGACCTGTCGCAACGGATCGATGACAGTTCGCGGCTGCACTACCCGGCCTGGACGCCGGCCCGGGTCGACGAATCCCGGTTCGTGGTGCACGATCTCGATCAGCCGACCTGGCTGGGTTGCCTGGCCGCCGTCAGTGAGCTGGTGGACGCTCAGCTCGATGCGCAACTGGCGCCGTGGCGGGTGCACGTATTCCCCGGAGTCGAGGGGATACCCGGCGTGGCCGGTGCCGGCACCGTTGCGGTCCTGCAGATCACCCACGCCCTCGGCGGCGGTGGCCGCACCTGCGGTCCGGCGGCGGTGATGTTCGGCCGTCCGGGGCCGGTTGCGCCGGTGACACCGGTGCACGGAAATCCCGCGATGCTGCCGTGGCGAAGCGTCGAGGCGGCCCGTGCGTACCGGCAGCTGGTGGCTGACACCGAGGCCGGGCGGGTGCCGCCGGCCGCGACGCCCCGTCCGCCGCTCCGGACCAACGACCATCCGACGGGTATCCGCAGCATGCGGACGGTTGTCCGCGATCGGGCGCAGCTGTCCGGCGCCACCGTGACAGTGTGTGCCCTGGCCGGCATCTCCGAGGCCCTGGCCGGTCAGCTCCATGAGCTCGGGACGGATCCGGCCACCCTTGGCGCCGAGGTGACCATGGCGAAATCCGGTCCACGCCAGGCGTACAACCATTTCGGCACGGTCGGCGTGGGCCTGCATCCGTCGCTACCGGTGACGCCGCGGCGCGACGCTATCGCCGGTGAGCTGGCGGCGCGCCGGGCGCGCGCCGGGCACCCCGCGATGCGGGCCTCGGAGCGTGCGTTCGCCGCCACCCCGGCTCCGCTGTTGCGTTGGGGGATCGGCCAATTCAATCCCGACGTGCGTTCGTCGACCGTCACCGGAAACACCGTGGTGTCGAGCGTGAATTGCGGTGCCGCGGACTTCAGCTTCGGCGGCATGCCGGTGCGGTTGGCGGCCGCGTTTCCCGGGTTGTCGCCGATGGTGGGGCTCACCCACTGCGTGACGGGTGTGGGGGACACCATCTCGATCAGCGTGTTCGCGGCGGAGTCGGCGATCGGGGACGTCGACGGGTACCTCGACCGGCTCGAAGCCAGCTTGTGATCCGCCTTCCGGGCTAGCCGCGGCGCAGCATCGCGATGCTGACATCCAGGGCGGACTCCAGGTAGCTGAGGTCACCGGAGGCCAACATCACGCTGACGCCACCCTGGATCCCTGCCAGGACTGCCGCGCCCACCTGGTCAGCATCCAGACCGGCGGCCATCTTCCCCTGCGACTGCATATGCCGGATACCGGCGGCGATCTCGTCATGCCATTGCCGCAGTAGGGCTTTGGTGACGGCCTGGGCGCCGGGAGTGGTACGGCCGATCTCCGACATCAGGAGGCTCAGCGGGCAACTCTGCCCTTGGCGTCGATACCGCTCGACCACGGCGTCACGCCAGCGTTGCCAGGCCGCCCATGAGGTCAACTCGCCGAGATAGGGCTGCTGATCCTCCAGCACCATCTGGGCCTCGCGTTCGGCGACCGCGAGCAGCAATTGGTCCTTGCCGTCGGGGAAGTAGTGGAACAGCTGACTCTTGGAGGTCTGGGTGTGGGCCCGGATGTCGTCGAGCGTGGTGGCGGCCACACCGTGGCTGCGGATCACCGCGGCGGCGCCCTCGATGATCCGGCGCCGGGTGGTCTCGCCCTTGGACGTCAACTTTTGGACTTGCAGGTCCATTTTTAGCGGCCTATACCTGGACTCATGAGTCCAAACACTACGCGCCTGCAGGGCCGTACAGCACTTGTCACGGGTTCCACCGGCGGCCTCGGCGTCGCCATCGCCAAGGCTCTCGCGGCCCAGGGCGCCTTCGTCATAGTCAGCGGCCGCAGCAAGGAGCGTGGTGATGCCGTCGTCGCCGAGATCCGCTCAACCGGAGGGCGGGCCGAGTTTGTCGCCGCCGATCTCGGGGCCGGGGCAGACGAGGTGCAGCGCCTCGCGCGACAGTCCACCGAGGCCGCCGGCGGTCAGATCGACATCCTGGTCAACAACGCGGGGGTGTGGGGGATGCCGGAACCCACCGGCGTGGTGTCCGAGCAAGCACTGCTCGAGTCGTATCAGACCAACGTCATCGCACCCTTCCTGCTGACCGGCGCCCTGGTGCCGGCGATGGCCGAGCGTGGCCACGGCGCAGTCGTCAACGTCGGGTCGATCACCGGGTTGATCGGAGGAGATCAATCGGCGCTGTACTCGTCGACCAAGGCGGCCGTGCACTCGCTGACCAAGTCGTGGGCGGTCGAATACGGTCCGCGCGGGGTGCGGGTGAATGCCGTGGCCCCGGGGCCCATCGCCACGGAGCGGGCGCTGGAGGCTGTCGATCACGTCGCACCGGTGCTCGCCCGTATCCCGTCGCGGCGGATGAGCACGCCCGAGGAGGTCGCTGCGGCGGTCGTGTTCCTGGCCGGTGAAGACGCCGGCAACATCCACGGGGCGATCCTCAGTGTGGATGGGGGCTGGGCGGCGGCTTAACAGATGTCCTACATTCTGTTGCATGCCTTCCTCCGCTTACGACACTGCGATCCTGCTCCTGCGCGTGGTTCTCGGCCTCACCATGGCAGCACACGGCTACAACAAGTTCTTCGGTGGCGGGCGGATCCCCGGCACTGCGGGATGGTTCGACAGCATCGGTATGAAGCCGGGCCTGTTCCACGCCCGGGTCGCGGCCAGCACCGAGATCGCCGCCGGCCTCGGGCTGGCTTTGGGCCTGCTCACCCCGGTGCCCGCAGCCGGGTTCGTGGCGCTGATGCTGGTGGCGGCCTGGACCGTGCACCGGCACAACGGCTTCTTCATCGTCAAGGAAGGCTGGGAGTACAACTTGATCCTGGCGGTGGCCGCGGTGGCGATCGCCGGCACCGGCGCCGGCCGCTACAGCCTTGATCACCTGCTGTTCTCCAACTGCAGCTTCTACCACCTTCTGTACGGCTGGTGCGGCCTGGCGATCGCCATCGTTCTCGGCCTGGCCGGTGGCATCGGCCAGCTGGTGATCTTCTTCCGCCCGCCGGTGAAGACCAACTAGATCTCCGCCGAGCAGACGCATATGCACCTTGTGCACCGGCGTGTCGGGTACATATGTGTCTGTTCACGTGAGGACGGAATAGAACACGTTCTAGTCTGACCGGCATGGGTTTTCTCAAACAGGTATCTCCCGAGATCGACTTCGAGCAGTGGAGCAAGGGCACCCGCGCGGAGAAGATCCGGCCGATGGCGCGGCACTGGGCGGAGGTCGGCTTCGGGACTCCGATTGCGTTGCACCTCTTCTATGTCGTGAAGATCCTGGCGTACATCCTGGGTGCCTGGCTGATCGCCTTGGGCACTCAGGGCGTCGACGGATTCACGAACGTCGCGGCCTGGTATGCGGAGCCGATCGTCTACCAGAAGGTTGTGTTCTACACGATGCTGTTCGAGGTCATCGGCCTCGGCTGCGGCTTCGGCCCACTCAACAACCGGTTCTTCCCGCCCATGGGATCGGTCCTGTACTGGTTGCGGCCCAAGACGATTCGGCTGCCACCGTGGCCGACCCGGGTGCCACTGACCAAGGGGGACAGCCGCACCGTCGCCGACGTCGTGCTGTACGGGGCGCTGCTGGTGGTGTTGGTCATCGCCCTGTTCTCGCAGGGCACCGGGCCCATCCCGGAACTCGGCAGCGAGATCGGCGTGCTGCCGGTGTGGCAGACCGCCACGATCATCGGTCTGCTGGCCGTGGCCGGCCTGCGCGACAAGGTGATCTTCCTGGCCGCCCGCGGCGAGGTGTACGGCTCGCTGGCGGTCTGCTTTCTCTTCAGCGGTGGGGACATCATCATCGCGGCCAAGCTGGTTTGCATGGTGATCTGGCTGGGCGCGGCGACCTCGAAGCTCAACAAGCACTTCCCGTTCGTCATCTCCACGATGATGAGCAACAATCCGGTGTTCCGGCCTCGCTGGATCAAGCGGAGATTCTTCGAGCACTTCCCCGATGATCTCCGGCCGGGGCGGCCGTCGCGGTTTTTGGCCCACTTCTCCACTGCCATCGAGGGTTTGGTGCCGTTGGTGCTGTTCTTCTCCCACGGTGGCTGGGTGACCGCCATTGCCGCGTTTGTCATGCTGGTGTTCCACTTCGGCATCCTGAGCTCCATTCCGATGGGCGTGCCGCTGGAGTGGAACGTCTTCATGATGTTCTCGGTGCTGGCGCTGTTCGTCGGGCACGCCGGTATCGGGCTGGGGGATCTCACCAGCCCGTGGCCGCTCGTGTTGTTCGCCGTGGTCGCGGGCACGGTGGTGCTGGGAAACCTGTTCCCGCGCAAGGTCTCGTTCCTGCCGGGTATGCGCTACTACGCGGGTAACTGGGACACCTCCCTGTGGTGCGTCAAGCCCTCGGCAGCGGAGAAGATCGAGAAGCACATCGTCGCGATCGCCAGCATGCCCGCCGCGCAGATGGAGCGGTACTACGGCAGCCCGGAGACCGCCCAGATGTATCTGTACATGGGATATGCGTTCCGCGGCTTCAACTCTCACGGCCGGGCCCTATTTACCCTGGCGCACCGGGCGATGGCCGGACACAACGAGGACGACTACACGCTCACCGACGGGGAGCGCATCGTCTCGACCGCCATCGGCTGGAACTTCGGCGACGGGCACATGAGCAACGAGCAACTGGTGGCAGCCCTGCAGAAGCGGTGCCACTTCGAGCCGGGGGAGGTGCGCATCGTCATGCTCGACGCTCAGCCGATCCAGCATCAGACCCAGCAGTACCGGCTCGTCGACGCGGCCACCGGAGAATTCGAGCGGGGATACGTCAAGGTCGCCGACATGGTGACGCGCCAGCCCTGGGATGACGAGCTGCCGGTCTACACCGTGGAATCGGCGGACAACAACTAGCGCATGACGTCGCGCACCTTGACGCTCTCGATGTCCCGCAGCATGAGGATGCGCGCGGTGTCGAGGTGCTTGCGCCAGTGCGCCTCGGCCGCGTCACCGTCACCGGAGCGGATGATCTGGATCAGCTTGCGGTAGGACCGCATCAGCTTGTCGTAGTCGGACTTGGACACCGGCCTGCGCTCCTTGAACAGGAAGGCATGGTGGCGCACGGTGATCTCGTGCAGCATGCCGGCGATGATGCCGAGTGTCGCGTTGCCCGACAGCTCGACGACCCGGCGGTGAAAGTCGCCGGTGGTCGCGGCCAGTTGGTCTGACTGATGGTCTTTCGGGATGTGCTCGTCGAGCATGCGCTCAAGTTCGGCGAATGCGGCCTCGTCACCCTTCTCGGCGAGCAGGCGGGCGGCCATCGGCTCGATCGCCGCGCGGCCCACCAGGAGGTCGGCGATGTCGGCGCCGGAGAGTTCGAGCAGCAGCCCGGCCGGACGGGCGACGATCTCGGGGCCGGGAACACGAACCCGCGCTCCGGTGCGGGAGCCACGTCGTACCTCGACCAGACGCTCGGATTCCAGCACCCGCACGGCCTCGCGCAGCGTCGGCCTGCTGACCCCGAAGTGCTCCATGAGTTCGGCTTCGTTGGGCAGGAAGTCGCCCTCTTTGAGCTGGCCGTCGACGACCATGCGCCGTAACGTGCCTGCGACGAGCTCGGCGGTCTTGGGGGAACGGACCGGTGCCTGCGGTGCGATCGCGTCAGGGCCGATCATCGGCGCCAGCGGTGTGGTTCGAGCCACCAGACACTCCCAGGTGAGACAACTTTGCGCCGGCCGGATGGCCAGCTGTACAACTCAGTAAACCATCTGTACACCGAGGAAACGGTATGTCAGGCCCTACCAACCAGTAGGTTGACCTAGTAAACCTACTGGGATATTTTCACCTCGAGTGCCCCATCGGGTCCAACCGGGGTAGCGCCCCAACCCTTCAAAGGAGAAGTCATGGCTGAAGCCGTCATCGTCGAGGCCGTCCGGTCACCTGTCGGGAAGCGCAACGGCGCCCTGTCCGGTGTGCATCCGTCGGAGCTGTCGGCCCAGGTGCTCAACGGCCTGGTGCAGCGCGCCGGCATCGACCCCGCCCTCGTCGACGACGTCATCTGGGGCTGCGTCATGCAGGCCGGTGAGCAGGCCCTCGACATCGCCCGCACCGCCCTGCTGACCGCCGGCTGGCCCGAGACCGTTCCCGGCGTGACCGTCGACCGCCAGTGCGGTTCCAGCCAGCAGTCCCTCCACTTCGCCGTCGCAGGCGTCGTCGCCGGGCACTACGACGTCGTCGTCGCCGGTGGCGTCGAGTCGATGTCGCGCACCCCCATGGGATCGTCGCTGGCAAGCGGCGGGCACCCGTACCCCGACGCCTTCCGGGCGCGCTACGACAACAAGACCCCCAACCAGGGTGTCGGCGCCGAGATGATCGCCGAGCAGTGGGGGCTGTCGCGCACCCAGCTCGACGAGTTCTCGCTGCGGTCACACGAAAAGGCCGCTGCCGCACAGGACGCGGGCGCCTTCAAGGATCAGATCGTGGGGATCACAGATCAGGACGGCAACGCAGTTCTGGAGGACGGCGGCATCCGTCGCGGCGGCACGGTCGAGTCCATGGCCGCCATCAAGCCGGCTTTCAAGGAGGACGGTGTGATCCACGCCGGTAACTCCAGCCAGATCTCCGACGGCTCGGCCGCACTGCTGGTGATGTCCGCCGACAAGGCAAAAGACCTGGGGCTCAAGCCACTTGCCAAGGTGCACACCGCAGTGCTCGCCGGCGCCGATCCGGTCATCATGCTGACCGCGCCGATCCCGGCCACCCAGAAGGCGCTGGCCAAGTCAGGCCTGACTGTCGATCAGATCGGCGCGTTCGAGGTCAACGAGGCGTTCGCCCCGGTGCCGATGGCCTGGCTCAAGGACATCGGCGCAGACGAGGAGCGTCTGAACCCCAACGGCGGTGCCATCGCTCTGGGCCACCCGCTCGGCGGCTCCGGTGCCCGTATCCTGACCACCCTGCTTTACCACATGCGGGACAACAACATTCAGTACGGCCTGCAGACCATGTGCGAGGGTGGCGGCCAGGCCAACGCGACCATCCTGGAGCTCCTGTGACCGACAACCAGCCCGGTGCGCTCGTAGAGAAGCGCGGCAACGTACTGCTGATCACCATCAACCGGCCCGAGGCGCGCAACGCGATCAACGCCTCGGTCAGCATCGCCGTCGGCGACGCACTGGAGCAGGCCCAGAACGATCCCGAGATCCGCGCGGTCGTGCTCACCGGATCGGGTGACAAGTCGTTCTGCGCGGGCGCCGATCTCAAGGCGATCTCGCGGGGTGAGAACCTCTTTCACCCCGAGCATTCAGAATATGGATTCGCCGGCTACGTCAGCCATTTCATCGACAAGCCGACGATCGCCGCGGTCAACGGCACCGCGCTGGGCGGCGGCACCGAACTGGCCCTGGCCAGTGACCTGATTGTCGCCGAGGAAAGCGCCAAATTCGGTCTGCCCGAGGTGAAGCGGGGCCTGATCGCCGGCGCCGGTGGCGTGTTCCGCATCGCCGAGCAGCTGCCCCGCAAGGTGGCGAACGAACTGCTGTTCACCGGTGAGCCGATGCCGTCGGCCGACGCACTGCGCTGGGGACTGATCAACCAGGTCGTGCCAGACGGCACCGTTGTGGACGCCGCGCTCAAGCTGGCCGAACGGATCACCGGCAACGCACCGCTGGCCGTGCAGGCCAGCAAGCGCGTCGCCTACGGCGTCGACGAGGGCGTCATCACCGGTGACAAGGACGGATGGAAGCGCACCAACCGCGAATTCACCACTCTGCTTCAGACCGAGGACGCCAAGGAAGGGCCGATGGCCTTCGCTCAGAAGCGTGAACCTGTTTGGAAGGCAAGGTAAGCCATGAAGCGGCAGATCTACAGCGCGGAACACGAAGCATTCCGCGAGACGGTCAAGGAATACATCGAGCGTGAGCTCGTCCCCAACTCCGAGAAGTGGGAGACCGAGCGCATCGTCGACCGGTCGGCATACACGGCCGCCGGCAAGTACGGCGTCATCGGCTTCAACATGCCCGAGGAGTTCGGCGGCGGCGGCTCGGATGACTTCCGGTTCAACGCCATCATCGACGAGGAGGTCGCCAAGGCCGGCGTGCACGGCCCGGCGCTGAGCCTGCACAACGATGTCGTCGGTCCGTACTTCAAGGACCTCACCAACGACGAGCAGAAGAAGCGCTGGCTGCCCGGCATCGCCAGCGGCGAGACCATCATCGCCGTCGCGATGACCGAACCGGGTGCGGGCAGCGATCTGGCCGGTATCCGCACGTCGGCGGTGCGCGACGGTGACGACTGGATCATCAACGGGTCCAAGACATTCATCTCGTCAGGCATCAACTGCGACCTGTGCGTCGTGGTGGCCCGCACCGACCCCGAGGCCGGCCACAAGGGCTTCACGCTGTTCGTGGTGGAGCGGGGCATGGAGGGCTTCACCCGTGGCCGCAAGCTCGACAAGATGGGCCTGCACAGTCAGGACACCTCTGAGCTGAACTTCGAGAACGTACGCGTGCCGGGCGCCAACCTGCTGGGCAAGGAAGGTCGCGGTTTCTACCACCTGATGACCAACCTGCCGTCGGAGCGGCTCTCGATCGCCATCTCGGCGATCTATGGTGCCCGTGCGGTCTTCCAGGAGACGCTGCAATATGCCAAGGACCGCAAGGCATTTGGTCAGCCGATCGGTAGCTTCCAGCACAACCGGTTCCTGCTCGCCGAGATGGAGACCGAGCTGGAGGTCACCGAGACCTACATCGACCGCTGCCTGCAGGGCGTGGTCGACGGTGAGCTGACGGCGGTCGAAGCCGCCAAGGCCAAGTGGTGGGCGACCGAGGTCGCCAAGAAGGTCGTCGACAATTGCGTGCAGTTGCACGGCGGCTACGGCTACATGATGGAGTACCGCGTCGCACGTGCCTACGTGGACGGACGTATCCAGACGATCTTCGGTGGCACCACCGAGATCATGAAGGAGATCATCGGCCGCGAGCTCGGCGTCTAGTTCTCTCGCGAGCAGACGCAAATGTCCCCGACACATCGGCGTGTCGGGGACATTTGCGTCTGCTCGCGCTGAGTCGCGCAGAGAAAGAGATCAGCCGATCGGGGCGTCGGCGGCCGGGGTGGCTTCCGGGGCCTTCGTCGTGGTCGTGGTGCTGGTGCCCGAGACGGTCGGCACCAGGGCCTCCGGCGGGGTGTTGGGATCGAGCACGGCGTCGATCAGGTAGATCCGGGCGTTCTGCGCCTGGATGGGGCCGCAAACCAGCTTGGCGGTGTCGTTGACCTTGATGTCGCCGCCCTTGCCGCTCACCTTGACCTCGGCGCCCTGCTGGGTCGGCCGCTGGCCCTTGACGTCATCGGGGCCGAGCAGGCCGAGGAACGCGTGGTAGTAGTCCAGGCTGGTGAGCGCGGCCGGATCGGCCTTGAGCGCGTCGAGCTTGCCGGGCTCCATGGCGGCGAACGCGTCATTGGTCGGCGCGAAGATCACGTACGGGCCGTTGTCGAGCACCGGCACGATGTTGACGTCAGGGTTCAGCCCGCCCGACAGCGCCGCGTTGAAGGTGCTGATGTCCGGGATGCTGGCCAGAACCTTGCCGGCCGGCAGATCCGCGAGGCTCTTCCAATCCGGCATGGCCTTCTTGAAGTTGTCGCAGCCCGAGCCCTGCGGGTCGGGGATCTCCACCACCGGAGCTGCGGTCGTCGTCGGCGCCGGGTCGGCGTAGGCGGTGACGGCCAGCGGTAGCGACGCCGTGATGGCGGCGACTGCCGCAGCAACGCCCAGTGTCTTGGTGCGAGTCTTCATTTGGTGGGTTTTCCTCCCGCTCAGGCCTAGCCTTTATTCGTCGGCTGCCGGTGCCGCGTTACGCGGTTCGCCGCGCGACTATGGCGAGCGACCGCGAGCACCACCGGCTCAGCGTTCCCCGCGGCGCCGCATCGGATGGTAAGCGCTACGTTGCGGTTACGGCAAAGCCGAGCTGTCCACTTTGACCGTCTCAGTGTCTGTGACCTGGGCTTTTCTGATGCTGAGACAAAGTCCCGCGGCGACGAAGCACAGGCCGGCGGCCAATTGGAAGGCCAGGTCGTAATCGCCGTTGAGATCCCGCAGCCACCCTGCACCAGCCGCTGCGATGGCCGCGCCGATCTGGTGGGAGGCGAAGACCCAGCCGAACACCACTGGCGAACGATCCCCGAAGTAGTCGCGGCACAGCACGATCGTCGGCGGCACGGTGGCCACCCAGTCCAGGCCGTAGAAGATGACGAAGACCCAGGTGCTCGGTTCGGCGTGCGGCGAGAGCAGTGACGGCAGCAGCATCAGTGACAGGCCGCGGCCCACGTAGTAGACCAACAACAGCAGCCGGGGGTCCACGCGGTCGGTGAGCCAGCCGGAGAACACCGTGCCGGCGACGTCGAGAATTCCGATGGTGGCGAGGAGGCCGGCGGCGACCGTCGTGGGCATGCCGTGGTCGTTGGCCGCCGGAATGAAGTGCGTGCCGATCAGACCGTTGGTTGTCATTCCGCAGATCGCGAAGCTCCCGGCCAGCAGCCAGAACACGCGCGTCCGCGCGCCGATGCGGAGACCGTCGAATGCGGTCTTGAAGCCGCCCGCCGGCGGGGCGGACGGGGCAAGCTCAGTTGCTCCGTACGGGGCCAGACCCAGGTCGGCGGGGCGGTTGCGCATGAAGACCGCGACGAGCGGGACGACGGCCAGTGAGGCGGCCGCGACGATCAACGATGCCCAGCGCCAGCCGTGTTGTGTGGTGACGGCCGCGACGACCGGCAGGAACAGCAGTTGTCCGGTGGCGCTGGCGGCGGTGAGAACACCGGTGACCAGTCCGCGGCGCTGCTCGAACCAGCGGGTGGCGATGGTCGCGACGAATCCCATCGAAATCGACCCGGTGCCGATCCCGACCAGGACGCCCCACAGCAGCACCAACTGCCAAGTGGCCGTCATGGCGATGCTGCAGGCCGAACCCGTCGCGATCAGCAGCAGTGACACGGTCAGCACCGGCCGGACCCCGAAGCGGTCCATGAGTGCGGCGGCGAACGGCGCGGTGAGCCCGTACAGCATCATGTTGACCGACATCGCCAGCCCGACCGTGCCGTGCGACCAGCCGAACTCGTGGTGCAGCGGATTCATCATCACGCCCGGAATGGACCGGAACCCGGCCGCGCCCAGGATTGCCACGAAGCTCACCGCGGCGACCACCCAGGCCCAATGGATGCGGACGCGCTGGGGGACCGCGGCCCGGCCGAGGTTTCGAGTCACCCGACCACTGTTGCCGAGGATGGCGGTCCAGGCCAGAGGGGTAAACGACAGCCACCATCAAAAACATGCCACCCGTGAGAGCCGGCGGGCTGCTGTCTACCATGACCGGCATGCCAGAGCCGCTGATCGTGTCCGTCGCCGGTCATACCCCGCAGATCGACCCGGATGCCTGGGTTGCCCCCAATGCCAGTGTGATCGGCCAGGTTTCGCTGGCCCCAGGTACCAGCGTCTGGTACGGCGCCACGTTGCGCGCCGAGGTCGAGCCAATCGAGGTCGGTGAGGGCAGCAACATCCAGGACGGGGTGACCGTCCACGTCGACCCGGGTTTTCCGTGCCGGATCGCCACGGGCGTGACGGTGGGGCACAACGTGGTGCTGCACGGCTGCACCGTCGAGCAGGACAGCCTGGTCGGGATGGGCGCGGTGGTGCTCAACGGAGCGGTGATCGGGGCCGGGTCACTGGTCGCCGCCGGTGCGGTGGTGCCCCAGGGCATGGTGGTGCCGCCGCGTTCGCTGGTGGCTGGTGTGCCCGCCAAGGTGCGCCGGGAACTCAGTGATGACGAGGTCGGCCACAACCAGCTCAACGCGGCGGCCTACACGCATCTCACCGGTTTGCACCGAGAGGCGGATTGAGTCGCGCGAATCCGTCTTGCCGGAAGTACGGGAAGTAGGGATACGGCGCCTCGCGGGTGCTTGCGGCATCCAGTCGCGCGATCTGCTCGGCATCCAGTGCCCACCCGACCGCGCCGAGGTTGTCGCGTAACTGCCGCTCGTCACGGGCCCCGATGATGACCGACGAGACCGTCGGCCTGCGCAGCAGCCAGTTGAGTGCGACCTGTGGCACGGTTCTGCCGGTTTCTGCGGCGATTGCATCGAGCGCGTCGACGACACCGTAGAGGAAGTCGTCGTCGACCGGCGGCCCGGCGTCCGCGGTGGCGTGCAGCCGGCTGCGCTGCGGCAGCGGGCGGCCGCGGCGGATCTTCCCGGTGAGCCGGCCCCAGCCCAGAGGACTCCACACCAGCGCGCCGATGTCTTCGGCCATCGCCAGCGGCATGAGTTCCCATTCGTAATCGCGTCCGAGCAGTGAGTAGTACACCTGGTGTGCGATATACCTTGGGCGATCGTGTTTTTCGGCGAGGCTCAGGGATTTCATCAGCTGCCATCCGGAGAAGTTCGACACTCCGGTGTAGCGCACCTTGCCTTGCTCGACGAGCGTGTCGAGTGCTTGCAGTACCTCCTCGATCGGCGTGAACGCGTCGTAGGCATGCAACTGGAACAGGTCGATCCGGTCGGTCTGCAGACGTGTCAGCGCGGAATCGACGGCCCGCAACAGGCGCGCCCGTGAGGTACCCCAGTCGTCGGGGCCGGTCGGCAGCGCGGCCTTCGTGGAGATCAGCACGCGGTCGCGGCGTCCGCGCAGAGCTGCGCCGAGCACCTCCTCCGAGGCGCCGTCGGAGTACACGTCCGCGGTGTCGAACAGATTGATGCCGGCCTCCAGGGCCAGATCGACCATCGCCCGTGCCTGGTCGACCCCGGTGTCGCCCCAGGCGCCGAAGAACTCGCCCGAGCCACCGAAAGTCGCTGCGCCGAAGCTCAGCTCGGAGACCATGAGGTCAGAGTCGCCCACTCTGCGATATTCCATTACCACTCCTTAACGGGATTGTCTTCCTGATAAGGAACGCGGCGCTAACGGGATAATATTCCTATTAAGATGAGTCGCATGGCAGCTGAACGACCGGGCGGGCGCACCGCGGCGGTGCGCGAAGCGGTGTTGCGCGCGACGGCCGACCTACTCATCGAGGAGGGGTTGGCTGGTCTGGAACTGACTGCTGTGGCCGAACGGGCCGGTGTCGGCAAGTCGACGGTGTACCGACGGTGGGGTTCGGTTCCGGCCTTGGTGGCAGACCTCCTGGCCGACATGGCCGAACAGTCGGTGCGCCGGGCCGACACCGGATCGCTGCGCGGTGATCTCCGGGCCAACGCGACCCTGGTGCGTCGCACCCTCAACGATGCGCGCCAAGGCAGGTTGTTCAAGGCCGCTGTCGCGGCGGCGACCTGCGACCGACACACCGCCGACGCGTTGCAGCTGTTCTACGACCGGCGAATCGCGGAGTGGGCCGGATGTGTGACCGATGCGATGGAGCGGGGCGAAGCGCCGGCCGGAACCGATGCCGCTGCGGTCATCCGGCAGGTCTCCGCCCCGCTCTACTACCAATTCCTCACCAGCACGCGAACTCTCACGGTTGCCGACGCGCATCGTGCGGTCGACGCCGCGATCGCGGCCGTCGTTGCGGGGGTGTTCGCCTAGCGCAGCGGGTGCGCCAGCTCGTCGCGCGGCATCCGCGCAGCCCCCACCGCCACCGCGGCCAGCACGGCAGGCAGCAGCCCGGCCACCAGGAAGATGGACTCCATCGAGACCACCTTCGACAGCGGGCCGACGATCGCGAACGACAGCGGCATGAACGCCAGCGACACGAAGAAGTCGAGGCTCGAGACCCGGCCCAGCATCTCCGTCGGCACCCGGCGCTGCAGTAGCGTTCCCCAGATCACCATTCCGGCGCCGTCGGTGACGCCGACGCAGAATGTGGCCGCGGCCATCAACGGGAACGACGACGTGACGCCGACGATCACCAGCGGCACCGATCCCAGGCCCCACATCAGCATCATCGTGGTCAGGTAGCGCCGTGGCATCCGGCGCGAGGACACCGTCAATGCCCCCAGCGCGCTGCCGAATCCGAAGAACGCCAATATGAATCCGTAGGCGCGGGCGCCGTCGGCGAACCGGTCCTGGGCGATGAACGGCAGCAGTACCTCGATCGGCCCGAGGACGACGAGCACGAACATGCTGGCGAACAACAGCGTCCACAGCAGCCACGGGGTGCGGACCATGAACGCGAAACCATCACGCAGATCACGCAGTACGTGCGGCTGATCTCGATCATCGGGTGCTGCAATCGAATCCACTGCCGGGCGGGTCGCGACCAGCAGGGCCAGGCCCAGGCCGAACAGCACCGCCACCACCACGGCGCCCAGTGAAGGGAAGGTCGCGGCGATCACCATGCCCGCCACCGCGGGCCCGACAGAACGCTGGAAAACCGGACGCACCACACCCTCAACACCATTGGCCGCCAACAGTTGTTCGGGCGGCAGGATGCGCGGCAGTAGCGCGCTGTAGGCGGGGAAGAAGAACGCCGCGGCGATGCCGAGAATGCCCGACGCGACGGCCAGATGCCAGATCTTGAGCACGTCGAGCAGGCCCAGCACCGCGATGGTCGTGACCGCTACCAGATTGACGGTCTCGACCGCGATGATGATCGTGCGCTGGTTGATCCGGTCGGCGGTGATGCCGCCGACGAGAACGAACGCCACCAGCCCGGCGCCGAGGCAGGTGGCCACCAGCGACAGTGAGGCCGGATCGTTGTCGATTGCGATGACCTGCAAGGCCATCACCACCGACCACATGCCCTCGGCGAAGATCGACAGCGTGACCGCGGCGATCAGCAGCCGGTATTCGCGGATGCGGAAGGGGGCGAGCACGCGCCAGCCGCCGGTCTGATCAACCGGCGCCTGGATGTCGCGTTGCATGCTCACAACATTCGATGGTGCCTACCCGGAGCGGGTTGCGTCCAACGATTTTCGCCCGCGAGCAGACGTAAAGCTGCCCATTTCGACGCGAGAAAGGGCAGTTTTGCGTCTGCTCGGCGGAGTCAGGACTGGGTGAACTCCGGGCGCCGGTTCTGCTGGAAGGCCTTGGTGCCCTCGCGGAAGTCGTCGGACACCAGCAGCTGCAGCTGGCCCTTGCGCTCGCGGGCGAAGGCGCCTTCGAGCTCGGTGAGCGTGGCCGCATTGACAGCCTGCTTGGTCTCGCGCAGCGCCACCGCCGGACCCGAGCGCAGCTTTGCGATGACCTTGTCCACCGCGGCGTCGAATTCCTCGGCCGGGTACACAGCGCTGATCAAACCCCAGTCGTAGGCGTCGGCAGCGGTGAGGCGATCCGCCAGCAGCGCGAGTCGCATGGCCCGGATCCGGCCGATGTTCGCGGCGACCAGAGCCGAGGCGCCGCCGTCGGGCATCAACCCGATCTTGGTGAACGCCAACAGGAAGAAGGCTGCCTCTGAGGCCAGCACGACGTCGCATGCCAGGGCCAGTGACACCCCGACGCCTGCGGCGGGTCCCTGGACGACGGCCACGACCGGCTTCGGCAGCGCCACGATGGAGGCGACGGCGCGGTTGGCCGCGTCGAGCACGCCTTCGGCGTCGTGACTCTTGGCGTTCTGGTCTTCCTCGCTGATGCCCGCGCCGGAGCTGAACCCGCGGCCCGCGCCGCCGAGGCGGACCACGCGCACTTCCGGGTCGGCGCCGGCGAGATCCATGGCATCGGCGATCGCCACGAGCATGTCCTGGGTCAGGGAGTTCAGGCTGTCGGGCCGGTTCAGCGTTACCGACAGCACACCGCCCTCGAGGGACACGGTCAGGTCTTTGACGTCGGGGTATTCGCGGGTCACGGTCATCTATGCACCTTAAGTCTGACGGGCCGAGAGCCGGTCCGGGCGGGGGCCGGCTATGGCCATGCCGGTCGAGAAGGTTATACAAGTAAGCTATGTCACCGGTCAACCAAGGCCTAACACGCGAAGGGCGGAAGAGCATGGCAGGACCACTGCAAGGTTTGCGCGTTGTGGAGTTGGCCGGTATCGGCCCGGGCCCGCATGCGGCGATGATTCTCGGCGATCTTGGCGCCGACGTCGTGCGCATCGAGCGGCCCGGTCGCAGCGGGGGAGTGCCCGCCGGTGATCGGGACTCGATGCTGCGCAACCGCCGTTCGGTGGCGGCAGATCTCAAGAGCGACGAGGGTCGCGAGCTGGTGCTCAACCTGATCTCGAAGGCCGACGTGCTGATCGAGGGCTACCGGCCCGGCGTCACCGAACGCCTGGGGCTGGGACCAGAAGATTGCGCCAAGGTCAACGACCGCCTGATCTATGCCCGGATGACGGGGTGGGGTCAGGACGGGCCGCGGGCCCTGCAGGCCGGCCACGACATCAACTACATCTCCCTCAACGGCCTGCTGCACGCGGTCGGCCGCAAGGGTGAGCGGCCGGTCCCACCGCTGAACCTCGCCGGTGACTTCGGTGGCGGCTCGATGTTCCTGCTCGTCGGCATCCTCTCTGCGCTGTTCGAGCGGCAGACCTCCGGCAAGGGACAGGTGATCGACGCGGCCATGGTCGACGGCTCGTCCGTGCTGATGCAGATGATGTGGGGTTTCCGCGCCAACGGCCTGTGGTCCGATGAGCGCGGCACCAACATGCTCGACACCGGCGCCCCCTACTACGACACCTATGAGACCGCCGACGGCAAATACATGGCCATCGGTGCGATCGAGCCGCAGTTCTACGCCGAACTGCTCAAGGGTCTGGGCCTCGACGGCGCCGACCTCCCGGCGCAGAACGACATGGCCCGCTGGCCCGAGCTGCGTGAAGCCTTCACCAAGGCATTCGCCGCGCACGACCGCGACCACTGGGCCAAGGTGTTCGCCGGTACCGATGCGTGTGCGACGCCGGTGCTGTCTTTCGCCGAGGTGCTCACCGAGCCGCACATCGCCGAGCGCGACACATTCTTCGATGACGAGGGGAACCTGCAGCCGATGCCGGCACCGCGGTTCTCGCGCAGCACCCCGGCGGTGCCGACCCCGCCGAGCCCGCGCGGCGCCGACACCGAATCGGTTCTGCGGGACTGGGTTTAGTTCAACCACATCAGTGGGTCGGCGCGACGCCGGCCGGAAAGGAATGCGGTAAGTGGAGATCAAAGATGCGGTAGCCGTCGTCACCGGCGGTGCCTCCGGCCTGGGCCTGGCCACCACCAAGCGGCTGCTGGACGCAGGCGCGCAGGTGGTCGTGATCGACCTCAAGGGCGAAGAGGTGGTGGCCGAACTGGGTGATCGGGCCAAGTTCGTCGCCACCGATGTCACCGACGAGGCGGGGGTGACCGAGGCGCTGGACGTCGCGGAATCGCTCGGCCCGGTGCGCATCAACGTCAACTGCGCCGGCATCGGCAATGCGATCAAGACTCTGTCCAAGAACGGGGCGTTCCCGCTCGACGGCTTCCGCAAGGTGGTCGAGGTCAACTTGATCGGCACGTTCAACGTGATCCGGCTGAGCGCTGAGCGCATCGCCAAGACCGAACCACTCAAGGGAGAAGAGCGCGGCGTCATCATCAACACCGCCTCCGTGGCGGCGTTCGACGGGCAGATCGGCCAGGCGGCCTACTCGGCGTCCAAGGGTGGTGTGGTCGGCATGACCCTGCCCATCGCGCGCGACCTCTCGCGTGAGCTGATCCGGGTTTGCACCATCGCGCCGGGTCTGTTCAAGACCCCGCTGTTGGGCTCGCTGCCCGAAGAGGCACAGAAGTCGCTGGGCCAGCAGGTGCCGCATCCGGCCCGGTTGGGCGATCCCGATGAGTACGGCGCCCTGGCCGTGCACATCGTCGAGAACCCGATGCTCAACGGCGAGGTCATCCGCCTCGACGGCGCTATCCGCATGGCTCCGCGATGAGCGCTTGCGCGAAGAGCCGAGTGAACAGATGAGCGCTTGCGCGAAGAGCAGAAAACACAGGAGAGAGTCCTAATGGCATTGAAGACGAAGTTCACCGAGACATTCGGGATCGAGCACCCCATCGTGCAGGGTGGCATGCAGTGGGTCGGCCGCGCCGAACTCGTTGCGGCTGTGGCGAATGCGGGGGCGCTGGGGTTTCTCACCGCGTTGACCCAGCCGACGCCTGCGGATCTGGCCAATGAGATCGCCAAGACCCGTGAGCTCACCGACAAGCCGTTCGGGGTGAACCTGACGATTCTGCCGACGATCAACCCGCCGCCGTATGACGAGTACCGCCAGGTGATCGTCGACTCCGGCATCAAGATCGTCGAAACCGCCGGCTCCAATCCGGCGCCGCACCTGCCGATGTTCCACGACAACGGCATCAAGGTGCTGCACAAGTGCACCTCGGTGCGCCACGGGGTCAAGGCGCAGAGCCTCGGTGTGGACGGCATCAGCATCGACGGGTTCGAGTGCGCCGGTCACCCGGGCGAGGACGACATCCCGGGCCTGGTGCTCATCCCGGCCGCGTCGGAGAAGATCGACATCCCGATGATCGCCTCGGGTGGTTTCGCCGACGCGCGTGGCCTGGTGGCCGCGCTTGCGCTGGGTGCCGACGGTGTCAACATGGGCTCGCGGTTCATGTGCACGGCCGAATCGGCGATTCATCAGAACGTCAAGCAAGCGATCGTGGCGGGCACCGAGTTGGACACTGAGCTGATCTTCCGCAGCCTGGGCAATACCGCACGGGTCGCGAGCAACACAGTCTCGCGTGAGGTGGTGCAGATCCTCAAGGACGGCGGCCAGTTCGAGGACGTGAAGGATCTGGTGGCCGGCAAACGCGGCGTGAAGGTCTATGAGATCGGTGATCTCGACGCAGGCATCTGGTCGGTCGGAACTTCGATGGGTCTGATCAACGACATCCCCACCTGCGGCGAACTCGTCTCGCGGATGGTGTCGGAGGCCGAGCTGCTGATCAGCGGGCGCCTGATGAACATGATCGGCGCGGACGAGGCCGAGTCGGAGAAAGAAACAGTCCTCGCCTGAAGCGAGGACTGCGGCCCGAAGCGGGCAAAGTCACGGCAAACTCTAGATGGGAAACGCGCGCCCTGAGGGCGCGCGTTTTCTCATACTGCGGTGGGCAGTTCTTGGTAGTCGTCAAACTGCTCCGAGGTGTCGCCCTCGACGAGGAAATCGCCGTGGTAGAGAGCCTCGAAGTCGACCTTGATGACATCTGCACTGGTGTCGTCGATCCACATGACACTGAGCGTATGGGTCACTATTAAGGAATCTTTGAGTTACGGTTCGGAAAATGGTGGCAATCCTACTTTTCGGTAGGTTTCTAGCCAGTAGGGCTTGTGACGTGGATGGGGTTGCTGGGGTACAGCGCGATCCAGGTCACCACGGCGGCTGCGACGCCGATCACCAATAGCCCGACCGCCGCCTTGGGCGACACCTTGGAGCGGCCGAATACCCGGTGATCGATCGAGAACGCACCGGCACCGGTGAACAACAGCGCTGCGGCGGCGAATGCGGCCAGGAACGGAACGTTGAAGGGCTGGGACCAGAAGGCGTCAGTCGCGACATTCACGGCCCAGGCGTCGACCATCGCGCCGATCACCGCGCAGGCTGCGAGCGGGGTGAGGATCCCGAGCAGCAGGCCGATGCCGCCCAGGGTTTCGGCCGCGGTCACCATGAACGCCCCGAATGCGGGGAGTCGCCACCCGCTGGACTCCATGAATTCCACCGCGGTGCCGAAATCGAATGCCTTGATCAGGCCGGCTTGGAGCATGGTTGCGCCGGTGGCGATGCGCATGATGAGCAATCCGGTATCGGTCATACGGGTGGTCGCGGTATCGGCGTCGGTGGTGATCGTCATGCCTAATTAGACGCACAGACGCCCCCGAATTCATCGCGGCACGTCGGGGTGAACCCTTCGGTGCCGGTCGTCGTGTGTAGAGCGAGGCCTACGTTGACGCTGGAAACTTACCGTTGTTAACTTAACGGCGATACCCATTGGGGAAGGACACCACGTGCTGCATCGAATCGCTCGTCTTGCCATCGCAGCCCCGCGACGTGTGCTCGTGGTGGCGGCGTTGGTCATGGTGGCTGCGGGCATCTTCGGCATCCCGGTGGCGAACAACCTGTCGGCCGGCGGTTTCCAGGACCCGACGTCGGAGTCGGCACGGGCCACCCAGCTGCTGTCGGACAAGTTCGCCCGCGGCGACATGCAGTTGGTCATCAGCGTCACCGATGACAACGCTGGGGCGAACGGCACGGCCGCCCTGGCTGCGGGAACCGAGATCGCCGGCCGGCTCAAGGCATCGCCGTACGTGACCGAGGTCAGCTCGGCCTGGACCTTGCCGCCGCCCGCGGCAGCCACATTGATCAGTAAGGACGGCAAGACCGGGCTCATCCTGGCCGGAATCACCGGCGGGGAGAGCGGCGCCCAGAAACACGCCAAGGAACTCACCGATCAACTGGTGCACGACCGCAAAGGTGTGACCGTGCGGGCCGGTGGCGAGGCGATGATCTACGTCCAGATCAACGGCCAGAGCGAAAAAGACCTCCTGATGATGGAATCCATCGCGATTCCGCTGAGCTTCCTCGTGCTGGTGTGGGTGTTCGGCGGACTCCTCGCCGCCGCGCTGCCGCTGGCGGTCGGCGGATTCGCGATCCTCGGATCGTTGGCGGTGCTGCGCGGGTTCACGATGGTCACCGACGTCTCGATCTTCGCGCTCAACCTCACCGTCGCCATGGGGCTCGCGCTGGCCATCGACTACACCCTGTTGATCGTCAGCCGGTACCGCGACGAACTTGCCGACGGTGTCGATCCGGACCGCGCATTGGTACGCACCATGGTCACGGCCGGGCGCACGGTGCTGTTCTCGGCGATGACGGTGGCGCTGTCGATGGTGGCGATGGTGCTGTTTCCGATGTACTTCCTCAAGTCGTTCGCCTACGCGGGGATCGCGGTGGTGGCGTTGGCGGCATTCGCGGCCATCGTGGTGGCCCCGGCGGCCATCGCGCTGCTGGGTGATCGACTGGACGCCTACGACGTGCGCCGGTTCATCCGTCGGCTCCTCGGGCGGCCCGAACCCGTGGCCAAGCCCGTCGAGCAGACCTTCTGGTACCGGACGACCAAGCGCGTCATGCGGCGCTCGGTTCCGGTCGGACTCGCCGTCATCGCACTGCTACTGATGTTGGGCGCACCGTTCCTCGGCATCAAGTGGGGTTTCCCCGACGACCGGGTGCTGCCGTCTTCGGCGTCGGCCCGTCAGGTCGGCGACGAGTTGCGCAACGACTTCGCCGTCGACTCCTCGACCGCCGTCACCGTGGTGCTTCCCGACGTGACGGGGCTGCCGCCCGCCGAGATCGACCGCTACGCAAGTGATCTGTCACGGGCCGCCGGTGGTGCCTCGGTGTCGTCACCCGGCGGCACGTTCGTCGACGGTAGCCGGGTCGGACCGCCGACCTCTGGAACTGGAATGACCGACGGCAGTGCCTATCTCACCGTCGGTAGCCATGTGCCGTTGTTCAGTGACGCCTCTGAGGCACAACTCGACGCGCTGCACGCCGTGCCCGCGCCGGCCGGGGTGCAGTTCACCGGCATCGCGCAGGTCAACCGGGACAGCTCAGATGCGATTACGTCGCGGTTGCCGCTGGTGCTCGGCATCATCGCCGCGATCACTTTCATCCTGCTGTTCCTGCTCACCGGCAGCGTCGTGCTTCCGCTGAAAGCGTTGGTGCTCAACGTGTTGTCCCTGTCGGCGGCGTTCGGTGCGCTGGTGTGGATCTTCCAGGACGGTCACCTGGGTGCGCTGGGCACCACGTCGACGGGCACCTTGGTGGCCAACCTGCCGGTGTTGTTGTTCTGCATCGCATTCGGGCTGTCGATGGACTACGAGGTGTTCCTGGTCTCGCGGATCCGCGAGTACTGGTTGCAGCCCGGCAGCGACAGCGAGATGTCCCAGCGGGAACGGAATGACGAGAGCGTTGCGCTCGGACTGGCCCGCACCGGCCGGGTGGTGACGGCCGCCGCGCTGCTGATGTCGATCTCGTTCGCGGCGCTGATCGCTGCGCAGGTGGCCTTCATGCGGATGTTCGGCCTGGGCCTGACCATTGCGGTCCTCGTCGACGCCACCTTGGTGCGCATGCTGTTGGTACCGGCATTCATGCACCTGATGGGGCAGTGGAACTGGTGGGCGCCGGCACCGTTGGCCCGGTTACACAAGCGAATCGGGATCAGTGAGTCAGGTCCTGGCGAGCTGGACCCTAACGGGCCGGGTGATGCTCCCGGAGGCGGGAAAAAACGCCAACCTGCCGGGGCCGGTGTTACGGACGTCGGCTAGTGGCGATCCAACCCTGTAAACGACGCCGCGCCCCGCGCGGTTCCGGTGAGCTTCTGCGTGATCAGATCCTTGACGCCACAACCGAATTACTGCTGGAGACCGGCCATGCCAAGGCCGTGTCGATCCGGTCGGTGGCCCAGCTCGTCGGGGTCACCCCGCCGTCGATCTACCTGCACTTCGCCGACAAGGACACGCTGCTGGACGCGGTGTGCTCGCGGTACTTCGAGAAACTCGACGAGGAGATGCAGCGGGCTTCCCAAAAGGCCGGAGCCGATCGCTCCTCAATGATCGAGGTGCTGCGTGCTCAGGGCCACGCCTACGTGAACTTCGCCAGGCGCACACCCGAGTTGTACCGATTGGCCACGATGGGTGAGGGCCGGCCCGGCAGCGACGTCGACACCGCGCTGAACAGCTCGGCGTTCCAGCACATGCGGGCGGCCATCGACGCACTGATCACCGAGGGGATCTACCCGCCCGGGGACGCCACGACGATGGCCCTCGAACTGTGGACTGCAGCGCACGGGGTGGCCGCGCTGCTGATCTCCAAACCCTATCTGCCGTGGGGCGACGCCGAGGAGTTCACCGATCGCGTGCTGCGGGCGGTCTGTACCGGTCAGATCGTCTCGGGGATGATCGGGACTGATCTCGAGCCGTTGGAGACCATCGCAAGGTTGAAGGGATTTGCCAGTGAATACGCCGACGGAGGAGCACCGTGACTGACCGGACCGTGGACAACCCGTTCTTTGCCCGGGTGTGGAAGACCCTGTCCAGTTCGGAGCCGGCGGCGCTGCGTCGACTGCGCAGTGACAACCTCGCCGGCCTCAGTGGGCGGGTGTTGGAGATCGGCGCGGGCACCGGGACGAACTTCGCCTTGTATCCGTCGACGGTCACCGAGGTGGTCGCCATCGAGCCAGAACGTCATCTTGCCGAAGTGGCCCGCGGCGCGGCGGCACTGGCCCCGGTGCCGGTGACCGTCACCAGTGACACCGCCGAGAAATTCAGCAGTGCAGAGCCGTTCGATGCCGTGGTCTGTTCACTGGTGCTGTGCTCGATCGATCAGCCGGATGCGGTTCTACGTCAGCTGTTTTCGATTGTCCGGCCGGGCGGGGAGTTGCGGTACCTGGAGCATGTCGCCGGCAGTGGCTGGCGGGCCGGGATGCAGCGCGTGGCAGATGCCACCGTCTGGCCGCGGTTGTTCGGCAATTGCCACACCCATCGGCACACCGAGCAATCCATCGCTGGTAGCGGATTCCAGGTTGAGGTTGCGCACCGTGAACTTGCGATGCCGGCCTGGGTGCCGCTGCCGGTGACGGAGTTCGCGATCGGGCGCGCAGTCCGGCCTGCCTAGCCGGCGTCGCGACTACCGAGGAGCGTAGGCAACCGCTGCAGCAGGTTCGGCAGAGTGCCGGCCGCGGTCTCACGCAGGGAAACCGTGGCACTGTCGGACAGCGGTGTGCGTTCCGGATTGACCTCGATCACCACGGTGCCCGCGGCCACGGCCGCCTCGGCCAGGCCCGCGGCCGGATAGACGACCGAGCTGGTGCCCACCACGATCACCACATCGGCGTTGCCGACCGCCAGTACTGACCGTTGCCAGGCGTCGTCGGGCAGCGGCTCACCGAACCACACCACGCTCGGGCGGATCAGGCCGCCGCACGGGCAGACCGGGGGTTCGATCGTCTCGACCGGCTCCGGCATCTCGGGCAGGTTGCCCTCGAACCTCGAACCGCATGCATCGCAACGGAACTCGAACAAATTGCCGTGCAGGTGATAGACGTTGGTGCTTCCGGCGCGCTCGTGCAGGTTGTCGACGTTCTGGGTGATGACGTGCACGTCGGCGAAGTCCTGCCAGGCGGCCACGGCCCGATGCCCGTCGTTGGGCTGCACGTGGGACATCATGTAGTGGCGCCACAGATACCAGGCCCAGACTTTCTCCGGATGCCGCTGCCAGCCTTCGATGCTGGAAATCTCGTACGGATCTACTTTTGCCCACAGGCCCGTCTCGACGTCACGGAACGTGGGGACACCGCTTTCTGCCGAGATCCCGGCACCACTGAGGACAGTCACTTGCACATCACCAACGTAGTCGGTTTGGGTGATACTGAGGATGTGGTCGAGTTGGGGGATTGGGTTCTGATTGATTCGAGCGGGGATAAACCGTTGTTCGATCAACTCAGGATCCAGATTATCGAGGGCATTCGCCAGGGGCACCTGACGCCGGGTACCCGGCTGCCTACGGTGCGTGAACTGGCAGGCAAGGTGGGGCTTGCAGTGAACACCGTGGCCAGGGCGTATCGGGAGTTGGAGTCGGCGGGGGTGTTGGAGACCCGGGGGCGGTACGGCACATTCGTCGCACGGGCCGATCCGGCCGATGCCGCGATGGCCGCCGCCGCGCATTCGTTCGCCGAGGCCGCCCATGCGTTGGGGATCGGCAAAGCCGATGCGCTGCGTTATCTGGACACCGCATTCGATTGATCGGCTCGGCCGATGCATTCGATTGATCGGGCGCCGGATCACCCGGTCCGGTTGCCGTGCCAGCGGAGCACATCGAGTGCGACAGCCACCGCGACGCTGTTTTCGGCAAGCGGGCGCGGCAGGAGTTCGTCGGCGCGGGCCAGTCGGCGCAGCAGCGTATTGCGATGCAGATACAGCCGCGCCGCGGCGCGCGAGGCGTTGCACTGTTCGTTGACGAATACCCGTACGGTTTCCTGCAATTCAGGGTCGGCGGTCTCTAGGCCGCCAAGGTTGCGGTTGACGAACTCGGCGGCGCGATCGGGGTCAGCGGTGGTCAGGGCGACCAGCTCGACGTCGGCGAACCGCGCGATCTGCTGTGTGGAGTGCAGCCGGGCCATCATCTGCTGTGTGGTGAT
Source organism: Mycobacterium sp. IDUB_24 (assembly GCF_055419385.1). Classification (NCBI taxonomy): domain Bacteria; kingdom Bacillati; phylum Actinomycetota; class Actinomycetes; order Mycobacteriales; family Mycobacteriaceae; genus Mycobacterium; species Mycobacterium sp. IDUB_24. The sequence continues at coordinate 276,028 of NZ_JBVAXO010000004.1, forward strand.
CGCATCGAAGTGGCTGCGCCGGAACCCATCCAGACCGTCGGCTGTCGGACCGATGGCGATCCGGACACCGTCCAGGTCCCCGGCGGCGCGGATCAGCGCCTGGTAGCCGTCCCGGATGTCGGCGCTACCCGCCGCCCACACCCAGCGGGTGGCGGTGCTGGCCAGCACGCTCAACGGCCGCGGATCACCGCAGTCGCCGCCGAACGCCTCGGCGGCCCGGTCCAACCCGGACAGGTCGCCCGCGGAGTCTTCGCTCCAGATCACCGCCGCGGTATGGGTCCCGGTCAGCGCATGGCCCAGGCGCGCCTCTGCACGCTGCCGGGGGATCGGTGCGCCCTCGAGCAGTAGTGCGACGGTCTCGCGCCGCTCGGCGTGGGTGCCGCGGGTCAGGTCGTCGCGTTCCAGGTCGATCTGGGTGGCGATCCCGGCCAGCGTGGCGTCGACGAACGCGCTGATGGACTGTGAGCACACGTCCAACATCTCGTGCAGTTCGGCCGGGTCGGACGTGAGCTCGAAGGCGATCTCCATGAGGCGACGCCACGCCACGCCCTCGCCGACCCGGTAGGCATCGAGTGGAAACCCGCTGACGCCGCGCCGCACCAGCTCTCGCGCGATGCTCAGCGGCTCCGGTCCGGTGTTCGGCGGTACCGGCGCGCCCGGATCGCGCACATTCGCCGTGCCCCAGAAGAACAGGTTGGCATGGTTGCTGCGCACGACTGCGGCGGCGAGCTCGGGGTCGGACGCGATCGTCGGACTGGCGGCAAGTACTGCGGCGTCGAATTCGTCGAGCCATTCCGGGCGGGGGTTGAGGACAGTCTGCGCGCATTGCCGGATCAGGTCCTGCACCCGCGGTGAAGGAGGCTGCCACACCATCACCCCAGGGTAGAGCGGTGGTGCAAAGTGCACCACCACAAGCGCGATAATTGGCACTTCCGACCTTGGGTGACGGTGGTCTGACCGCCACCATTGAGACATGACCCACACCGATCACGTCGACGTACTCATCATCGGCGCCGGTATTTCCGGCATCGGTGCCGCCTACTACCTGCAGCGCGAGCACCCGGAGCGCAGCTACACGATCCTGGAGGCCCGCGGCGCCGCAGGTGGCACCTGGGACCTGTTCCGCTACCCCGGAATCCGGTCGGACTCCGACCTGCATACCTTCGGCTACGAGTTCAAGCCGTGGCGCGACGAGCATGCCATCGCCACGGCCGACAAGATCCTGGCCTACCTGCACGAGACCGTCTCCGAAAACGGCATCGGCAGCCACATCCGGTTCCACCACAAGGTGCTCGGCGCGGCCTGGAATTCCGCGACGGCCACCTGGACCGTTGACATCGAGCGGACCGACAGCGACGGCGCGGATCCAGAACTCGTGCAGATCTCGGCGAACTGGCTGTTCTGCGGTGGTGGCTACTACCGCTACGACCAGGGCTACACCCCGCACTTCGAAGGTCAGGACCGGTTCACCGGGCGGATCGTGCACCCCCAGCACTGGCCCGAGGACCTCGACTACACCGGCAAGAAGGTCGTCGTCATCGGTAGTGGTGCCACCGCGGTGACGCTGGTGCCGTCGATGGCGCCGACCGCCGAGCACGTGACCATGCTGCAACGCTCACCCACCTACGTGCTCCCCGTCCCGGCCAAGGACGCCTTCGCCAACACCGCCAGGCGGTTGCTGGGCGATCGCCTGGGCTATGCGGCGGCCCGGCGCAAGAACGTCATCAAGCAGCGCTCCGTCTACACGCTGTGCCAGAAGTACCCGACCGCCGCTCGCTGGGTGATCCAGAAGATCAACGCCAGCAAGTTGCCCGACGGATACCCCGTCGACGAGCACTTCGCGCCCCGCTACAACCCGTGGGACCAGCGACTGTGCGCGGTGCCCGACGGCGACCTGTTCAAGGCCATCAGCAATGGCAGCGCCTCGGTGGTCACCGACCGCATCGCCACGTTCACCGAGACCGGAATCCTGTTGGAATCGGGGCGGGAACTCGATGCCGACATCATCGTCACCGCAACGGGTCTCAACATTCAGCTGTTCGGCGGAATGTCGCTGACCATAGATGGCCAACCGGTAGACCTCGCCGACACCGTCGCCTACAAGGGCATCATGCTCTCGGGCGTGCCGAACTTCGCCTTCGCCTTCGGTTACACCAACTCGTCGTGGACGCTCAAAGTCGGGTTGCTCTGCGAGCATTTCTGCCGACTGTTGAAGCACATGGACGCCAACGGTTTTGACGCCGTGCAACCGGAGTTCACCGGCGGTCAGACCCGACCGCTCCTGGAATTCGGTGCCGGGTACGTCCAGCGTGCGATCGACGAGATTCCCCGCCAGGGCGTCGACGGACCGTGGCAGATGACGATGAACTACACCGTGGACGCCGAGACCCTGCGTAACGGGCCCGTCGTAGACTCCGCGCTGCGGTTCGGATCCCGGCGTACGGCCCTTGCCGACCCGGCAGCCCAACTCGTTCCCTGAGGCTGATTCTCAGGGACAGCTCACGTCCCGTGGCTAAGCTCACGCCCATGGATACGTTCTCACCGGCGCTGCCACCGGACATCGCCGGCGTGTCCTCCGCCGTCGGCGCGGAACTGCCACCCGGGCCCGTTCCCGGTCGGCCCTACGCGCTCCCGGCAGACGTGCTGGCCGAACAGTACGGGCCCCTGTTCTACGCGGACTTCACCGGCAGCCGGCGGCTGTATGCGTGCTCGCTGGCGTTGATCGACGAACTCTGTGACGAGACACGGTTCGAAAAGGGCATCACCGACCGGCTGGACCGCTTCCGGACCTTGGTCGGCAACGGTCTGTTCACCTCGTATCCCGGTGAAAATGGTTGGCAGCAGGCACATGACGTCCTGATGCCCGGTTTCAGCTTCAGCGGTCTGCGCAGCTACCACCCGGCCATGCTCGATATCAACCGTCAGCTCATCGCGCTGTGGGATGAAACCGCCGGAGCGGTCGGGCCGCGGTTGGTTGATGTCGCGGGCGATCTGGCGAAGCTGGCCATGGACACCGTGGGTCTGGCCGGATTCGGGGCGCGGTTCGACTCTTATCACCAGGACGGGCTGGCCGACATCCCGTCCAGCTTCGCGTCTGCGCTGGCACAGATCATCACCCCGGGCGGTGGCGACCGGGCGGTCTTCGCCGTCGAACGCGACAAGCTGTTCGCCTTCATCGACGAGTTGATCGCCGGGCATCGCGCGGGCGCGGTCGATCTGGACGATCTGCTCGCTCTGATGCTCGAACCGGGCGCCGACGGTGCACCGCGCCTCGATCACGACAGCGCCCGCAACCAGATCCTGACATTCCTGATCGCCGGGCAGGACACCACCTCGACCCTGATGCCGACGGCTTTGTACAGCATCGTCAAGGATCCCGCGGTGCTGCACCGGGCCTGCCTCGAGGTGGATGGATTGTTCGGGACGGACGACGATCATGTGCCCGCGTTCGACGAGATCGGCAAGCTCACCTACATCCGTCAGATCGTCGACGAGACGTTGCGGCTGTCCCCGCCGGTCCGGGAATTCGACCGGATGGCATTGGCGGACACCGTCATCGGCGGCCGGTATCCGGTGCGCAAGGGTGAGGTCGTCACGGTGATGACCTCGGCGCTGCACCGGCAGCCCGAGTGGGGGGACAACGTCGAGTTGTTCGACCCGGACCGGTTCGGCGCCGAGCGGGCCGCCGGGCGTCCGGTCAACCTGTTCAAGCCTTTCGGCACCGGTGCCCGGTCCTGTATCGGCCGTCAGTTCGCCTTGCACGAGGCGACCATGGCGCTGGCCACCCTGGTGCACCGGTATCGCTTCCTGGACGTCGACCACTACCAGTTGCGCACTCACAGCGATCTCCTGCGCAAGCCGGTCGGATTCCACCTGCAATTGGTGCGGCGGACACCGCAGGACCGCCGGCACGTCGCCGGTCCCGTTGCGGAATCGTCGACGCCGAGGCCGCGCGCAGTCGCCGCGCCCGGTGCGAAAGTGACCGTGCTGCACGGCTCCAACCTCGGCAACTGCCGATCGCTGGCGCAGCAGCTGGCGGACGAGGCCACCGATCTGGGTTATCAGACCACCGTGGCCGCCCTTGACACAGCGGCGGGAGCACTGCCCGGCGAGGGGGCGCTGGTGGTGGTCGCCGCATCGTACAACGGGCAACCTACGGACGACGCACGGCAATTCGTCGAATGGCTGGACGATCCCGAGACCAAACCGCAGCCGGTGATTCCGTATGCGATCCTCGGGGTCGGCGACCGGAACTGGGCCGAAACGTACCAGACCATTCCGAAGCATATCGATCAGCGGCTGTCGGAACTGGTTGGCCCACCGCTCATTCCGCGTGGCGAGGCGGACACTTCGGGCGATTTCGCCGGGACCGTCGAAGACTTCTCCGCAACGCTGTGGGAAGCCCTCGCTCCCACCGGCGGCGCGGCGGTGGCCGCCGAGGGCACCGATGGTGAGCCCCTGTACGCACTGCGTGCCATCGACGGGCCGGTGACGTCGGCGATCGATGCGCGTTTCGAGGTGCAGCCGGCCACCGTGCTCGAGAACGTGGCATTGGTCGACGACCGCGACATGGGAAATGCCAAGCGGCTGATCCGGATAGCGCTTCCCGACGAACTCGAATACCAGACCGGCGATCACCTCACGGTCCTGCCCGACAACAGCCCCGAGGCCGTGGACGAGGTCGCCGCATTGCTGGAATTGCGGCTCGACCGCCGGATCTCGATCAATCCGCGGCGCAGCACCCGCCGTGCCATCGCCGTCGACCGTGAAGTCAGCGTGCGTGAGCTGCTCACCCATTTCGTCGAACTCCGCAAGCCGGCCAGCCGCAGTCAGCTGCTGCGCCTGGCGGCAGCCAATCCGTGCCCGCCGGAACGGTCGGCCTTGACCGAACTCGCCGAGCATCACGAGACCCGTGCCATGTGCGTCACCGAATGTCTGGCTGAATTCCCGGCGACCGAACTGTCGCGGGCCCAACTGCTGGAGCTGTTCGAGCCGATGGCGCCCCGGCACTACTCGATCGCTTCCTCCGCCCGCCGGGTGCCGCGTGAGGTCGAACTGGTGGTCAGCGTGCTCGAGGGACCGGCCCGTTCCGGCTACGGTGTGTTCCGTGGCGTGTCGTCGAGTTACCTCGCCGAAGCCGTACCGGGACAACAGATCCGGATGCGAGTGGACAGCGCGCGCCGAGCATTTCGGGCCGGCGCCGAGCCCGCGAAGAACGTCATCCTGGTCGCCGCCGGAACCGGGGTCGCCCCGTTCCGGGGATTCATCGGGGACCGGCTGGCGGCGCAGGCCGCGGGCGAACCGTTCACGTCGGCATTGTGTTTCTTCGGGGTACGTCACCCGGATGTCGACTATCTGTTCCGCGACGAGATCGAGTCGGCCGAACAGGCCGGCGTGTTGCGGATGCGCCCGGCGTTCTCGCGGCGGCCCGAAGACGAGGTCCGGTACGTGCAGGACCGGATCATCGCCGACGCCGACGAAGTCTGGACGATGCTGGGAGACCCGGATATGGACGCCCACGTGTACGTCTGTGGCGACGGTGCCCGGATGGCTCCCGCGGTGCGCGGGGCATTCCGCGATATCTACCGCCGTAACAGCGGCGCTGACGAAGACGCCGCGGTGCGCTGGCTGGCCGATCTGGTCAGTTCAGATCGTTACGTCGAGGACGTGTGGGCGCAGTAGGCGTCAGCCGAATTCCAACAGACCCATCACCGGGCGGACGGGGTCGAAGATCGGCAGGTGTTGTGTCTGCAGTATGGCGTTGAGAATCACGCCGCGGCCGGACGGCATCGGCAGATCGCGTACCGTCCGCACCCCGGGGACGGTGTTGGCCAGGTCGGCGAACTCTGTGGGCGTCAAGCTGAACGGCATCGGGGGCACGCGGTAGCGCATCGAGGTCGGCAACCCCTTGCGGGTGAGGAAGGCGAAGAACGCCGGCGGCAGGTCGAACATCATCTGGCCACCTGGAAAGCGTTGCGCGCAGGCACGGATCAGCGACATGGATTCCTCGGGCTGCAGGTACATCAGCAGGCCTTCGGCGGTGATGAACACTCCGTGGCTGGTGTCGACGTGGTCCATCCAGCTGAAGTCCAGTGCCGACTGGGCGCACTGCGTGACGCGGTCCGGCTTTGGCAGCAGCTTGTTGCGGAGCTCGATCATGGGCTCCAAATCGACTGACAACCAACGAAAATCATGGCCCAGGCCGGCGGCGTCCAAGCGGTAGAAGCTGGTCTGCAGCCCCTCGGCGAGCGCCACCACGGTGGCCTGCGGATGTTCACGAAGGTAGTCGCCGGTGGTCCGGTCGAACAGCAGCGACCGGAGCGCCATGTCCTGGCGGCGGGTGTAGCCGAACTTGGCGAAATCGAAATCGATCGAATCCACCAGTTGCACTGCCATCGGATCGTCGATCAGGCCGTCCGGGCGCCGCGCCTCGTGCGCACGCACCTGCAGGGTCAGCAGTGCCGTCTCGGAGACACCGGTGAGCGCGCTGCCGCTCACCTTGCCTGGGGTTCCCGTCATGGGCGCGAATGTACCCGCGTTCTGTCGGCCGGTGCCAACGCCGTCGACCGCACGCGCAAAGATGTCGTCAACCGCTGATCGGCTCAGCCGGAAGGAGTCTGCCGTGCCACGCTTTGCGGCCAATCTCTCCATGATGTACACCGAACACGCCTTTCTCGACCGGTTTGCCGCCGCGGCGACCGATGAGTTCACCGCGGTGGAATTCCTCTTCCCGTACGAGTACCCGGCCGAGCAACTGCGCGGTCGCCTCGATGCCGGCGGCCTGCGTCAGGCCTTGTTCAACGCTCCTCCCGGTGATTTCGAGGCAGGGGAACGCGGTATTGCCTCGCTGCCCGGCCGCGAGGCCGAGTTCCGCGACGGGTTCGCCCGCGCACTCGGATACGCCGAAGTGCTGAATTGCGCGCGGGTACACGTGATGGCCGGCCTCGTTCCGCCGGGTGCCCACCGTGAGGAGCGGCTGGCGGTGTACCGCGGCAACCTCACCTGGGCCGTCGATCAGGCCGCGGGTCGCGGTGTCGACGTGCTGATCGAGCCGATCAACCAGCGCGACATGCCCGGCTACCTGCTGAGCCGGCAGGACGAGGCGCACCAGATCGTGGGCGAGATCGGGGCACCGAATCTCAAGGTGCAACTGGACCTGTACCACTGCCAGATCACCGAGGGCGATGTGACGGTCCGGCTGCGCTCGGACATTCCGACCGGCCGTGTCGGGCACGTGCAGATTGCCGGAGTCCCCGATCGGCACGAACCGGACAGCGGCGAGCTGGCGATCGACTACCTGCTCGCGGTCATCGATGAGACCGGTTACGAGGGCTGGGTGGGTTGTGAGTACCGTCCCGCCGCCGGCACCAGTGCGGGATTGGGATGGATGCGAAGAGCGTGCGGGTGAGGCCTCAGCGCAGCACTTTGTCCAGGGTGCGCAGGTTTCTGGTGGTCGTGCAGGATTTGTAGCGCTTCTTGCCCATTGTCTTGCCGATGGCGCTGTCGAGTGTCGCGGCTCGAGGCACCTGCCAGTAGAGCACCCCGTCCCCGCGCCGGATCTTTTCGTCGTCGCCCGGGGTCAGGGCCGCGAGCTCGTCGAGCAAGTCTGCGTCGCTCACGAAGGTGACGTAGGAGTGGTGGTCGGGGACCTCCCGCTCGAACGGATAACCGGCGGAGATCTTCTGCAGGGCGGGCATGTTGTACACCAATACCCACGCCTCGTAGCCGAACGTGTCGCGCAGTGCAGACTCGGCCGTAGTGCGGACCTTTGCAGCATCGGAAGTGCTGTCCAGCAAGACATTTCCGCTTGCCAGAATCGTCCGAACCCCGGTGAACCCAGACGCCTCCATGGCTTTCTTCACGTCGGCCATCTTGAGATTGACGCCTCCCACGTTGATGCCGCGCAGGAACGCGATGTAGCGGGTCACGGCTTCAGCCTAATCAGTCACTTCACCGGCAGCTGGTTCAGATCGGCCTTCGCGGTGGCGGTGATGAGGTGCAGCACCCGTTGGAAGCTGGGGGAGCGCGTCGACACGATCGACGTGTGGTTCTCACCCGGGAGCAATTCGACGCTTGCCCGGCCACCACGCTTCTTGAGCGCCGCGACATAGCGCTGCGAATTGGCCGGTGCCACAACAGTGTCGAGGGTTCCGTGCACCGCGATCACCGGTACCACCGGGTCGAGGTTCTGGATCGGATCGACCGAGGCGTACCGCTGCGGTACCTCTGCCGGGCGGCCGCCGAGCACCGCGACGATGCGCTTGTCGCCGTGGTTGGCGGCGTAGACCATGTCGAGCGGACCGGCCAGCGAGATGACCCTGGTCGGCCGGAAGCGAGGCCGGGATCCGACCTCATCACCGCGCAGGTCCTGCCGGGTGCCGGCCCAGACTGCCAGCTGAGCTCCCGCACTGTGGCCGACGACGAGTGCGTCGTCAATGGCCAACTGCGGATACTGCAGCGCCATCTCGGCGATGTAGTCCATGGCGTGCGCCACGTCGTCGAAAGTGGTCGGCCACCCACCGCCCGATCCCAACCTGCGGTACTCGATGTTGTAGACGGCCATGCCGCGGCTGGTGAGCTCGCGGGCCAATCCGGCGAACACCCCCGCGCCCATCGTGCTCTGCCATCCGCCGCCGTGGATGAGCACCACCAGCGGGACCGAGTTGAACGCATGCGCGCCGGCAGGCAGGTACAGGTCGGCCCAGTTCTGGTCGGGGTACCGGCCGGCGGGATGTGCGTCGGACAGATAGTGGAAGCGGGAGACGGTCACGTCGTGCAGGGTGAGTGCCTCGGGAACCACCGCGACTTGTGCGGACCGCTTTTCCGTCTTCGATTCCGTGTTCGCTTCCGTCGCGCACGACGGCGTGAGACCGACGACGAACAGGGCGGTGAGCAGGATCAGCGCGCACCGGTACCGCCTGCCATGCAGTCCTGGAGTCAGCACAGTGGTCTCTTTCTCGACGCTGCGGGTCAGAAGTCCAGCACCGTGATGGAAGGTCGGATGCGGTGGATCGCGCCGATCCGGTCCAGCCACGGCTCGGCGGCCAGCTTGAACAGGCCGCGGCCGGCCTGCAGGGGTACGTCACGGGCAGATCTCACCCCGGCGATGGCTCCCGGTCCCGTCCCCGCCATCGCCAGGCCCTCGTCGGCGGTCAGCGCGAACGGCATGGGCGGCGCGATGTAGCGGTTGGAGAGGCGCAGACCCTTGAGGGTGCGCCGGCTCACCCAATGCGGAAGCGAGTCGAACATCATCCGCCCGCCGGGAAACCGTGCCGCGCAGTCGGCGATCAGGGTGCGCACGTCAGCGGGTTCCAGGTACATCAGCAGGCCCTCAGCGGTGATGAACACGCCGTCGCGTGTGTCGACCCTGTCCATCCAAGTGCGGTCGAGCGCCGACGAGGCCAGGGACACGATGCGGTCATCATGGGGCAACAGTTTGTCGCGGATCGCGATGACGGGCGGTAGATCGACTGAATACCAGGTCAATTCGTCTGCCAGCCCGGCCTGATCGAGGCGCCAGAAACTGGTCTGCAAGCCCTCGGCAAGTGCTACCACCGCTGCCTTCGGGTGCGTCGACAGGTAGTCGCGGGTCTCGATGTCGAATGCGCGGGCCCGTAGGGCATGGGCCTGGGTGGGCCTGCCGAATTTGCGGTAGTCGTAGTCGATCGAGTCGCGCAGGGCCACCGCCCACGGGTCGCGGATCACGCCGTCGGACCGTCTGGCTTCGAGTCCGCGGTTGCTCAGGGTCCACAACGAGGTCGCCGAGACACCGTCGAGGGTGTTGCCGTCAATCACGCTCATCGAACCGATGGTAAAGACGTAGGCTCGTCACATGGGGCGCCAGGTTTTCGACGACAAGCTTTTGGCCTTGATCGGCGGCAACTCGATGGGAGTTCTCGCGACGATCAAACAGGACGGTCGTCCGCAGCTGTCGAATGTCTCCTACTACTTCGATCCGCGGGCAGTGCAGATACAGGTGTCCATCACCGAGCCCCGGGCCAAGACCCGGAACCTGCGACGTGATCCTCGGGCTTCCATCCACGTCAGCTCCGACGACGGCTGGTCGTATGCGGTAGCCGAGGGTGATGCGATTCTCACGCCGCCTGCCGCGGCGCCCGACGACGAGACGGTCGAGGGGCTTATTGCCTTGTACCGCAACATCGCCGGAGAGCATCCGGACTGGGACGATTACCGGCGTGCCATGGTCGAGGATCGCCGGGTGTTGTTGACCCTGCCGATCACCCACGTATACGGGATGCCGCCGGGCCGCCGGTAATACGCGTGACTATGGCATCGGAGTGGGGCTACGCTGCGGCGTATGGCTGACGACACTCCCGAAGACGAAAACAAGCGCAAATTCCGGGAGGCGCTGGAACGTAAGAAGGCGCAGTCGGCGGGAGGTGCATCGCACGCGGACGGCGGACGTAAGCAGCCGCGGGCGCACGGGCCGGTGGAGAACCGGCGCGAATTCCGTCGTAAGAGCGGCTAGACCAAGGCTCATCTGCGCGGCGGATCGCACTCAGTATTGAGCAGTGATTCGCCGCGCGGACGCCAACCAGCGAGCTGCGACGAGTGCCGCCACCATGACGGCCACGCAGTACACGCCCTGATCCTTCAGACCCCACGCGACCGAGGTCAGTGTGGCCGCCCCGGCCAGGCACAGCAGCCAGCCCACCGCGGCGCTGCGGATCCCGGTGCCGCTCACCGTGCCGCCGTCCCAGAGCGGCAGCGGTGAGTTCTCCAGCGGTCGCAGCGCGACGAACGCCACCGCGACCAGGACGGCCATGATCGCCAACTGCAGCACCGACAGGGCCAGGAATCCGGGCGCGGACGGGTCGTAGCGGTCCAGGCCCAGGTAGTCGAACACCAGGTGCAGGCCCAGCAGGAGCGGCATGTGCCATAGGTACAGCGTCATCGCACCGGAGTTACCGATCGCGGTGAGCCACCACACCCGCGGCCGCTGCGCCCACCGGTTGATGGCAGGGGCTGCGGCAATCGCGAACGCGCACATCATGATTGCGTGACCGGCCAGCAGCAGTGACGGCGGCGTCATGTTCTTCATGTGCTGGGTCTCGATGCCGACCAGGCTCAGCTCGTAGGGTCCGAAGTACAGCAGTCCCAGGTTGACGGCGAGCATGCCGACGCCGATCTTGAGCGCGGCGGCGCTCGACAGCAGGTGGCGACGGTAGGCGACACCGAACACGCCAGGGATCAACCACACCACGGTGTTGAGGTAGCCCAGCGAGGCGTAGCCGTCCATATTGATCCGGATTACGTCGATCGCGGCGATGAATGCGTAAGTCCCGATGACCGCGCCGGCCATCTGCGCGGTCGTGGTGATGCGGGCCAGCAGCGGCACCGCCGCCAACACCAGGACATAGGCGCCGAGGAACCACAGCAGCTGGATGGAGATGCCGGCGATGGGTTCATAGACGTGCTCCGGCAGGACGAACCGCAGCACGGCCAGGGTGACGGTCCAGAAGGCCAGGTAGTAGAACACCGGGCGGTACAGCCGGGTGCAGCGTCGCAGCAGCCACCCGCCCCAGGACGAGCCCGGCTGCCAGGACTGCACCGACGCGGCCACGCCGGCGAAGAAGAACAACGGCATGATCTGGAACACCCAGGTCAGCGCCTGAAAGACGACAGATGCGGTGAGCAGGTTGCTCCAGATGAACACGTCGTCGCGGATCGTGCTCGTCGCCATGACGGTGTGGCCGAACACCACACCGACCAGCGAGACGATCCGGATGACGTCGATGGCCCGGTCCCGCTCAACGGGGGTCCGGGCCTCGACCTCGGCGGGGGACGGGAACAGCCGCTCGGTAGGGGCTTTCTCGGCAGCTGGGTGAGCAGCAAGGGTCATGGCAGAAACGCTATGGCCCAGCAGCCGCGTAGTCCCTAGGTAGAACCACTCAACTTCCGCCGAAACAGCATTCCGGCAGGCTGCTACTCGCAGTTCCTCTGCCGGAATGCCGTTTCGGCGGAGTAGTAGAGCTAGTGGCTGACCGCCCTCTCCGCGCCCACTCCCGTCAGTGATCGGACCTCCATCTCGGCGTTGAGCTCCGGGTCGCCGGTGTCCGAGGATGTGAGTGTGCCGATGATGCCGAGCGCGAAGGCCAGTGGGATGGACACGATGCCCGGGTTGGCCAGGGGGAAGAAATCGAAGTCCGCTCCCGGGATCATCGCGGTCTTGCTGCCCGATACGGCGGGGGAGAACACGATCAGCACGATGGTCGAAATCAGCCCGCCGTACATGCTCCACAGGGCGCCGCGGGTGTTGAACCGCTTCCAGTAGAGCGAGTACACAATCGTCGGCAGGTTGGCCGCAGCTGCCACCGCGAAGGCCAACGCCACCAGGAACGCCACGTTCTGACCGTTGGCCAGGATGCCCAGGCCGATCGCGAACACGCCCAGGACGACCGCGGTGATCCGTGAGACCCGCACCTGCTCGTCCTCGGTCGCTGGGCTTTTTCCGTGGCGGTTGCGCAAGACCGAGGCGTACACGTCGTGCGCGAACGAGGCCGACGCCGTGATGGTCAGGCCGGCCACCACCGCGAGGATGGTCGCGAACGCCACCGCGGAAATGACCCCGAGCAGGATCACCCCGCCGAGTTCGAACGCCAGCAGCGGGGCCGCGGAGTTCACGCCGCCGGCCGCTCCGAGGATCCGGTCCGGGCCGACCAGGGCGGCTGCGCCATACCCGAGCACCAAGGTGAACAGATAGAAGGCGCCGATCAGCGCGATCGCCCAAACCACCGACCGCCGCGCCTCTTTCGCGGTCGGCACGGTGTAGAAGCGCATCAGCACATGCGGCAGGCCCGCGGTGCCGAGCACCAGCGCCAGCGCCAGTGAGATGAAGTTGATCTGCGAAGTGAGCGATCCGCCGTACTGCGCGCCCGGTGCCAGCACGTCGCGGCTCGAGACGCCCTTGGTGGTGGCCTCGGAGATGGCCGATTGCGCCGAGCCGAGGATCTCGGAGAAGTTCAGCCCGAACTTGCTCAGCACCATCACGGTCATCAGCGCCGCGCCGGCGATCAGTAATACGGCTTTGATGATCTGCACCCAGGTGGTGCCCTTCATGCCGCCGACCAGGACGTAGACGATCATCAGGATGCCGACGACGGCGATCACGATCGATTGGCCGGCCCGGCTGTTGACGTCGAGCAGCAGGGCGACCAGGCCGCCGGCCCCGGCCATCTGAGCCAGCAGGTAGAACAGCGACACCGTCAGCGTCGAGATGGCCGCGGCCAGGCGAACCGGCCGCTGCTTGAGCCGGAAGCTCAGCACGTCGGCCATGGTGAATTTGCCGGTGTTGCGCAGCAATTCGGCCACCAGCAGCAGGGCTACCAACCAGGCCACCAGGAAGCCGATGGAGTAGAGGAAGCCGTCGTAGCCGTAGACCGCGATGGCGCCGGCGATACCCAGGAAGCTGGCCGCCGACAGGTAATCACCGGCGATGGCGATGCCATTCTGGGGGCCGGAGAAGCCGCGGCCGCCCGTGAAGAACTCGTCGGCGGTGGCGTTGCGCTTGCTGGCCTTGATCACCACGATCATCGTGACGACGACGAAGAGGCTGAAGATGCCGATGTTGGCGGCAGGGTTGCCGGCGGTCTCTGCGGCGAGTGTCGTGATGGTCATCGGGTGCCTTCCAGCTCTTCGCGGATGGCGGTGGCGCGCGGGTCGAGTTCCCGGTTCGCGAAGCGCACATACAGTCCGGTGATCAGGAATGTGGTGAGGAACTGGCCCAGCCCGATCAGCAGGCCGACATTGACGTTGCCGAACACCCGGATGGCCATGAAGTCGTGGGCGAACGCACCCAGCGCGACGTAGAGGGCGTACCAGATCAGGAAGAACGCGGTCATCGGAAAGACGAAGCGGCGCAAGCGGGTACGCAGTTCCTGGAATTCAGGACTTGCCTGCATGGCGAGGAACTGCTCCCCGGTGGGGGCAACCCTCTCGGGAAGGTCTGTTTCGGTCACCCGAGGACTCCTGACAGTTGACTGTGGGATAGCGGAGAACCTAATTGAGAGCTGGGTCACATGCGACGGGTATCGCGGTCGATACGCCGAATTCGGTGGACGCTGCGCTGAACGGTCGGTCGGGGAGGCTGAGCGGCAGGCCGATCAGCCCGCGGGCACCCGTTCGACGCCCAAGCCGAGGCGCTCCGGCACGTGCATGCGCGCGAAGATCTGCGCGACGCCGGGGGTAGGCCGGGTGAACAGGCTGACGACGATCATCGTGAGGAACGCGACCGGCACGCTGACCGCCGCCGGGTAGCCCACCATCACCGCGGGCCATCCGCCGAGCACTCCGTCGTCGATTCCGCCGCTGATCGCCACGAGCACCGCGCCGCCGCACACACACCCGCCCACCACGAGCCCGCAGGCCGCGCCGATCGCCGTCAGGCCGCGCCACCAGATCCCGAGCACCAGCAACGGGCACAGCGTGGACGCCGCGACGGCGAAGGCCAATCCGACACTGCGGGACAACTCGAGCCCGGACACCATCAGTGACAACGGAATCGGGATCAGCCCGCCGACCACCGCGGCGATCCGGAAATCGCGCACCCGGCCGCGCAGCACATCGGTGGCCAGGGCGCCGGCGATGCTGATCAGCAGGCCCGAGGAGGTGGCCAGGAAGGCCGCGATCGCCCCGGCGGCCACGAGTGCCGCCAGTAGTTGGCCGCCGATCCCGCCGACGGCGGCGCCCGGCGCCAAAAGGACTGCAGCGTCGGCAGTTCCGGTGATGAGCAGCTGCGGTACGTACAACCGGGAGAACACCCCGAGCAGGATCGGGAAGAAGTAGAACACCGACAGCAATGCCACCACCGCGAGCGCGGTGCGCCGGGCGGCCCGACCGTCGGGGTTGGTGTAGAAGCGGACCAGCACATGCGGCAGGCCCATCGTGCCCAGGAACGTCGCGACGATGATCGACAACACCTGGTAGAGCGGATGTCCGCCGCCCAGGCCTCCGCCCGAGGCGATCCACTCACTGCCGGTGCCCGGGGTGCCGGCCACGACGGGCGTGGCGGCGCCGGCCTCCAGCGTCAGCGTGGTGCCCGCACCGAGGGTGTGTTGTCCGGGCGCGTTGATCCTGGCGGACTCGACGTGGCGGCCGTCCAGATCGCCGGACACGGTGATGCCGGCCGGTTCGACCACCTGGACCATGACGGCGGTGTCGATCTGCACGGTGGTCTGCTGTTGCACGGTGGGTGGCAGCGGACCGCCCAATTCGCCGCGGTCACCGATGAACAACCCGAGGAGCGCCAGGGCCGGGACTGCGATGGCGGTCAGCTTGAGCCAGTACTGGAATGCCTGCACGAACGTGATCGACCGCATGCCGCCGGCCACCACATTGGTGATGACGATCGCAGCGACCAGCAGCGGACCGATCCAGACCGGAACGCCCAGAAGCGTTTTCAGTGCGAGCCCGGCTCCCTGATACTGGGGGGCCAGATAGAACAGGCAGATCACCACGACAACGAGCATGGCCACCTTGCGCAGGCGGGCCGAGCCGAGCCGGAACTCGGCGAAGTCGGGCACGGTATAGGCACCCGAACGCCGTAGCGGTGCGGCCACGAACAACAGCACGCCCAGATAGCCCGCGGTGAAACCGACCGGGTACCACAGAGCGTCGGCGCCGTACTTCGCGATCAGCCCGGCCACCCCGAGAAATGAGGCAGCGGACAGGTATTCGCCGGAGATCGCGGCGGCATTCCACTGCGGGCCGACGCTGCGCGAGGCCACCAGGAAGTCGGAGGTGGTGCGCGACAAGCGGACGCCGTAGGAGCCGATGGCGATGGTGGCCACGACCGAGGCCAACAGGGCGGCGGCAGTCAGCGGTGCGCCGCTCATGGTTCGCTGTCGACGACCCGGACGAAATCCCGCTCGCCTTGCTCGGCCAGCCGCACGTACAGCCGTCCCACGCCGTACAACAGCGGGTAGAGCAGCCCGGCCAGGATCAGCCAGTTGAGCCGGATCCCGAACACAGTGAGCGCGGCGAGATCCGGTACGGCGGCATTGAGCAGTACGAGTGCGACCACGACCGTGATCACCACGGCGGTCAGCCGCAATGCGAGGCCCAACTGGGTGCGCACCAGGCCGCGTACCAGTGCGTCGCCCACCTGTGTCTGTTCGGCCACCTCGATACGGGTGCGGACCATCCGGGTGCCGCGGCGGTGGGCCAGCACCACCCGCTGGCGTTCGGCGGCGGGCCGCCCGGCGGGCCCAGGACGCTCACTCATCGTTGCCCGCCGGTTTGAGGGAACGCATCGGATCGCGGACCAGCCGGTCACGCAGTTCACGGGCCTGCCGCCGGCTCACCGGAAGTTCCACGGCGGGAGAAGTTCCGTTGGCGCGCAACCGCACCAGTACCGCGCCGTCGGCCGTACGCAGCCCGGTGACCTCCCGCAGTGATACCAGGTACGACCGATGGATGCGCTGGAACCCGTGGTCGCGCCAGCGGGTCTCCAAGGTGCTCAACGGGATTCGCACCAGGTGGGCGCCGGTGGCCGAATGCAGCCGCGCGTAGTCACCCTCGGCTTCGACCCAGCCGATACTGTCGCGGGGCACCAGGTGGGTGATGCCGCCCAGTTCGGCGGGGACCACATTCCAATCCTGGTCCTCGGGCTGGTCCGCCGTGGCCCGGGCGGGCGGCGCGGCGGGAACCCCGGCGGCAACGCGGCGCACGGCCTCGTCCAAGCGGTTCTGCCGGATCGGTTTGAGCAGATAGTCGACGGCGCCCACATCGAAGGCCGCCACCGCCTTATCCTCGTGGGCCGTCACGAACACCACGGCGGGCCGGTTCGTGTAATTGGCCAGCACACCGGCCAATTCGATGCCGGACAGACCGGGCATGTTGATGTCGAGGAACACCGCGTCGATCGTGTGCTGATTGAGTTCGCGCAGTGCCGAGGTGGCGTCGGACGCAGTGTGCACCGCGCCGATGTCGGGGTGCCGGCCCAGCAGATAGGCGAGCTCGTCGAGGGCGGGTGCCTCGTCGTCGACGGCGAGCACGGTCAGGTGGGAGCTCACCCCAACGCACCTCCGCCGGCTCGGACCCCTGAGCGGAACTTCGGCACGCGCATCACCACTTTGGTGCCCGCACCGACCGCTGTCTCGACCACAAGACCGTAATCGTTGCCGAATGCCGCGCGCAGCCGATGGTCCACATTCGTCAGCCCGACATGGGCGGATTCACCGGTGCGGTCGGCCAGTGCGTCACCTGGGCCGGCGCGCAGCGTGTCGGGATCCATGCCTGCGCCGTCGTCTTCGACGGTGATGACGCATTCGGTGCCCGCATCGCGGGCGACGATCTCCACCGATCCGCCGCCGTTGCCGGCCAGCCCGTGCCGGACGGCGTTTTCCACCAGGGGTTGCAGCGCCAGGAACGGCACCACGACATTGAGCACCTCGGGGGCCACCTGCAGCCGTACCTTCAGATTGGTGCCGAACCGGGCCCGCTCCAAGGTCAGATAGCGGTCGATGTTGCGCAGCTCGTCGGCCAGCGTCGTGTACTGCCCGGCCGCGCGGAACGAGTAGCGGGTGAAATCGGCGAACTCCAGGATCAGTTCGCGGGCCCGGTCCGGATCGGTGCGGACGAACGAGGCAATCGTGTTGAGCGCGTTGTAGATGAAGTGCGGGCTGATCTGTGCGCGTAGTGCCAGCACCTCGGCCCGATCCAGACGGGCACGCGACGCGTCGAGCTCGGCCAGCTCGATCTGGCTGGCGGCGTAGCGGGCCACCTCGCCGACCGCGCCGAGCATGCCCGGCCCTGGGCTGGCCGGGGCCAGCACCACCAGGGCGCCGAGTACCTCGCCGCCCTCGGTCAGCAGCGGCTGTGCCACGACAGCTGTCGACCGTTCGGTGTGCAGTACCCGGCGACCAGCACTGATCGATTCCCGTGCGGTGTCGGCACAGGCCTCGACGGTCCCGGACTGCCAGATGGCCGGGTCCTCGTGGTCACGGGCCAGCAGTGCCGCATCGTCGTCGAACAGGGCAAGCCCCGGGGTGCCGGTCAGCTCGCGCAGATAGGGCGCCGCGGTGTGAGCGGATTCGGTGTCCAGGCCCTGCCGCAACGCACGGGCGGCCTGCGCCGCGGTGTGCAGTGCGGCATGGACGGCGCGTTCGGTGGGGGTGGCCACCACCCGTCGGGTGCGCACCACGACCACGGCGGCGACCGCCGCCAAGATCAGCGCCAGGGCCAGCGCGACTGCAACCTCGCCGGACATCGTGCGGCCAACTCTAAACCGCCTATTGAACGGGGCAAGCGTACTTTCTGGCCACGTCGTACACCCGCTGCTCCGAACCGGGGCCGAAAACGCCTTGCGCGGCCAGCTCCAAACCGATGTATCCCGGTACGCCGCCCATACATGCCTGGTGAGCGACGCGCCACGCGGTATCGGGATTCAGGTGGAATCCGTTGCGCTCCAGGCCCTGCATGTAGTCATCGAATGCCGGGGTGCCCTGGTCGGGGATGGCGTTGGCCGTGGCGGCCAGCGCAATCGCGGTCACGAAGGCTGCGAAAAGAGGCGCAATCACACGTCTCATGTCCAACTCCTATGGGCATATCCACCGGTTAACGCGTACACATTCGCACACTCCACCGACACAAACGTCAAAAACGTGTCTAGTCCTAGACTGGCGACGTGGGAAAGCTGCAGCTAGTCCAAGACCCGGAGGCCGACGCCCTGCTGGAGTCCAACCCGTTCGCGCTCCTGGTCGGGATGTTGTTGGATCAGCAGATTCCGATGGAGACCGCGTTCGCCGGGCCCAAGAAGATCGCGGACCGTCTCGGTGACGTCGACGCCCGGGAAATCGCCGACTACAACCCGGACAAATTCATCGCGCTGGTATCGCAAACCCCTGCCATCCACCGGTTTCCGGGGTCGATGGGCAAGCGGGTGCAGGACCTCGCGCGGGCCATCGTCGACGAGTACGACGGTGACGTGACGGCGCTGTGGACCGGGGGCGACCCCGACGGCAAAGAGGTGCTGCGCCGGCTCAAGCGGCTGCCCGGGTTCGGTGACCAGAAGGCCCGGATCTTCTTGGCGCTGTTGGGCAAGCAGTACGGCGTGACGCCGACGGGCTGGAGGGAGGCCGCGGGGGACTACGGCACTGCCGGCAGCTTCATGTCGGTGGCCGACGTGGTCGACCCCGGGTCGTTGCAGAAGGTGCGCACGCACAAGAAGCAGATGAAGGCTGCCGCGAAGGAAGCCAAGGCCGCCAAAGGCTGAGGTTCAGGACGGCGACCGTGCACGCAGATCGCGTGTCGGCGCGGAATCGGGATCTGTACGCACAGTCGGCGGATACCGGTGGGCGACATATGCGATGGTGAAGATATGGCGAAGACACATCTGAACTGCCCGTGCGGCGAAGCGATCAGCGGTACCGACGAAGACGACCTGGTCGAGAAGGCTCAGGCGCATCTGGCCCAGCAGCACCCCGGGCGCGAGTACGACCGGGAAATGATCCTCTTCATGGCTTACTGATCGACGGCCTACGCAGGCCCCCAGACTTAAGACAGCCCACACAAAATTCCCGGTCGCCAGCCATGAGGCAAGCGACCGGGAATTTCGTTTCCCCATTCATATGGTGTGGTCAGGGCACCACCGTGGATCCGATGGTGGGCATGAACTGGCACTGCTTCTCGGTGGTCGTGACCTGTCCGAAGACCGTGGTCATGATGCTGCCGGAGCCCGTGTCGGCGATCGCGGTCAGCGTGGTCGGTCCTTCGGGGTTGAGGTCCGGGCGAGGCTGAAGTGTCACGCTGCCGGACTTGCCGGTCGTCAGGTTCACCCACGTGGCGTTCAGCGGCAACTTCTGCTCGGCGGCCGGGCCCGGGGTGCCGATTGCGGTGAACACGTACGCGGTCTGGCCGGGTTTCGGGCCGGGCAGCGGGATCGTGGCCGGGCCGGCAACCGAGATCGCCGTCGCCAGAACGTTTCCGCCGTCCTTGAGGCAACCGTTGCTGATCGACGGGTACATGAAGTCCTGCGTCGTCGGCGTGTCAGGCCCGAAGCCCGGAGGCGGTGGCGTCGGCGCCGGGGCAGGCACCGCTTCGGGGGCGGGGATCGTGGCTGCCGCCGGAACAGCCGCGGGCGCGGGTGCCGCTTCGGGCGCCGGTGCCGCAGCCGCCGCCGGAGCGGGTGCCGGGGCAGGTGCGGCTTCGGGAGCCGGAGCCGGCAGTGCCTCAGGGGCCGGCCCGGCCGCGTGGGCCGGGTCGACACCCATCGGCAGGTGAGCGTCGCCGCCGGCGCCCAGAGCAGGAACATGCTCGGGTGCGGCGACGGGTTGTGCCGCGAAATGGTTGACCGCTGTCGCGACGTTGCGGGATTCAGCCGATTCCGATTTGTTGGCAGAGAACGCCTGCGCGGCCGCCATCAGCAGCTGCACGGCGCCCCCGGGATCGGCTGCGGCCTGCTGGATGATCGGGCTCAGGTTCTCCATAGCCGGCAGCCCGGGCGCCTGCACCGCGTCGATCGGCAGCGGTGCCGGATCGGCGTTCGCTACGGCGCTGCTGAACAGCAACAGGGTGGTGGACCCGACTGCAGCGGCGGTGCCGAACATCGTTTTCAGAGACATACGCGGTGTCATGGCGTTCCCAATCGTTTCGGGCGGTCAGACCGGTTCGGGTATCAGGGCAGGCCAGCGGTGAACAGCGGAGCCAGCGCCGCGACCTCGGGGTTGAGGGCAGCGGGAGCGGCAGCTGCCGGAGCCGCAACAGCCGGAGCTGCCGCCGCTGCCGGGGTCAATGGGGCCGCGGCGGCGGGCAGGGCAGTCTGTGCCGCAACCGGAGCCAGCGAGGCCAGATCACCCGGGATGTTCACCTTCTGGGGCAGCGGGAAGGGCATCCCGGGCACCTGTGGGATGGTCAGCTCGGCCGACGGGATCAGCGAGGCCGGGCCCGAGACAGGTGCGGTCGCGGCCGGAACCGCCGGTGCGGCAGCCGGTGCGGTGGGCAAGCCCGGCATCAGAGATCCCAGGGGGGCATTGGCTGCTGCCGGCGAGACGGCCGTGGGTGCCTGCGGCAGCGTCACCGAGGCGGTGGCTCCCGGTGCCGGCGCCGGTGCGGCGGCAGGAGTGCCGCTCAACGCGGAGCTCACACCCTGCAGCAGTTGCGGCGCGGCGGCCGGCACGCCGGCGAGTTGATTGACGATCGGCAGGTTCGGCGCGGGGACCGGGGCCGGGGCCACCGGTTCGGCGTTCGCTGCGGCGCTGAGGGCCAACGCGACCGGGACTGCGCCGGCGGCCGCGATCATGCTGGTGGAAACTGCTTTCCAGGTGAAGATCATGGTTCTCCCAATCGGTTGCTTGACGTCTGAAGGCGAACCTACGGCGTTACTGATGGGACTCAAGTGACACGTGTGGCGGTTATTCAACCGTTACTGCACCGGCTGAATTCGTTATCTCGCAGTGCCTTGGCCGTGACGCGCCGGGCCCGGGAGCCTCGCGCTGAGCGGGCACCACGCCGGCGTGACAAACCGCCGAGGGGACAGATCGGGCGGGTCGCTAAAGTCGTGTCCGTTAACACCGAACCGGCCACCCACGTCTCAGCAACCGCGCGGCTCTACCGTCTTGCGCCCGCGTTGCTGGTCCTCAGCATTGCGGCGCGCCTGGCGTGGACGTATCTCGTTCCCAACGGCGCCAACTTCGTCGACCTGCACGTCTACGTCGGCGGCGCCGCCACCCTGGACGGCCCCGGCGCGCTCTATGACTACGTCTACGCCGACCAGACACCGGATTTCCCACTGCCTTTCACCTATCCGCCGTTCGCCGCGGTGGTGTTCTACCCACTGCATCTGCTGCCCTTCGGGCTGGTCGCGTTCTGCTGGCAACTCGGCATCATCGCCGCGCTGTACGGCGTGGTGCGGGTCAGTCAGCTGTTGCTGGGCGGCCCGGCGCCCCGGCGTGTCGCGATGTTGTGGACGGCCGTCGGCATCTGGACCGAGCCGCTGCGCAGCACCTTCGACTACGGGCAGGTCAACGTCGTCCTGGTGTTGGCGGTGCTGTATGCCGTCTACAGCAACCGCTGGTGGCTGTCGGGCTTGCTGGTCGGCGTGGCGGCCGGGGTGAAGCTCACGCCCGCTGTGTCGGGGCTCTACTTCCTCGGCGCACGGCGCTGGGGCACCGCGGCCTTCTCGGCCGTGGTGTTCTTCGGCACGGTGGCGGTGTCGGCGTTGGTGATCGGGGACCAGGCGCGCCGGTACTTCACCGAACTGCTCGGTGACGCGAGTCGGATCGGTCCCATCGGAACGTCCTTCAACCAATCCTGGCGCGGCGGAATCTCCCGGATCCTCGGCCACGACGCGGGATACGGTCCGGCCGTGCTGCTCGGCATCGCCGTCACCGCAGTCCTTGCGGTGCTGGCCTGGCGGGCCATCGGTGGCAGCACCGACAGGCTGGGTGCGATCGTGATCGTGAGCCTGTTCGGGTTGCTGCTTTCACCGATTTCGTGGACGCACCACTGGGTCTGGCTGATACCGCTGATGATCTGGTTGCTGCACGGACCGCTGGCCGACCGGGTCGGAGCGCAGATCCTGGGCTGGGGCTGGCTGGCGCTGACACTGGTCGGTGTGCCGTGGCTGCTCAGCTTCGCGCAGCCGACGATCTGGGAAATCGGCCGGCCCTGGTACCTGGCCTGGGCCGGGCTGGTCTACATCGTCGCGACGCTGGCGACGCTGGCCTGGATCGCGCTCAGCCAGGCTGGTCGGACAGAATCCGATTGATCTCCTTGGCCATCTGAACGTCCTTTTCGGTGATCCCGCCGGCGGAATGCGTCACCAAGGCGAAAGTGACGGTGCGCCAGCGGATGTCGATGTCCGGATGGTGGTCTTTCTCCTCGGCGAATTCAGCCACGCGGCGTACCGCGTCGATACCGTCGAGGAACGTCGGGAATTTGGTGGATCTGCGCAGGGCGCCCGCCGCGCGTTCCCAGCCCGGCAGATCGGGCAGTGCGGCGTCGACCTGATCGTTCGATAACACGGCCATATGCCCGACGGTATACCGTCAGGCGCGATGGAAGAACAGATCGTCGTAGCCGGTGCCCTGTTCTCGGAATCCGGACTGTTGGTCGCCCAACGGCAACGGCCGCCGGAGCTTGCCGGCCTGTGGGAACTGCCCGGAGGCAAGGTGGCCTCCGGCGAGAGTGACGCCGACGCCTTGGCGCGCGAGCTCCGGGAGGAGCTGGGCGTCGAGGTGAGTGTCGGTGCGCGTCTGGGTGCGGACGTGGCATTGCAGTCCGGTATGACGCTGCGCGCCTACCGGGCAACGCTGACCGCCGGCAGCCCGCAACCGCACGATCACCGCGCGCTGCGCTGGGTCACCACCGACGAACTCGACGCTCTGCCATGGGTACCCGCCGACCGGGCCTGGCTGGCGGATCTGGCGGCCGTGCTCGGCCCGAAACGCGATTGAACAACACCGATGTTGTAGATAACGTTTCAGTGAAACCAACGCGCGCGTCGTAGGTGAATGTTTCGCTAGACGGGTGACCACGGCAAGCACGCCGTACCTGGGCCAAGGGCAGAGCATGAATCTGTTGCTGGCCACCTGGGTCTCGGCCATCAATTTCTGGGCCTGGAACATGATCGGGCCGCTGTCCACCACCTACGCCGGCGACATGAGGCTCAGCGCCACGCAAGCGTCGATGCTCGTCGCCACGCCGATACTGGTCGGATCGCTCGGCCGCGTAGCGGTCGGAGCGATGACCGATCGGTACGGCGGCCGCACCATGTTCCTCGCGGTGACGCTGGCCTCGATCGTGCCGGTACTGGCAGTCGGTGCGGCGGGCGAGGCCAGGTCTTACCCGATGTTGTTGGTGTGCGGGTTTTTCCTGGGTGTTGCCGGAACCATATTCGCCGTCGGAATTCCGTTCGCCAACAACTGGTACGCGCCGTCGCGGCGCGGCTATGCGACCGGCGTGTTCGGCATGGGAATGGTGGGTACGGCGCTGTCGGCGTTCTTCACGCCGAGATTTGTGCGGTGGTTCGGATTGTTCCCAACCCACCTCATCATCGCGGTGGCCCTGGCGCTGACCGCGGTGTTGTGCCTTGTGGCGATGCGCAATTCGCCGGCCTTTCAGCCGAATACCGACCCGGTGCTGCCGAAACTCAAGTCGGCGCTGAAACTTCCCGTGACATGGGAGATGTCGTTCCTGTACGCGGTGGTCTTCGGTGGATTCGTGGCGTTCAGCAACTACCTGCCGACCTACATCAAGAACGTCTACGAGTTCTCCTCCGTCGAAGCGGGCTCCCGTACCGCGGGATTTGCGTTGGCCGCGGTGCTGGCCCGGCCGATCGGCGGTGCGCTCTCGGACCGGATACCCCCCAAATTCGTGGTGCTCACCTCCTTCGCCGGGACCGCGGTACTCGCCTTCGTCGCGGTGTTCCAACCGCCCCCTGACGTGTGGTCGGCGGCGACATTCATCGGTTTGGCGATCTTCCTGGGCATCGGCACCGGTGGCGTCTTCGCCTGGGTGGCTCGCCGGTCACCGGCCAAGGAGGTTGGCTCGGTCACCGGAATCGTAGCTGCCGCAGGTGGTTTGGGTGGATACTTCCCGCCGTTGGTGATGGGTGCGACATACGATTCGGTCGACCACGACTACACGGCTGGTCTGCTGCTGCTCGTGGCAACGGCACTGGTTGCGTTGGGCTACACCGCACTCCGATTGCATGCCCACGAACCTGAGCCGGCCAAGGAGGCCAATTGATGAGCAAGCCTCACGTCGGCGGATCGATCGAAGAACTGCTCGAGCGCAGTGGCCGCTTCTTCACTCCCGGTGAGTTCTCCGGCGACCTGCGGACAGTCACCCGCAAGGGGGGCCGTCAGGGCGACGTGTTCTACCGCGACCGGTGGAGCCACGACAAGGTGGTCCGCTCTACGCACGGGGTGAACTGCACCGGATCGTGTTCCTGGAAGATCTATGTCAAGGACGGGATCATCACCTGGGAAACTCAGGAGACCGACTACCCCTCGGTCGGGCCCGATCGCCCTGAGTACGAGCCCCGCGGTTGCCCGCGCGGCGCGGCGTTCTCCTGGTACACCTATTCGCCGACGCGGGTGCGGTACCCGTACGCCCGAGGCGTGCTGGTCGACATGTACCGGGAAGCCAAGGGCCGTCTGAAGGATCCCGTGTTGGCGTGGGCCGACATCCAGGGTGATCCCGTGCGCCGCAAGCGATATCACCAGGCCCGCGGCAAAGGTGGTCTGGTCCGGGTGACCTGGTCCGAGGCCACCGAGATGATCGCCGCCGCCCATGTGCACACGATCAAGACCTACGGGCCGGACCGGGTTGCCGGGTTCTCGCCCATCCCGGCGATGTCGATGGTGTCGTTCGCGGCGGGGTCCCGGTTCGTGGAGCTCATCGGTGGGGTGATGACGTCGTTCTACGACTGGTATGCCGATCTGCCGGTGGCCTCCCCGCAGGTGTTCGGCGATCAGACCGATGTACCGGAGTCCGGGGACTGGTGGGACGCATCGTATTTGATGATGTGGGGATCCAACGTCCCGGTGACGCGCACACCCGACGCGCACTGGATGGCCGAGGTCCGTTACCGGGGTACGAAAGTGGTCACGGTGAGCCCGGATTACGCCGACAACACCAAGTTCGCCGATGAGTGGATGCCGTGCGCGGCGGGCACCGACGGTGCGATGGCGATGGCGATGGGTCACGTCATCCTCGACGAATGCTTTGTGCAGAACCGTGTTCCGTTCTTCGTGGACTACGTGCGCCAGTTCACCGATCTGCCGTTTCTGGTAAAGCTCGAAGAGCGCGACGGTGTGCTGGTCCCCGGGAAGAACCTCACCGCAGCTGATCTCGGCGGGGTTATAGCCGAGCAGGAGAATGCGGCGTTCAAGCCGGTGCTGCTCGACGGGGTCAGCAACAGCGTCGCGGTGCCGCAGGGCTCGCTCGGATTTCGCTTCGGCAAGGACGGCATCGGCAAGTGGAACCTCGACCTCGAAAACCTGACGCCGGCAATGACGGTGTTGGGGGACATCTTCGAGACCGCCGAGATCACGCTGCCGCGTTTCGACACGGTCGACGGAACCGGCGCCACCCTGAAGCGGGGCGTGCCCGTGCGACGGGTCGGCGAGCACCTGGTTTGCACGGTGTTCGACCTGATGCTGGCCCAGTACGGCGTGCACCGTCCCGGTCTCCCCGGCGACTGGCCCACCGGTTACGACGACGCCACCCGGCCCTACACCCCGGCGTGGCAGGAGCAGATCACCGGGGTATCCGCGGGGCAGGTCATCCGGGTGGCACGCGAATTCGCCCGCAATGCCGAGGAATCCGGCGGCCGGTCGATGATCATCATGGGTGCCGGTATCTGCCAGTGGTTCCACGGCGACGCCACCTACCGGGCGGTGCTGGCGCTGCTACTGCTCACCGGTTCGATGGGCCGCAACGGCGGCGGCTGGGCACACTACGTGGGGCAGGAGAAATGCCGCCCGGTGACCGGTTGGGCCGCGATGGCGATGGGCACCGACTGGTCGCGTCCGCCGCGGCAGATGGCGGGCACGTCCTACTGGTACGCCCACACCGACCAGTGGCGTTACGACGGCTACCGGGCCGACGCCCTGTCCAGTCCTGTCGGGCGGGGTCGGTTCCGCGACAAGCACACGATGGACGTGCTGACCTCGGCAGTGGCGATGGGGTGGACGCCCTTCTTCCCGCAGTTCGACCGGTCGAGCCTGGATGTGGTGGACGAGGCCAAAGCCGCCGGACAGGAAGTCCCCGATTACGTGGCCGAGCAATTGGCAAGTGGCGGGCTGAAACTCGCGGTCACCGATCCGGACAATCCGGCCAACTGGCCCCGCGTGCTCAATGTCTGGCGGGCCAACCTGCTGGGCTCTTCCAGCAAGGGCAACGAGTACTTCCTGCGGCACCTGCTGGGCACTACCTCGAACGTGCAAGCCGAACCCACTGGTGAGGACTTGCGGCCCAACGACGTCGCCTGGACCGAGGAGATCCCGGAGGGCAAGCTCGACCTGCTGATGTCCATCGACTTCCGCATGACGTCGACGACACTGCTCTCGGATGTGGTGCTTCCCGCGGCGACCTGGTACGAGAAGGCCGACCTTTCCAGCACGGATATGCATCCGTACGTGCACGCGTTCAGCCCCGCTGTGGATCCCCCTTGGGAAACCCGGTCGGACTACGAGGCTTTCGGCGCGATCGCGCGGGCATTCAGTGCTCTGGCAGTCCGCCACCTGGGTACCCGCACCGATGTGGTGATGGGAACGTTGCAGCACGACACCCCCGGTGCGATGGCCTGTCCCGGTGGCACCGAGCATGATTGGCGGACGACCGGCGAGACGCCGGTGCCGGGTAAGACCATGGGTCCACTGGCGGTCGTGGAGCGTGACTACACGGCGATCGCCGAGAAGTGGTCCGCACTCGGCCCGCTGGTCGAGAGCCTGGGCCTGACCACCAAGGGCGTCACCACCCACCCCGAGCAGGAGGTGTCCGAGCTCGCCGCGAAGTTCGGTGTGATGGATTCCGGTGCGGCACAGGGCCGGCCCGCGATCACCACGGCGGAACGGATGGTCGACGTCATCCTCGCGCTGTCGGGCACCTCGAACGGCCGGCTTGCCGTGGAGGGCTTCAAGGAGTTGGAGAAGCGCACTGGGCGCAGGCTGGTGCACCTGGCCGAGGGAAGCGAGGAGCGCCGGATCACCTACGCCGACACCCAGGCCAGACCGGTTCCGGTGATCACCAGCCCGGAATGGTCCGGCAGTGAGACCGGCGGCCGTCGCTACGCGCCGTTCACGGTGAACATCGAGGAACTCAAACCCTTCCACACGCTCACCGGGCGAATGCACTTCTATGTCGATCACGACTGGTTGGAGGAACTCGGCGAGCAGCTGCCGATCTACCGGCCACCTCTGGACATGGCGAGATTGTTCGGCGAGTCGCAGCTGGGCCGTGACGGCATCGGCCTGACGGTGCGCTACCTGACCCCGCATTCCAAGTGGTCGATCCACTCGGAGTACCAGGACAACCTGTTCATGCTCTCGCTGTCCCGCGGTGGCCCCACCATGTGGATGAGCCCGCTCGATGCGGCGAAGATCGAAGTGAAAGACAACGATTGGATCGAGGCGGTGAACCGCAACGGGGTGCTGGTGTGCCGCGCCGTCGTCAGCCACCGCATGCCCGAAGGGGTGGTGTACGTCTATCACGCTCAGGAGCGGACCATCGACGTACCACTGAGCGAAACCACCGGAAACCGCGGCGGCATTCACAATTCGTTGACCCGGTTGTTGGTCAAGCCCAGTCATCTGGCCGGCGGGTATGCGCAGCACTCGTTTGCCTGGAACTATCTCGGCCCCACCGGAAATCAGCGGGATGAAGTGACGGTGGTTCGCCGCCGGTCACAGGAGGTGAAGTACCAGTGAAGGTCATGGCCCAGATGGCGATGGTGATGAACCTCGACAAGTGCATCGGGTGTCAGACCTGTTCGGTGACCTGCAAGCAAGCCTGGACCAACCGGGCCGGCACCGAGTACGTCTGGTTCAACAACGTCGAAACCCGTCCGGGGCAAGGCTATCCACGCACATATCAGGATCAGGAGAAGTGGCGCGGGGGGTGGAAGCTGGACCGCCGTGGCCGGCTGCGGCTACGCGACGGAGGCCGCCTGGCCAAGCTGGCCAGGATCTTCGCGAACCCGAAGTTGCCGTCGATCGACGACTACTACGAGCCGTGGACGTATGACTACGAGAACCTGACGTCGGCACCGCTGGGTGAACACTTTCCCACCGCTCCGCCGCGCAGCCTGATCACCGGAAAGCCGATGAAGGTGTCCTGGTCGGCGAACTGGGACGACGATCTGGCCGGCTCGCCGGAGATCGTCCCGGGCGACCCGGTCCTCAAGCAGGTCAGTGAGCAGATCAAGCTCGAACTCGAGCAGACCTTCATGTTCTATCTGCCCCGGATCTGCGAGCACTGCCTGAACCCGGCGTGTGTGGCGTCCTGCCCGTCGGGTGCGATGTACAAGCGGTCCGAGGACGGCATCGTGCTGGTCGACCAGGACAGGTGCCGTGGTTGGCGGATGTGCGTGTCCGGATGTCCTTACAAGAAGGTGTATTTCAACCACAAGACCGGCAAGGCCGAGAAGTGCACGATGTGCTACCCGCGCATCGAGGTGGGGTTGCCCACGGTGTGCTCGGAAACCTGCGTGGGCCGGTTGCGCTACCTCGGGCTGGTGCTCTACGACGTCGACCGGGTCCTCGAAGCGGCGTCGGTGCCCGACGACAAGGATCTCTACGAGGCGCAGCGGCAGATCCTGCTCGACCCGACCGACCCCGAGGTGATCGCCGGAGCCCGGGCCGAGGGCATCTCCGACGAGTGGATCGAGGCCGCACAGCGTTCACCGGTCTACAAGCTCATCCACACCTATGGTGTTGCGCTGCCGTTGCATCCGGAGTTCCGGACGGTGCCGATGGTGTGGTACATCCCGCCACTGTCGCCCGTGGTCGACGCCGTCAGCCGGGATGGGCACGACGGCGAGGATGTCGGCAATCTCTTCGGGGCGCTGGAAGCGTTGCGCATCCCGATCGAGTATCTGGCCGGGCTGTTCACGGCGGGCGACACCGCCGTCGTCGAAGGGGTGCTGCGCCGGCTGGCGGCCATGCGGTCCTACATGCGCGACATCAATCTCGGTCGTCAGACCCAACCGCACATCCCGGCCGCGGTCGGGATGACCGAGGAGCACATGTACGAGATGTACCGGCTGCTGGCGTTGGCGAAATACGAGGATCGTTACGTCATTCCGACCGCCTACAGCTCGGAGGCGATACCCGGCGCGGAGGAGCCCGGGTGCTCGCTGTCGTTCGAGGGCGGGCCGGGGATGTACGAGTCGGGTCCGTTCGGTGAGGCCAGCGGTGGTCCGGTCCCGGTGGCGGTGGAGACTTTCCACGCACTGCAACACCGGCAGACCAGCGGCGGCATGGCCGCCAATGCCGAACGGCCGTCGCGGGTCAACCTGCTCAACTGGGACGGCAGGGGAACACCGTCGGGCATGTTCCCGGGAGGTGATCAGTGATTAAGCGTCGCAACCGGACTCGCGACAACACGATGCACGACCGCCTGGTATGGCAGGCGGCGTCTCTGATGCTCGCCTACCCGGACGACGGCCATGCCGACAGGCTGCAGGCCGCAGCCCGCCTGCTGGATCACGTCACCGGTGAGCCCAGGGCGCTGCTCGGCGAAACCGTTGTCGGGCTGAGCCTTCGACCGGCCATGGAGCTACAGCAAGAGTACGTCGAGACCTTCGACCTGCAGAAGCGGTGCACCATGCTGCTGACCTACTGGACGTCGGGGGACACCCGAAACCGCGGCGCGGACATGGTCGAATTCACCCAGACCTACCGTGCCGCGGGGGTTGAGATACCGAAAGGTGAGGCGCCCGATCATCTTCCGGTGGTGCTGGAGTTCGCCGCCACGGTCGACCCCGATGCAGGCCGGCGGCTGCTCGCCAAGTACCGGGTACCGATCGGTGTGGTTGCGCGCGCACTGGCCGATCGGGGCTCGCCGTACTCGCCGGTTGTGGCTGCCGTCGCCGCGACTCTTCCGTCCCTGGTCTCGGTCGACGATGTGGCACAACTCATGATGGCCGGACCGCCAGCTGAATCCGTTGGACTGCAACCTTTTCAACTGACCGTGCCGCCGCGGAGGGCGTAAGGAGACCGCTGAGATGAACTGGGAGATCTTCTGGGACGTAGTGCCGTACGTGACTCTTGCGACTGTCGCCGTCGGCACCTGGTGGCGTTACCGCTACGACAAGTTCGGCTGGACGACGCGTTCATCGCAGCTCTATGAGTCCCGGATGCTGCGGATCGCCAGCCCGATGTTCCACTTCGGCATGCTGGTGGTGTTCATCGGGCACGTCGTCGGACTGGTGATTCCCGAATCGTGGATGAACCTGGTGATAAGCGAACACGCCTACCACCTTCAGGCCGTGGTCCTGGGCGGCCTCGCCGGTATCGCGACGTTGGTTGGCATCGTGTTGCTCATCTACCGGAGGCGGACCACCGGCCCGGTGTTCATGGCCACCACGATCAACGACAAGGCGATGTATGTGGTGTTGGTCGCGGCGATCGTCGCGGGATCAGCCTGCACCCTGATGGGGTCGACACCGGAGGGCGCCGAGCACGACTACCGCGAAACCGTTTCGCCGTGGTTCCGTTCGATCTGGATCTTCCAGCCCCGCGGGGACCTGATGGCCCAGGCGCCCGTGTACTTCCACATCCACGTGATGATCGCGCTGGTGCTGTTCTGCCTGTGGCCGTTCACCCGGCTGGTGCACGTGTTCAGTGCCCCGATCGGTTACCTGTTCCGGCCCTACGTCGTGTACCGCAGCCGCGATGTCGCCGAGCGCAGTGAGTTGGTCGGATCACGGCCGCAGCGTCGGGGTTGGTGAGTCTCCCGCCCGCGGGCGCCAGAAGTAGGGACCTTTGACCCTGCCCCGGCCTGGGACTCAAGGCGCACGATTGTTCGATCGAGCATGTGACCGCACTTGCGGTAGACGGAGGTTGATCGTCATGAAGGGATCTGAACTCGGCGTTCTCACCCGCAGACAGTGCCTGGATCTGCTGGAGGGTGTACGCGTCGGCAGGTTGGTGTTCACCGAGGACGCATTGCCGGCCGTGCAGCCCGTCAACTTCCGTGTGTGGCATGACGATGTGGTGATCCGGGTGGCCGGCGGGCCCAAGCTGATCGCCGCGACCGATCATCAGGTGGTGGCATTCGAAGCCGACGAGCTCGACGCCGATCTACGCACCGGCTGGAGCGTGACCATCGTCGGGCATGCCGAGCACATCACCGACGTGGACGAACAGGTGCAGGTCGCCGGGACGTTCGTCCAGCCGTGGGCGCAGGGGCGGCGCGATCACTTCGTGCGGATACGGTCCGAGAAGATCACCGGGCGTCAGCTCCGGAACCATGCGATGCCGCACTACGGTGCGGCGAGCGGCGGCTAGTACCGAAGCGGGTCGTTGACGACCCGCACGGCGTGGCCCGGGTGCTGCGTCGCGTACAGCGGGTGCATCAGCATCGGGTGGCGGCAGTGCGCGCAGGAAGTCTGCGGGCGGTTCGCCGACGCAAAAGTGAGGTGGTGGCATTCGCTGCATCGGACCATGTAGCAGGCGCCGATCCAGTTGGCCATGCCCACATAGATCGCGACCGTGGTCCCGAGCGCGAGCACCATGATCAAAGCGACCGTGAGCGCTTCATAAACCGTCATCACCGGCACCTCCAAGCCCGCCTATCGCAACGTGACGGATACCTGAAACGGTACTCGCGAAACCTAGGACTTCCTGGCGCGTTTGAAGACCTTGTCCAGTTCTTTACCGCGCAATCCGTTGTGCTCAGCCTTGCGCACCTTGTGCAGAACCAGTGGGCAGCGTTTGCAGCGCGGCTTGCTCTTGCAGCACTTTTTCTTGGGCTTCAGGCCGGCGATTTTTGCGGACTTCAACGTGACGGGGCTCTCTCGTTTTCGTGATCGACCGGCCAACCTGCGAGAATGACGGTGTGGATTCACGCCCGAACTTTCGCAATGTCGCCATCGTCGCCCACGTCGACCACGGCAAGACGACCCTAGTCGACGCGATGCTGCGGCAGTCGGGTGCCTTGACGCACCGCGGCGACGACGCGGTCGAACGCCTGATGGACTCCGGTGACCTGGAGAAGGAAAAGGGCATCACCATCCTGGCCAAGAACACCGCGGTGCACCGGCACCATGCCGACGGCACCATGACGGTGATCAACGTCATCGATACGCCTGGTCACGCCGATTTCGGTGGCGAGGTGGAGCGCGGCCTGTCCATGGTCGACGGCGTGGTTCTGCTGGTCGACGCGTCGGAGGGGCCGCTTCCTCAGACCCGGTTCGTGCTGCGCAAGGCGCTGGCCGCACACCTGCCCGTGCTCCTGGTGGTCAACAAGACCGACCGGCCCGACGCGCGCATCGCCGAGGTGGTCGAGGAAAGCCACGACCTGCTGCTCGACGTCGCCTCCGATCTTGACGACGAGGCCCAGGCCGCCGCGGAGAAGGCGCTGGACCTTCCCACGCTGTACGCGTCGGGACGCGCCGGCATCGCTTCGACGACGCAGCCCGCCAATGGCGAGAACCCCGATGGCGAGAATCTCGACCCGCTCTTCGATGTCCTGCTCGAGCACATTCCGCCGCCACAGGGCGATCCGGAGGCTCCGCTGCAGGCGCTCGTGACCAACCTCGACGCCTCGGCCTTCCTGGGCCGTCTCGCGCTGATCCGCATCTACAAGGGCCGGATCCGCAAGGGTCAGCAGGTCGCCTGGATGCGGGAGGTCGATGGCCATCCCGTCATCACCAACGCCAAGATCACCGAGTTGCTGGTCACCGAGGGCGTCGAACGCACGCCCACCGACGAGGCCGTCGCCGGCGACATTGTGGCCGTCGCAGGCATGCCGGAGATCATGATCGGCGACACCCTGGCCGATACCGATCACGCCCACGCGCTGCCACGCATCACCGTCGACGAGCCGGCGATCTCGGTCACCGTCGGGACGAACACCTCGCCGCTGGCCGGCAAGGTCTCCGGCCACAAGCTGACCGCCCGGATGGTGAAGAACCGCCTCGATGCAGAGCTGGTCGGCAATGTGTCGATCAAGGTCGTCGATATCGGTCGTCCCGACGCCTGGGAGGTGCAGGGCCGAGGCGAGCTGGCGCTGGCCGTGCTGGTCGAGCAGATGCGCCGCGAAGGATTCGAACTGACCGTCGGTAAGCCGCAGGTGGTCACCCGGAACATCGACGGCAAGCTGCACGAGCCGTTCGAGGCGATGACCATCGACTGCCCGGAGGAGTTCGTCGGCGCCATCACCCAGTTGATGGCCGCCCGCAAGGGCCGCATGGAAGAGATGACCAACCATGCCGCCGGGTGGGTGCGGATGGACTTCATCGTGCCCAGCCGCGGACTGATCGGATTCCGGACCGACTTCCTGACCCTGACGCGCGGCACCGGCATCGCCAACGCCGTGTTCGACGGTTACCGACCGTGGGCCGGCGAGATCCGGGCCCGCCACACCGGTTCGCTGGTGAGCGACCGGTCCGGTTCGATCACCCCGTTCGCGATGATCCAACTGGCCGACCGCGGACAGTTCTTCGTCGAGCCGGGCGAGGACACTTACGAGGGTCAGGTCGTCGGGATCAACCCGCGCGCCGAGGATCTCGATGTCAACGTCACCCGCGAGAAGAAGTTGACGAACATGCGGTCGTCGACCGCCGACGTCATGGAAACGCTTGCGCGCCCGCTGGATCTGGGCCTCGAGCAGGCCATGGAGTTCTGCGCCGAGGACGAATGCGTCGAGGTGACCCCTGAGGTCGTCCGGGTGCGCAAGGTGGAGCTGACGGCGTCGCTGCGGGCTCGCGCGAAGGCGCGGGCCAAGGCGCGCGGATAGGTTTCTGGGTTACCCGGCGACTAGGAGCCGTGGCGCGCCAGTAGCGACATCCCCCGCGATATCGCTACTGGCGCAACAGTTCTCAGGCCGCGTCGGTCTTGGAGTCGGACTTTTTGGCGGCGCCGTCGTTCGTAGTGGCTTTGCCCGGCGTCGGGCTGGCGTTGCCACCCTTTAAGCCGAACTTCTCCTTGAGCTGATTGACGCTCGTTCGGAGATCGGTGGTGTCGGGCTTGGTCGGTGTCGATGTGTCCGAGTCCCCGGACACCGTGGCTCCGGTCTGGTGCGTGCTGAAGTTGAGGCTCTCGCGAAGCTGACTCCGTGTCTTCACCAGGGGTGTCGTCTTCTCGACCGTGGGCTGCTTCTTGACCTCCACAGTCTCCTTCGTGACCGTCTCCGGCGCCGGCGGTGCCGTTTTGACGTCGAGGGTGACCAACGTCTTCGGAGCGGGAGGTTCGTTCACATTGCTGGTGACCAATGTGTTCTGCGGATTGTTCGGGTTCTCACTCGGGTCCACGCCAAGCGCTTCGCGGACGACTTCGCGGACGGAGTTCGTCGCCTTCCACAACACGTCGTTCCGGAAGTCCTGAATACCGTCGGCTCGGTTGGGCAACAACGCCTTCAAGCCGATCGGGATGGCCTGCTGGGTCGGGCCGGTGCCCATGAAGGAGTCGGCCACCCACAGTGGAGCGCTGATGTAACTGTCGAGCATGTTGTAGACGGCAACGTTGGGCGCTACGCCGCCGGCGATTTCCATGATGGCGTTGATTGGTCCCAGCGGGGCCAGCGCAAGGCCCTGGGCCAGTCGGAATCCGGAGTCGGCGATGCCTGCGGCGAAACCGGCGAGTGGGGTGAGAACGTCGAGGGGTGTGCTCGTGTCGGCGACGCCGAGGAGGTCGGCGATCGCTGATCGGAGCTGGTTGGTTGCCGCCCACAGCACGTCGTTGCGGAAGGCTTGAATATCGTTGGCGTGGTCGGGAAACAGTGCCGCCAGCCCCTTGCCGGTGAGGCTCGTCTGGTTGATGCCCAGGGCGGGGTCGATGACCCATAGCGGGGCGTCGATGACCTGGCGGATCGCGTTGTAGAAGGCCTGGGGATCGCCATCGGCGACGGCGAGGGCAGCGGCGATGGCGGCCAACGGTAGCCCAGCGACACCTTGGACGAGACGCACCCCGGACTCGGCGAAGCCCTCGAACGCAGCAATCGGATCCGGGCTCGCCAAGAGGCTGATGTCCGCAGCATGAGCGGCTCGCAGCGCTTCGGGGGCCTGCGCGGTGACCGGGCTGATGGTGATTGCGCCGGCCGCGAGTAGCGCTGTTGCTGCTGTCATCGATTGCTTCACACCGACGTGCATGGAGCCCTCCTCTGTTGGTTTTCGTCCCGTGGGCCAGAATTTACGTCATTGCAGAAAACCGCTGAGTAAGAATTTCTCAGGTAAATTTCAGTAGTTGCATACGCAACTACCTCGGAATTGGTGAAGTTTGCTGGCAATCACCGTCCGTGTTGCCTTGTGCAATAGAACGCCGTGGATGTCGGCGATGTTGATTTAGCTGATGGATATCTGCGGATTCAAATATCATTGATGCCCGACGCGCAACCGGACTTGCAGAGGCCTGCTGGTCCGTCGTTTGCCCTGCGAAAATTCATGTTTCGTCCACGGAGCGGCGACAGCGGCGGCCATCACCGCTCGGCAATGCGGCGCGATCACGATTTCGTTGTATTTGCGGCGTTTTGCGGGAAACTCTCCGCGATACCAACCCGAAATGCGGGGCAGCAACCGGATTTGATCTTGGGTTGGGGGTGGCGTAATCGGCCCGTTATCGGCGTCTGGGGGATGCGGGATTTCGCCAGAGGATTCGCGCTCGCGGCGCAACGCGGTCGGCTGGGCGGATCGAGGTGCTGGCGCAGTAGGGCCCCTCAACCGGGTTGAGGGGCCCTACTGCGGTCCAGTGGTTCAGTCGGCGGTGCTCCCCGAATCGGAGCTCGGCTGTTTCTTGCCTTGCTTGCCGCTCAGACCCTGGGCGGTTTTCTTGATCCCGTCGGTAGCACTCTTGATTCCGGCGCCCACGTTCTTGGCGGACTCACGCACGCTGTCGCTGGCCGCGGTGCGCCCGTTGGTCCGAATGGCCTTGGTTGTCGGCGCCGTCTTCGTGCCGGCCGTCACGGCAGCCGGCTTTTCCTTTGGTGCAGAGGCAGATTCGTCAGCCTGCAGCGTCGACGCGTCAGACGTATCGTCGGCCGCAGGCGCCACCTCCTGAACCGCCTCGGTGTCTGTCGAGGTATTGCCCGTGATGCTTGCGTTGCGGTTCACCGCAGGCGCCTTGGCCACGTCCAAAGTGTCCTCCGGAGCCTCCAGCGGTGGCGCACCGAGAGCTTCGGCAATCGTCTGGCGGGCAAGCACCAGGTTCTTGAACACCCCGTTGATCAAGCCGGGGGTATCGCCTCCTGCCGCGAGGTCACCGACGAGAAGGGCGGTGGCGATGTTGGCCGGTGCGGCGAAGATCGCGTTCGCCACTGCGGTCGGATCGCCTGAGCCTGCTGCGTCGACGATGTTCTGGACGGAGGCTGCAGCGGTGCGGACAGTGCTGCTCACGGTTTCGAACGCGTCGAGGCCCAGCCCAAGGGCCATTATCGGGACGGCGGCGGCGACATTGGCGATGTTCTGTGCGATCGCGCCGGGGATCTGCAGGGAAGCCATGAACGGGGTGACAACCAGCTGCACGGAATTCTCCACGAAACTCCACAGCGTCAGGATCGCCGCCTCAGGGTCGCCCGCCCTCAGCTGCGTGGCTGCTGTACCGATGGTCCCGGGTATGTTCGCCAAGATCTGCAGGGTGTTGGCTGCTCCGTAGGTGACGCCGATCGCGAGGTAGTTCAGGTAGGCGAACTGATTGGCACGTAGTTGATTCAAAATCGGCGTGGGGTTGGTCACGGTCGGCACAAGGGCGTCGGACAGGTATGCCCCCGTGTAGATGATCAAGTTCTGCCACGCTTCGAGGGTGGATTGCGTGTCGAGGGTCTGCAGGGCCTCGGGAACTGCCGCTGACGTGAGTTGAACCGACGAGAACTCGATCGAGTGCTCCGCGGTGTGCGGCGGGGGCGCGGCTATCGGGGTGACGGCGATGACGCCGGCGCCTGCTATCGCGATGCCCGCCGTTATATAAGGCCGTAGTGCAAGTAGCAACGGGGTCTCCTTGGTGAGATGTGACGTCGGTCACTCCGGCCGACGAGCAGACGCTATCTGAGAATCGCCTGAGATGGATGTAAAACTGCTACGTGTCCGTCAATTCTCAAAGTTTCGCGCGTCGGGGTGTCGGATATGGTCTGCTGACGTCCCATAAATGGATGGCCTCGGTGGTACTTGCGGTTTGGATCACTTGTATCCATTTAGTCAGTTTCGGTAGCTGCTGGGCTCTTTGCCGAACAGTGCCGGTGCGCGACGGGAGCGCCTTGAGCCGGTCGATACGCTGAGTGGCGTGCCGACACCCCTCCGCCGCGCCCGCCTGACGATCGGGGCGCTCATTTCGGTGCCGGCGCTCCTGTTCAGCGGCTGCACGGTCAGCCCGCCGCCGGCCCCGCAGAGCACCGAGACGACTGAGACGACGCCGCCACCTCCCTTGAAGGCGACGCAGATCATCATGGCGATCGATTCGATCGGTCCGGGGTTCAACCCGCACCTGCTGTCGGACCAGTCCCCGGTGAACGCGGCCGTCGCCTCGATGGTGCTGCCGAGTTCGTTCCGGCCCGTCCCCGACCCGAAGTCCCCGACGGGTTCGCACTGGGAGCTCGATACGACTCTGCTCGAATCGGCCGAGGTCACCAACCAGAACCCGTTCACCGTCACCTACAAGATCCGTCCGGAAGCGCAATGGACCGACAATGCGCCCATCGCCGCCGACGACTACTGGTACCTGTGGCGCCAGATGGTCAGCCAGCCAGGCGTCGTCGACCCGGCCGGTTATGACCTGATCACCGGTGTGCAATCGGTGGAGGGCGGCAAGCAGGCGGTGGTCACCTTCTCCCAGCCCTATCCGGCGTGGCGGGAACTGTTCAATGACATCCTCCCGGCCCACATCATCAAAGATGTCCCCGGTGGCTTCGGCGCCGGCCTGGCTCGGGCAATGCCGGTAACCGGTGGCCAATTCCGGGTGGAAAGCATTGACCCACAACGCGATGAGATCCTGTTGGCGCGCAATGACCGGTACTGGAGTGTGCCGGCCAAGCCCGACCTGGTGTTGTTCCGCCGGGGTGGGGCCCCGGCGGCGCTCGCCGACTCGATCCGCAACGGCGACACCCAGGTGGCCCAGGTGCACGGTGGCGCAGCCACTTTCGCGCAGTTGAGTGCCATTCCGGATGTTCGCACTGCCAGGATCGTGACCCCGCGGGTGATGCAGATGACCCTGCGTGGCGGGCAGCCGAACCTGGCGGAAGCTCAGGTGCGCAAGGCGATCCTGGGCTTGATCGATGTCGACCTGCTGGCCTCGGTGGGAGCGGGCGATGACAACACCGTGACGCTGGCGCAGGCCCAGGTGCGCTCTCCATCGGATCCCGGCTACGTCCCTACCGCACCGCCGGCGATGTCACGGGAGGCCGCGCTGGACCTATTGCGCGGAGCCGGCTATCAGATCGAGCCGGCGGCCGAGCCGCCTGCACCGGGTGCACCGCCTTCGCCTGACAACGGCAGACAGCGCATCACCAAAGACGGCGCCGCGTTGGCCTTGGTGCTCGGCGTGGCATCCAACGATCCGACTTCGGTGGCCGTAGCCAACACCGCGGCCGATCAGCTACGCAACGTCGGTATCGACGCCTCGGTGCTGGCCCTGGATCCGGTTGCGCTCTACGGCGATGCGTTGACGAACAACCGCATCGACGCTGTCGTCGGGTGGCATCAGGCCGGGGGAGACCTGGCCACCAGCCTGGCTTCGCGCTATGGCTGCCGGGCGTTGGAGGCGACCTCCGTTTCGACCGCTGTTCCCGGTATCGCGCCGTCGCCGACGCCGAAGTCCACCACTACTGTCGCGCCCCCCGCGCCGGCCACCACGCCGACAACCACGCAGCCCATACCGGCTCCGGATTCAGGCGAGCTGGTGCAGGCGCCCAGCAATATCACCGGGATCTGTGATCACACCATTCAGCCGAAAATCGATGCGGCACTAGATGGTTCGCAGAATATTGCTGAGGTGATCCAAGCTGTCGAGCCCCGGCTGTGGAACATGTCGACGGTTCTTCCGATCCTGCAGGACACGACGATCGTCGCCGCCGGACCGAGCGTGCAGAACGTCAGTCTCACGGGCGCCGTCCCCGTCGGGATTGTCGGCGACGCCGGCGGCTGGACGAAGGGCCGGTAGACGGACAGTGGGCCCCCTCGGCACGAGGAGGCCCACTGATCGGTGGTGAATCAGGCTGCGCCGCTTGAGCTTGCGCCCGAGCCTGACGAGGATGACGCTCCGCCGGACTTGCCCGCAGTGTGCTTGCCTGCCTTGGCGCTCTTGCCGCTGAGCCCCTCAGTGGCCTTCTTCAGCCCGTCGGTGACGTTCTTGACGGATCCCTGAATGCCCTCGCGGACCTGTTTGGCCGACGCGGACCGCTTGGTCGACACGGCCTTGCCGGGCTCTGCCTTGAGGCTGTCCTTCACCACCGGCGTGGTGACACTGGACGATGGACTCGTCGCAGCGGCGGAAACGTCGGCGGCAGTTTCGGTTTCGGCGGGTGCAGCCTCAACCGGGGTGGCGTCAGGTGCCGGTGAAACGGCGGCAGCCTTCGGGCTGACATCCAGTGTCACGACCTTCGCCGCAGACCTCAGAGGCGTGTCCGCGACCGTGCGCGCCTCCTCGAGCGCCGGCGGAGTTATTGCGGCAGCGATCATCTCGCGGGCCTGCCGCAGCGTGGTCAGAAGACCGAGGCTGGGGCCGAACACGCCGCCGCCGAGTGCGTCACCGTTGAGGAATGCATCCCCGATCACGGCAGGACCGCTGAGCATCGCGTTGACGACGCCCAGCGGATCGCCCGCCGTGGCAGAGTCAACGATCTCCTGACCGACGTTTCCGGCCACCGTGAACGTCCGGTAAACCACGTTGATCAGTCCGAGGGCGGGCAATGCCACGATCGCCGGGTTGCTCAGCACATTGGCCAGGTTCTGCACCGGCTGCCTGATGGCGTTGATGGCAGGTTCGAGCAACGGAAGAGCGGCGCCTGCGACAGGGGTGAGGAATGCGCTCCAGAGGTTGGACACCGCGCCGTTGATGTTGCCCGCGAGGAGATCGGTGAGAGAGGCCTGCAGCAGGGACGGAATGCTCCACGGGTTCGACGGGTCCAGCGCATTGCCCAGTGCGGTGGCAGAACCCTCCAAGGCGGTGAAGAGCGAACCCGCGGTGGTGAGCTGATTCGTGATCACCTGTAGCAGGACGGGCGCGGGATCGGTCACCTCCTTGCCGATCAGGGCCGATACGTTGGCGATGGTGTTCGCGAACAGATCCGCGTAGGCCTGGATCGGATCGGTTGCTGCCGACAGGTTCACCTCAGCCGACGAAACCGCTGGAACCGTGATGTCGGGCATCGGCGGAGCGACCGGACTCATCGCGATGGCACTGGCTCCGAACAACGCGACGCCAGCGGCGAGATAGGGACGAGCTGCGACTTGCATTGCTTCTCCTCTAGATGGATCCAATCCCCGACGACGCTGAAGCTACCTGAGAGTAACTTTACAAATTCGCGATTTTGAAAAGTTGCCGCCGCACGGTCCACGGCGGCTAACGAGGTCATGAGCAACGTCAACTAGCTGCTAGAGCACGGTGATTAGATGATCTTGAAATTGAATCGAGTCGCAACCCGGCGATGTCGTCGGCAGCTGTGGTCAACGGTCGTTGAATATATCTGGTTCGCTGATTCTGCTGCGTGGTGGTGAAAGTCAGGCGAAACACCGCTCATATTTTTGATCTTGCTATTTGCGTAGTCGGCCGTTCCACGCGCAAAATGACGGCCGTCTCCCGGGCTCTCGCGCAGGACCGGGGCCGGCAGCCTCACACGCTGCAGACCCTCTGCTGAGTTCGCCACGTCATTGCTGGGGCAATCAAAAGTCGGAGGTCGTCACTTTGCGTCGATGCGGGTCTGGGGCACCGCTGCGGCATGGACATCTGAGTGGAGGCTGAGAATCTCCAAAGAAGCGGAAGGCCCTCGCCATCGTGTCGATGGAGAGGGCCTTCCGGTGTTGCTGCGGGCTACTTGTCGGAGCTCTTGTCGGAGCTCTTGGCGGAGTCGCTGGAGGACCCGGCCTTCTTTTCCGCGCTCTTCTTGGGGCCTGCCTTGTCCTTCTTCAGGCCGTCGGTCAGCTTCTTGACGGCCGACTTGACCTGGGTGCGGACGGACTTGGCGGAGTCCGCCTTCGGCTGTCCCTTGGCAGCCTTCGGCGCCTTGGTCGACACCTTGGTGACGGCGGGGGTCGTGTCGTCGCCGGCAGCGGCGTCCGAGGCGTCGGCCTTCGGTGCAACCGCGCCATCAGTGGCACCAGAGGCGTTGTCCGCTTTGGTAACTGGAGCGGCTTCCGGTTGCTCCGCCTTCAGCGTCGAGACTTCGATCGCCGCGGGTGCCGGGGCGACCAGTGCCTTGGTGGTGAGGACCTCGGTCGGAGGGGTGAACGGCTTGGGCTTGATCTGCTTGAGGGCGTTCACGAAGGAGTCCTCGATGTAGTTGCCCATGGAGATCGTCGCGTCGGTTTGGAAGACCACGCTTGTGGCGAAGTCGGCGATGCTGTGTTGGACGGCGTTGATCATCTTGACCGGATCGCCGGTAGCGACGGCATTCGCCACATCCTGAGCTCCGACGAGAGCCTGCTTCAGAATGGCTCGCGGCTGACCGTCGAGGTCGTACCCGACGCCGATTGTGGAAGCGGCCAGTCCGATGACTGCGCCGAGTGCGGCCTCGGACGTGGCATCGATGAGGGGCTGCGGAATGTTGAGCACATGCCCGATGGCGTTGATCTCCGGGGTCACCCCAAATATCAAAATGTTGATGATGGGTTGCATCCCATCCTGCACCAGGCCGTCGAGGGCGCCGCCGGCGTCACCGGCGGCGATCTTCGCGAACGCGGCCTCCAGCCCGGCGGGCAGGCCGGCGGCCAAGTCACCGAGAGCTTCACTGATCGCGGTCCCGGCCGCAGACGTGGTTTCGCCGAGCGCGGCAAGATTCGGTCCGAAGTTCTGGGCCGCGATGACTCCGCCGGCGAGAACCTGGGCGATCTGCCAAGCCGGGGGCGTGCTCATGAACGCCTGGTAGCCGCCGACCGCGTTGTCGATGAGCTGGAGCGGGATCGGGGCCGGATTGGTGGTCTGGCGTTCGATGATGTTGCTGATCATTGTCTGCGTGGCGGCCGCCACCGGCTCGAAGACAGTCAGTGGGTTGTCCACGGCGGCGGTCAGGGCGACGGGTACATGCACCGGGGGGGCGGACGGAGCCATCGGACTGACTGCGATGGCGCTGGCACCCACGAGTGCCACGCCCGCGGCCAGGTATGACCGGGAAGCGAATTGCATTGGATCTCCTTACGGGAGCGTAACTAACGTCGGCGCAGAAGTTACCTCACAGTAAGTTCGGTTGTCTGCAAATTTTCTTAACCAATTTTCAGCTCATCGGAACCCGTGTGCCGTCCCGCAAATGAACGCTGGGTATCTGGGATATTGCTGGTAGTCCCTATTTCCCGAGGTCGCGTCCCATGGTTGCGATACCCGGTGTAGCGATATTGCGGCGAATGTGGTGCCATCTACAGCAAACTTATGACAGGGCCTGCCTACTGATTGCCAGCGAAGCATTCGACGGTGGGCGCGGCTAGGTTACCCAGCGGTAATGTCGCCTGGACGTCGGCTGTGAAGTTAGCGCGCACACAGTGGACATTCCAGTGTGATCTGTAAAACGCAGGCGGTCTCCATGTGACGCCGGACGCTAATGGGACCACCGGTCTCGGTATTCGCAGCGTGCTTGCGTCGGCAACTAAGTGGCAGTCTCAGTCAGTTTCAAGAACGACGGATTTCGTTGCGAGGTTTGCCCGGTCTGGTTAGTCGACCATTACGTTGTGGCGCCGCTGGACGAGCGATTGGAGTCCGTGTGCGGCCAGCGCCGCCGCGAGGAAGGGCAGCAGTACCCAGTACGGCGGCCGCGCCAGTTCCCACACGAACAGTGCAGCCCAGATCGGCGCGCGCTGTGTCACTGCGAGCACTCCGGCGGCACAGGTCAATGACACGGCGGCAACGCTCACCGTCTGTTCGGTCCAGGTGTTGATCGTGAGGGCGATCAGGGAACCGAGGGCGGCGCCGGTCGCCAACGCCGGCGTGAGCATGCCGCCCACCGCGCCGGCGCGCAGAAAGACCGCCGTCAGGATCGGCTTCAGCAGCAGTATCGCCGCCGCCGCGCCTACCGTCAGGGCACTGTTCAGGCTGACCGTGAGGATGCTCTTGCCGTTGCCCGGCAGCTCCGGCAACCACACCGAACCCAGGCCCACCAGCAGACCCGCCGCGGCAACGCCGGGAATGACGAGCCACGACGTGACCGGAACAGCGGGCCGCGCCATGGCCATGATCCGGTTGAACGCCGCCCCCACCGCGAATGCCAGCGGCGCCAGCACCAAGGCGAAGGCCGTGAGTAGATACGACAGTTCGGGTTGCGGCCAATCGAGCGGCGCCCGCACATGTGTCACCGGTGAAGCCACCGCGACGGCGAGCGCCGAGGTGATCAATGCGGCGCCGACGGCTCGCGGGTGCCACGTGTGCATCATGATCCGGATCGCGAACAACGCTCCGCC
Source organism: Mycobacterium sp. IDUB_24 (assembly GCF_055419385.1). NCBI lineage: Bacteria > Bacillati > Actinomycetota > Actinomycetes > Mycobacteriales > Mycobacteriaceae > Mycobacterium > Mycobacterium sp. IDUB_24. The sequence goes on from NZ_JBVAXO010000004.1 coordinate 320,243, forward strand.
GACCGGGACGCTGTACACCGCTCCGAGTCCGGCACCCGCTGCGCAGGCGAGCAGAATCTCGCGGTCACGAGGCGTCAGCGCCCACCGTGAAGTTCCGACGTCACCGAGCACCGCGGCAACCTGACGGGGCGCGCCCTCGCGGCCCAGGGACGCACCTGCGCCGACGATCAGAACCTGCAGCGCGGCATCGAGCGTCATCGCAACCCGAGGGATGGGCCGGTGATCGGCGATGGTCGAGGCCAGTCCGGGGACCGCGTAATGCTTGCGCAGGATCCACCAGCCGAACCCGGCCAATGCCCCACCGATCGTCGGTCCGACCGTTCGTCGCACCGGACTGCTGCCGGTGACACCGTCGAGCAGCGAACCGAACGTGAAGTCATAGGTGAGGTGTTCGACGAAGTGCAGGAGGACCGTCGTCGCCATCCCGGCGAGGCCGGCCAACAACCCGATCACGATGATGCTGCAGCCGAACTCAAGCTCGCGCCGGGTCACTTGAGTGAATGTAGGCGCGGACGTGCGGCGGTGCGCGTCTTTCTGCGCGGCCAACGGTGCCTCGCTATCGTCGATCACGATGCCCAGCGAAATGCCCCGCCTCTTGTTCGTTCATGCCCATCCGGACGACGAAACCCTCACCACCGGCGCCACGATCGCGCACTATGCGGCGTGCGGTGCCGACGTCCGTGTGGTGACGTGCACCCTCGGAGAGGAAGGAGAGGTCATCGGCGACCGCTACGGCCGGCTGGCCGCCGACTACGCCGATCAACTCGGTGGATACCGGATCGGCGAGCTGACCGAGGCCCTGAGCGCGCTCGGCATCGGCGCACCGCAGTTTCTCGGCGGCCCGGGTCGATGGCGGGACTCGGGCATGGAGGGTTCACCCGCACGCAAGCAACAGCGCTTCATCGACGCCGACTTCGACGAAGCGGTAAGCGAACTCGTTCGGATCATCGACGACCAGCGACCGCACGTCGTCGTCACCTATGACCCCGACGGCGGGTATGGACACCCCGACCACAAACAGGCCCACCGCGTCACCACCGCGGCCGTCGCGGCAGCCGGATGGACCGTGCCCAAGTTCTATTGGACGGTCATGGCCAGCACCGCGATGCGGGCCGGCCTCCAGAGCCTGCACGACGTGCCAGAGGAGTGGATCCGGATCGATGTCGGGGATGTTCCCTTCGGGTACGCCGACGACCAGATCGATGCCGTCATCGACGCGACGGCCCAGTTGCCCGCCAAGGTCGCGGCGATGCGCGCACACGCGACGCAGGTCACCGTCGCTGCCGATGGGGGTGGATTCGCGCTGTCCAACAACCTCGCCCTGCCGCTGCTCGGTGAGGAGCACTACGTGCTGGTGTCGGGTAATGCGGGGGAGCGGGACGAGCGTGGATGGGAAACCGACCTGCTGGCCGGACTGAATCTGCAATAGCCAAAACCGGACGAGGTAAGCTCGCCACTCAGAAGCGTCGAAGGGACATTCATGGACCCCGATCTGGATCCGAATCTGCAGCACTGGCAGGACCGTTTTGACAACTACCAGTGGGTAGTGGGCTCGATGGTCGGACTGCTCGACAGCATTCCCACCTGACCCCGCCCTCGGACCTTGTGCTGGGCCGTATCGTCCTGGCACTGCTCGCGGTTGACGGCATCATCTCCGCCGTCGTAGGCGCACTTCTGTTGCCTACATATATCGGACCGGTCCCGTTCCCGGTGAGCGCGCTGGCGGCCGGAGCGGTCAACACCGCGCTCGTTTGGGCGGCCATGCATTGGACCGACTCCATGCGGATGGCGGCGCTGCCACTGTGGACCTGGCTGGCCACCGTCGTCGCGATGACCTTCGGCGGACCGGGCGGAGACCTCATCTTCGCCGGCCCAGGACTGATGGCCTTCAGCTCGCTGATATTCATCGCCGCCGGTGCGCTACCACCGGTGGCGATGCTGCGATGGCGGCACCGCCGCTGAGCTACTTCTTGCTGTCCTTGTTCGACTTGCCCTTGTTGTCGGAGCTCTTGGACTGCTTGGAAGCCTTCGGCTTCGAATCCGTGGCTGACGCCGTCTTTTCCTTCTTTGCCTTCGGCTTCGGCGCGACGTTCTTGACGGCGGTCCGCACCGCGTCACGAGTGTCGTCGCCGACCTTCTTCGCGGCATCGACCGCACCCTGGACCCGGGTCTGAACCCGCGACTGCACGTCTGTCGCCTTGTCGGCTGTCTTGGTCTCGATGTTGCGGTTGACGACCGGACTCGTCAGCTTCGGCGTCGTGCCCTTCGCCTGATCAACCGGGTCCTGCAGCGACGCGCGCACCGACGTCGGAACGTCCGTCACCTCGTCGGTGTTCGTCTCGGTCGCCGCGAATCCGGGCGTGAAGTAGTTGATCTGGTCGTCGACGTAGTTGCCCACGGCGTTGAGCGCGTTGCTGCCGTGCGAGCTGAAGCTGTTGCCGACGAAGCGGGCTTCGGTGCCTGCGGCCTCGAGTAGCCCCTGGCCGTCCTTCAACACATCGTTGAGGTAGCGGTCCGGTACCTGGATCAGGTCGGTGGTCAGGCCGATGCCCTGGCTCGACAACGCACTGACCAGGTCGTAGTTGATGTCGAGCTGCCGGCTGAGGAAGTTCAGGCGCAACGAATCGAGCACATTGTCAGCCCCGTTGACCGCGAAGCTGGTCGCGTTGTGCACGACGTCGTAGGCGCCGTTGATGGTGTTCACCGCGGCATCGGTCACGAAATCCGCGGGTGGCAACACGACATCGCCGACGAGTCCGCGCAGGCCGGGGAAGAGGGCCCCGGGTGCGGCCAGTCCGGCCGACAGGCCCTGGGTAGCGGCCAAGGTGTTGAAGGGCCAGCCCGGCGGCGGGCCGGGCAACGGGGGGAAGACCCAACCGAAGAAGTAGTTGAACTCCTGAACGCCGAAGTCGACGCCGGCATTGATCGCGGCGCCGACCGTGTCGACGAAGCCGTTCCACCACACACCGAGGTTCAGCGGATCATTGACGACCGGAACCAGCCAGTTGTAGAAGTAGCCGTCGGCGATCGGCCTGATCAGGTCGTAGTAGAAGATATCGATCTGGGCGCCGATCAATCCGGCGAAGGGCACTCCCCAGCCGCCCACCCAGTAGGCGAGGTCGGACGCGTAGTTCACGCCCCAGTCGACCCAGCTCTGGATGCCTTGGTAGGCCCAGATCAGGCCGTCACTGGCCGCATTCTGGACGCTGACGTCACCGGTCGTCGCGGCGGCAGGAGCCACTCCCAGCGCGGGGGCGCCGGGCTGGGTGGGCACCTTGGGCGCTACCGCGGCGGTCATCCGGCTCGCGGCGGCCAGCAGATCGACCATCGCCTGCGTCAGCTGCGGCTCGGTCGATGTCGGGTGCGCAGGGACGGCGATGTCAGCCGGGGCCGCTTGTACCGGGGCGAGTGCGATGGCCGTGGCGGTGGCTGCGGCGGCTCCCGCCACGAGATACGAACGAACACTTGCAGACATCACGACTCCTCCGGTATCCCCTTCCCGACGGAATTAACTTACGTGGTCGACGACCCGTTCGTCGCTCCTTTAAGTTGTGTGTCCAGTAAGGGCCTCGCATTGCGGTGACATGCACGGTCTACTGTGGCCGGTATGTCGGGCGCATCGGTTTCAGAATGTGAGACGCGTGGATGATCGTGCACAACGGCGGGGTTACACGGAAGTGGCTCTGAACTCCCAGCACGGCGCCGATCTGCCCACTCCGGCCGTCCCACCGGTATCCCCGGTGCCCAGCGCGTCTACTACATCGGGGGCCTTACGGCGGGTGCTGCGGAGGGCCCGCGACGGCGTGACCCTCAACGTCGACGAGGCTGCCATCGCGATGACGGCCCGGGGCGAGGATCTGGCCGATCTGTGTGCCAGCGCCGCCCGGGTCCGCGACGCGGGCCTGGAATCGGCGGGACGGCGCGGGGCCAATGGCCGGCTCCCGGTCACTTACTCGCGCAAGGTCTTCATCCCTGTCACGCACCTGTGCCGCGACACGTGCCATTACTGCACCTTCGTGACCGTGCCCGGCAAGCTGCGCGCCCAGGGCATGGGCATGTACATGGAGCCCGACGAGATTCTCGACGTAGCTCGCCGCGGTGCCGAGTTGGGCTGCAAGGAGGCGTTGTTCACCTTGGGGGACCGCCCCGAGGATCGCTGGGACGAGGCGCGGCAGTGGCTCGACGAGCGCGGCTACGACTCCACGCTGGACTACGTCCGGGCTATGGCCATTCGCGTGCTCGAGGAGACCGGCCTGCTGCCGCATCTGAATCCGGGCGTGATGAGCTGGTCGGAGCTGTCTCGCCTGAAGCCCGTCGCCCCGTCGATGGGCATGATGCTGGAGACCACGTCCCGGCGCCTGTTCGAGAACAAGGGCGAGGCCCATTACGGCAGCCCCGACAAGGATCCGGCGGTGCGGCTGCGCACCCTGGACGACGCCGGCCGGCTGTCCGTCCCCTTCACCACCGGCCTGCTGGTCGGCATCGGCGAGACCCTGACCGAGCGTGCCGAGACCATGCACGCAATCCGCAAGTCCCACAAAGAGTTCGGGCACGTTCAGGAAGTGATCGTGCAGAACTTCCGGGCAAAGGATCACACCGCGATGGCGTCGACACCCGATGCCGGTATCGACGACTTCATCGCGACGATCGCGGTGACGCGCCTGGTGTTGGGCCCGAAGATGCGCATCCAGGCGCCGCCGAACCTGGTGTCCCGCGATGAATGCCTGGCGCTCATCGGTGCCGGCGTCGACGACTGGGGCGGCGTGTCACCGCTGACCCCCGATCACGTCAACCCCGAACGGCCCTGGCCCGCCCTGGACGATCTGGCCGGCGTCACCTCCGCCGCCGGTTACGACCTGGTGCAGCGGCTCACCGCGCAACCGCAGTACGTGCAGGCCGGCGCGGCCTGGATCGATCCACGCGTGCGCGGGCACGTCGATGCGCTGGCTGATCCCGACACCGGATTCGCCCTTGACGTCAATCCGGTCGGCCGCCCATGGCAGGAGCCTGACGAAGCATCAGAGTCCTTGGGCCGGACCGATCTGCACTCCGCGATCGACTCCGAAGGCAGGCTCACCGAGACCCGCAGCGACCTGGACAGCGCGTTCGGCGACTGGGAGTCGATCCGCGCCAAGGTGCACGAGCTGGCCGCCCGCGCCCCCGAACGCGTCGACACCGATGTACTGGCCGCCTTGCGGTCGGCCGAGCGCAATCCGGGCGGCTGCAGCGACGACGAGTACCTCGCACTGGCCACCGCGGATGGTCCGGCGCTGGAAGCCGTTACCGCACTGGCAGATTCGCTGCGCCGCGATGTCGTCGGCGATGACGTCACCTACGTCGTCAACCGCAACATCAACTTCACCAACATCTGCTACACCGGCTGCCGGTTCTGCGCCTTCGCGCAGCGCAAGGGCGACGCCGACGCCTACTCGCTGTCCACCGGCGAGGTGGCCGACCGAGCCTGGGAGGCGCACGTCGCCGGTGCCACCGAAGTCTGCATGCAGGGCGGCATCGACCCCGAATTGCCGGTGACCGGCTATGCCGATCTGGTGCGAGCCGTCAAGGCGCGCGTGCCGTCGATGCACGTGCACGCGTTCTCGCCCATGGAGATCGCCAACGGCGTCACCCGCAGCGGCTTGTCGGTGCGGGAATGGCTGACCTCGCTGCGCGAGGCGGGGCTGGGGTCGATTCCCGGCACGGCCGCCGAGATCCTCGACGACGAGGTGCGCTGGGTCCTGACCAAGGGCAAGCTGCCGACCTCGGAGTGGATCAACGTCGTGACGACCGCGCACGAGGTGGGTCTGCGCTCGTCGTCGACGATGATGTACGGCCACGTCGACACTCCCAAGCACTGGGTCGGCCACCTCAATGTGCTCCGCGGCATCCAGGACCAGACCGGTGGATTCACCGAGTTCGTGCCGTTGCCGTTCGTGCACCAGTCCTCGCCGCTGTACCTGGCCGGCGGTTCCCGTCCCGGGCCGACACACCGCGACAATCGGGCGGTGCACGCACTGGCCCGGATCATGCTGCACGGTCGGATCCCGTCGATTCAGACGTCGTGGGTGAAGCTCGGCATCGAACGCACCCAGGTGATGCTGCGTGGCGGTGCGAACGATCTGGGCGGCACTTTGATGGAGGAGACCATCTCCCGGATGGCCGGCTCCGAGAACGGGTCGGCCAAGACGGTGGCCGAACTCGTCGCGATCGCCGAGGGGATCGGCCGCCCCGCCCGTCAACGCACCACGGATTATTCGCCGCTCGCTGCCTGATTGCACCGCGAGCGTGCGTGTCTGTAGGTGGGCGCGCCGCTGAACGTCAACATTTTCCCACGCACGTGCACGCTCGCGCTTGCCTGAGCGTGCCCGAACTGCGGGGGATTTTGTGGCGTGCCGGGCAGCAGACACGCACGCTCGGCGAGAAAAGACAGAAGAATTCTGAAATTCGGGAATGGAATCGGACTGCAGTCCGGTTGTCTCCAGTGAAGGTGCCGGATCGACCGGGCCGGACAACCCAAGGAGACACCATGACCGCAGCAGTAGCCACCGACCTGACCGCAGGCACCTGGGCCATCGACCCGGTGCACTCATCGATCAACTTCTCGGTCCGTCACCTCATGGTGAGCAAGGTTCGCGGCAGCTTTGAGACGTTCAGCGGCGCCGTCACCGTCGCAGAGGACGGCACCCCGTCGGTCAGTGCCACCATCGACGTCAACTCCATCGACACCCGCAACGAGCAGCGTGACGCGCACGTGCGCTCCGCAGACTTCTTCGACGCCGACAACCACCCGACCGCTACTTTCGTCTCCACCGGCGTGCGGCCTGATGGGGACGACTACATCGTCGACGGCGACTTCACCCTCAAGGGTGTGACCAAGCCGGTTTCCCTCAAGCTCGAGTACAACGGCGTGAACCCCGGCATGGGCCAGGGCGCAGTCGCCGGCTTCGAGGCCTCGGTCGTGCTGAACCGCAAGGACTTCGGTATCGACATCGACATGCCCTTGGAGACCGGCGGCACCGTCGTCGGCGACAAGGTCACCATCACGCTCGAAATCGAAGCTCTCAAACAGGCCTGATCTGCTGATCGACCCGCCTTGTCACGCTGGAGTGGCTCTCGGACGCGAGAGCCACTCCAGCGTGACGTTGGTGGGAATCGTCGCGTACTGGTGAGCCCCAGTTTTCACAAACGAATCTTGTATAAACTGCAAAATGTGACCGCGTCAGGGCAGAACGGGCCGTTGGGCTCGCCGGGCGGGGCAGCCAACGCGCCCCGTGGACGACGCCGCGACGTCCTGGCGGTGTTGCGCGACGCTGATGCACCGATGAGCATCGCGGCCATCGCAGAACAACTCGATGTGCACCCGAACACCGTGCGATTCCACCTCGACGCCCTGCTCGAGCAGGAACAGGTCCGCCGCGTCGCCGGGGCGCATGACAAGCCCGGGCGCCCACCGCAGCTGTTCGCCGCCGTTGGGGGCATGGACCCCGGCGGTCCGCGGCACTACCGGTTGCTCGCGGAGGCATTGGCCGAATCGGTCGCGGCGGAGGCGGTGCCGGGTGCGGACACCAGTGCAGCGGGGCGCAGGATGGGTGCGCGGTTGGCGGCTGACCGATCGGATGCGGCCGACCGAACCGCGGTGGAGAAGTTGACGGGCCTGTTGGACGACCTCGGCTTCGCCCCCGAGTCCGATGCCGCAGGCAACGAAATCACGTTGCGGCACTGTCCATTTCTGGAGATTGCGCGGGAGCGGCCAGAGGTGATCTGCCCGATCCATCTCGGACTGATGCAGGGTGCGATGACGGCCTGGGATGCGCCGGTCACGGTCGACCGCTTGCGACCGTTCGTGGAATCCGACCGGTGCGTCGCGCAACTGAGCGGCTGAACAGCTCCTAGATGTACCTAGAGCGCGGCGGCCAGCTCAGTGCCCTGTTTGATCGCACGTTTCGCATCGAGTTCGCTTGCCACGGCAGCGCCTCCGATGATGTGGGGCTCGATCCCGTTGCGCCGCAGGTCCACTTCGAGATCGCGCACAGATTCCTGCCCGGCGCAGATCACCACGTTGTCGACCGGGAGCACCCGCCGGTCTCGACGCTCGGATCCGAAGCTGATGTGCAGACCGTCATCGTCGATGAGCTCGTAGTTCACCCCGGAAAGCTGATGGACCCCTTTGGCTTTCAGTGACGCCCGATGCACCCAGCCGCTGGTCTTGCCGAGGTTTCGGCCTTGTGGGCCTTTGGTGCGCTGCAGCAGATACACCTCGCGGACGGCGGGCGCCGGCAGCGCAGTGGTGAGTGCGCCGCGTGCCTCCTGGGGGTCGGCCACACCCCACTCGGCCTTCCACTCCTTGAGGTTCAGTGTCGGCGATTGGTCGGTCGTCAGGAATTCGCTGACATCAAAGCCGATTCCGCCGGCGCCGATCACCGCCACCGACTTGCCCACGGGCGCTCCGGTGATGGCCTGGGCGTAGGTGAGAACCTTCGGATGATCGATGCCGGGAATTGAGGGAAGCCGCGGCATCACCCCGCTGGCGAGCACCACGTCGTCGAAGCCGGCCAGGTCGTCGACCCCGGCTCGAGTCTCCAGGCGCACGTCGACCTCGAACTTGTCGAGCATCGTCGTGTAGTAGCGGATGGTTTCGTTGAACTCTTCCTTGCCGGGAATCCTTCTGGCCAGGTCGAATTGGCCACCGATCGCCGATCCCGCCTCGAACAGCGTGACCCGGTGGCCACGCTGGGCGGCGTTGACCGCTGCGGACAGCCCGGCTGGGCCGGCCCCGACGACGGCCACGGAACGGGCCCGACGTGTCGGGCTGAGCACCAGCGACGTCTCCCGCCCGGCCCTGGGGTTCAGCAGGCACGAAACCTTCTTGTGGACAAAGGCATGGTCGAGGCAGGCCTGATTGCAGGCGATGCAGGTGTTGATCTCATCGGCACGCTCTTCGGCCGCCTTGAGTACCCAGTCCGGATCGCTGAGCAGGGGCCGTGCCATCGAGATCAACTGCACGTGCGTCTCGGCCAGGATCTGTTCGGCGGGTTGCGGCATGTTGATCCGGTTGGATGCGACCACCGGGATGGAGACGTGCTCGGCCACGGCACTGCTGACGTCGACGAACGCGCTGTTGGGTACCGAGGTGACGATCGTCGGTATCCGGGCCTCGTGCCAGCCGAAGCCCGAGTTCAGGATCGTCGCTCCGGCAGCCTCGACTTCCTTTGCCAGGGCCACGATTTCGTCCCACGTCTGTCCGTCCTCGACGTAGTCGGCCAGCGACATGCGGTAGCAGATGATGAAATCGGTGCCCACCGCCTCACGCACCTTTCGCACGATCTCGACCGGGAAGCGGCGACGTTTCTCCGGGGTGCCACCCCATGCGTCGGTGCGTTTGTTGGTGCGTGGGGCCAGGAACTGGTTGAGCAGGTAGCCCTCGCTGCCCATGATCTCGACGCCGTCATACCCGGCCTCGCGGGCCAGTAGAGCGCAACGGACGAAATCGTCGATGGTGCCTTGGACATCGCGCAGCGCCCGCGGCCGGAAGGGGTTGATGGGGGCCTTGATCGCGGACGCGCTCACCGAAAGTGGGTGGTAGGCATAGCGTCCGGCGTGCAGGATCTGCAGCAGGATCTTGCCGTCCGCGTCGTGCACCGCGCCGGTGATTCGGCGATGACGCCGCGCTTCCGAGGACGACACCAGTTGTGAGGCGAACGGCAGCAGCCAGCCGGTCTTGTTCGGTGCGTAGCCGCCGGTGATGATCAGCCCGACACCGCCGCGGGCGCGCTCGGCGAAGTACTCGGCCAGCTTGGCGGTGTCAGCGGCGCGATCCTCGAGGCCGGTGTGCATCGAGCCCATCACCACGCGGTTGCGCAGCGTGGTGAAGCCGAGGTCCAACGGCGACAACAGGTGCGGATAGGTCAACCCCATGTCCGCAGAGTAGGTGGGACCGACGGTCCTAGGCAACTAATTGACTGATATAGGGCGACTCGAAAGATTCGGTCGGGCGGGATAGGCGGGGTGTATCTGCAACGTTTAGTATCAGTTACTACGCGCGCCACCCTTGACCGGATGGCGCGTGAAGTTAGGGCACACTGAGACGAGCGTCCAAGTATGGGCAACGCATACTGTGACGTCGAACTCATCAGAGTCCCGACCACCGAGCCCAGCAGCCCACTGGACAGGAGAGACATCAGTGACGTACGTCATTGCCGAACCCTGCGTCGACGTCAAAGACAAGGCATGTATCGAAGAATGCCCGGTCGATTGCATTTACGAGGGTGCACGCATGCTGTACATCCACCCCGACGAGTGTGTGGACTGCGGCGCGTGTGAACCGGTCTGCCCGGTCGAGGCCATCTACTACGAAGATGACGTCCCGGACCAGTGGAGCAGCTACACGCAGGTCAATGCGGACTTCTTCGACGAGCTGGGTTCGCCCGGCGGCGCCTCCAAAGTCGGCCAGACCGACAACGATCCGCAGGCGATCAAGGACCTTCCGGCCAAGGCCGAGGACTGAGCACAGTCGAATCCGGCTTCGAGACTGACGTGGTGCGACAGCGTCGTTCGGCGGCACTGCCAGAGTTCCCGTGGGACACCCTGGCCGACGTCACGGCTCTGGCCAGATCGCACCCCGACGGAATCGTCGACCTTTCGGTAGGTACTCCGGTAGACCCGGTGGCGCCGGTGATCCGGGACGCGCTGGCCGCCGCCAGTTCCGCCCCGGGTTATCCGACGACGGCGGGAACCCCGGCACTGCGCGCCTCAGCCGAAGCCGCGCTGCGACGCCGGTACGGCATCAGCGACCTGGCGCCGGATGCGGTGCTGCCGGTGATCGGCACCAAGGAGCTGATCGCCTGGCTGCCGACGCTGCTGGCGATCGGCCCCGGCGATGCCGTCGTCGTCCCCGAGCTGGCCTACCCGACCTATGAGGTCGGTGCTCTGCTGGCCGGGGCGCAGGTGCTGCGCGCCGATTCACTGACCCAGCTGGGTCCGCAGCGTCCGGCGCTGATCTATCTCAACTCGCCCAGTAATCCCACCGGGAAGGTGCTCCCGCTGGACCACCTGCGCAAGGTGGTGTCCTGGGCTCGCGACCGCGGCGTGCTCATCGCCTCCGACGAGTGCTACTTGGGCCTGAGCTGGGAAGCCGAACCGCTCAGCGTCCTGCATCCGTCGGTCTGCGACGGTGACCACACCGGTCTGCTGGCCGTGCATTCGTTGTCCAAGACCTCCTCGCTGGCCGGCTACCGCGCGGGCTTCGTCGCCGGTGACCCAGCCGTGGTCGCCGAACTGCTCGCGGTTCGCAAGCACGCGGGGATGATGGTGCCGACGCCGGTGCAGGCCGCGATGGTGGCCGCACTCGACGACGACGAGCACGAAGCCGTACAACGCGAGCGGTACGCGCAGCGTCGGGCGGTTCTCCTGCCGGCACTGCAGGCGGCCGGGTTCACCATCGAGCATTCCGAAGCCGGCCTGTACCTGTGGGCCACCCGCGGTGAGGCCTGCCGAGACACGGTCAGGTGGTTGGCCGAGCGCGGGATCCTTGTCGCGCCGGGCGAGTTCTACGGTCCGGCCGGAGCGCAGCACGTGCGGGTGGCGTTGACCTCGACGGACGAACGTATCGCCGCTGCCGTCGCGCGGTTGTCCTGATCCCCACACCCAACTAACCCCGCGAGCAGACAAGGGGTTACCCCAGCAATCCCAGCGACATCGCCGTCGTCACGGCCGCCGTGCGGTCGGACACCCCCAGTTTGTGGAACGCCCGCAGCAGATGAGTCTTCACCGTGGCCTCACTGATGTGCAGGGCGCGGCCGATATCGGCGTTGGTGGCGCCCGTGGACACCAGGGCCAGTACCTCGGCCTCCCGCACCGACAATGTCACCGCCGGCGACCGGACCGCATTCATCAACCGGTCGGCAAGCCCGGGAGCCAGCACCGTCTTGCCGCGCGCTGCGTCGCGCACGGCGCGGGCCAGCTCGGCGCGGGAGGCGTCCTTGAGCAGGTAGCCGGTGGCCCCGGCCTCGACGGCGCGAAGGATGTCGGTGTCGCTTTCGTAAGTGGTGACCACGACGATGTGGATCGACGGATCGTCGGCCAGAATCCGTGCGGTCGCGGTGACACCGTCGATCCCGGGCATCCGCAGATCCATCAGGATGACGTCGGGGCGCAGCGTGTGGGCAAGCCCGATCGCCTCGGCCCCGGAGCCTGCCTCACCGACCACGGTCAAATCGTCCTCGGCGTCGATCATGCCGCGCAGCCCCTCACGGACCACCGGGTGGTCATCGACAAGTAGGACCGTCGTCATGCCGGCACCGCCACGACGACCCGCACGCCGCCGCCTTCCGGTGTGGACAGGGTCAGGGTGCCGCCCACCTGGTCCAGCCGGGCCCGCATGCCGCGTAGACCGAACCCCTCGAGGTGATCGGGTTGCAGTCCGACGCCGTTGTCGGACAAGGAAAGCCGCACCCCTTCAACGTCGGGTTGTAGCCGCACCTGTAGCTCGCTGGCCTGGGAGTGCCGGCGCACGTTCGTCATCGCCTCCTGTGCGCTGCGCAGCAGCACCACATCTACGGCCATGCCGAGCTGTGGTAGATCGTCGTCGATGCGGACGTCGATGGCGATGCCCGTTTCGGCAGCCAGGCGGTCGCACTGGCGGCGCAGCGCGGCGGACAGTGTGCCCTCCTCCAACGCGGCCGGCGTCAGCCGGGTCACCATGGTGCGGGCCTCGGCCAGGTTGTCGCGTGCTGTGTTGCGGATCAGCTCCACATGCCGGGCGGCGGCGGCCGGGTCGGAGTCGCTCTCGGCCTGTACCGCCTGGGCGAGCGCCACGATGCTGGTGAACCCCTGCGCCAGGGTGTCGTGGATCTCCCGGGCCAGCCGTTCCCGCTCGGCGGCCACCCCGGCTTCGCGTGAGAGCCGCGCGCTCTGGGCCCGGCTGGCCGCCAGTTCGGCGACCGTCTCCGTCAACTGTTGCCGCTGTCGCATGGTCGTCATGATCGTGGTGCCGATGATCGGTGCCGCTACCGCGCCCACCAGGGTCACCGCCGCCACCGCGGGCAGGCTCGGCCACCCCGGCCCGTGACTCACGACGGCAACGCCCAACGGCGCCAGGGTCACCAGGAAGGTCACCGTCAATGCCGCCGCCAGCGGCAGCGTCGCGAAGATCAGTGGGTAGAGCGCCGGAATCGCCGCGACGGCCGGGGGTGCTGCCAGCACCGCGACGAGCCACAGTCCGATCATCACTGCCACGAACGCTGCCGCTCGTGCCCGCACCGGACCGGCGATCGGATTTGCATCGCGAATGATGTTGCGTCCGAACACCAGAACGATCACCACCATCGACGCGAGCGCACCGCACGCCACCGGCAGATTGCCGCCGAAAGTGTGCCGCAGCAGGACGACGGCGAATATCGCCGCGATACACAGTCCGCAGACGTAGGTCTCCCACATCCAGTGCCAGTCAGTGGCGGATGGACCGGTTTCGGTCATCTGCCGATGCTAACGGCCCGACGGCCCCTCGGTGGCCACCCAGTTGCCGTGGAAGCCGTGCGGAACCCGGACCGGAATATGCACGGTGGCAACGGGTGCCAGGGTCTGGCCGTCGAGCAGCACCAGATCGCTGCGGTTTTCGGCGCGGTCGTAGACGAATCCCATCACCACGCCGTCGTTCTCCTCGGCGTCCGGCCCGGACGGGACGAAAACGAACTCGCCCGGTTCACGCCCGGGCCCGAAGTCGACACGGTCGGTGGTGCCCTCGCGCAGGTCGTGGCGCAGGATGGCGGCCGGCGCCGCATCCGGCTCCGACGGGAGGCTGACGGTATAGCCGTACCGGTGCGGCAGTCCTGTGAGTCGGTCATCGACGCGCGGGAACTCCTGGGTGGAGTCGTCGAGCCGCTGCTCGTGTACCCGGCCGGTGTGAAGGTCAATGGTCCAGCGGTCCAACGTGATCGAATCGGTGAACAATTGGTCACCGGTGGTGAACACCGCGGGATGGCGGACCACATCGAGCACGACCTGCTCGCCGTCGGGCGCGGTCTGGTCGTAGCCGTTGAGGGCGTGGAACACGTAGCAGGGCGGGATGTCGAACCACCGGATGTCAGCGGCAACGCCCTCGCGCGGCAGGAGGCCGATCCGGGCGCCATGCTCGGGCGCCCAACGGTAGGGCATGGCCGTCGTGGGCAGCGGGGCGCGTTCGGATCCGCGCATCGCTGCGCGCAGTACGAAATCCGGGACCGCATGGCGGGCGGCGAATCCGGTGAGCAACCGCGCCGCGGCGCGCGCTGGAGCGCTCTGGACCATGCCGGCCAGATCGAGCAGCACCGGCAGGTCGTAGAGCACCACATACTTTTCGGTCAGAGTGAAGTCATGCATCATCGTCTGTGTCCGCAGGGCGATATCGACTGTGCGCCGGACCCTGCCGTCCACACCGGTGACGGAATAGTTCACCAGGTTTCCGCGCAGCGGATTGTATGAGACGGCGTGCAGCTCACCGGTTTTCGGATCGTGCTTGGGGTGCGCGGTAAATCCGCCGAACAGCGTGCCGCAGAAGTCGGACGGACCCACGGTGTCGAGTTCGTCGGTGAGTTCATAGGGCCGTGCACCCGCCTCGGTGAGGACCAGGGTCTTGCCGGCATGGCCGATGATGTTGGTGTTGGCGGGAAAGTCGAATCCTCCGGCGTGCGCGCCACCTGCCCATTTTTCGCCCAGCTGACGGGCCACCGAGCTCGACCGGATCCAGCGATTCCGGTACCAGGTCGCCGCACCGTCGCGCAGCCGGATCCCGTGCGCCATGCCGTCGCCCAGGAACCAGTGATGATGCTTTGGATCGGGAGCCCGCAGTGGGTTGGGTCCGGTGCGCAGATAGCGCCCGTCGAGATAGTCCGGGATGGTGCCGGTGACGGTGAGGTCGGTGACGGTGACCTCGTCATGCACCGGTGCGAAGTTTCCGCTGAGAAACGGGTGCTCGGATTCCTGCTGAACCGCTTCGGTAGTCATACCCCTACGGTGCCCCTCCGGTCGCCTCCGCGCGACGACTTCCCGGCTGATTCGTCTGTCAACCGAACGATGGACAGGGCGTGCCTCGGTGACAGCGAACACTCGTCTGGAACCAGGTTCGGGTGTCACCCGCGTATGCGGCGAGGTCGGCCCTGGCGGGCTTGTTGCGGGTATTTGGTCAGTTGACCTATGATTAGGTCATACGACCAGTTTCCGAGAGTCGGCGGCGTCTCCGCGCACCGCGCGGCAACGCAGATCTCGACTGTGCATTGGCGTGATCGCAAACCCGTTGGATGCAGACGTCGATCCGCAAGGCCGACCTCGCTGAGAGGGATACAAGCTTGTGAAGAACGACAACAGAATCGGATCCCCGAAGGAATCCAAACTGAGCCCTGACAAGCGCACCAAGGGTAGGCGGCGAGGCAAGTGGCTTATCGGAGTCGCAGCACTTGTGATCGTTGCGGGGGGTGCGCTCTCTCAGTTTCCACTTCCGCAGAAGGACGGATCCCCGGCACCCGAGGACGACCCCGACTGGGAAGTAAGACCGATCTGGATGGGCACGCCTCCCGGCGACTGCGGCGTTCGAGCAGCGGAGACTCGCACACGCGATGAAGGCATGGGCTGGCGTCAGGTCACAACGATCAGAAACGTGTCCGACCCGACCATGACCGTGATCCGCCCAGACCCCGAAAAACGCACCGGAGCATCGATGGTGATCCTGCCTGGCGGCGGGTTCGCAGCGCTCGCTTGGGATTCAGAAGGAACAGAAGTTGGCGAGTTCCTCGCTCAGCGGGGGATCACTGCGTTCGTCCTCAAATATCGGGTCCAGAACCCGCGGCTGTGGCGTCTCGTTCCTTTTCTGTTGGGCAACGTGACGGCCGGAATCGATCCCGCTATTTCTGCTGCCGCCGCGGACGCGATGCAGGCGATGCGTGTCATTCTTGGCAATGCAGATGAGTACCAAATCGACCCCAATCGAGTTGGCATGATGGGCTTCTCGGCAGGGGCGATCACGCTCCTGCGTGTGCTCCAAGCCAGCAGCGCCGACGTACGTCCAGACTTCGCCGCATCGATCTACGGCTTCCTCTTGGAGGACGGCGCACTGCCGAAATCGACTCCCTTGTTCATCGCCGCGGCTCACCCCGATCCCGCTGTCGAGCACGCTAAGAAGATTGAAACGATCTGGAAGGATGCGGGTGCACCGGTGGAAACCCACATCTTCGAATCGGGCAGTCACGGTTTCGGGCTCGGGCAACCAGGAACAGACTCTGCCCGATTCCGGAACCTATTCGGCGAGTGGCTGGTCAACCGATGACACGAGAGCAGGCATCGCCTTCGGGCACTCGCGAAACGGTGCGGCGCCCTCGCCGCCGTCTCAAACTGCCTCTGCTGACCGTCAGCGTTGTGATCGTCGCGCCGAGCGCCCTTCTGACCGCCGGAACCTTTCTCCCGCGGGTCCCCTACCTCGGCGCTGTGGGGACATTGGTGTGGCCCACGCTCATCGGACCAGCACTCATTGTCGTCCTCGTCGGCACGCTGCTCGCGGTGGCTGCCTGGTTGCTCGGCAGCCGCCGGCTGGCACCAATCGTCGCCGCCGCAGGGGTCCTCGCGCTCGCCGGAACGTCAGTTGTTTTTGGAAGTCAGGTGCGGATCGCCGCGGACGCAGGCGTCCCTGTCACGCCAAGGGTGTTCTCCCTCCCGCTCGAGACAGCGTTACCAGACTCGACAGTCACGTACATGACCGACGACACCGGTGCACCCCTCACCATGGACATGTATCGACCGAGCGACAGCGTTGAACAGCCGCCGTCGGGTGCGCCGATCGTGGTGTACGTCCACGGGGGCGGGTGGATCGGCGGTGATCCCAAGGAGGTGTCCGCCGACCTCCGTTGGTTCGCCGATCAGGGTTACTGGGTAGTCTCGCCCGCGTACACGCTCGCGACCACGAGCCATCCAACGTGGGATACGGCGATGCCTCAGATCGGCTGCGCCCTGGTCTGGGCGGCCGATCATGCTGCCGAGTACGGTGCCGATGCGAACCGTCTCGCGGTGTGGGGGTCATCCGCCGGTGGGAACCTCGCCATCACGACGACGTATGCGGCGGCGAATGGACAGCTGAGCCCCGCCTGCGGCGGTGATGTGCCGAACGTGCGTGCGGTGGGTGGAGCGGTGCCCGCGGTCGACCCGGCCAATGTCTACGACAACCCCGACCCGCTCACGGGGCCCGCGACACGCGATATGGTCGCAACCTTCATCGGAGGGACGGTCGAGCAGCATCCCGAGCGCCTGCGCGCCGTCCAAGCAGCCACCTACATTTCGCCCCAGGCGCCACCCACTTTCCTCCTGATCAGCGAGGAAGATCGGCTTGTGCCGATGGACGGTATCCGACGGTTCGTCGAACGGGCCGCCAATGCGGGCGTCGACGTCACCACGCAGTACTGGCCGTGGGCTGATCACACCATCGCGGTCGGCCACAATTATCTTCCCAACCAGGCGCTGATCCATCGGCTGCTCGACCACTTCCGCAGCAACGGCGCGTAACACACGTTGCGCGTGTAGCAGGCTCGGATCACAACCCGCCCGGGCGGTGTTGCCGATCATCAATGGACAGGCAGGCGTAAAGGGTTTCGACGAGCTTGGTGGAGACGGACCAGTCTGTGTGATGGTTGCGCAGGAATCCGACCGCGACATGGTGAATGGGATCGGCAAAGCCGAGTTGCCCACCGGCGCCGAGGTGACCGAACGACTCCGGTGTGGGTCCGAACCGCCACGGTTTCGGTGCCGCGCCGAAGTCGCCTTCGTAACCAAGGGCGTACCGCATCTGTGGTGCTTTGAGCCACTTGGCCACGCCCCTGTCCGGCCACAAAGCGCTTGGGCCGCTGACGCATTCAGACCCGAACAGTTTGATGGAGGCGGGTGACACGATTTGGCGGCCGTCCACCTCGCCGCCCTGCGCCAGCGCGGAATACAACCGTGCAATGCTGCGCGCGTCGGCGCTACCGTTGGCGGCGGGGACTTCCAATTTTCGCACCCTGGGGAGGTTGAAAAAGTCGGGGTGGTCGGCGAGCGTCCCGCCGTGCATGCGGACAAAAGCCTGAGAGATCGCCGAATGTGTATTCCCAAGATGCTTTCTGGCCAGGGCCATCAAGATCTTGTTTTTGATTCCCGACGTATCAGGTACCTCGGTGATGCTGTCGGCCAGACGTCGCTGCTCTGCCTCCGGCGTTCCAATGTGAATCGCCAGTTCCAAGGGGACTGCGACCTCGCTCGCGAAGAAGGCGCCGACAGTCATGCCGGTCACCCGGCGAACCAACTCCTGGATCAACCAACCCACGCTGATGGCGTGGTAGCCGATACGCGTACCCGGCGCCCACACCGCGGGCGACGCGGCGATGCGCCGGGCGATCTCGTCGTATTCGTCCCAGCCGTTGCCGGACCAGTCGAGCAGGTCTCCCGGCTCGCAAAAGCACAGCATCCCAGACGTGTGGTTCAGTATGTGCCGTACGAGCGTCCGCTCCTTGCCCGCCTGGCCGTACTCCGGCCAGTAACGGATTACGGGCGCATCGACGTCGAGCAGGCCACGGTCGGCGAGTATCTGGACACAGAGCGCAGCGAAGCCTTTTGTCGCGGACATCGCGGTCGCCAGCGTGTCACGCTCCCATGGGATGTCAGGACGGGCCTGCCCGGCCCAGAGGTCCACTACCTCGACACCGTCGACGTACGCCGCGAACGCGCCTCCGCCCCGGCCCAGGTCGCTGTGTGCGAACGCTTCTTGCACCTCGGCGAATCCGCTCGCAATGGCACCCGAGACAATGGCCATGTCGCACCCTCCTGAACATTGCGCCCTTGACGTTCCGCAGCGCTCGGCCGGACTTACATCAACGCCTGCTGGTAAGGGGCCATGTCCATTTCGGGATACCGCATGGCGACGCCCTCGATCATTTCGGTCGTCCAGTAAGGGTCTCCCGGAAGCGGGAACCCAAAAAGGTGCCTCTCGCGGGGGTCGATCTCCGTGAGAAGCGAAGCCATCTCAGGCTTGGCGCCCTGGGCACCCCAACCCCGCCACTGCGTCCAATCAGACACAGAGGAGCGGTACACGAAGTGGTGGGAGATACGGTGTCCCTCAGCGGCAGTGAACGCACTACCGCGGTGAAGAGTAGTCATGTTGTAGAGCAGCAGGCTTCCCGCGGGTACTTCGACGGTGACTTCGTGCTCGTACAGATGCGCATACTCGCGTCGCGCTCGAAGATGCGGCTCACCTGCGCGCAGCGTGTCGACATTGCTGGGCAAAACACAAGTGGGACTGAGGTCTGCGGTGACATTGGTGTAGTAGAGGATCCCCTCGACCTGGCGGTATCCACTGTCGTTTCTTGGGAAGACCAGCGAGTTGTTCATCAGGTCACTGTGTAGCTCTTGGTCTTCCCAGGGCTGGTCCGCATAGCGAAACCATAGGAATGACAAGGATATTCGCAAGTCAGAGGTGCTGATGACATCCTCCATCAAATCGATCAGCCGCCGACTCATGACATTTCGTTGAATTCGTGCCGGAAAGTCCGCGAACTCGAGGAAGTATGGAGGTTCCTCATCGGCGTTGTTGTCGTATCCCGTCCAATGCGGGGTGACGCCCAGCCCGGCACTCTCGGTCTCTGCAAGTTGCTCGGGTGACAGGAACCCTTCGATGATGGTGTATCCCTGGTCAGTCAACTCCGTCGCATGGCGCTTCAAGACATGTCGTTCGTCCATCCTTCTTCCTTCCCAAAGTTGGTGCTGCGACACTAAAATTGGGACGACAGCACAGCCACGAGTTCCAGTGCGATGGCTTCGGCTTGTGGGGCGTGCCCGAACAGCGCAGGCGTGGTGTGAGTACTTCCCATGTATCGGATCGTTCGGACTGGAACACCTGCCCGCGCAAGTTGACCGGCGTAGAACTCGGCTTCTGAACGCAACGGGTCCATCTCGGCGGTGAATATGAGTGCTGCCGGCACACCGCTGAGGTCTGCAGCCAACAGGGGAGACAGCAACGGATTGTCCGCGTGCTCAGCGCCTCGGTACACCTTGGACATGGCCGCCATCGGGACGCTTCGGGCTGGATCCTTCATCTTTCCGGTGAGTTTTCGCGTCTGCCGTGTGATGTCGTAATCCTCCTTGCGCCAACGGAATCCTCGGGGTCGAGATCTGCCGAGCAGCAGGGCCGGGTTGATGAGAACCTGCCGAGCCACGTGGGGGCCGCCTTGATCTCGAGCCTTGAGCATGGCGGCGGCGGTGAGGTTTCCGCCCGCACTGCCACCGCCGACTACAATTCGCTGCCGGTCGATGCCGTAGCGATCGGCATGGCGGTACAGATGTTCGATGGCCGCATAAACTTCGTTGACCGCGTGCGGGAACTTGTATTCGGGACTCAATGAGTAATCCAGATCGAATACGACGGCGCCGCTGCGATCGGCGATGTACTTCAGCAACGGATCTCGCCCAGTCGGGCGCCCAGCGAAGAAGCCGCCGCCGTGGAGGTGCAGGAACGCAGGACGCATCTCGTTCGACGTCGAGCTACTCTCATACCTCCAGAGACGGTTGACGTTCCGCCACAGAACGACATCCTCGTACGCGGTGTTGACTGATTGCGAGGTCAAATCTGGTGTCGGCTCTCCCACCTCTGCGAGCAGAGTGTCGCCGAGATTCCGGAGGTCAACGAACATCGACGCCGGCCGGAACAGAAGCCGCAGCAGCGTCCGCGGGCTATTGACCCGGCGGGCAGCACGGGGCAACTCAGGTCGAGCGGCCGTCTCATGTCTCAGCACCCAAGGATCCACCAGGCCGGGCCGGAGATCTGACACCGACCGCTTCAGTTCTACATTGGAACCGTTGACCTCCACGTACTCAGCGACGTGCAAGAGTCGTTGGAGCGCTTGATCATCGTAGTGTCGCAGCATATTTTCTCCTTCGCGTCGGCCACTTGGTAGGCCCTGTGCAAGGCGTGGAATCGAGGCTGGGAAGGGCGATTTTGACGGAGATAGCTTGTGAGCGTGGAGAGTTACGCCGCCGCCCTGTCGATCGCAATCGCACGTAGCCCATGTTGTGCCGGCCACGCCGGGCAACCGTGGGCAGCTCCGTTGACTCCATGGCGGACGAGGCGACCTGACGTCGGACCGCCGGAATCAGCGTTTCACTCCGACGGCACGGCCGAAGATTGCGATGAGGTCTTCTCCGTATGAGAGAGCATCGAACTGAGGATCACGGAGGATGTTCTCAACCGCTGCATGAATCGCTGCACGCAGTGCAATGGCCACTGCCGCCACCGGGAAATCGTTGAACTCACCGGATTCTCGCCCTTCAGTCAAGTTCCCCGTCGGATCTAGAACCCGGGCTTCTTCGCGTAGTGCAGGATCAAGCTTTCGCTCATCTGCTCCGACTCCACCGGGCCGATACTCGTTTTCGATGTACGTCACCGCTGCGAGCAGCCTGCGATGATCGTTGTAGTACGAGACGCTCGCCCGGATGTAGGCAGCCAACCTGGCCGTGGCGGTGACCTCAGCCGAGACCGCCGGCCCTACGGCTGCGATAGCGGTACGAATCGTGTGCTCGACTATCGCGTCGACCAACCCATCTCTGGTGCCGAAGTGATACTGCACTGCGCTCATCGCGATCCCAACGCGGTCAGCGACCTTGCGGATCGATGTCTGCTCCCAGCCGATCTCTGCGATCACGTCAATCGCAGCGTCGACGATCTGCCTTCGTCGCGCCGTCCGCGTAAACGATGGGGAATCATTATTTAGCGGTCGCATGACCTAACTATAGGTCATACGACCAATCGCCTCCAAATGGTTTGCGTGACCGCTTGCGGGCGGCCCATGCTTGGGCTCACGTCGTGGCACGCAGGCTCAATGCGAGCAGCAGCCGCACGTCGGCGTCGTTGAGTGAGGCGCCCAGCAGTTGCTCCACCCGCCGGATCCGGTACCGCACGGTGTTGGGATGCACATGCAGGTGCTGGGCGGCCGCGGTGACGTCGCCGAAGCAGTCCAGGTACACACCCAGGGTCTCGGCGAGCACCGGCTCGTCGGCGCGCAACGTCTGCACCCGTGGATCGATCAGCCGGTCGTCGGCGGCGATCGCGGTGACGATCTCGTCGAGCAGCACCGTGGTGCGGGCCTCGGCCAGTGAGGTGACCGCGGCCAGAGTTCCGGGATGGCGCTCGGCAGTGTCGAGCACCCGGTCCACATCGGCGCGAGCACCCGCAGCGCCGGGCAGCCCGGCCACCGGGCTGGCGATCACCGCATGCAGCTGCAGCCCCAGCTCGGCTCGCAGCGCCGCCACGGTGCCCCGCACCCACGACGTCACTGCCTTGCCGGTGCTGGGGAACAACACGTAGACGCGGGACCCGGCCGACGCCATCTGAGCGTCGTGACGAAAAGCGCTGGCGCTCAACGCCAGCACGTCGGCGAGCCTGGTGTCGGGCGGTCCGCCGGCATTTCTCGCGTCTCCGGCGCGGCTGTCGAAGCCGATCACCGCGGCCCGACCGTCGACGGCCACCCCCAGTTCTCTTGCGATCAACTCCACCTCGACCGGAGCATCGGGCTCACCCAGCCCCAGCAGTTCCTGCACCCGTACGGCATGGGTCGACGGAGTGGCTGCCAGCCGGGCCATGATCCGCGCGGCCAGCACCGCGGCGCCGCGCAGTACATCCTCGGCATCATCAGCGAACGGGCGGCTGCCCTGCTGCACCCAGATGGTGCCGACGAAGGCCGGGGCCCGTCGCTCGTCGACGGTGGGTGCGAAGATGCCGATCGCCAACCGGGGGCGCAATCCCAACTCAGGCCGCTCGGCCACCCGCACTGCCTCCGGCCGAGACCGCAGCGCGTCGAAGATGCCCCATTGGGCGATCCAGGCCAGATGCTCCGGCGGGCCCGCCCGGCCGAGAATCGACAGCCGGCGCAGCTCATCGGCCTCGTCGCTGGAGGCCGAATACGCCAGAACGTGTGACTGGGCGTCTTCGATGCTGACCATGCCGTGCGTGCGTTCGGCCACGGATTGGGCCAGGCCGAACAGGTCGGTGCCCGAATCGTGAAGCGCGCCGTCACTGTGGTGCTCGAAGACGTGATTCACCAGCCGGTACAGCCGTTCCCATCGAGCCCGTGGATCGACGGCCACCACCGCGATGCCTCCCGCCACCGCACGTTCGACGACGGTGCCCGACGGCTCCTTGATGAAGATTGCAGCGGGCACCCGGCGCACGGCCTGCTGGTCGACCCAGCGCAGAGCGTCGGCCTCGGAGACCCCGAGCAGGAAGAACACGTCGGCCGCACCTGCGGACGGGGCCAGGCCCAGGCGCACGTCATCGGAATCGATCAGCGCAGCCGAGGCCACGGGCAGATCGAGGCCGCGGGGAGCCTGAACGAGCCGGACCAGCGTGGCGTCCAGTGCCAACAGCAGTTGGCCCAGGCTGACACCGGTAGCGCGCATATTGTCTGATTCTACTGATATGCGCGGTAACGCTTGTCGGATCGGACAAGTGTTACGTGGGTCACTTCGGGGATTCTTGACTCATGGATGCCATCACCGACGTGCCCGCGCCGGCCAACGAGCCGGTTCATGACTACGCACCGGGCTCGGGGGAACGCGCCCGGCTCACCACCGCGCTCGGCGAACTGGCCGGCGCCCCGATCGACCTGCCGCATGTCATCGGCGGCAAGCACACGATGGGCGGCGGCACGCGCATCGATGTCGTGCAACCGCATCGCCACAGCGCGAAGCTGGGCACCCTGACCAACGCCGAACACGCCGACGCCGCTGCGGCCATCGACGCCGCACTGGCCGCCAAGTCCGACTGGGCCCGGATGCCGTTCGACGAACGCGCCGCGGTGTTCCTTCGCGCGGCCGACCTGCTGTCCGGTCCATGGCGGGAGAAGATCGCCGCGGCCACCATGCTCGGTCAGTCGAAAACCGCCTATCAGGCCGAGATCGATGCCCCCTGCGAGCTGATCGACTTCTGGCGGTTCAACGTCGAGTTCGCCCGAGAGATCCTGGCGCAGCAGCCCATCAGCAGCCCCGGTGTCTGGAACCGCACCGACCACCGGCCGCTGGAAGGTTTCGTCTACGCCATCACGCCCTTCAACTTCAGCGCCATCGCAGGCAATCTGCCCACCGCGCCCGCCCTGATGGGCAACACCGTGGTGTGGAAACCCTCGCCCACCCAGACGTTCGCGGCCTACCTGACCATGCAGCTACTGGAGGCCGCCGGGCTGCCGCCCGGAGTGATCAACCTGGTGACCGGCGACGGGATCGCCGTATCCGAGGTGGCGCTGGCAGAGCCGCGACTGGCCGGCATCCACTTCACCGGCTCGACCGCCACCTTCCAGCACCTGTGGCGTGAGGTCGGTGCGAACATCGACCGCTACCACACCTATCCACGTCTGGTCGGCGAGACCGGCGGCAAGGACTTCGTGGTCGCGCACGCCTCGGCCCGTCCAGATGTCCTGCGCACCGCCCTGATTCGCGGTGCCTTCGACTACCAGGGGCAGAAATGCTCGGCCGCCTCTCGGGCCTTCATCCCACGCTCGGTATGGCACCGAATGGGTGACGAGTTCCTCTCGGCCACTTCGGAACTGAAATATGGCGATGTCACCGACCTGACCAACTACGGCGGGGCCGTCATCGACGGCCGCGCCTACGCCAGGAACGTCGCGGCGATCGAGCGGGCAAAGGGTGCCGCCGGCGTGACCATCGCCGCCGGTGGCGAATATGACGACAGTGAGGGCTACTTCGTGCGGCCCACCGTCCTGCTCTCCGACGATCCGACCGACGAGGCTTTCTCCACCGAGTACTTCGGTCCGATCCTGGCCGTGCACGTCTATCCCGACGCGGAGTACGAACGCATCCTCGACGTCGTGGACACCGGCGCCCGCTACGCCCTGACCGGCGCGGTGATCGCCGACGATCGTGGTGCGGTGCTCACTGCCGCCGACCGACTGCGGAATGCCGCAGGCAACTTCTACGTCAACGACAAACCGACCGGCGCCGTCGTCGGCCAGCAACCCTTCGGCGGATCGCGCGCCTCGGGCACCAACGACAAGGCCGGCTCGCCGTCGAACCTGATGCGCTGGACCTCGGCGCGCTCCATCAAAGAGACCTTCGTGCCGCCCACCAACCACATCTACCCGCACATGGGGGTCTGAGATGGGCGTGTTTCAGCGGGTTGCCCGCCCGGCGATCCTCGCCGCATCGCACTCGTCGCGGCTGCGCCACACGACCGAACGTCTCCCGATCACCCGCAAGGTGGTGGACCGTTTTGTGGCGGGGGAGACCGTGCCCGATGCACTTGACACCGTTGGTGCGCTGCGGGATTCGGGCCGCTTCGTCAGTGTCGACCACCTCGGCGAGGACACCACGAGCACCGAGGACGCCGAACGTACCGTGCAGGCCTACCTGACCCTGCTCGACGGACTGGCGCGCCGCGGCGACACCGATGCGAAAGTGCGACCGTTGGAAGTGTCGCTCAAGCTGTCGGCCCTCGGCCAGGCGCTCCCGCGCGACGGCGAGAAGATCGCCTACGAGAACGCCCACACCATCTGTGTCAAGGCCCGTGACGTGGGGGCCTGGGTGACCGTGGACGCCGAGGACCACACAACCACCGACTCGACCCTGACGATCGTGCGTGACCTGCGTACCGAATTCGACTGGCTGGGAACAGTTCTACAGGCCTACCTGCACCGCACCGAAGCCGACTGTCGCGAGTTCGCGGCGTCGGGAGCTCGAATCAGGCTGTGCAAGGGTGCCTACGACGAACCCGCCTCGGTGGCGTACCGCGACGCGGCGGACGTCACCGACTCCTACCTGCGATGTCTGCGGGTGCTGATGGCCGGATCGGGCTACCCGATGGTGGCTTCACACGACCCGGAGATCATCGACGCGGTACCGGGTTTAGCCGACGAATTCGGCCGCGGTGTCGACGGTTTCGAGTACCAGATGCTCTACAACATCCGCGATGCCGAACAACGCCGGCTCGCCGAGGCGGGCAACCATGTGCGGGTGTACGTTCCGTTCGGCAACGAGTGGTACGGCTACTTCGTGCGACGCCTGGCCGAGCGCCCGGCCAACCTGATGTTCTTCCTGCGGGCCCTGGCCGAGCATCGCTGAAGCAATATCAGCGAGCACTCAGGTCGTAGGCGACCCTGAACTTGTCGAGCAGATAGGGCCCCGAGATCACCGGTTCATACCGCGGCGGGTCGTCGGCTGTGGCACAGGTCGGAATGCACTCGATCACTGCGTCGAAATTGGGCTGGTGGAAGAACGGCAGGCTGAACCGTTCCGTGGGTGCGCCGGTGCTCACCACGCGGTGCACCGTGCTGACCCAACGGTTGTTGGTCCAGCGGGCCAGCAGGTCGCCGATGTTGATGACGAACGAGCCCGGCACCACCGGTACGTCAAGCCACTCGCCACGATCGTTGAGAACCTGTAGCCCGCTCTGGGATTCGTCCTGCAGCAGGATCGTGAGGTTGCCCCAGTCGCTGTGCTGGCTCAGCCGGATATGGCCGGCCGGGTGGTCGTCGTTCGGGTAGTGGTTGGCCATCAGGTTGGAGTTGTGCCGGTCGATCAAAGTGTCGAACCAGTCTTCGCGCAGCCCCAGGGCCAACGCGAACAGCCGCGACAATTCGCCGGCTAGCACGGCCATCTCGTCGTAATAGCGTTGGTAGGCCGTCCGGAATCCCGGCACGTCGGGCCAGCGTTCGGCTACGGACACACGTTCGTCGGTCCAGCCGTTCCCGTCGAAACCCTCCGGATTGCCCAGCGGGATATACACGAATTTCTCGACGTGGTCAGGTGACTCGTGCTCGGCCGCCCGGTCGGCTCCGTCGTTGGTGGCCGCGAGCTTGCCTGCGCAGCTGAATCCGCGGGCCAGTGGATCAGCGGGATCTGCCCCGATCTGTTCTTTGACACCGCGCGGCAGCGAGAAGAACTCGCGCACCGCACGGTTCACGTCCTCGATCACCGCATCGGGCACACCGTGGCCGGCCAGCAGGAGAAAGCCGCTGCTTTCACAGCATCGGCCGATGGCGTCGGCCACCGCCTGACGTTGACGCTTGTCTCCGTTTCGGGCGCTGCTGATATCGATCAACGGAACGAACCCGTCTCGAAGGACAACTTGGTCGACTATCACCTCTGGTTGGCTCACGCGGTCGACGCTAGAACCTCAACCTCAGTTGATGTCAACGGCGAATTCTGCTCTCGTGCAACAGCAGACATGTCAATGCCGCCAGAGTCTGGGCGTCAGTGATCTCACCGTCACCGATCTTGCGGTTCAGCTCCTCGCGGGAGAACCACGCGCTGTGCATGTCCTGTTCCTCGTGCTCGCGTTCGTGCTCACCCTCGGTCAGGTCCGTCGCCAGGAACACCCAGCCGCGCTGGCTGCTCATTCCGGCCGCCACATCGAGCTGACCGAGCCGTTGCATACTTCCGGCCTGCAGCCCGGTCTCTTCGCGAAGCTCACGATGGGCCAGCGCAGTCGGGTCCAGATGTTCTTGCTCGGGCGCGGTGCCCTGAGGGAACTCCCAGCGCCGCAGCCCCAGCGGGTAGCGGAACTGTTCGACGAGGTGGAACCGATCGCCATCGGCGTCGTACGGGATCACCAGGGCATACGTCGGTTTGTCCACCACGGCGTACACGCCGGTGCTGCCGTCGGCCCGGACGATCTCGTCCTCGCGCAGCGTCAGCCAGTTGTTCCGGTACACCTCGCGCGTCGCGGTCTGCCGAATCGCGGTCACCAGATGGGTGCGCAACCGTTGCGCGGCAATATCGCCGGGCTGCTCGGCGTCGTCGGCGAGGGTGCCGGCGAAGTCGATCAGGCGGGAGACGTCGACGTCATAGGGCGCCGGTTGGTCGACGAGCGAGAGCCGCGCGGCGGCGCGGCGCAGCAGGGCGGCAGCGCCGCTCCGGTTGCCGCGCTGCACGTGGGTGATGCCCACGGCCAGCTGTGCCAATCCCTGCCAGAGCGCACGTTCGTGCTCCGGGCCGTTCTTCCACGCCGCTTCGAGGACTTCGTGAGCGTTGAACGCGTGGCCGCGATCGAGTAGATCCTGGGCGTAGGCGAGAGTTTCGGCGGGTGAGAGCTCCAGGTCATCGGGAATCCGTGCGACGCCTTCACTGCCGTAGGGCAATGGCCGGCCGAGTGTGTCACGCGGACGAGTGCTGCGGGGCCGACCGGAGTCGTCGCGGTCGCGCGCAGCCGTGCCCATACGCACCAGCCTGTCGCCAACTTCGCATCTTGTCGAGTGCGTGGGATCGTCGGATGGCACGCCGGTAGCCTGACAAGAGTGTTGCTGGCCTCCCTGAATCCC
Organism: Mycobacterium sp. IDUB_24; assembly: GCF_055419385.1. NCBI lineage: Bacteria > Bacillati > Actinomycetota > Actinomycetes > Mycobacteriales > Mycobacteriaceae > Mycobacterium > Mycobacterium sp. IDUB_24. The sequence goes on from NZ_JBVAXO010000004.1 coordinate 348,544, forward strand.
GCGGCCGTCGCCGCCGGCGCCGAACTCGACGACGCCGTTTCCATCGACGGTGCTGTGTTGAGCCGCAGTGATCTCGTCGGCGCCGCTACCTCGGTGGCCGAGCGGGTGGCTGTCGCGCAGCGCGTCGCCGTCCTGGCGACACCGACCCCGACGACAGTTCTCGCGATCATCGGGTGCCTGATCGCCGGCGTGCCGGTGGTCCCGGTCCCCGCTGACGTCGGCACGGCAGAGCGCCGGCATATCCTCACCGACTCCGGCGCCCAGGCCTGGCTGGGGGAAAGGCCGCAGGAGACCGAGGGGCTGCCCCACATCCCCGTGCGGCTGCACGCCCGGTCCTGGCACCGCTATCCCGAACCGCCACCGAATTCGACTGCGATCATCATGTACACCTCCGGGACCACCGGAGCACCCAAGGGCGTGCCGATCAGCCGCCGAGCCATCGCCGACGACATCGACGCGCTGGCCGCAGCGTGGCAGTGGACCGCCGCCGACACCCTGGTGCACGGGCTGCCGCTCTTCCATGTGCACGGCCTGGTGCTGGGCCTGCTCGGCTCGCTGCGGATCGGAAACCGCTTCGTACACACCGGGAAACCGACACCGGCCGCGTACGCACAGGCCCAGGGCACGCTGTACTTCGGAGTGCCCACCGTGTGGTCACGAGTGGTCAAGGATCTCGACTCGGCGTTGGCTCTTTCGACGGCGCGACTGCTGGTCTCCGGCAGTGCACCGCTGCCGGTGCCGGTGTTCGACGAGTTGGTCCGGTTGACCGGGCACGCCCCGGTAGAGCGCTACGGCAGCACCGAATCGCTGATCACGATCAGCACCCGGGTCGACGGTGAGCGTAGGCCCGGCTGGGTCGGGCTGCCGCTGGCCGGGGTGCAGACCCGCCTCGTCGACGACGCCGGCGCCCCGGTGCCCCACGACGGCGACACCATCGGACGGCTACAGATCAAGGGCCCCATGGTGTTCGGCGGCTACCTCAACAGGCCCGAGGCCACCGCCGACGCCTTCGACCCCGACGGTTGGTACCGCACCGGCGACGTCGCGGTGATCGATGCCGATGGCATGCATCGCATCGTCGGGCGCGAATCGGTGGACCTGATCAAGTCCGGCGGATACCGCATCGGGGCCGGTGAGATCGAGACCGCACTGCTGGGTCATGACGGTGTCGACGAGGTCGCTGTCGTCGGAATGCCTGACGAGGACCTAGGGCAGCGCATCGTCGCGTTCGTCGTCGGCAATGCTACGCCCGACGTGCTGATCGAGTTTGTCGCCCAACAACTTTCAGCACACAAGCGGCCTCGCGAAGTTCGGCTGGTGGACAGCCTGCCCCGTAACGCGATGGGCAAGGTGATGAAAAAGGAACTGGCGCAATGGGACTGAGATTCTCAGAGATCTGCATTGACGCGCGGGATCCCGAAGCGTTGGGAGCCTGGTGGTCGGAGGCGCTCGGCTGGCCTCGGCACACCGATTCCGAGGGTGACGTTCTGTTGACCCCACCGCCGGGTGCCGGGCCCACGTGGTTGTTCACGGCCGTGCCCGAGGGCAAGGTGGTCAAGAACCGGGTGCACCCGGACTTCACCCCCGACGATCAGCAGGCCGAGGTGGATCGGCTGATCGGTTTGGGTGCTCGCCCTGCCGACGTGGGGCAGGGCGACGAGACGTGGGTGGTGCTGGCCGACCCCGAGGGCAATGAATTCTGCGTGCTGGCCGCCGAGTAGTTCCGCGTGCTTGAGCGGGCTACCACCGCCGGCGCGCTAACAAAAGGCGTACCTTGGGCGATAGAGGGGTCAGAAAGTGCACGTCAACCTGCCGTTGTATTGGAGGCCACACGTGAATATCAAGAAGATCGCTGGAACGGCAATCATCGCCGGTGCGCTCGGTGTCGGATCTTTCGGACTGGGTACGGCGACAGCGCAGGCTGACCCTGGTCACGGTCCGAACATTCCATGGATTCCGGGGCCAGGCTGGGTCGACTGGAATCCGGGCCCCAACCTACCGCCAGGGCAGATCAAGAAATGGTGCCCGTGGCAATCCCCGCCAGGTCACTGGATCGGTGGCCCGCACGGGATACCGTGCACCTGAGTCGCCCGCCCAACGTGAACGAGATGGCGAATAATCCGCGAAAGTTCGCCACCTTGTTCACACTCGGCGTGCCGATCTAGTTGGCGTGCAGCGCATCGTTGAGCGTGATGCCGGTGCCGTCACGCTTGACCACCTCGACCGCGCCCGAGAGCGAGTTGCGGCGGAACAGCAGGTTGTTCGCGCCGGACAGTTCGATGGCCTTGGTGGTAGTGGCAGTCTGGCCGCCATCAGAGATCGTGACCTTGGTGCCGCCGGTGACATATAGCCCGGCCTCGATCACGCAGTCATCGCCGAGCGAGATGCCCAGGCCGGAGTTGGCGCCCAGCAGGCAACGCTTGCCGACCGAGATCACCTCTTTGCCGCCGCCGGACAGGGTGCCCATGATCGACGCGCCGCCACCGACGTCGGAGCCGTCGTCGACCACCACACCTGCCGAGATCCGGCCCTCCACCATCGAGGTGCCCAGGGTGCCGGCGTTGAAATTCACGAAGCCCTCGTGCATGACCGTGGTCCCCGCGGCGAGGTGTGCGCCCAGGCGGACGCGGTCGGCGTCGGCGATCCGCACGCCCGACGGCAGCACGTAGTCGACCATGCGGGGGAACTTGTCGACGCCGTAGACGGTCACCGCACCGCGCCGCCGCAACCGCGCGCGCACCGTCTCGAAGCCCTCGACCGCGCACGGCCCGAAGTTCGTCCACACCACGTTGGCCAGCGCACCGAAGACGCCGTCCAGGTTGGCGCCGTGCGGGGCCACGAGCCGGTGCGACAGCAAGTGCAGCCGCAGGTAGGCGTCATGCGCGTCGGCGGGCTTGTCATCGAGCGAGGTGATGGTGGTGCGTACCGCCACCACCTCGACGCCGCGGTCAGCATCGGGGCCGGTCAGCCCGGCGAAATCCGCGGGAATGTCGTCACCCGTCAGCTTCACCGTGCCGGCCTCGCCGGAGGCGCTCAGCTCAGGGGCGGGAAACCAGGTGTCAAGGACGGTCCCGTCGGCGGTGATGGTGGCCAGGCCGACGCCAGATGCTGCAGTCACGTTGCTACACGGTACTGGACTAATGTCGAGGACCGTGGCGCACTCTTCGGCTCTTCGCGCAAGCGGCTCATCGCTCGATTTGACTGCCGATCCGGTCGCGCTGACCGCTGCCTTGGTGGACATCCCCAGCGAGTCACGTCACGAGCAGCGCATCGCCGACGAGATCGAAGCTGCGCTGCGCGCGCAGGCGCCGTGGTTCGAGGTGGTCCGCAACGGGGATGCGGTGCTGGCCCGCACCAACCTGGGCCGCCCTTCGCGGGTGATGCTGGCCGGGCACATCGACACCGTGCCCGCCGCCGACAACCTGCCCAGCCACATCAAGAACGGCGAGATGTGGGGCTGCGGCACCTCGGACATGAAGTCGGGTGACGCGGTGTTCCTGCACCTGGCCGCGACGATCGCCGAGCCCAGCCACGACATCACCCTGGTGATGTACGACTGCGAGGAGATCGAGTCCAGCGCCAACGGCCTGGGCCGCATCGAACGCGAGTTGCCGGACTGGCTGCAGGCCGACGTCGCGATCCTCGGCGAACCCTCCGGTGGCTTCATCGAGGCGGGCTGTCAGGGCACCATCCGCGTCGTCGTCGGCGCCACCGGCACCCGCGCCCATTCCGCCCGATCATGGCTGGGCGACAACGCGATTCACAAACTCGGCGCCGTGCTGGACCGGCTCACCAAGTATCAGCCCCGCGACGTCGACATCGACGGTTGTGTCTACCGGGAAGGGCTGTCGGCGGTCCGTATCGACGGTGGCATCGCCGGCAACGTCATCCCCGACGCCGCATCGGTGACCGTCAACTTCCGATTCGCCCCCGACCGCAGCGTCGAGCAGGCCGTCGCCCACGTGCACGAGGTGTTCGACGGGCTCGACGTCACCATTGACCTGACCGATGCCGCCGCGGGCGCCCTGCCGGGGTTGGCCAAACCCGCCGCTGCCGCGCTGGTGGCCGCTGCCGGCGGACACGTTCGCGCCAAGTACGGCTGGACGGACGTGTCGCGGTTCGCTGCGCTGGGAATTCCGGCGGTCAACTACGGGCCGGGTGACCCCAACCTCGCGCACAAGGTCGACGAACGGGTCGATGTCGCCGCGATCACCGCCACCACCGACATGCTGCGGCGCTACCTGACGTGAGTACCGTTCGCGTCGACAGCTGGATCTGGGCCGTGCGCATCACCAAGACCCGGTCCGCGGCCGCGGCCGCCTGCCGCGGCGGACACGTCCGGGTCAACAATGTGCCCGCCAAACCGGCGCAACACGTCAGCCCCGGTGACGAGGTGCGGGTCCGGCTGGACGGGCGGGAGCGGATCGTGGAGGTCATCCGCCCGATCGCCAAACGCGTCGGGCCCTCGGTGGCCTCCGAATGCTTGATCGACCGCAGCCCGCCACCGCCGCCCAAAGAGATCGTGGCTGCCGTTCCGGTCCGCGATCGAGGTGCCGGCCGGCCGACGAAACGTGAACGGCGCCAACTGGATCAGTTGCGCGGAACTTTCTGAACCGAAAACCGGTTGCACCCGTGCGTACTATGGGTAACGCATCTGCTGTCAACCGAGGTGGGCCGAAAACATGCTGGGACCTGACGACATCTCTGGGTGATCCCCGAGAGCCGATTCGTCACCCTGTTCCTTTTTGCGGTGCGTGATGCCCGCATCATCTTGGAGTACCAGCATGTCTATCGTCTGTTCCCATTTGTCTTTCTCCTGGCCCGATGACGTCGAGCTGTTCGCCGACCTGTCGTTTACCGTCGGCCCCGGCCATACCGGGCTGGTGGCCCCCAATGGCGCCGGAAAGAGCACACTGCTCAAACTGATCGCCGGGGAGTATCGCCCCTCATCGGGCTCGGTGACGGCCGACGGCGTCGTCGGCTATCTGCCCCAAAGCCTGCCGTTCACAGCCGATCTCACCGTAGCGGCGGTGCTGGGGATCTCTCCGGTGCTGGATGCATTGGCAGCCTTGGCCGCCGGTGACGCCAGTGAGGAGGTCTTCACCACCATCGGCGATGACTGGGACATCGAGGAACGCTCGCGTGCCCAGTTGGACCGACTCGGGCTGGGCGGCCTGGCGCTCGATCGCCGGTTGGGCACGTTGTCCGGCGGGGAAGTGGTGTCCCTGGGGTTGGCGGCTCAACTGCTGAAGCGGCCCAGTGTGCTGCTGCTCGACGAGCCCACGAACAACCTGGACAGTGCGGCCCGGCAGCGGCTGTATGAGGCGCTCGACAGCTATGCGGGTTGCCTACTGGTGGTCAGCCATGACCGGGTGCTGCTCGACCGGATGGATCAGATCGCCGAGCTGTACCGCGGCGAAATGATCTTCTACGGAGGCAATTTCACCGCTTATCAGGAAACGGTGCAGGCTGCGCAGTCGGTGGCCGAGGGCAACGTCCGCAACGCCGAGCAGCAGCTCAAGCGCGAGAAGCGGCAGATGCAGGAGGCGCGGGAGCGGGCCGCCCGACGCTCGTCGAACGCGGCGCGCAACGTCAAGGACGCCGGTCTGCCGAAGATCGTGGCCGGCAAGCTCAAACGCGATGCGCAGGAATCGGCGGCCCGCGCCGACGATGTGCACGCCAAACGGGTCGATGAGGCGCGCAACCGTCTTGACGAAGCCGAACGAATGTTGCGCGATGACAATGTGATTGCGCTGGACCTGCCCGATACCGTGGTGCCCGCTGGGCGCACGGTGTTCACCGGGCAAGGCCTCCAGATCAGCCGTGGCGGGCAGAAACTGTTCGTCGACAACGGTATTGGTCTGTCCATCCGCGGGCCGGAGCGCATCGCCCTGACCGGTCCCAACGGGGCGGGCAAATCGACATTGCTGCGGATCATCGACGGCGCATTGGAGCCCGACTCAGGCACGGTGCAGCGGGGTGACGGGCGCATCGCCTCCCTGTCGCAGCGGCTGGATCTGCTGACCGAGGACCGTACGGTGGCCGAGAGCCTGGCGGCCGCCGCGCCCAGCCTGTCACACACCCGGCGGATGCACCTGTTGGCGCAGTTCCTGTTTCGCGGTGACCGCATCCACCTGCCGGTCGCGGCATTGTCGGGCGGGGAAAGGTTGCGGGCGACGCTGGCCTGCGTGCTCTATGCCGAACCCGCACCCCAGTTACTGCTGTTGGACGAGCCGACCAACAACCTCGACCTGGTCAGCGTGGGCCAGTTGGAATCGGCGCTGAACGCCTACCGGGGGGCGTTCGTGGTGGTCAGCCACGACGAACGGTTCCTGGAAGCGATCGGCATCGACCGCTGGCTGCGGCTGGAAGGCGGCGAGCTGAGCGCTACTGTCGGCGCGGGCTGATGTTGTGGACCTGGGCCGGTACCGTGCTGACGCCATAACCGTCCTCCGACCGCACCCCGGCCGAAGCTCGATCGCCGAGTCGTTCGTGGTGACCAAGTGCACTGGCGCCGGCCTCGGCCCGGTGCTCGGGCTCGGGCTCGGAGTCGTTCTTGTCGTCTTTGCCATCGTGCTTGTCGTCGTGCGGATCAGCCGGGCCGCTGTCGGAGCCATTGCCCTGGCCGTCCCCGGGGCCCTCATGGCCGGTGGCATTGGCCTTGATGGCGTCCTCGGCTCCCGCGCCGCCGACATCCGCTGCTGTGGCCGCAGCGTCGCCGCCACCTCCGGCTGCTTGGGTGGCGGCCTCGACGATGCCTTGCACTCCCTGCATGACCTGCTGCGGCACCTGCGTCATGGCCTGGGACAGGCCCTGCAGCGGTTGGGTGACCGACTGCATCATCTGCCCGGCCATCTGGCTGAATTGGCCCATCATCTGGCCCGCACCGTCGGCGCCGCCACCGCCTGCCGCCGGAGCACTGCCCCCACCGCCACCCGTGGATGCCGAGGAGCTTCCGCCGAGCGCATCGGCCTGGGCCTTGAGCCGCTCGGCGGCGGCCAGATCGCCACGCTCGTAGGCCTTCGACGCCTGGCCGAGCAAATCGGCCATCCGGCCGGCAGCGACCTGGGTGGCACCGAGCGCGCCGTCCCGGGACGACATCGCGCCACCATGAGCATTGTGAACCGGGAATCCGATGGGGCCCTGGCTCGATGCGAGGTCCGACGGGCCCGAGAAGACATTCTTGAAGCTGCCGATGTCGTCACCGACACCGCCGACGATCCCTTGCAAGCCCTGGATGGCATCCGTGTTGGCGAACAACTGGTTCATCGAGCCCCCTGGAGATCATGCGGTTCTGACTGCGCATTCTACTGTCGGCATGGGTGGGTGCTGCGCGCGAAATATCGCCGTTGGTCACCAGGTAAGGCGTCCAGTGGGAGGGGTCGCCTTGACAGTGAGGTCTGGGCGGTCCAGACGGATCGCCGCGAGGTTATAGCTCACGCAGACGCCTGACGCGCGGCATCGTTCCCAGCCGCGAGCATCCCGACGTCGCGATACCGCTCGGCGACGTCGGCCAACGCCGCACTATCGCCGGCCGTCAACGCGCGGGCGTGGTCCAGCGTCAGCCGCCCGAACACGCAATCCAGATCCACCCTGGCCAGCGCGTCGATGGCGCGCGCATCCCCAAGACGCACGCCATCATGCAAGGCGCGAAGCATCACCGCGGACTGTTCGCCGCGCTCAGCGGCTTTGGCTGCCTCGCGCGCCGCGGTCACCGCGCCCACCGGATCCTTACGGGCAGAACACGTCCAGGCCCGGGCCAGTGCCAGCTCCGGCGCGAACAGCATCGACTTGAGCCCGTGCCGAGATTCCGCACGGGACAGTGCTTTTCCGGCCTCAACCGGCATGCCTCGTTGCCCGAGCGCCTGGGCCAACAACATCCAGGCCAGCGGGCCCCAGGAATACCCGGTCGGCGCTAACGCGGCAGTTGCCTTGCGTAACAGGGCAATCGCCTCATCAAACTGACCGCGCACCAGCCACACATCGGCCGTCAGCACCTCGCCGACGGCGCGTCCCGGCTGCAGCAGCTGGGTGAAATCGGTGATCCGCTGGGCCAGCTCCTGCGCCCGGTCCAGTTGGCCGGTCATCAGCAGCGCGGTGGTTTGGCCGAACCCGCTGGTGAACCGCAACAGGCCTGGATGCCCCGCCGCCACTGCGCGCTCGGCCATCGCGTCCACCCGGTCGAAGGCGCCGAGGCGCGCGCAACTCAGCGCCGCCGTCGACCCCGCCCAGCCGACCGCGGTGTCATCGGCCGCGGGGGAGGCCAGCACCTCCAGTGCCAGGCCCAAAGCTCGTTGTGGCGCACCGGCATTCATCGCAAAGGTCGCCGCCAACGCGTCGAGCGTGGTCTGCGCCCGCGGCGTCGACACCCGTCGGCGGGTGGCCTTCAGGAACGCCGTGGCGCGCTCGGGTTCTGACAGCATCCAGAACTGATTGGCCGCCTGCGGCAGCGCCCACGCCATCAGCTGGTCCTCCGAAAGACCGGCCGGGTCGATCTGTGCCAACACGGCGTCGGCCTCGCGACCGCGGCCCTGCCAGGCCAACGCATACGCCAATGTCAGGAGACCCGTGAAACGGGGATTGGATTCATCGCCGGAAACGGTCGCGGCCCGCGCCAGCCGTTCGCTCAACTCCAGGTCGCCCAACCGCAGCGCCTCGCCTGCCGCGTCGACGAGTTCATCGGCGGGCAGGGACACGTCGCTGTCGAGGGCCAGCACCGCCACCCGCAGCCGGTCCACCACACCGGGGCGCGGCGCGGTGGCCAACCGCTGGATCACCGTGTTGCGCAACCGTCGCAGGCCGGGTCCGCCGATGGTTGCCCGCATGGCGCTCAGGAAAAGCGGATGCACACAGTGCACCACATCGTCGTCGACGCGAACGACGCCGCTGTGTTGTGCCGCCTGCACGGCATCGGCGCTGGTCAGAGCCGTCAGATCGGTAAGTGGCAGCGGATCGTGCACTGCCAGCTGTCGCAAGACCACTGCCACGTCGTCGGGCAGGTCGGCGAGAAACGTGTCCACCTGATCGGCCAGCCGGGCGTCGTCGTGGCCCGGCGGTGACATCTCGACGCGGTTCACCAGCCGGTCAGCCCACAACGCCGCGACGTCATCGGGCGGCCCTGCGGACGCGGTCACGATGAGTTTGGCCGCGCCTGTCACGGCGAGTTGGTACACGAGCGCCGCGGACAACCGGTCCAGTAGATGCGCGTCATCGACAACCACCAGCAACTGGGATCCGAGCGTCTCGCGTGCCGCGCGCATCACGTCGGCGGTCTTGCCCGCCGAGGGGATGTCGATCAGGTGCGCGACCGCCGCAAAGGGAACTGCCGCAGCTGATTCCGTGCCGGTGATCCACAGCACACGACGGAAATCGGGCGCGAGGTGTTCGGCCGCGGTTCGGGCCACTGATGTCTTGCCCACCCCGGCGGGGCCCACTAGGGCGGCGCCGCGGCGTTCGTGCAGGCCGACCTCCAGGCCGTCGAGCGCGCGGTCACGCGGTGCGATCACCCAGTCGACAGCCATCCACCGAATCCTATGGTGGGCAGTCGCCTTTCAACGCCGAATCGACGTCCGGGTGCGCCGAGATCGCGTCGTCCATACCGAATTCGACGATGATTCGCCGGATGCTCGAATGCGTGGTGACGAGCCGCAGGGTGACACCTTTCTGGCGGCTGTCGACGGCCTGCTTTGCCAGGGCGACCAGCGCCCCGCAGCTCATGAAATCGAGGGATCCGCCGTCGATGATGAGCAAGGAACCCTCGGGAGCGGCGCGCGCCGATTCGGCGAGCATGCGTGCCCACGTGGATTCGTTGTGGGCATCCACCTGTCCGAAGACCTGAACGATGAGGCCTTCGGCTGTGATTCGAGCCGTCCAGTGCAGCTGGTGATCATGGTGCGTTTCCACGGTGAAACCGAGCATAGCCGGGTCTGTTTACGTTGTAAACAGGCTTTGATCATGATTCCGTCGACCGCTAGTTCAGCCAGCTTTCGATGCGGTCGAGCAAGGCTTCCAACGCGTCTTCGAACTCGTCGACGCTGTGGTCCTCGGCAAGCATCGGTTGCAACCGTCGGAGGTTCGGGTAGTCGGCCAGCGACGTATCGGCACGCGGCTCGTCGTCGAGCACCGCCTCGGCGGGACTCAGCGCGACGCCGCGAGCGGATACTTCGAGCAGCAATTGACCCACCAGGAACGTGGTGTACGTCCGGTAGGCGGCCACGGCCGCCTCATCGGTGAACCCATAGGAGATGAGGGTCTCCAGGAAGGTCTCCATCCAGCGCAGGCTCCGCAGCGGAGGCCGTACCCACGGCGCTTCAGGTGCCTCCGTCGCTACGAGCGGGAACACCTCGGGATGTTCGATGGCGATCTGACGCACGCCGTGACCGAGCCGAACCAGGAAGTCCTGCCAACCGTCCTCCTGCCGGCGCGCGGCGAGCTGATCGGTGTGGAGGCGGTCCACGATGTGGTTGACGACTCCGGTCAGCAGATCGCCCCGGCTGTGCACGTACCGGTAGAGCGCCATCGCCTCGACGCCGCAGGCCGTTCCCAGCCGACGCATTGTCAGCTTGGTCAGACCTTCGCGATCGATCAGCTCGATCGCGGCATCCAAGATGAACTCGCGGCTCAACCGTGTCGGTTGTTCGTCGCTGTCCGTCATCGCCGTCTTTCAATCACCAGGATCGCCCTTCGAGTTCCGTCCAGTCTCCCCGTGGGGGGTGGGCCGAGTCCATCACCCAACGGACATCGCCCAACGGGTATCACCCGACGGACATCACCCAACCCGACATCGGCGGTTCACCAGCACCCTCTAGGTTGTGTGCGTGTCCGGTGAATCTGACCGCGAGTTTGCGGTGTGTGTCTATTGCGCCTCGGGTCCCACCCATCCCGAGCTGCTGGCCTTGGCCAGTGAGGTTGGAGTGGCGATCGCCAAGCGCGGATGGACGTTGGTCTCCGGCGGCGGCAACGTCTCGGCCATGGGTGCGGTGGCGCGGGCGGCCCGCTCCAGCAACGGCCATACGGTCGGCGTCATTCCCAAGGCGCTCGTTCACCGCGAGCTCGCCGATGTGGACGCCGCTGAACTGGTCGTCACCGACACCATGCGCGAACGTAAGAAGGAGATGGAGGACCGCTCCGACGCGTTCATCGCGTTGCCCGGCGGCATCGGCACCCTGGAGGAATTCTTCGAGGCCTGGACAGCGGGCTACCTCGGGATGCACGAGAAGCCCGTGGTGCTGCTCGACCCGTTCGGCCACTACGACGGATTGTTGAACTGGTTGCGCGGGCTCGTCGCCTCCGGTTACGTGAGCGAGGCGGCCCTGGATCGGTTGGTCGTGGTCGACGAGGTCGCCGCCGCACTCGAGGCGTGCGAGGCGGTTACCTAGAACCGGCGGTAACGGCGGTTACCAGGCGCGGCTATGGTGTTGGCCACACGAGAGCCATCTCGAGACCCATAACAACGCGCAGGGGGACACCGCATGACCGACCAGAAATCGGGCACCAGGAGCAGCGTCGGCCTACTCGACCTCGCCAGCCAGGTACCCGGTCTGCTGATGGATGCGCCGGTCATCGTGCGGGGTGTCGTCACCGGAATGATGGCCCGACCGACGGCCAAGACGTCGATCGGCAAGGTGTTCCAGGAGCGGGCGGCCCAGTACGCCGACCGGGTTTTCCTCAAGTTCGGCGATGAGCGCATCACCTACCGGGAAGCCAACGAGACCGTCAACCGCTACGCCGCGGTGCTGGCCGCCAAAGGCGTCGGACACGGCGACGTGGTCGGGGTGATGCTGCGCAACTCGCCCGACGCCGTGCTGCTGATGCTGGCCATCGTCAAGTGCGGCGCCGTCGCGGGCATGCTCAACTACCACCAGCGCGGCAAGGTGCTCGCCCACAGTTTCGGGCTGCTCGACGCCGCCGCAGTGGTGGCCGAGGCCGATCTGGTCGAGCACGTCACCGAATGCGGGGCCGAGGTCAACGGGCTGATCACGGTCGACGAGCTGCGCCGGCTGGCGTCCACCGCGCCGACCACCAACCCGGCCAGCACGTCGGCAGTCCTGGCCAAGGACAAGGCCTTTTACATCTTCACCTCGGGCACCACGGGCATGCCCAAGGCCAGTGTCATGACGCACTACCGCTGGCTGCGGGCCCTGGCCGGATTCGGCGGTCTGGGATTGCGGCTGCACAGCGATGACACCCTGTACTGCTGCCTGCCGCTCTACCACAACAACGCGCTGACCGTCTCGGTCGGTTCGGCACTGAACTCCGGCGCGGCACTGGCGCTGGGCAAGTCGTTCTCGGCCTCGCGATTCTGGGACGAGGTCATCGACTACGGCGCGACCGCGTTCGTCTACATCGGCGAGATCTGCGGCTACCTGCTCAACCAGCCGCCCAAGGCGACCGACCGCGCACACAAGGTCCGCGTCATCGTCGGCAACGGACTGCGCCCGGCCATCTGGGACGAGTTCACCCAGCGGTTCGGCATCCCGCGCGTCTGCGAGTTCTACGCCGCAAGCGAGGGCAACACCGCCTTCGTCAACGTCTTCAACGTCTCGAAGTCCACCGGCATCTGCCCCAGCCCGGTCGCCTTCGTCGAATACGACGCCGACAGCGGCGAACCCGCCCGCGGCGCCGACGGCCGGTTGCGCAAGGTCAAGCGCGGCGAGCCCGGCCTGATGCTGTCCAAGATCAACGCGCTGCAGCCGTTCGACGGGTACACCGACAAGGCCGCCAGTGAGAAGAAGCTGGTCCGCGACGCCTTCAAGGAGGGCGACGTCTGGTTCAACACCGGCGACCTGATGCGCTCCCAGGGCCTGGGCCACGCCGCATTCGCCGACCGACTCGGTGACACGTTCCGGTGGAAGGGCGAAAACGTGGCCACCACCGAGGTCGAGGCCGCGCTCGCCGGGCACCCGAGCGTCGACGAGTGCACCGTGTTCGGGGTGGAGGTGCCCGGTGCGGGCGGCCGCGCCGGCATGGCTGCACTGCAGCTCAAGGCCGACCACGAGTTCGACGGCAAGGAGGTCGCTGACGCGTTCTACAGCGACCTGCCGGCCTACGCCGTGCCGCTGTTCGTCCGTGTCGTCTCCGAACTGGCGCACACCTCGACGTTCAAGAGCCAGAAGGTCGACCTGCGCAAGCAGGGCTACGGCACCGACGTCAAGGATCCGCTGTATGTGTTGGCCGGTCGTGAGGAGGGCTACGTGCCCTTCTACCCCGAATACCCCGAGGAAGTGACGGCCGGTAAGCGGCCCAAGTAAGCCGGCGGGTACAGCTCCGCGCTGATTTCCACACCTGGGCTGTCGATCGCGTCGCGCGACGACCAACAGGCAGAAAACGGCGTGGAACCTGGCGCGAATACTGCCGTGGGTGCCGCACCAGGCACTATGGAGGCGTGTTGTCGACGAGCAATGGCCTGTTCTGCGGGCGCCCGGTCGCGCACGACCGTGCGCTGATCATGGCGATCGTCAACCGGACGCCGGACTCGTTCTACGACCGCGGTGCCACCTTCAGCGACGACGCGGCCAAAAAAGCGGTGTGCGGTGCCATCGAGGCGGGCGCTGACGTCATCGACGTGGGTGGAGTCAAGGCAGGCCCGGGGAGCGTGGTCGATTCACAAGAGGAGATCGCCCGCGTCGTGCCGTTCGTCGAATGGCTGCGCAGTACCTACCCAGACCAGTTGATCAGCGTCGACACCTGGCGCGCGGCGGTGGCCAAACAGGCCTGTGCGGCCGGGGCCGATCTGATCAACGACACCTGGGCCGGCGCGGATCCGGGCCTGCCCGAGGTGGCCGCCGAATTCGGTGCCGGTCTGGTGTGCTCACACACCGGCGGAGCTGTGCCGCGCACCCGGCCGTTCCGGGTGAACTACGGGATCACCGAACGTGGCGTCGTCGACGATGTCATCTCCGAGGTGACTGCCGCGGCCGAGCGAGCGGCAGCAACCGGTGTGCCTCGTGACCGGATCATGATCGACCCGACCCATGATTTCGGCAAAAACACTCATCACGGTCTTAGTTTGTTGCGTCACGTAAAAGATCTTGTTAAGACCGGATGGCCTGTGCTGATGGCACTGAGCAACAAGGATTTTGTCGGGGAGACTCTGGGTGTGGATCTGACCGAACGCCTGGAGGGCACCCTGGCCGCGACGGCACTGGCCGCCGCGGATGGAGCCGCCATGTTCCGGGTACATGAGGTTGGACCCACACGGCGCGTGCTGGAGATGGTCGCGTCGATCCAGGGAGTGCGGGCACCCGCACGAACAGTGAGGGGACTGGCATGACCGCTCTACCTGATCTGTCATTTATCGACGGCGTCATCGGCCACCGCTGGCTGACCGATCACAGCTGGAACCGGCCGAGTTGGACCATCGCCGAGCTTGAGGCCGCCAAGGCCGGCCGCACGGTTTCGGTGGTGCTGCCCGCCCTCAACGAGGAAGAAACCGTCGCCTCTGTGGTCGAGACCATCACCCCGCTGCTCGGGGGGCTGGTCGACGAGCTGATCGTGCTCGACTCGGGCTCCACCGACGACACCGAGATCCGCGCGGTCGCGGCCGGGGCGAGGGTCGTCAGCCGCGAGGTGGCACTGCCCGAGATCGCACCGCAGCCGGGCAAGGGTGAGGTGCTGTGGCGGTCGCTGGCCGCCACGACCGGCGACATCATCGCTTTCGTCGACTCCGACCTGATCGACCCCGATCCCATGTTCGTCCCCAAACTCCTCGGCCCGCTGCTGACCGCCGACGGAGTACATCTGGTCAAGGGGTTCTACCGGCGGCCGCTCAAGGTCAGCGGCGCCGAGGACGCCAACGGTGGCGGTCGGGTCACCGAGCTGGTGGCACGCCCCCTGCTGGCCTCGCTGCGCCCCGAGCTGAACTGCGTGCTGCAGCCGCTCGGCGGCGAGTATGCGGGCACCCGCGAACTGCTGACCTCGGTGCCGTTCGCCCCCGGCTACGGCGTGGAGATCGGCCTGCTGGTCGACACCTACGACCGCCTCGGCCTGGATGCCATCGCCCAGGTGAACTTGGGGGTGCGGGCTCACCGCAACCGGCCGCTGACCGAGCTGGCCTCGATGAGCCGGCAGGTCATCGCGACCCTGCTGTCCCGCTGCGGGATCACCGATTCGGGGGTGGGGCTGACGCAGTTCTACGCCGACGGTGACGACTTCACCCCGCGGGTGTCGTCGGTCTCGCTGGCCGACCGCCCACCGATGGTGACCCTGCGCCCGCATTGATCGGCGCCGACGGTGCGCTCAGATCGCGAAAATCGCTGAGAACGCGATCTGTGTGCACATTCGGCGGGTGAGTGGCCCATCGTCGCCCTGCGCCCGCGCTAGATGTCGCATGCGTGAGGCAGTATCGAGGGCGTGACACTGATACTGCTGTACCTGGTGGTGCTGGTTCTGGTGGCCACGGTGCTGTTCGGCTTGGGCAGCGTCATCTTCGGCCGCGGTGAGACGCTGCCGCCGCTTCCTCGTGGCACCACCGCCACCGTCCTGCCTGCTTCGGGCGTGACCGGTGCCGATGTGGATGCCATCAAGTTCGCCCAGGTCGTCCGCGGATACAAGACCACCGAGGTGGACTGGGTGCTGGATCGACTGGGCCGCGAGCTCGACTCGGTCCGCGGGGAGTTGGCAGCGGTGCGCGCCGCCTACGGTGTGCCCGACGACTTCGACGACGAGGACGCCGCCGACGAGGAAGAGGTGTCGGCCACCGCAGGTGAAGTCCGCACCTCGGAGGAGTCATGACCGAGGACGGCCGGATCCGCTGCGGCTGGGCCGTCTCACCGAGTAGCGCGGCCGCGGGTGACACCCTCTACCGCGACTATCACGACACCGAGTGGGGCCGCCCGCTGCGGGATTCGGCTGCGTTGTTCGAGCGGATCAGCCTGGAGGCCTTCCAGAGCGGGCTGAGCTGGCTGACCATTCTGCGCAAGCGGGAGAATTTCCGGGCCGCGTTCGACGAGTTCGACGCGACCGTGGTCGCGACGTACACCGACGACGATGTCGAGCGGTTGATGGCCGACGCGGGCATCGTGCGCAACCGGGCCAAGATCGTCGCGACCATCGCCAATGCCAGGGCCGTCACCGAGCTCGACGTCGACCTGAGCGAGCTGTTGTGGTCATTCGCCCCACCGGCCCGGCCGCGGCCCGCTGACCTGGCCCAAGTGCCCGCCGTGACCCCGGAATCGACCGCGATGGCCAAGGAACTCAAGCGGCGGGGCTTCAAATTCGTCGGCCCCACCACGGCATATGCGTTGATGCAGGCCACCGGCATGGTCGACGACCATGTCGCGGCCTGCTGGGTTCCGGCACAGTAATTGCGACCGGTAAAACATGCCTTCGGTCGGTATCCGACGGGTCTTTGTACAACCGCCGCCGCGGATAAGGAACAATAGGGCTAGTTCAGTAGCAGTTCAATGCCGGGTGCCGCCAACGAGTGGGCGGCTTCGGCCCCAACCTGGCCCGCTGACGCGGGTCGGCACTGTTGGAGGGAGCACTCGATGGCGGCGATGAAGCCCCGGACTGGTGACGGTCCACTAGAAGCAACCAAAGAGGGGCGAGGAATCGTTATGCGAGTACCGCTGGAAGGCGGTGGCCGCCTCGTTGTCGAACTGACTCCCGACGAGGCCGCTGCGCTGGGCGACGAGCTCAAGGCCGTCACCAGCTGATCGACTCGCAAGGTGTCCGCTCAGGCGGACACCTTGCGGTATATCTCCAGGGTTTGTTCAGCGATGTGCGCCCAGGAGAACTCGGCGATGCAGCGTTGACGTCCGGCCTCCCCGTACTTTCGGGCAGTTTCCGGCTCGGCCACGAGTGAGTTGACCGCATCGGCCAGACGCATCTCGAAGAAGCGCGGGTCACTGGCGTCGTAGTGCACGAGTAGCCCGGTCTGTCGGTCGGCGACGACCTCGGGGATACCGCCGACGTCGGAGGCGACCACCGGCGTCGAACATGCCATCGCTTCCAGGTTCACGATGCCCAACGGCTCGTACACCGATGGACATACGAAAACTGTTGCAGCAGAAAGTATTTCGCGAATCTTATTGATCGGCAGCATTTCGCGCAACCAGAACACGCCGGTGCGCGCCTGGGCAAGCTCGGCCACCGCCGAGGACACCTCCGCAGCGATCTCGGGGGTGTCGGGGGCGCCGGCGCACAACACCAGCTGCACCTCAGGGCTGAACCGGTGGGCCGCGGCCACCAGGTGGGCCACACCCTTCTGGCGGGTGATGCGACCGACGAACGCCACGATCGGGCGGCTCAGGTCAACGCCGAGTTCGGCGAGCACCGAGTCGGCGTCGGCCGGCGGCGCTGGGTACCAGACATCGGTGTCGATCCCGTTGCGTACCACGTGGACCCGGCTCGGGTCGAGTGCCGGATAGGTGCGTAGCACGTCGTGGCGCATGCCGGAACTCACCGCGATCACCGCGTCGGCGGCCTCGATCGCGGTGCGCTCCACCCATGAGGACACCCGGTAACCCCCGCCGAGTTGCTCGGCCTTCCACGGCCGCAGCGGCTCCAGGGAATGCGCGGTCAGCACGTGGGGGATGCCGTAGAGCAGCCCGGTGAGATGCCCGGCCATCCCGGCATACCAGGTGTGCGAATGCACCACCGTGGCTGCCCGGTCCGGTGTGCTGGCCGAGTTGACCATGTTGAGGTCCGCGGACAGCGTCGACAAGGCCGGGTTGGCACCGCGCAACGCAGCATCGGGTTGCGCCACGAAGGCCCCGTCACGCGGGGCGCCCATGCAATGCACGTCGACATCGCAAAGCTGACGCAGCTGGGCGACGAGTTCGGTCACATGCACACCGGCACCGCCGTACACCTCGGGTGGATATTCCCGAGTCATCATGGCCACCCGCATATCCGAGACGGTAGTAGGTCTGGGCGGGTCTAGCTACGCGCCGCAGACTTCTGTTGCCATTGGCTGGCCGCGGTGCTGGTTGGCGGATAGGTTTGGACGCATGAGGGAGTTGCCACATGTGCTGGGCATCGTTCTGGCCGGGGGGGAGGGCAAACGGTTGTATCCGTTGACCGCCGATCGCGCCAAGCCGGCAGTTCCCTTCGGCGGCGCCTACCGGCTGATCGACTTCGTGCTGTCGAATCTCGTCAACGCCCGCTACTTACGGATCTGCGTTCTGACGCAATACAAGTCGCATTCACTGGACCGTCACATCAGCCAGAATTGGCGCCTGTCGGGTCTGGCCGGTGAGTACATCACCCCGGTGCCGGCCCAGCAGCGGCTCGGGCCGCGTTGGTACACGGGATCGGCGGACGCGATCTACCAGTCGCTCAACCTGATCTACGACGAAGATCCCGACTACATCATCATCTTCGGCGCCGACCACGTGTATCGCATGGATCCCGAGCAGATGCTGCGGTTCCACATCGACAGCGGGGCCGGGGCCACCGTGGCCGGAATCCGGGTGCCGCGTGCAGAGGCAAGCGCGTTCGGCTGCATCGATGCCGACGACTCCGGGCGCATCAAGGATTTCGTCGAGAAGCCCGCGGACCCGCCGGGCACGCCCGATGATCCCGAGCAGACCTTCGTGTCGATGGGCAATTACATCTTCACCACGAAGGTGCTCATCGACGCGATCCGCGCCGATGCCGACGACGACCACTCCGACCACGACATGGGCGGCGACATCATCCCGCGACTGGTGTCCGACGGGATGGCGGCGGTGTACGACTTCAACAACAACGAGGTGCCCGGGGCCACCGAACGCGACCACGGCTATTGGCGCGACGTCGGAACTCTGGACGCTTTCTACGACGCACACATGGACCTCGTATCGGTGCACCCGGTCTTCAACCTCTACAACAAGCGCTGGCCGATCCGAGGCGAGATGGAGATGCTGGCTCCGGCCAAATTCGTCAACGGTGGCTCGGCGCAAGAGTCCGTCGTCGGCGCCGGCAGCATCATTTCCGCGGCATCGGTACGCAATTCGGTGTTGTCCTCCAACGTGGTGATCGACGATGGCGCCATCGTGGAGGGCAGCGTGCTGATGCCGGGCGTGCGGATCGGCCGCGGCGCCGTGGTGCGCCACGCGATCCTCGACAAGAACGTGGTGGTCGGTCCGGGCGAGATGGTGGGCGTGGACCTCGACAAGGACCGGGAACGGTTCGCGATCAGTGCGGGCGGCGTGGTGGCGGTCGGCAAGGGCGTCTGGATCTGACGCGTCTACTCCCAGGGATCTACCGCGGCGGGCCGGCGCGTGGCATTGCTACGTGCGTTGACGCCGACCTTGGCCTCTACCCGGCGTCGGCGCCACCGCCACAGCCGGAATGCGCCCCAGATCAGGGCCACTAGGGCAACGAGCACCAGTACCGGGAGCAGGATCGCCACGAAGACCAATCCGACACTGGTGACGTCCTCGACAGTGGACAGCACCGGGGCGGCGACCCCGGCGGTGGCGATGTTGGCGGCCGGACGCACCGTCGATTTGGTCAGCGACACCACGAGTGCGGTGACCGCGCCGATCGCCACCGGAATCCACTGGCCGGACTGGGCGAACGCGCCCGGATCGGCGACAGCGGCGGTCTGCGACGCGGTGCCCGACCCGAAGACGATTCCGCCTGCGGTGGGACGGACGAAGGTCTGGATGGTGTCGTTGACGGAGTCGAGTGCGGGGATCTTGTCGGCGACCACCTCGACCACCAGCAACACCGCGACGATCGCCATCACCCAGCCGTTCTCGAGCCACGACCACCCCGCCGGCAGTGACACCAGATGGGTGAAGCGTGACAGCAGGCCGAGGGCCAGCAACGGGATGTAGGCATTGAGCCCCGCCGCAGTGGCCAGGCCGAAGCCGGTCAACAGTTCCATCACTGCAGTATGCGGCTAACTCGGCCGGGTACCCGGCAGTTCGCCGTTATCCGCTCTGGGCCGCGTTCCGCCAGGAACGTGGCTCACCAGACGTAGGGGAGCAGTCGGTAGCGGACCTCCCGGGTGTACTCGTCGTAGCCGTCGAGTTCGGTGCGCAACATCTTCTCCTCGTCGACGACGCGCATGGCGAGTACCGCCAGGCCCGGGATCACGAACAGCAATCCCCAATACGAGCCGAGGGCCGGCGGGATGCCGATCATCATGATCACGTTGCCGGCGTACATCGGATGGCGGACCAGTCCGTAGAGACCGGTGGTCACCACCGTCTGGCCGGCCTCCACCTTGATGTTGGCGGCCGCATAGCTGTTCTGGATGATCACGAGCATCGCAATGCCGAGTCCGATCGCTACCAACGCATTACCGAGCACCGACACGATCGTGGGTACGGCTGACCATCCGAACCGATAATCAAGTGCACTGGCCACGATGATGACCGCGACCAACAGGAACGCCATCGCGCTCGCGAATTTCTGCACCGGCCGGGTCTCGGCGCTCGGCCCGGCCTGCATTCGGCGTCGCAGTGCCGCCGGATCGCGTACGGCGAGGTAGATGCTGGGCAATGTCGAGACGGCCGCGAATACGGCGATGAAAACCCAGCCGCGCCAGTAGTCGAACGTGCCGGCAGGCGTGAAGACGAGGATCCCGAAGACCGCAAAGCCGACGACGGCGGACACCGCTGCCTGTAGCCCGATCTTCACGTCGCCCTCCTCACCAGACGTAGGGGAGCAACCGGTAGCGGACCTTCCGGGTGTACTCGTCGTAGCCGTCGAGCTCGGTGCGCAACATCTTCTCCTCGTCGACGATCCGAACTCCGAAAATCGGTATCGAGGCGATGGACACCAGCAAGGCCCAGTAGGAACCCAGCGCCGGCGGCGTGCCGAACATCATCAGCACCGCGCCGAAGTACATCGGGTGACGGACCAGACCGTACAGACCCGTCGAGACGAGCGGTTGTTCGTCCTCCACTCGGATGCTGGCTCCGGCGAAGCTGTTCTGGAAGACCACCGTTTGCGCGAGGACGAGCCCGACCGCCACCAGGATGTTGCCGAGGACGACCACCGCAATCGGCACATCCGACCAGCCGAACCGGTGGTCGAGCGCGCTGACGATGAACGCCGCGAAGGCCGATCCGGTCACCGCCCAGATGATGATCTTCTGCACGATCCGCGTTTCCGCGGTCGGCCCGCCGTGGAGGCGTCGTTGCAGGGCGGCGGGATCTCTGACCGCGAGGTAGATGCTCGGGATCATGGTGGTGGCCATGAACACGGCGATGAAAACCCAGGCCTGCCAATAGTGGAACGTGCCGGCCGGCCAGAATAGCGTGGCCGCGAAGAACGCCAGCCCGAGCACGCCCGAAGCGATCGTCTGAACTACGAGTTTCATCAACTGCCTCCTGTTCGATTCACACCGCGTCGCGGTTGCGATAGATCCATCCCGCGACGGCTGCCAAAACCGTTGCGACGATCAGCATCACCACCAGTGCGGTGGCGGGGAACTGGCTGGGCACGGTGGTCTGCCCCACCGGGGACAGCTCGATCAGCCAGCGCGGGAGCCGTAGCAGCGCCCCGAGGTACAGCGCGGTGATGACGAATGTGACTGCCAGCCAGGCGATCCACGGCGACCGCAGGGCCACAGCCATGGCCGCGATCGAGGCCACCACCGCCAGTGCGGGTAGATATGCCAATGCGGCCAGGGTGAGGCGGATGACCGTACCCGGCTCGCCGAGTGTCAGCCCGGCACCGATGCCGTTGCCGAGACCGGCGAAGAACATCAGTGCCGCCGCCCCCGCCAGCGCGCAGCCGACCGCGCCGAGCAGCCAGCGCCGGCGTGACACCGCACCGGCCAGCACCGGCTCGCCCAACCCGTTCTGCTCGTCGGTGTGCACCCGCAGCACCACCGACGCGACGTACGCGCTGGCCGCCGCGGCGAGGAACTGCGTCATGGTGGTGTAGATGCCGTCATTGCCCGTTGTGGACAGCAATCTGGCGATCAACTCGTTGGTCTTGGCCGCATCCAACAGCGCTTTCGTCATCGACCCGAACACCAGCCCGGCCACGAACAGTCCCAGAGCCCAGCCGATCGTCTGACCGCGCTGCAGCGTCAGGTGCAGTCGCAGGGAGCCGGTGATGACGGGGGCGTCGGGTTTCTCGCCCGTGGATGCGATGGTGCCCGCGTCGTACTGGCGACGGCTCTCCAGCACGGCGGCTGTTGCCATCAATCCGAGCGCCAGAATGACCAGCAACCCGAACGGCCACCAGCGCAGATCGACGAACGGTCGCATCTGCTGTGCCCAGGCGATGGGGGAGAACCAGCTCAAGGCACTGCCGGAGTTGTCGATGACGTCACCGGCCCCACGGATCAGCGCGGCGACCGCCAGTGCCGCCATCGCCGCGCCCGACGCAGTGCGGGACTGGCGCCAGAGTTGGGCGGTGACGGCGGCGACCGCACCGAACACCATCGCGACCCCGGTGATGCCCAGAGACATGGCGGCGGTGTCGACGATTGCGAAGCCGGTGGAGGCCATCGCCAGCGTCATCGTGATCGCCAGCACTGCGTTGACTCCGCCGACCAGGACCAGCGCCGCGGCGGTCCGTGCGTAGCGGCCCACCACCGAGGACAACACGAGCTCGGCGCTGCCGTTCTCCTCCTCGGCCCGGGTATGACGAATCACGGTGAGAATTGACAGGATTGAGGTCGCGATGATCAGAGTGAGGGTCAGTTCGTTGGCCATCATCACGCCGAGGTCGGTCTCGTTGACACTGAACATCGGCCCGCCGAGCATCATCCCGGCGGGTGTCTTGAGCAGGTTGACCCGGGCCAGGCGTTGTTCCTCCCCGGGGTAGGCCAGTCGAATTGCGTTGGGGGCGTACACCATCATCAAGGTGACGACGGCGACCCACACGCTCAGCCGCACCCGGTCGCGGCGCAGCGCCAGCCGCAGCAGCGTTTCGATGCCGGTCAATGGTGACGTGCTCGTGCGGGTCGCGGTGTTCACCGGGTCACCCCCTGGTACTCGCGCAGGAACATGTCCTCCAGCGAAGCCGGTGTGACGGTCAGATCTTCGATGCCGAGGTCAGTCAGGTGCTCCAAGGTGAATTCGAGGTCGGTGCGGTCCACCGAGAAGCTCACCGAGCCATCGTTGCTCGTGAAGTCGTGCACGTAGGGGGTGTTCTGCAGCGCCCGGCCGTCGGAGCGGGTGCGCGCGGTGACCTTGGTGCGCATCAGGTGCCGCAACTCGGCGAGGGTGCCGGAACGCACCGTGCGTCCCGACCGGATGATCGTCACGTTGTCGCAGAGCTTTTCGACCTCGGCCAGTATGTGGCTGGACAGCAGGACCGCCGCGCCCTGGCCCGCCACCTCGGCGACACATTGCTGAAATGCCCGTTCCATCAACGGGTCCAGCCCCGAGGTCGGCTCATCGAGAATGTAGAGATCGGAATGGCAGCTGAACGCCGCGACGATGGCGACCTTCTGCCGGTTGCCCTTGGAGTAGGTTCGGGCCTTTTTGTCTGGGTCCAGTTCGAATCGTTCGATCAGTTCGTCGCGGCGCCGCGTATCGACGCCGTTGCCGCGCAGCCGGCACAGGAAGTCGATGGCCTGCATTCCGGTCAGGTTGGGCCACAACGTGACATCGCCGGGGACGTAGGCGATCCGGCGGTGCAGGGCGACCGCGTCGCGCCACGGGTCGCCGCCCAGGAGCCGGACCGTGCCGCCGTCGGCGCGCAACAGACCCAGCAGCACCCGGATCGTGGTGGACTTACCGGCCCCGTTGGGTCCGAGGAAACCTGTGACATCACCGGGGGACACGGTCAGGTTCAGTCCATCGAGGGCTTTGGTGCGCCCGAAAGATTTCGACAGTCCGCGGATTTCGACGGAGTTGTTCACGCTGGCTCCTTGGTCTCGGTTGACGTGGAACTGAACGGGGTGCCTTGTTCGCGCTGATGCAGGAAGGCGTCGTACATGGTCGAGTCGGCCATCAGGCCCTCGGTGTAGAGCTCGAGAGCGGGGAGCATCATGTCCTCGCCGTAATCGCGTAGTACCCGGCGCAGATCCGCCGGGTCGTCGTGCATCTGCAGGTACAGCAGGAACCCGCCGCCACTGCATATCGCCATGAACCTCGCCCGGGCCCGTGGGTCGCGGCTGGGTTTGAGCAGCCCGGTCCGCACGCCCTCCTCCAGATACTGCTCGGCGTTGTCGACCATGGTGCGCCAGAACGTCTTCGCCAGATCGCTTCCGGACTGCATGCTGCGGACCAGGTAGGCCATCAGCGGCGCGTAGGACTCGATCTCGGCCATCTGGGCCATCCACGTCGCGGGGTCAGCGCTCTGCAGTGACTCGGTTTTGGCTTCGCGCACCACCTCGGCCACGTAGGCGTCGCACGCCTTGCGCAGCCCCTCCTTGGATCCGAAGTGGTGGATCACCAGGGCGGCGCTGACACCCGCGGCCTCGGCGATGCTGCGCAGTCCCACGCTGAATCCGTGCTGCCCGTACTGCTCGATCGCGGCATCCCGGATCCGGGCCATCGCTGTTCGATCATCGACTGAACGCATGTTCAATACGCTAAACATGCGTTCAGTGTGCGGTCAAGGGGATGCCGCGTCAGGAATCCGTAAAGATCGCGAAATGCCCGCTCGCGGGAGAAAAGAATGCCCGCTCGCGGGAGAAAGGTCAGTCGCGAGCGGCGGCGAGCAGGCCGTCACCCAAGGGGATGAGTACGGGCGTGAGCCGCTCGTCCTCGGCGATCAGCCGGGCTGCCTCACGCACGGCGCCGACCTCGGCATCGTTGGCCGAGGCGTCACCGGCCCGGCCGCCGAGCGCGGCCCGGTGCAGCACGATCGCGCCGCCGGGGCGCAGCAGACGCACGCCTTCGGACACGAACTGAGGTTGGTCGATCGGATCGGCGTCGATGAACACCAGGTCGTAGGACTCGTCGGCCAGGCGGGTCAGCACCTCCTGGGCGCGACCGCTGATCAGCCGGGTACGTCCCGGGCCGACTCCGGCCTCGCTGAACCCCTGCTTGGCGATGCGCTGATGCTCGGGCTCGACGTCGATGGTGGTCAGCACACCGTCGTCGCTCATGCCGGACAGCAGCCACAATCCGCTGACGCCCGCGCCCGTGCCGACCTCGACCACCGCCTTGCCCCCGGTGAGGCGTGCGAGCACGCTCAGCAACGCTCCGACGGCCGGGGTCACCGCGCCGGCGCCGAGTTCTTCGGCCCGCTCACGAGCAGCCGCGACGATCTCGTCTTCGGAGATCGACCGTTCGGCATGCGTGACGATCGCCTCGGCGCGACCGGGGTTGGAGCTGACCATGCCCGCAGCGTAGGCCAGAGGCCGGGGGCGTCGTCGCGACACGCCCGTGGGTGTCAAGTATCACCGTCGGAAATTCGCTGGTTCGCGCAGGTAATCGGACGTATCGTCGGCTTTCTCAGGGAAAGTTCAGATTGCTCATATGCCTGCCACACCGGGATCAGGAACGGTATCCGCATGGAACACGGCGCCCGCTGGCGCACTGCCCAGCACAACCAGGACAGCAATCGGAATAGCGACGTCGTCAGTCGTGTTGAGCTGAGTGAAAACTGTGATCAGGAGGATCCGACGAGCGCGAACGCTGTTACCTCGAACCCTGCCACCCAGGCCGCCCCGGTGACAATGGCCCATCTGGAGCAATTCACCGCAGGTGAATGGGTGGAGCCGTCCGATGAGTTGACCGGCACCGCCGTCTTCGACGCGACCGGCGATCATGCGGCCATGCCGTCATGGGACGAGCTGGTGCGCCAGCACGCTGACCGGGTGTACCGGCTGGCCTACCGCCTCTCGGGTAACCAGCACGATGCCGAGGACCTGACCCAGGAAACCTTCATCAGGGTGTTCCGCTCCGTGCAGAACTACCAGCCCGGAACCTTCGAGGGGTGGCTGCACCGCATCACCACCAACCTGTTCCTGGACATGGTCCGTCGCCGCGGCCGCATCCGCATGGAGGCGCTGCCCGAGGATTACGACCGGGTGCCGGCCGACGACCCGAACCCTGAGCAGATCTACCACGACTCGCGACTGGGGGCCGATCTCCAGGCCGCTCTGGACTCGCTGGCGCCGGAGTTCCGCGCCGCCGTTGTCCTGTGTGACATCGAGGGTCTGTCCTACGAAGAAATCGGCGCCACGCTGGGCGTGAAGCTCGGCACGGTGCGCAGCCGCATTCACCGCGGTCGGCAGGCCCTGCGCGAGTATCTGGCGAAGCACTCGCCGGAAACCGCCAAATCCGCCTAGTGGTGGTTGGTGTTCAGCGCGCCAGGTCGCGCTACATTCGGGTCAGGACATTTGGTCGTGGCGAGAGGAGCTGGGCGATGGTCGACCCGGGACATGTGTTCCGTCGCGCATTCTCCTGGCTGCCTGCGCAGTTCGCCTCGCAGAGCGATGCACCGGTAGGCGCGCCTCGGCAGTTCGGTTCCACCGAGCACCTGTCAACTGAGGCCATCGCGGCCTTCGTCGACGGAGAGCTGCGGATGAGTGCCCACCTGCGGGCCGCACACCACCTGTCCCTCTGCCCGGACTGCGCTGCCGAGGTCGATGCCCAGGGTCAGGCCCGGGCCGCATTGCGGGACTCCTGTCCGATAGCCATTCCGAATTCCCTGTTGGGACTGTTGTCGCAGATACCGCACCACAGTCCGCAGCCCTCGGCTGACGCCGGTGAACAGCCTCAGTTTGCTGATGACCCGACGCGGAGTCGGCGTAAGCGCCGGTAGGCTGGACCACAAGGCGATCAGTGACCGGCGTCGGCCTATCCGGCTGGGGCGGGCGCTCCGATAGAGAGTGATACACCGGTGACCAATCAGGACCAGTCCGACGAGAGCGGCCGTCTGGAACCGCGCCCTGTCGAGCGGCCACCCGTCGACCAGTTGTCGCAGCGCACGTTCGGCCGGCCCGCCGGTGTCGACGGCTCGTTCCTCGGTGCGGACAAGTACCAGGACCAGGGCGATTACGCCCCCAAGGACTTACCGCCGGATCCCGTGCTGGCCGAGGCGTTCAGCCGTCCCTCCGACAGCGATGACACACTGCAGCGCCATCCCACCGATGCCGGGGCACTCGAAGCCGAGCGGACCGCAGGTGGCGACGACGTCGACGATCCGTGGCGCAATCCGGGTGCCGTCCCGGCACTGGGCGCACCCGCACAGGCGCCCCTCGCGCCGACGGTCGTACCGGCGCCGGTCGGCAAGCTGGGCGCACGCGAGGTGCTGTTCGGTGGCCGGGTGTCGTGGATCGCGCTGGTCGTGCTGCTCCTGATCACGCTCGTGGTCGGTGCGATCGGTGGCTGGGTCGGACAGAAGACCGCGGGGACCGTGCAGGCCTTCACCACCTCGAAAGTGACGCTGGAGACCGGTGACCTCCCGTCCCCGGACGCCGGCCGTTTCGCCACGGTCGCCTCGGCGGTCGAGGATTCGGTTGTCACCATCGAGGCCAAGAGCAAGACCGAAGGCTCACAGGGCTCGGGCGTCGTGGTCGACGGCAAGGGCTACATCGTCACCAACAACCACGTGATCTCCGACGCCGCCAGCAAGCCCGCCGACTACCAGATCACCGTGGTGTTCAACGACGGCAAGGAAGTACCGGCCAACCTGGTCGGCCGCGACCCCAAGACCGACCTGGCGGTGCTCAAGGTCGACAACGTCGACAACCTCGTCGTTGCGCGGATGGGCGATTCCGAGAAGGTGCGCGTCGGCGAGGAAGTCATCGCGGCCGGCGCCCCGCTGGGGCTCCGCAGCACGGTCACCCACGGCATCATCAGCGCGCTGCACCGGCCGGTGCCGCTCTCGGGCGAAGGTTCGGACACCGACACCGTGATCGACGGGCTCCAGACCGATGCCTCGATCAACCACGGCAACTCCGGTGGCCCGCTGATCAACATGTCCTCCGAGGTGATCGGGATCAACACGGCCGGAAAGTCCTTGTCGGACAGCGCCAGTGGCCTCGGCTTCGCGATTCCCGTCAACGAGGTCAAGCAGGTCGTCGAGAACCTGATCAAGGACGGCAAGGTGGCCCATCCGACGCTGCTGCTGACCGCTGTGACCGTGAGCAACAGCGTGGCCTCGGGTGCGCAGGTCCGGAACGTCAACGCCGGAGGCCCCGCCGAGAGGGCCGGCATCCTGGAGAACGACGTGGTGGTCAAGGTCGGGGACCGCAAGGTCGCCGACGCCGATGAGATGGTTGTTGCGGTGCGCCAGCTCAAGATCGGGCAGGAATCGCCGATCGAGGTGCTTCGCGATGGTCGGCCCATGACCTTCATGGTCACGCCGATCGGCGACGATCAAAAAGCGCAGTAGCGATGTTCGCGAACATCGGGTGGGGGGAGATGCTGGTCCTGGTGATCGCCGGTCTGGTGATCCTGGGGCCGGAGCGCCTGCCCGGTGCCATCCGGTGGACCTCGGGTGCCCTGAAGCAGGCACGCGACTACGTCAGCGGAGCCACCAGTCAGTTGCGCCAGGACCTCGGCCCGGAATTCGACGATCTCCGCGAACCCCTCGCCGAACTGCAGAAGCTACGCGGCATGACCCCGCGGGCAGCGATCACCAAGCATTTGCTCGACGGTGACGATTCTTTCCTGACCGGCGCCATCGACGAGCGCAACAATCAGCCCTCGGTGCCGGGCGACAAGCCCGCCAGCCAGATCGAGGCCACGCCGACGGACAAGCCGGCCGGCCCGACGTTCGACCCTGACGCCACCTAGGGCTCGGCGCTCTAGCGCCGCGCGGTATCCAGACCCAGCGACATCCCGGCCAGGCCGCGCTTGCGAGCCGTCAATCCGTCGGCGATCTTGCGCAGCTCGGCGCCTGCCGCTGATTCGGGCGCCGACAACACCAGCGGCACCCCGGAGTCACCGGCCGCCACCAACGCCGGATCCAGCGGGACCTGGCCCAGCAGCGGCACTTCGGCGCCCACCGAACGGGTCAGCGACTCGGCGACCTGACGGCCGCCGCCCTCACCGAACAGTTGCATGACGGTGCCGTCGGGCAGCTGCAGGCCCGACATGTTCTCCACCACGCCGGCGATGCGCTGGCGGGTCTGCAACGCGATCGCGCCGGCCCGCTCGGCCACCTCGGCGGCAGCCATCTGCGGAGTGGTCACCACGAGGATCTCGGCACCCGGGATCAGTTGGGCCACCGAGATGGCGATATCGCCCGTACCGGGCGGCAGATCGAGCAGCAACACGTCCAGATCGCCCCAGTACACGTCGGCCAGGAACTGCTGCAGGGCCCGGTGCAGCATCGGCCCACGCCACACGACAGGCGTGTTGCCCTGCGTGAACATGGCGATCGAGATGACCTTCACCTCGTGTGCGATCGGGGGCAGGATCATGGAGTCGACCTGGGTGGGCCGGTCGGCGGTGCCCATCATGCGCGGCACCGAATGGCCGTAGATGTCGGCGTCCAAGAGGCCGACGGACAGCCCGCGGGCGGCCATCGCGGCGGCCAGGTTGACCGTCACGCTCGACTTGCCCACACCGCCCTTGCCGGAGGCCACGGCGTAGACCCGGGTGAGTGAATTGGGCTGGGCGAACGGGATCACCGGTTCGCGGGAATCACCACGCAACAGCGTGCGCAGTTCGGCGCGCTGCTCGTCGTTCATCACATCCAGGCTCACCTTGACGGCGCCGGTGCCGGGCACGTCGGTGACGGCGGCCGTCACCAGATCGGCGATCTCGGTCTTCTTCGGGCAGGCCGCAGTGGTCAGGTAGATCTCGACATGGACGCCGTGGTCGGCCTCGATCGAGATGTTCTTGACCATGCCGAGTTCGGTGATCGGCTTCCGCAATTCGGGGTCGATCACCTTGGCCAGCGCGGCGCGAACCGCGGATTGCAGCTCAGTGGCAGATTCGGACATCACCGCCGAGTCTACGGCGACGGTGCCGCGAGCTGGATTCAGGCCGGTGTCAGGCCGGACCTGGGGCCGGACCCGGTGCGGGGCCGAGCCCCGGGGCCGCAGGCGCGGCCTCGATCGGTGGGCCGATCGGGGCGGCAGGCACCGGCCCTGGCGGCGGAGTCTGCAGCGGTCCAGGTCCAGGTCCAAGCGCGGGTCCAGGGGCCGGAGCAGCGGGCGGTCCCAGCGGCGGTGCGGGAGCCGGCGGGGGAGTCTGTTCACCCAGGCAGAACACCACGCACGCAGGCTGGCGCGGTTGCTCCCACGGCGGGACCCATGGCGGCGGGGCGGCCGGCGGCGTCTCCGACGGGACGGCCTGTGCCGGACCCGGCAGCGGGCCGAGCACCTGGCCCGGAGCGAATCCGGGGACGTTCTGCGTGCCGGTCTCGTTGCGGTTGAGCAGCGGGATCAGGGCCAGCGGATCGCCCGCGGGCAGCCCGGTGGCATCAGTCGGCAGGCCCGGTCCGAGGCCTTCGGCGTGGTCCAGGTGCGAATCGCCGATCGGGGGGATGGACCCGGTGATCTCGGGCAGGTCGACCGGCACCACACCGGTGGCGTACGCCGCGGCCCAGCCCAGCACGTTCCGGGCGTAGGCCACCGAGTTGTTGTACCGGAGGATGGCCGTCATGACCTGCGACTGGTCCCGCAGGTTGAGCCCACCACTACACAGGTAGCGGGCGGCCG
This sequence comes from Mycobacterium sp. IDUB_24, assembly GCF_055419385.1. Classification (NCBI taxonomy): domain Bacteria; kingdom Bacillati; phylum Actinomycetota; class Actinomycetes; order Mycobacteriales; family Mycobacteriaceae; genus Mycobacterium; species Mycobacterium sp. IDUB_24. Next base: position 379,016 of record NZ_JBVAXO010000004.1, read on the forward strand.
CGAGCGCTGAATCGAACACGTTCTGCACATCGGCCTTGCCGTCGCCGTCTCCATCGGAGGCGTACCTGGCCCAGGTTCCGGGCAGGAACTGCATCGGCCCCATGGCGCGGACGTAGGAGACCCGTCCGGCCTGAGCGCTCTGGATGATGACTTCGTTGCCCGGCAGAGTGCCGTCGAGAGCAGGGCCGTAGATCGGGCGCACCGCGGTGCCGCGGGCGTCGGTGGCGCCGCCGTTGGCGTGGCCGGATTCGATCCGTCCGATACCGGCCAGCAGATTCCAGCTGATACCGCAGCCGGGATAGGCAGCGGCCATCATCCGTTCGGCGTTGCGGTATGCCTTGAGTGAAGACCCTGGAATGCCAAGGGCGCCAGGGGAATTGACGACGAAAGCAGGCGGAGGAGCCGAGATGGTGTTCATCGACTTGATCCGGAAGTTGGTCGGGGGCCTGGCCGCGGCGACCACTGCCGGACCCGAGCGATCGACGTGGCGTTCCACGGCGGCCAGCGGCGTGACCGCGGTGTTGGACATGTCGACATCCGAGGCGGAAGACCCGGCGCCGGCGACCAGCACGATGGGAGCCAGGACGGCCACGCCGAGCGCGGGCGAGCGCACGAGCTGGCTCATACGGCGCCGAGCGGTTGCGATCACCGCTCCTCCCCCTACGCGCACTTACCCGTCCTTCGGTCGGCTTTGGCCAAATACCATGTTGTGAACCAAGTCACCATACATAGTCGCGGTTTCGCTTGTTACGACAATGGTCGACAGCGTGATCAACCACTGCGTTTGGACCGGCGCTCGGCCCCGTCGGCTTTGCTCGTGCTCGGCCGGTCGGTATCGGCGGGCAAGCTGAGTTCGGTGATCAGCTCACGCAGTTCTTCCAACTCGCGGCGCAGGTAATCGCGGGTCACCACCTCGCCGACCGCCAGCCGCAGCGACGCCAGCTCGCGGGCCAGGTACTCGGTATCGGCCTTGGTCTGTTCGGCCCGGCGCCGGTCCTCCTCGAGTGAGACCCGGTCCCGGTTCTCCTGCCGGTTCTGGGCCAGCAGGATGAGCGGGGCGGCATAGGCGGCCTGGGTCGAGAAGGCCAGGTTGAGCAGGATGAACGGGTACGGATCCCACTGGAATGCAAATACACCGATGTTGAGGGCGATCCAGACGATCACCACGATCGTCTGAATGGCCAGGTAGCGCCCGGTGCCGAGGAATCGGGCGATCGACTCGCTGAACGCCCCCACTGCCTCGATGTCGACATGCAGCCCGAAGCCGCGGGTCGTGCGCGGGGTGTCCAGCCGCTGGCGCGCCGTCGATTCGCTCATGAGCCCGCCGCCGGGAGCTCGGGCTCGTCGCGTTCACGCCAGTCGTCGGGCAGCATGTGGTCGAGCACGTCGTCGACCGACACCGCGCCCAGCAGGTGGTTCTCCTCATCGACCACCGGGCCGCACACCAGGTTGTACGCGGCGAAGTAGCGGGTCACCGCGGCCAGCGAGTCGGCCGGGCTCAGGCTGGGCAGATCGGTGTCGGCGATGCCGCTGACCAGTGCCGCAGGCGGTTCGCGCAGCAACCGCTGCAGGTGGACGCAGCCCAGGTACTGCCCGGTCGGGGTGGCGCTGGGGGGCCGCGTGACGAAGACCATCGAGGCCAGCGCCGGCGTGAGGTCGGGGTCGCGGATCCGCGCCAGCGCCTCGGCGACGGTGGTGTCAGGTGCCAGCACCACCGGCTCACTGGTCATCAAGCCGCCCGCTGTGTCCGGTGAATGGGCCAGCAGCCGTCGCACATCCTCGGAATCCTCGGGGTCCATCTTGCGCAGCAGGGTCTCGGCATCGGCCGGGGTCATCGCCCCCAGCACGTCGGCGGCGTCGTCGGGATCCATCGCCTCCAGGACGTCGGCGGCGCGCTCGGTGTTCAGCTGGCGCAGCACCGCGGCCTGCTCGTCCTCGGGCAGCTCCTGCAACACGTCGGCCAACCGCTCGTCGTCGAACGCCCGGTACAACTCATAGCGCCGCTTGACCGGCAGTTCACGCAAGGCCTCGGCCACCTCGATCGGTCGTTGTCCGTCGAACTGCTCGAGTAGCGAGGCCACTCCCTGGTCGGGCATCGCCAGACCGGACGGGGTGAGGCCGTGCACGTTCTGCCACTCCACGACGTGGATGTTGGTGCGCCGCCCCAAGCGACGTTGTGGCCGCACCGCCACCCGGGTCACCACCCAGTCCCGGGTCCGGGTCTGCTCGATGCCCAGATCGACTACCACGACGTCGATTCCGGCCAGCTGCTCCAGGTCTGGATCGTCGACGCGCACCCGGGTTTCCAGCACCTGGCCCAAAACCAGCACCTCGCCGGGTCGTTGGGCGAAGCGGCGTAGCGACACGCTGCCGGTGGCCAGTGTCACCGAGCCGGGCTCGATCGCGGTGACCCGCAGGATCGGAACGAAAATCCTTCGTCGGGTGAGCAATTCGACCACCAGGCCGAGAACTCGCGGTTGCTGGCGGACGATGCTGATGCTGATCACCACGTCGCGGACACGGCCGATGGACTCCCCGTCGGGGCCCAGCACCACCATCCCCGCAAGCCGGGCCGCGTAGACCCTGTTCACCGCCGCCATGAGTCAAAGGGTAGAGACTGTGGTCGTGGAGAACACGTATCGACCCCGCCGAACGTGCCTCTCGGTTCCGGGTAGCAGCCTGAAGATGATCGAGAAGGCCAGAAGTCTGCCTGCTGACGAAGTGTTCCTCGACCTTGAGGACGCGGTGGCCCCTGAGGCCAAGGCGGCGGCCCGGACCCAGGTCGCGGCGGCGTTGGCCGGCGACGGCTGGGCAGGACAGCTGCGTGGCGTACGGGTCAACGACTGGACCACACCGTGGACCTACGCCGACGTGATCGAAGTGGTGTCCACTGTGGCTTCGGCCGGGGCGTCCATCGATCTCATCGTGTTGCCCAAGGTGACCGAGGTGGCGCATGTCCAGGCACTCGATCTGCTGTTGTCACAGCTGGAGAGCACTCACGGCCTGGAACCCGGCCGGATCGGCATCGAGGCACAGATCGAGAATGCGCAGGGACTGACCAATGTCGATGCGATCGCAGCCGCCCCACGGGTGCAGGCGCTGGTGCTCGGGCCCGGGGACATGGCGGCCAGCCTCAACATGCGCACTCTGGAGGTCGGTGGGCAGCCCGACGGGTATGACATCGGAGATGCCCATCACCACGTGCTGATGCGCATCCTGATCGCCGCGCGTAGTCGCGGCATCAACGCGATCGACGGGCCGTACGTCAAGGTGCGCGATGTCGACGGGTTCCGCCGGGTGGCCGGCCGCTCGGCCGCTCTCGGCTACGACGGCAAGTGGGTGCTGCATCCGGATCAGATCGAGGCGGGCAACGAGATCTTCAGCCCGCGCCAAGCCGATTACGATCACGCGGAGTTGATCCTGGACGCCTACGAGTGGCACACCTCGCAGGCCGGTGGGTCCAGGGGAGCGGTCATGCTGGGCGACGAGATGATCGACGAGGCCAGCCGCAAGATGGCACTGGTGATCGCGGGCAAGGGTCGCGCGGCGGGAATGACGCGGCAGGCCGAACCGTTCCGCCCACCGAGTTAGATCGAGTCATGCTGTGCCGCACCGGGTTTGGGGCGGCGAGGCCGGGCTAGGCGGCGAATACGGCGCCCAGGAAGAACAGTAGCCAGCCCCCGTTGAGCAGGGTGCCGAATGCGCCGAGCGCGATGCCGGCGATCGCCAGGCCGTGGCCCGGCTGCTCGCTCCGCGGACCGAAACCCGGCTGTGCGCTCCCCGGACCGAAACCCGGCTGTGCGCTCTGCTTGATCTGGTTGAGCGCGACGATCCCCAGACCGATACCGAGCAGGGCGGGGAGCAGTCCGATCCCGCACGCGGCGAACAGAGGCAGCGAGAGGATCGAGGCGACCAGCGATCCGATCGCCATGCTGTTGGTGGGGTTCGAGGGTGGCATCCCGTAGCCAGCGGGATATCCGGGGTATCCGAAGGCCCCGTAGCCCGGCGGCGGCGGATATCCGGGCGGCGGGGGATAGCTGGGGGCGCCCGGGAACGACGGCGGCAGACCCGGCGGCGGCGGATAGTCGTACGGAATGTCGGCGGGGTAGTCGATCGCCGGCGGATGGGGTCCGCCGATTTCGGTATTCGGCGGCGCGAACTCGTACGACGGTTGCGCCGCGCCGGTATCCGGCCGATCCTGGGAGTGCTCGATGGAAGGTGCTTCGTAGCCGTTGGACAACGGTTCAGACGGTTGGGAAGCGGGGTCGGATGGCGGCGTTTCGCCCGCGTTGCCGTCCGCGTTTGTCATGCTGATCAACCTAGCGCACGGACAATGACGCCAAAGGGGGCGTGACTCCGGCACCAATTCCGGTGTGAGGGCGTTGCTGTAACGAGAGCGGCCGCCGGGCAGGCGGTGCGGAGGAGAGTGAAGTTCGATGACGAGCCCATTTCAGTCCGGTCAGACACCGGGCACCGCGCCCACTGCGCGTGGTGCGTTGCCGACGCCGCCGAAAGGCTGGCCGATCGGTTCCTACCCGACGTACGCGGAGGCTCAGCGTGCGGTCGACTACTTGTCCGACCAACAGTTCCCGGTGCAGCAGGTGACGATCGTCGGGGTGGACCTCATGCAGGTCGAGCGGGTCACCGGCCGCCTGAGCTGGCCCAAGGTGCTCGGTGGTGGTGTGCTGTCCGGTGCCTGGCTGGGCCTGTTCATCGGGTTGATCCTCGGTTTCTTCAGCCCCAATCCGTGGAGTGCGCTGCTCACCGGCCTCGTCGCGGGTGTCTTCTTCGGCTTGATCACCTCGGCGATCCCCTATGCGATGGCTCGCGGCACAAGAGATTTCAGTTCGACGATGCAGCTGGTCGCCGGCCGCTATGACGTCCTGTGCGACCCACAGGGTGCCGAGCAGGGGCGAGATCTGCTGGCACGCTTGACCATCTGACCGGACGCGCTGCCCCACGCCGGTCACGGTGGCAAAGGTCCGCAGGTCACGATTGTGACGCGGCGCGCCCAAACTGTTGGACATCCGCCCCGCTGGGCTCTACGGTTTGCGCGCGGGAGCCGCTCCGGCGTCGTGGGGGCCGCTCCGGCGGCGAGAGATGACTCGGACGGGAGACAGAGCGGTGCGTGCTCGGCGGCTATGTGCTGCGGCAGTGGCCGCGTTGACGACGGCCTCGATGGTGTCGGCTTGCGGTAAGGGCGATGACGGGATCGTCATCAACTACTACACCCCGGCCAACGAGATGGCGACGTTCACCGCCGTGGCCAAACGCTGCAACGCCGAATTCGGCGACCGTTTCACCATCAAGCAGGTGAGTTTGCCGAAAGGCGCTGACGACCAACGGTTGCAGCTGGCCCGGCGGCTCACCGGCAACGACAAGACGCTCGACATCATGGCGCTCGACGTCGTCTGGACCGCCGAATTCGCCGATGCCGGCTGGGCCGTGCCGCTGTCCGAGGATCCGGCCGGCGAAGCCGAGTCCGACGCAGAGTCGAACACCCTGCCCGGGCCGTTGGAGACGGCCAGGTGGAAAGACAAGTTGTACGCGTCTCCGATCACCACCAACACCCAACTGCTCTGGTATCGGGCCGATTTGATGGATGAGCCACCGTCCACCTGGGACGGCATGGTCGCCGAGGCGACGCGTCTGCACGCGGCGGGCAAGCCCAGTTGGATTGCGGTACAGGCCAAGCAGTACGAGGGCCTCGTCGTGTGGTTCAACACCCTGCTGACCAGTGCGGGGGGTCAGGTGCTCTCTGAGGACGGCAAGACCGTCACGCTGACCGACACCCCGGAACACCGCGCGGCCACCGTCAAGGCGCTGCAGATCATCAAGTCGGTGGCCACCGCGTCCGGCGCCGATCCGTCGGTGACCCAGACCGATGAGGCGACCGCCCGCCTTGCACTCGAGCAGGGCAAGGCCGCACTCGAGGTCAACTGGCCGTTCGTGCTGCCCTCGCTGCTGGAGAATGCCGTCAAGGGTGGGGTGAACTTCCTTCCGCTCGACGATCGAGCCGATCTTGCCGATGCCATCAACGATCTGGGCACTTTCTCGCCGACTGACGAGCAGTTCGAGTCGGCCTACGAGGCCAGCAAGGATGTGTTCGGCTTCGCGAATTACCCGGGGGTCTCCGAGGGCGAGCCGGCGAAGGTGACCATCGGCGGGCTGAACCTCGCGGTGGCCAAGACCAGCCAGCACAAGGCCGAGGCATTCGAGGCCATCCGTTGCCTGCGCAATGTCGAGAACCAGCGCTACACCTCGGTCGAGGGCGGCCTGCCCGCGGTACGTGAGTCGCTGTACGACGATCCGGCATTCCAGGCCAAGTACCCGCAGTACGCGGTCATTCGTGAGCAGTTGACCAACGCCGCGGTCCGTCCTGCGACCCCGGTGTATCAGGCTGTGTCCACCCGCATTTCGGCCACCCTGGCCCCGATCACCGACATCGATCCGGAGCACACCGCCGACGAGCTGACCGAACAGGTGCAGAAGGCCATCGACGGCAAAGGGCTGATCCCGTGAGCACCAAGACCGACAACCGGGCCTCCGAGCGCAAGCTTGCGTTCGTGCTCATCGCGCCCGCGGTGATCCTGATGATCGCGGTGACCGCGTACCCGATCTGTTATGCCGTGTGGCTGAGTCTGCAGCGTTACAACCTGGCCGCCCCTGACGACACCGCTTTTGTCGGGTTCGCCAACTATCAGACCATCCTCACCGACCGGTACTGGTGGACGGCGTTCGCGGTGACGCTGGCGATCACGGTTGTCTCGGTGGCGATCGAGTTCGTTCTCGGTATGACACTGGCACTGGTCATGCACCGCACCATCTTCGGCAAGGGCGTGGTCCGTACCGCGGTGCTGATCCCGTACGGCATCGTGACCGTGGCGGCCTCCTACAGCTGGTACTACGCCTGGACGCCGGGCACCGGATACCTCGCCAACCTCCTGCCCGACGGCAGTGCCCCGTTGACCGAACAGTTGCCCTCGCTGGCCATCATCGTGCTGGCCGAGGTGTGGAAGACCACGCCGTTCATGGCGCTGCTGCTGCTGGCCGGGCTGGCCCTGGTGCCGCAGGATCTACTCAATGCCGCCGAGGTCGACGGGGCCGGCCCGTGGACGCGGTTGGTGAAAGTGATTCTGCCGCTGATCAAGCCGGCCATCCTGGTCGCGCTGCTGTTCCGCACCCTCGACGCGTTCCGGATCTTCGACAACATCTATGTGTTGACCGGGGGAGCCAACAGCACCGGGTCGGTGTCGATCCTGGGATATGACAACCTGTTCAAGGCGTTCAACCTCGGACTGGGTTCTGCCATCAGCGTGTTGATCTTCCTGTCGGTGGCCGTCATCGCGTTCGTCTTCATCAAGTTGTTCGGTGCGTCGGCGCCCGGCGCAGAGGTGGAGGGCCGATGAGCGCTCGCGCGAAGAGCAGAGGGCAGTGTTCATGAGCCGGCAGGTGGGTGCGCGACGCGCGACCGGGTGGACGGTCGTGAACATCCTGGTGGTGCTCTACGCGTTGATACCGGTGTTGTGGATTCTGTCGCTGTCGTTGAAGCCGACGTCGAGTGTCAAGGACGGCAAGCTGATTCCGTCGCAGATCACGTTCGACAACTACAAGGGCATCTTCACCGGGAACATCTTCACCTCGGCGTTGATCAACTCGATCGGCATCGGTCTGATCACCACGGTGATCGCCGTGACCATCGGCGGCATGGCCGCCTATGCGGTGGCGCGGCTGAACTTCCCCGGCAAGAAGTTGCTGGTGGGCGTGGCCCTGCTGATCGCGATGTTCCCGCAGATCTCTTTGGTGACACCGATTTTCAATCTGTGGCGCAGTATCGGCCTGTTCGACACTTGGCCCGGGCTGATCATTCCTTACATCACCTTCGCGCTACCGCTGGCGATTTACACACTCTCGGCGTTCTTCCGCGAGATCCCATGGGATCTGGAGAAGGCCGCCAAGATGGACGGGGCCACCCCGGCGCAGGCATTCCGCAAGGTGATCGCTCCGTTGGCGGCCCCGGGCATCGTCACCGCGGCCATCCTGGTGTTCATCTTCGCGTGGAACGACCTGCTTTTGGCGCTGTCGCTGACCGCGACCCAACGGGCGATCACCGCACCGGTGGCGATCGCGAACTTCACGGGTAGCTCCCAATTCGAGGAACCGACCGGCTCGATCGCGGCCGGCGCGATGGTTATCACCATCCCGATCATCATCTTTGTTCTCATCTTCCAGCGGCGCATCGTCGCTGGTCTGACATCCGGTGCGGTAAAGGGGTAATTGGATGGCCGAAATTGTGTTGGACCGGGTCACCAAGAGTTACCCCGATGGTGCGGGCGGTGCCAGGGAGGCTGTCAAAGAGTTCTCGATGACCATCGCTGACGGCGAGTTCATCATCCTGGTGGGGCCGTCGGGCTGCGGAAAGTCGACCACCCTGAACATGATCGCCGGGCTCGAAGACATCTCGTCGGGTGAGCTGCGTATCGGTGGTGATCGGGTCAACGAGAAGGCGCCCAAGGACCGCGACATCGCCATGGTGTTCCAGTCCTATGCGCTATACCCGCACATGACGGTGCGGCAAAACATCGCCTTCCCGCTGACCCTGGCCAAGCTCAAGAAGGACGAGATCGCAGCCAAGGTCGAGGAGACGGCCAAGATCCTGGACCTGACCGAACTGCTCGACCGCAGGCCGGCACAGTTGTCCGGCGGGCAGCGTCAGCGGGTGGCGATGGGCCGGGCAATCGTGCGCCGTCCCAAGGCATTCCTGATGGATGAACCGCTGAGCAATCTGGACGCCAAGCTGCGCGTGCAGATGCGCGCCGAGATCTCGCGGCTGCAGAGCCGGCTGGGTACCACCACGGTCTACGTCACCCACGATCAGACCGAGGCGATGACCCTGGGTGATCGGGTTGTGGTGTTGCTGGCCGGGGAGATCCAGCAGATCGGCACGCCCGACGAGCTGTACAACAACCCGGCGAACCTGTTCGTCGCCGGGTTCATCGGATCGCCGGCGATGAACTTCTTCCCGGCCACATTCACCGACGTCGGGGTGAGGCTGCCGTTCGGCGACGTCACCCTGACCCAGCAGGTGCATGACCTGTTGGAGCGTCAGCCCAAGCCGGACAACATCATCGTCGGGATCCGTCCCGAGCACCTGGAAGACGCGTCGCTGCTCGACGGGTACGCGCGGATCCGGGCACTGAGCTTCCCGGTGCGCGCCGACATCGTCGAGTCACTCGGTGCCGACAAGTACGTTCATTTCACCATCGAGGGTGCCGGCGCCGAGGCGGCGCAGCTGGCCGAGTTGGCTGCCGATTCGGGCGCCGGTGCCAATGAGTTCGTGGCCAGGGTGTCCGCCGAGTCCACGGCGGCGGGCGGTCAGCAGATCCAATTGGCTTTCGACACCTCGAAGTTGGCGATCTTCGACGCTGAAACCGGGGTGAACCTGACCCGCACCGAGCCGGCCGCCGAACCCGAGCCGGCCGCGGAACCTGAGCCGGCCGCGGAACCCGAGCCGGCCGAAGTGGCCGGAGAACCGACAGAAGAGTGATCGACGTCCTGGCCGCCGTTCGCGCCGCTGTGGGCGAGCACTTCAACGTGGCGGGAATCACCGCGGAGCCCGTCAGTGCCAGCGTCACCTTCCTGGGCACCGAGCGTATCGACGTCCTGCGGTTCGGACCGGATCTACGCGGCGGCGGTAGTGGGCAGGATCTGTATCACTATGTGACGCTGGGTTGTTCGCGTCACCCGATGTTCGACCCGACCGAGCTGGTCTCCGATCCGATCCACGGTCCCCGGGCCGAGGTGGTGCTGTCGCTGCGGGGGCCGACGCCGGGCGGGCTGGCTCGATCACTGGCCGTCCTGGCCGCTGCGCCCGCGGTGGAGGGGCTGGTCCTGGAGGCCGACGCGCTCATCGACCTGGAGACACCGTTGTTCGACTCCGGACCGTTCAGTGCATTCCTGTTGGGTGCCGGCGATATCGGCGACGTGGCCCTGCCCGATCCGTTGTCCGCCGTCACCGTGTTCACGGCCACCCCGATCACCGCGACCGAAGCGGCCTGGGTGCGTCTGAAGGGGGCGGATGCGATGCGGGAGGCCTGGCGGACCGACGGGGTGGACGTGCTCGATCCCACCCGGAGGGCAGCGAGCCCGAGCTAGAGCCAGTCGTTGTGGCGGAACGTGCGGTGCAGCGCGAAGCAAATGACGGCCATCGCCACCAGCACGGCGGGATAGCCCCAGGTCCACTGTAATTCGGGCATGTGCTCGAAGTTCATCCCGTAGATCCCGGCCATCGCGGTCGGCACCGCGGCGATCGCCACCCACGCCGAGATCTTGCGCATGTCCACGTTCTGCTGCATGGCGACCTTGCCGAGAGCGGCCTGCACCAGCGAGCTGAGCATCTCGTCGTAGCTCGTGACGCGATCGGAGGCCTGCACATTGTGGTCGTGCACGTCGCGCATGTACCTGCGCACCTCGACCGAGATCAGGTCGTTGTGGTCGGTGAGCAACCGCGCCAGCGCGAGGGTCAACGGCGCCACCGCACGGCGCATTTCGACGACCTCCCGCTTGAGCAGGTAGATGCATTCGATGTTGGTGTGCGTGCCGGGGGAGAAGATGTCCTCCTCCATGGAGTCGATGTCGGTCTCCATCAGATCGGTCACGTCGAGGTAGCTGTCCACCACGTGGTCGGCGATCGCGTGCATGACCGCGAACGGGCCGAGTTTGAGGATGGCAGGCGAGGATTCGAGCCGTTTACGCACGCCGGCCAGCCCGCCGTGTTCGCCGTGACGGACGGTCACGACGAAGTCCGGACCGACGAAGATCATGATCTCGCCGGTCTCGACGATTTCGCGCGCGAGTGCCACCGACTCGTGCTCGACATAGTTGATTGTCTTGAGCACCAGGAACAGGGTCTTGTCGTAGCGCTCGAGTTTGGGACGCTGGTGGGCATGCACGGCGTCCTCGACGGCCAGCTCGTGCAATCCGAAAACGTCTGCCACCGCCTGCATCTGGAATTGGTCGGGTTCGTGTAGCCCGATCCAGACGAACGCTTTCTGACCCGCTGCCTGTAATTCACGGACCTTGTTCAGCGCCGCGGCGTGGGTGTATTTGCCGGGTAATCGGTCGCCGCCGCAGTAGACACCGCAATCGACCATGGCCCGGGCGACCGGAACGTGGATCGACTTGGCGTCGGGGTCGGCGGGCCGGGTCCTTGCGGTCGAGCGCAGAGCCGGCGGCAAGGCGCGGAATGAGGGCATGATCTGCGACCTTCCTGCGCGGTGTGCAGCAACCTGATCGGCACACCGAATGCTACGCGCAGTTACTGTTAAGTAACGCTCACCAGCGGGGAACCCGACAATGTGAGAAATGGCATTGAAGTACCCTTGCGCCGTGTCGGAAAGTACAGTCGCCTCCTCGCCCGAGCGCTCGTCAGCGGAGCGCACCCCGCAAGTTGTCATCGAAGACGCCGAGATCTTCGATCACCATGAAGGCGGAAAGCTCTCGGTCGAGTTGAAGGAGCCGCTGGATACCCAGCGTGCGCTGTCGATCGCCTACACCCCTGGCGTCGCCCAGGTGAGCCGGGCGATCGCCACTGATCACACCCTCGCGGCCAAGTACACGTGGGCCAACCGCCTGGTCGTGGTGGTCAGCGACGGCACAGCGGTGCTGGGCCTCGGCGATATCGGCCCCGCGGCGTCGCTGCCGGTCATGGAGGGCAAGAGCGCGCTGTTCAAGTCCTTCGGTGGGCTGAACTCGATCCCCATCGTGCTCGACACCAAAGATCCCGACGAGATCGTCGAAACCCTGATCCGGCTGCGTCCGACGTTCGGCGCGGTGAACCTGGAGGACATCTCTGCTCCGCGCTGCTTCGAGATCGAGCGCCGCGTCATCGAGGCGCTGGACTGCCCGGTCATGCACGATGACCAGCACGGCACGGCGATCGTGGTGCTCGCCGCGCTGCTGGGCGCCACGAAGGTGCTCGAGCGTGACATCCATTCGTTGCGTGTGGTCATCTCGGGCGCCGGTGCCGCGGGTGTGGCATGCGCCAACATCCTGCTGAACAAGGGCATCACCGACGTCGTCGTCCTCGATTCGCAGGGCATCGTGCACTCCGGCCGCGACAACCTCAACAGCTTCAAGGCCGAGCTGGCCGGACGGACCAACCCGCGCAAACTCACCGGCGGAGTGGCCGAGGCGCTCGACGGTGCCGACGTCTTCCTCGGGGTGTCCGCAGGCGTCGTGCCCGAGGAGCTCATCGCGACGATGGCGCCCAACAGCATCGTCTTCGCGCTGTCGAACCCGGATCCGGAGATCCACCCCGACGCCGCCCGCAAGTATGCGGCGGTGGTGGCGACCGGGCGCAGCGACTTCCCGAACCAGATCAACAACGTGCTGGCCTTCCCCGGGGTGTTCCGCGGTGCGCTGGACGCTGGTGCCCGTCGGATCACCGAGAAGATGAAGGTGGCGGCTGCCGAGGCGATCTTCTCGGTGGTGGGTGACGATCTGGCGGTCGACCACATCGTGCCCAGCGCGCTGGACCCGCGGGTCGGTCCTGCGGTTGCGGCCGCGGTCGCGGCGGCGGTTGACCCCGAAGAGTCCTGAGTTCACGAATGCGCCGCATGCTGACGTCGGCGCTGCTGGTGCTGTTCGCGCTGGCGTCAGCGGGTTGTGGCCACTCGGCTCCCGCCGCGCTCACGGTCGGGGCTGGGCCGGCGCCCGAGTCGGCGCTGCTCGGTCATCTCTACGCGGCGGCGCTGCGCTATTACGGCGCCCCGGCGGCGGTGACCGAGACCGACGGCTCGCCGGGTGTGCTGGATTCCGGATCGGTGACGGTGCAACCAGGGTTCACCGGCCGGTTCCTGACCGAGCTCAATCCGGCGGCCACGGCGCGCTCAGATGAGCAGGTCTACCGCGATCTGGTGTCCGCGCTGCCCGAAGGTGTCGCGGCCGGTGACTACACCATGTCGGCGCAGGACAAGCCCGCGCTCGTGGTTACCGAGGCGACGGCAGAATCCTGGGGCGGGACGGATCTGAGCGCGTTGCGGCGGAACTGTGCCAAGGTCCGGCCGGGTGCGGTGGCCGGCGCCGAGATGCCGAAGACAGTGGGGTCCTGCGCCCTCCCCGAGGCCGGCAGTTTCCCTGATGGGAAAAGCCTGTTCGCGGCACTGCGCGCCGGGAAGACCAACGCGGCCTGGTCGACGACGGCCGATCCGGCCATCCCCTCAGACCTGACCGTGCTGGCCGACAAGACCGCATTGATCCGGGGTGAGAACGTGGTGCCGCTCTATCGCCGCAACACGCTCAACGAGCGGCAGATCCTGGCGCTCAACGAGATCGCCGGCGTGCTCGACACCGGGTCGTTGGCCGATATGCGCAGGCAGGTCACCGAAGGCAAAGACCCCGCTGCGGTGGCCGATGAGTTCCTCCAGGCGAACCCGCTGGGCCACTAGCGTCAGCTCGGCATGGCCTTTCCGACCGCCGAGGCGAACAGGCGCTGGTACCCGGCGCCGGTGATTCGCACGATGACGTCGAGGATCTTGGCATCGGGCCCGACGAGCACGCGCGCCTTGTTCTTGCGCACGGCTTCGAGGATGATCTTGGCCGCGCGCTGCGGGGTGGTGTTGGCCAGCTTCTTGTCGAAGGACTCGGCGAGCGCCTTCTGATCCAGCCCCTCGGCGGCGGTGGCATTGCGCGCGATGGCGGTCTTGATCCCGCCGGGGTGCACGCACGTCACCTTGACCGGATGCTTGGCCACGATCATTTCCTGACGCAGCGCCTCGGTGAAACCGCGGACCGCGAACTTGGCCGAGTTGTAGGCCGCCTGACCGGGCACCGAGAAGATGCCGAACAAGCTGGACACGTTGACGACATGCCCGTCGCCGGAGGCGATCAGGTGCGGCAGGAACGCCTTGGTGCCGTTGACGACGCCCCAGTAGTCGACGTCCATCACGCGCTCGATGTCCTTGAACGAGCTGACCTCGACGTCGCCGGTGAACGCGATACCGGCGTTGTTGTAGATCTGGTTGACCTTGCCGAAGTGCTCCTTGACCGCGTCGGCATACAGCAGGAAGGCCTCGCGTTCGGTGACGTCGAGCCGGTCGGTCTTCACCTCGGCGCCGATCGCCTTGAGACGTTCCTCGGTGACCGCCAGACCCTCGGTGTCGACGTCACTGATCGCCAACTTGGCGCCGGAGCGGCCGAGTTCGATGGCCAACGCCTGTCCGATGCCTGATCCGGCGCCGGTCACGACGGCGACCTTTCCGGCGAAGCCCTCCATAGAACACTCCCTTGTGTCGTTCGACTTGCGTCGACATTACCCGGTACCCGCGGTCCCGTCTGTGTCGGCTGGCTTGATCGCTGTCACGAGGTGGGTCCCGACGTAGGGGCCGCCCCACCACATCCGCCAGCCTAGATTCCGTCGCTGCACATGCTGCCAGCCACGGGCGCGCAACCGCTCCGCATGGCGCCGGGTTTCCCAGATATCGGCGATGGCCAGCCGGCCGCCCGGGCGCAGCACCCTGGCAGCCTCATCGAGAGCACGTGATCGCCCCGCGCGATCGGGGATGTTGTGGATGGCCAGGCTGCTGACGATGACGTCGACGCTGGCATCGTCGAAAGGCAGGGCGGTCATGTCGCCGGTGTGCACCTCGACCCGGTCGGCGACGCCCTCGGCCGCGGCATTGGCCAGCGTCTGCTCCGGAGAATTGCCGGTCTGATCGGCGCGCCACAGATCGACGCCGAGCGCGCGTCCACGTGGCAGTCGTCTGGCCGCGGCATGCAGCACCGCGCCGCGGCCGCAGCCGAGGTCGAGAAGCGTCTCATCGCCGCGCAGGTCCTGGTCGTCGAGGATGTCGCGCCACACCGCGAACTTTCCGCGGCGCGTGGTGTGCACGAACAACGCCACCGTGGACGCCAGCAGCGCCGCGAAACCCCCTGTGAGCCAGGCGGTCCCGCGTCGACCGCGCCCGGCGTTGACGATCGCCGTGCTCAGCAGTCCGGTGAGTACGCCGCAGAAGATCGCGATCTGGGTGCGCGCGGACACCTTGTTGAAGTCGCCGTCGAATCCGTAGTCCGGGGAGTCCATGGGCTACGAGGCTGCCGCGGCCACCGCGGGCCGCCACACCTCGGCCAGCTCCTCCAGTGGGACTCCGAGGGCGTCGCTCAGGCCGATGATGGTGCCGAACGCCGGGGAGGGGAGGCGGCCGGTCTCGATCTTGCGCAGGGTCTCGGGGGAGATGCCTGCGGAGCGGGCGACATCGTCGAGAGTGCGGGCGCCGCGTGCGGTGCGCAATGCGGCACCGAGTCGGCGGCCTGCGGCGACTTGCTCGGGGCTCAGCGGAGTGCGGACCACGTCACCACGGTAGCGCCGGTATTTGTATACCGCTAGGGTTGGTATTTAAATACCGAAAAGGGGTCCGACATGATCGAGTTGAAGACTGCCGACGAGATCGAGCGCATGGGCGTCACCGGGCGCTTCGTGGCCGAGGTGCTCGCCGAGTTGAGCCGGCTCGCCGATGTCGGGGTGAACCTGCTCGACCTCGAACTCCACGCCCGTGACATGGTCGAGCACCGCGGTGCCGAGTCGTGTTACTGGGACTACGCCCCCTCATTCGGCCGTGGCCCTTTTCGCAATGTCATCTGCCTGTCGGTCAACGATGCTGTGCTGCACGGCCTTCCGCACGATTACCGGCTGTCCGACGGCGACGTGCTCACCATGGACTTCGCGGTGTCCATCGACGGTTGGGTCGCCGATGCGGCCCGCACCGTGATCGTCGGGACACCCGCGGCGGCCGACGTGCGGTTGGTGCGCGCCACCGAGGAGGCGCTGGCCGCCGGCACCGCCGCCGCGCGCCCAGGGAACCGGCTCGGCGACGTCTCGGCCGCCATCGGCGCCGTTGCCGCCGATTACGGATACCCGGTCAACCTCGAATTCGGTGGGCACGGACTGGGCCGGACCATGCACGAGGACCCGCATGTGCCGAATCGCGGTAAGCCCGGCCGCGGCATGAAGCTGCGGGCCGGCATGACGCTGGCGCTGGAACCGTGGTTCGCCGCCGGCACCGACCGCATCGTTTTCGACCGCGACGGCTGGACCATCCGATCCGCCGACGGTTCCCGTACCGCCCACACCGAGAACACCGTAGCGATCACCGACGCGGGCCCACTGGTACTGACGTGTTGAGCCTGCTGATCAGTGCTCGGGCCGCAGCAACAGGGTGGCGATGACACTGATCACCGCGGTGGCCACCAGATAGCCGCACGCCAGCCAGGGAGCCCCGCCGCCCGCGGCGATCAGGGCCGTGAGGATCAGTGGGGTGAGACCGGAGGCGTAGACGCCGGAGAGCTGATACACCGTGGACAACCCGGTGTAGCGGGTGCGCGTCGGGAACAACGAGGCGTAGAGCGTGCCCTGCGCGCCGTAGAACCAGGCGTGAATGACGCCGAACGCCAACAACATTCCCACCGCATAGGCCGTGATGCTGCCGGTGTTGAACAAAGCGAACGCGGGGAAGACGACGACGGCGTAGGCGGCGATACCCGACGCATAGACCGCCTTCGGGCTGAACCGGTCGGCAAGTAGGCCCGACACCGGCAGCAGCACCGCCATCAGCAGCGCCGCCGCGGTCACCACGATCAGCACCGGCACCTTGCCCAGATGCAGCGTGGTGGTGGCGTACGCGATGGTGAACACACCCCAGGTGTTGAACGCGGCGCCCTCGCCCCACCGCGACAGCAGGCCCAGCACGGTCGAGCGCAGCGCCGGGGGCCGGAAGATCTCCCGGATCGGCACCGATGACCGCTTGTCCTCGCGGCGCAATTCCTCGAACGCCGGCGTCTCGGCCACCCGGAACCGCACCACGACTCCGAAGATCACCAGCACGACACTGAACAGGAACGCGATCCGCCACCCGTAGGTCTGGAACTCCTCGGCCGACAGCCCCAGCTGCAGCAGCACGAACACCCCGGTGCCCAGGGCCAGGCCCAGCGCCAGCCCGACCTGCGGGATGCTGCCGAACAGCCCGCGACGATGCCGGGGGCTGTGTTCGACGGCCAGCAGCACCGCGCCCGCCCACTCGCCGCCGAGGGCGAATCCCTGCACCACGCGCAGCACCAGCAACAGGATCGGGGCGAGCACGCCGATCTGTGCCGCGGTGGGCAGCACACCCATCAGGGCGGTGGCCGCGCCCATCAACAGCATGGTCAGGGCCAGCGTGCGTTTGCGACCGATCCGGTCGCCGATGTGGCCGAACACGAAGCCGCCGATGGGCCGGACGACGAACCCGACTGCGAACGTGGCGAACGCCAGCATCGTGCCGACGAATGAGCTCTGGTCCGGGAAGAAGGTGTGGTTGAACACCAGACTCGCAGCAGTGGCGTACAGGAAGAAGTCGTACCACTCGATCGTCGTCCCGAGCACGCTGGCCAGGACCGCGGTGCGCACCGTGCTGCGGGTGGCGGGCGTCGTCGGGCTGGTCTGGGTGGGTACGGCGACGGGCGTCAGAGTCACCCTAGTTGTCTAGTCACCGCCCGACGCTGAGCCCACCGTTGCGCGCACCCTGATCGAAACCCGCGTCGAAATAAGCGAAATGGTCGCTACCAGCGTGCGGCAGCGACCATTTCGTTGATCTGGCGTCTAACCGAACGCCTCGTCGATGATCTCCTGCTGTTCGACGGCATGCACCTTCGACGACCCCGAGGACGGAGCCGACATCGCACGGCGCGAGATCCGCTTGATCGGGGTGAAGTAATCCGGCAGTACCTCGGGCAGCGTCAGGCCGAGTGACGGCCAGGCGCCTTGGTTGGCCGGCTCCTCCTGCACCCAGAACTTCTCAGTGGCGTTCGGGTAGCGGTCCAGCGTCTCGGCCAGCCGGCGCCGCGGAAGCGGGGCGAGCTGCTCGAGCCGCACGATCGCCACATCTTCGCGGTTGTCCTTGGCCTTGCGGGCGGCAAGATCGTAGTAGATCTTGCCGCTGCAGAGCACGATGCGACGGACCTTCTCGCGGTCGCCTTCACCGTCGGTGTAGGCGGGCTCCTCCAGTACCGAACGGAACTTGTTCTCGGTGAAGTCGCGGATATCGCTGACCGCGGCCTTGTTGCGCAGCATCGACTTCGGGGTGAAGACGATCAGCGGACGCTGGATGCCGTCCATGCCGTGCCGGCGCAACAGGTGGAAGTAGTTGGCCGGGGTCGACGGCACCGCAATGGTCATCGACCCTTCGGCCCACAACTGCAGGAAGCGCTCGATGCGGCCCGAGGTGTGGTCGGGACCCTGTCCTTCGTGACCGTGCGGCAGCAGCAGCACGACGTCGGAAAGCTGGCCCCACTTGGCCTCGCCGGAGGAGATGAACTCGTCGATGATCGACTGTGCGCCGTTGACGAAGTCGCCGAACTGCGCCTCCCACAACACCATTGCGTCGGGATTGCCCACCGAGTAGCCGTACTCGAAGCCCACTGCGGCGTATTCGGACAGCGCCGAGTTGTAGACCAGGAACTTGCCGCCGGTAGGGGTGCCGTCGGTGTTGGTGGCCAGTAGCTGCAGCGGGGTGAACTCTTCGCCGGTCTTGCGGTCGACGATCACGGAATGCCGTTGGGTGAAGGTGCCGCGCTGGGTGTCCTGGCCGGACAGTCGGACCAGTTTGCCCTCCGAGATCAGCGAACCGAGCGCGAGCAACTCGGCGAATGCCCAGTCGACCTTGCCCTCGTAGGCCATCTCGCGGCGCTTCTCCAGCACCGGCTTGACGCGCGGATGCACGGTGAATCCGTCCGGCAGGGCCAGATGCGCGTCGCCGATGCGGGCGAGCAGCGACTTGTCCACCGCGGTCGCGAGGCGCTGCGGGATCTGCTGGTCGGCCTCGACCGATTCGCTGGGCTCGGCGGCGTGCTTCTCCAACTCGCGGACCTCGTTGAACACCCGCTCCAGCTGACCCTGGTAGTCGCGCAGGGCGTCCTCGGCCTCTTTCATCGAGATGTCGCCGCGGCCGATCAGAGATTCGGTGTAGGCCTTGCGGGAGCCGCGCTTGGTGTCGATGACGTCGTACATGTACGGCTGGGTCATCGACGGATCGTCGCCCTCGTTGTGTCCGCGGCGGCGGTAGCACAGCATGTCGATGATGACGTCCTTCTTGAACGCCTGTCGGAAGTCCACTGCCAACCGTGCCACCCAGGCACAGGCCTCCGGGTCGTCGCCGTTGACGTGGAAGATCGGTGCGCCGATCATCTTGGCGACGTCGGTGCAGTACTCGCTGGAGCGTGAATCCGTTGGCGCCGTGGTGAACCCGATCTGGTTGTTGACCACGATGTGGATCGTGCCGCCGGTCCGGTAACCGTTGAGCAGCGCCAGGTTCAGGGTTTCGGCGACGACGCCCTGTCCGGCGAACGCAGCATCGCCGTGCAGCATCAGCGGGACTACCGGGTACTCGCCGGAGCCGTCGGCATCGCGGCCGGGGTCCAGCAGATCCTGCTTGGCCCGGACGAGGCCTTCGAGCACCGGGTCGACGGCTTCCAGGTGCGAGGGGTTGGCGGTCAGTGACACCTGGATGTCGTTCTCGCCGAACATCTGGATGTAGTTGCCGGATGCGCCGAGGTGGTACTTCACGTCGCCGGAGCCGTGGGCTTGGCTCGGGTTGAGGTTGCCCTCGAACTCGGTGAAGATCTGGCTGTACGGCTTGCCGACGATGTTGGCCAGCACGTTGAGCCGGCCGCGGTGCGGCATGCCGATGACGACCTCGTCGAGCGCGTGCTCGGCGCACTGGTCGATCACGGCGTCCATCATCGGGATGACGGTCTCCGCGCCTTCCAGCGAGAAGCGCTTCTGCCCGACGTATTTGGTCTGCAGGAACGTCTCGAACGCCTCGGCGGCGTTGAGCTTGCTCAGGATGTACTTCTGCTCCGCGACGGTCGGTTTGTCGTGCTTGACCTCGACGCGTTCCTGGATCCAGCGCTGCTGCTCGGGTTCGAGGATGTGGGTGTACTCGACACCGACGTGGCGGCAGTAGGCATCGCGCAGCACCGACAGCACGTCGCGCAACTTCTTGTACTGCTTGCCGGCGAACCCGTCGACCTTGAACTCGCGGTCCAGGTCCCACAGGGTCAGCCCGTGGGTGTTGACGTCGAGGTCGGGGTGGCTGCGGAAGCGGGTGTTGTCCAGCCGCAGCGGGTCGATGTCGGCCATCAGGTGGCCACGGTTGCGGTAGGCCGCGATCAGCTCGATGACGCGGGCGTTCTTGTGCTCGATGGAGTCCGGGTTGTCGACGCGCCAGCGCACCGGCTCATACGGGATGCCGAGTTCGCGGAAGATCTCGTCGAAGAACTCGTCGTCCAGCAGCAACTGGTGGATGGTGCGCAGGAAGTCACCCGACTCCGCGCCCTGGATGATGCGGTGGTCATAGGTCGAGGTCAGGGTGATCAGCTTGCCGATGCCCAGGTCGGCGATGCGTTCCTCACTGGCGCCCTGGAACTCGGCCGGGTACTCCATGGCGCCGGCGCCGATGATCGCGCCTTGGCCCTGCATGAGCCGCGGCACCGAGTGCACGGTGCCGATCGTGCCCGGGTTGGTCAGCGAGATGGTCACGCCGGAGAAGTCCTCGGCGGTCAGCTTGCCGTCGCGGGCGCGGCGCACGATGTCCTCGTAGGCCGCGATGAACTGGCCGAAATGCATTGTTTCGCAACGTTTGATCGCAGCCACGACCAGTGAGCGGTTGCCGTCTTTTCCGGGTAGGTCGATGGCCAGACCCAGGTTGGTGTGGCCCGGTGTGACTGCGGCGGGCTTGCCGTTGACCTCGGCGAAGTACCGGTTCATGTTCGGGAACTTCTTGACCGCCTGCACGATCGCGTAGCCGAGCAGGTGGGTGAAGCTCACCTTGCCGCCGCGGGTGCGCTTGAGGTGGTTGTTGATGACGACGCGGTTGTCGATCATCAGCTTGGCCGGGATGGCCCGCACGCTCGTCGCGGTGGGCACGTCCAGCGAGGCGTTCATGTTCTTGACGACGGCCGCCGCGGCGCCGCGCAGTACCTGCGACTCGTCGCCTTCGGCAGGTGTGGGGCCCGATTTCGCCGGCTTGGCCGGTGCGGCCGGTGCGGCCGGTGCAGCCTTGGCGGGCGCAGCCGCCGGTGCGGGCGCCGCAGGCGGTGTGGGCGCCGCAGGCGGGGCGGGAGTTGCTGGCGGTGCGGCGGCAGGCGCTGCCGGTGCGGTCGCCTGACCGTTGGCGACGGTGTTGTCGGTGGTGGGCTCAGGGGAGTAGTCGACCAGAAATTCGTGCCAACTCGGATCCACCGAAGAGGGATCCTCGCGGAACTTGCGATACATCTCCTCGACCAACCACTCGTTCTGCCCGAATGGTGAAGGTGAACTGCTCACGGCAGACACTCGCCTCGATTCTTGTGTCCGGCTCGCCGTCACAAGGAGGCTTGCCGCTTGTGTTCTTCTGTAGGCGGTCGACCCCGCTGGACCGCCGCATAAAGGCTATCGCCTTTCAGCGCCACCTGAGGTCACCATGGGCCTAGGGGTTAGCGGACGGCAGCACATGCAACGTTGCGGGCCACCGCGGCGGGGGCGCGCCGAACGCCTGGCGGGCGTTGGCAACGATCTTCTTACCCATCAGCCGGTTGCCGACCCCGCCGATGACAGCGCCGATGCCCACCGGCAGCATCTTGCCGAAAGCCATCGCACCGCGCTTGAGCGTATACCGCTTGACGAAGTACTTGACCAGCCGGGAGTTGAGCTGCGAGACCGCGGGCAACGGCAGCGTTGCTGCGCCGTCGGACAGCCACGCACCGCTGGTCCGCCCGCTGCCCAGCAAGTCGGCGATGGCGTGCTTGCTGTCCTCGCCGACGAGGACCGAAAGCACCAGCGCACGGCGCCGTTCGCGGTGCTCGGCGGGGATGCCGTGCACCTCGGCGACCGCGAGCACGAACACCGATGTGGCCTCCAGGAACACCACCGTCTCGCCGGCCACGGCCGACAGTGCGGCCAGGGTTCCGATGCCCGGGAACGCGGCGGCCGAACCGACGGCGGCGCCGCTGGCCATCACCGCAGCCAGATAGTGCTTCTCCAGTCGGGTGACGATCTCGGCCGGGGTGGCATCGGGTTGGTGGCTGCGCAACCGGTCCACGTAGGCCTTGACGGCGGGGGCCTGAACGCGCGAGCTGCGTTCGATCAGTTGGGACAGCACCTTGGCCGCCGCACTCGGGTCTTCGGTCTCCTCGACCTTCGCCGGTAGTTGCGACTTCGACCGCGCAAACACTTCGGGGCCTCCCAGTTGTGAACCCATCGTTGGTTGCCAGGCTAACCCGTGGCCTGACGCAGGGAGAACGAACGACGACAGGCTGCCGGTGCCCGAGGGTGACGGCTGTCACGGGAACAAAAAACCGAGATGCGGGGCTGTTCAGCTTCATGGCATCATCGCCCGACGTGGACCAGACGACATCGGTAGCTGCGCACAGTCGGATGCCGGGCCGGATCCGGATGATTCTCGTCCTTGGCGCCCTGGTGGCGCTGGGCCCGCTCACCATCGACATGTACCTGCCGGCGTTGCCGCGGATCGCCGAGGAGCTCTCGGTCTCCTCCTCGGTGTCGCAGTTGACACTCACCGGAACTCTGGCCGGTCTGGCCCTGGGGCAGCTGATCGTCGGCCCGTTGTCGGATTCGCTGGGACGCCGGCGCCCGTTGATGGCGGGCATCGTGCTGCACATGGTGGCCTCGGTGCTGTGTGTGCTGGCGCCCGACATCGTGACGCTCGGGGTGGCTCGCGGTCTGCAGGGCATGGGTGCGGCGGCGGCCTCGGTGGTGGCCATCGCCGTGGTCGGTGATCTGTTCAGCGGCACGGTGGCGGCCACGGTGATGTCGCGGTTGATGCTGGTGCTCGGGGTCGCCCCGGTGTTGGCCCCGTCGCTGGGGGCGGCCGTGTTGTTGCACGGGTCCTGGCACTGGGTCTTCGTCGCACTGGTGGTGGTGGCCGGAGGTCTGTTGGCGATGGCGGCGCTCGCCCTACCCGAGACGTTGCCGGTTTCGCACCGCCGCCCACTGGCGGTGCGTGGAATCGTCGGCACCTACGCCGAGCTTCTGCGTGACGCGCGATTCGTCATTCTCGTTCTGGTCGCCGCTCTGGGCATGTCCGGACTGTTTGCCTACATCTCGGCGGCGCCGTTCGTCCTGCAGGGCGACTACGGCCTGGACCAGCAGGCATTCGCGCTGGTGTTCGCGGCGGGCGCGGTCGCGCTGATCGGCTCCACCCAGTTCAACGTCGTACTGCTACGCCGGTTCTCGCCACAGGCCATCACGGTGGCGGCACTGGGCTGGTCGACCCTTGCCGGGGTGGTGTTCGTCGTGCTGACCGTCGCGCACGTGGGCGGGCTGGCCGCGTTCGTCGTTCCCGTGCTGGCGATCCTGGCCGGGATGGGTCTGGTGCTCCCCAATGCCCCGGCGGTGGCGCTGTCGCGGCATCCCGACGCTGCCGGGACGGCCGCCGCGCTGCTGGGCGCGGCGCAGTTCGGCCTCGGTGCCGCGGTGGCACCCGCGATCGGGGCGCTGGGCAATGGTGCGTTGGCGCTGTCGTGGGTGATGACGGCGGGAATGGCGATCGCCTTGGTGGCGCTGCTGGTGGTCGGTCTGCGTAACGGCGACGACGACCTCGGCGAATACTCAGGCGACTCACTCGACGTAGCTCCAGGGGCGGTTGTCGAACCGGCCTGACCCGCTCCCGGGTAGCGTCGGCTGCGCCCACCAACAACCCAACAAAGGTCGGACCCAGGCCCAACCCACCACATTCGACATGTCTCCAGCGCTGAACGCCCGCACCCCGAGCCCGCAGGGCAGTGTGCCCGCGCGTCCGGAGAATCCGTGGAACGCGCTGTGGGCCATGATGGTCGGCTTCTTCATGATCCTGGTCGACGCGACGATCGTCGCGGTCGCCAACCCGACGATCATGGAGCAGCTCGGCGCCGACTACGACGGCGTCATCTGGGTCACCAGCGCGTACCTGCTCGCCTATGCAGTGCCGCTGCTCGTCGCGGGACGGCTGGGCGATGTGTACGGGCCCAAGAACCTCTATCTGGCCGGCCTGGCGGTGTTCACGGCCGCCTCGCTGTGGTGCGGTCTGGCCGGCAGCCTCGGGATGCTGATCGCGGCCCGCGTGGTGCAGGGCATCGGGGCGGCCCTGCTGACCCCGCAGACTCTGTCGACGATCACCCGCATCTTCCCGCCGGAGCGGCGCGGCGTGGCGATGAGCGTGTGGGGTGCGACCGCCGGGGTGGCCACCCTGGTCGGACCGCTGGCCGGCGGCGTCCTGGTCGGTGGGCTGGGCTGGCAGTGGATCTTCTTCGTCAACGTGCCGATCGGGATCCTCGGCCTCGCCCTCGCGGTCTGGCTGGTGCCGGTGCTGCCCACCCAACTCCACCGGTTCGACGTCCTCGGCGTGGTGCTGTCCGGCGTCGGCATGTTCCTGATCGTGTTCGCGCTGCAGGAGGGCCAGTCGCGGGACTGGGCACCGTGGGTGTGGGCCACCGGAGCGGTCGGTATCGCGGTGATGGTGGCGTTCGTGTGCTGGCAGGCGGTCAACACGAGCGAGCCGTTGATCCCGTTACGGATCTTCCAGGATCGCGACTTCAGCCTGGCGAATGTCGGCGTCGCGACGGTCGGGTTCGCGGTGACGGCGATGATCCTGCCGTTGATGTTCTACGCGCAGACCGTGTGCGGGCTGTCGCCGATCCGTTCGGCGTTGTTGACCGCTCCGACCGCGATCGCCAGCGGCGTGTTGGCGCCGGTCGTGGGCCGCATCGTCGACCGGGCACATCCGACACCGGTGATCGGGTTCGGTTTCTCGGCGATCGCGATCGGGCTGACCTGGCTGGCGTTCGAGATGACGCCGACGACGCCGATCTGGCGGCTGCTGCTGCCGCAGTTGGTCATGGGCATCGGCATGGCGTTCATCTGGTCTCCGTTGGCGGCCACCGCGACGCGCAACCTGCCGCAGGACCTGGCCGGCGCCGGATCCGGTGTGTACAACGCGACGCGCCAGGTCGGGTCGGTGCTCGGCAGCGCCGGGATCGCGGCGTACATGACGCAGCGGATCGGCGCGGAACTGCCGGGTGCGGCAAGTGCTGCGCCTCGTGGTGAGGGTGCAGTGGCCGAGTTGCCGGAGTTCCTGCACGAGCCGTTCGCCGCGGCGATGTCGCAGTCCATGCTGCTGCCTGCGTTCGTTGCGCTGTTCGGTGTGGTGGCGGCGTTGTTCCTGCTCGGGTTCGGCGCCGAGCCCACGGTCGCGCCGAGCCCGGAGCCCTATCTCGACCCCCGCGACGACGATGACGACGACTATGTCGAGTTCACCGTGAGCCATGACCGCGTCGACGGTGACGGCGACGATGCGGTGACCGATTCGTTCCGGTTGCTGCCGCTGGCTGAGGACCCCGAGAAGTGGGAGAACATCTACGCCGAGTTCATGGCCGAGCGGGACGAGCGAACAGCACAGCGCGATTGAGGTAGCCGCCCGGATCGAATGCGGCTTTGACGGTGCGCATGGCCGCGATGTCGGCGTCGGTGCGAGACATCGCCACGTAATCGCGCTTGCGTGAACCCACGCCGTGTTCGGAGCTGACGTTGCCCCCGTGCTCGGCGATCAGCGTCATCATCGCGGCGTACAGTCCCGGCTCGGCGTCGGTGGAGCAGCGCAGCACGTTCAGGTGCAGGTTGCCCTCACCGATGTGGCCGAACAGCACCGGAATGGCGTCGGGTGCATGGCCGGCGATCAATTCGGTGGCTGCATCGGCGAAGCCGCGGATCGCCGACAACGGTAGGGAGACGTCGAATTTCAGTGGCGGGCCGAACAATCCGAGCACCTCGGCCACTGATTCGCGCACCTGCCACAGGCGCTGCTGGGCAACCGTGTCGACGCCGACAGCGGGTTCGCCGCAGATGGCGGCGCCTTCCAGCGCGTCGGCCAGGCGTTCGGTCTGGTCGCTGTCTGCGGCCAATTCGATCAGCAACTGCCAGGCGCCCTCGACCGGGGCGGCCACGCCCAGGCGCTCGGCGGTCAGCGCACTGGCCCGGGCGTCGATCAGTTCCAGGGCGGCGATGCCGTCGAGGTCGCGGAAGATGCGCCCGGCGTCGACCAGTGTGTCCAGGTCGGCGAATCCGCAGATCGCGGTGACGCGGTGGGTGGGGGTGGGGTGCAGTCGCAGGTCCAGGGCGGTGATCACCCCGAGGGTGCCTTCGGCGCCGACGAACAGTGCGGCCAGGTCGTAGCCGGTGTTGTCGCGGCGCACGTGGCTGTGCCGGTGGATCACCGACCCGTCGGGCAGCGCGATGTCCAGCCCCATCACCTGCTCGCCCATGTTGCCGTAACGGACGGTGCGCAGGCCGCCGGCATTGGTGGAGGCCATGCCCCCCACCGTCGCCGATTCGCGTGCGGCCAGGTCGACGCCGAACACGAGTCCGGCCGCCGCGGCGGCTCGCTGCACTGCGGCCAGCGGTGTCCCGGCGCCGACGCTGACCCGCCGCTCGACGGTGTCGACTGCGTCGATCTCGGTGAGCCGCTCGGTCGACAGGAGGACGTCGTCGTTCTCCGGCACCGTCCCGGCCACCAGCGAGGTGCGGCCGCCCTGCACCGTGACACACGCTCCCGCGTCGCGGCAGGCGCGCAGCACCGCGGCCACTTCGTCGGCCGTGCCGGGTCGGACCAGAGCCGCAGCCTGTCCGCGGTAACGCCCCGTGTGGTCGACACAGCGGCCGTCCAGCACGTCGGGATCGGTGGTGACATAGCCGGAACCGACGATTCCGGCAAGCGTTTCGGTAAGCGTTTCAGTCACGGGTCGGGTGTATCACAGGCTCAGACCGTCGTAATCGGTCAGGGCGAGGAACGCGCCGAGTGCGATCAGGCTGTCCGGCTGTCCGGGCAGATAGTCGGTGAGCTGCGGTGAGCGCACGATATAGGCGACGTACTTGGCCCGGCTGATCGCCACGTTGAGGCGGTTGCGGTTCAACAGGAATCCGATTCCGCGGGGCACGTCGGCGGCCGAGGACGCCGTCATCGACACGAACACCACGGGCGCCTGCCTGCCCTGGAACTTGTCCACGGTGCCTGCCTGCACGTCGGTCAGACCCGCTGCGTCGAGTGCCCGACGCACCGTCGTCACCTGCGCGTTGTAGGGGGTGACCACCAGGATGTGGTCCTGCCCCAGCGGTGTGCTGCCGTACTCGTCGGTCCAGGTGGTGCCCAGCAGGCCGGTGATGGCCGTGACGATCGCCCCGGCCTCTTCCGGACTGTCGGTCGAGTTGCCCAGATGCGGCACTTCGAGCACGCGCACGCCGGGTGCGACATCGTCGAGTTTGCGTGCCGCGCTGACCTTTTCGTGCGAGCGCAGCCGGCCGTCATAGGACAGTCGCGACACCGGCCCGCATACCGCCGGATGCATCCGGAACGAATGATCCAGGAAGTAACCGCGTTCGGCCGGCAGTGTGTGTGCTCCCTCGACCAGCCAGCCCAGCGCGGAATCGTCGACCGGTGCCGGATGGGTGCCCTGACAGACCTGGGGGAGCTGTTGCGGGTCGCCCAGTAGCAGCAGATTGCGCGCGGCCGGCGCCACAGCGATGGTGTTGGCGAGATTGAACTGGCCGGCTTCCTCGAGCACCAGTAGATCGAGGCACTGCCGCGGCACTCGCGTCTCATTTGCGAAATCCCATGCGGTACCACCGATCACGCAGCCGGGATGGTCGGCGATGAACGCGGGATAGTGGTTTTCGCCTATCGCGGTCCACCGCGGGTCGGCGACCTTGCGCTTCTTGGCGACCTGGACCGCGTCCACTCCGGCGTCGAGCACCTGCTCCAGCAGATGCTCGATCACCGCATGGGACTGCGCGACGATGCCGATGCGCCAACGGTTTTCGTTGACCAGCCGGGCGATGATCTGCGCCGAGGTATGGGTCTTGCCGGTGCCGGGCGGTCCGTGCACCGCGATGTAGGAGCAATCCAGATCCAGCAGGGCCGCCGTAATATCGGCTGCGGTCTCACCGGTGCGGGGCAGCGTCCGGCCGCTGACGGTGCGTGGCGGGCGACGCAGCAGGATGTCGGTCACCGCGTCGGCGGGCAGGTTCGGCAGACCCGCGGCGACGGTGGTGGCGGTGCTGTCGATGGATGCCTGCAGGGGGCGGGTGTTGACTGGTGGCCCGGGGGTCAGTGCGAACGGCACCTGGGCGAAGGTGTCGCCGTCCTTGGGTTGGCGTTCGGTGATCAGCACCTCGGTGGGTGCCTCCGGGTTGTCGCAGCCGACGACGGTCGCGCTGCCGAAGCCGCGCCGGTCCGGGTCGTCGGACAGGCCGGCCGGTGCCGGCGGGGTGTACAGCGCGTACACCTCGGTGCTCAGTTCGCCGGCGTCGATGGCGCCGGTCAGCAGGACCTGCCGTTGCGGTTTGCGGGCACGCGGCGGGGTGTGCCAGTCGGTGACGACCTGCGCCTGTTCCGCAACGAAAACACCTGTGCTGTCGGCCCATTCGTCGACCGGATTGTTGAGCCGGTCGAAATGGCCCCACCAGAACGGCTTGTCCTCACGCTTGTGGAAACCGCGGGCCGCGGCGACGAGCGCCACCGCCTGCTGCTCAGCTGTTCGTGGTTGGACTCCGTCGCCGGCGAACTTGAGCAGCTTGCGATCGGTGGCGTCGGCCTTCTCGATCGGTGCGCCGTCGCGTACCGGTTGGGGGCCGCGCGGCGGGACGCCGGCTTCGAACGCCCGGGTGATCAGCCAGTCCCGCAGCCGGTGCGTGGAATGGCAGTCGTAGCGGTTGTACTCCTCGATCTCCTTGAGCACGGTGGCCGCCTCGTCGTGCTCACCGGCCTCGCGCAGCGTGCAGTAGCGCGCATACTCGGTGATCGAATCGGTGGCCTTGGTGACTTCACCGTCGCGCAGTTCGGTCCCCATGTACAACGGCTCCAGCGACTTGATGCTGTAGTTCTCGGTGCCGACCCGAATGCTCTTGCGTACCAACGGAAGAAGGTCGACGAGGATGCCGTTGCGCAGCAGGTCGTCCACATCGTTCTCGCCGACCCCGTAGCGGCCGGCGAGCCGCAGCAGGGTGCTGCGCTCATACGGCGCGTAGTGGTAGATGTGCATCTTGGGAAAACGCTTGCGGCGCTTGCGGACCAGATCCAGGAAATCGATGAGCACCTGACGTTCACTGGCCCGGTCATGGGCCCAGAACGGCTGAAAATTGCCCTCCGCCCCGAGGACACCCCACAGATATTCCAGACCCCACTCGTGCCCGTTGACGGTCCACAAAGGGTCGCCCTCGTAGTCGAAGAACAGGTCTCCCTTGTCCGGATCCGGCAGCAGCATCAGCGGTTGTTGATCGACGACTTCATACGGCGGCTTGGCTTCCACCCGCGGCGCCACCTGCAACCGGGCCTGACCGGTCAGTGTCGTCACCATGCGCTGGGCCAGCCCGGGTACCGCGCCGGTATGGCCGGCCAGCTGATGGGTGGTGGTGATGCCGGCATCGATGAGCCGGGCGCGCTGGTTCGCCCGCATTCCGGCGACCAGGAAGAGGTCATCGGTGGTGCGAATCTGCTGCTCGCATTCCGGGCAGCCGAAACACGCCCGCACACTTTCGTCGGACCAGGACACGGCGCTACCGGCGGCGAGATGCCCGTCGAGCAGTGCCTGCAGCGCGCCGCGCCGCGGCCGGTACACCGCCAGGAGCTCGTCGACGCGGTAGCTGGACACCGCGCCGTCGCCGAGGACCAGATCGACCTCGTCGGCTACCGGGACTCCGGCGCGGGCCAGCACGTCAGCGTAGGCGGCGAGCTGCAGCAGCGCCTCGACCTTCACCGACCGGGACAGTTTGGTATCCCGCAGCCGGTACCGGGCGCCGTCCCAGATCAGGAAGTCGGCGAATCCGGCGAAGCGGCCGTCGAACATCGCCGCCTGGTAGATCACCGGATCCCGACGTTGTGCCGCGTCGAGGGTGGCCGCGGCCGCCGATGTCAGCCCGGCCACCGTGTAGGCGGGCCGGCCGATTACCGTCACCCCAGACGGTGATGCGTCAGCTCGTAGCTGTTCGAGGTGGCGCTGCTCGTGCTCGTCGCCGAGTTCTGCTGTGCGGGCAAGCAATTCGTCATCAGATGACACCGCGGGGCCTCGACCCAGCCGCGCGTCGAACGAGCGCAGCAGGGCATATTCACAGCGGGCGGCCGCAGCCAGGTCCGACGCGCTGTAGATGACCGTCGGCCCCGACGCGCCTTCGTCGGTGACGAACACGGTGCCACTGTAGGTCAGCGCCCCGACACTTCTCGCCAAGAAGGCGCTAGCCCACGTTGCCCATCAACTCCACGCCGCCGCCGTTCCAGCGGAACTTCACCGTGCTGGCCAGCCCGTGGAGTCCGCCGGAGTACTGCAGGGCCACGGTGTCACCGGTGCTGCCCGTCTTGTCGATGCCGTTGAAGCCGTAGGTGTCGGGCACGCCCGTGGGGATGAACTTGCCGAGGTGGAACAACACGGCGCGGGTGTTGGGGTGTTCGGAGTTGGTGTTGGCCCGGACGATCACCGCCGACAGCTGCGCGCACTCGTTGTAGTTGCCCGCCAGCGGTTCGGGGCTCCAGGCCTGATTGCTGCGGGGGTCGCGGGGCAATTCGGAGACGGCCTTGGCGATCTCGGGGGCGGCCAGGTTCACCGCGCACGGGTCGGCCGCCGGTGGTGCCGTCGTGGGGGCGGCCTTCGCGGCAGGTTTCGATGCCTGGACCGGCGCTGGATTGACGCTGGCCTCGGGGGTTTTCGAGACCGTGGAATCGCCCGATCCGCACCCTGCGAGCGTGAGCACGGCCGTCAAGACGACCCCGGGAGCCATCGCGAACACTGCGACCCGTTTCACAGTTGGGCAACCTACCGCGACCCCGCGGCGGGTTTGTGCAGGCGCGCGGCCGGGATTCCCGTCGATTGGCACTAGACTTCTGAACCGATGAGCTCGCCAGAACCGGATTCGGGGGATACCGCCCCAACGTTTGCCGACCTGCAGATTGACCCTGCGGTGTTGAAGGCAGTCACTGATGTCGGCTACGAGTCGCCTTCGGCGATCCAGGCCGCGACCATTCCGGCGATGCTGGCCGGCTCCGACGTGGTCGGCCTGGCTCAGACCGGTACCGGCAAGACCGCGGCTTTCGCCATCCCGATCCTGTCCAAGATCGACACGTCGAGCAAGGCCACCCAGGCACTGGTACTGGCCCCGACTCGTGAGTTGGCATTGCAGGTAGCGGAGGCATTCGGCCGGTACGGCGCGCATCTGCCCGCGGTCAACGTGCTGCCCATCTACGGCGGCGCGTCCTACACCGTGCAGCTGTCCGGGTTGCGGCGCGGTGCGCAGGTGGTGGTGGGTACCCCGGGCCGCGTGATCGACCACCTCGAGCGCGGCACCCTGGATCTGTCGAACCTGGACTACCTGGTGCTCGACGAGGCCGACGAGATGCTCACCATGGGCTTCGCCGAAGAGGTCGAGCGGATCCTCGCCGACACTCCGGAGTACAAGCAGGTGGCGCTGTTCTCGGCCACCATGCCGCCGGCCATCCGGAAGATCACCACCAAATACCTGCACAATCCGGTCGAGGTCACGGTCAAGGCCAAGACCGCCACCGCCGAGAACATCACGCAGCGGTTCATCCAGGTGGCCGGTGCGCGCAAGCTGGACGCGCTGACGCGGGTGCTCGAGGTCGAAGAGGGCGACGCGATGATCGTGTTCGTCCGCACCAAGCAGGCCACCGAGGAGGTCGCCGAGCGGCTCAAGGCCCGCGGTTTCGCGGCTGCGGCCATCAACGGCGATATCAACCAGGCCCAGCGCGAGCGCACGATCGCCGCGCTCAAGGACGGCACGATCGACATCCTGGTCGCCACCGATGTCGCTGCCCGCGGCCTGGACGTCGAACGGATCTCGCATGTCGTCAACTACGACATCCCGCACGACACCGAGTCCTATGTGCACCGCATCGGCCGCACCGGCCGGGCCGGCCGTTCCGGACATGCACTGCTTTTCGTCACCCCGCGTGAGCGCCACCTGCTCAAGTCGATCGAGAAGCACACCCGGTCGAAGGTCATCGAGGCCGAGCTGCCCAGCGTCGACGATGTCAACGCGCAGCGGGTGGCCAAGTTCCGTGACTCGATCACCGACTCGCTCAACGCCGACGGGCTGGAGTTGTTTCGCCGGATCATCGAGGACTTCGAGCGCGAGAACGACGTGCCGATGGTCGATATCGCCGCGGCGCTCGCGTTGCAATCGCGCAACGGCGAACAGTTCCTGATGACCGAGCCGCCGCCGGAGAAGCGCAAAGAGCGGGATCGCGACCGGGATGATCGGCCCCCGCGCAAGGAGCGTCCGCGACCCGAAGGCCTGGCGACGTACCGGATCTCGGTGGGCAAGCGGCACAAGGTCGGGCCGGGCCACATCGTGGGCGCTATTGCCAACGAGGGCGGTCTGCACCGCAACGAGTTCGGTCACATCACCATCCGCGGCGACTACTCGCTGGTCGAGCTGCCCGAGAAGTTGCCCAGCAAGACGCTCAAAGCGCTGGAGAACACTCGCATCTCGGGCATGCTGATCAATCTGGAGCCGGAGCACGTCGAACGCGCCGACCGTGGGCCGCGGCGTGAGTACAAGGGCCGTCCTGATCACCGCGACCGCTCGGGGAAGCCGCACCGGAAGACCAAGTGACGGTCTCCGGAAGCGTGAAGGAGCCGTCGGATCAGGGTGGCCTCGAGTCGGTAGACGCGGTGGCCTCCGGGGGTCCGGGGTCCTCGCGGGTCGCGTCACTGACCGGGATCCGCGCGGTGGCCGCCATTCTGGTGGTGCTGACCCACGCGGCCTACACGACCGGCAAGTACGGGCAGGGCTATCTCGGGCTGGTGTATTCGCGGGCCGAGATAGGTGTGCCGATCTTCTTCGTGCTCAGCGGTTTTCTGTTGTTCCGGCCCTGGGTCGCCGCGGCGAGCCGCGAATCAGATCCAGCCGCGGCCACCGCCGCCACACCGCCGTCCGTCCGCCGTTACGCATGGCACCGGGTCCGGCGGATCATGCCGGCTTATGTGGTGACGGTGCTGATCGCCTACCTGCTGTACCACTTTCGCACCGCGGGCCCGAACCCTGGCCACACCTGGATGGGCCTGTTCCGCAATCTGACGCTGTCCCAGATCTACACGGACAACTATCTGTTCGCCTATCTGCATCAGGGGCTGACCCAGATGTGGAGCCTGGCGGTGGAGGCGGCGTTCTACGTTGCATTGCCGCTGGTGGCTTATCTGCTGCTGGTGGTGTTGTGCCGGCGGCGCTGGCGGCCGGGGCTGCTGTTCTTCGGCCTGGCGGTGCTGGCCGCGGTGTCGCCGATATGGCTGACGATCGTGCACGTTTCCACCGGCCTGCCTGACGGAGCGCGGCTGTGGCTGCCCACGTACATGGCCTGGTTCGTGGCGGGGATGGCACTGACGGTGCTGGGGCAGCTGAAAGTGCGCGGCTACGCCATGGTGTGTGTGCCGTTGGCGGTGGTGTGTTATTTCATCGCGTCGACGCCGCTCGCGGGGGAGCCGACGACGTCGCCCGCCAAGTTGAGCGAGGCGTTGGTCAAGACGTTTTTCTACGCGGTGATCGCGGCCTTGCTGGTGGCGCCGCCCGCGCTCGGCGACCGCGGTTGGTACAACCGGTTTCTGGGTTCGCGGCCGATGGTCTTTCTCGGTGAGATCTCGTACGAGATCTTCCTGATCCACCTGATGATCATGGAACTGGTCATGGTCGAGGTGATGCGGGATCCGGTCTACACCGGGTCGATGTTCAACCTGTTCGTGCTCACGATGGTGTTCACCATTCCGGCGGCCTGGTTGCTGCACCGGTTCACGCGCGTCCGCTCCTGATCTTGTAGTTAGGGTATGCTTACCTAACGAACGGGAACTTCGGGAGGTGCACATGGGCGAGCAGAAGGCGTCGCGCGGGTTGGAAGGAGCCCTGGTCAAGCTTTGGCGGGGCGGAGATTACGAGCTGACGGTGACCGGCGCTACCGAGTTCACGCCGAACTACCTGAGACTGCATTTCCGCGCCCAGCGGCTGCTCGCCGAACAGCACGTCCACCCGACGATGTGGGTGCGGGGCTGGTTTCCCAATGGCGGCAAGGCTCATCAGCGGGGCTACACGCTGGTCAATCCCGATCCGCAGGCCGGAACCGTCGACATCGATTTCGCCATGCACGACGGCATCGCCACTGGCTGGGCCGCGGCGGCCCAGCCCGGCGACGTCCTGGAGGTGACGGTCCTCGGCAGCGACTTCGCGTTGCCCGAGCCGGCGCCGGCGGGGTACGTCATCGTCGGCGACACCGCCTCGCTGCCTGCCATCAATTCTCTGCTGGACGCGATCGGCGACGCTCCGGCCCGCGTCTTCCTGGAAGCCGGGCACGACGACGACCGTGAACTCCCGGTCACCGGTGACGCCGAGATCACCTGGGTGGACCGCGCCCAGGATGGTCTGCTCGAAGCCGTCAGCGCATCGGCGTTCGACGCCTCCGACCACTTCGGCTGGGTCGCCTGCGACAACCGCACCACTCGGGCGGTGGCGCGGGTATTCCGGGAGGAGTACGGGATCCCGCGCAAATCCATCAAGGCGCAGGCCTACTGGGCGGCCTGACGGCCGGTTCTAGAGCGCAGTCTGGATCGGGGCGGGTGTTGCGGCGATCTCGTCGAGTACCGCGACGTTGTGGGCCACATCGCGGCTCTCTCGCGCGGCGATCTCCTTGATGGCCAGATCGAAGGCGCCGACCAGGCTGGGTGGGTCGAACACCGCCTGCGCCTGCCGGCTCACCTGTAGGTCTCGCGCCCAGATCGTGGTCGGCCGCGCGAATCCTGGTTCCAGCGCCAGTACGGTGGCGAACCGCCATGCGCTGTCACGCAGGGACCGGATCGCTTCGTTGAGGACGAAGATCTGATGCTGTTGGAGCACGGCATAGATATCGGCCAGCGCCGGTGACAGTTCGTTGATGTCGTTGACCACCCCGGCGATCTGGCTGGCCAGCACCGCGTTGATGGTGTCGAAATCCTTGTGGAGCGAGGGCAGTTTGTTGGCCCCGACCAGACCCTGCACCGCGATTCCGAGGTCCAGCACGATGTGGGCGGTGACCCCGGCGAGCATGTGCTGCACCAGGATTGGCGCGGGTTTGGCGGCCCACTCGAAAGTGGCCCGCCACGACCGGGTGGGTTTCGGATACCGGTCGGGGTGGAAGTAGCCGTTCAGCGCATCGAAGTACCGGGACGCGAACGCCGCGTCGAGCCGGTCCATCCGAGGCCCGTCCTCGAATGCCCCTTCCTCGACGGCGGTACCGACCGCGATGGTGATCCGCTTGTACAAGGCAGCGAAATAGCCCAATCGGCTTGAGTTTTCCACGGCCCAGTCCGTGATGGTGTCGATGGCGGTCACCGTCTCCGCGATGCTGGTGACGGCCGGGATCGGCGGCAGCGGCGTCGGATGGTTGGCCATAGTCGAAAGTATGGGGCAGGCCGGCGCGTGCCGCCCGGCAATCGGCTACTCGGCAGGTGCTTGTGCCGGGATGACCAGCGGAGCGACGAACTCAGCCAGCATGGTGCGCTCGTCTGCCTCGTCGCCGCCGGGGAACACCAGCAGCGACACCATGACCCGCACCAGCCACCGGGCCCGCCGGCCCACCTGGTCGTTGCCGCCGGCTCCACCGGCGAGCGAACGCACAAAGCCCTCCACCAGCGCGCGGATCACCTCGGAGTGTTCGGCCATCTCGCCACCGATAGGCCGCTGCGCGGTGGCGAACCAAGAGGACAGTGCTGGGCTGTCGCGTACCGCTTTCAGCGCGGTGACCACGCCCTCGATCAGGCGTTGCGCCGGATCGGTGACCGCGGCCACCTGTTCGCTGACCTCTTCGTACAACCACCGTGCCTCGCGGTGTACGTAAGCGGTGTAGAGCGCATCGCGATTCTCGAAATAGCGGTACAGCGTGGCACGGGAACAGCCTGCGGCCGCCGCGATCTCGTGCATGCCGACGGTCGCCGCGTCCTTGAGGGTGAACAGGGAGCCGGCGGCGTCGAGGATGTGGTCGGCGGCCACTTCGGACCGCCGCGCCGACAACCAGTCGCGGGACATCAGGTCCCTGCTCGGAACGGCACGCTCAACGGCCTCCGCACGTAGCTGCCGCCGGCCCATACCACCGAATCCAGATCGACCTCGAAATCCGGGTAGCGCGAGAGTAATTCGGTCAGTGCGACCCGGGACTGCATCCGGGCGGCGGCCGCGCCGAGGCAGAAGTGTGCGCCGTGGCTGAAGGTCAGGATATTGCGCGGTGCGCGTCGCACATCGAGTTCGGCTGCGTTGTCGCCAAATTCGCGCTCATCGCGGTTGCCCGAGCCGTACAGCAACAGCGCCTTGCGCCCGGCCGGGATGGTGGTGTCGCCGATGGTGACGTCGCGGGTGACGGTGCGGGCCAGGCCCTGCACCGGGGAGGTCAGCCGCAGGAACTCGTCGATCGCGCCCGGGATCAGCTCGGGTTCGTCGATCAGGAGCCGACGCTGGTCCGGCCGCTGCTGTAGGAGTTGCACTGTGCCGCCGAGCATTCCGGTGGTGGTGTCGTTGCCGCCGGTGACCATGGTGAACGTGAAGGCCAGGATCGACAGCACGCCCGCGATGTCGCCGTCAGCCCCAACGCCGGCCGCCACCAGGTGCGAGATGGTGTCGTCGCCGGGCTCGCGTCGGCGCCGTTCGATGAGCTCGGAGAAGTAGCCCATCATCGAAGCCACCGCGGCGCCGGCGGTGCCCATCGCCGCGGTGATGCCGCCGGCCGAGCTGTTGGCCGCGACGATCGCGTCGGTCCAGCCGTCGAACTGGTCCCGGTCGGACTCGGGTACGCCGAGGTAGTGCGCGACGACCATCGACGGCAGCGGCTTGAACAACTCGGCGGCGATGTCCCCGCCGCCATTCGAGCGCAACCCCTCGAGGCGCTCGATGACGAACTCCCGCACCTTCGGCTCCACTGCTTCCACCTGGCGTGGGGTGAACCCGCGCGAGACCAGCTTGCGGAACTCGGTGTGCACCGGTGGGTCCTGCATGACGAACGGCGGGTTGTCGGCGAGCCCGATCATGTCCAGCTCGCCGTAGGTGATCGTCAGGCCCTGCGCCGAAGAGAAGGTGCCGTGGTCACGGGCGGCCGCCCAGATGTCGGCGTGCCGGGACAGCACGTAGTAGTCGTGTTCCGGAGACTCGTCGGGCACCACGTGGTGCACGGGATCGTGGTCGCGCAGCGCGGCATACATGGGCCAAGGGTTGGGCCAGGTGTCGGCGTCGGCGGGCTGGAACCGGGCGGGGCTATGAGACAAAGTCGCTGCCATGTCTTATTGGTACGACATCTACGGCATCAGTGTCAATAGCGGCCGCCGGATAGGCTCGGGCGTGATGAGTACCCCTGGCACGCCGCAGCTACCTGCTCAGACGCCGACGTGTTATCGGCATCCGGACCGACCCACGTATGTGCGGTGCGCGCGGTGCCAGCGTCCCGTCTGCCCGGAGTGCATGCGCTCGGCGGCCGTGGGCCATCAGTGCGTGGACTGCGTCGGCGAGGGCGCCAAATCGGTGCGGACGCAGCGCACCCAGTTCGGCGGGGTGGCCCGTACCGGGGCGCCGATCCTGACCTACGCATTGATCGCGGTCAACGTCGTGATGTTCGTCCTGCAGATGGCCGCGGGAAATCTGGAGAAGGAGCTCACCCTGTGGCCGCCGGGCGTCGCCGCGCACGACCAGTACTACCGCCTGGTGACCTCGATGTTCCTGCATTACGGCGCCATGCATCTGCTGTTCAACATGTGGGCGCTCTACGTGGTGGGTCCGCCGCTGGAGCAATGGCTGGGCCGGCTGCGGTTCGGGGCGTTGTATGCGCTCAGCGGGCTCGGCGGCTCGGTGCTGGTCTACCTGCTGTCTCCGTTGAACAGCGCGACGGCGGGTGCCTCGGGCGCGATCTTCGGCCTCTTCGGGGCGATCTTCGTGGTGGCCCGCAAACTCAACCTCGACGTCCGCATGATCGCCGCGGTGGTCGTCATCAACCTGGTGTTCACGTTCGCCGGGCCCGCACTGGGCACCGGAGCGATCAGCTGGCAGGGCCACGTCGGCGGCCTGGTCACCGGCGCGGGAATCGCGGCGGCTTATGTGTATGCCCCGCCTGCGCGTCGAAATGCCGTCCAGGCCGGGGTCTCGGTGGCGGTGCTGCTGGCCTTCCTCGCGCTGATCTGGTGGCGTTCAACGGAACTGCTGTATCTGCTGGGCGTGACCTAGATCGCCGCGCCGGGATTGAGGATGTTCTGCGGGTCCAGCGCCCGCTTGATGCGGTGATTGAGTTCCATTGCGTCCGGTCCGATCTGGCCGGCCAGCCATGGCTGCTTGAGCCGGCCCACACCGTGCTCGCCGGTGATGGTGCCGCCCAGTCCCACAGCAAGATCCATGATCTCGCCGAAAGCCAGCTGGGCACGTGCGGCCATGTCGGCATCGGCCGGGTCGAACACGATCAGCGGGTGGGTGTTGCCGTCCCCGGCATGGGCGATCACCGAGATCAGCAGATCCCGATGTGCCGCGATCGCAGCGACCCCGCTGACCAGTTCGGCCAGCGCGGGTAGTGGCACACCGACGTCCTCCAACAGCAATGAGCCCTTGGCCTCCACGGCTGGGATGGCGAAACGACGGGCCGCGACGAAGGCCTCGCCCTCGTCGGGGTCGGAGGTGGAAAACACTTCGGTGGCACCGCATTCGGTGAACACGTCAGCCATGAACGCGGCGTCGTCGGCACCCGCGGCGCCGCGGTCATCGGACGCTGCCACCATCATCGCCGCGGCGTTGCGGTCCAGGCCCATCTTGAGCTTGTCCTCGACGGCGTTGATCGCCACCGAATCCATGAACTCCAGCATGGACGGCCGGATCTTGCCGGTGATGTTCACGACGGAATTCGAGGCGGCCTCCACCGAGTCGAACGTGGCCACCACGGTGCACGGTGAATGCTGTGGCGGCAGCAGTCGCAGCGTCGCCTCGGTGACCACACCCAGCGTGCCCTCGCTGCCGACGAACAGCTTGGTCAGGCTCAGGCCAGCAACGTCTTTCAACCTCGGCCCGCCCAGGCGCACCGCTGTGCCGTCGGCGAGCACCACCTGCAGGCCCAGGATGTAGTCGGTGGTGACGCCGTACTTGACACAGCACAGGCCGCCCGCGTTGGTGGCGACATTGCCGCCGATGCTGCAGATCTCATACGAGGACGGGTCGGGCGGGTACCAGAGTCCGTGTGCCGCGACGGCTTTCTTCACCTCGGCGTTGAGCAGACCTGGCTGCACCACGGCTGTGCGGGTGACCTGGTCGACGGTGATGTCCCGCATCTTCTCGGTGGACAACACGATGCCGCCGTCGAGCGCTGTCGCACCGCCGGACAATCCGGTGCCCGCGCCACGCGGCACCACCGCCACCCGGTGGGCGCCGGCCCAGCGCAGCACGGTTTGAACTTCCTCGGTGCGGGTGGGCCGGACCACGGCCAGCGGGGTGCCCGCCGACGGATCGGCGGCCCGGTCCTGGCGGTAGGAGGCC
Source organism: Mycobacterium sp. IDUB_24 (assembly GCF_055419385.1). Lineage (NCBI taxonomy): Bacteria > Bacillati > Actinomycetota > Actinomycetes > Mycobacteriales > Mycobacteriaceae > Mycobacterium > Mycobacterium sp. IDUB_24. The sequence continues at coordinate 418,590 of NZ_JBVAXO010000004.1, forward strand.
AGGATGTCGGGGTCGGTGACGACGACCCCTTCGGGGAGTTCACCGATCAGCATCGGCAGTGCGGCGGCATTCACGGCTTCGATGCTAGGTCCAGCGCGCGCAGCGCCGGCAGGAACAGCGCGACGAGCCCGAGCAGCAGCATCGGCAGCGATAGGGCCAGGAACGTCGCGTGCAGCCCGGCGGCGTCGGCCAGGGGCCCGGCCAGGATCAGTCCGAGCGGGCCCGCGGCATAGGCCAGCGAGCCCATCACCCCGACCACCCGGCCGCGCAGATGCTGCGGCGCGGTGGTCTGCATAACGTAGTTGTAGATCGGCGCGATCGGCCCGTAGACGAACCCGACGATCGCGCACAGCACCAGGATCAGCGGAAGCGGTGGCAGGAACGCGATCACCGTCATCGCCACGCCGAGCGTGATCACCGCCGTCAGCATGGTGGCCCGTCGGCTCATGTATTTCGACAGCACTGCATAGCCGAGCGCACCCATCAGCCCGCCGATGCTCAGCGCCATCAACACCCAGCCCAGTTGGGTCGGCTCGTCGCGGTCGGTGAAGTATTTGGGAAAGAGAACGGATTCCATCGGCATGTAGAGCCCGGTGGCTACCAGGTCGACGATCGCCAGTGTGCGCAATACCGGTGTGTGCCAGACGAATCGCAATCCCTCGACGATTCCCGCCCATGCACCCTCGGGCAGTGCCGTGCGGTCCGGGGTACCCGCGCCTTCCAGTCGCAGCACTGAGATGGCCAGGATCGAGCAGCAGAATGCCCCCGCAGTCACCCACATGGTGTTGATCCCGCCGAGGGTGGCGATCAGCAGGCCGCCGATCCCGGGACCGACGATGTAGGCCAGGTTGAACACCGCCTCGTACACGCTGTTCGCGTGGTCCAGGGTCCAGCCGGCCCGGCCCGCGGCCTCGGGCAGCATGGTCTCTCGCGCGGTCATCCCGGCCGGATCGAAGAAGGCGCCGAGCGCCGCCAGGGCCGCGAGCACCGCGACATTGACCGCGTCGACCCCGAATATCAGGGCCAGCATCGGAACCGCGGCGACCGACAATGCCGACAGCAGATCGGAGATCATCGAGACGCGTCGGCGACCCAGATAGTCGACGGCGGCCCCGGCGATCAGGGTGGCGACCAACAGCGGCAGTGTGCCGGCCATCGCGACAACCGACGCGTCGAGCGCGGATCCATTGCGCTGCAACACCAGCCACGGGAACGCAACAATCGTGATGCCGTTGCCCGCCCCGGCCGTCAGCGCGGCGAACAGGATCAGCAGCAGTGGGCCGCGCTTGGTGTCGGTCATGGGCTATCGCGGCCGAATCTAGCAGCGTGCCCGCACCCGTCGCGACGGAATTTCCGGCACAGTGGAGGGGTGTCGATGTCCCAGCTCCCACATCCGCGGACCGGGGACTCGTTCACCTCGCCGGTGCCGCCGGGCTCGGGCTGGCCTGGTGATCCGGCGACACCGTCCACCCCGGTGGCCAAATCAGCAGCACAGGCGCGGAGGCTGGCGGCGCGGGCCGCCACGGTGGAGGGCCTCGACGCACAGATCTCAGTGTGCCGGGCCTGTCCCCGGCTGGTCACCTGGCGTGAAGAGGTGGCCGTGGCCAAACGGAAAGCCTTTGCCGATCAACCATATTGGGGTAGGCCGGCCCCCGGGTTCGGCGCTGAGCAACCCGGCATATTCATCGTCGGGCTGGCCCCGGCCGCCAACGGCGCCAACCGCACCGGACGGGTGTTCACCGGCGACCGATCCGGGGATTTCCTGTTCGCCGCGTTGCATCGGGCCGGGCTGGCCAATCAGGCCATGTGCGTCGACGCAGCCGACGGCATGCAACTGATCGACACCCGCATGGCCGCCGCGGTGCGCTGCGCACCGCCTGCCAATGCGCCCACCCCGGCCGAGCGGGCCACCTGTGCGCCCTGGCTGCAGGCCGAATGGCGATTGGTGGGGCCGTCGGTGCGAGTGGTCATCGCGTTGGGCGGGTTCGCGTGGCGAGCCGCACTGGAGTTGATCGGCTCGAACATCAAACCGGCGCCCAAGTTCGGCCACGGCGCGACGGTGCCGTTGACCTCCGCGTTCGGCTCGGTCACCCTGCTCGGTTGCTTCCACCCCAGCCAGCAGAACACCTTCACGGGCCGGCTCACGGCGGCCATGCTCGATGACATCTTCACCACCGCCAGGTGCCTGGTGGCCGAGTCGGGCGGGAACGAACCGGACGGCTCGTGACGTTGACGTTGTCATGCGGCTTTCTGTCCTCGACCTCGTCCCGGTGCGCACCGACCAGTCCACGGCCGATGCGCTGACTGCCACGACTCACCTGGCGCAGACCGCCGACCGGCTGGGCTACACGCGCTACTGGCTCGCCGAGCACCACAACATGCCCGCGGTGGCCGCCACCAGCCCGCCGGTGCTGATCGCGCATCTCGCCGCGCACACCACGCAGCTGCGGCTGGGCTCGGGCGGGGTGATGCTGCCCAACCATGCGCCGTTGGCGGTGGCCGAGCAGTTCGCGCTGCTGGAGGCCGCCCACCCCGGCCGCATCGACCTCGGTATCGGTCGGGCGCCGGGCTCGGATCCGGTCACGTCGCTGGCCCTTCGTGGCGCCGCCGGACGCGACGATCGCGATATCGAAGCGTTCCCGCAGTACCTCGACGACGTAGTGGCGCTGATGGGTGCCCGCGGTGTCCGGGTGCCGTTGCCTCGTGACCTGATGCGGGAGAACTACGTGCTCAAGGCGACGCCGGTGGCGGTCACCGAACCGCGGATGTGGCTACTCGGTTCGTCGATGTACTCGGCGCACCTGGCCGCGGCCAAGGGGCTGCCCTACGTGTTCGCCCACCATTTCTCCGGGCACGGCACCGCGGAGGCGCTGGCCGTCTACCGCGACGAATTCCAGCCCAGCGACCTGGCGCCCGAGCCGGTCACCTTCCTGACCGTCAACGCCTCGGTGGCTGAGACCAGGGAAGAAGCGGAGGCACTTCTGCTGCCTCAGCTGCAGATGATGGGCCGGCTGCGCACCGGCCAGCCGCTCGGCCCCCTCGATCTCGTCGAGGATGCCGAGGCGACCACCATGACTCCACAGGCACAGGCCATTGTGTCCTCCGGTCTGCGGCGCGCCGTGGTCGGTTCGCCCACCGAGGCGGCCGAGCAGGTCCGGGCCTTGGCCGAAGAGTTCGATGTCGACGAGGTCATGGTCAACCCCGTGGCCTCGGCCCGCCGTGGTGTCGATCCGGCTACCGCGGCGGCGCGCGACACCACCCTCGAACTGCTGGCCAAAGAGCTGTTCTAGGGCGTGAGCACCACGATCGGGATCGGCCGGCTGGTCTTGGCTTGATAAGCCTCGTAGCGGTGAGAATTGTTGTCGTTGACGATCTTCCACAGCCGCTGATAATCGGGAGCGTCCGGTAGCACGGGTTTGGCGATGACACCGAGTCGCTTGGTCCCGACATTGATCTCGACGCGCGGGTGGGCTTTCAGGTTGTGATACCAGCCCGGTGAACGCGGCGCACCACCCATCGACGCCACCACCAGGTAGTCCTTGCCGTCTTTGGCATAGCTCAACGTATTGATCCGGGGTTCGCCGGTTTTGGCGCCCGTGGTGTGCAGGAGCAGGCTCGGCGGCATACCGGGGATCCGGTGACCGATGAGCCCGTTGGACTTCTGGTAGAGCAGGTCGTGGATGTGCAACAGCCGCAAGCCCACCTGCTCGACGCGGGGGAGATCGCTCATGCGCTCATTCCTGCGCGGATTCGTCGAGCTGCGCCACCGCTGCACGTAACAGGCGCCCCGATTCCTCACGGTCCGGATCTCGGCGCACCACCATGCCCTTGACGAAGGACAGCTTGTCGCCGCTGCGGCGCGGCACCACGTGCAGATGGATGTGGAACACGCTCTGGAAGGCGGCCTTGCCGTCGTTGATCACGATGTTGTTGCCGTCGGCGTGCAGCCCGGACCGACGGGAGGCCCGCGCGATGCGCTGGCCGATACTCGTCATCGCGGCCACGGTCGCCGGCGGCGTGTCGGTCAGGTCGACGGTGTGCCGCTTCGGGATCACCAGGGTGTGGCCTCGGCTGAACGGCCTGATGTCGAGAATGCCCAGGTACTCGTCGTCCTCGTAGATGCGGATGGCGGGGGCTTTCCCGGCGACGATGGCGCAGAACACGCAAGACATCCCGTCACGTTAGCCGCCGGCGGTGGCTGCCCATTCGGCGACGCGACGTTCGCGTTCGGCCGGCGTGAAGTTCTCGACGCGGGTCATGACGGTCCAGCGCAGACCGAATGGGTCGAGGACGGACGCGAACCGGTCACCGGTGACGAATGTCTGCGCGGGCTCGCGAATAGTCGCCCCGGCCTTCTCCGCGCGGGCGACCACGTCGTCGACATCGGGGCAGTAGAGCCCCAACGAGTACGTTGCCGAGGCGCCCGGCAGGGGAGCGGTGATCTGAAACGCTTCCTGCGGATCGCCGAGTTGCAGCCGGCCGTTGCCGAAGTCCAGTTCGGCGTGCGAGACGGTGCCGTCGGTGCCGTCCATCCGCTCTATGACCGTGGCGCCGAACACGTTCTGGTAGAAAGCGATCGCCTCGGCCGCGCCGTCGACGCAGATGAACGGGGTCAGGCTGGTGTAGCCCGCTGGAATCGGTGTGACACTCATGTCAGCCAGTTTCGTAGGCTGGGGTGCGTGGCCGCTTGGAAAAACGCGCCAATGCGCGGCGTGGTCGGCCGTGCAGGCAGTGCTTCGGCTTTCGACCTCCACCGGTGGGCGCCGTCGGAGGAGGCCGCGAGATTCGTCGAACATTACTGGTCGGTGACCTGGGACCGGCACGAGGCCGGGCCCTTCGAGAGCACGGTGATCACCTTCCCTGCCATGCATCTCACCCGTGAGTGGGGTGATGATGTTGTGCGCCATGGTTATCGGTTGCCCAGCACGCTGCTGCACGGGGTGGTGCCGAAGGTATTCCGCATCACGATCAGCGGTCGGGGCGGGGTGGTCGGGGCTCGATTCCGGCCCGGCGGTTTCACCGCCCGGTTCGGCGGTGACGCTGCCGCAATGACCGGGCGGGTTGTTCCGGTGGATGACGAATTATTCGGTGCGCCAGTGCTTCTGGGGGCGGACGTGGACACCGTCCGCGCCCGCCTGGATGCCACGATCTCGGCTTCGGAAGCGCCGTTGGACGAAACGTACCGGGCGTTGGTGCCGTTGATCGAGCGGATGCGTGACGACGCGTCATTGCATCGCGTGGAGCAGGTCATGACGCTCTCACCGTGGAGTACGCGGACCACCCAGCGGGTGTTCCGCCGGTACGTCGGGGTAACGGTCAAGTGGGTGCTGTGCAGGTACCGCCTGCAGCAGGCGGCGCTGGAGATCGAGACCGTGCCCGGAGTCGATTTCGCCGATCTCGCAGTGCGACTCGGCTGGTACGACCAAGCTCATTTCATCAACGACTTCCGGTCCATGCTGGGCAGCACACCGGGTGAGTACGCGATCAGTACTCAGAAGGGTGGTGGTGGTTCGTAGTGTTCGGCGATCCAGGCTTGGAAGTCGCGTTCGAATGCGAGGTCGTTGTTGATTTCGGCGCGGAGCCGTCGTTCTTCGGCGATGCGGTCTTGGCGGTCTTGTTCGCGGGTTTGGCGGCGGGTGGGCATCTTGGCGCCGCGGTTCGTCTCTGGGGCGTGCGGCTCGGGTTCGGGGAGGTTCAGGTTCCCGGTGGGTTGGGCCAGGGTGGGGAACATGGCGGCGCCGTGGGGTTCGGTGGTGTAGGTGTGTCCGGTGGGTGAGTTGAATTCGATGGTGCCGTCGGGTAGTTGGCGGTCGGTCCAGCCGGGGCAGAAGGTTTTCACCAGATGGTGTGCGCGGCAATATAGTTTGGTGTTCGAGGGGTGTGTCGGCCCCAGTGGGTAGGGCACGGTGTGGTCGATATCGGAAACCACCGCCGGGGCATCGCAGCCGGGGAATCGGCAGGTCAGATCCCGGAACCGGATGAACTCACTCAACGCCGCCGACGGGCGGTACTGCGGCTCAGCCGCGCCGGCGTCAGCGTTCTCGGTGTGGGCCGTCTGCGCAGTGTTCTCGGTGTCGGTGTCGGTGTCGGTGTCGGTGTCGGTGTGGGTGCTGGTGTCAGTGGCGGGTACCACCACCGGTTTGTGTTTGGCGTTGGCGGCCAGGTTGCGCACCGTCTCGGCGGGCAGGATCCCGTAGCCGGGCAGATAGCCAGGATCATCGGAGGTGCCGTCCAGGGTCGATTCGGTGGCCAACACATGGACCATTGCGGCAGTGGCCGCGGCCCGCTGCTGGCCGGCCGGGCAGTCGGGTAACCCGCACAGGCATTGCAGTTGGGACTGCAGGCGGGCCAGCGGGCCGATCGCATCAGCCCGGCGCTGGGCATGGGTGCGGGGATCGTGCTCACACACGGTGTCGGCCAACGCGTCCAGACGTTGATCCAGGGCGGCCCCGTCGGTGACATCCACATTGGCCCACACCGTGGCCTTGCCCGGGCTGCCCACCTCGACCTGAACAAACCGATCCTCAGCCACATTCGGTGGCACCCGCACCCCGTTGGGGTCGAGTTTGGCGATCCACTGATCGATCCGGTCGCGGAGTTGGTTTTCGGACAGGCGCATCCATCGGTGTGCACGGGTGGCCAGTTCCTCATCCAGGCCTGACCACACCGAGGGATCGACGATGTCGGTGCGGGCGATGATCATCTGCACCACCCGATAGTCGATGTCCCCGGCCGCGAAGCGCGCTGCGACCAGGGGCAGTTTGTCGCGCAGGACGCGGGCGTGGTGGATCTGGGTGCCGGCCCGGTGCCGGCTGATCCGCAGGGCAGCCGAGATTTCAGCAGACACTTCGGCGAAGGGGTCGGTGGTCCAAAAGATCGATTCGGCCAGTTCGTGTGCACGGCGGGTGTCGAGTTCCCCGATCGCCGCCAGGCGGCCCGCGATCGCCGCCGATTCGGCCCGCGCCCCGACACTGACCCGGTCGATCAGGTCAGCAGCAGAATCGACTTCGAACACGTGTTCGATTATGCCATGCACCCACGACACGCGCGTGGCAGATTTTCGTGAGAGCTCAGGGCAACGCTGCGGCCAGGGCGATGTGCCCTTCGAAGCCGAGCCTGCTCGCTATGTCTCGGTATCGGTCGCGGAATTCGCGGTAGCCGGCGTCGTCGCCTTTCGCGCGGGCGATCAGGGCCCGGCTCCTCAGCAGCATGATGTCGCGAAGGATGAGGCCATCTTCGACGGGGATTGCCATCAGTCTGTTGATGGCGGCCTCAGCCTCGGCCAGGTCCCCCTTGGCGCCCCTGTCCACGAGGGTCTCGGCGAGGATGCCTGTCGCCAGGATGTTGTACGGAAGCTGCCCGGTGTGAAACAGGTCGTCGATCGCCTGGCGCAGTATCCGGATCGTGCCGGCGCGGTCACCGCGTTTGGCGCGCTCGCGTGCGGTGTAAACGTCGATGCCCACAAGTTCGGACAGATAGAACCGTCCGCTCAGGCACATCTGCCGGACTTCGCCGAGCATCGTCAATCCCCGCTCGCGGTCCGCCGGAGATTCTCGATTCAGCAAGGCATATCCCATGGTCACCCGGGCCAGGCCGAGCGCGATATCGTCGCCTGCTCCTTCGGTTATCTGCAGGGCGTCGTCGATGTCACGTATCGCCTCGTCGCTGGCGAGCAGTACCCCGCTGGACAACGTGGTGAAGTACGTCCAGGTGATGACGAGCGCGTGCGAGAACTTGTCCGTGGTGCGTGCCATGGCGAGCGCGTGTTCCAGATCCGCACGCCAACCATCAAGACCGAGAGCCCATTTCGCGATGCTGCGGGCCGCGAAGGCGGCTGCCAGCGGTGAACCCATGATGAAGTTGCCCTTGGTGGGGTCGCCGTCGGCCAGGTCAATTGCCGTCTGCGACCAGCGCAGCACTTCGCCCATTTCGCCGCTCTCGATCTTGAGGGCGATCGGGGTGGGGGACAGTCCGACGGTGAGTGTCGGATCGCCGATCGACTCGATCAGCGTCATGTGCTCGGAAACCTGTCGCGCCGCGTCGCGTACCCGGCCTTGCAGCATCAGTTCACCGGTCAGCCCTGCCATGCCGATCGCCAATGATGCCTTGTCCCCGGCGGCCTCGCACAGCTCACGAAGTTCCTCGAATCGGGCACCGGAGACAGTTACCTTGCTTCGGAAGCCATTGCCGCACACCAGTGTGCGTGGTGCTATCCGCATCGCCGCCCGGTCCGGATCGTCGGCGGGCAACAAGTCCGCGATCTGGCGGGCGCGCTCCCAGCACACTTGCGCCGCAGCGGTATCGCGACTGTTGGCCCACGCCCCGGCGCGCATGTGCCAGGCGTATGCCGCCCGTAGGTCACCGGCGGCTTCCAGGTGTTCGGCAATCAATGCCGCGTTTTCGTCGGCTTGTCCGGGTTCGCGGTCGGCGATGGTGTCGGCCAGACGCCTGTGGAGTTCTGAGCGATCGGCCTTGAGCTGTGATTCGTATGCGACGGTCCGCACCATCGGGTGATGGAACGCGAACTCCGCATGAGGCGTGTACTGCACCTGATCGATGAGTTCGGCTTCGATCAGCTCCTCGAACACCGGCTCGGTGTTGAGGCAGGTCAACAAACCGGCGCTGAACCGTGAACCGATGACGGACGCGGCGCACAGGGTTCGCTTGGCCGCCGGTTCAAGCCTGTCGATGCGCGAGGCGATGGTGGCCTGGAGGGTGGCAGGGACGCTCACGCGACGGTGCCCGTCGGACAGCACGTAGGCACCTCGCTCGCCACGGAGCAGACCGCGTTCGGTCAGGTCGCGCACGATCTCCAGCGCGAAGAACGGGTTGCCGGCAGCGCGCGCGGCGATGGTGTCGGTCAAGTCGGCCACCCCGTCGCCACTTCCCAGTAGCTCGGTGATCAGCGTGGAGGTCTCCGAATCATTCAGTGGGGTAAGCACAATCGTTTGCGCGCCATGGACATGACTCAGTGCGCCGTGGTATTCGGGGCGGTAGGTGATCACGACCATGGAGGGGGTTTGCGGTGTCACCAACAGGAAATCCGACAACATCGATTCGCTGACGCCGTCGATCCAGTGCGCGTCCTCGATGACGTAGACCGCCGGTGTCGTCCGCGCCAGCGATGCCGCGTTGACCAGGGTGGTGAGCCGGCGCCGCCGAGCGTCTGGGTCTATCGCCGGTGGGACGACGTCAGGGTCGGCGATGCCGAGCAAGTCGTCGAGCAGCTGCAGGCTTTCCGGGGCGTCGTCGGGAATCTGGGTCCGGACCTTCGTACGCGCCGCCGCGCGGTCGAGTTCGGCGACGCCGAATGCTGCCTTCAGAAGTCCAGCGATGGCATGGAACGGGATTTCGGTGGTGTGCGACTCACAGAATGTCGAGTGCACCGGGACCCCGCGCGCAGTGGCCTTGGCCGCGAGTTCGCTGACCAGCCGGCTCTTGCCGATCCCGGGCCCGCCGACCAGCAGGACGATGCTGCCGTGCCCCTGGACCGAGCGCTCGAGAATGCCCTCTACGGCGGACAATTCCCAGCCCCGGCCGACGAGGTTCGACTCGCCGACACTGAGTAGGTCGTGTGCGGAATTGACCTCGAGGAGCCTGCGGGCCCGAGTCCTGTGGCTGGCGCCCTTTACCTGCACCATCTCGGGGTCGGCAAGCTTCATGGTGTCTTTGACCAGGTTTGCGGTTGAATTTGTGAGCATCACGCCGCCGGGTGGGGCGACCGATTCCATGCGTTGCGCCATGCCGACGTGCTCGCCGATCGCGGTGTAGCTCATGGTGTCGGTGCCAACCTCGCCGGTGATGACCTGACCCGAACTCAACCCGATTCGCAACTGCAGGTCGAGGCCATCGCGGGCCTTCACCTGCACGGCCAGGAGTGCGGTCTGCTGATGGATCTCCAATGCAGCCAGGCAGGACCGAAAAGCGTGGTCCTCCAGCGCCACGGGCGCTCCGAATATGGCCATGATGCCGTCGCCGGTGAATTTGTCGACGGTGCCGCCGTAGCGGCGGACTACCGCGGCGGAGCGGTTGAACAGCTCGCTCATGATCTCGCGGAGCCGTTCGGCGCCCAGCGTCGTTGCGATGTCCATGGAGCGAACCACGTCGGCGAACAAGACGGTGACCTGCTTGTATTCGGCGTTAGGCGCCACCTTGACCGGTGCGCCGCAGACGTCGCAGAACCGGGCACCTGCCCGCGGCTCGGTGCCACACGCGCGGCATGTCGCAGTTTCCGTCATTCGAAGCCCCCGGCCGTCGGAGAACCCGCTGCATCGAGGATAGAACGCAGCAACGTCGGAGGGGCCGGGTTGCCACACTGGCACGATGGGACTTTTCCCATGGGTTAGTGAATCGAGCAACGGCTTGCGACGACGCCGGCCTAACTGTCCAGAACTCCCAGTGCGGCCTGCCAGGCCTTCAGTTTGTCCTCATAGCGCATCGTCTGGGCGGGGCTGGTCGACGGTGCCCGGACGCAGGGAACCGGAGGGGTGCCCACCAGACGCCGGTAGTTCGACTCGGCGGCAGCCCCGTTGAACACCAGCTGCCGGAGCGTGGGGTGTGCTGCGAAGAACCCGGCAAAGTCGTTGGGCACCATGCTGTCCCGTTCCACAGCTGAGTCCAGGCTGCCCACCCTTCGGCAGGACCGCAGCACGTCCCACACGGCAATGCGGTGTATGTGGAGGCCTGCCATCCGATCCTGATACGGCGCATCGGCGCTGAACCCGCAGAGGGATCCGGTGATGCGCCAGAACGCGTTTCGCGGATTGCCGTAATACTGACCGGAGGCCAGCGACAGCACGCTCGGCATGTTTCCCAGGATCAGTACGCGGGGCTCCCGGCCGGCGATGGGGTCCAGCCCGTGCAGCAGCTCTGTCACCCTCGCATGTATACCCGCGCACGCGGGCGCCCCGAACGGCGGTGGGGGGATTCACGTTCGGGGCGCCATGTCGTAGGTCTTCAGCTCAGGTGATGGACCTCCTGCAGTCCGTACACCGGCGTTGCCAGGCCTTCATAGCGAGCCTTGAGCTGCAACGCCAGATACAGCGAATAGTGCCGGGATTGGTGCAGATTGCCGCCGTGGAGCCACAGGTTGGGCTGTTGGGTGGGCTTCCACATGTTGCGTTGTTCGCCTTCCCACGGGCCGGGGTCCTTGGTGGTTCCCGAGCCCAGGCCCCACACCTTGCCGATCCGGTCGGCGACTTCCTGGCTGATCAGGTCGGCTGCCCAGCCGTTCATCGAGCCGAACCCGGTGGCGTAAACCACCACATCGGCGGGCAATTCGGTGCCGTCGGCAAGGATTACCGAGTTTTCGGTGAGCCGGTCGACCTCTCCGTGCGCGAGCTTGATGCTGCCGTCGGCGACCAGCTCGCAGGCACCGACGTCGATGTAGTAGCCCGAGCCGCGGCGAAGGTACTTCATGAACAGGCCGGAGTCGTCGTCGCCGAAGTCCAGATCGAATCCGGCGGCTTCCAGCCGTGCGTAGAAGTCCTTGTCGCGCTGGCGGATTGCATCGTAGATAGGCCGTTGGAAGTCGGCCATGATGGCATATGGCAATGACGCGAAGGTCAGATCGGCTTTCTCGGTGGTCATTCCGGCGGCCACTGCGCGCTCCGAGTACAGGTCACCCAGACCGAGCTCCATCAACGAGTCCGACTTGACGATGTGCGTCGAGGATCGCTGTACCATGGTGACGTCGACGTAGTTCTCGTACAACGCCTTACAGATGTCATGCGCGGAGTTGTTGGCGCCGATCACCACAGCGCGCTTGCCGACGTAGCGGTCCGGGCCGGGGTGGTGACTGGAATGGTGCTGGTCGCCACGGAACACTTCCTGGCCCCGCAGTGTGGGGATGCTGGGCTTGCCTGACATGCCGGTCGCCAGCACCAGATGCACGGGCCGCAGTGTCACCGCCTCGCCGTTGCGGTTCACCTCGACAGTCCACCGCTGTTCGTCTTCGTCATATGCCGCCGACAGACAGGTGGTCGAGCTCCAGTAGGGCACTTCCATGACCCGGGTGTAGAACTCGAGCCAGTCGCCGATCTTGTCCTTGGGTGCGAACACCGGCCAGTTCGGCGGGAACGGCAGGTACGGCAGGTGGTCGTACCAGACCGGGTCGTGCAGGCACAGCGACTTGTAGCGTTTGCGCCACTGGTCGCCGGGTCGCTCGTGTTGGTCGACGACGATGGCCGGCACCCCTAGTTGGCGCAGCCGGGCGCCCAGCGCGATGCCGCCTTGTCCGCCGCCGATCACCAGGGTGTAGGGCTCCTCGGAGTAGCCCAGCGTCAGCTCCTCGTCGAGACGCTTCTCGGCCCATGACCGGGTGTCGGGATCGGAACCGTGCACAGCGCCCAGTGGACGGTTGGCACCCTTGCGTTCCTCGTGGCCTTTGAGCTCCTGGAGTGTCGTCAGGAGGGTCCAGCCCAATTCGTCCCGCAGTCGCAGGTGCCCCTTGCCGCGGCCGACCGCCGTTTCGAACTCGATGAACGCCGAGGTGACTACGTGGTCCCCGTCGAATTCCTCGGTCGGGGTTTCCGCCGTCCGGAACCCGGACGGTTCGGTGTCGTCCAGTCGTGTGGTCAGCATGTCGGCCATGCTGTCCCGGCCCTCGAGGGTCTTGAGGTTCCAGGTGAAGGCGACCAGGTCCCGCCAGAAGCTGTCGGTGGCGAACTTCCCGACAACGCGGTCGATATCCCGGTCTGCCAGGGCGGACTCGAAGTCGGCCAGCCAGGCGTTGACCCGGTCCTGCGGTGACAGTGTGGCCAGCGGTGCGGCGGTGGTCTGTGTCATGTGGCCCAGCCCACACGGTGCCGAACGTTGCAACAAGGGTTGCACGGGGTTGCAACCGACCCGGCATTTGAGACCGCAACGTCTTGCAACCCTTACGGCGCAACCGGCTGGTCGCCTAGAACGGCCCTATGAGAGCAGCCGTGTACCACGGACCGAACAAGGTCGAAGTCGCCGATGTCCCCGAGCCTGACCCCGTGCCGGGCACCGTCAAGATCAAGGTGGGCTTCAACGGAATCTGCGGCACTGACCTGCATGAATACTATGCTGGCCCGATTTTCGTACCGACCGAACCGCATCCCTTGACCGGGCGGCAGCTGCCGCTGACCATGGGCCACGAGTTCTCCGGAACCATCACCGAGGTGGGTGCGGGCGTCATCGACTTCGCGCCGGGAGACCGGGTGGCCGTCGAGCCGATTTATCGATGCGGACATTGCGCACCGTGCCGGGCCGGCACCTACAACATCTGTCAGCAGATCGGCTTTCACGGCCTGATGTCCGACGGCGGTATGGCCGAATACACCGTGGTGCCGACCGACATGTTGCACCGACTTCCCGACAATGTCTCTCTCGAGCTCGGTGCGCTGGTCGAGCCGATGTCGGTGGCTTATCACGCCGCGACCCTCGGTGAGGTCGGCCCGCTACACACCGCGGTGATCTTCGGGGCCGGGCCGATCGGGATCGGCCTGTGGTTCGCGCTGCGGGGCAAAGGGCTCAATGACGTGTTCGTCGTGGAACCCTCGCCTACCCGCAGGTCCGGGATCGAGTCGCTCGGCGCCAAGACCCTGGATCCCACCGCCCTCGACGTCCCGGCGTTCATCACCGATCAGACCGACGGCCGGGGCGCCGATGCGGCATTCGATGCTGCGGGGGTGGCGCCTGCCATCGCGGCGGCCACCGCGTGCGTGGGTGCGCGCAAACCGACCGTCAGCGTCGCGATCTACGAAAAACCGCTGCCGACACCATTGCTCAACTTGGTTATGAACGAATCCCGCATCCAGGGCTCTTTGTGTTACACGTCAACAGACTTCGAGGCCGTCATCGATCTCATGGCGCAGGGGGTGTACGACACGAGGGGGTGGGTGACGCGCATCGGGATCGACGAGGTGATCGACGAGGGATTCGAAGCCCTGCACGCCGGCAAGAAGATGAAAGTTCTGGTCAACCCGAACGGAGAAGAATCGTGACCCGAGATCGTTTCGAAAACAACGACTTTCGTCGACGGTGTGAGTGACCGCGATTCGGTGGGGTGGTGTATCGGTAATTCAGGGTTGGCATCTCGATGTGATATGGAGCACAATCAGCGATGATGCCCGGACCCCGCATCCCCGAACCTGCGGTTGCCGTGGGTGACGACCCGCGCCGTTACGCCAGACTGCTGTCTGAGGTGTACGACGCCACGATGTCTGGTGATCGGTCACCGGCTCGGCCTCGCGCGGTCATCGAGGATTCCTGGAATCGGTTGCGATCGAGGGGGATAAACCCGGATCATCACACCCCGCCGTGCGTCGAGACCGCTGGGTTGGACATGCTGCGGCAAACGTCCGGTCTGGTCGCCATCCTCGGTGACGTATCGCGGGGGCTGGATTCGGTGATCGAGGAAGACAACATCCTGGTGATGGCCGACGCCCGGGGTCGGGTGCTGTGGCGGTCCGGCTCCCCGCGCGTGCTCAGCCTCGCCGATCGCCTCGGCTTCATCGAGGGCGCGACCTGGAGCGAGAACGCGGTGGGCACCAACGGGATCGGTACCGCGCTCGCCTCGCATCGAGCGGTGCAGATCTTCTCGGCCGAGCATTTCCTGCGCAGCCACCACCCGTGGACGTGTGCCGGGGCGCCGATCCGGGATCCTCGTACCGGTCAGGTCATCGGCATCGTGGACGTATCCGGCCCGGCCTCCACAGTGCACCCGACAACGATTGCCCTGGTGGACCTGGTGGCGCGGCTCGCGGAATCGCAGCTGCGCGAGGCGCATGACAGAACGTTGAACCGGCTGCGTGCAGTGGCGGCGCCCATCCTTGCCCGGGTGGGCAGTCCGGCGCTGGCAGTCGATCCCGAGGGCTGGGTTGCGGCGGTGGACTCCTTGCCGCTGCACAACCGGATCTTGTTGCCCGAGAACGGGTTACCTGGCCGGGTGTGGATTCCGCCGTTGGGGATGTGCGACGTTGAGGCGCTGCCGGGCGGATGGCTGGTCCGGGTGGCCGATGCCGCCGAGCCCAGCGCGGAGCCGTCGCGGGTCATCCTGGACCTACGGGATGGTGAACCGTCGCTGGAAATGTCCGGCCAGTTCGGCAGTTGGCGGCGCGGTATCTCCAGTCGCCACGCCGAGATCCTGTTCGTCCTGGCGACCAGCCAGCAGGGCAGGTCGGCGCCGGAGCTCGCCGAGGATCTCTACGGCGACCGGTCCAGGGTGGTGACTGTGCGCGCCGAGATGTCGCGGCTGCGTAAGCAGTTCGTCGGCCTGGTGGCCGGCAAGCCGTACCGCTTCGGGGATTCGGTGGTCGTGGACGTCCGTTACCCCCAGGACATGACTTCATTGCTCGCTTCCTCGACAGCTCCGGCAGTTCATGTGGCCCGTGGGTATACCTTGACCTGATGGTGGCCGACTCCACACTCCTTGACGGGCTCGACGGCGAAGCCGGCGCACAGCGTGCCGAGCTCGTGGAATGGCTTCTGGCCCGCGGCATCAGCGCCGATCAGATCCGCCAGGCCGACACCCCGATGCTGCTGGCCTCGCGCCGCGTGGCCGGAGACGACGGCACCTACGTGTCGACCCGCGAGATCAGCGAGCAGACGGGGCTGGACGTCGAGCTGGTGCAGCGGTTGCAGCGGGCGATGTCGCTGGCGACTGTCGACGACCCCGATGCGGCGGTGTTGCTGCGGGCCGACGCCGAGGCGGTGGGTTTCGCCGAGCGTTTCCTCGAGCTCGGCATTGCCCCGGATCAGATCGTGATGATCACCCGGGTGCTCTCCGAGGGCCTCGGCCGGGCCGCCGAAGTGATGCGCCACGCCGCGCTCGCGGCAGTATTGACGCCCGGGGCAACGGAACTGGAAACCGCCAAGGCGAGTGAGGCGCTGGTGGCCGAGGCGGCTCCGTTGATCGGGCCGATGATCTCCGACATGCTGTTCGTGCAACTGCGCCACGCGATGGAGACCGAGGCGGTCAGCGCTTCCGAGCGGGCCGAGGGCGTCCAGCTGCCCGGCGCGCGGCTGGTCACCATCGCGTTCGCCGACATCGTGGGCTTCACCCGGCTCGGCGAGATGGTGGCGCCCGAAGAACTTGAGCGGCTGGCGAATCGGCTGGCCGACGCGGCACGCGAGGTGGCGGTCGGCCCGGTGCGGTTGATCAAGACCATCGGAGATGCGGTGATGCTGGTCAGCACGGACGCGGCGTCACTTCTGGATGCGGCGCTGCAGCTGGTGGCGGCCACCGAAACCGACGAGGGCTTCCCGCGGTTGCGGGTGGGGCTGGCGACCGGTCCGGCGGTGAGCCGGGCCGGTGACTGGTTCGGTGGCTCGGTGAATCTGGCCAGTCGGGTTACCGGGGCCGCGCGGCCCGGGACGGTGCTGGTCGCGGAGTCCACCAAGGCGGCGGTCCGTGAGGCGGACCGGTTCAGCTGGTCGTTCGCCGGGGCCCGCCACCTCAAGGGTGTCAAGAACGACGTCAAGCTCTTCCGGGCCCGGATCGCACCGACCTTTATCGAATCTTCATCGAACGACTAAGGCAGCCACATCGACCCTCGGGACGCTGGAGCCATGACGAAACTGATGATGCTTAGTGCCGGCGCGGTGGTCGCGGCGGTTCTGGTGGCCGGCTGTAGCAGCCAGTCCACCGACGGGGCCGCCGATGCGACGACTGCCAGTTCGGTGGCGGCCACGCCGCAGGCTCCTGGCACAGCGGACAACTCGGCTCACAACGACGCCGATGTGATGTTCGCCCAGCACATGATTCCGCACCACCAGCAGGCGGTCGAGATGAGCGATGTGCTGCTGGCCAAGCCGGGCATCGATGCGCGGGTGACTGACCTGGCCACCCAGATCAAGGGGGCCCAGGCTCCGGAGATCGCGCAGATGCAGGGCTGGCTGAAGCAGTGGGGCAACCCGCCGATGCCGCCGATGCCGCAGCAGGGCCACGGCGACATGGGCCACGGCGACATGAACCACGGCGGCATGCCGGCCATGCAGGGCATGGTGTCGGAAGCCGATATGACCGCGCTGCGCAACGCCCAGGGCGCCGAGGCGGCCAAGCTGTACCTGACGCACATGATTGCTCACCATGAGGGTGCGATCACCATGGCTCAGGATGAGATCAAGGACGGTCAGTACGCCGCTGCGATCGAGATGGCCCGCACCATCGTGAAGACGCAGCAGCAGGAGATCGACACCATGCGCCAGATTCTGGGTTCGCTCTAACCGGTCGGCAGGGTGATCGTGAAGGTGGTCCCGGCACCCGAACGGGTCACCGGGCTGTTCACCTCGATCCGGCCGTGGTGCCCTTCGACCAGGGCCTTGACGATGGCGAGTCCGATGCCTGATCCGCCGTGGTCGCGGTCGCGCGCGGCGTCGGCCCGGTAGAACCGTTCGAAGACATGGGGCAGGTGTTCGGCGGAGATGCCCTCGCCGGTATCGGTGACTGTCAGCGTGGCGGTGCCGCGCTCGGAACCGGGGGCGGCACTGATGGTCACCTGTCCGCCGGCCGGGGTGTGCCGCAGTGCGTTGTCGAGCAAGTTGCCCAGGATCTGCGCCAGTCGGTGGGGATCGGCCCACAGCGGGGGCAGATCCTCGGCTGCGCGCCAATCCAGCGTCACACCCTTGTCGTCGAACCGGTCCTGGGCCGCGGCGACGGCGGCGGTCACCACGGTGTGCGTCGCCACCGGTACCGGAGTGATCGTGGCCGGGCTCTCCTCGGCCTTGGCCAGGGCCGCCGCGTCACCGGCGAACCGGACAAGCCGGTGGGTCTGCTGGCGCAGCATCGAGACGGTCTCGGGGTCAAGGGTTCTCACGCCGTCTTCGATGGCCTCGAAGTAGGCCTCCAATACCGAAACCGGAGTTCGGATCTCATGAGCAAGGTCGCTGAACAGCCTGCGCCGGCCGGCGTCGACGGCCTCGAGGCGCCCGGCCATCTGGTTGAAGGAACTTGCCAGGGAGTCGAATTCGTCGCCAAGGTGGGCCGGGGGCACCCGCGAGTCGTAATGGCCGTCGGCAATGGCGGTGGCGGCCTCGGCCACCTCGGTCAACGACCGCTGCAGGCGCCTGCCGACGTACCAGGTGACGATCAGGGCCGCCAGTATCGCGACGCAGGATGCGACCGCGATCGAGATCACCGTGGCGTAGACGTAGGCCTCTTCGGCGTGCATCTGTTCAGCCGAGTCACCGGAAACCCCTGCGCGGTGCAGATGTTCGCGGAACAGCGGCGGTCCGACGATGGCGGCCACCAGGCCGGTGGTGCCGGCGCCCGCGACCAGTACCAGGGCCTGGGCCGAAAGCAGCCGGGTACGCAGGCCGACGGTCATCGCTGGCTGTCCTGTCCGGTGCCCATGCGGTATCCGACGCCACGCACCGTGATCACGTACCGCGGATTGGCCGGGTCGTCGCCGAGTTTGCGGCGGAGGTGACCGATGTGGACGTCGACGAGGTGTTCGTTGCCGACATAGGTGGTTTCCCACACGGATTCGAGGAGTTGCCGACGGCTCAGTGCCACGCCGGGTCGAGCCGACAGGGCACCGAGTACATCGAACTCGGTGCGCGTCAGCATGATCGGTTCGTCATCGAGGAAAACCTGGCGACCGTCGACGTCGATACGCAGCGCACCGAACACCCGGCCATCTGTCGCCGTGGAGGAGGAGACGCGCGGCCGGCGCAGCATGGCCCGCACCCTGGCCACCAGCTCCCGCGGGCTGAACGGTTTGGTCATGTAGTCGTCGGCACCCACCGACAGGCCGACGATGGTGTCCACCTCGGTGTCGCGGGCGGTCAGCATCACCACGTAGGCGTCGGAGAAGGTGCGCAGCGATCGGCAGACCTCCACGCCGTCGATGCCGGGCAGGCCGAGGTCGAGGACCACCACGTCGGGGTCGACCTCGCGGGCCAGGCGAAGTGCTTCGGACCCGTCGTGTGCGACGGTGACCTCGAATTGTTCGCGGGTCAGGTAGCTGGCGACGACCTCGGCCAACGGGGCTTCGTCGTCGACCACGAGGGCCCGGTAGCCGCCCGGTGTCTGCTGCATGTGCCCATAGTGCAGCAGCCGGGCAGGGGACAGCTGGAATTGATACCCTAGGGGGGTATAGTATGAATCAACAACGAAGCTGGTTCAGGAGGAGATTGCATGAATACCCAGACCATCACCGTCACCGGCATGACCTGCGGGCATTGCGTCACGTCGGTGCGTGAAGAGGTCGGCGGTCTCCCGGGCGTGCGCACGGTCGAGGTCGACCTGTCGACCGGGCGGGTGACCATCGACAGCGACAACCAGCTGGATCCGTCGGCCATCAACGATGCGGTCGCCGAGGCCGGCTACGCCGTCGCGGGCTGAAGCGGCCGACGATCATGAGTGCGCCGCAGAAGCTCATCGGGTTCGTCGTCGGACTCGTCGTGGTGTTCGCTGTGTCCTTCGGGATCGGCTCGGCGATCATGCCGGGCAGCGCCCCGGCCGCAGGCCATGACTCCGGTCACGCGGCGGGCTACACGCTGCAACTCGATGAGGCCGCGCTGCCGTCCGGCGACGCGGTACCGCTGCGGTTCCGGATCTTCGACAGCACCGGCGCCCCGGTGACCGAGTACGTCACGAGCCACGAAAAGCTGCTGCACCTGATCGTGGTGCGCCGCGATCTCGCCGACTATCAGCACGTACATCCGGTGCTCGACAAGTCCGGCATGTGGAGTGTCCCGCTGGATCTGGCCGAGCCCGGTGACTACCGGGTATTCGCCGACTTCGTACCGGCCGACGGCCGTGCGGCCACGGTCGGCGCCGACATGACCGTGGCGGGCAAGTACCAGCCGCAACCACTGCCCGGGCAGGCCGACACCACCACGGTCGACGGGTACACCGTCACACTCGCGGGGGTGGCCGAGGCCGGTCAACCATCGGAGCTGACGCTGTCGGTCAGCCGGGACGGCAAGCCCGTCACCGATCTGCAGCCCTACCTGGGCGCCTACGGGCACCTGGTCGCGGTGCGCGCGTCGGACCTGGCTTACCTGCACGTCCATCCGATGAGCGATGCGGCCGACCCGGCTACTGCACCGGGCCCACAGATCGCCTTCCACACCACACTTCCCAGCGCCGGTACCTACCGGTTGTTCCTGGACTTCAAACACCGCGACGCGGTGCACACCGCCGAATTCACCGTTGAGGGGGCACCGTGAGCACCGCGACCGGCCACGTCGTACTGGAGATCGGCGGGATGACGTGTGCCTCGTGCGCCGGACGGATCGAGCGGAAGCTCAACCACCTGGACGGGGTCACCGCGACGGTGAACTTCGCCACAGAGAAGGCCACCGTCGACGTCGCGGGTGAGGTGACGCCTGAACAGCTGATCGAGGCCGTCGAAACCGCGGGCTACACAGCACAACTGCCCGCAACCGAACCGGGCGAGAACCATGTCGAGGACGATCCGACCGCGGTGTTGCGCACCCGGCTGATCGTCTCGGCCGTACTGACCGTCCCGGTCGTGGCCATGGCGATGATCCCTGCGCTGCAGTTCACCAACTGGCAGTGGCTCTCGCTGACCCTGGCCGCACCCGTTGTGGTGTGGGGCGCATTGCCGTTCCACCGTGCCGCCTGGACGAATCTGCGGCACGGCACCGCGACCATGGACACGCTCATCTCGATGGGCACCATCGCGGCGTTCGGCTGGTCGCTGTACGCACTGTTCTGGGGTACCGCCGGGATGCCGGGGATGACGCATCCGTTCTCGCTGTCCATCTCGCACACCGACGGCACCGGGAACATCTACCTGGAGGTCGCCGCCGGCGTCACCACCTTCATCCTGGCCGGGCGGTACTTCGAGGCACGGTCCAAGCGGCGGGCCGGGGCAGCGCTGCGCGCGTTGCTCGAACTCGGCGCGAAGGATGTCGCGGTCCTGCGAGACGGTGTGGAACAACGCATTCCCATCGAATCGCTGGCCGTGGGCGACGAGTTCGTGGTCCGGCCCGGCGAGAAGATCGCCACCGACGGTGAGGTGGTCGACGGCTCGTCGGCGGTGGACGCCTCGATGCTCACCGGTGAATCGGTCCCGGTCGAAGTCGGTTCCGGCGATCAGGTGGTCGGCGCCACGGTCAATGTGGGCGGGCGGCTCGTGGTGCGGGCCAACCGGATCGGATCCGATACCCAATTGGCCCAGATGGCCCGGCTGGTCGAGGACGCGCAATCCGGCAAGGCGCAGGCACAACGCCTGGCGGACAAGGTTTCCGCGGTCTTCGTGCCGATCGTCATCGCGCTGGCGGTGGGCACGCTCGGCTTCTGGCTGGGTACCGGCGGATCGGTGGCGGCTGCCTTCACTGCTGCGGTGGCGGTGCTGATCATCGCCTGCCCGTGTGCGCTGGGCTTGGCCACCCCGACCGCGCTGCTGGTCGGCACCGGCCGCGGTGCCCAACTCGGCATCCTGATCAAAGGGCCCGAAGTGCTGGAGTCCACCCGCCGGGTGGACACCGTGGTGCTGGACAAGACCGGGACGGTGACCACTGGGGCGATGACGCTGCTCGACGTGATCACCGCGCCCGGTGAGGATCCCACCGAAGTGCTGCGGTTGGCCGGGGCGGTCGAGGACGGCTCTGAGCACCCGATCGCGCGGGCCGTCGCGAAAGGGGCCCGCGACAAGATCGGGGAGCTGCCCGCGGTGGAGGATTTCGCCAACGTGGCAGGCCTAGGGGTGCAGGGCGTCGTCGACGGCCACGCCCTGGTGGTGGGCCGGCGTCAGTTGCTCGCCGACTGGGCTCAACTGTTGCCACCGGAGCTGGACACCGCAATGCGCGACGCTCAGGCCCTGGGCCGCACGGCGATTGCCGTGGGGTGGGACGGGCAGGCGCGCGCCGTGCTGGTGGTCGCCGATGCGGTCAAGGCCACCTCGAAAGAGGCGATCGGGCAGCTGCGTGCCCTCGGTCTGGATCCGATCATGCTGACCGGCGACAACGAGGCAGCCGCCCGCGCGATTGCGGAACAGGTTGGTGTGCAAGAGGTTTATGCCGAGGTGCTGCCGCAGGACAAGGTTGATGTGATCAAACGGCTGCAGGGGGAGGGCCGCGTGGTGGCCATGGTCGGCGACGGCGTGAACGACGCCGCGGCGCTGGCCCAGGCAGACCTCGGCCTGGCCATGGGTACCGGCACGGATGTGGCGATCGAGGCGAGCGACCTGACCCTGGTGCGCGGTGATCTGCGGGCCGCCGCCGATGCCATCCGGCTGTCCCGGCGCACCCTGGCCACCATCAAGGGCAACCTGTTCTGGGCGTTCGCCTACAACGTCGCGGCGTTGCCGCTGGCGGCGGCCGGACTGCTCAACCCCATGCTGGCCGGTGCCGCGATGGCGTTCTCCTCGGTGTTCGTGGTCAGTAACAGCCTGCGGCTGAGACGATTCCGATGAAACGGCTGGCAGTCATGATGGCGGTCGCCCTGTGGGCGGCCGCGCTGGCCGGGCAGTGGCAGGTGCCCGGCCACGATCAGCCGGCGCACCTGCCGCATGCGGTTGCTGCCGCGTTCGGCGAGGGCGCCGAGCTGATGATGCTCGACCACCCGCACGTCAGCGATGGTTGGGCGCCGCACGCGCCCGAAGGTTTCACCGCGGCAGTGCTGCCCCGGGCCACCGCTGCAGCGGTCGCTTTGTCGGTGGTGACGTTCATCGTCGGCTGTGCGGTGCTGTGCGGGTGCGCCGCGGTGCGGTCACAGCGGGGTCCACCTGACCGTCACCGAATCCCGGTCGCCGGTCAAGCGCTTCTGATCAGGATCTGTATCGCGCGCCGCTGATCTGCCAGTGCTCCAACACTGTCCAGATCAGCTGCCGCGCTTCGGCGCGGCCGGAGATACAGAATCGACGAATTCATGAACCATGCCCTGTCCACCCGTTCGTTCCACATTCTGCGCCGAAACCGTGGGCCCAACACCATGGTCGGCCACACTCCCACCCTGTGGGTGTCCACTCCGTTCACCGATGCCGAGCGCGGATTCTGGGCGAAGCTCGAAGGCTTCAACCCGGGCGGTATGAAGGACCGCCCCGCGATGCACATGGTGGAGCAGGCCCGGGCCCGCGGTGATCTGAAACCGGGCGGCCGCATCATCGAATCAACCAGTGGCACCTTGGGTCTCGGCCTCGCGTTCGCGGGAACGATCTACCACCATCCGGTGACCCTGGTGACCGATCCGGGCCTGGAGCCCATCATCGCGCGCATGTTGACGGCCTACGGTGCCGAGGTTTCAACGGTCACCGAACCACATCCCACCGGGGGCTGGCAGCAGGCCCGGCGGGACCGGGTGGCCGAATTGCTCGCTGCCGACGACACCGCCTGGTATCCCGACCAGTACAACAATCCCGACAACGTCGAGGCCTACCGGCCGCTCGCGTTGGAACTGAACGCCCAGATCGGTCGTGTCGACGTGCTGGTCTGCTCGGTCGGTACCGGCGGGCATTCGGCAGGCGTGGCGCGGGTGCTGCGTGAGTTCAACCCGGATCTGCGCCTGATCGGGGTGGATACGATCGGTTCGACGATCTTCGGCCAGCCTGCCGCGACCCGCGTCATGCGGGGCCTCGGTTCGAGCATCTACCCCCGCAACGTGGACTACGGCGCGTTCGACGAAGTCCACTGGGTGGCACCGGCCGACGCGGTGTGGGCCGCCCGGAAGTTGGCGTCGACCTACTACGCGAGCGGGGGATGGAGCGTCGGGGCGGTCGGTCTGGTGGCCGGCTGGGCGGCCCGAAACCAGCCGGCCGGCACCACGATTGCCGCAGTGTTCCCTGACGGGCCGCAGCGATACTTCGACACGGTGTACAACGACGAGTATTGCCGGGAGCTCGGCCTGCTCGATCATCAAC
This sequence comes from Mycobacterium sp. IDUB_24, assembly GCF_055419385.1. NCBI lineage: Bacteria > Bacillati > Actinomycetota > Actinomycetes > Mycobacteriales > Mycobacteriaceae > Mycobacterium > Mycobacterium sp. IDUB_24. Next base: position 442,388 of record NZ_JBVAXO010000004.1, read on the forward strand.
CGGCCGACGAACCCGAGACGATCGAGGGTCCCGGCGATCGCGTGGTGCAGTCCTGGACCCGCTGCGAGACGGTCTCCGACCCGATGGCGGTGGCGTAGTGAGCGGAGTCGTCGCGCAGTTCCGCAGTTTCGACCTACCGAGCCGGCTGTTGATGGTCAACCAGTTCGGCATCAACCTGGGCTTCTACATGCTGATGCCGTACCTGGCCGGTTATCTGGCCGGGCCGCTGGGCCTCGCCGCGTGGGCGGTGGGGCTGGTGCTGGGCGTTCGCAACTTCTCTCAGCAGGGCATGTTCATCGTCGGCGGCACCCTGGCCGACCGGCTGGGGTACAAACCCCTCATCGTCGCCGGGTGTCTGCTGCGCACCGCCGGGTTCGGGCTGCTCGTCGTCGCGGACTCGCTGCCCGCGATGTTGATCGCCTCGGCGGCAACAGGTTTCGCCGGAGCCCTGTTCAACCCCGCGGTGCGGGCCTACCTGGCCGCCGATGCCGGGGACCGCCGCGTCGAGGCCTTCGCCACGTTCAACGTGTTCTACCAGGCGGGGATCCTGCTGGGTCCGCTGGCCGGAATGGCGCTGCTGGTCTTCGATTTCCGGGTCACTGCAGCGGTGGCGGCCGGGGTATTCGCGGTCCTCACGGTGGCTCAGTTGCTCGCCCTACCGAAGCACTGTGCCGAACCTGTCGAGCAGCGGAGTTCGGTGCTCGAGGACTGGCGCAGCGTCGTCGCCAACCGCGGGTTCCTGTTGTTCGCAGTGGCGATGATCGGCACCTACGTGCTGTCCTTCCAGGTGTACCTGGCGTTGCCGCTGCAAGCGGCCGAGCTGCGGCAAGGCAACGAAACATCCTTGGTAGCAGCGATATTCGTGGTGTCCGGCCTGATCGCGGTGGGCGGGCAGCTCCGCATCACGCGGTGGTTCGCCGACCGCTGGGGGCCGCGGCGCAGCCTGGTGGTCGGCCTGCTGGTACTGGCGGCGGCCTTCGTTCCGATGGCAGTGGTGCCTGACGGCGGCCGGTTCGGTACCGCCGCCGCGGTGGCGGCACTGCTCGCTTCGTCGGCGCTGCTGGCGCTGGGCTCGGCCGCGGTGTTCCCGTTCGAGATGGACACCGTCGTCACGTTGTCGGGGGATCGGCTGGTGGCCACCCACTACGGGTTCTACAACACCGTCGTGGGTATCGGGATCCTGCTGGGCAACGTGGCCACCGGCTCGCTGATCGGCGCGGCGCGCGCCGCGGGCCTGGCCGAACTGGTGTGGCTGGGCCTCACGGCAATCGGGCTGGTGTCCGCGGCGGCGCTCTATGTGCTGATGCGGGACGGCGGGGCGCTGGCGCCCGCATCGCTCACTGCATCGGAACGGTGACGCCCTCCGACGGTTGCACGATCACGAAACCGTTGCCGTGGAACGCGACCTGAAGGGCCTCTCCGGAGCCGCGGCCGATCAGTGCGCCGGCCTTGAAACTGGTCTTGAGCTGCGTCTGCAGATGGGCCGACCAGGCCACCACGGCGTTGGTATCGGCAAAGGTCGGCGCCTCGGCCGCGTTGAGCACCACGGGCGGGCCGTCGGTGGTCAGCGCCACCCACCCGGTGCCGCGCAGGGTGGTGTTGAACAGGCCGCCGGTGGCGATGCTGCCGCCGCGGACCCGCTCGATGTTCCAGTCCAGGCTGGATGAGAAGGCGAGCACGTTCTTGCCGCTGATCGACAGGCCCGAGTTGGTCAGCTGCAGCAGGTGGACGTCGAAACCCTGGTCGGCCAGGAATACGTCGCCGGAGCCCTGGCAACGCATCAGCGGAAGGCCTTCACCGGTGAGGGCTTTCTTGATGAACTTCGTTGCGCCGCCGCCTTCGAACGCGAAGTCGACGTTGCCCTGATAGGCGACCATCGAGCCCTGTCGGGCCATGAAAGGTTCGCCCAGGCGCACCCGCAGCATCTTCTGGTTCTGGTTGGCGATCGGGGTCGCCTCTTTCTCACTGAACCGCCCGTCGACGAGATCCCCGCTGATGCCGGCGAACCCGTCACCCTGGGGTTGAGCCTGAGCCTGTTGGGGCTGCTCCTGCTGCGGCATTGCACCCATCGGCGCCCGGCCGGCCTGGCCCTGATGGGATACCTGATCGGTCCAGGATTGCCCGTCCCACCACCGGTATTCGAAGCGGCCTTCGGGATCGGGCAGCCAACCGGGTTGTCCGGGTGTACTCACGGTTTCTCCTTGATTCGGGTGGGGGAGTCGAGATCGAGACCAGGTTACAAGTTACGAACGCGGCCAACCCCTGGCATTCTGGTGGCATGGCAAAGGAAATCGACCCGATCCGCGCCCAGGGCGCGCTCGCGGTCTTGAAGCAGCACCCCGGCATGGTGCTGTTCGCCGTGTCACCGGTGATCGTTGTGCTTGGCGCCGTGTGGTGGATCGCCGGCGCGGGCTGGGCGGGGCTCCTGTTGGTGGCCCTGGTGTTGGCCGGTGGTGCCGCGCTCCTGCTCAAGCGCAACTGACCCCGGAAAGCGGCACCCCGTGTTCGCCGGGGGTGAACGCCGCCCCATCAGCGGTGTAACAGTGTAATCATGTAATCATGACCAAACATCAACACCATCGCCGGTCCGCGGACGAGGCCGCCGAGTGGTTCGCGGGCCGATTGCCCGACACCTGGTTCACGGGCGATCCGATCGTGGTCGTCGACCGTGAGGAGATCACCGTCATCGGCCGGCTTCCCGATCCGGAAGAAGCCGAGACCAAAGCCCGTGCGTCGGGACGCGCCTCGAGGTTCCGGGAGGAGACGCGCGGCGAGCGCATGCGCATCGCCGACGACGCGCAGGGCCGTTTCGACCGTAAGGTCTCCTGGGGGGTGGAAATCAGTACCGGCGACGCAGAACCGGAGCGAATCCTGTTCACGCACATCGCTGTACCGGTGATGACCCGCCTGAAGCAGCCCGAACGGCAGGTGCTCGACACCCTGGTCGACGCCGGTGTGGCCCGGTCCCGCTCGGATGCCCTGGCCTGGTCGGTGCGCCTGGTCGGTGAGCACACCGAGGAGTGGCTGGACAAGCTGCGCGACGCCATGAAGGCAGTCGACGATCTGCGGGCCGAGGGTCCCGGCGCCTAGAGCCGCTCGATTCCCACGTACACCGACCCCAGTGCTGAGGTCTGCGAGAGCGGATCGATCGATGCCCGGTCGGCCAGCAGGTTGCGGTTGACGCCGTAGGACTCACGTGGGCTCCCGTGGCGAGGGTCGAATACCCCTGAGCCCCAGCCATGATCGAGGACGACGACGCCGCGCCGGGGCCGGTCGCTGAGGGCCGCTGTCACCTCCAGCTGTCCGACTGGTGAGACCACCCGCACCCGGTCGCCCGCCGTCACGCCGAGCGCCGCGGCGTCCTCGGGGTGCAGCAGTATCTCGTTGTCCTTGCCGCCGGGATGCAGGCCGGGCAATTCGTTCAGCCACGAGTTCATCGAGTGCCGTCGGCGCCGGTTACCGAGCAGGAATGGGAATCCTTCCGGCGCTTCGAGATCCGATGTGGTGAGCAGTTCGCGGGCCCGTGCCACGAACTCCGCGGGGGCCGCATGGACCTTGTGGTCCGAGGTGCGCAACGCTTCGCGGAACCGGCCGAACTGCCGCGGTCCGAGCACCAGGCCATGCGGGTGTGCCTTCAGTTCGCGCCAGGTGAGCTTGTGTCCGTCGACCTTTCGCGACGTCAGGATGATCAGCCGGTCCATCCAGTGCGGCCCGAACGCCAACCGGGGCCGCCGGGTCCGCGCCGCCAGCCGGCGCGTCGCGCGGACGAAGCCGTTGAAGCCCTTGGCGCCGAACAGCGGGCGGTGCATGGCGAGCGCCAGGTCGGTGAACACCCGCCACTCTTCGCGGGCACCTGCGGGTGGCTCGACGGCCTTCACGCCGTACTGCACATACGGCTCGTCGTGCATGCCGCTGGTGAAGGCCAGCAGATCGTCGCGTTCCAGCCAGTGCACCGCGGGCAGCAGCCAATGCGCGTGCCGGTGGCTCTCGCGTTGCACCAGGTCGATGGCCACCAGCAGCTCGAGCTGGCCCAGTGCCTCGTCGAGCCGGGCCCCGTCGGGCCCGGAGATCACCGGGTTACCGGAATTGATCAGCAACGCACGGATCTGGCCGCGGCCCGCCGTGGTGATCTCGTCGGGCAGCTCGGCCAGAGCGTGCGCCCCGGCCACCAGCTCGCGCCCGGCCACTCTACTGGTGTGCGGGCGGGTGGCCGCCAGACCGGCCAGCCGCAGCGTGTCGACATAGCCTGGTTCGAAGCGGCGCCCACCGGGGCGGTCCATCCGCCCGGTGACCAGGTTGAGCACATGACCCAGCCATTCGGCCACCGTCCCCGCGGTATGCAGTGACACCGCGGTGCGGGTGATCACCATCGCCCCTGGCGCCGAGGCGAATTCGCGTGCCACCCGCTCGATCAGCTCGGGGGCGATATCGCAGCGGGCGGCCAGATCGTCGAGGTCGGCATCGGCGACCAGGGCACGTAGATCAGGCACCCCGACGGCGAGCTCGGCGCAGTCGGCGCGATGCTCGAGCCCCTCGTCGAGGATCACCTTGACCATCGCCAGCAGCAGCGCCCAGTCCGCGCCGGGACGAACCGGCAGATGCAGGTCCGCGGCCTGCGCGCTCTCGGTGCGGATCGGGTCCACCACGACGATGCGGGCTCCCTGCTTCTGCCGGGCCAGCGCGCGGCGCCAGCCGCCCGGCACCGATTCGACCCAATTCCATGCGCTCACAGCCGGATTGGCGCCGACGATCAGGAAGTAGTCGCAATTGTCGACATCGGACACCGGCACCATCAACGGTGACCCGTACATGGCCTCGGCCACCACGTGCAGCGCGTTCTGGTCCACCGATCCGACGGCGTAGCGGTTGTAGGTGCCGATGGCGTCCAGCCAGGCGTTCATGAACACCAGATTCGACGACGAATACCCGGCCGGATTGCCGTAGTAGGCCGCCACCGCATCCGGGCCGTCCGCATCGATGATGTGGTTCATCCGTTGTGCGATATCGGCGATCGCCTCGTCCCAGGTCGCCTCGACATACGTGTCACCGACCCGGCGCATCGGCGCGAGGATGCGGCGCGGATGTTCCACCATCTGGCCGGCGGTGCGGCCCTTCGCGCAGAAATCGCCCCAGCTGTGCGGGTTCAGTTTGTCGGGGGCGATCTTGACGACGCGATCGTCCTCGACCGTCACCTCCAGACCGCAGGACGCCAGGCAGTACCGGCAGAACGTGTGCACGGTACTGGCGGTCATTACACCGACACTACAATTTGTAATGGAATCTGGAGGCTAAACCTGCGTCATCTCCCAGTACCGGCCATGCCGCGACATGAGTTCTTCGTGGGTGCCGCGTTCGATGATGCGGCCGGCGTCCATCACCAGGATCACGTCGGCATCGCGGATCGTCGAAAGGCGGTGGGCGATGATGAAACTCGTCCGGTCCCGGCGTAATTCGGCCATCGCATGCTGGATCAGCAGTTCGGTGCGGGTGTCCACCGCGCTGGTGGCCTCGTCGAGCACCAGCATGCGGGGTCGTGCCAGCACCGCACGGGCGATCGTGATCAACTGCTTCTCGCCGGCGCTGATGGCGCCGCCGTCGTCGTCGACGCGGGTGGCGTACCCGTCGGGCAGCGTGTGCACGAACCGATCCACATAGGCCGCCCTGGCCGCCTCGATCACCTCGTCCTCGGAGGCATCCGGCCGGCCGTAGGCGATGTTGTCGTAGATGGTGCCGCCGAACAGCCAGGTGTCCTGCAGCACCATGCCGATCGAGGATCGAAGGGACTGCCGGCTCACCGTCGAGATGTCCACACCGTCGATGAGGATCCGGCCGGAATCGACGTCGTAGAAGCGCATCAGCAGGTTCACACACGTGGTCTTGCCCGCTCCGGTCGGTCCGACGATCGCCACGGTGCTTCCGGGCTCGGCAAGCAGGGAGAGGTCCTCGATCACCGGGGTGCCGGGGAGATAGCTGAAGTTCACCCGGTCGAACTCGACGCGGCCACTGCGGATTTCCAGGGCCGGCTCCGGTTCGGGCGACTGCTCTTCGGCGTCGAGCAGCTCGAAGACCCGCTCGGCACTGGCGATTCCGGACTGCAGTGTGTTGTACATCCCGGCCACCTGGCCCAGCGGTTGGTTGAACTGCCGCACGTACTGGATGAACGCCTGAATGCTGCCGAGGGTGATCTGTCCTCCTGCCACCTGCAGACCGCCTACCACCGCAACGGCCACATAACTGAGGTTGCCGATGAAACTCGTCGCCGGGCCGACCAGACCCGAGAAGAACTGCGCCCCGATGCTGGACCGGTAGACCTCGTCGTTGAGTTCGTCGAACCGGCGCTGAGCCGCCTCCCGATGACCGAAGGTCTTGACGATGGTGAATCCGCTGTAGGTCTCCTCGATGTGAGCCGCCAGCCGACCGGTGTTGCGCCACTGCGCCACGAACAAGGGCTGAGAGCGACGGGTGATCCAGCGAGTCACCCACAGTGACAGCGGCACCGTGACGACGGTCAGCAGTGCCAGCAGGGGCGAGATGGTCAGCATCATCACCAGCACGGCGAACACCGTCAACACCGACGTCAGCAGTTGGCTGATGGTCATCGACACCGAGGTCTGCACGTTGTCGATGTCGTTGGTGACCCGGCTGAGCACCTCGCCGCGCTGACGGGAATCGAAGTAGGACAGCGGAAGCCGGTGGAGTTTGTCCTCGACCTCGGCCCGTAACGCCACCATGGTGCGTTGCACCGTGACGTTGAGCAACCGAGCCTGCAGCCAAACCAGCACCGCGGCAAGCAGATACAGGCCCAACGCCAGGGCGAGCGTACGGGCCACCGCCGCGAAGTCCACCCCTTGGCCTGGAACGACGTTCATCCCGGACAGCAGGTCGGCAAACGTGGTGTCTCCGCGGGCCCGGGCTGCCGCGATGGCCTGCTCCTTGGTCAGCCCCGCGGGCAGTTCGCGCCCGATCACTCCGTTGAACAGCAGATCGGTGGCGTGACCGAGAATCCGTGGGCCGATCACGCCGATCGCGATACCGCCCACCCCGAGCAAGACCACCGAGATCGCCAGACCCCGTTGCGGCACCAGCCGTTTGAGCAGGCGCAGGGCCGACCCGCGGAAGTCCCGGGTGCGTTCGACCGGCGCGGCGGGTGTGCCGCTGCGGCGCAGCACGGCCCCGGTCACCGCGGGCCCCCGGCGGTGACCGCCTGCGATGCGGCGAACTCGGCATAGGTGGGGCAGTCGGCGAGCAGCGTCTCGTGGGTGCCGAGGCCGACGATGCGGCCGTCGGAGACCACGATCACCTGGTCGGCCTCGATCACGGTCGAGATCCGTTGCGACACGATCACCACCGTGGCGTCGGCCGACACCTCGCGCAGGGCGGAGCGCACCCGGGCATCGGTGTGTACGTCGAGTGCCGATAGCGCGTCGTCGAACAGATAGATCGAGGGCCTGCGGATCACGGCGCGCGCGATCGCGAGCCGTTGGCGCTGCCCACCGGAGAAATTGATGCCGCCCTGGGCCACCGGGCGGTCGAGCCCGTCGGGGTGGGCCGCCACGAAGTCGTCGGCCGCCGCGATTCGCAGCGCCTCCCACATCTGTTCCTCGGTGAGTTCGGTTCCCGGAGCGGCGCCGTAGCGCAGGTTCTCGGCGACGGTTCCGGAGAACAGGTAGCCGCGTTGGGGGACCAGCCCGATCGATGCCCACAGCAGCTCGAGGTCGAGTTCCCGGACATCCACGCCGTCGATGCGGACCGCACCGGAGGTGACGTCGTAGAAACGGCAGATCATGGCGAGCAGGGTGGATTTTCCCGAGCCGGTGGATCCCACCACTGCGGTGGTGGTTCCTCTCGGCACGCGCAACGAAACCTGCTGCAGCACCGGTCGATCGGCACCGGGGTAACTGAACGACGCGTCGTCGAAGACGATCTCGCCTGTGACGGTCTGCAGACGGACCGGATCGGCCGGGCTGGTGATCCGTGGCCGGGTGGCCAGCACCCCGGTCACGCGTTCGGCGCACACCGAGGCACGCGGCAGCATCACGCCCAGTACGGCGACCATCAGCACGGCCATGAGGATCTGCATGAAGTACGCCAGAAACGCGATCAGCGAGCCCACCTGCATGTGGCCGGAGTCGATGCGCAGCCCGCCGAACCAGATCAGCGCGACACTGGAGATGTTGATCACCAGGGTGGTCGCCGGCAGCATGAGCGCCTGCCATTTCCCGGCTTCCAGCGCGGTGGTCGACAGGGCCTCGCTGGCGTCGGCGAAGCGCCGTTGCTCGACGGGTTCGCGGGCGAAGGCCCGGATCACCCTGATGCCGGACAGCTGATCGCGCATCACCCGGTTGATCCCGTCGATCAACCGCTGCATGCGGCGGAAGATCGGCATCAGGTGCCTGATGATCCAGTAATTGGTCAGTGCCAGCACCGGCACGCTCACCAGAAGCAGCCATGACAGTCCGGCGTCCTGGTGCAACGCCATCAGGATTCCGCCGATCGACATGATCGGGGCGGTGATCAGGATGGTGGCGGTCATCTGCAGGAGTTGCTGGATCTGGCCGACGTCGTTGGTCGTACGGGTCAGCAGCGACGGGGCGCCGAAGCGGCCGGTCTCCTCGGCCGAGAATGTGGTGACGTGGTGGAAGACCGACGAGCGCAGGTCGCGGCCGAAACTCATGGCTGCGCGCGATCCGAAGAACACCGCGCCGATCGCGCATGCCACCTGCAGACCGGTGACACCGAGCATCACTGCGCCGAGTTCGACGATGCGCCGGGTGTCGCCCTTGGCCACCCCGTCGTCGATGATGGCCGCGTTGACCGTCGGCAGGTAGAGCGACGCCAGAGTGCTGATCACCTGCAGTGTCGCGACTATGGCGAGCAGCCGCCGGTACGGCCGCACGTACTGTCGCAGCAGCGCCCAGAGCATCTGGCTACTCTCGCACACCGCGGGCTGACGGCAGTGTGCAGCCGCCGCCGTGTCCGGCTCGGTGAAAGTCCAGGTCAGTCGGTATGTCGTTATCGGGCATAGGTGTTACAGCTACAGTGCATGGCGTGACGGTCCGCACGGCCACCAAGCCACTACTCCGCAATGCCAGAGCCTTGGCGATATTGGCTGCGGCAATGGTCCCGGTGTTCGCCGGGTGCTCGACCGACGAGCCCACGTCCCCCCAGGTTCCGCAGACCGAGGCGCCGAGTGCCGGTGGCGCGGGTAAGCACGGTCCGCACTTTCCACACTGCGGCGGCGTGAGCGATCAGACGGTGACGGAGCTGACCCAAGTTCAGGGACTGGTCAACACCGCGACCAATTCCTCGGGCTGCCAGTGGTTGCAGGGCGGCAGCATCCTGGGCCCGCACTTCTCGTTCACCTGGTTCCGGGGCAGCCCGATCGGCCGGGAACGCAAGACCGAGGAGCTGTCGCGGACCAGCGTGGAGGACATCAACATCGAGGGCCACGGCGGTTTCATCGCCGTCGGGGAGAACCCGCTCAAGGCCGGTGACGTGAACCTGTGTGAGATCGGTATCCAGTTCGATGACGATTTCATCGAGTGGTCCGTGAGCTTCGACCAGAAGCCCTATCCCGATCCGTGTGAGGTCGCCAAGGAGCTGACCCGCCAGTCGATTGTGAATTCCAAATGATGACGCGACGGCTTGCCCCGCTGATGGGCGCGCTGGCGGTGTTCGTCGGGCTGACCGGGTGCACCACCACGGTTGACGGGACCGCGGCCAAGGAGGGCTCCGGTGGTGGGCCCAGCAACAACAAGTCCGAGAAGACCTATCCCAACCTGCTCAAGGAATGTGATGTCCTGACCACGGACATCCTGGCCAAGACCGTGGGTGCCGATCCGCTGGACATCCAGAGCACGTTCGTCGGCGCGGTGTGTCGTTGGCAGGCGGCCAACCCGGCCGGCCTGGTCGACATCACCCGGTTCTGGTACGAGCAGGGCAGCCTGGACAACGAGCGTCAGACCGCGGAGAAGCTGCAGTACGCGATCGAACAGCGCCGGATCGCCGGCGTGGATTCGATCATCATGAGGCCCAACGGGCTCAACGGGGCTTGCGGCGTGGCCAGCGATGCGGCCGGCGTGGTCGGCTGGTGGGTCAACCCGCAGGCACCGGGGATCGATGCCTGCCCGATGGCCACCAAGCTCATGGAACTGACGCTGGCCACCAACTCCTAGCGGGGCACGTGGAAACGCACCAGTGTCGCGCCGCCCAGTGCCAGCTGGTCCCAGGGGCCGTCGGTGCGCAGCACCGCGATCGCCGAGGTCGGGAACTTCAGTGAAATGCTCTCCGCAGCAGTCCGGTTGGAGCCGTCCGCCAGGCCGAGTGCCACCGCGGACATGGCGGGCTCGTGGCCGATCACCAGAACCGTCGACGGATCGCTGCCGAAACGTGACGCGACACCGTTGATCTCGTCGATGACGGTGCCCGGCCTGGCGTCGTAGATGCGTTCGGCGTACTGCACGGGCGCGTCGACGCCGGTGAGTTCCAATGTCTGACGGGTCCGCGTCGCTGTCGAGCACAGCACTGCGTCCACCTCGGCGATATTGGCCCGGATCCAGTCCCCGGCGAGCCCGGCTTCCCTGATGCCCCGCGCGGCCAGCGGGCGGTCGTGGTCCGCGACCCCGTCGGGGTAGCCCGACTTGGCGTGGCGCATCAGCAGCAGGGTTCTGATCGGACTAATCGGGTTAGCCATGCGTCATACGGTATCGGCAACCGGGCGGGGCCATGCCGCCGCAGGTCCCGGGACTTGTCGGCCCCCGGTTTTACACTCGCCTTGCTCGAAAGATGAGCCGACGAGAAAGGACGGGGCCGATGCGTTTTCTGCACACCGCCGACTGGCAGCTCGGCATGACCCGTCACTTCCTCAGCACCGGTGACGGCGAGGCCCAGCCCCGTTACTCGGCGGCGCGCCGCGAAGCGGTCTCGGCCCTCGGCCCGGTGGCCGCGGCCACGGGTGCGGAGTTCGTCGTGGTGTCCGGTGATGTGTTCGAGCACAACCAGCTGGCACCGCGGGAGGTCAGCCTGTCGCTGGAGGCCATGCGTGCCATCGGGGTGCCGGTGTATCTGCTGCCGGGCAACCACGATCCGCTCGATGCCGCCTCGGTCTACACCAGCGCGCTGTTCACCGCGGAATGCCCGGACAACGTGGTGGTCCTCGATCGCGCGGGGGTGCACGAGGTGCGACCGGGCCTGCAGATCGTTGCCGCTCCGTGGCGGTCCAAGGCGCCTACCTCCGACCTGGTGGGTGACGTGCTGGCCGATCTGCCCGCCGACGGGACCACCCGGGTGGTGGTGGGCCACGGCGGGGTGGACATCCTCGATCCGGACAAGGACAAGCCGTCGGTGATCCGGCTGGGCGTCGTCGAGGACGCGTTGGCGCGCGGTGCGGTGCATTATGTGGCGTTGGGGGACAAGCACTCCCGTACCGAGGTCGGGTCGACCGGCCGGGTGTGGTATTCCGGTTCACCCGAGGTGACCAACTACGACGACATCGAATCCGATCCGGGGCATGTCCTGGTGGTCGATATCGACGAGACCGATCGACACCGTCCGGTGCGGGTGGATTCGCAGCGGGTGGGCCGTTGGCGCTTCATCACGCTGCGCCGTGAGGTGGACACCGACCGCGACGTGGCCGATCTGGATCTCAATCTGGATCTGTTGGCGGACAAGGAACGCACCGTGGTGCGCCTGGCGTTGACGGGCTCACTGACCGTGACGGACAAGGCCGCGCTCGACGCCTGCCTCGACAGGTACGCCCGGCTGTTCGCCGCCCTCACCGAGTGGGAGCGGCACACCGAGATCGCGGTACTGCCCGCCGACGGCGAATTCGACGACTTGGGTATCGGCGGGTTCGCGGCGGCTGCCGTGGACGAGTTGGTGGCCACCGCCCGTACCGACGGGGCCGGAGCCGACGACGCGCGGGCGGCGCTGGGGTTGTTGCTGCGCCTGGTGGATCGGGGAAGTGCGGCATGAAACTGCACCGCCTGGTCCTGACCAACTACCGCGGCGTCGCCCACCGCGAGATCGAGTTCCCCGATCACGGTGTGGTGGTGGTCAGCGGCGCCAACGAGATCGGTAAGTCCTCGATGATCGAGGCACTGGATCTGCTGCTCGAGGCCAAGGACCGCTCGGGCAAGAAGGAGGTCAAGCAGGTCAAGCCGACTCATGCCGATGTCGGTGCCGAGGTGATGGCCGAAATCTCCACCGGCCCTTACCATTTCATGTACCGCAAGCGTTTTCACAAGCGTGCCGAAACCCAGCTGACCGTGCTGGCGCCGGTACGCGAGCAGCTCAGCGGCGACGAGGCGCACGAGCGGGTGCTGGCCATGCTCGCCGAGACCGTGGACACCAGCCTGTGGCAGGCCCAGCGGGTGTTGCAGTCCAGCTCGACCGCTCCGGTCGACCTGTCTGGTTCGGACGCGCTGGCCCGGGCCTTGGACGTGGCCGCGGGTGAGGCGGTGGCGCTCTCGGGAGACGAGCCGTTGCTGATCGAACGCATCGACGTCGAGTATCTGCGCTATTTCACCGCCACCGGCCGGCCCACCGGCGAGTGGGCTGCGGTGACCAAGCGACTGGCCGCGGCCGAGGAGGAAGTGGCGCACCGCGCCGCGGCGGTGGCTGAGGTCGACGATGCGGTGCGCCGGCATGCCGAACTCAGCATCGAGGTCGGCGAACTGTCCGCTGAACACGAAGCGGCGCAGGCCGGCCTGGCCGCGGCCCGTAAAGCGGCCGAGGCGGTTGCCGCGTTGGTGCAACGGCTCAAGGAGGCCGAGGTGGTGGCCGACGCGGCCCGGGTGGCGCAGGCGGCGGCGGCCGCCGCGCTCACCGCACGCCGGCGGCTGCGTGCCGACCTCGACGAGCGGGCCGCCACGATCACCGAACTGCAGGCCGCGCTCGACGTGGCCGACGATGAAACCACCACGGCCCGTGAGGTTCACGAGGTTGCCGAAGCCACGGCCCAACAGGCTCGGGTGGCAGCGCAGGAGTGCGAAGCCCGTGTGGAGGCCGCTCGCGGCACCCTGGCGCGGATGACCGACCGTGACGAGGCCGATCGGTTGACCACCCGGCTGAGCAAGATCGACGCCGCCGTGCGTGATCTCGACCGGGTCAAGCGCGAACTGGACGGGATCAAGCTCGACGATGCGGGGATGCGGGCCATCGAGGCGGCGGCAGCCGCCGTGGAACGCGCGGCGGGGCAGGCCGAACTCGCCTCGGCGCGTATCGAACTCGTGGCAGTCGCTGACCGCGATGTCCGGGTCGACGAGGCGCAGGTGTCCTTGGCGGCCGGCCAACCGTGGTCGGTCAACACCACCGCCGACACCGAGATCGACGTGCCCGGCGTACTCACCGTCCGCGTGGTGCCGGGAGCCCCGGCCGCGCAGACACAGGCCCGTCTCGACGACGCGCAGAATGTGCTGACCGCCGCGCTGGCGGCAGCCAGCGTCGACGGCGTCGATGCCGCACGGGTCCTCGACGGCCGGCGCCGGGAACTGCTCGGCAGCCGGGATCGGTTGCGCGCCACGGTCGAGGCCCTCACCGGGGATGACCAGCTGGCGGATCTGCGAGACCGGCTGGCGCAACTGCGTGCCGGGCAGCCCGATGAGGCCGGCTTGTTCGAGCTGGCCGGGCCCGCCGATATCGCGGCCGCCCGAAGCGAACTCGATACCGCGGTGGCGCTGCACCGCAAGGCGGTGACCGACAGTGAGACCAGCCGGAAGGTGGTCGCCGCGGCGGCCCAGAAGTTGACGGAGAAGTCGACCCGCCAGAGCGTGCTGCGGGAGAAGCTCACCACAGCGCAAGCCGAGTTGACGGTAGCCGGCGGTCGGTTGGAGCTCCAGCGGGCGCAGGCCGGTGACGACGAGTTGGCGGTGAAGGCCCAGGTCACCGACGAGGAGGCCACCGCCACCGCAGTCCGTGTGGCCGGACTGCGCACCGAACTGTCTGCCACTGCACCGGATTCGGTTAAGGCGGCGTTCGAGGAGGCGGTCCGCTGTGCCGAGGTGTTGGATACTCGCCACCGGGAGGCGGCCAACGGGCTGCGGGAGCTGGCGGCACAACTCAAGGTGTACGGCACCCAGGGGCGCAAGGGGCACCTCGATACCGCCGAGACCGAACGCGAGCATGCCCACACCGAGTACCTTCGGGTGCATCGTCGGGCCCGTGCCGCCGAGACACTGCGCTCAGTGATGGCGCGCCACCGCGATGCCACCCGTCAGCGCTACGCCGATCCCTTCCGCCTCGAGGTGCAGCGGCTGGGCCGGCTCGTATTCGGTGAGGATTTCGAGATCGAGGTCGACAGCGATCTCAACATTCGGACCCGCACGCTGGCCGGCCGGACGGTCCCGTACGAATCGCTGTCCGGCGGCGCCAAGGAGCAGTTGGCCATCGTCGCGCGGCTCGCCGGTGCCACGATGGTGGCCAAGGAGGACAGCGTGCCCGTCATCATCGACGACGCGCTCGGCTTCACCGATCCGGACCGGCTGACCAAGATGGGTGCCGTGTTCGACGCGGTCGGCGGGGACGGGCAGGTCATCGTGTTGACCTGCAGCCCGGAGCGGTACGCCGCCGTCGGCGGCGCGCACCACATCGAGTTGACCACCACATCGAATTAGCCGCGATCGGCCGCGCCGGGGCCATACACTCCGCCACGTGGAGGCTGACTACATCGTGGTGGGGACCGGTTCGGCAGGCGCGGTACTGGCGAATCGGCTGAGTACCCAGCCGGACGTGTCGGTGCTGGCCTTGGAGGCCGGGCCGCGCGACCGCAACAAATTCATCCATATCCCTGCTGCATTTTCGAAGCTGTTCCGCAGCGAAGTCGACTGGAATTACCTGACCGAGCCCCAACCGCAGCTCGGCGGTCGCCAGATCTACTGGCCGCGTGGCAAGACCCTGGGCGGCTCGTCGTCGATGAACGCGATGATGTGGGTACCGGGTTTCCCCGCCGACTACGACGAGTGGGGCGAGCACGCCGGTGCCGACTGGAATTACGCCAGCCTGGAAAAGTACCTGAAGCGGATCGAGGCCGGGCCGCTTGTCGTCGCGGCGCAGCGCAGTCCGCGCAGTTCGACGGCAGCGTGGCTGACCGCAGCCAGGGAATGCGGGCACGACGGGTTCCGCGAGACCAGGGTGACTCAGCGTCGCGGCGCCCGCTGGAGTACCGCCGACGCCTATCTCAAGCCGGCGTTGCGCCGCCGAAATCTCGACCTGGTCACCGAGGCCACCGTCACCCGGATCGTCTTCGCCGGAAACCGCGCTGTCGGAGTTGAATTCGAGAAGGGCGGTGTTCGGGATGTGGTGACGGCACGCCGCGAGGTCATCCTGTGCGGGGGTGCGATCAATTCACCGCAGCTGCTGATGCTGTCGGGCATCGGCGACCGTGATCAGCTGGCCGGCCACGGTATCGAGGTGATCCGGCACGCGCCTGGCGTGGGTGGCAATCTGCTTGACCACCTGGTGGTTCCGTTGGGATTCGAGGTCCGCGACGACAGCCTGTTCGCCGCCGAGAAGCCGTTCGAGCTCGTCAACTATCTGGCCAGGCGCCGGGGCATGCTGACCTCGAATGTCGGTGAGGCTTACGGGTTCGTCCGCAGCCGGGCCGAATTGGACCTTCCGGACCTGGAGCTGATCTTCGCTCCGGCTCCCTTCTTCGACGAGGGCATCGGCGATCCGTACGGTCACGCCATCGTGATGGGACCCATCCTGCTCAAACCCCGCAGCCGTGGCACCATCACGCTGGCCTCCGCCGACCCGATGGACAAGCCGATCATCGACCCGCGCTACCTGAGCGACGAAGCCGACCGAACCGCGCTGATGGCCGGCCTGCGGATCACTGCCGAGATCGCCCAGGCCCCGGCTCTGCGGGACGTGATCGGCAAGGTGGCCCGGCCGCTCAATGCCTCCACGCTGGATGACGAGACACTCATGCGTGCACTGGAATCGGTGTCGCACACCCTCTATCACCCGGTCGGCACCTGCCGCATGGGCAGCGATGAGGACAGCGTGGTCGACCCTCAGCTCCGGGTCCGGGGAGTCGAGGCGTTGCGGGTCGCCGACGCATCGGTGATGCCGACGCTCATCCGCGGTCACACCCACGCGCCCAGTGTGTTGGTCGGCGAGAAAGCGGCCGACCTGATCGCGGGCTGAGGCACTCACACCCTGCGATTTGTGGAGTCTCAGCCGCGCTCAGCACGGTTGAAACTCCACAAATCACCAGGGAATCAGAAGTAGGCGTTGGCCGGAATGGGCGTGCCGTGCAACAGGTTCTGGCCGATCACCCGTGCCTTGTAGGCCACCGGGTTGTGCAACGTGATGGTGCGGATGTTGCGCCAGTGCCGGTCCAGGTTGCGCTGCCGGGAAGCTGCGCTGGCGCCACCCAGCTCCAGCAGGCGGGTGGCGGCCTCGGGGGCGACGTCGTCGAGGTGCACTTTGACTTTGGCGACCTTGAGTTGGGCTTCCGCGGCGAGCCGCGCATCGGGCACCGCGGCGAGCCGCGCATCGGGCACGCCGTCGACGGCAGAATCCGTGGCAGCGCCGATCGCCGCCGCCGCGTCCAACACGGCGGCCCGGGCGACGTAGGCCGTGCTGGCCAGAACGCCGAGCTGGCGTTGCAGCAGGGGATCGTCGGTGGGCCGCTCGGTGACGGCGTGGCTGAAGTTGCGTTCTCGCGAGCGCAGCAGCGCCACACCGTCGTCGACGACATTGGCCAGGATGCCGGCGACGACCGCGTGGATGAACAACTGCAGCGCGGCGTACTGGACGGTGGGCACCGGTTCGGCGTCATATTGTGTGTCGGACAGAATCTCGTCGGCCGCGACCGCGACATCGGTGAGCGTCGTGGTGCCGGTTCCGGTGCGGCGCTGGCCGAATCCGTCCCAATCGTCGACGAGCCGTACTCCGTCACGGTCGGTGGGCACCAGGACGTTGGCCACCGAGTCGTGATCGGTGGTGGCGGTCACGGTCAGATAGTCCGAGAACAAGGTGCCGGTGCTGTAGTACTTCTCGCCGGTGAGCCGGAAGGCGCCCGGGTTGTCGGCGTCGGCCAGCAGCCGGGTATTGAACACCAGGCTGCCCACCGCCAGGGAGCCCTTCTCACTGAAGGCGTTGCCGAAGAGCTTCCCCCCGGCGATCTTGCCCAGCCAGTGCTTGGACACCGGATCGTCGGCGCTGCGCAGGCGTTCTTCGGTGAACCAGAAGTGGGTCCGGAAGATGTGGGCCACGATGGGATCGGCCTTGGCCACGTCGATCACCGCGGAGAACAGCTGCGGCACAGTGAATCCGGCGCCGCCGAGGGTTTCGGGCAGGCGGAGGGTGCCAAACCCGGCGCGCTTGAGCGCGGCGACCTGGTCGAAGGGATTCTCGTCGTTGAGGTCGCGGTCCTTGGCGCCCGCAGCGATCGAGGCCAGCAGGTCATCCCATTCCGGTGTACCGGGCAAAACACGGGTCACGTTCTCGACGGTGGTCATGGCACTGTTGTATCCGCACCGGCTATCGGTGGGCACGCGTTTGGATCAGCCCGAACCTAAGGCAGGAACCCGCAAGCCGTACCGGTAGGTGGTCAGGTACTCGGCGATCACCGGAGCCCGGACCTCGGCTGTGTGCGGGATGGTGATCAACAGCGCGTAGAGGCCGACCAGAAATGACACGCCGTTGTGCATCACGTCCACTTCGGCCGGGATCTCGCCGCGCTCCTGAGCCCGCTGTAGCTCCTCGACCAGCGCGACGATCACAGGGTGACGGGCCCATTCCTCCGACGGTGGCCGGGTGGTGGAAAAGTGCAGGGCCAGAAAGTCTTTGAACAGACGGTCGCCCAGGCGTCGTTCGAGTTTCTCGAGCATGCGTACGGATTCGGACAGGGTGGCGCACACGTCGTGCGGCGTGTCGAAGAAGCGGCTGAGCTCGGTCGCCATGCGAAGTTGCTCGCGCTGCTCCAGTTCCACCAGGACGTGTTCCTTGGTGGGGAAGTGGAAGAAGAAGGTGCCGTGAGCGACGCCGGCGGCCGACGCGATCGCGGCGGTGTCGGCCGCGGCCATGCCGTTGTGTTTGAACTCGGAGATCGCTGCGCCCAACAATCGCTCCCGTGTCTGCAGGCCCTTGCGGCTGCGTGGCGATCCGGTGAGCACAGTCCCGATGCTATGACATCAGGAAACTGACTGTACTCAGTATCGGTCTTTCATTTCTTCCGGACTGCCGCTACGGTTTCGACAACGATCGGTTCTGACTGGAGTCAGTTTTGGAGGTTGGCGTGCAGATCCTGGAGCAGGTTCAAGACCTGCCGAAAGCCGGCAATATCAAGGCCCAGTGGGTGAGCCTGTGGACCGGGCCGGCGGTGGGTGTGGTGCTGGTGGTGGCGCTGCTGGCGTTCCCCGGCTTCTGGCCACCGATGTCGCCGACCTGGAATGCACAGCAGGTCGCCGAGTTCTACGCCGATCACACCGCGTGGATCCGGTTCAGCCAGGTGACGTTCAACCTGTGCGGCATCCTGATTCTGCCGTTCTTCATGGTGATCGTCGTCCAGATGAAGCGCATGAAGGGCCAGACCCACGTATTCGCCTACTGCTATCTCACCGCGGTGGTCAGCGGTGCCACCATCTTCGCGCTGTCCAATGTCTTCTTCCTGGTGGCCGCGTTTCGTCCGGACCGCAGCCCCGAGCTGGTCATGCTTCTCAACGACCTGGCGTGGATCGTGTTCGTCGCGCCGGTCGGCATGGTGGTGTCACAGTTTGTGCTGCTGGCCGTCGCGGTCCACTTCGACAATGGGCCCGCCCCGGTGTTTCCCCGCTGGGTAGGGCATTACTCGCTGGCCACCGCGGTGGCGATGGTCCCCGCCGCCGGCGCGGCGGTGTTCCAGACCGGGCCGCTGGCCTGGGACGGCGTGCTGTCCTTCTGGTTGCGCAACGGTGCTTTCGCCCTCTTCGTCATCGTGATGTTCTTCGTGCTGCGCCGTGCGGTGATCAGCCAGGCGGTGTCCGAGGGCGTCGCCGAAGGAAGGGTTCAGGCGTGACCGTCCTGACCCAGGCGCCACCGGGCAGGCCCGATGTGCGTCTGATGACCTGGTTCTTCCCGGCCTGGTACGGGGCATTCGGTGTCATCATCTGCATCCTGACCCGAGTGACGCCGCCACCCCGGCCCGATGTCACCGCGGCCGACAAGGTGGCGTTCTTCACCGAACACGGGCTGACCATCAAGGTCGGTTTCTGTCTGCTGCTGATCCTGCTGGGCGGCGCGGCGATGACCAACGGTCTGGTCGCCTACCAGATCAAGCGCATGTCGGTGGGCTCGGCTTTCGCCTATGGCTATATCGGCGGCATGGGTGTCGGTGCGGTGCCCGGCTTCCTGTTGGTATCGGTGTGCTTTCTCACCGCTGCCTTCCGGCCCGACCGCGACCCGGAACTGATCAGCCTGCTCTATGACCTCGGGATGCTTTCCTACAACGGCTCGTTGGGCTGTTTTACGGCGGCTTACCTGGTATTTGCGATCGCCATCCTCTACGACAAGAACAACATCTTCCCGGCGTGGTTCGCCTACGTGACCATCTGGCAGATCATCACCGAGGTGATCGCCACCCAGATGTTCCTGTTCCAGTCGGGGCCGTTCGCCTGGAACGGGTCGATCGCGTTCTGGTGGGCGGTGGTGGTGTTCTCTGTCTGGCTCTCGGCATTGATCGTGTTACTGAGGCAGGCAGCGATGCGTGAGGCGGCATGCAATGACGCAGACTGATTCACAACCCCGGGCAACGTCGGAGCACGTGCCCGGTGACGGACACATGTGGGTGATGGTGCTCGGAGATCTCGTCATCTTCGGTGGCTACTTCATCGTCTTCATGATCTACCGGGCCATGCATCCGGACGAATTCTTGCGTGCCCAACAGCATCTCGACATCACGATCGGTGTCCTCAACACGGTGATCCTGCTGACCAGTTCGTGGTTGGTGGCTCGTGCGGTACTGGCGGCCCGTGCCGGCCGTCACGAAGCAGCCGTCCGACTCACCTGCGCCGGCGGGGTCGGCGGCCTGATGTTCATGGCCTGCAAGGGTTATGAATGGGTGGTCAAGATCCGGAACGGGCACACCAATTCGGAGATGTTCTACTCGTTCTACTACGTGCTGACGGGTGTGCACCTGATCCACGTCTTGATCGGGCTCATCGTGCTGGGCGTGATCGTGCGGGAGCTACGCAACCCGTCCCGCCGCCGCGCGTCGGTCGTGGAGGCGGGCGCGGTCTACTGGCACATGGTCGACCTGCTCTGGGTGATCATCTTCGGCCTGTTGTACGTGGTGAGGTGACGATGACCGACAAGGCTGTGACTCAGACGTGGCTGGTGCTGGTCGCCATCACCGTCGGATCCTGGTGGTTGGCACCGGCACAGTATTCGGACGCGTTGCGGGCAAGCGTGCCGATCACCGCGCTGGTGCTCGTGCTGACACTGATCAAGTCCCGTTTGATCATCCGGCAGTTCATGGAGGTCGGAACGGCACCGAAGTGGCTCAAACTCGCCACGGACGGCTGGCTGGTGGTGCTGTTCGGGGCGATTTTCGCCATCTATCTGATCTGAGCGTTGCGCGGCACAATGGAGCGCAATGACGATGAGCGCCAAGCGCAGGCGGGTGCACGACAAGCTGGCTGCGCTACCGGGGGTGCGGGCGGTGCGACGCCCGGTCAGTCCGGGTTCTGACGAGCAGTTCGACCTGTTCTACGTGCGGGCCGGGCGCAAATCGGCGCACCCGGTGGTGATCATCCCGGGCGGCCCCGGCGTGGCATCGATCCTGCCGTACCGGTCGTTGCGTAGACGTGCGGCCGCGGCCGGATTCGACGTGATCATGATCGAGCACCGTGGCATCGGGATGTCGCGGCACACCGACGCGGGTGCGGATCTGCCGCCGGCGGCCATCACCGTCGAGCAGGTGGTCGATGACATCGCCGCGGTGCTCGACGACGCGGGCGTGCGCGACGCGGTGCTGTACGGCACCTCCTACGGGAGCTATGTCGCCGCCGGTTTCGGTGTCCGCCATCCGGACCGGTTGGCGGCCATGGTGCTGGACTCGCCACTGCTGTCCACCGCCGATATCGAAGCAATGCGCAGTGCCATTCGGGGTCTCCTGTGGGAGGGTGCGGTCCCGGAGACCGCGGACCTGGCACCCAAGGTTCGGCGCCTGGTGGCCGACGGGGCGCTGGCCACCAGGGGAGGGGAACTGGCCGGTCTGCTGTACGGTTTCGGCGGCGCCGACCTGCTGGGCCGCCAGCTCGACCTGTTGCTGCGCGGGCGCACGGTGGTGTGGTCTGCGCTCGCCCGGCTGAGTCGGATATCGGCACGAAAAGCGCCGTACCGCAACGAGGTAGACCTCGTCGGGCGGATTGCCTTCCGCGAATTGAACTATGCCGGGGTGCCCGACGGCCTGCCGCTGGACCCTGCGCTGGAGATGGCCGACATGATCGGCAGCGCGAAGTTCTTCGAACCGTTCGAGGCCGAACCATTCGACCTACCGGCCGAATTGCCGAACTTTCACTGGCCCACCGTCGTGCTGTCCGGCGGCCGGGATCTGACCACGCCGCCGGCTGTTGCCGAGCGGATCGCGCAACTGGTGCCCGGGGCCGTGTTGGTTCGGATGCCGACGGTGGTGCACAGCGTGATCGACACCAGGGAACGTGCCGCTTTTGCGGTGATCCGTGCAGTGCGCGACGGTGTGTCCGAACAACTTCCGGCCACCGGCGATGAACTGGACGCCTTGCCTGCGCGTCCCCTGATCCGGGCGGCGGTATCGGCCATCGCGGCGGCCACCGCCGTGGAGTCGGCGGTGCCGACCGCGAAAACGCGGGAACGGCCTACTTGACGAAACCGACCTTGGTGTAGTCGGTGTCGGCCAGGCCGGGGGCCCCGAAATTGGCCAGATTGCTGCGCACCGCGACGTTTCCGGGTGACTGGAACAGCGGGAGGCTGAACACCTCGTCGAACAGCATCTTGTCCAGCTCGTTGGCCAGGGTCAGTGCCTTGGCCGGGTCCAGTTCTTCCAGCGTCTGCTCGATCTTGGCGTCGATCTCCGGGCTGCCGATCTTCCCGAAGTTACTGGCCCCGTCCTGCGCATAGATCTGGGTCAGTGAACTCAGTGGGAAAGCGTCGCCGAGGAAGGCGAACTGGGCAATGTCGAAGTCGCCCTTGATGATGTAGTTGGTGAAGAACCCGGTACCCGGCTTGGTGTCGAGCTTCAGGTTCACCCCGATCTGGCCGAGCATGTTCTGCGCGATCTGGGCTACCTGCCGGGTGCTGCCCGCGTCGTAGAACACGTTGCGAATGACGAGTTCCTTGCCGTCCTTCTCCCGGAACTGCCGTCCCTCAGGCACTTTCCAGCCCAGGGCGTCGAGTTCGGCCTTGGCTTTCTCGGGATCGAACGCCACCGACGCGGCGTTGTCCTGGTAACCCTGCTGACCCGCGACGAAGATGTGGTTGTTCAGCGGGACCGGGTTGTCGGTGAGACCCCGCTGGGTGATGTTGGCGAGCGCCTGACGATCGATGCCCTTGGCGACCGCGCTGCGCAGCGCCGGGTCGGCCAGGATCGAGCCGGGTGCCCCGTTGAAGGTCAGGTGGTACCAGCTGGCGGACGGTGCCCGTCGGATGCTGATCCCCGCGGTCTTACGGGCGATGGTCAGTTCGTCCAGCGACGCGGTGCCGGTCGCGTCGATGGTGTTGTTCTGCAGCGCCGGGATGCGGGCGGCGTCATCGAGCACCAGGTAGGTGATGGTGTCCAGCAGCGGCGGGGTACCCCACCATTTCGGGTTGCGGCTCAACGTGATCCGTTGAGCGCCCCGGTCGACGTTGGTCACCATGAACGGGCCCGCCGACGGCCCGGGCGCAGTGAGTTGACCCTTGTTGAAGGCCTCGGGGGTGGAGGTCATGCTCTTGGGCAGCAGCCGGCCGTTGCCGGCGAACATGCCCTTCCAGTCCGCGTAGGGCTTGGCGAATGTCATCACGGCCTGGCGGTCGTCGACGCCGCGGGTCACCGAGGCCACCCGCTCGAAGCCGTTGGGCGCAGCGATGACGAACGCCGGATCCTTGCCGCTGTTGGCCTCGGCCTGGGACTTGATGTCCTCCCAGGTGATCGGCGTGCCGTCGGTCCACACCGCCTTGGGGTTGATCGTGTAGGTGACCACCTGGGGGTTGGTGCCCGTCAGTTCGACATTGGTGAAGTAGTCGCTGTTGACCGTCGCCGATCCGTCGGCGGCGATCACGAACGTGCGCGGCATGGTGGCCCTGGTGAGCGCGCCGACGTCGCCGGTGTTGCCGTCGAGGTGCAGCGGGTTGAAGTTCGAGGGGAACTCGGTCAGGGCAAGGCGCAGATTGCCGCCCTGACGCAGGTTCGCGACGTCCTGCGGATTGATGTCGTTGGTGGTGCCGAGCTCGGCGTTGCCGCCGGCCGACGGGGCTTCCCGTTCGCCGCCCGAACACCCGGCCAGAGCCAGTGCGGTGACTGCTGCGACGACGGCGAAACGCTGGAACCTGAACCGCTTGAACCCGCTCACCCCGTCGATGCTAGATGCCGACACCGGTGGATGCGGCAATACCTAACCGTTGACCGGCTTTGGTTGCGGAACCGCGGCCAGCAACTTGCGGGTGTAGGCGTGCTGTGGGTTGGCGAACACCTCATCGCCCGAGCCCTGTTCGACGACCGCGCCCTTGTACATCACCGCGACATCGTGGGCCAGGTGCTTGACCACCGACAGATCGTGGGAGACGAACAGGTAGGCCAGGCCGAACTGGTCCTGCAGGTCCAGCAGCAGGTTGATGATCCCGGCCTGGATGGAGACGTCCAGCGCGGAGACGGGTTCGTCGAGCGCGATGATCTTGGGCTGTAACGACAGGGCGCGGGCGATCCCGATGCGCTGCTTCTGCCCGCCGGAGAACTCGGCCGGATAGCGGCCGGCGTCGGCGCGCCGAAGGCCCACCAACTCCAGTAGCTCGGCCACCCGCTGGTCGATCCGTGGTTTGTCGAAACCGTTGGCGGTCAACGGCTCTGCCAACACATCAGACACCGGTAGCCGCGGGTCCAGCGAAGCTACCGGATCCTGGAACACCACTTGAAGATCGGTGCGCAGTCCGCGGCGCGTCCTCCGGTTCAGGGTGGCTACGTCGGAGCCGAGTACTTCGATCGAACCTGATTGCGGTGCAGTCAGATTCAAGATCTGATGCAGGGTGGTGGATTTGCCCGAACCGGACTCACCGACGATGCCCAGCGTGCGGCCACTGCGCAGGTCGAAGCTGACGTCGTCGACCGCGCGGACCTCGCCGACCTGCCGGCGCAGCACCACCCCTTTGGTCAGCTTGTAGGTCTTGGACAAGTTGTGCACCCGAAGCACCACGTCGGCGTCGGTGCCACGTTTCTCAGTGGTGGTTCCGGCAGCGCCTGGTACCTCGTAGATCTCGGCGGCGCTGCGCCCGCTGACCTGATCGGTGCGGATGCACGCGGCGTGGTGATCCGGCGCCAACTCGATGAGTTCTGGCTCGGCGGCCTCACATTCGTCGATGGCCAGCGGGCAACGTGGGGCGAACGGGCAACCGTGCGGCTCCGTGGTGAGCGACGGCGGTGCACCGGGGATGGGCACCAGGCGGGTGCCCTGCGCGGCATCCAGGCGTGGCACCGAGCCGAGCAGGCCGACGGTGTAGGGCATCCGGGCCTTCTCGTACAGCGTGGCCACCGGAGCGTCCTCGACGGCCCGCCCGGCGTACATGACCAGGGCCCGGTCGGCGAATTCGGCGACCACGCCGAGGTCGTGGGTGATGATCAGAACTCCGGCCCCGGTGACGTCGCGCGCGGTCTTGAGAACGTCGAGAATCTGGGCCTGCACCGTGACGTCGAGAGCGGTGGTGGGCTCGTCGCAGATCAGCAGGTCGGGATCGTTGGCGATGGCGATGGCGATGACCACCCGTTGGCGTTCGCCGCCGGACAACTCGTGCGGGAAGGATCGGGCGCGCTGTTCCGGTTGGGCGATGCCGACCAGCTCCAGCAGTTCGACCGCCCGGGACCGGGCCGCGCGGCGGCCGAGGTTGCGGTTGTGGGCTTCGAGCGCCTCGGCGATCTGATCGCCCACGGTGTAGACCGGGGTGAGGGCGGACATGGGGTCCTGGAAAACGGTGCCGATGGTGTTGCCCCGGACCCGTGACATCTGTGCGTCGGACAGCCCGATCAGTTCCTCGCCACGCAGCCGCACCGACCCGGACACCTCGGCGAACTCGGGTAGCAGCCCGACCACCGCCATGGCACTGGCCGATTTCCCGGCGCCGGACTCCCCGACGAGTGCGACCACCTCACCGGAATCCACGTGAAAGTTCAGGCCCCGCACTGCGTGTACCGCGTCGGTATCGGTGGGGAAGTCCACCGTCAGATCGGATACCTCGAGTAGCCGGCTCATCGGCCGCCGTCCTTCCGCTGCCGACGCCGCCGTCGCAACCGGCCGCTTCCCGGGTCGAGTGCGTCGCGCAAGCCGTCACCGATCAGGTTGGCGCACAGGATTATCAGCACCAATACGCCGGCCGGGAACAGGAACACCCAGGGGAAGGTGGTCGCTGACTTGGTGCCGTCGGCGATCAGCGTGCCCAGCGATACGTCGGGCGCCTGGATGCCGAATCCCAGGTAGCTCAAACCGGTTTCGGACAGGATCGCCACGCCGACATTGAGCGCGGTGTCGATGATCAGGATGGATGCCACGTTGGGCAGGATGTGTCGCACGATGATGCGCCAACTGCTGACACCCATATAGCGGGCAGCCAAGACGAATTCGCGTTCCCGCAGGCTCAGGGTCATGCCGCGCACGATGCGTGAGCTGATCATCCAGCTGAACGCCGAGAGCAGCACGATCAGCCAGAACACCCGATCGGACTGGCTCAACCGCGGCGTGACGATGGCGATCAGGATGAAGCTGGGTACCACCAGCAGCACGTCGACGATCCACATGAGGGTGCGATCGCGCCAGCCGCCGAAGTATCCGGCGATCGAGCCGACCGTGGCGGCGATGATGGTCGAGATGAAGGCCACGCAGATGCCGATCAGCATGGATTTCTGCATACCGCGCAGGGTTTGGGCGAAAATGTCCTGGCCGAGGGCGTTCGTGCCGAACCAGTGGTCGGCCGATGGCGGCTCCTGCAGCGCGTAGTAGTCGAGGTCCGAATAGCTGTAGGGCAGGACCGACGGAAGCGCGTAGCAGGCCACGAACATGATCACCAGCAGTGTCAGCGACGCCACGGCGGGCCAGTTGCGCAGGAACCGCCGGAACACGAGGGTGCGCCGGGTGGCGAACTCCTCGGTGTGCAGGCCCGAGCGGGCCGCGGCGGCATCACCGGTGGGGGCGGAAGTCTGGGTCATGTGACGCGCACCCTCGGATCGAGCATCGCGTAGATGACGTCGGAGAGCAGGCCGGCAACCAGGATCACAGTGCCGGTGAACACGGTGATGGCCGCGATGATGTTGGTGTCCTGGGTGGCGATGCCCTGCACCACCCATTCGCCCATGCCGTGCCAGCCGAAGATCTTCTCGACGAACACCGAGCCGGTGACCAGCCCGGCCACCCCATAGGCGAAGAGGGTGGCCATCGGAATGAGTGCGGTCCGCAGCCCGTGCTTGAACAGGGCGCGACGCCGGGTCAGGCCTTTGGCCCGCGCGGTGCGGATGAAGTCCTGGCCGAGCACGTCGAGCATCGCGTTGCGCTGGTACCTGCTGTATCCGGCGATCGCCATCAGCGCCAGGGTGAACGTCGGCAGCACGAGGTGCTGTAGCCGGTCGACGAACTGGTCCCAGGCGCCGCCGACGGGCACCGGCGCCGTTTCCCCCGTGTACTCGAAAATTTGAACGCCGAGAATCGAGTTCACGTTGAGTGCGGCCAGGATCAGCATGTTGGCGATCACGAAGGACGGCGTGCTGATCACCAGCAGGGACAGCACGGTAATGACGCGATCGGACAGCCGGTATTGGCGGATCGCACCCCAGGCCCCGACCACCACGCCGATCACGGCGCCCGAAATCGCGCCGATGACGAGCAGCCGCAGGGTCACCCCGATGCGTCGCCACAACTCGTCGACCACCGGCTGGCCGGTCACCGTGGTGCCGAAGTCGCCGCGGACGGCATCGGCTGCCCAGTTCGCGTAGCGGAGCGGAATGGGCTGATCGAGGCCGAGTTCAGCGGCTTTCGCGTCGATCGCCGATTGCGGGGGCCGCGGATTGCGCTGCTCGAGGCTGTCGAGGGGTTTGAAGTTCAGCGACGTCAGCGTGAACGTGAGGAACGAGGCCAGGGCCAGCAACACGATGTAGTTGAGCAGCCGGCGCGCCAGGAAGCGCGTCATCCGGTTGTTCCCGCCCACGGCTGCATGCCAGACAGGGTAGAGCAGCCGGGAACCGGAATCCGGTCAGCGCGGCGATGTGTGCGTTCGGCGCGCCCGCACTCGGTGGGTAATAGACAGTGGAGCCACAGCCTCGGCATAGAAATCAGGGGTTCACTGAAATACATGAAGGTCAGCGGACTGAAGAATGTGAAAGTGATCGCTGCGGTCGCCGGTGGGGCGGCAGTGGTGGGGCTGGGCGTGTTCGGAGCGGTCTCGGACGTACACCTGGGGATGGGGGCCGGTACGCAAGCAGTGGCTTCCGGATCCCACATGAACGTCGGTCAGACGAGTACGGAGACGACGCCGCCGACCGCGCCGGTGGTGTCGATGGCTGTGCCCGCCATCAAGGGGTACACGCCGCCGTCCGGGTTCGCCACCACGCACTGAGCGCGCGGATACGCGCCGGGTAAGTGGTTTCACCGCCACCCGCTGCGGCTATACGTCGCGCGGGAGGTGAGCGCATTGGGTAGCGCGAAGGAAAACAA
This sequence comes from Mycobacterium sp. IDUB_24, assembly GCF_055419385.1. NCBI lineage: Bacteria > Bacillati > Actinomycetota > Actinomycetes > Mycobacteriales > Mycobacteriaceae > Mycobacterium > Mycobacterium sp. IDUB_24. Next base: position 470,236 of record NZ_JBVAXO010000004.1, read on the forward strand.
TCAGCGAAATCTCAAACTGATCGCAGCCGGGGTCGGGGCGATCGGCGGGTTAGCCACGGCGGTCCTCGGGGTGGGGCTGGGCGGTGGCCTAAGCGGCGCGCAGCAGCGGGTGGAACCGCCGGCCATCACCACTGGCCAAACCGTCACCGAGACGACTCCGCCGACGGCCCCCGAGACTTCGAAGGGCACGCCTACGGTCTCCGCGACCACGCCGTCGGGGTTTGCCACACCACACTGATCGCGGCGGATCTCACCGACCGGTGCCGGTGAGGTCGGGTTTACCCCGTCCACAGGCCCCGGTAGGGAGGTCTGTGTGACAGGAGACGAACGCAGTAAGCGGACGAAGTACGCGATGGCCGGCGTCGGAGCGATCGCACTGGCAGCGATGGGCGCGTTCGGTGCCCTGATGGCCCAAGCGCCGAGCAGTGGGGCGGTGCCGGCGGTCAATGTCGGTGAAACCGTAACCAAGACAACGGCTCCCACCGAACTCGAGACCTCTTTCGCGAAGCCGAAGGTCAAGGTCGAGCTGCCTGACGGGTACGGCAACGGTTAACGGCCGGGCGCCTCGCCGATGCTGGCGACGGTCGGCTTGTCCGCTGGTGCCGACCCGTTGCGGGTGGCCTTGATCAGGACCCGGTCGTTGACCCCGAACGGGGGCTTGGCAGCGTCGGGCAGGGAGTAGCTCTGGGTGAATCCATCGTTGCTCCGCACGGTGACCGAGGATGCGCTCAGGTCGGTGATCGTGCCGGTCTGGACAAGCGTCGTACGGTAGCCGCCGTCGCGGCCGGCCAGCACTGCCTCGCTGTGGATCGTGGCGGGATCGGGCCGGTCGGGCGGTTGCCAGGCGCCGTGATCGCCCGGGCCCTGAGTATCGGTGGCGGCGTAGACGGCCGCGCCGCCGAGCCCCGCAACAGCCACTGCGATGCCGACGGCGGCCACCGTGGGTCGGATGCTCATGCGATCCACGCTGCCGGTGCTGTCTGGGTGTCGGCTGTGTATGGCCTCTGCCCCGGATGTGGGGATTCTTCACAGCTGGCGCATAGAGAGCGCTCAGTCTGGGCCTAACGAGCGGGCGAATAATGAGCGGGTGAGCACTGCGACCAACGGGACGACCAATGGCACCGATTCCGAGTCCGGGCGCGCCGTCATGCGCCGTGCCGATGGCAACCCGATCCAGGTCCTGGTGGTCGACGACGAGCCGGTACTGGCCGAGCTGGTGTCGATGGCGTTGCGCTACGAGGGCTGGGACATCGCCACAGCAGGCGACGGCGCGAGCGCGATCGCCGCGGCCCGGGAGAACCCGCCCGATGTGGTCGTCCTCGACGTGATGCTGCCCGATATGAGCGGTCTTGACGTCCTGCGCAAACTGCGCGAACAGATTCCCGGCCTGCCGTTGCTGCTGCTGACCGCCAAGGATTCAGTGGAGGACCGCATCGCCGGTCTCACCGCCGGCGGCGACGACTACGTCACCAAGCCGTTCAGCCTGGAGGAAGTGGTGCTGCGGCTGCGGGCGCTGCTCCGGCGCACCGGGGTGACCAGTGAAGACGGCGGCGCCAAGATCGTCGTCGGCGATCTCGTACTCGACGAGGACAGTCATGAGGTGACCCGCGCCGGTGACCCGATCACCCTGACCGCCACCGAGTTCGAGCTTTTGCGTTTCATGATGCGCAACGCCAAGCGGGTGTTGAGCAAGGCCCAGATCCTGGACCGGGTGTGGAGTTACGACTTCGGCGGCCGGTCCAACATCGTCGAGCTGTACGTCTCGTATCTGCGCAAGAAGATCGACAGCGGACGGGAACCGATGATCCACACGTTGCGCGGTGCGGGTTATGTCCTCCGGCCCGCCCGCTGAGGTGACGGCCGGGCCGGTGAGCGCGACCCGGTGGTGGTCACCGCGGACCTGGTCGCTGCGCGCTCGGCTGGTCGTCACCCAGGTAGCCCTGCTGGCGGTGGTGTGCGCGAGCATCGGCGTAGCGACAGAGTTTGCGCTGCAACGGTTTTTGATGAACCAACTCGACGATCAACTGATCGAGGCCGGCCGGCGTTCGGCCGCCATCTTCGAATTGCCGCCTCCGCCACCCGGATTCCCGCCGCCACCGGGCATGCGTCGTCATCACCGCGTTCCCTTCGACCCCGAGGATGGGCCGGGTCCCGGATTCCTCAACGCACCGGGTCAGGCCGCACGCACGGTCGGGGCGGTGGTGGCACCGAGTCGGCCGGTGGACGCGGGGGTGATCACCGCCGAGGGGGACCGCGTCGAGGTCAGCGCGGCTGCGGCCGCCCAGCTGTCCCAGATTCCGGCCACCCGGGATCCCGAAACCGTGGACGTCGACGGGCTGGGCCGCTACCGGCTGATCGGCCTGCACCCGCGCCACGGCGGGCCGCAGACCATCGTGACCGGGCTGCCGACCGCCGTCGTCGACGACACCCTGCTGTGGGTGCTCGGGATGTTCTGTGTGCTGGCGGTGATCGCGCTGATCGCCGCGACCACCGCGGGGACCCTGATAATCCGGCGCCAGCTGGCCCCGCTCTCACGCGTTTCGGCGGCCGCGCGCCGGGTGGCCGATCTCGAGCTCGACCGTGGCGAGGTGGAGTTGCCCACACCGATCGTCCCGGTCGACCCGGCCAGCGCCCACACGGAAGTCGGCCAGCTCGGCACCTCGTTGAACCGGATGCTCGACCGCATCGCCAGCGCGCTGTCGGCCCGGCACGCCAGTGAGACCCGGGTGCGCCAGTTCGTCGCCGACGCCAGTCACGAACTGCGGACACCGCTGGCCGCGATCCGGGGTTACACCGAGTTGGCCCAGCGCAAGCGAGACGAGCTGCCCGGCGACGTGGCCCATGCGATGAACCGGGTGGAGTCCGAGACCACGCGCATGACACAACTGGTCGAGGACATGCTGCTGCTGGCCCGCCTCGACGCCGGTCGCCCACTGGAACGCGACAGTGTCGATCTGTCCCGGCTGATCGTCGACACGGTCAGCGACGCTCACGTCGCGGGCCCCGACCACCAGTGGTCGTTGGATCTGCCCGAAGACCCGGTGGTGGTCGAAGGCGACGAGGCCAGGCTGCATCAGGTGCTGGCGAATCTGCTGGCCAACGCGCGGACACACACCCCTGCCGGTACCTCGGTGACTGTGTCGCTGAAACCCGACGTCGGTGCCGTTCTCCTGGCCGTCGCCGACGACGGTCCCGGCATACCCGCGACACTGCTGCCCGACGTGTTCGAACGATTCGCCCGCGGCGACTCGTCGCGTTCGCGGCGCGAGGGCAGCACCGGGTTGGGCCTGGCGATCGTGGCCGCGGTGGTGAAGGCACACGGCGGCACCATCGAGGTGAGCAGTACGGCGGGTTCGACCGAGTTCGTGGTGCGTCTCCCGGGTGAGAGCTCACAGGGCACGCACAGGACGGACCAATCGGGCACCTAGCAGCCACGACAAATATGAAGTGGTGACCCTTGTTGCCGCGCATCCCGCTGCCGAGGTGCAGGTGGCGACACCCGACCGGTCGAAGCCCCTCAGCTCGACCTCGACCGCCCAACGCATCGCCCTCGGTCTGTTGCTGGCCGGCACCGCGGTGCTCTACCTGTGGAATCTGTCGATCAGCGGGTGGGCCAATGCCTTCTACTCGGCGGCCGCTCAGGCCGGCGCCGAGAACTGGACCGCGATGCTGTTCGGGTCCAGCGACGCCGGCAACGCCATCACCGTGGACAAGACGCCCACGGCGCTGTGGATCATCGACCTCTCGGTGCGCCTGTTCGGGCTGAGCTCGTGGAGTGTCCTGGTACCGCAGGCGCTGATGGGGGTCGGCGCGGTCGCGGTACTCTACGCGGCGGTGCGCCGAGCGGCCGGACCGCGAGCCGGCCTGTTGGCGGGTACAGTGCTGGCACTGACGCCGGTGGCCGCGTTGATCTTCCGGTTCAACAATCCCGATGCGCTGCTGGTGCTGCTGCTCGTCGTGGCGGCGTACTGCGTGCAGCGCGGGATCGAAAAGAACGCCAGCCGTTGGTGGTTCGTCGCTGCAGGGGCCGCGGTCGGCTTCGGCTTCCTGGCCAAGATGCTGCAGGCGTTCCTGGTTCTGCCGGCCTTCGCCGCGGCGGCGCTGATCGGGGGGAACCGTCCGCTGGGCCGGCGTGTGCTCGACGTCGTCACGGCCTTGGTCGCCATGATCGTCAGCGGTGGCTGGTTTCTGGTGCTGGTGGAGCTGTGGCCGGCCTCATCGCGTCCCTTCATCGGTGGTTCGCAGAACGACAGCATCGTCGAATTGGCCTTGGGGTACAACGGCTTGGGCCGGCTGACCGGCGATGAAACGGGCGGCCTGGGCAACCTGAATTTCGACGTCGGCCCGGGCCGGCTGTTCGCATCGCAGATGGGCGCCGATATCGCCTGGCTGCTGCCCGCGGCGCTGATCTGTCTGGTGGCCGGCCTCTACCTGACCCGCCGGGCCGCCCGCACCGACCCGACCCGTGCCGGTCTCATCCTGTGGGGTGGTTGGCTTTTGGTCACCGCGGTGGTGTTCAGCTTCATGAACGGCATCGTCCATCCGTATTACACCGTGGCGCTCGCCCCGGCGATCGGCGCTGTGATCGGTATCGGCGCCACGCTGCTGTGGAAGTGCCGCGCCGACATCCGAGCCGCCACGGCGATGTCGGGTGCGGTGCTGGTGACCGCCATCCTGGCCGCGGTGCTGTTGGCCCGCAACGACGATGCGTATCCGTGGCTGCGGGCTGCGGTGGCAGTGGTCGGTGTGGGAGCCGCGGTACTGCTGCTCGTGGTGGGGCGGTTGGAGCGCCCGATGGTGCGGGTGACGGCGGCGCTGGCGATCGTGGCCTGCCTGGCCGGTCCGGCCGCGTACTCGATCGCGACGGCTGCCGGCGCGCACACCGGGGCGATACCGTCCGTCGGTCCATCGCGCGGTGGTGGGGGATTCGGAGGCATGTTCGCAGCTCCCGAACCCGGGCCGGCGGTGACCGCGACCCTGGCAGCCGATGCCGACCGCTACCAGTGGGCGGCGGCCGTGGTGGGTTCGTCGAATGCCGCGGGTTATCAATTGGCCACCCGCGCACCGGTGATGGCGGTCGGGGGCTTCAACGGCACCGATCCCGCACCCACACTTCAGGAGTTCCAGCGCCTCGTGGATGACGGCGCCATCCACTACTTCATCCGATCCCGCATCATGGCCGGCGGATTCGGCGGACATACGCCCAGCGGCAGCCAGGCGGCGATCGAGATCGCGGAATGGGTCCAGGCCCACTACAACCCGGTCACCGTCGACGACGTCACCTTCTACGACCTGACGCAGCGTGCGACGAACACATAGCCGGCGCATAGCTTCGCCCAACCCGGATCACAAGCCTGCGGAGAACGATGAACTCATGACAACTTTGGTCGAAGAACCCGAGCAGCGTTTTCGTTTCGCGTCGCGGCCGAACGCCAGCCTCGCCGCCCGGGAGGCCGGAGTGCCGGTGCTCGACGTCGTCGTGCCGGTGTACAACGAGCAGGCCGCGCTCGCCTATTCGGTGCGCCGGCTGCACCGGTATCTCGCCGAGAACTTCGCGGTGCCGGTCCGCATCACCATCGCAGACAACGCCAGCGTCGACGAAACCCCGCGCATCGCAGCCGAGCTGGCCGCCGAGCTCGACGGTGTGCGGGTGGTCCGGCTGGAGGAGAAGGGGCGCGGACGCGCACTGCGCGCGGTGTGGTCGACCTCGGACGCGCCGGTGCTCGCCTACATGGACGTCGACCTGTCCACCGACCTGGCCGCGCTTGCGCCGTTGGTGGCACCACTGATCTCCGGCCACTCCGACCTGGCCATCGGCACCCGGCTGGGCCGCGGCTCACGGGTGGTCCGCGGTGCCAAGCGTGAGTTCATCTCGCGCTGCTACAACCTGATCCTGAAATCGACTCTGGCGGCGAGGTTCTCGGATGCGCAGTGCGGTTTCAAGGCAATTCGGGCCGACGTTGCCCGCCAGTTGTTGCCACATGTGGCCGATACCGGTTGGTTTTTCGACACCGAGCTGTTGGTGCTCGCGGAACGCAGCGGCCTGCGCATCCACGAGGTTCCGGTCGACTGGGTGGACGATCCGGACAGCCGAGTGGACATTCTCGCCACCGCCACCGCCGACCTCAAGGGCATCGGCCGGCTGCTGCGCGGCTTCGCCAACGGGTCGATTCCGGTGAACACGATCGCCGCACAGCTCGGATCGTCGCGGAAATCGGCTGCCCCCGGGTCATTGCTGCGCCAGGCAGTGCGCTTCGGCGCGGTCGGCGTGGTCTCCACGCTGGCCTACCTGCTGCTGTTCACCGCCCTGCGGGCCGGGGTCGGTGCGCAGGCCGCCAACCTGATCGCGCTGCTGGTGACCGCGGTCGGAAACACCGCTGCCAACCGTCGATTCACCTTCGGGATCGCCGGGGCGGGCAACGTTACCCGCCATCACCTTGAGGGTCTGACGGTGTTCGGGGTCGCGCTGACCATCACGAGCGGATCGTTGGGACTCTTGCACATCGTGGCGCCCGTGCCGCACCGCGGTGTCGAGCTTGCCGTATTGGTGGCGGCCAACCTGTTGGCCACCGCGGTGCGCTTCGTCCTGTTGCGGGGGTGGGTATTCCATCCCTCGCGGACGGGGCAGGCCGCTGCACCGAATCGAGGGGTAGAACTATGACGACCACCGTTGACGTGCCACCCGAGGCCGCGGCGCAGATCGCGGAATCACCGAAGGCCCTGGCCCCGCGCTGGGTTCGGCCGTCCTACTGGGCTCTGTTGGCCGGCACAGCGGTGCTCTACCTCTGGGGGCTCGGGTCTTCGGGGTGGGCGAACAGCTACTACGCCGCGGCGGCCCAGGCCGGTACCCAGTCCTGGAAGGCCTGGCTGTTCGGGTCGCTGGATGCCGGCAACGCCATCACCGTGGACAAACCGCCGGCCGCAATGTGGGCAATGGGGTTGTCGGGCAGGCTGTTCGGCTTCAACGAGTTCACCATGCTGCTGCCGCAGGCGTTGATGGGTGTCGGTGCGGTGGCGCTGCTCTATGCCACCGTGCGGCGCACCAGCGGACCCGGCGCCGGCCTGATCGCCGGGACGGCGCTGGCGCTGACACCGGTGGCGGCCTCGATGTTCCGCTACAACAATCCCGATGCACTGTTGGTCCTGTTGTTGGTGCTGGCGGCGTACTTCATGGTCCGTGCGGTCGGTCCGGTGTCGGCGCGGGCCAGCGCGGGGTGGGTGGCGTTGGCGGGGTGTGCGCTCGGTTTTGCCTTCCTGACCAAGATGCTGCAGGCCTTCCTGGTGGTGCCGGGGTTGGCCCTGATGTTCCTCGTCGCCGCGCCCGTGGCCGGCGTGTGGAAACGGTTGGGCACTCTGCTGATCGGTGCGGCAACGATGATCGTCTCGTCGGGCTGGTACATCGCGATGGTGGCACTGTGGCCGGCGGATTCGCGGCCCTACATCGCCGGATCGACCGACAACAGCCTGCTGCAACTGGCATTCGGCTACAACGGGTTGCAACGCATCCTGGGCCGGGAGGGCTCAGGGCCCGGCACCGGTCCGGGACCGGGTGGACCCGGTTTCGGGCACGGCCCCGGCGGGCGTCCCAACCTGATGTTCGGCGGTGACCCCGGCATCGGCCGGATGTTCGGGATGTCCATGGGCACCGAGGCGTCGTGGCTGTTGCCCGCCGCGCTGCTCGGACTGGTGGCTGCACTGTGGCTGACCAGGCGCACCGCGCGGACGGCCGGCCTGCGGGCGGGTCTGCTGATGTGGGGCGGCTGGGCGCTGGTCACCGCGGTGGTGTTCAGCTTCATGGACGGCATCATCCACCCCTATTACACCGTGGCGCTGGCGCCCGCGGTCGCCGCGCTGGTGGGCATCTCCGTCGTCGAATTATGGCGGGTTCGTGCACGATTCGCGGCTCGTGCGGCGCTGGCGGTCATGCTGGCCGGGACCGGGGTGTGGGCGTTCGTGCTGCTGAACCGGACGCCCGACTGGCTACCGGCGCTGCGCTGGATCGTGTTGGTCGGCTCGGTGCTGACGGCCGTCGTCCTGGCGATCACTGCCCACCGTCCGGGCAAGTTGCCTGTCGTGGTGGCGCTGGCGGCCATGGTCTTCGGGCTCGCCGCGACCGGCGCCTACACCATCGAGACCGTGGCCAAGGTCCACGGCGGTGGGCCCATGGCGACCTCGGGCCCCAACCGGGACATGGGCTTCGGTGGGCCGGGAGGTCCAGGAGGGCCTCCCGGCTTCGGGCGGGCCGACGACCCGGCACTGGCCGAGTTGATCGCTGGTACCGATGGTCGCTGGGCCGCAGCCAGCGTGGGCTCGATGCAAGTCAGCGATCTTGAGCTCAAGACCGGCGAGTCGTTGATGGCGATCGGCGGGTTCACCGGCAGTGACAACTCGCCCACGCTCGCGCAGTTCCAGCGGTACGTCGCCGACGGCCAGGTCCGCTACTTCCTCGATCGGTCCGAGGGCAGTCGGGGCGGCCCACCCGGACCGCCTCGCGATCCGAGCGGGAGCGCAGGAGAAATCACCACCTGGGTGAGGCAGCACTTCTCCAAGAGCGTGGTCGGCGACGTCCCGGTGTACGACCTGGCGGCACCGCTCGCCTGACCCCCCAGACCGCGGCGGCCGTCCACATCCCCCCGGCAGGACGGCCGCCGCCTCGGGGTATCCATCGGCTCAGCCTGATTCTTCCTCTGGCCCTGGTCGCGGCTCGGGGTTAGCGTCGATTCATGTCTGTCACCGACCAGTACCTGGCCAACAACGAGGTCTATGCCACGACCTTCTCGGGGCCGTTGCCGCTGCCGCCCAGCAAGCACGTCGCGGTGGTCGCGTGCATGGATGCCAGGCTGGACGTCTACCGGATCCTCGGCCTGGGTGACGGTGAGGCGCACGTGATCCGCAATGCGGGCGGCGTCGTCACCGACGACGAGATCCGGTCGCTGGCCATCAGCCAACGGCTGCTCGGCACCAGGGAGATCATCCTGATCCATCACACCGATTGCGGCATGCTCACCTTCACCGATGACGGGTTCAAACAGCAGATCCAGGACGAGACCGGTATCAAGCCGAACTGGGCCGCCGAGTCCTTCGTCGACCTGGCCGAGGACGTGCGTCAGTCGTTGCGTCGCATCGAGGCCAGTCCGTTCGTCACGAAGCACGAATCGTTGCGCGGCTTCATCTTCGACGTCGCCACCGGCAAGCTCGACGAGGTGACCCTGTAGCGGGTGCCCGCTCACCCCACCTTGTACGTTGCGATGGCTTTCGCCACCGCCTCGCCGTCAGGAGTGGCGATATCGACGTCACAGTTCACCAGGGACCTACCCTGACGCAGCACGCGCCCGAGGGCGATCAGATCGGTGGCCCGGGCCGGTGCCAGATAGTTGATCGTCATCGAGACCGTCACTCCGCGAAGCGAATCCGGAACCTCGGCCCGTGCCCAGGCCGCGGCCATCACCGTCACGTCGGCCAATGCGGCGATCGCACCTCCATGCACCATGTCGGCGATCGTGATGTTCGACGGATCCCACGGCAACCGCAGCCGGACCTCGGGGCTCTCGAGCGTTTCGGCGACGATGCCGAGCTTGGCCACGAACGGCGACCGCGGCAGGAACTGCGCCATGACCTCGGGGCCGGTCTGGATACTCATGGCCGCCAGTGTGTGCCGCGGGTGGTCAGTGTCTCAATTACCTGTGGGGTAACCGCCCCGTGAATCCGCGGTTCCCGAGGAGTATGGCGCTGCTGGTGGCCGGCGCGCTGTTCATGGAAATCTTGGATGCCACGGTCATCGCGCCGGCCATCCCGCTGATCGCCGCGTCGTTCGGCGTCGAGGCCATCGACGTCAACGTGGCGATCTCGGCCTATCTGGTGACCGTGGCGGTACTGATCCCGGCGAGTGGATGGTTGGCCGACAGGTTCGGAATCCGGCGGGTGTTCATCGGGGCGATCGCGGTGTTCACGCTGGCCTCCCTCGGGTGTGCCGTGAGCACGTCGCTGCCGATGCTGGTGCTGATGCGGATCCTGCAGGGCACCGGCGGCGCCATGATGGTGCCGGTCGGCCGGCTGGCGGTGTTGCGGCACAGTGGCAAGTCCGACCTCGTCCGGGCCATCGCGCTACTTACCTGGCCGGCCCTGACCGCACCGGTGCTGGCTCCGGTGCTGGGCGGGGCGATCGCGACCCTGGGCAGCTGGCGGTGGATCTTCGCGGTCAACATTCCGATCGGCGTGATCGGAATCGTTCTCGCGATCAAACTCGTCCACGGCGAGGCACAGTCCACGGTCCGGCGGCTGGATTGGCCGGGCCTGCTGGCCCTCGGCTCGGGGATTGCTGCGGCCCTCGTCGCGCTGGAGCACATCCGGGTCTCGGGGACCGATTGGGGGCTGGTCACCGGGTGCGGTGCCGCGGCGGTCCTGCTGCTGGCCGGCGCGGTGTGGCGACTGCTCACCGCGTCGTCCCCGCTGATGCAGTTGCGGGTGCTGCGGGTACATACGCTGCGGATCACGGTGGCAGCGGGATCGCTGTACCGGCTCGTGATCACCGCGGTGCCGTTTCTGCTGCCGCTGCAGTTCCAGCTGGAGTTCGGCTGGACGCCGCTGGCCGCCGGCGTCATGGTGGCCGCGCTGTTCGCCGGGAACCTGACCATCAAGCCGCTGACCACACCGTTGATGCGTCGGTTCGGTATCCGGACCGTACTCCTGGTCAACGGGTTGGCGTCGGTCGCCTGTTTCGGCCTGCTGGCCGCGTTGCGGCCGGGGCTGCCGGTCGTCGTGATGGCTGTCGTCCTCTATCTGAGCGGGGCGCTGCGGTCGATCGGCTTCACCGCCTACAACAGCCTGGCGTTCTCCGACGTCGACGGGGAACACCTGACGCATGCCAACACCCTCAATGCCTCGGTGCAGGAGTTGGCGGCCGGGCTCGGCATCGCGGTGGCGGCGCTGCTGCTCAGCCAATGGAGCTCGTATTCGCTGACCTATCTGATCCTGGGTGCGTTGCTGGCGCTGACAATCGTCGAGACCGTGCGACTGCCACGGCAGGCAGGCGCCCACGTCAGCGGGCACCGGGTGTGACAGTGCACGCCATTGACACCGCGGGGACCGGGCAGCTAGATTCCTGGCCATGCTTGCAATTCTGGCCATTCCTACCAACTTAATGGGGAAGTGATGACCGCCGCACAGAAAACCGATCAACAATCCGGACGGGCCGGCAACTACGAGCTGAGCCACCTCCGGTCGCTGGAGGCCGAGGCCATCCACATCATCCGCGAGGTTGCCGCGGAGTTCGAGAAGCCCGTGCTGCTGTTCTCCGGCGGCAAAGACTCGATCGTCATGCTGCACCTGGCAGTCAAGGCGTTCGCGCCGGGCAGGTTGCCGTTCCCGGTCATGCACGTCGACACGGGTCACAACTTCGACGAGGTCTACGAGGCCCGCGACGAGCTCGTCGAGCACTACGGCGCGCGCCTGGTCGTCGCCAAGGTGCAGGACGACATCGATGCCGGTCGCGTGGTGGAGACCATCCCGTCGCGCAACCCGATCCAGACCGTCACGCTGCTGCGCGGTATCCGGGAGAACAAGTTCGACGCCGCCTTCGGCGGTGCCCGGCGCGACGAGGAGAAGGCCCGCGCCAAGGAGCGCGTGTTCTCCTTCCGCGACGAGTTCGGCCAGTGGGACCCCAAGGTGCAGCGCCCCGAGCTGTGGAACCTATACAACGGGCGGCACCACAAGGGCGAGCACATCCGTGCCTTCCCGATCTCCAACTGGACCGAGTTCGACATCTGGTCCTACATCGGCGCCGAGAAGATCAAGCTGCCGTCCATCTACTACGCACACCAGCGCAAGGTGTTCGAGCGCGACGGCATGCTGCTCGCGGTGCACAAGTACCTGCAGCCCCGCAAGGACGAACCGGTGATCGAGAAGACCGTGCGGTTCCGCACCGTCGGTGACGTCACCTGCACCGGATGTGTGGAGTCCACGGCCGCAACGGTTTCGGAGGTCATCGCCGAAACTGCGGTGTCCCGGCTCACCGAGCGTGGCGCCACCCGCGCCGATGACCGCATCTCCGAGGCCGGAATGGAAGATCGCAAGCGCGAGGGGTATTTCTGACATGGCAACGCTTCTTCGCATCGCCACCGCGGGTTCCGTCGACGACGGCAAGTCCACCCTGATCGGTCGGCTGTTGTTCGACTCCAAGGCGGTCATGGAGGATCAGCTGGCCGCCGTCGAGCGCACCTCCAAGGAACGCGGCCACGATTACACCGATCTGGCACTGGTCACCGACGGCCTGCGCGCCGAGCGGGAACAGGGCATCACGATCGATGTCGCCTACCGCTACTTCGCCACGGCCAAGCGGAAATTCATCATCGCCGACACCCCGGGGCACATCCAGTACACCCGCAACATGGTGACCGGAGCGTCCACCGCACAGCTGGTGATCGTGCTGGTCGACGCCCGCCACGGACTGCTCGAGCAGTCGCGCCGCCACGCGTTCCTGGCGTCGCTGCTGGGCATCCAGCACATCGTGCTGGCCGTGAACAAGATGGACCTGATCGACTGGGACCAGGAACGTTTCGAGGCGATCCGCGACGAGTTCCATGCGTTCGCCGCCCGGTTGGACGTGCACGACGTGACGACCATCCCGCTGTCGGCGCTCAAGGGCGACAACGTGGTGACCAAATCCGATGTGACGCCCTGGTACGAGGGCCCGTCGCTGCTGAGTCACCTCGAAGACGTCTACATCGCGGGTGACCGCAACCTCGTCGACGTACGTTTCCCGGTGCAGTACGTCATCCGGCCGCAGACCCACGAGCACGCCGATCACCGCAGCTACGCCGGTACGGTGGCCAGCGGTGTGCTGCGTCCCGGGGACGACGTGATCGTGCTGCCGGCCGGAAAGCCCACGCGCATCACCCAGATCGACGGCCCGAGCGGCGTGGTCGACGAGGCCTTCCCGCCGATGGCGGTGTCGATCAGCCTGTCCGACGATATCGATATCTCCCGCGGCGACATGATCGCCCGGCCCAACAACCAGCCCCGGGTCACCCAGGAGTTCGACGCCACGGTGTGCTGGATGGCCGACGCATCGTCACTGGAGCCCGGCCGCGAATACCTGGTCAAGCACACCACCCGCACCACCAGGGCCAAGGTGACCGGACTGGACTACCGGCTGGATGTCAACACCCTGCACCGGGACAAGTCCGCGACTGCGCTCAAACTCAATGAGCTGGGCCGTGTCTCGCTGCGCACCCAGGCACCGCTGCTGCTCGACGAATACAGCCGCAATGCCGCCACCGGATCGTTCATCCTGATCGATCCCACCACCAACGGCACCGTGGGCGCCGGCATGGTGTTGCGTGAGACCCGCCATGACATCGCGAGCCCCAACACAGTTCGGCACGAGTCGCTGTGCACCGCCGAGGATCGGCTGTCGAAGGGCCGCACCGTGTGGTTCACCGGACTGTCCGGCTCGGGCAAGTCCTCGGTGGCGGTTCTCGTCGAGCAGAAGCTGCTCGAAAAGGGTGTTCCGGCATACGTTCTGGATGGGGACAACCTGCGCCACGGGCTGAACGCGGACCTGGGTTTCTCGATGGCTGATCGGGCCGAGAACCAGCGCCGGCTGGCTCACATCGCGGCCATTCTGGCCGACTCCGGACAGGTTGTGCTGGTCCCCGCGATCAGCCCGCTCGAAGAGCATCGCGCGCTGGCCCGGCAGGTGACCACCGATGCCGGGCTGGACTTCTACGAGGTGTTCTGCGACACCCCGCTGGAGGACTGCGAACGCCGCGACCCCAAGGGCCTGTACGCCAAGGCGCGTGCCGGTGAGATCACCCACTTCACCGGTATCGACAGCCCGTATCAGCGGCCGAAGAACCCGGATCTGCGGCTCACTCCGGACCTCAGTACCGACGAGCTGGCACAACAGGTGATCGAGCTGCTGGAATCACGTTCGTGAACGATCATGAGTTGGCCGCCCGGTTGGCCACCCGGGCCGGGGATCTGCTGCTCGACGTCCGTGCCGACTTCGCCGATGCCTCGGCTGCCGAGCGAAAGGCAGCCGGGGACAAGCAGTCCCACGATTTCCTGATGGCCGAGTTGGCCAGGTTGGTTCCCGGTGACTCGGTACTGTCCGAGGAGGCCACGGCCGATGAGCGGGCCGACCCCACCCGACTGAGTGCCGACCGAGTATGGATCGTCGACCCGCTCGACGGCACCAGGGAGTTCTCCGAACTCGGCCGTGACGATTGGGCCGTGCACGTGGCCCTGTGGAGTGCGGGCGAACTCGTGGCCGGGGCGGTCGCGTTGCCGGCCCAGAACACCACGCTGTCCACGCCCGAGGTGGCCGCACCGCGTCCGTTCGACGGCGCGCCGCGGGTCGTGGTGTCCCGCACCCGGCCGCCCGCGGTGGCACTGGCCGTGCGCGAGGCCCTCGACGGGACGCTGGTCGAAATGGGTTCGGCCGGAGCCAAAGTCGCTGCGGTGGTCCGCGGTGTCGCCGATGTGTATGTGCATGCCGGCGGTCAGTACGAGTGGGATTCGGCTGCGCCCGTCGCGGTGGCCCGTGCGGCCGGCCTGCATACCTCGCGGATCGACGGCTCGCCGTTGGTCTACAACTCGGCCGATCCGACGCTGCCCGACCTAATCGTGTGCCGGCCGGAGCTGGCTGAGCGGGTACTGGCCGTCACGGCGGGGTGACCGCGCTATGGCATTGCCGGCGGTATCGGTGAAATGTCCGAAGGCGGAGGGCCGCTGGCGACGTTCGGGCAGGCGTCCTGGAGTTCGTGCAGCGCGGTCAGCGTGGCCTGCAATTCGCGCGGGTAACTGGCCCTGAGCTTTTCGGCATGGTCGGCCAGTCTCGTCACGCTGCCGCGCAACGACCAATCCTCGATGGCTGCGGCCTCATCGCGGATGGCGGCGACCGCGTCAGTCGCAAGGGCATCCTCGCGGGCCGCATCGGCGGCGTGCCAGGGCAACCCCTTGTGGCCGGCAGCCGGCAGGATGAATGCCAACTGTTGCGCCGCCTGATCCGCGTGGATGCAGTCGGCACTCGGATCTTCCCTGCGGACAGTCTCTTCGTGATACTTCGACACGACCATGGCCAGCATGATCGGTGCCGCCGCTGCCAGCATCACGAGTCTGACCTTGCCGCTCGACCAGTCCGCTAGTCCCACCAATGCAGCCTAACCACGGCCGCCCATCACTAGGCTCATCGAAATGAGCCGCCCCACGCTGCGCGAACTGGCCAGCCTCCCCGCCGCACCGGCCCGTCTCGCCGATTCCACCCTGGTCCTGATCGACTGCCAGAACACTTACACCCAGGGGATCATGGAGCTCGAAGGAGTGCAGGCCGCACTCGAGCAGACGGCCCAACTCCTCGACCGGGCCCGCAGTGCGGGCATCCCGATCATCCACATCCAGCACTCCGACGGCCCCGGCTCGCTGTATGACATCGAGGGGGAAAGCGGCGCGATCGTCGCAGCGGTGGCCCCACGCGAGGGAGAACCCGTGGTGGTCAAGCAGTTCCCCAACTCGTTCGTGCAGACCGATCTCGACAACCGGTTGAAGGGCCTGGGGGCCTCGAACCTGCTGCTGGCCGGATTCATGACGCACATGTGCGTCAACTCCACCGCACGTGGCGCCTTCAATCTCGGCTACGCCCCGACCGTGGTGGCCGCTGCGACCGCCACCCGCACGCTCGCCGGCCCGGACAGCGCACCGGTTCCGGCTGCGGTCATGCAGACGGCGAGCCTGGCCGCGATGTCGGATTTGTTCGCCATCGTCGTCCCGGATGCCGCAGGTATCCAGGATTAGGCGTGACGACGCGGCCGGGGCTCCCGCTTCCCACATCGGTGCGCGATGACTGAACTGGCACAATCCTGAGCATGCGGATGTCGGCGAAGGCGGAGTATGCCGTCCGAGCCATGGTTCAGCTCGCGACGGTCGATGATGGTGAGCTGGTCAAAACCGATGACCTGGCCAAGGCGCAGGGCATCCCGGCGCAGTTCCTCGTCGACATTCTCACCGTGTTGCGTACGGACCGCCTGGTCCGCAGCCACCGAGGCCGCGATGGCGGTTACGAACTGGCGCGGCCGGCCGGCGAGATCAGCATCGCCGACGTGCTGCGTTGCATCGACGGACCGCTGGCCAGCGTGCGCGACATCGGTCTGGGCGATCTGCCGTACTCCGGCCCGACGGCGGCGCTGACCGACGTCTGGCGTGCGCTGCGGGCCAGCATGCGTTCGGTCCTGGAGGAGACCAGCCTGGCCGATGTGGCGGCCGGGTCGCTGCCTGGCCACGTGGACACGCTGGCCAACGACTACCGCGATCAGGAACACGAGCGCGGCCATCGCTGAAGCCGGTCAGCCGCCGTACGGTCGGGTGATGATCTCCAGGTAATGCCCCGACGGATCCTGGAAGTAGACCCCACGGCCGCCGTCGTTGTGGTTGATCTCGCCCGGATGCTGACCGTGCGGATCGGCCCAGTGCTGCATGGCGCGGTCGCGGATCTTGCCGTAGATCGAGTCGAACTCGTCCTCGGACACCAGGAATGCGTAGTGCTGCGGCCGGACTTCCTCGTCAGGACCCACCTGGGCGTAATCAAGACTGACGCCGTGATTGAGAGTCACGGCGAGAAACGGACCGAATTCTTGGGGGCCGGGCAGGCCGAACAACTCGGTGAAGAACTCGGCCGAGACCTGCCGATCCTTGGCGGCGACGATGGTGTGGTTGAAGGTGATTGCCATATCAGTCCAGTAAACCGTTGGACGGGTCGCCCCGGCAACGGTGCGACACAACTTCCGCCGGATGCACCGTCGGATCCGCTCGCAGAGCTCAGCGCGGCGCCAACTCGAAGTACCCGTAGACGAAGATTTGCCCGTCGGTGGCGCCTGACTCGACTGGCGCGTCCAGCACGGCCGCCACGATCCGGTGATCGGAGAACCAGCGCTGTAGTTGGTTGTCGCGCCGCCACACCATGTAGAAGTTCGAGCTGTCGCCCTGACCGTCCAGCTGGTAATTCGATACCTCGCTTAGGTGGTCGTTTACGCTGTGCCGCAGTGCATCTCCTATGACATGTCCCTTTGCCGCGAAGAACCGCTCTCCCACGATGGCGAAGCCAGGCTCGACGCCGGCGACGAATGTCCGTAGCGCGTCCTCGGCCGACGTGCGCGCGGCCGCCGGCAACGAATCGATCGGATACGACTGCTGGGTCATCATGTAGGGCGGGATGTCAGCAAGCTCCGACTTCTGCGCGACTCGGTACTGGTAGAAGACATAGCCGCCGCCCGCGAAGGCGGCGACGATCAGCACGACCAAGATCCACACGAACATCGGTGCCCTCATCACATGTTGCCTATGTTGATGCCGCTGACGGGGTGGTCGCCCCACCTCGGGGTACCAGATCCCATCAAGACGCTCATCGGGATGGTGATCAGCGGTCCTCCTCCGTTCGGATTGGATTCCCATGGGTTCCGCAGGGTCACCGTGGCATTGTTTCCGGTGCCGCTGATGCTCTCGACGATATATGCGTGATTGTGCACCAACGGCCCAGCGTCGGAGCTGGTGGACAGGGTGACCGGCTGATGATTGGCCAGTGCCTCGGTGATCCTGGAGTCGATGTGGTCCCCGGTGCGCCAGGCATCTGCGGGAACCAAGGTGTCGCCCCGGTTGCCTGTCACAGCTTCCAGGGCGTCCTTGGTCTGACCGCCTTTGCCGATCGTGTTGAGCGCGTCGTTCATGTTGGACCCTGGTGCCTTGAGCTTCGCGTATGCCGACTCCATGACAGCCGGCCACAGCGGAGCGTTGGGATCGCCGTTGTCGAGTCGGCTGGCACCGTGCTTGTCGATGTTGGTGTTGATGTCGTCCTGCGTGACTGTGATGTGTTTCCACTCGTGGCCGTCCCACAGCGTCACGTCGAAATTGCCCGTGCCGTCGTCGTATTTGATGCGATCCTTGATCTTCTGGGGATTGGCGTTGGCGACAGCGCCCAACGTCGAATCGAGATAGCAGTCACCGATTTGGTCCTGCTGGATATCGGCGGCCGTCGGGTCGTGAGGAAACAGGTCCTTGTCTGTCCATTTGCGCTTCGCCGGATCACCGCCGTCATCGCCCGGACCACCGACATCGGATGGACCGCTGACATCGGAACTTGCTGCATGGATCGCCTTGGCCAGCACGCGATCTTGAGTGTCGAACTCGGCGAGCATGGTCTTCATCCGGACTGAGGCGTCAGCAGCGAGCGTCTGGAGTCGTATCGCGTTGACCGGGTTGAGTTTCGCGAACTGTTCCAGAGCGCTGCCAGGGCGGATGGACACCGTCCCGTCATCCGCCACCTGCCAACCCTGGCTCTTGAGCTGGTCGACGAGCGTCACCACGTTGGTGCGCGTGGTGGTCAGCTGATTGCCTCCGCCGGCAAGCACCGACTCCATACGACGCAGGGTCCCGGCCATTTTCTCGTGCTCGGCGATACGCCTTTCGGTAGTGGCGGAAGCCGCTCCGTAAGCGTCACCGCGCCAGCCTGCCGTCAATCGGGCGAGACTCGCGCGAAGCGTCGCAACCTGCTGGTCGACCCGAGTCGCCGACTGCGCCGCGTGTTGTGCGGCTTCAGCCAACTGCTCAGGACGTGAGTTCTGGACCGCGGAAACGGTGACCGTCACCGATTCATCGTCTTTTTCAGCGCAGCACCCGATTGAGCGTCGGCGTCGGTGTACATCTGGGCCGCGGTGCGCAGCTTTGTAGACAACTCGGTTAGGCCGCCTGACAAGCGCTGACAGGCCGATTCGAGCACCGTTGCCGCCCGCTGACATGCTTCACCGGTGGCCAGTGTGGACAGCGCGGCGCCCGTGTTACCCAGCGCCGAGCTGACCGTGAGTTCGGGAATGTCAGCTCCCACCTGACGGATATCGCTGGCTGCCGCGTGCAACGCGGTCGGATCTACCCCAAGCGTCAACCCCACGTTCCCATCTTAAGTCGATGCTGTGCCCGCGCAGCGCACCGATTGTCGGCACCCGGGACGGCCGCCTTCTCGGGTAGACCGTGATGGCGTGGGGGCAATTGTTCTGCTCCGCTGAGGATTTGAGGGGATTGTCATGCGACAAGGCGCGTCACCGGTGAAGTGGACTTGCGACGGCGCGAGGTGCCGCATTGTCCGCGCGCCCCGGCAACGGTGCAGGATGGAGCCATGCCCAACACCCAGATCCTGGCCGGGCCACAGGTGCGGCTGCGGCCACCGGTCGTCGAGGACGCCGAAGCGCTGTACACCCGGATCGCCTCCGATCCCGAGGTGACGAAGTATCTGTCCTGGCGCCCGCATTCGGGGGTGGCCGAGACTCGCCGTGTCATCACGACGTTGTTCAACGTCGGTGACGAGCAGACCTGGTTGATCGAAGTCGACGGCGAGGTGGCCGGGCTGTGTGCTCGGCGACGCCCGCAGCCGTACTCGGCGGAACTCGGTTACTGCCTGGCCCGGCAGTGGTGGGGACGCGGTCTGATGTCGGAAGCGGTTTTGTTGATGCTGGCCGACGTACATCTGGATCCGAAGGTGTACCGGGTCGCGGCCTACTGTCATGTCGACAATGCGGGTTCGGCCGGCGTACTGCGCCGGTGCGGTCTGTCACTGGAGGGAAGGCTCGCGCGGTACGCGATGTTCCCGAATATCAGTGATGAACCTCAGGACGTCCTGTTGTTCGGAAAGGCGGTGCGGTGATGGGCACATTCGATATTCGCGGGCTGCGACGTCCGGTGATCGTGGCGCCGATGGCCGGCGGACCCTCGACGCCGGAATTGGCCGCAGCCAGCAGCAACGCCGGCGGGCTCGGGTTCCTGGCGGCCGGTTATCTGACGGCCGACGCGCTCGCCGAGAGGGTCACGGCGGCACGCGGTTTGACGTCCGAACCGCTCGGGGTGAATCTGTTCGCGCCCCAGCCCAGTGCGGGTACCTCCGAGCAGATCCAGGCGTACGCCGGGGAATTGGCAGGAGAGGCGCGGCGCTACGGGGTGGCACTCGGTGAGCCGAGGTACGACGACGACGCGTGGGCCGCCAAGTTGGACGCGGTATTCGATCTACGGCCCCAGGTGGTCTCGTTCACCTTCGGCCTGCCGGGCGAGACCGAGATCGCCCGGTTGCGCAGCGCCGGGATCAGCACCGTAGGCACCGTGACGACGCTGGACGAAGCCTGGCTGGCGGTGAGCCGCGGGGTCGATGCCCTCGCCGTCCAGGGGCCCGCAGCCGGTGGACACCGCGGCACGTTCGATCCGGGCGCCTCGCCCGCATCGCAACCACTGGACCATTTGCTCGCCGAGGTGCTGGCGGCGGTGGACATTCCGGTCGCGGCCGCGGGCGGGCTGATCGGCGCCGGCGACGTTGCGGGCGTTCTGGCAGCCGGCGCGGTGGCGGCCCAACTCGGCACGGCGTTCCTGCTGGCCGATGAATCCGGTACTAGCCCCGTACACCGGGCTGCCCTGCAGAGTCCCGATTTCACTGAAACCGTTGTGACGCGCGCCTTTTCCGGTCGCTATGCTCGCGGATTGCGCAACCGGTTCATCACCGAGCACGATGGGCAGGCCCCGTTGGGTTACCCCGAGATCCATTACCTGACCAGCCCGGTGCGCAAGGCCTCGGTAGCCGCCGGCGATCCACAGGCCACCAATGTGTGGGCGGGAACCGGGTGGCGCCAGGCCCGTTCGGGTTCGGTGGCCGAGATCATCGAAGGGTTGACCCCGGACCGCTAGCGTTCTCCGAGGCCGACATCCTCGACGACCACGTCGCCGTCATCGGAGCGCACCGTGACCTCGGCGACTGCAGTATCGGGGACGGTCGTCTCGGGCACACGCACCTGGGTCGAGGACCCGGACTGGGCATGCACCAGATACGGCCCCCGCCCGGGCAGACCGATCGTCACATCACCGGTGCGGCTCACCGCCTCGACCTGCCGCGGTGCCGCGTCGCCGAAGTCGACGGCGATGTCACCGTCAGACGTGGTGGCGTTGAACTGTTCGGTGACCGCGATAGGGGAGCGGGAGAAGATCTCACCGTTCACAGTGTGGGCTTCGACGCGGCGGGCAGCACCCCGCAGGATGATCGGACCGTCGGTGGTGCGGGCGATCAACTGGTCCAGGTCCGCCTGTGCGATCACCGCGCCGATCTCCTGCTCGGTGCGCACCGTCAGCCGGCGGGCCTGCTCGGGCGGTACGGCGACCGTGATCTCGCCGCCCCGGGCCCATTCCAGGACACGGGAAGGGTTGCCCACTACCGCGATCCGGGTCTCGTCGCCGTCGGTGGTGACCTCGAGCCGGTGTGCACCACTGTGGGTGGTGTTCACCAGGCGCAGGTCCGCGGCGGCGTCCCGGGTTTCGCGGTCCGCAATGATCCGGATCGCGAAGGGGATTCGAGCGGTGTCGATCACGAGTGATCGCATCGTGCCCGGTAGGGCCTCGTGATCGGTGACGACGCGGACGGTGCTCACGGCCCACGCCGCGACACCCAGCGATGCCACCGAACCGGCCACGAGCAGCGCCGCTGCGGCGATGAGGGCGAGACGGAAGGCGGTGCGTCCGCCGGGGGTCAGCTGAGGCGGCGGGTTGACCGGTGGCGGAGGAGCGATGGTGGTCACGATGAAAGTCCTTCCCGGTGGGGATGTTCGGTCTAGGTCTCGAGGTAACGCAGCACCGCGAGCACGCGGCGGTTCTCGCTCTCGTCGGGAGCGAGGTCGAATTTCGTGAAGATCGAGGCGATGTGTTTCTCGGCCGAGCCGACCGAGATGTGCAATGCGGCGGCAATCGCCGAGTTCGTCCTGCCCTCTGCCATGAGTTGCAGGACGTCGCGCTCGCGCGGCGTCAGCTGGTCCAGGACACTGTGTCGGGCCGAACGGACCAGGATTTGTGACACCACCTCTGGATCGAGCACCGTGCCGCCGCCACCCACCACCTCGACGGCGTCGAGAAATGCCGGTACGTCGGCAACCCGGTCCTTCAGCAGGTACCCGAATCCTCTTGTGTCCGAAGCGATCAGATCGGCCGCGTAACGCTCCTCGACGTAGTGCGAGAGCACCAGCACAGGCGACTCGGGATTCTGGCTGCGCAGCAGGGCCGCAGCCCGGATACCCTCGTCGGTGAACGTCGGCGGCATCCGGACATCGAGGATGGCCAGGTCGGGGTGGTATTCGTTGACGAGTCGCAGCAGGTTGGTGGCGTCGGGCACCCCGGCCACCACCTCGTGCCCGGCGTCGGCCAGGATCCGCTCGATACCGGCCCGCAGCAGCGCCGAGTCCTCGGCGATCACGATGCGCATGGCAGCACCGCCGTCACGATCGTCGGACCCGTGGTGGGACTGGACACCGCGAAGGATCCGCCGGCGGCACGTACGCGTTCGTCCAGTCCGCGCAGGCCGGTGGCATTTTCGCCGGCGTCGACGACGGCGCCGCCTTGACCGTCGTCGAACACCGACACGTGCAGCACGTTGGCGCTGTCATCGAGGCGCACGGTGACCACCGCCGCCGATGCGTTGGCGTGTTTGGCGATGTTGGTCAACGCCTCGGCCACCACGAAGTAGGCGACCGATTCGACTTCATCGGGCAGCCTTCGGGGCAGATCGATGTGCAATGTGGTTGGTACCCCAGAGGTTTCGGCACGTTGCACCACCGAGGACAGTGCTGCGTCCAGACCTCGGTCCGACAGGATCGTCGGCGCGATGCCGCGCACCACGTTGCGCAGTTCGACGAGTGCGGCCTTGGCGTCGTCGTGAGCCTCGGCGATCAGCGCCTTGGCGGCGGGCGGGTCCGAATCCAGCTTTGTCTGCGCCAGGCCGATCGTCATGGCCAGGGACACCAGGCGGGGCTGCACGCTGTCGTGCAGGTCCCGCTCGATGCGGTGCCTTTCGGTCTGTGCCGAGGACACCGCACCTTGCCGGGCATCGGCCAGCGCGTTCACCTGATATTCCAGGGCCGCGGTGGGTGACGGCGACAGCAGCCATCGGTCGATCGCGGCATCCACGGCCGGGGCGAGCACCAGGATGGCTACCGCGGCGATGACGGCGACGATCGCCAGCAGCCACGCGATCGGTGGGGAGAGGAAAACCAGACCGGCATCGTTGTCGCTGTGGCGGATGGCGTCGGCGGCGGCCGGGCCCAGGAAGGCGAAGGACAGCAGAGCGAAGGCGAGGCCGGTGGCGAGCATGTCATAGGTCATCCGCAGGTAGTGGTGGCAGACGCCCTTCCAGAATCGGGTACTGCTGACGTCCAGCCACAGCTGATGCGCCCAGCCCTGGAAGCCCGTATGCGGTGAGAGTCGGCGGGGTGGGATACCGATTCCGAAACCGAACACGGCTTCACTGCGGGTCCGCTCGAGCCGTTCCACCCCGCGCATCAGGTAGATGAACACCACCCCGGCGAGCAGGAATCCGATCACCGACGGAATCGATGAGACCCCGATGACCATGATGGACAACGGAATCCAGAACCAGACGAGCGCGACGGCGGCACCGGTGATCATCGACGCGGTCGGCACGACACCGATGTTGCGCGATTTCGAAACGGGCCCGGACGCGGACGGGACAGGTGCGGGCAGGGCGGTTTCGCTGATTGCGACCATGCCTCCAACCTACGAAGTTGTGCGGCCCGGCGACACAGCGTTTTCCCCAGAGCCTGCTGGGGGATAACCACCCCTGTTCTCCGGCGATGAGTTTGGCCGGGTGGTCCGGTCTACCCGCTGTCACCCCTGAGACCCGAGGAGCAAACCATGGCCGTTCTGTCTACTCCCGACACCCATGCCCAAGGCCCTGCCGACAAGTCGCTGAGCCGGAAGATCGGAATAGGGATCAGCGGGCTCGTCGGCGCCTTTCTCGTGTTCGACGCATTCGGCAAGTTCACACTTCCCCAGCAGGTCAAGGACGGAACTGCTGCTCTCGGTTTTCCCAGTGGACAAGCTCTCGTGATGGGAATCGTCCTGGCGGCGTGCGTCATTGTCTATGCCGTCCCGCGCACGGCGGTGCTGGGCGCGCTTGGCATCACGGCCTACCTCGGCGGCGCGGTCACCGCCAACATGCGGGTCGAGGCACCGTTGTTCAGCCACACGCTGTTCGCGGTCTACCTCGGCGTGCTGATGTGGATCGGACTGGTGCTCCGACGCCCCGAGTTGCTCAGGGTCGCCGGGCTGCGGCGCTGAAGCCTACTTGGGTGCGGTGAGCTCCAACGCGATGTTGTCCGGGTCGCGGAACTCCAGGATGTAGGAGGGGCCGATGTCCTTGACGGGTTCGTGCGCGATAGCCAGATCATCGAGGTGCAGCGCGGCATCGTTCAGTTCCGCGAGGCTCCTCAGCCGGAAGGCCAGATGGTCCAGCCCCGTTCGATTCTCGTCGAACGCATCGCGCCCTACCGGGCGCAGGCCGATCAGCGTTGCTCCGGCGTCGTAGATCACCCCGCCGGACAGAAAACTCAGCCGAGCTCGGGCGGCGACGTCGGCGTCCTGGGGCAGCTCGATGAGGACCGGCCAGCCGAAAACGCTCTCATAGAACTGCCGGGACCTTTCGATATCGGTGACTGTGAGCCGCACATGTGCGACCGAGGACGTGGTGATGGCCATGGGGTTCATGCTGCCACCCGGACGTGACAGAATCCGTGCGTGCGCGTGGGTATGACGATGCCGGTCATGGAACCTCAGTTGGATGCGACGACGCTGCGTTCCTGGGCGCGTGTCATCGACGAAGGCCCGTTCTCGTCGCTGTGCTGGGGTGAGCGCATCGCCTTCGACAATCCCGACAGCCTGACGCTGCTGGGCGCATTGGCGGCGTGGACCGACCGGGTGCGGCTGGTCACCACGGTGGTGGTGCCGCAGCTGCACGATCCGGTGATGCTGGCCAAAGGCCTGGCCACCGGCGATCTGCTCAGCGGCGGGCGGTTGACCGTGGGCATCGGTGTCGGCGGCCGTCACGAGGACTATCACGCGGTCGGCGCTGACCCGGAGTCCCAGACCCGGCGGGGCATGGCCGAGCGGGTCGCGGTGATGAAGCGGGTGTGGGCCGGGGAGAAGGTGACCGAATCGGTGCTCCCGGTCGGGCCGCCACCGGTTCAGAGCGGTGGGCCACCCCTGCAGATCGGCTCCATCGGGCCCAAGACCATCCGGGATGCCGCGGTCTGGGCGGACGGCGTGGCCGGCACAACACTGGATCTGGATCTGGCTCGCCAGGCCGAGTTGTTCGACGTCGCCCGGACCGCGTGGGCGGCGGCCGGTAAACCCAAGCCGCACCTGGCCACCTCGTTCTGGTTCGCGATCGGTAAGCCCGAGGAGGCCCGCGCCCAGGTGCACCGGCACCTGCGCCGGTACATGAACTGGATCCCGGCCGAGTACGTCGACGCCATGGCTCCCATGACCGGGTGGGCCGGTACCGAAGAGGAACTGATCGAGGTGCTCGGCAAGTTCGAGGGCATCGGCACCGACGAGGTGCACCTGATCCCGACCAGTTCCGATATCGACCAGCTGCGCCGGGTGGCCGAGGTGGCCAAAGCCTTCGCCTGAGTTCTTCCGTCGCGGCTGTTTCAGCAAACCGTGAGCAAGATCATTCGGAAGCGTGCCACGTGGTCTGGGTCTCGAAAGTGCATGGAGCTTCCCGGTGCTGCCGGCAAGAGGAGTGCTGTGGGCGCCACCCTGAAACTTCGGGAAATACATGGTGAATACGCTTGCCCAGCAGTAGTTCACCTGTCGGTTACCTGCTGTTCGATTTCGGTGGCCCGCGTGCCGGGGTGTGACGGGCCGCAGCTGACGGGCTCCCGGGGTTCGGTCAGCTACAGCAAACCATCTCGGGCGCCTGGCATGGCGCGGCGTTCGCGGGGTTCTGGGACTAGCGTGTCAAATTGGCGTCGCCGTCGGGCGGCGGCGGATACGACAGTTGGGGAACTCATGATCCAGAAGAGCTTGATCGCCACGGCCTTGGCAGCGGGGGCCGTCGGTGCCGCCGTGACGCTGTCCGCACCGGCTTCGGCCGACTCCAAGGGCAACAGCACCGTCGGGTGCTCGCCGTGTGATCGCGTGTCCTCTTCGGTCACCGATGCCGTCACCGACGCCGCCAAGAGTGCGCTCACCGGCGGGGTCGACCTGCCGGAGAGCCCCATCGTCGACAAATGGACGAAGTTCCCCGGTGACACGGCTGAAAAGTGGGGCGGTTTCCCCGGCAAGACGGCCGAGAAGTGGGCGACCTTCCCCGGTAAGACGGCCGAGAAGTGGGGCGGCTTCCCGGGCAAGGTTCTGAAGAAGTGGACCGGCCTGGGCTGATGTGCGGCGGGGTTAGCTGAAATTTCGCTGATCCTAACTGTTCTCGCAGCGCAGCCCGCCCCCTGAAATAGACGCAGCCCGGTTCGGAAGACCAAAGGAGCTCGTCGCCATGGCTGCGCCCGTACGGCAGTTGCACCTCAACGCATTTCTGCGCAATATCGGCCAGCACGAAGCGGCCTGGCGCCTTCCCGAGACCGATCTGGCGGGCATCACCGACATCGCCCACTACATCGAACTGGCCCGCATCGCCGAACGCGGAAAACTCGACGCGGTTTTCTTCGCCGACCATCCAGTGCTCAAGGACCAGACCGAGTTCCGCCCGTTCGACGCCCTGGACCCGGTCACCCTGGTCGCCGCGCTCGCCGGGGCCACCACGCGTGTCGGGCTGATTGCGACGGCGTCCACCACCTACAACGACCCGTACGGCCTGGCGCGGCGGTTTGCCACGCTGGACCATGTGAGCCGGGGCCGGGCCGGCTGGAACGTCGTGACGACGGCGAACGCGTCAGCCGCGGCCAACTTCGGGGTGCCGAGTCACCCGGACCCCGCGGAGCGGTACCGGCGTGCCGACGAGTTTCTTCAGGTTGCGTTGAAGTTGTGGGACAGCTGGGAAGACGACGCGATCGTCGGCGACAAGGTGGCGCCGCGCTTCGTGGATCCGGCCAAGATCCATGCCATCAACCATTCCGGGGCATACTTCGACGTGGCCGGGCCGCTGGAAGTGCCGCGCTCTCCGCAGGGGCACCCGGTGCTGTTCCAGGCCGGATCATCCGAGCCCGGTAAGGATCTCGCCGCCAGGTACGCCGAGGCCATCTTCACCGCACAGCCCACGCTGGAAGAGGCCCGCGACTTCTACCGAGATGTCAAGGCGCGCGTCCGCCGCCATGGTCGCAACCCCGACCAGGTGCACGTCCTGCCCGGCTTGTCGGCGATCATCGGCAGCACCGAAGCCGAGGCGCACCAGCGTCAGCGCGATTTCGAGGATCTCACCGTGCCTGATTACGGGCTGGATCAACTCAGCGCCATCGTCGGCTTCGCGGTGACCAAGGACGATCTCGAACGGAAACTGAGCTTCCCGTCCGAGGACCCGGGCGACACGTTCATCAAGAGCCGGCTCGCGCTGGTGAAGCGTCTGGTCGAAACCGAGAACCTCACCGTCCGTGAACTGCTGCTGCGGCTCAGCAGTGGACGCGGGCACCGGCTGTTCGCCGGCACACCCGAGCAGGTTGCCGACACCATCGAGGAATGGTTCGCCACCGGTGCGGCCGACGGATTCAACCTCATCCCTCCCGCGTTGCCGTCGTCACTGGCCGATTTCGTCGACCATGTGGTCCCAGAGTTGCAGCGCCGCGGCATCTTCCGCGAGGAATACACCGGCACCACACTCCGTGATCACCTCGGTTTGGACCGGCCCGCCAACCGATTCAGTACCGACACGGATGCGGCCGTGTCGGCGGCGAGCTGACAAGGAATCCGACATGCGTAATCCCTTGACCCGCGTGACTCGGGTGATTCTGGCCGCCGGCCTCGTCGCGAGCGTGGTAGCCGCCTGCCAGTCGTCCGGATCCGGTGCTTCGGGTGCCGGCGGCCTGTCGGCCGACGCACCGATTCCGGTGGCGGTTCCGAAGGGCACCAGCCTGGTGGTGGCTGACGACGCGAACCGGCTCAAGACACTGTTCAAACTCTCGGGTGAGCAGGACCGGCTCGGCGCCGATGTCACCTACGCCAACTTCAGCAGCGGGCCGCTGCGCCTGGAGGCAATCCGTTCCGGCAATGCGCAATTGGGTCGGGTCGGCGACGTGCCGCCTATCCTCGCGCAGTATTCGGACGCTGGGGTGCCGATCGTCGGAGCGGTGAAGTACGACGGGAACGGGCTGGTGTTGGCGACTTCACCGGGTTCTGGCATCGCATCGCTGAAAGACCTGGCCGGCAAGAAGATCGCGATCAACGAGGGCACGGCGCAGCAGGCGGTCGTGCTGCGCAATCTGAAGTCAGTCGGCCTGAGCATCAAGGACGTGCAGCCGATCAATCTGGGCCTGGCCGAGTTCGCCGACGGCCTGCGTGCCGACCAGGTCAATGCCGCGGTGCTCAAGCAACCGGACCGCGTCCGCTACCTCGCCTCCACCAAGGGGGAGGGGAGCATCGAAATCCCCAATGCTCCCGGCGCCTATCCCGGTCTGTACTACGTGTACGCCAGCCGGGAAGCACTGTCCGATCCGGCCCGCGCCGCGGCCATCCGCGAGTTCGTCATCGCGTGGTACCGCGCCGAGCAGTGGCTCAACGACAACAAGCAGACCTGGATCGACGAGTACCTGATCAAGGATCAGAAGGTCAGTCCGGAGGATGCCAAGGCCATCGCGGCAGCCGACGGACGCTCCTCGGTGCCGGGATTCACCGATGGGCTGATCAACACCCAGCAGGAGACCATCGACCTGCTCCAGCAAGCCGGCGCGTTTCCCGGGAAAGAGCTGCACGCCAAGGACGAATTCGATTCCCGCTTCGCCCATCTCAACGCGACGACGGCGGGCAACCAGTGACCACCGTCCAGGCGGCCCCCGGTTCGACGGTGAGGTCAGAGCCGAATGCGGCCGAGCGCCATGACTATCCGCACCTGGAGCACCGATCGGGAACGCAGCGGCGGCGCCGGTTGGGGCCAGGTCGGGCGATCCCCGCGTCGCTGGCGATCGGACCGCTACTGCTGCTGGCGATCTGGATCGCCACCTCGCAACTCGGCATCCTTGATCCTCGCACCCTGCCGCCGCCGCTGGACATCCTGCGCACCGCCGGCGAGATGTGGTCGGACGGCCGGTTGCCGGCGAACATCCTGGCTTCCCTGAAACTGGCGTCGATCTCGCTGGCCATCGGAGTGACACTCGGCTTGGCACTTTCGCTGATCTCCGGGCTCAGCCGGATCGGGGAGGCCATCGTCGACGGGCCGGTCCAGGTCAAACGGGCGGTGCCGACCCTGGCCATCATCCCGCTGGCGATCATCTGGTTCGGCATCGGTGACACCATGAAGATCATCATCATCGCCACCAGTGTGTTGATCCCCGTCTACATCAACACCACCGCCCAGCTCAAGGGCGTCGACCTGCGTCACGTGGAATTGGCCGAAACCGTTGGGCTGTCGCGCAGTCAGTTCATCCGCAAGGTGGCGATCCCGGGGGCGCTGCCCGGGTTCTTCACCGGACTGCGGCTCGCGGTCACCATCTCGTGGACCGCGCTCGTGGTCGTCGAACAGGTCAATGCGACCAGTGGCATCGGCTATCTGATGACCCAGGCCCGGCTGTACGGGCAGCTGGACGTTGTGGTGGTCGGACTGTTGGTCTACGCGGTGTTCGGGCTCACCGGGGATTATGCGGTTCGGGCCGTCGAAAGGAGAGCCTTGTCGTGGCGGCGCGCACTGGGAACCTGACCGAAGAAGTTGCCGTTGTCCGGCAACTGAGCCGATCATTCGGCGGCACAACGATTCTCGATGCTGTTGACCTGACGATCCGTAAGGGTGAATTCGTGGCCCTGCTGGGACGCAGCGGCTCCGGTAAGAGCACGCTGCTGCGTGCACTGGCCGGCCTCGACCACGGCGTTGCCGGCGCCGGGGACCTGTTCGTCGCCCGCGACGTGTCGGTGGTGTTCCAGGATTCCCGGCTGCTGCCGTGGTCGCGGGTGCTCGACAACGTCGCGCTCGGTTTGTCGGGCCACGAGATCAGACACCGGGCGAGTTCGGTGCTCGCCGATGTCGGCTTGGCCGGGCGCGAGCAGGCCTGGCCGTACGAGCTGTCCGGTGGTGAGCAGCAACGCGTGGCACTGGCCCGGTCACTGGTGCGCAATCCCGCGCTGCTGTTGGCCGACGAGCCCTTCGGCGCTCTCGACGCCCTCACCCGGGTTCGCATGCACCATCTGCTCAAAGAGCTGTGCGCGAAGTACGAACCCGGGGTGCTGCTGGTGACCCACGATGTCGACGAGGCCGTGACCCTGGCCGACCGCGTGCTCGTGCTCGACGGCGGATCCTTTGTCGTCGATCGCGATCTCGATTTTCAGACGCCCGACGCCCGCACCTACCGCAACCCCGAGTTTGTCGCACATCGCGAGGCACTGCTCACCGCACTCGGAGTGGGGTAGGAGCCGAAACAGATCAGTGGTGACCCGCTGTAAACGGATCACCACTGATGTGAGGCGGTGTTCGGAGGCTTACTCCTCCTCGTCGCCGCCACCGGACCATTTGTCCTGAAGGTTCTTGGGGAAGTCGCTCCACTTCTTGGCGACGTCGCCGGGGGCGTTGGCCCACTTATCGGCGGCGCTGGCGGGGAAGTTGCTCCACTTACCGGTGATGCTGCCCGGGAAGGTAGCCCACTTGTTCGCCTGAATCTCGGTGGCGCAGGACCACTTCTCACCGCTGGTGGGCGCGTAGCCGTCCTCGCTGTTGATCTTGTCGACGATGTCGGAGCAGTTCGGTGCGGCCGCGGCCGGCGCGGCGAGTGCGAGTCCGGCACCCAAGGCTGCGGCGGCCACCGCCGCTGCGACGAGCTTCTGCATGCTGTTGTCCCCCCGATGGAATGCTGAAACGTTGCGGCAACTGTATACCTTTGGGGCAGTTTGCCAAAGGCTTTTGTTCAGCTGCTTCGGCGACCGGTTCCGCAGTCTGTTCACAGCAGGCAGGGCCCTCGAAACTGGCGTGTCGATGGATTCAAACTTTCGTTTGCCAAAACCGCACTGTCGGGTGAAGTGATGATCAGGCGGAGGCGTCGTTCTGCGACAGGTGTTCGGCCAGCAGTGCACCGGCGTTACGGATGTGTTGGGCCATTGCGGCCCGGGCATTCTCGGGGTCGCCTGCCCGCAGATGCTCGATGATGGCGCGGTGATCTTGGGCGGACGCCTCGGGCCACCCGTCCACCGCGGCGAAGAACTTGCGGGGCGCGTACGCCAGTGTCGTCTTGATCAGCCAGCGCATCTTGCGTGATCCGCTCAGCCGGTAGATCAGGGCGTGGAACTGATGGTTGAGCCGTTCCTCTTCGTCGAAATCCTTGGCAGCAGCGGCACGTTCGAGCGCATCCTGGATCCGTTCGAGCTCGTCGACCGTCTCCGGCGTGATTGTCGTGGCGGTGCGGGCGGCAAGTTCCCCGCCCAGCAGCGCCTGGGCGTCGTAGATGTCGCGGATGTCGTCGCTCGACAGGGCGGTGACCATGAAGCCACGTCGAGGCTCGACGGACAGGAATCCTTCGGTCTGAAGTTGCAGCAGCCCCTCGCGCGCCGGGGTGGCACTGACCCCGAGCTCGTCGGCGACCGCCTCCGGACGGATGAACTCTCCCGAATGCAGTTGCCCCGAAACGATGAGCTCGCGCACGTGGGCCGAGACGACGTCGGACAACCGCATGGGCGTACGTCTCTTCGCGTTCGCGGTCATGCCTCAGATGTCGATTCCGCCGCGCTTGACCAACTGCTTCGCGATCACGCCGCGCTGGATCTCGTTGGTTCCCTCACCGACGATCATCAACGGCGCATCCCGAAAATAGCGTTCGACGTCGTACTCGGTGGAGTAGCCGTAGCCGCCGTGGATCCGCACCGCGTTCAGCGCGATCTCCATCGCGGTCTCGGAGGCGAACAACTTGGCCATGCCGGCCTCCATATCGCACCGCCCGCCCGCGTCGATCCGCTCCGCCGCGTCGAGCAACAGGCTGCGTGCGGCATACAGCTTGGTGCCCATGTCGGCCAGCATGTTGCCCACGGATTGGTGCTGCCAGATCGGCACACCGAAGCTCTCGCGGTCCTGGGCGTACTGCAGCGCGTCGTCGAAGGCGGCGCGGGCGACACCTGTTGCCCTGGCGGCGACCTGGATCCGCCCGACCTCGAGGCCCTTCATCATCTGCGCGAATCCACGTCCCTCGACGCCGCCCAGCAGTGCCTCCGAATCCACGTGGCAGTCGACGAAATTGATCTCGCAACTCTCGACGCCCTTGTAGCCGAGCTTCGGCAGGTCCTTGGACACCGTGAAACCAGGGACCTTCTCCACCAACAGGATCGACACACCCTTGTGGGCGGGGGAGGCAGCCGGATCGGTTTTGCACATCAGCGCGACCAGTCCGGCCTTGCGTGCGTTGCTGATCCAGGTCTTCGACCCGTTGATCACATAGCCGGATGCGTCCTTCGTCGCGACCGTCCGCATGGCCTGCAAGTCGGAGCCGCCACCGGGTTCGGTCAGGGCCATCGTCGCGCGGAGTTCCCCGCTGGCCATGCGAGGCAGGTAGCGCTGCTTCTGCTCCTCGGTGCCGAACTGCAGCAGCAGCTTGGCCACCACGGTGTGCCCGCCCATCGCGCCGGCCAGGCTCATCCAGCCGCGGGCGAGTTCCTCGGTGACCTGGGCGTAGCAGGGCATCGAAACAGCGGCGAAGCCATACGGTTCCGGGATGGCAAGGCCGAAGATGCCCATCTGCTTCATCGCCTCGATGAGGTCCTCGGGGTAGGTGTTGGCGTGTTCGAGTTCACGGACGACGGGGCGCACCTGCTTGTCGACGAAGTCGCGGACGGTTTCGACGATGGCCTGCTCTTCGGCGGACAAGGTGAACAATGTGGCATCCTTCCTCAAATTCTATAGAAAATATTCTATAGAGCTCTTGTTCCGACGCGGCCGCGGACGGTGGGGCCTAGCGTTCCTGAAGTAGCAACCACCGCAAGGAGGACCTGCGATGCCTCTACCAAATGAACCGATGGCGGCGGTCGGCGAGTACATCGATGCGTTCAATCGGGGTGACGTGGATGCGTTGGCAGCGGCATGCGCAGATCCGATGCAGATTCTCGACGGAATGGCTCCGCATGTATGGCAGGGGTCGACGGCCAGTCAGGAATGGTGGCGTGACGTCCTTGCTGAAGGTGAGCATGTCGGTGCGTCGGGCTATTACGTAACGCTCGGCGAGCCTCGGCACGTCGATGTCAACGGGGACTGCGGCTACGTCGTCGTCCCGACGACGATGACATTCGACCTCAAGGGCCAACAGATCGTGCAGAACGGGGGAGTATTCACGGTCGCCCTCCGCAACGGTGACGACGGTTGGCGACTGACAGCGTGGGCGTGGTCGAAGGGCAGTAATAGCCCCGCGTGACCCGTTTACCCAGGTAGAGCCGGATTTTGAAGAGTGCCCCCGGCAGGATTCGAACCTGCGGCCTTCTGCTCCGGAGGCAGACGCTCTATCCCCTGAGCTACGGGGGCGCGGGCTGGAGATCAGCTGCGCCGATTGGGCTTGGATAGCGTAGCGCATGGGGGAGCGAATACGGATTCGGGGCGCGGGGACCCCAGACCATAGGATGGACCCTCGTGACCCCCGCTGACCTTGCTGAGCTGCTCAAGGCCACTGCCGCCGCGGTGCTGGCCGAACACGACCTGGACACCGCCGCGCTGCCCGACACCGTCACGGTCGAGCGTCCGCGCAACCTCGAGCACGGCGATTACGCGACCAACCTCGCGCTGCAGCTCGGTAAGAAGGTCGGCGTCAACCCCCGCGAGTTGGCGGGCTGGCTGGCCACCGCCCTGGCCGCGGCCGATGGCATCGCCGCCGCCGACGTCGCCGGGCCCGGCTTCGTCAACCTGCGGATCGAAGCCTCCGCGCAGGGTGTCATCGTCACGAACGTGCTGACCGCGGCCGCCGGATACGGCAACTCCACCGAGCTGAACGAGAAGGTCAATCTGGAGTTCGTCTCGGCCAACCCGACCGGACCCATCCACATCGGCGGCACTCGTTGGGCCGCAGTGGGCGACGCGCTGGGCCGGCTGCTGACAACTCAAGGTGCCGACGTCACCCGCGAGTACTACTTCAACGACCACGGCGCACAGATCGACCGGTTCGCCCGCTCGTTGGTCGCCGCGGCCAAGGGGGAGCCGGCCCCGGAAGACGGCTACGCCGGCGCCTACATCAACGACATCGCCGCCTCCGTGCTGGCCAAGCGTCCCGATGTGATGGGCCTACCCGCCGACGAGCAGCAGGAGACGTTCCGCGCGATCGGCGTGGACCTGATGTTCACCCACATCAAGGAATCGCTGCACGAGTTCGGCACCGACTTCGACGTGTTCACCCACGAGGATTCGATGCACACCTCCGGCCGCGTCGAGCAGGCCATCGCCAAGCTGCGCGAGACCGGCAACATCTACGAGAAGGACGGCGCAACCTGGTTGCGCACCACCGAATTCGGCGACGACAAGGACCGTGTCGTCATCAAGAGCGACGGCAACGCGGCCTACATCGCCGGCGATCTGGCCTACTACCTGGACAAGCGTCAGCGCGGATTCGACCTGTGCATCTACATGCTCGGCGCCGACCACCACGGCTACATCGCGCGACTGAAGGCCGCTGCCGCGGCGCTGGGCGACAACCCGGACACCGTCGAGGTGCTGATCGGCCAGATGGTCAATCTGGTCCGCGACGGCCAGCCGGTGCGCATGAGCAAGCGCGCCGGCACCGTCATCACCCTCGACGATCTGGTCGAGGCCATCGGCGTCGACGCCTCCCGGTACTCGCTGATCCGCTCGTCGGTGGATACCCCGATCGACATCGATCTGGCGCTGTGGTCCAGTGCGTCCAGCGAAAACCCGGTCTACTACGTGCAATACGCGCACGCGCGGCTGTCGGCGCTGGCCCGTAACGCCGCCGATCTGGGGGTCACCGCGGATACCGCCCACCTGGATCTGCTGACCCACGACAAAGAGGGCATCCTGATCCGCAACCTCGGCGAGTTCCCCCGGGTGCTCAAGACTGCTGCCGAACTGCGTGAACCACACCGCGTGTGCCGCTACCTGGAGGACCTGGCCGGCGACTACCACCGGTTCTACGACGCCTGCCGTGTGCTGCCGCAGGGCGATGAGGACCCGGGCGATCTGAACGCGGCCCGGCTGGCGTTGTGCGAGGCCACCCGCCAGGTGATCGCCAACGGTCTGGGCATCCTCGGTGTGACCGCCCCGGAGCGGATGTGAACGCACATCCCGCCGGACCCCGGCACGCCGAAGAGATCCATCACCCCGGCGCTCCCGTCAAACCGCAGAGCCCCGACGAAGTCCTGCTGTTGGCGCCGAACGTGTGGCCGCGCAACTTGATTCGTGGCGCTGACGGCGTGGTGTCGATCGCCGGAGTGGCGGTCACAGATCTGGCGGCCGAGTACGGCACCCCGCTGTTCGTGATCGACGAGGACGATTTCCGGTCGCGCTGCCGCGACATCGCCGCAGCCTTCGGTGGCGGCGACCACGTGCACTACGCGGCCAAGGCGTTCCTGTGCACCGAGATCGCCCGCTGGGTCAACGCCGAAGGCCTGTCGCTGGATGTCGCGACCGGGGGAGAGCTCGCAGTGGCGCTCCATGCCGACTTCCCGTCGGATCGAATCACATTGCACGGCAACAATAAATCTGTCGCCGAGCTCACCATGGCCGTCAAGGCCGGGGTTGGGCATGTGGTGGTCGATTCCCTGATCGAGATCGAGCGTCTGGACGGTGTCGCCGGCGCCGCGGGCATCGTCCAGGACGTGCTGGTCCGCGTGACGCCGGGAGTGGAAGCGCACACCCACGAGTTCATCTCGACCGCTCACGAGGACCAGAAGTTCGGGCTGTCGCTGGCCAGCGGTGCGGCGATCGAAGCGGTGCGCAAGGTGTTCGCCACCGACAACCTGCGTCTCGTCGGATTGCACTGCCACGTCGGTAGCCAGATCTTCGACGTGGCCGGATTCGAGGTCGCCGCCCACCGGGTGATCGGCCTGCTGCGTGACGTCGTCTCCGAGTTCGGTGTCGAGAAGACTTCGCAGATGTCGGTGATCGACCTCGGTGGGGGACTGGGGATCTCGTACGTCCCGTCTGACGACCCGCCGCCGATGAAGGAACTGGCCGACAAACTCAAGGCCATCGTGCGCAGCGAGTCCGAGGCCGTCGGCCTGCCGACTCCGAAGCTCGTGGTGGAGCCGGGCCGCGCGATTGCCGGGCCAGGGACCATCACGCTGTACGAGGTCGGCACCGTCAAGGACGTGGCGATCAGCACCACCGCGCAGCGACGTTACGTGAGCGTCGACGGCGGGATGAGCGACAACATCCGCCCGGCGCTGTATGACGCCGAGTACGACGCCCGCCTGGTGTCCCGCGCCAGCGACGCCCCTGCGACGCTGGCACGCATCGTCGGAAAGCACTGTGAGACCGGTGACATCGTGGTCCGCGACACCTGGGTCTCCGACGACGTCGTGCCCGGTGACCTACTGGCCGTTGCCGCAACCGGTGCCTACTGCTACTCGATGTCGAGCCGGTACAACCTGTTGTGCCGACCTGCCGTGGTGGCCGTGAAAGACGGCAAAGCGCGGTTGGTGCTCCGTCGGGAGACCGTCGACGATCTTTTGAGCCTGGAGGTGAGTGGTCAATGAGTGAGAAGCCCATCGGCGTAGCGGTACTGGGGCTGGGCAACGTCGGCAGTGAAGTGGTGCGCATCATCAACGAGAGCGCCACCGATCTCGCCGCTCGCATCGGCGCCCCGCTCGAGGTGCGTGGCATCGGGGTACGCAAGGTCTCCGGTGACCGTGGCGTGCCCGAGGACCTGCTCACCGACGACATCATCGAACTGGTGTCGCGCGACGACGTGGACATCGTGGTCGAGTTGATGGGTCCGGTGAAGCCGGCCCGCAAGGCGATCCTGGCCGCCCTCGAACAGGGCAAGTCAGTGGTCACCGCCAACAAGGCGCTGATGGCACAGTCCACCGGCGAACTGGCGCAGGCCGCCGAAAAGGCGCGCGTCGACCTGTATTTCGAAGCCGCGGTGGCCGGGGCGATCCCCGTCATCCGCCCGCTGACCCAGTCGCTGGCCGGTGACACCGTGCTGCGGGTGGCCGGAATCGTCAACGGCACCACCAACTACATCTTGTCCGAGATGGACAGCACCGGAGCCGATTACAGCTCGGCGCTGGCCGATGCCAGTGCCTTGGGATACGCCGAGGCCGATCCCACCGCCGACGTCGAGGGCTACGACGCCGCGGCCAAGGCCGCAATCCTGGCCTCCATCGCATTCCACACCAGGGTTACCGCCGACGACGTCTACCGCGAAGGCATCACCAAGGTGAGCTCGGCTGATTTCGAGTCCGCCCGTTCGCTCGGCTGCACCATCAAGCTGCTGGCCATCTGCGAGCGGCTCACCACTGATGAAGGCAAGCAACGTGTTTCGGCACGCGTCTACCCGGCGCTGGTGCCGTTGACGCACCCGCTCGCCGCGGTCAACGGCGCCTTCAATGCGGTGGTGGTCGAGGCCGAGGCGGCCGGCCGGCTGATGTTCTACGGGCAGGGTGCGGGGGGAGCGCCGACCGCATCGGCCGTGATGGGCGACGTCGTGATGGCCGCCCGTAACCGCGTCCAGGGTGGCCGTGGTCCGCGGGAATCCAAGTACGCCAAGCTGCCGATCGCCTCGATCGGGTTCATCCCCACCCGTTACTACGTCAACATGAACGTCTCGGACCGGCCGGGCGTGTTGTCCGCAGTGGCAGCAGAATTCTCCAAGCGCGAGGTCAGCATCGCCGAGGTGCGCCAGGAGGGCATGGTCGACGACGAGGGCCGGCCGTGTGGTGCGCGCATCGTGGTGGTCACCCACCGGGCCACCGATGCCGCGCTCTCGGAAACCGTCGAGGCGCTGGCCGATCTCGACGTGGTGCAGACCATCAACAGCGTGCTGCGTATGGAAGGAACGAACGCATGAACCCCGGGACGCAAGGAAAGACCAGCGCAGGGCCGGTGCACCGGCCCTGGCCGGGATTGATCGAGGCCTACCGAGATCGCCTCCCGATCGGCGACAACTGGACGCCGATCACCTTGCTCGAGGGCGGCACGCCCCTGATCCATGCCAAGCGCCTGAGCGAACTCACCGGCTGCACAGTGCATCTCAAGGTCGAGGGGCTGAACCCGACCGGGTCCTTCAAGGACCGCGGCATGACGGTGGCGGTCACCGAGGCACTGGCCCGCGGTCAGGAGGCCGTCCTGTGCGCCTCCACCGGCAACACCTCGGCCTCGGCAGCGGCCTACGCGGCTCAGGCCGGCATCACCTGTGCCGTGCTGATCCCGCAGGGCAAGATCGCCATGGGCAAGCTCGCGCAGGCCGTCATGTACGGCGCCAAGATCATCCAGGTCGACGGCAACTTCGACGACTGTCTGGAGTTGGCCCGCAAGATCACTGCCGATTTCCCGACCATCGCGCTGGTGAATTCCGTCAACCCGTACCGCATCGAGGGGCAGAAGACCGCCGCGTTCGAGATCGTCGACGCACTGGGCGTCGCCCCCGACGTGCACGCGCTGCCGGTGGGTAACGCGGGCAACATCACCGCGTACTGGAAGGGCTACACCGAGTACCACCGCGATGGGCTGTCGGAGCGGTTGCCCCGCATGCTCGGCACCCAGGCGGCCGGTGCCGCCCCGTTGGTGCTGGGTGAGCCGGTCAAGGAGCCCGAGACCATCGCCACCGCCATCCGCATCGGTTCGCCGGCGTCGTGGTCCGGTGCGGTCGAGGCCCAGCAGCAGTCCAAGGGCCGGTTCCTGGCGGCCACCGACGAGGAGATCCTCGCCGCGTACCACCTGATCGCCCGAAGCGAAGGGGTGTTCGTCGAGCCCGCGTCGGCCGCCAGCGTGGCGGGCCTGCTCAAGTCGATCGAGGACGGTTGGGTCAAGCGCGGCTCGACAGTGGTCTGCACGGTCACCGGCAACGGCCTCAAGGATCCAGATACCGCACTCAAGGACATGCCCACCGTCACCCCGGTGCCCGTCGATCCCGTCGCCGTCGTCGCCAAACTCGGACTGGTCTGAGCCTGGTGAATCAGACCCTGCCCGCCGGACTCACGGCCACTGCCGTTGTCGCAGCCTCCAGTGCCAACCTCGGACCAGGCTTCGACAGCCTGGGGTTGGCGCTGAGTCTGTACGACGAAATCATCGTCGAGACAACCGAATCCGGCCTCCGGCTAGAGGTTGAGGGCGAGGGCGCAGGGCACGTTCCGCTGGACGCGACGCATCTCGTGGTCCGCGCGATCGAGGCCGGGTTGCAGGCCACGGGCCACCGTGCCGCCGGCCTGATCGTGCGCTGCCGCAACGAAATTCCACATTCGCGTGGGCTCGGATCATCGGCCGCTGCGGTAGTCGGTGGCCTGGCGGTAGTCAATGGCCTTGTGGCGCAAGCTGGTTCGGATCCGATGACCGAAGATCAGCTGATCCAGCTGTCCAGTGAGTTCGAAGGTCACCCGGACAACGCTGCAGCGGCCGTCCTGGGCGGGGCCGTGGTGTCCTGGACCGAAACCGATGACGACGGCCGGCCGAGGTACCGCGCCGTGCCGGTGCGGGTGCATCCGGATATCCGCCTGTTCCCCGCGGTGCCGCAGCAGCGGTCGTCCACCGCCGAGACCCGGGCCGTGCTCCCCGAGCAGGTCAGTCACGTCGATGCCCGCTTCAACCTCAGCCGCGCCGCCCTACTGGTGGTGGCGCTGACCGAGCGGCCCGATCTGTTGATGACCGCCACGCAGGATGTGTTGCATCAACCACAACGTGCAGCGGCAATGCCGGCCTCCGCGGAATACCTGGGACTCCTGCGGCGTTGTGGGGTGGCAGCGGTGCTGTCCGGGGCCGGACCTACGGTTCTGGGCCTCAGCTCTCAGGTGGGATTGCCTGATGAGGCCATGGATTACGGCACTGCCAACGGGTTCACCGTCAGGGAGATGTCGGTCGGAGCAGGCGTCCGCTGGACGTCGGGTGTGGCCGCCAGGAATTGACGATTGAGCGGCGCGAGAAGAAGCAAACGCCACACGCCAAGCGTCCACGTTGCTTGATTACTTCACCAAAGCGAGATATTCTCGCTCTCGTCCAGCACTCGCAGGGTCTCTGCCTGCGTCGACACCAGGACGACCACCCAATCTTCTTGTGTTCTACTCGTGGACTGACGGTTCGCCTTATATCGGCGAATCCTGGCGATCGCCGTTGCGCAGGCGACGGTGTGAGCTACGCGGTCAGCGGTTCAGCTGAACGCGCATCGACCTTTGGGGAACCCTCGCACCACATGATGCGCGAGGGAAAGAAAGGAAATCCGTGACAGATACGGACCTCTTCACGGCTGACAGCGCAAATGGCGCTGGGGATCTACAGAACGCCGTGACATCTGAAAGCACTGCGACCGCTGACGCCACAACGCCGGCTGCTGCCTCTGCGCCCGGAACCGACACCGCGCGGCGCGCTTCGAGCGCCCGGCCCGCGGCGCTGTCGACCATGGTGCTGCCTGAGTTGCGAGCGCTGGCCAAGGAAATCGGCGTTGAAGGCGCGTCCGGTTTGCGTAAGAGTGAGCTGATCGCAGCTATTCGCGCCCACCGTGGCGAATCCAACGGTGCCACCACCGAGGCCAAGCAGGCCCCCGCCGCCGTCCAGCCGGACGCCGGCGCCGAGGCTGCCGAGCAGCCGGCGACGCGTCGCCGTGAGCGCCGCGGTTCTACGCGTCAGGCCGGTGCCCCGGCCGCCGATGCCGTCAAGGACGACGCCGGTAAAGACGCTGGTAGCGAGGCCGCCGGTGAATCCGCCAAGGCTGAGGCGAAGGCCGATTCCGCGGCCGAGGCCGGCGTCAAGAACGCTGAGGCTGCCGCCGAGCCGCAGGAGAAGCCGGCCAGGCAGGAAAAGCGCGACCGGCAGGATCGGCGCGACAAGCGCGAGCAGTCCGACGCGGCCAACAAGGCCGACAACAAGCAGGACGACAAGCGCGACAACAAGCAGGACCGCGACCAGAAGCAGGACCGCGACCAGAAGCAGGACCGCGACCAGAAGCAGGACCGCGACCAGAAGCAGGACCGGGGTCAGGGTCGCGAGCAGTCCGATCAGCAGGACAACCAGCAGAACCGGGGCGGCAACTCCTCTTCCAACGTCGATGACGATGGGGACGGGGACGGCCGTCAGGGCCGTCGCGGCCGCCGGTTCCGTGACCGCGACCGTCGCCGTCGTGGTGAGCGTGGCGCCGAGGGTGGCAACGACACCGAACTGCGCGAGGACGACGTCGTCCAGCCGGTGGCCGGCATCCTCGATGTCCTGGACAACTACGCATTCGTCCGCACCTCGGGCTACCTGGCCGGGCCGAACGACGTGTATGTGTCGATGAACATGGTCCGCAAGAACGGTCTTCGCCGCGGTGACGCGGTGACCGGTGCGGTCCGGGTTGCCCGCGAGGGCGAGGGTGGCGGCGGGCAGAACCCGCGGCAGAAGTTCAACCCGCTGGTGCGTTTGGACAGTGTCAACGGCGGTCCCGTCGAGGCGGCCAAGAACCGTCCCGATTTCACCAAGCTCACCCCGCTGTACCCGAATCAGCGGCTGCGCCTGGAGACCACGCCCGACCGGCTGACCACCCGCGTCATCGACCTGATCATGCCGATCGGTAAGGGGCAGCGCGCCCTGATCGTGTCACCGCCCAAGGCCGGTAAGACCACGATCATGCAGGACATCGCCAACGCGATCACCCGCAACAACCCGGAATGCCACCTCATGGTGGTGCTCGTCGACGAGCGTCCGGAAGAGGTCACCGACATGCAGCGTTCGGTGAAGGGCGAGGTCATCGCCTCGACCTTCGACCGTCCGCCGTCAGATCACACGCAGGCCGCCGAGCTCGCGATCGAGCGGGCCAAGCGCCTCGTCGAGCAGGGCAAGGACGTCGTCGTGCTGCTGGACTCGATCACCCGTCTGGGGCGTGCGTACAACAACGCGTCCCCGGCCTCGGGTCGCATCCTGTCCGGTGGTGTGGACTCCACCGCGCTGTACCCGCCGAAGCGCTTCCTCGGCGCCGCGCGCAACATCGAGCACGGCGGGTCGTTGACCATCATCGCCACGGCGATGGTCGAGACCGGCTCCACGGGTGACACCGTGATCTTCGAGGAGTTCAAGGGCACCGGTAACGCCGAGCTCAAGCTCGATCGCAAGATCGCCGAGCGCCGGGTGTTCCCTGCGGTCGACGTCAACCCGTCCGGTACCCGCAAGGACGAGCTGCTGCTCTCCACCGACGAGTTCGCCGTCGTGCACAAGCTGCGCCGGGTGTTGTCCGGGCTGGACAGCCACCAGGCCATCGATCTGCTGATGAGCCAGCTGCGCAAGACCAAGACCAACTACGAGTTCCTGGTGCAGGTCTCCAAGACTGCCCCGGGGAACATGGATGTCGACTGATCCCGGCCTGACCGGATAACGACGCGCAAGGCCCCCGTCCGCGGGGGCCTTTTGCGTGCCGTCAGGAAGTTGTCTGCGGGCGCAGTCCGGGCATCAGATAGCGCCGAACCTGGGCGAGGACCGCGTCCTCGTCACTGGGATCCAGCGTGTTGCCCGGCACCGTTGCCAGCGAGATCAACACTCGCGCAACCCATTCTGATGCTTCGGGAATGTCGATGTCGGCACGGACCTCGCCACGGTCGCGAGCGGCCGCCAGATAGGGCGACCAGAACTCGGCGAGGTCGGGGATCATGCCCTGCACGCCGGCGCCCGCACAGGCCGCGAATTCCTCGGGCTCGTCTGTCCGGAGTTTCATCAACACCGCGCCCGGATCGTCATACGCTCTGAGCCCGTTGACGACACCCCAGGCAATCTGACGGTCCAGCCCCTCGATCTGCCCGAGCATCGCCTGGGCTTCCGACCAGAACGTGTCACTGAGTCGCACGATCACGGCGCCCAGCAGCGTCACCTTGTCCGGGAAATGGCGGTACAGCCAGCCGCGGGACACTCCGGCGGCCTCGGCGACCTCCGAGACGGTGGTCGCACGAATACCCTTGGTCCGCAGGCATTCTTCGGCAGCGTCGATCAGTCGATCTCGCACGCTGCGCGGTGCCGTGGTGCTGGTCAACTGTGGCGTCTCCTGAACTCCGGGGCGATTGCGGGACAGTTAGGTACATGATTCTGCCAAGGGTGCTTCGTGTCGCGCCACATCCATGGTAGACAGTTTTTCTAATCTGTTCACCCTTCACCGAGCTTTGGGGATCATTTCGATGGCCGAAACGCTGCAGCAGTTGCTCCGGGAACGCGAAGGAGGCGACACGGTCGCCATCAGGTACGGCGACCGGAGCTGGACCTGGCGTGAGCACATCGCCGAAGCGAAGGCCCAGGCTGCAACCCTGATTGCGCTGGCCGACCCGCAGCGTCCGCTGCATGTCGGCACCCTTCTGGGCAATACGCCCGACATGCTGACCGCGCTCGCGGCCGCGGGCCTCGGCGGCTATGTGCTGTGCGGCATCAACAACACCCGTCGGGGCGATGCGCTGGCCCGCGACATCGCCCGGGTCGAATGTCAGGTCGTCCTGGTCGATCAACATCATCGTCAGCTGCTCGAGGGCCTCGACCTGCCGGGCGTCACCGTCATCGATGTATCGGACACCGCCTGGTCACCGCAGGAACTCATCCCGCACCGCGAGGTCGGGCCCGACGACACCTTCATGATGATCTTCACCTCGGGCACCAGCGGCGAGCCCAAGGCCGTTCAGGTGGCGCACTCCATCGTGTTGTTCTCAGCCGCCGCGCTGGTGCAGCGCTACGACCTGACGGAGGCGGACACGTGCTACCTGGCCATGCCGCTGTTCCACTCGAACGGGGTGTACGCCGGATGGGGCGTGGCGCTCAGCTCGGGCGCGGCCATGGCGCCGGCACAGTTCTCCGCATCCGGGTTCCTCCCGGACATCCGCCGTTACGGCGCGACGTACATGAACTACGTCGGCAAGCCACTGGCCTACATCCTGGCCACCGCCGAGCAATCCGACGACCACGACAACACCCTGCGGGTGGCGTTCGGCAACGAGGCCGCCGACCGCGACATCGACGAATTCAGCCGCCGG
Source organism: Mycobacterium sp. IDUB_24 (assembly GCF_055419385.1). Taxonomy (NCBI): domain Bacteria; kingdom Bacillati; phylum Actinomycetota; class Actinomycetes; order Mycobacteriales; family Mycobacteriaceae; genus Mycobacterium; species Mycobacterium sp. IDUB_24. The sequence continues at coordinate 514,285 of NZ_JBVAXO010000004.1, forward strand.
TTCGGGTGCAGCGTGTGGGACGGATTCGGCTCGACAGAGCTGGCGATCATCATCACCCGTTCCGAGGGCACCCCGGCCGGCAGCGTCGGCCAGGGTTTCCCGGGCGTGGCGATCTACGACCCGGAGACTCTTGAAGAATGCCCGGCTGCGCAATTCGATGACACCGGGGCCCTGATCAACGCCGAGGCCGCCACCGGTGAGCTGGTCAACACCAACGGCAGCGGGATGTTCCGCGGCTACCACAACGACCAGGGTGCGACCGATGAGCGGCTGCGCCACGGCATGTACTGGTCGGGCGATCTTGCCTACCGCGACGCCGACGGCTGGATCTACCTGGCCGGGCGCACCGCCGATTGGATGAGGGTGGACGGCGAGAACATCACTGCCGCCCCGATCGAACGAATCCTGCTACGGCAGCCGGTGATCAGCCGGGTGGCGGTCTATCCGGTGCCCGACGAGTTCGTCGGTGACCAGGTGATGGCCGCTCTCGTGCTGCGTGACGGGCAGGGGCTGACGCCCGACGAGTTCAGCGCATTCCTGGCGCAGCAGCGGGACCTGTCACCGAAATCCTGGCCGCGGTACGTGTGGCTGGCCGACGACCTGCCCAGCACGGCGACAAACAAGATTCTCAAGCGTGAACTGGTCGCCCTCGGTTCCGATCCGGTTGGCCGGGTGCTGTGGAAGCGCGACGGCACGACCTACACGGTTGTTCGGCCCGACGCGGATGGGGAATAGGCGCCGGTCATCCGGCGTTTAGGATGCTGGCGGTTGACCTGGCATAATGGACCGCCGACCCTCGGTCCCGGTTCACGTCCATCCGAATTGCGGGCGACCCGGGCCAACGATTGAAGAGGAACCATGAAAACAGGCATTCACCCCGAGTATGTCGAGACCACGGTGCACTGTGGTTGCGGCCATACCTTCCAGACCCGTAGCACCAAGCAGACCGGCCAGATCGTGGTCGAGGTCTGCTCGCAGTGCCACCCGTTCTACACCGGCAAGCAGAAGATCCTCGACAGCGGTGGTCGCGTGGCCCGCTTCGAGAAGCGGTACGGCAAGCGCAAGCCTGCCGGCGATCAGGCTGCTGCAGCCGACAAGTAGCTACGTCAACGGCGCCCGATCTGTCGCATTTGCGTCAGATCCGGGCGCTGTTCTCGTTTCACGGCGGATTTCGGGAAGGAGTGAACAGTGACCGGCACTGATACGGCCCCGGCGATCGAGGCGTTACTGGTTGAGCACGCCGACCTCGAGCGCCAACTGTCCGACCCCAACCTGCACGCCGATGCCGCAGCCGCCCGGAAGGTGGGTCGGCGCTTCGCCCAGATCTCTCCTGTCGTCGGGACCTACCGCAAGCTGGAGACCGCCCGCGGTGACCTGGAGGCTGCCCGCGAACTGGCCGCCGACGACGCCAGCTTCGCTGACGAGGTGGACGAGCTGACCGCCAAGGTCGCCGAACTCGATGCGCAGCTCACCGACCAGCTGGCCCCCCGCGATCCCCACGATGCCGATGACATCGTGCTTGAGGTGAAGTCCGGAGAGGGCGGCGAGGAGTCGGCCCTGTTCGCAGCTGATCTGGCGCGGATGTACATCCGGTACGCCGAGCGTCACGGCTGGACCGTCACGGTGCTCGACGAGACGTGGTCGGACCTCGGCGGTTACAAGGACGCCACCATCACCATCGCGAGCAAGGGCGACTCGGCAGACGGCGTGTGGTCGCGGATGAAGTTCGAAGGTGGGGTGCACCGCGTTCAGCGGGTGCCCGTCACCGAATCCCAGGGCCGGGTGCACACCTCGGCCGCAGGTGTCCTGGTCTATCCGGAGCCCGAAGATGTCGAGGCTGTCCAGATCGACGAATCCGACCTGCGCATCGACGTCTACCGGTCCTCGGGCAAGGGCGGACAGGGCGTGAACACGACCGATTCCGCGGTGCGCATCACCCACCTGCCCACCGGCATCGTGGTCACCTGCCAGAACGAGCGCTCCCAGCTGCAGAACAAGGCCCGGGCCATGGTCGTGCTCGCCGCTCGGCTGCAGGCACTGGCCGAAGAGCAGGCGTCGGCCGACGCATCGGCCGACCGGGCCAGCCAGATCCGTACGGTCGACCGCAGCGAACGGATCCGCACGTACAACTTCCCCGAGAACCGGATCGCGGATCACCGCATCAACTTCAAGGCGCACAATCTCGACCAGGTGCTCGACGGAGACATGGACGCGCTGCTCGACGCGCTGGGCGCCGCCGACAAACAGGCCCGGCTACAGCAGCAGGCATGACACCCCTGCGGCAGGCCGTCGCGGCGGCAGCAGCACGGTTGGCCGCCGTCGGCATCGGCTCCCCGCGCATCGACGCCGAACTACTGGCCGCACACGTCCTGGGTGTCGACCGCAGCCGACTGTTGTCTCTCGACGATCCCGATGAACGGTTCGAGCAGGCCTACGACGAGCTCGTCGCCGCCCGCTCCCGCCGGATTCCCCTCCAGCATCTGACCGGCACCGCGCCGTTCGGCCCGTTGACACTCAGTGTCGGCCCCGGTGTGTTCATCCCGCGCCCGGAGACCGAGGCGCTGCTCGAATGGGCCTGTGCACGACAACTTCCCGAAAATCCGGTGATCGTCGACCTCTGCACGGGTTCGGGTGCGTTGGCGTTGGGGCTGGCCGCCCAGTGGCCCGATGCCCGGGTACTCGCCGTCGAGAACTCGCCCGCGGCCCTGGAATTTGCCCGACGCAACGCGGCGGGATCCACTGTCGAAATACTGGCCGCCGACGTCACCGCGCCCGGTCTGCTGCCCGAACTCGATGCCAAGGTGGACCTGCTGGTGTCCAACCCGCCCTACATCCCCGAGTCCGCAGTCCTGGAACCCGAAGTCGCCCAACATGATCCGCCGGCCGCGTTGTTCGGCGGCCCCGACGGGATGTCGGTGATCCGGCCGATCGTCGCGCTGGCCGCGCGCTGGCTGCGCGACGGTGCGTCGTGCGCTGTCGAGCACGACGACACCACGTCCGAGCAGTCGGTCGAGTCATTCGCGCGGGACGGGCACTTCACCGCGGTCACCGCGCGCCGTGACCTCGCAGGGCGACCCCGCTTTGTGACGGCGACCCGGATTGGGAGAAGCTGAGTTGATGCGCGCACCGACCGGGGAGCCGACATGACCATCTTCGATTGCGCCGACGCCGATCAGCGTGCGGCCGGTATCGCCTCGGCGATCAGCGCGGTGAAGGGTGGCCGGCTGGTGGTGCTACCGACCGACACCGTCTACGGGATCGGTGCCGATGCCTTCGATCGGGAGGCTGTCGGCAGTCTGCTCGCCGCCAAGGGCCGCGGGCGCAACATGCCGGTCGGTGTATTCGTCGGGTCGTGGAACACCATCGACGGTCTGGTCTATTCGGTGCCGCCCGCTGCCCGCGAACTGATCCGTGCCTTCTGGCCGGGCGCACTGAGCCTGGTGGTCACGCAGGCGCCGTCCCTGCAGTGGGACCTCGGGGACGCCAACGGCAGCGTCATGCTCCGGATGCCGATGCACCCGGTGGCCATCGAGCTGCTGCGGGAAGTCGGCCCGATGGCCCAGTCGAGTGCCAACGTCTCGGGCCGCCCTGCCGCGTCGACCGCAGCTGCGGCCCACGAGCAACTCGGCGACAAGGTCGAGGTCTACCTCGACGGCGGGCCGGCCGAACAACAGGCCGCGTCCACGATCGTCGACCTCACTGGCGTCCACCCCCGCATCCTGCGGACCGGCCCGATCAGTGCGGCGGACATCGCCCGGGTCGTCGGCGTGGAAACGTCCACGCTCACAACAACACCTACGGAGTGATCTCAGCTTGCTGCAGTACGGTTCATCGGTGATGTCGGCCGGTGACGCAGTGATGCCCGCGGTCAATTCGGGGCTTCTCGCTCTGTCGGACCGGGGCGCCGGTGTACCGCTGCGTGAACTGGCACTGGTCGGGCTGACCGCCGCGATCATCACGTATTTCGCCACCGGCTGGGTGCGCGTGATCGCCATTCGGCTCGGCGCCGTTGCCTACCCCCGTGAGCGCGACGTCCATGTGCAACCCACCCCGCGCATGGGTGGGTTGGCGATGTACATCGGGGTGGCCGCCGCGGTCCTGCTGGCCTCCCAACTGCCGGCACTCACGCGGGGTTTCGTCTATTCCACCGGCATGCCTGCAGTGGTGGTGGCGGGCGGGCTGATCATGGCGATCGGATTGATCGACGACCGCTGGGGCCTGGACGCCCTGACGAAATTCGCCGGGCAGATCACCGCGGCCAGCGTGCTCGTCACGATGGGTGTGGCCTGGAGCGTGCTCTACATCCCGTTCGGGGGAGTGGGCACCATCGTGCTCGACCAGGTCTCGTCGATACTGCTGACGCTCGCACTCACGGTCTCGATCGTCAACGCGATGAACTTCGTCGACGGACTCGACGGTCTGGCGGCCGGCCTCGGGCTCATCACCGCCCTGGCCATCTGCGTGTTCTCGGTCGGACTGCTGCGTGACCACGGCGGTGACGTCCTGTTCTATCCGCCCGCGGTCATCTCGGTGGTGCTGGCCGGTGCCTGTCTGGGCTTCCTCCCGCACAATTTCCACCGGGCCAAGATCTTCATGGGCGACTCCGGGTCGATGCTCATCGGCCTCATGCTGGGCGCGGCGTCGACGACGGCGGCCGGGCCGATCTCGCAGAATGCCTACGGCGCTCGCGATGTTTTCGCGCTGATGTCGCCGTTCCTCCTGGTGATCGCCGTGATGCTGGTGCCGGCCCTGGATACGTTGCTGGCCATCGTGCGGCGCACCCGGGCCGGCCGGAGTCCGCTCAGCCCCGACAAGATGCATCTGCACCATCGGTTGCTGCAGATCGGCCACTCACATCGCCGTGCGGTCCTGCTGATCTACCTGTGGGTGGGCATCATCGCCTTCGGCGCTGCGGCGACCATTTTCTTCGATCCGCGCTACACCGGAGCGGTGGTCGTGGCGGCCATTCTGGTGGCGATCGTGGTGACGCTGATACCGCTGTTGCAACGCGGGAATGAAGGGTCCGACGACGAGCACGAAGGGGAGTACGACAAAAAGTAGTAGGCCCCGTTTTAGGGTGCCTACCATGTGGTACCGTGCTGCCAGAACCCGAAAAACCTCGCGGGTTGCCGGCCCGGCCCTTCGGTTCGACGAACCGTCAGGTGCCGATCAACGACCGACAAAGGGAGCTACCCCGTGGGTGATTTCAGCCCGCCCGTTGCCCTCCGATATTCTCGTCGGGCACGCACAGGGTTTTGCCAGGCGCTACACGTCGCCGGCGCATCCGAGGGGACAGCTTTCCGTAACGGCGGGATTGGGGTGAAGCGGTGACGACACCAGCGCAGAACGCGCCGTTGGTGTTCCCGTCGGTGGCCTTCCGGCCGCTGCGTCTCCTGATTGTTTGCGTGGCACTGTCCGCGCTGGCCATCGTGGCCGCCGGATTCGCCGGACACATCTACTTCGGAGTTTTCTTCGGGGTCGGGCTGGGCCTCGGTCTGGTCAACGCCCTGCTGGTTCGCCGGGCGGTCGAATCGATCACGGCAGAGGATCACCCGCTCAAGAAGAAGATGGCCGTGAACTCCGCGACACGGCTGCTGATCATCACTGCGATCGCACTCGGCATCGCATTTGTCTTCAAAACCTCGGGCGGCATCGCGGTGCTGTTCGGGCTGGCGATTTTCCAGGCTCTGCTGGTGATGAGCACCAGCATCCCCGTGCTGCGGAAGATCCGCTCGAACGGCCTGGATGTCTTGGATACGGAATCGAAGGGTTGAGCTGACCTATATGACTCAGACGACGACCGTGCTCGCTGCCGAAGAGGGTGGCCCCGCCATCCACGTCGGCCACCACACCATGGTGTTCGAGCTGTTCGGGATGACGTTCAACGGTGACACCATCCTGGCCACCGCGGTCACCGCGGTGATCGTGATCGCGCTGGCGTTCGTCCTGCGGGCCAAGGTCACCTCGACCGGCGTGCCGGGCGGTGTACAGCTGTTCTGGGAGGCCTTGACCATCCAGATGCGCCAGCAGATCGAGGGTTCGATCGGTATGAAGGTCGCCCCGTTCGTGCTGCCGCTGTCGGTGACGATCTTCGCCTTCATCCTGATCTCCAACTGGCTGGCGGTGCTGCCGCTGCAGTACGGGGGGCCCGACGGCGCCGCTGCCGAGTGGTACAAGCCGCCGGCTTCCGACATCAACTTCGTGCTGGCGCTCGCCTTGTTCGTGTTCCTCGCCTACCACGCCGCAGGCATCTGGCGGCGCGGCATCATCGGGCACCCGATCAAGGTGGTCAAGGGGCACGTCGCGTTCCTGGCGCCGATCAACATCGTCGAAGAGATCGCCAAGCCGATCTCGCTGGCCCTCCGACTTTTCGGCAACATCTTCGCCGGCGGCATCCTGGTCGCGCTGATCGCGATGTTCCCCTGGTACATCCAGTGGGCACCCAACGCGATCTGGAAGACCTTCGACCTGTTCGTCGGCCTGATCCAGGCATTCATCTTCTCGCTGCTGACGATCCTGTACTTCAGCCAGTCGATGGAGCTGGACCACGAAGACGGCAATGCGCACTGACCTGATCCGATAAGTCTCTACAACTACACAACACGAACCTCTGGCGGCACAGCCACCAGTTATCAAGGAGGATAAAAGGAATGGAACTCGACCCCAACGCCCTCATCACGGCCGGCGCGCTGATCGGTGGCGGTTTGATCATGGGTGGCGGCGCCATCGGCGCAGGTATCGGTGACGGTATCGCGGGTAACGCGCTGATCTCGGGCATCGCCCGTCAGCCCGAGGCCCAGGGCCGTCTGTTCACCCCGTTCTTCATCACCGTCGGTCTGGTGGAGGCCGCGTACTTCATCAACCTGGCTTTCATGGCGCTGTTCGTCTTCGCCACCCCGGGCCTGCAGTAGTCCATCAGCATGGGTGAACTGAGCGCAACGATCCTGGCTGCGAGCCAGGCAGCCGAGGAAGGCGGTGGGGGCCAGAGCAACTTCCTGGTCCCCAACGGCACCTTCTTCGCCGTGCTGATCATTTTCCTGATCACGCTCGCCGTGATCGCGAAATGGGTTGTGCCGCCGGTCGGCAAGGTGCTGGCAGAGCGCGAAGCGATGCTGGCCAAGACCGCCGCCGACAATCGGAAATCGGCCGAGCAGGTGGCCGCGGCACAGGCCGATTACAACGAGGCGATGGCCGGGGCACGCACACAGGCATCGGCCATCCGTGACGAGGCCCGTTCGGCGGGTCGCGAGGTGGTCGACGCCAAGCGTGCCGAAGCCAGCACCGAAGTGGCCGAAACCGTGCGCCAGGCCGATGAGCAGCTTGCTGCCCAGAGTGCCGGTGTGCGGCCGGGTCTGGAGTCGTCGGTGGACGGACTCTCGCGGACCCTGGCCAACCGAATTTTGGGCGTCGACGTGAAATCAGGTGGGACGCAGTAGATGTCGATATTTATCGGGCAGCTGATCGGCTTTGCTGTCATCGCATTCATCATCATCAAGTGGGTTGTGCCGCCGGTGCGGAGCCTGATGCAGAAGCAGCAGGAGGCCGTGCGGGTCGCGCTCGCCGAGAGCGCCGATGCGGCCAAGAAGCTCGCCGATGCCGATGAGATGCATGCCAAGGCACTCGCCGACGCGAAGGCCGAATCGACCAAGGTGACCGACGAGGCCTCGCAGGACTCCGAGCGGATCACTGCTCAGCTGGCCGAGCAGGCCGGCACCGAGGCCGAGCGGATCAAGGCCCAGGGCGCTCAGCAGGTTCAGCTGATGCGCCAGCAGCTCATCCGCGAGCTTCGGACCGGTCTCGGATCAGAGTCGGTGGCCAAGGCCGACGCTCTGGTCCGGGCGCACGTCGCCGACCCGGCTGCGCAGGCGGCCACCGTCGACCGGTTCCTCGCCGAGCTCGACCAGATGGCGCCGTCGGCAGTGGTGATCGACACCGCCGCCACGGCGAAACTGCGCGCGGCGAGCCGCGAGTCGCTGACGGCCGTGGTCGGAAAGTTCGACTCCGTCGCGGGCGGTCTGGACGCCGACGGCCTGACCACCCTGGCCGAGGAGCTGACCTCCGTCGCCAGGCTGCTGCTGTCGGAGCCGACGCTGAACCGGCATCTGGCCGAGCCGACGGACGAGACTGGCGCCAAGGCCGAGCTGGTCGATCGTCTGCTGTCGGGCAAGGTCGGCAGCACCACACTGGACGTGCTGCGGACTGCCGTCTCGCAGCGCTGGTCGACCGAATCGAACCTGGTCGACGCGATCGAACACACCGCACGTCTGGCGCTGCTCAAGCGCGCCGAGACTGCCGGCGAGGTCGACGAGGTGGAGGACCAGCTGTTCCGGTTCGGCCGCCTGCTCGACGCCGAGCCCAAGCTCTCGGCTCTGCTCAGTGACTACACCGCCCCGATCGACGGCCGGGTTGCCTTGCTGGACAAGGTGCTCGGCGGCAACGCGGGTGCGAATGGGACGGCAGCTGCGCTGCTGACCCAGACTGTGGGACTGCTTCGCGGTGAGCGTGCCGACGAGGCGGTCATCGACCTCGCCGAGCTCGCAGTGTCCCGCCGCGGTGAGGTGGTCGCGCACGTGACTGCTGCGGCTGACCTGACCGATGCCCAGCGGACCCGGTTGTCGGAGGTGCTCACCCGCATCTACGGACATCCGGTGTCGGTGCAGTTGCACGTCGACCCGGAACTGCTCGGTGGTCTGTCGATCACCGTCGGTGACGAAGTGATCGACGGCTCGATCTCGTCCCGACTGGCCGCCGCTGCGACCCAGTTGCCCGACTGACCCGAGCCACGAACCCCCAGGACCACCCCAAAGATCAAGGTAGGAAGACGAAAAACCATGGCAGAGTTGACAATCTCGGCTGCTGATATCGAAGGTGCCATCGAGGACTACGTATCCTCGTTTTCCGCCGACACCGAGCGTGAAGAGATCGGCACCGTCGTCGACGCCGGTGACGGCATCGCCCACGTCGAGGGCCTGCCCTCGGTCATGACCCAGGAACTCCTCGAGTTCCCGGGCGGTGTGTTGGGTGTGGCGCTCAACCTCGACGAGCACAGCGTCGGTGCCGTCATCCTGGGTGACTTCGAGAAGATCGAAGAGGGCCAGCAGGTCAAGCGCACCGGCGAGGTCCTCTCGGTGCCTGTCGGCGACGCCTTCCTCGGTCGCGTCGTCAACCCGCTCGGTCAGCCGATCGACGGCCAGGGCGACATCGCCGCCGAGGAGCGGCGTGCCCTCGAGCTGCAGGCCCCGTCGGTGGTTCAGCGCCAGGGCGTGTCCGAGCCGCTGCAGACCGGCATCAAGGCCATCGACGCCATGACCCCGATCGGCCGTGGCCAGCGTCAGCTGATCATCGGTGACCGCAAGACCGGCAAGACCGCGGTCTGCGTCGACACCATCCTCAACCAGCGTGAGGCCTGGGAGACCGGCGACCCCAAGCAGCAGGTGCGCTGCGTGTACGTCGCCATCGGCCAGAAGGGCACCACCATCGCCAGCGTGAAGCGCGCGCTGGAAGAGGGCGGCGCGATGGAGTACACCACCATCGTCGCGTCCCCTGCCTCGGATCCTGCCGGCTTCAAGTGGCTGGCGCCGTACACCGGTTCGGCCATCGGGCAGCACTGGATGTATGACGGCAAGCACGTGCTGATCGTCTTCGACGACCTCTCCAAGCAGGCCGACGCCTACCGCGCCATCTCGCTGCTGCTGCGCCGCCCGCCGGGCCGCGAGGCATTCCCCGGCGACGTCTTCTACCTGCACTCCCGTCTGCTGGAGCGTTGCGCCAAGCTGTCCGACGAACTCGGCGGCGGTTCGATGACGGGTCTGCCGATCATCGAGACCAAGGCCAACGACATCTCGGCGTTCATCCCGACCAACGTCATCTCGATCACCGACGGCCAGTGCTTCCTGGAGTCCGACCTGTTCAACCAGGGCGTGCGACCGGCGGTCAACGTCGGTGTGTCGGTGTCGCGTGTCGGTGGCGCCGCGCAGATCAAGGCCATGAAGGAAGTTGCGGGAAGTCTGCGCTTGGATCTGTCGCAGTACCGCGAGCTGGAGGCCTTCGCGGCCTTCGCCTCGGATCTGGACGCGGCCTCCAAGGCTCAGCTGGATCGTGGTGTGCGCCTGGTGGAGCTGCTCAAGCAGGCGCAGTACAGCCCGCTGGCGGTCGAGGACCAGGTCGTCTCGATCTTCCTCGGTACCCAGGGCCACCTGGATTCGGTTCCGGCCGAGGACGTCACACGCTTCGTCGACGAGCTGCTGGAGCATGTCAAGGCCAGCCACTCCGAGATCCTCAAGGGCATCAAGGAGACCAAGAAGCTCTCCGAGGAGAACGAGGAGAAGCTGGTCTCGGTCATCAATGAGTTCAAGAAGGGCTTCGCCGCCTCCGACGGCAGCTCCGTGGTGGTCAACGAGGCCGATGCCGACGCACTGGATCCCGCGGACCTGGAGAAGGAATCGGTCAAGGTCCGCAAGCCGGCTCCCAAGAAGGCCTAGGTAACCAATGGCAGCCACACTTCGCGAACTACGCGGACGTATCAAATCCGCCTCGTCGATCAAGAAGATCACGAAGGCGCAGGAGCTGATCGCCACGTCGCGGATCGCCAAGGCGCAGGCCCGGGTCGATGCGGCCCGGCCCTACTCCACCGAGATCACCAACATGCTCACCGAGCTTGCGGGTGCCAGCGCGCTGGATCACCCGCTGCTCGTCGAGCGGGAGAACCCCAAGCGGGCCGGTGTCCTCGTGGTGTCCTCGGACCGCGGCCTCTGCGGCGGTTACAACGCCAACGTGCTGCGTCGGGCCGAAGAACTGTTCTCGCTGCTGCGGGACCAGGGCAAGAGCCCGGTGCTCTACGTCGTCGGCCGGAAAGCTCTGGGCTACTACAGCTTCCGGCAGCGAACGGTGACCGAATCGTGGACCGGGTTCTCGGAGCGGCCCACCTACGAGAACGCCAAGGAGATCGCAGACACCCTGGTGTCGGCGTTCATGTCCGGCGCTGACGACGACGGCGATGACGCCGGAGCCGACGGCATCTTGGGCGTCGACGAACTGCACATCGTGTCCACGGAATTCCGGTCCATGCTGTCGCAGACCGCGGTGGCTCATCAGGTTGCGCCGTTGGTCGTCGAGTACGTCGGTGAGCCGGAAACCGGTCCGCACACGCTGTATTCGTTCGAGCCGAATGCCGAGGACCTGTTCGACGCGCTGCTGCCGCGCTACATCGCCACCCGGGTGTACGCAGCACTGCTGGAGGCAGCGGCCTCGGAGTCGGCTTCGCGCCGGCGCGCCATGAAGTCGGCCACCGACAACGCCGACGATCTGATCAAGGCGCTCACGCTCGCGGCCAACCGCGAACGTCAGGCACAGATCACCCAGGAAATCAGCGAGATCGTGGGCGGCGCGAACGCGCTGGCCGACGCGCGCTAGCCGGACCAAAGACGACAGAGCCTCGTAGGAAAGCGAAGAGAGAATGACTGCTACTGCAGAAAAGACCGCGGGCCGCGTAGTCCGCATCACCGGCCCGGTGGTGGACATCGAGTTCCCGCGCGGTGCCGTGCCCGAACTGTTCAACGCGCTGCACGCCGACATCACCTATGGCGCGCTCGCGAAGACCCTGACGCTTGAGGTTGCCCAGCACCTCGGCGACAGCCTGGTGCGCTGCATCTCGATGCAGCCCACCGACGGCCTGGTGCGTGGCACCGACGTCCGCGACACCGGCGCCTCGATCTCGGTGCCGGTCGGCGACGGCGTCAAGGGCCACGTGTTCAATGCCCTCGGCGACTGCCTCGACGAGCCCGGCTACGGCAAGGACTTCGATCACTGGTCGATTCACCGCAAGCCGCCGGCCTTCGCCGACCTGGAGCCCCGCACCGAGATGCTGGAGACCGGTCTGAAGGTCGTCGACCTGCTCACGCCGTACGTGCGTGGTGGCAAGATCGCCCTGTTCGGTGGCGCCGGCGTGGGTAAGACGGTTCTGATCCAGGAGATGATCAACCGTATCGCCCGCAACTTCGGCGGTACCTCGGTGTTCGCCGGCGTGGGTGAGCGCACCCGTGAGGGCAACGACCTCTGGGTCGAGCTCGCCGACGCCAACGTCCTCAAGGACACCGCGTTGGTGTTCGGCCAGATGGACGAGCCGCCAGGCACCCGTATGCGCGTCGCCCTGTCGGCCCTGACCATGGCCGAGTACTTCCGCGACGAGCAGAACCAGGACGTGCTGCTCTTCATCGACAACATCTTCCGGTTCACCCAGGCCGGTTCCGAGGTTTCGACCCTGCTGGGTCGTATGCCTTCGGCCGTGGGTTACCAGCCGACGCTGGCCGACGAGATGGGCGAGCTGCAGGAGCGCATCACCTCGACGCGTGGTCGCTCGATCACCTCGATGCAGGCCGTGTACGTGCCCGCCGACGACTACACCGACCCGGCACCGGCCACCACGTTCGCTCACCTGGACGCCACGACGGAGCTCTCGCGTGCGGTGTTCTCCAAGGGCATCTTCCCCGCTGTGGACCCGCTGGCATCGTCCTCGACGATCCTGCACCCCAGCGTCGTCGGCGACGAGCACTACCGCGTCGCCCAGGAAGTCATCCGGATCCTGCAGCGCTACAAGGATCTTCAGGACATCATCGCCATCCTCGGTATCGACGAGCTGTCGGAAGAGGACAAGGTTCTGGTGTACCGCGCCCGTAAGATCGAGCGCTTCCTGAGCCAGAACATGATGGCGGCCGAGCAGTTCACCGGCCAGCCGGGTTCGACCGTGCCGCTCAAGGAGACCATCGAGGCCTTCGACAAGCTGGCCAAGGGCGAGTTCGATCACCTGCCCGAGCAGGCGTTCTTCCTCATCGGTGGTCTGGACGACCTGGCGAAGAAGGCCGAGAGCCTCGGCGCGAAGCTGTGACGGTAGTCCTTCGGCGAGAGGTGGTGTGGAATGGCTGATTTGAACGTTGAGATCGTTGCCGTCGAGCGTGAGCTCTGGTCCGGCGCCGCTACGTTCGTCTTCACCCGGACCACCGCTGGTGAGATCGGCATCCTGCCGCGGCACATTCCTCTGGTTGCGGAGCTCGTCGACGACGCCATGGTGCGGGTCGAGCGCGAAGGTGAGGACGATCTGCGGATCGCCGTTGACGGCGGTTTCCTGTCGGTGACCGAGGAGACGGTTCGGATCCTGGTGGAGAACGCTCAGTTCGAATCCGAAATCGACGCCGACTCCGCCAAGCGGGATGCTGAGTCCGACGACGAGAAGACAGCGGCTTGGGGTCGGGCGCGGCTGCGCGCTGTCGGCCAGATCGACTGACGACAGAGACGACGGATGAGCGCGCCCATGATCGGCATGGTCGCGCTCGTCTGCGTTCTACTCCTATTGGTCGGGGCCTTGAGCTACCGCTTGTGGAAGTTGCGTCAGGTCGGTGGAACCGCCGCAATCCTGCGTGATTTCCCCGCCGACGGGGGTAGCGGCTGGCGCCATGGAGTGATGCGCTACCGCGGCGGGGAGGCCGGGTTCTACCGCCTGTCCAGCATGCGGTGGTGGCCTGATCGACGGTTGAGCCGACGCGGGCTGGAAGTGGTGTCGCGCCGTCCACCGCGTGGTGACGAGTTCGACATCATGACCGATCAGATCGTGATTCTCGAACTGCGCGACATCAGCCCCGAACGCCGGCAAGGCTACGAGATCGCCCTGGATCGGGGAGCCTTGACGGCGTTCACGTCATGGCTCGAATCACGGCCTTCGCCGCGGGCCCGGCGGCGGAATTACTGATCCGCTGCGGGCTGTTCGGTCTTCGCGCAAGCGCTCATCCGGTTGGTTTGGTCTTCGCGCAAGCGCTCATCCGGTTGGTTTGGTCTTCGCGCAAGCGCTCATCCGCCGGGCTTCCAGAGGACATCTCCGTCCGGGTTCGCGACCCGCGACAGGATGAACAACAGATCCGACAGCCGGTTGAGGTACTTCGCCGGCAGCACGCTGACCGAATCCCCGTGCTCCTCCACGGCAATCCAGGCCGACCGCTCTGCGCGGCGAGCCACGGTGCGGCCGACATGCAGGAGTGCAGACAGCGGAGTTCCCCCGGGAAGGATGAACGAGTTCAGTGCGGGCAACGCCTCGTTGAACTCGTCGCACCACTTCTCCAGGCGGTCGATGTAGGCCTGGGAGATCCGCAATGGCGGGTACTCGGGGTTCTCGACGACGGGAGTGGACAGATCTGCTCCCGCGTCGAACAGGTCGTTCTGAATCTGGCGCAATACCGCCAGGATTTGCTGATCGGGTTCGCCCAGGGCGACTGCGACGCCGATCGCTGCGTTGGCTTCGTCACAGTCGGCGTAGGCCGCCAACCTCGAATCATTCTTGGAAACCCTGCTGAAGTCACTCAGCCCGGTCGTGCCGTCGTCGCCGGTGCGGGTATAGATACGGGTGAGATGAACCGCCATAGCTGAACCGTACCGGGCTTGGGAACAAGCGCGCCGGGCTCGCCGGATCTGTCCGAGCAGGCGGAAACTCGACGCCAGGCTGTCTACACTAACCGGCGTGAGCGAGCGTTTCTTGGTGACCGGAGGAAACCGGTTATCAGGCGAAGTTGCTGTCGGTGGGGCAAAGAACAGCGTGCTGAAACTGATGGCCGCCTCATTGCTGGCCGAGGGCACCAGCACGATCACCAACTGCCCCGACATCCTTGATGTGCCCCTGATGGCCGAGGTGTTGCGGGGGTTGGGCGCCACTGTCGAGCTTGACGGTGACACCGTCCGGATCACGTCGCCCGACGAACCCAAGTACGACGCCGATTTCGCGGCGGTCCGCCAGTTCCGCGCCTCGGTATGCGTGCTGGGACCGCTGGTCGGACGCTGCAAGAAGGCCAAGGTTGCGCTGCCTGGCGGTGACGCGATCGGGTCGCGGCCGCTGGACATGCACCAGGCCGGGCTACGGCAGTTGGGGGCGACCTGCAATATCGAGCACGGCTGTGTGGTGGCCGAGGCCGATCGTCTGCGGGGCGCCGAGATCCAGCTGGAGTTCCCATCGGTGGGGGCCACCGAGAACATCCTGATGGCGGCGGTGCTCGCCGAAGGGGTCACGACGATCCACAACGCTGCGCGCGAACCTGACATCGTCGACATCTGCGCGATGCTCAACCAGATGGGCGCGAAGGTCAGCGGCGCCGGGACATCGACCCTGACGATCACTGGTGTCGATCGCCTCTATCCCACGCAACACCGGGTGATCGGTGACCGGATCGTGGCAGCGACGTGGGGGATAGCCGCGGCGATGACGCGCGGAGACATCTCGGTGACGGGCGTGGACCCGCAGCACCTGCAGCTGGTGCTGCACAAGCTGCACGACGCCGGCGCCACCGTCACCCAGAACGACGACGGGTTCCGGGTGGTTCAGTACGAGCGTCCCAAGGCGGTGAACGTGGCGACGCTGCCGTTCCCCGGTTTCCCGACCGACCTGCAACCGATGGCGATCGGACTGGCGGCAGTGGCTGACGGGACGTCGATGATCACGGAGAACGTGTTCGAAGCCAGGTTCCGGTTTGTCGAGGAGATGATTCGGCTGGGCGCAGACGCGCGGACCGACGGACACCATGCGGTGGTGCGGGGGATCCCGCAGCTTTCGAGCGCACCGGTGTGGTCTTCGGATATCCGCGCGGGCGCCGGCCTGGTCCTCGCCGGCTTGGTCGCGGACGGCGAGACCGAGGTTCACGACGTGTTTCACATCGATCGCGGGTACCCGTTGTTCGTGGAAAACCTGTTGAGCCTCGGAGCGGAGATCGAAAGAGTAGGGTCATAGCAGCACGCTCGAGATGGCCCGCCCGCCTCGAAATCGCGCTGACCAGCCGATTTGACCTTGCAGGCAGGCTCGGGCTAATCTTTTGAAGTCGCCGCGGAGCGGGTGAAACACCCCGGACCGGAGCGATTTGACAAGCCAGCCGAGATTCTACTAAGCTGGCGAGGTTGCCTCAGACCGGATGAAATAAGCCAAAATGAAGCAACTTGACTTGCCGGCAAGATTCCGATTAAGCTGGTGGGGTTGCCCCAAAACAGGGTGACAAAGCAGAAAAAAGTCTGTTGTTTGAGAACTCAATAGTGTGTTTGGTGGTTTTTGTTTGTTGTTTTTGGCCACATTCTTTTTCCCGTTTAGGG